>NZ_JBVJPC010000006.1:0-529533 GCF_055582845.1 Streptomyces sp. NPDC107471 | reverse complement strand
CAACGGCTCGATCACCGCCCACGACTCATCAGTCAGCTCATGACGACGCACCACGAACAGACCAACGACACGGGCACTTTGCGGACACGACCTAGGGCGTCGGCATGCCCCCGCCCCCCTGCACATGAAAGTTGAAGTCGCCGTGCCCGAGCGCTCCGTACAGGCGGAGCCAGAGGGGGAGGATCATCTCCGCGCCGCGGGCGCTCGTGATGTCGCCCAGGTCGATGACGCTCGCCGCGGGCCAGCCGAAGGAGCCCAGCAGTTCGGTGACGGCCTTCTTGGCGCCGGTGTCGTCGCCGCTGACGAACACGGTGTGCTCCCCCGCCACCCGGGCCGGCTCCACCATGACGAAGCAGTTCATGGTGTTGAGGGACTTGACGACCCTGGCCTCGGGAAAGGCGCGCTGGATGCGTTCGCCGAGACTGTCCGTGTTGACCGGGTCCAGCGTCGGCGGCATCCCGGTGGAGAAGTCCAGCGGGTTGGCGACGTCGATGAGGACCTTGCCGCTCAGGTTCGCCGCGCCCGCCGCCCGCAGCGCATCGAGGCTCTGCCCGCCGGCGGTGGTGTTGACGACAGACTCGCCGAAGGCCGCGGCCGTCTCGAAGGTCTCCAGACGCACCTGGCCGTGGTCGGCGTGCCACCGGGCGAACGGCGGATTGCCCATGCCGTCGGGTTCGGTACGGGCGAGCGTGGCCTCGGGATCGCGGGTGCCGATGACGACGTCGTGGCCGAGGGAGGCGAGCTTGCCGGCGATGGTCCGGCCGACGATGCCGGTTCCGAGGACTGCGTAACGCATGCGAGTGCCCCTTCCGGGAGTCGGGCGAGCGGCTGTACGGGCCGTGCCCGCGGCGCGGCGGAACCGCGATGCGGAACCAGGTCGGTGCAGGTCGCCCCAGGTCGGTCCAGGCAGATCGCGGTCGTTCGCCGCCTCCTGACGACCGTAACTGTCGAGGCGGCGCCCCGTTCCCCTCTATCGTGGAAAATCACATCATGATGGCTCGTGTCGAGGCAGGCTGCACATGAGGAAACCGCAGATCGACTACGCGGCGGTCTTCCGGGCCCTGCCCGGCATGGTGGCGCTGCTGACGCCCGAGCTGGTGTACGTCGACGTCAACGACGACTTCGTACGCCTGACCGGTCGCCCCCGCGAGCACCTCCTGGGCCGCTACATCTTCGACGTCTTCCCCGAGAACCCCCACGACTCGGCCGCGGCGGGGATGCGGGAGACGCGGGAGTCGATGCTGCGGGCGGTCGCCACCGGCGAGCGCGACACCATGGCGGTCCTGCGCTACGACATCGAGGACCCCCAGCGTCCCGGCCACTGGCGGGAACACTTCTGGAGCCCGGTCAACGCTCCCGTCCTCGGCACCGACGGCAAGGTGACCCTGCTCGTGCACCGGGTGGAGGAGGTCACCGAACTCATCCGCGCCCGCGGCGGACCGGGCGGCGACAGCCGGGCCCGGGTGCTGGAGGCCGAGCTGTACACCCGGGCCCGGGAGCTCCAGGAGGTCAACGAACGTCTGCGCAGGGCGCACGCCCGCGAACGCGAGGTCGCCCTGGCGCTCCAGGAGGCCCTGCTGCCCGCCCACAGACCCCTGGACCACCACCAGGCGGCCGTCCGCTACCGCCCCGCCGTCGGCGCGCTGAACGTGTGCGGCGACTGGTACGACCTCGTCGACCTGCCCGGCGACCGCCTCGCCGTGGCCGTCGGTGACGTCGTGGGCCACGGTCTGGCGGCCGCCTGCGTGATGGGCCAGCTCCGCAGCGCGCTGAGCGCCGCCGCCCGGGTCGCCGACGGCCCCGCCCGCGCCCTGGAGGCGCTCGGGCTGTACGCCCGCTCCGTGGACGGCGCCGAGTCGACCACGGCGGCGACGGCCTTCATCGACTGGGACGCCCACACGCTGACCTACAGCAGCGCGGGCCACCTCCCGCCCGCGCTCCTGCATCCCGACGGCTCGGTGTCCTTCCTGGACCGGGCCACCGACCCGCCGCTGGGCGCCAGCCCCGAGCACGCCACCCGGCCGGAGGCCACCGCGTCCTTCGACGAGGGCGCCACGCTGGTCCTCTACACCGACGGGCTGATCGAGCGCCGCACCGAGGACATCGACACCGGCCTGGCCCGGCTCACCGACTCGCTCGGCCGCCACCGCCATGCCGCCCCCGAGGACCTGGCCGACGCCCTCCTGGCCGAGCTGCTGCCCGCGACCGGCAACGCCGACGACACCGCTCTGGTCGTCATCCGCCTCTGAGCGGAGCCGTCGCGTCGGCTGAGCGGAGCCGTCGCGTCGGCCCGGCGCGGACCCTCAGTCCTCCGCGGGCATGACCCGGGTCACCTTGCCCTTGGGGGTCGCGTCCAGATAGCCGGACTGGCTGTACTCGTTGCTCAGGTAGACGGCCATGCCGAGGGGCGTGTCGAAGGTGTCGTTGGGCTGCCTGACCAGCACGTAACGCGTCTCCGGATCATCGACGTTGAGCTTCTTCCGCGCCTCCGCGAACAGCGCGGGCACCTTGTCCCAGTCGAAGTCGTCGAGGCGGAAGGGCTGGTCGCCGCCGGACAGGGTGCCCTTGATGATGCCCTTCTCCACACCCCGGCCCACGCGGTACGTGTAGCTGTCGTACTTGCTGTCGCTGCCGTCGACCATCACCTCGGCCGACACGAAGTCGTCGTAGACGGTGAAGTCGCCGAACCTGTCCCGGCCGGTCTCCTTCTCCAGTGCCCGGATGGCGGTACGGATGCCGTCGGGAGTGAGCAGGCTCGTGGTCGTCGCGGCCTTCGACTGCCGGGATGTCGGGGCGGTGGCCCGGGAGCCGGTCGGGTCCGCGGACGAGGTGGCGGAGGACGAGGCGCCGGTGCCCGACGCGCCGCCCGGATCCCCCGAGTCGCCCGAGTCGCCTCCGAAGGGCACCAGCCACCACAGCAGGGCCAGGGCGCCCGCGAGCGAGGTCCCCGTGACGCCGAGCGCGACACCCCGTCCGGACCGGTTCCCGGCGCCCGCCCGGACGGGCGAGGTCACGGGCTGGCCGGGGCCGCCGAGGACGGGCGGCGGCCCGAATCCGGCGGGGGGACCGGGGACGGGGGTGGTGGCCGGGGCGTAGAGCCCCGGGTAGGAAGGAGGCTGTGCCTGCGCAGGGGCGGTGGGCGGCTGCCACACGGCCGTCGGGCCGCTCGGCCCCGACTCGATCTCGGCCAGCCGCCGGTCCAGCACGGCGGCCGACGGACGCGCCGCCGGATCCCGTACGAGCGCGCTCATGAGTACGTCGCCCAGGGCACCGGCCCGCGCGGGCGGCGGTACGTCGTCGTTGAGGACGGCGGCGAGGGTGGCGAGGGTGCTGCCGCGGCGCAGCGGGTGGTGGCCCTCCACGGCGGTGTACAGCATCATCGCGAGCGACCACAGGTCCGAGGCGGAGCCGCCCTCGTGGCCCGAGATGCGTTCCGGTGCCATGAAGTCGGGGGTGCCGATGATGGAGCCGGTGACGGTGAGGCTGGTCGTCTCGCGGATCGCGGCGATGCCGAAGTCGGTGAGGACGGGGCGCCCGTCGGACCGCAGCAGGACGTTGGCGGGCTTGACGTCCCGGTGCTGGATGCCGGCGTCGTGCGCGGCGGCCAGCGCGGCCAGCACACCCCGGCCGATCCGCGCCGCCTCGACCGGCGGCATCGGCCCCTGGGCCAGCCGGTCGGCGAGGGAGCCGCCGCTGACCAGCTCCATGACGATCCACGGGTAGGTGCCTTCGCCGCCGTCCACGATGTGGTGGATGGTGACGACGTTCGGATGGTCGATCCGGGCCAGGGCCCGTGCCTCGCGCAGCACCCGCTCGCGCAGCGTCCGCGCGCTGTCGGGGTCGTACTCGGCGAGGTCCCGGTCGGGCGGGCGGACCTCCTTGACGGCGACCATCCGGTGCAGCGCCAGGTCCCTGGCCCGCCAGACCGTACCCATCCCCCCGCCGCCGAGGCGGGCCTCCAACTCGAAGCGCCCGTCGACGACTCGTCTGCCGGGACCCTCGTCTGACTCACTCATGGGCGGGAGCTTACGGCGACGGGGTCGGAGCCTCCCAGCGGAGGTCGGCACCGGGCCGCCGCGACCGCCTCCGGCTCACCGTGACCGGCCCGGTGTACGGGAGTTCAGTGGGCGGGGTTGCCCTCTGCCGTCCGCTGCGCCGCTGTCGGCTCTCCCGGCGCGGACCGCACGACCTGCTGAACCGGCTCGGCCGGGGCGGCGGTGCTCCGGTCGGTGCCGTCCTCCTTCATGGCCTTGGCCTCGCTCTTGAGGATGCGCATCGACTTGCCGAGCCCGCGGGCGGCCTCAGGGAGCTTCTTCGAGCCGAACAGCACGATGATCACGATCGCCACGATCAGCAGGTGCCAGGGCTCCAGTCCGTTGCGCAGCATGCCGCACGTCCCTTCTCCACACTCATTGTTGCCAGCTTGCGCAACTGTACAACCGAAGAGCCGGTCCCCGCCTCATTTGTCGGAGTCCTTCTTGTCGGTCGCCTCCGCGTACGCCTGCGCCGGTGTCATCGCGACCCCGTTGAGGGAGACGGTCTTGTACGGGCTGACCTTGGCGCAGGTCTTGGCCTCGTCGGCGGTCTGGGCGTGCGCGTTGGAGACCGCGGCCTCGGTGTCGGCGGGGGCCGCCGACGCCTTGCCGCCGGGGAACGTGGTGCCGCTCGTCCAGTCCCCGCCGATCACCAGGGTCAGACCGCTGCCGGTGCCCGCCTCCAGGTGCGAGGAGGGCAGTCCGAGCGCCTTGGCGGCCGTCTGCGCCTCCGCCTTCCGGCCGGTGCCGTACGTGAGCGTCGTGGTCGCCGCCGGGCTCGGCGCGTTGGCGGTGGTGGTGTCGGAGCTGAAGCCCTGGCCGGTGAGCGCGTTCGCCACCTCGGAGGCACGGCCGGTGATCGCGGTGCCGTTCTCGACGGTCACGGCGATCCGCGAGGCGGGGACCGCTGCCGCCGTGGCCGTCGCGGAGGCCGCCGAGGACTTCTTGCCGGACCCGGTGGTCAGCGACTGGTCGTCGGCGATGCTGGAGAAGAGCGCCTTCGCTCCCGCGCCGACGACCACCCGGTTGGTGTCGTTCGGGTCGGCGGCGGTCTGCATGGTGGTGAAGGTCATCCGCTTGGTGGGGACCTTGTTCACGTCGGCCGCGAGCCCGATCAGCTTCTTGACGCTGCCGAGACCGTCGTCCACGGTGAGCGCCTTCGTGGCGGCGTCCGCGAGGTCGTAGACCGCCGTGGGGTCGGTGAGCGTGCCGGCGCTCTTGAACTTCCGGATCATCGCGCTGAGGAAGATGTGCTGGGAGACCGTACGACCGAGGTCGCTGCCGTCCCCGAAGCCGTGCCGGGAACGGACGAACTCCAGGGCCGCCTCGCCCTTGAGGGTGTGGTCGCCCTCGGACAGCTTCAGGTGCGAGTAGGTGTCGTAGACGTCGCTGTTGACGCACACGGAGACACCGCCCACCGCGTCGGACATCTTGACCACGCCGGAGAAGTCGAGCTTGACGAAGTGGTCGATGGGGATGCCGGTGAGCTGGTGGATGGTGGCGACCTGGCAGGCGGGGCCGTAGCGCAGGGCGCTGTTGATCTGGCCGTAGTAGCCGGGCGTGGACTGGCCGCTCTCGCTGTCCTTGCAGGCCGGGACGTCGACCATGGTGTCGCGGGGGATGCTCATGACGGTGGCGTTGGAGCGGTCCGCGGAGATGTGCACGACCATCTGCACGTCCGCGTTGCCGTTGCCGGTCTGCACTCCGGTCCGGGAGCAGCCGCCGCCCAGTTTGCAGTCCGCTGTGCTGGTCCGCCCGTCCGAGCCCATGACCAGGATGTTGATCGGGGTGCGGCCGAAGGCGTCGGCCTTCTCCGCACCGCCCTTGCCGTCGAGCGAGACGCTGTTGATGTTGCCGTTGAGGTGCTGGTAGAACCACCAGCCGGCCCCGGCCGTGCCCAGGACGAGGAGCGAGAGACATATCCCGACGATCCGCAGGACCCGCCTGCCGCGCCGCACCGGGCGGGCCCGGCGACGCGACCGCCCGCCGCCCTGCGTGCGGTTGGCCGCCCGGGCGGCGGCCCGGCCGCCTGGCGGCTGCGCGCCACCGGCCCCGTCCTCCCGCTGTCCCGGCACGCGGCCGGAGCGGCTGCGCGTGGCCTGACCGCCCGGGCTGTCCCACCGGTCGCTCATCTACCACTCCCACGAAACGGTCGGGCCCCTCAGGCCGGGCCATGGAGGGGGCGGCCGGGCGTGCGCGGCGGTGTACGGGCAGGCCGAGCGGGAACAAGGCCTAGGTTGCGTAGTTGCGCAATCTAACAAATCCCTGGCCCGGCCAGCACGGACCGCGTCGCATTTCACGGGTGAGAGATCTCATGGCGGAATGCGGCAACCTCCCGGAGGTCTCAATCCTCGCCCACGGCCCGCCCCGCCTTCGCCCAGTTCGCGTGCAGGTGGTCGAGGTAGGACCGGGCCTGGCTGCCCGGCGTCGCACCGCGGGCGAAGGCGAGCATGTTGTCGGCGCCCGTGTTGTAGCCGAGGGCCAGCAGTTCGTCCTCGGTGTACGGCGCGGCCCGGTCGGCCGGGAGTACGGCGGCCAGGTCGTGCAGGTACCAGGCCGCGGCCTCGATGGCGAGGTCCCGGTCGTCGGGCAGCTCCTCCCATCCGCGGTCGGCGAAGTCCCGGCCCTTCTTGACCTCGTCGAACGTGGCGCGGTGCATGTTGGCGATCCCGAAGGCCGCGCCCGGCTTGTACTTCTGCCAGGCCCGCTCCAGGGCGGGGACATGCGGTTTGTACGCCTCGTTGTAGAGGATCGCCATCAGCAGCCGGGCACGGACACCGGTCTGCCGGGCGCGGCTGCGCACCTGGGAGGCGTAGTCGGCGGGATCGTACGGCGAGGAGATCACCTCGGAAGGAGAAGCAGGGGAAGGGGCGGAGGGCGACGGCGTGGCCCGGCCGACTGTCGGAGCCGGCGCGGGAGTTGACGGTGTTGCTCGGCCGACTCTAGGTGCCGTCGCAGGGGTGCTCGTCGCGGGGGTGCTCGTGGGGGTGCCCGTCGCGGGCGGGGCCGAGGCGTCGCCCTGCGAGGTGTTCGCCGCGCGCACGATGACGTACAGCGCCAGGGCGAGGACCACCACGGGGATCCAGCGTCGGCGCCCCGACGACCGGGCATCGGACATGCCTCTCCCCCCTGTTGTGCACCTTCGTACAGGGGGCGGACTAAGAGCCGCGTGAGGCGTGGCTGTGAGCGGCGGCCGGGACGGTCCGGGCGGTCAGTTGGCCGACCATGACACGGACGACGGTCACGATGTCGGGGTCGTCGACGAAGTAGACCTGTCGACGGCCCTCGCGACGGGAGCGCACGAGGCCGGCGAGTTTCAGCTTCGCGAGGTGCTGACTGACCGCGGGCAGCGCACCCCCGACCCGGTCGGCGAGGTGGGAGACATCGCTCTCGCCCTGGGACAGCGCCCACATGATGTGCAGCCGCGCGGAGGACGCGAGGAGCCCGAACGCGGCGGCCGCCTCGGTCAGCACCTCGTCGGACGGATCCTCGAAGCCACCGGTGAACGCCGCCACGATCCCCTCCCGTCCCGATCACTGTCCCCGCACGTGCGCTGTCTCAGTGTAAGGGGCCGGGCTGGCTCGGGTGGGTGATTCCACTTCATCGATTGCGCAATGTAATAAGCGTGTGAAAGAACGTCGACGACTTGTCATCAGCTACCGGCACTACCCGTTGTGCCCCGACCCCGGTCCATAGGCTTGCGCAATCAGGCAACCGAGGTGCCGGGCCGGGCGGACTCCGCCGGACCCGGCCCGACTGGAGGACTACCACGTGGGCATCATCGGCTGGATCATTCTGGGACTGCTCGCCGGGGCCATCGCCAAGATCCTGCTGCCCGGTCGGGATCCGGGCGGCCTCATCGGCACCACCCTCATCGGGGTCGCGGGCGCGTTCGTCGGCGGCTGGCTCTCCGCGCGCTTCCTCGACCGCCCGGTGGAGAACCACTTCTTCGATCTCTACACGTGGGGCGCGGCGATCGGCGGCTCCCTGGTGCTGCTGATCGGCTACCGCCTGCTGTTCGGCAACTCGCGGGACTGAAAGGCTGGTTCGACCGGCCACAACCACCCGCAGAACTATGTTGTGCCACCACATGTGCCCTTGACGTGCGCGTTCCTACGGTGTGCGAACACGTACCCGTCCCCACCGCACACGAGGAAGTGGCGCACATGGCCTCCGCAGCATCCGCTCCCCCGACGCCGAACAACCTGAAGCGCATCGTCGCCGCCAGCCTCATCGGCACCACCATCGAGTGGTACGACTTCTTCCTCTACGGCTCCGCGGCCGCCCTGGTCTTCAACAAGCTGTTCTTCCCCGACTCCGACCCGCTCGTCGGCACGCTGCTGTCCTTCCTGACGTACGCCGTCGGATTCGCCGCCCGGCCCGTCGGCGCCCTGGTGTTCGGGCACTACGGCGACCGGCTCGGGCGGAAGAAGCTGCTGGTCCTGAGCCTGCTGCTGATGGGCGGGGCGACCTTCGCGATCGGTCTGCTGCCGACGCACGCGACCGTCGGCACGGCCGCTCCCGTGCTGCTGACCGTGCTGCGCCTGGTCCAGGGCTTCGCGCTCGGCGGGGAGTGGGGCGGCGCCGTCCTGCTCGTGTCCGAGCACGGGGACGCACGGCGGCGCGGCTTCTGGGCCTCGTGGCCGCAGACCGGCGCACCGGCCGGACAGCTCCTCGCCACCGGTGTGCTGTCGCTGCTCACGGCCGTCCTGTCGGACGCGGCGTTCGCGAGCTGGGGCTGGCGCGTCCCCTTCCTGCTCTCCGGCGTCCTGGTGGTCGTCGGTCTGTGGATCCGGCTGTCCGTCGACGAGTCCCCGGTGTTCAAGCAGGCGTTGGCGCAGGCCGAGGCCCGCAAGGCGGCCCGGAACGGAGTGGCCGAGAAACTGCCGCTCGTCTCCGTGCTGCGCCACCACTGGCGCGACGTGCTGATCGCGATGGGCGCCCGCATGGCGGAGAACATCAGCTACTACGTCATCACGGCGTTCATCCTCGTCTACGCCACCACCTCGGCCGGTGTCTCCAAGCAGACCGCCCTCAACTCGGTGCTGATCGCCTCGGCCGTGCACTTCGCGGTGATCCCCGCCTGGGGCGCCCTGTCGGACCGGATCGGCCGGCGCCCGGTGTACCTGCTCGGCGCGGTCGGCGTCGGGCTGTGGATGTTCCCGTTCTTCTCGCTCGTCGACACCGGCGGCTTCGGCAACCTGATCCTCGCGGTGACCGTCGGACTCGTCCTGCACGGCGCCATGTACGCACCCCAGGCGGCCTTCTTCTCGGAGATGTTCGCGACCCGGATGCGGTACTCCGGTGCCTCCATCGGCGCCCAGTTCGCCTCCGTGGCGGCCGGCGCCCCGGCCCCGCTCATCGCCACAGCGCTGCTCTCCGACTACGGCAGCTCCACCCCGATCGCCCTCTACGTCATCGCCGCGGTCGTGCTGACGGTCGTCGCCGTCGGTGTCGCCCAGGAGACCCGCCACCGGGACCTGTCCGACGTCGAGCCTGAGGCGGAGCCGGAGCCCGCGGCCGCCTCCGCCGCGGCGGACGCCCGCACCGCCTGAACCCCGCCGCTCCCGAACGCCCCCGTACGCCCGCGCGTGCGGGGGTCAGGGCCGTGTCGGAGCCGACAGCCGGTGCAGCCGCAGCGCGAGCTGGATCTCCAGCGCGCGGGCCGGGCTCTGCCAGTCCTCGCCGAGCAGGCGGCCCACCCGCTCCAGGCGCTGGGCCACGGTGTTCACATGGACGTGCAGCTCGTCCTTGGTGCGGGCCGGGCTCATCCCGCAGGCGAAGTAGGCGTCGAGGGTGCGCAGCAGATCGGTGCCGCGCCGGTCGTCGTAGTCGACCACCTGGCCGACGGTGCGGTCCACGAAGCCCGCGATGTCCCGGTCACCGGCCAGGAGCAGGCCGAGGAACCCGAAGTCCTCGGCGGCGGCCCCGTCCCCCGTGCGGCCCAGCAGGCGCAGCGCGTCGAGGCAGCGCCGGCCCTCCTCGTAGGCGGCGGCCACGGCGTCCAGGTGGACGGCGAGGTCGCGGACCGGGGCCGAGGCACCCACGGTCACCGCCTCGTGGACGGCTGTGCCGAGCTGCCCGGCGGTCCGGCGGGCCAGTGCGGTGGCCGTGTCCCCGGCGGTGAGGGGCAGCAGCAGGACGGTGCCGCCGTCGCGGGCGGCGGCCAGGCCGTGCCGGGTGGCGGCGAGGTGGGAGGCCGCGGACCACAGGCGTCTGCGGGCGGCCGCCTCCTGGTCGGCGTCGGCCGCGGGTCCGTCGAGCCGGGCGGCCAGCACGACGTGGGTGGCGTCCAGGTCGGCGTCCAGTCGCGCGGCCCGCTCGCGCAGCAGCCGGGGGTCCCGGTCCCGGGCGTCGAGCAGGTCGTCCAGGAGCTCGCCGCGCACCCGTTGTTCGGCCTCGGCGGCGGAACGTCTGGCGAGCAGGAGCAGCGACGTGACCATCGCGGCGCGCTCCAGGGTGCGCTGGTCCACGGGGTCGAGCCCGGGGTGGCCGCGCAGTACGAGCGCGCCCAGCAGCTCCCCGCCCGCGGCGACGGCGGCGATCCAGTCGTCCCCGTGCCGTACGGCGTGGCCTTCGGCGCGGGACGCCTCCAGCGCCTCGGCGGGCGCGATCTCGGCGAACTCGACCGTGCCGTCGAGGATCTCGGACACGGCCGCCGCCACGTCGTGCACCCCACCGCCGCGCAGTACCAGTTCGGCGAGCCGGTCGTGGACGTCGGAGGCGCGCTCGATGACCCCGCTGCGGTCCCGGATGATCTCGTTGGCCCGCTCCAGCTCGGTCAGGGCCGAGCGGGTCTCGGTGAGCAGGTTCGCGGTGTCGATGGCGGCCGCGGCCAGCGCGGCGAAGGACCCGAGGAGGGCGATCTGCTCCCGCTCGAAGACCCGGGCCCGCCGGTCCGCCGCGAACAGCACGCCGATGACGTGGTGGCCCAGGGTCAGCGGCACGCCGAGGATGGCGACCAGGCCCTCGTCGCGTACGCCGGAGTCGATGGTGAGGGTGTGCTGGAAGCGCTCGTCCTTGAAGTAGTCGTCGGTGACGTAGGGGCGGGCGGTCTGGGCGACCAGTCCGCCGAGCCCCTCGCCCATCCCGAGCCGCAGTTGCTGGAAGCGGGCCGCGACCGAGCCCTCGGTGACCCGCATGTAGGTGTCGCCGCGCACCGGGTCGTTCAGGCTGAGGTAGGCCACGTCCGTGCCGAGCAGGGAGCGGGCGCGCTGCACGATGGCCCGCAGCACCGCGTCCAGGTCCCTGAGACCCGCCAGGTCGTGGGCGGTCTCGAACAGGGCGGACAGCTCGGCCTCCCGCCGGCGCCGGCCCTCCAGCTCGGAGCGCACGCGCAGGGCGACCGCCTTGGCCTCCTCGAGCGCGGCGATCCGCTCGGCCGGCCTGCCCTCGGCGCGGGCGAGCAGCACCGGCTGCTCGTAGGCGTCGGCGGACGCGCCCCTGGCCAGCAGTTCGAGGAAGGGGGCCTCGGCACTGCCTGCGGGGCGCTCGACGGACTGCGTGTGATCGCTGGACATGCCCACAGGATTGCTCATCGCGCGCTCACCCCGTCAGGGCTGTGGAAAACTCCGGTCCGGTGCCGCTCAGTGCGCGGTCCAGCCGCCGTCGAGGACGAGTGACGTGCCGGTGACGAAGGACGCCTGCGGGCCGCACAGGTAGGCCACGGCCTCGGCGACCTCCTCCGGCTCGATGAGCCGCTTGAGCGCGCTGTCCTGGAGCAGCACCTCGGACACCACGCGTTCCTCGGGGATGCCGTGCGCCCGGGCCTGGTCGGTGATCTGCCGCTCGACCAGTGGGGTGCGCACATAGGCGGGGTTCACACAGTTCGAGGTCACGCCGTGGGGGGCGCCTTCGAGGGCCGCCGTCTTGGACAGGCCCTCCAGACCGTGCTTGGCGGCCACGTAGGCGGCCTTGTAGGCCGAGGCGCGCAGACCGTGCACCGAGGACACGTTGACGATCCGCCCCCACCCCTGCCCGTACATGTGCGGCAGGGCGCCGCGGATCAGGCGGAACGGCGCCTCCAGCATCACGGTGAGCACCGTGTGGAACACCTCGGGCGGGAACTCCTCGATGGGACGCACCAGTTGGAGGCCGGCGTTATTGACGAGGACGTCGGTGCCGGCGGCGGCGTGCTCGGCGGCGTCCAGGTCGGTGAGGTCGAGGACGCGCGGTTCGACGGTGCCCGCCAGGCCCGCGGCGCGTTCGGCGAGCGCCTCCAGACCGGCGGCGTCCCGGTCGACCGCTCTCACCTTGGCCCCGGCGGCGGCAAGCCGCAGCGCACAGGCGCGGCCGATGCCGCCGGCGGCGCCGGTGACGAGGGCGGTGCGGCCGCCGAGGTCGAGCGTGGGGGCGTGGGGGCCCGGGAGGGCGCTGCTGCCGGTCATGGTTCGACCCTAGGCAGCGCCCCGAGCCGACCACATATGGTCAGGCCCCATACTTCACTCGGAAGTCGTGGGGTCGAACCATGTGGGTGCGTCCATCAGCGCCTGCTTGATCCGCAGCGCCCCGAACTCGTTCAGATCCGGCAGGGCGTCCACCGCGAACCACCCCACGTCCAGCGACTCGTCGTCGTTGACCCGTGCCTCGCCGCCGAGGGCCCGGCAGCGGAACGTGATGTCCATGTACTGGCAGACGTCGCCGTTCTCGTACGTCACGGGCTTGAGCGCCTGGACGACGATCACCCGCTCGACGGCGCAGTGCACGCCCGTCTCCTCCTCGACCTCGCGCACGGCACAGGCCGCGGGCTGCTCCCCCGGGTCCGGGATGCCGCCGATCAGCGACCACTTGCGGGTGTCCGAACGGCGGTTGAGCAGCACTCTGCCCTCGTCGTCGAGGACGACGGCGCTGACGCCGGGGAGCCAGAGGGGGTCGTGACCGATGGACGTCCGAAGGGTGCGGATGAAGTCAGGGGTAGCCATGCAGCGACCCTAACCGGCGTCGAGGACACCCTGGTGATCTTCCGGGGGGCGCGGGACCGGCGTACGGTCACGCGTCCTGGGTGCGACGCCCGCGCAGGCCCGAGCCGATCGCCCAGCCGAGCCCGCCCGCGGCGACCAGCACCAGGGCCATCTCGGGCAGGATGCCGAGCCGGGTCGCCGGGGTCTGCGTCGAGCGCAGCGGCACCTTCTGCACCAGCGAGTCGGCGACGAACATGCCGGTCTTCTGGGTGATCCTGCCGTCCGGCATGATGATCGCGCTGACGCCGCTGGTCACCGGCACGGTGACGGTCCGGCTGTGCTCCACGGCGCGCACCCGGGACATGGCGAGCTGCTGGTAGGTCATCTCGCTGCGGTCGAAGGTCGCGTTGTTACTGGGCACGGAGATGAGCTGCGCGCCGTCGGTCACCTCGGAGCGCACGGCCCAGTCGAAGGCGGCCTCGTAACAGGTGACCAGGCCGACCTTGGCGTTGGCCATCTGGAAGACACCCGGCTTCGTGCCCCGGCTGAAGTCCTGGCGGACCATGGAGGTCCAGTTCTTGTTGATCGCGCCGACGAGGGAGCGCAGCGGCAGGTACTCGCCGAACGGCTGGATCTGCCGCTTGTCGTAGGTGTCGGTGGGGCCCTTGACCGGGTCCCACAGGATCTGCTCGTTGTAGAGCTTGCCGTCCCGCTCGACGACACCGCCGACGGAGATCGGCGCGTCGACGGCCTTGGCCGCCTGTTCGATGACCGCGGCCGCCTCGGCGTCGGTGTAGGGGTCGACGTCGGAGGAGTTCTCCGGCCACAGCACGATGTCCGGCTTCGCGATCCTGCCGGCCTTCACCTCGGCGGCCAGCCGCTCGGTCTCGCGCGCGTGGTACTCGAGCACGGCCCGCCGCTGGGCGTTGAACTCCAGCCCCGCGCGCGGCACGTTGCCCTGGATGGCCGCGACGGTCACGGTGCCGTCCTCGGCCTTGTCGCTCACCAGGGTCCGGGCCGCGAACGCCCCGACGAAGGGAACGGCCACGCTCAGCAGGGCCACGGCCGCCGCCGGACGCCGTACGGTCCCCGTCCCGCGCCGCTCCACGAGCAGCCGCACGAGCTCGTACAGCCCGAAGCCGCACAGTACGACGGCGAAGCCCAGGACGGGGGTGCCGCCCACCGCGGCGAGGGGCAGGAAGACGCCGTCGGCCTGACCGAACGCGACCTTGCCCCAGGGGAAGCCGTGGAACGGCGCACGCGCGCGTGCCGCTTCCCCGGCGATCCACACGGCGGCCGCCCACACCGGCGAGCCGGGGAGCCTGGAGACGGCGGCGATGCCCACGCCGACCAGCGCGACGAAGATCGCCTCGATCGCCACCAGGGCGAGCCAGGGCCCGGGACCGACCTCTACGCCGGTCCAGACGAGAAGCGGCAGCAGGAAGCCCAGGCCGAAGAGATAACCGAGACCGAACGCCGCCTTCCAGCCACGGCCGCGCAGCACCCAGCCGAGGACGGCGAAGGCGGGCAGGGCCAGCCACCACAGGGTGCGGGGCGGGAAACTGACGTAGAGCAGCACTCCGGAGAGCGCCGCTGCGGCGGCCGGGACGAGACGGCGGAGCCGGGCGGCCCAGCGGGAGGCGGGCGCGGACTGCGGTGCCAGCCGGTCCGACTCGTCCACGGAAGTTGCGGTGACGGTCACTCCGGGAGTGTACGGCGGTTGACCTCGGCGTCCACAGCGCGGTCCGCCCGCCGAGCGCGGCCCCGGGCACCGGTCCGGGCCGCGTGATCCCGCACAACTCGTCCACAAATCGCCCATCAGCGGTTACGGTGTGCCGGAGTCCCCGCCGTACGGGCCGAGCGCGTACGGGCGGCGGGGCCACAGGTCGGGGGACCGGTGTTGCGGGGGGCGGGGTGGGTTCCACGGGGATGACGACTGTGGCCGGTGCCGATGAGGACGGCGACAGACGAAACGTTTCTGACGTGGTGGGTGTCCTGGTGCTGGGCGCCTGTGCCGCCTGGTCGCTGATCACCGCGGCCGCGCACGACGGGCGTCCGGAGGGTGTGCTGCTCGCCCTGCTGGCGGTCGCCGCGGGCTATGCCGCCGGCCGGATCTCAGGGGCGCTGCTGCCGGTCGCCGCCCCGAGCGCCGCCGCCCTGACCGGACTGGGTCTGACGGTCGGGCTGCCCCGTCTCGCGCCCGGCCCGGAGATCGTCGGTCCGCTGGGGCACGCCGGGGCCACGGCCGCCCTGACCACGCTCGCCACGGGCGCCGCGTGCTGCGCCGCCTGGAGCACCGGCTCCGCCGGTCTGCGGGCGCTGCTGCGGCTGCTGGCCACGGGCATCGCGGTGGCCTCGGCCGTCCTCGGTTCGGTGCCCGGGCTGATCACCTGCACGGCGGTGCTGCTCTGCTCGCTCGCCGCGGGCCGGATGCGCCACCGCGGTGCGGGCATCGCCGGTCTCGTCGTCACCGCGACCGCGGTGACCGGCCTGACCTGGGCGATGGCCGCGAACGCGGTGCCGGACGGGCTCGCCGAGGCACTGCGCGGCCGACTCACCCCGCACCGGATCGACCTGTGGCACGACGCCCTCCACCTGGCCCGCGAGGACACCGCCCTCGGCGTGGGTCCCGGCCGCTTCGGGGAGCTCAGCACGACGGCGGCCCAGTCCTTGCAGCCCGACGGGAAGCCGCACTCGGCACCGTTGCAGATGGCCGCCGAGCAGGGGGTGACCGGGGTGCTGCTGCTGGCGGCGGCGTTCTGCTGGCTGCTCTACGCGCTGTGGCGCTCGCCCCGCGCCACACCGGTGGTGCTCACCGCGGGCGCGGCCCTGACGGCACTGGCGGCGATCGCCGCGGTCGGCAACGCGCTGAGCTTCACGATGGTGGCGGTGGGTGTCGGGTTCCTCGCGGGGCAGGCGACGGCCCACCCGCTCTCCGACGAGCCGGCCCGAACGTGACGGACCGGCCGGGTCTCAGTGCCGCGGCCCCGCGGCCCTGGGCCGCAGCCGGTCGCGGATGATGCGTACGGCGGCCTCCGCGTCGTCCACGGTGACCGTGAACGTGTGGCCGTCCCAGAGCTGGAGGACCAGGCCCTCACCCCGGCGCACGACGACGGCGGTGCCCTTCTCGGGGCGCCAGCGGTAGCCCCAGCCGCCCCAGTGCCGCGGGGTCACGTGCGGGACGAACTCGGCTCCGGCGACATGTGCCAGCGGGATGCGGCGGCGCGGCACACCGATGTGGCCGCAGCGCACCTCCAGGGAGTCCATGTCGACCCGGAGGGCGACGTGGACGAAGGCGAGCGTGAGGAAGAGGACCAGCAGTCCGGCCGCGATGCAGCCGACCACGGACATGACGAGCGGGGCGGCGCCGGAGGTCCACGCCGAGTCGACGGCGAGTTCGATGCCGAGCGCCACGATCGCGGCGCCCCCGAGCGCCAGCAGCCACTGGATCCGGTTGGATGCGCGGCCGGTCCAGACGTCGGTGTGGTGCGAGGAGTGCTCGCCGTGGAGGTGCTCCCTCATGCCTACGAGATTACTCAGGTTTCGCCCTGCGGGTAGGTCGTCGCACTGAGTGACTGCTCCGAGTGGGGGCTTTCCGGCCGCCTCGCGGCCGTCAGCGGGCGGGAGTGGCCGTCCGCAGCAGCCGGCCCTCCGCATAGGCCAGGGCGGGCGCGGGCAGGGCGGCACCCTCGCGTCCGCTCAGCAGCACCGTGAGGGTGCCGGTGGGCGCGGCGTCGGGCGCCGGCTGCTCGCCGATCCGGCGCAGCGCCTGGGCGGCGACCGCTCCGGCGGAGCCGTGCAGGACGAGCGGCGGCTGCCCGGGGCGCTGCACGGCGGCGCGGATGCGCTCGGCGACGAGTTCGTAGTGGGTGCAGCCCAGGACGACGGTCGTGACGTCCGCGGGGGTGAGGGCGGCGGCCGCGGCGACGGCGGCGTCGACGGCCGCCTCGTCGGCGTGCTCCACCGCCTCGGCGAGGCCGTGGCAGGGCACCTCGGTGGCCCGCACCCCGTCGGCGAACTCCGCGAGGAGCCCGCGCTGGTACGGGCTGCCGGTGGTGGCGGGGGTCGCCCAGATGGCGAAGGGGCCACCGGCCGCCGCGGCGGGCTTGATCGCGGGCACGGTCCCGATGACCGGCAGGTCCGGTTCGAGCCGGGCGCGCAGGGCGCTCAGGGCGTGCACGGTGGCGGTGTTGCAGCCGATGATCAGGGCCTCGGGACCGTGGGCGGCGGCGGCCTCGGCCAGACCCAGGGCGCGCCCGACGATGTCGTCCGGGGTGCGGGGGCCCCACGGCATGCCGTCGGGGTCGAGGGAGAGCACGAGATCGGCGTCGGGGCGCAGTCGCCGTACCGCGGCGGTCGCCGCCAGCAGACCGATTCCGGAGTCCAAGAGCGCGATCTTCACCCGGCCACGATAGACGATGAGCCCTTGCGGGCCGGTTCCGTGGGGCAGACTGCGCGCGTGAGCGCCATCGCGTGGACCGCCGCCGTATCCCTCGCCGCCTGGTGGTGGCTGCTGCTCTGCCAGGGCTTCTTCTGGCGCACGGACGTACGGCTGCCACCGGAACGGGATCCCGAGTGCTGGCCCTTCGTGGCGGTGGTGGTGCCGGCTCGCGACGAGGCCGAGGTGCTGCCCGCGAGCCTTCCCTCCCTCCTCGCCCAGGTCTACCCGGGGCGGGCGGAGGTCTTCCTCGTCGACGACGGCAGTTCCGACGGCACCGGGGAGCTGGCACGCGAACTGGCGCACCGGCACGGCGGACTGCCGCTGACCGTGTCCTCGCCGGGTGAGCCCCCGGCCGGCTGGACGGGCAAGCTGTGGGCCGTGCGGCACGGCATCGGGCTGGCACGCGCGCGTGGGCCCGAGTACCTGCTGCTGACGGACGCCGACATCGCCCATGGGCCGGACAGTCTGCGGCGACTGGTGGCCGCGGCGCACGCCGGGGGCTTCGACGTCGTCTCGCAGATGGCCCGGCTGCGGGTGGAGAGCCTGTGGGAGCGGCTCGTGGTGCCGGCGTTCGTCTACTTCTTCGCGCAGCTCTATCCGTTCCGCCGGATCGGCAGGAGGGGGGCCCGGACGGCGGCCGCGGCGGGCGGCTGCGTCCTGCTGCGCGCCGAGGCGGCCGAGCGGGCGCGGATCCCGGACGCCATCCGGCACGCCGTCATCGACGACGTGGCCCTCGCGCGGGCGGTCAAGGGGGGCGGCGGCCACATCTGGCTGGGCCTCGCGGAGCGGGTGGACAGCGTGCGTCCCTATCCCCGACTGCACGACCTGTGGCGGATGGTGTCGCGCAGTGCGTACGCCCAGCTCCGCCACAACCCGCTGGTGCTGCTGGGCACGGTGATCGGGCTCGCGCTGGTCTATCTGGTGCCGCCGGCCGCCGTCGTCACGGGTGCGGTGGCCGGCAGCGCGGCGACGGCCGCGCTCGGTGCTCTCGCCTGGCTGGTGATGACGGGGACGTACGTCCCGATGCTGCGCTACTACCGGCAGCCGCTGTGGCTCGCTCCCCTGCTGCCGTTCACCGCGTTCCTCTATCTCCTCATGACGGTCGACTCGGCGGTGCAGCACTACCGGGGGCGCGGCGCGGCCTGGAAGGGCCGCACCTACGCACGCCCGGACGCCGTCGTCGGAGAGGAGCGCTGAGCGCTCACTTGCGGCCCGGCGTCCAGTTCATCCCCCAGCCGTAGACCTGGTCCACGGTCCGCTGCGGGCTCACGCCGCGTTCGGGCACCAGGTAGCGGGCCTCGCGCTGGACGACCAGGTCGTCGCCGGTGGCGGTGATCAGGGCCAGCGCGCACACCGTCGAGGGCACGGTGCACTCGTCGAGGGAGAAGTCGATCGGGGCGCCGTACTGCGGCTGGAGGGTGACCGTGGCGTGCAGGTCGGCGAAGGAACGCGCTCCTTCGTAGATCGTCACGAAGACGAGGATGCGCCGGAAGTCCCGCTTGTGGTCGAGGTTCACGGTGAGGTTCTCGCCGCTCGCGACGGCCCCGGTGCGGTCGTCGCCGTCGAGGTGGATGTACGGCGGCTGGTGCAGGGCTCCGTAGGCGTTGCCCAGCGCCTGTACGACTCCCTTGCGGCCGTCGGCGAGTTCGTACAGCGCGCACAGGTCGAGGTCGAGGTCGGCGTGCATGGCCACCGCGCGGCCGCGCTTGCTGCCCCAGCCCGAGAACTGCTTGCGCACCTGCCAGTTGAGGTTCACCCGCATCGCGCCCGAGCTGCCGCCCTGTTTGGCGAGGGACACGGAGGGAGCCGACTTGGTCAGGGTGATTTTCGAGAGGCGGACCGGGGGCGCCGAAGGGGCGGGCGGCGGCTCCACCGGTGCCGTCCGCTGGGGTTCGTCCACGGTGATCCCGAAGTCCGTTGCCAGTCCTTCGAGTCCGCTGTCGTAGCCCTGACCGACGGCACGGAATTTCCAAACACCCTGACGCCGATAGAACTCCCCGAGGACGAAAGCGGTTTCTACGGTCGCACCCGTACTGTCGAAGCGCGCCACCACCTCATCGCGGGCCGCATCCCGCACCTCGATGTAAAGATCGGGGATGCGGGCGAAGGTCCCGCCGTCCGCGGAAGCGGCCAGTACGACGGTCTCCACCGACGGCTCCACGCGCGCGAGATCCACGAGCAGGGTGTCGGTCACCCGGCCGCCGTCGGTCCGTTTGCCCTCGTGGCGGACGGCCCCCGAGGAGTGCTGCGGCTGGTTGTAGAAGACGAAGTCGGCGTCGGAGCGGACCTTTCCGCCGACGAGCAGCAGGGCCGAGGCATCCGCGTCGGGGATCCCCGGACCGGTGCGCCAGCCCAATTCGACGCGCAGTGCCGTGGTGGGCACCGGAGCGTTTGATCCTTTCGGCATTGACATGTCCGCCCCCATCGGGTGTCGGCAGGCCAGGACGCGCCCCGGCGATCCTTCGAGTTCTACCCGCTCAACCTATTCCCCGGGGACAGCGAACTCCCATCCCGCGGACAGGAAGATCGCCGGTCAACCCTCGGTAACCCGCTCGGAACTCGGCCTTTACCGGGATGGGACCCGGATTGGCGTCCTTTTTTGCCGAGTTCGCTCGCATTGGGGGTCCCAGGTCACTGCCGACACGGAAAACAACCCTCTTATCGGTCTCCCCAACCAGCACATCGTGGGCTTAACTTATGTGCCATGACCTCCCCCCGCTCCACTTATGGCGGCGGCTACTACTCCGCCTCCTTCCCGGACACTCCGATCTACGACTCACTCGTGGCCGAGCGGGGCACCCCGCAGATCGCCCCGATCCGGGTCCCGGCCGCGTACGACGTCCCGGCAAGCCACCTGCCCGCGCTGCCGTCCGCGCTGCCCGCCCTCCCCGCGGGCCCCTCCCAGTCCGCCTACGGCTACCCGCAGATGCAGCAGCCCGCGCCGCTGCAGCAGGCGCCCGCGGCGTACATCCCGCAGCAGGCCGCCGCGCCCCGCGGTTATCCCGGCCCGCAGCAGTACCAGCAGCGTCCGGCCGGCCCCGGCATGGCCACCGGCTACGAGGCGATGCGCCCCGCGGCTCCCCGGCCCGCTCCGGCTGCCCCCTACCAGGACCCGTACAACAACCAGCAGTACCGCGGGTACTGATTCCCCTCCCGGGCTGTCGGTGCCGCCTGGCACGATGGCCCCATGGGGAATACGCAACTGCTGTCGATTCATGTCCATCCGGTCAAGGCGTTCCGGGCTCTTGCGCTCCGGGAGGCCGAGGTGGAGCCCTGGGGGCTGGCCGGTGACCGGCGCTGGGCGCTGGTAGACGACGGGGGAAAGGTCGTCACCCAACGACAGCAGCCACGCCTCGCACTGGCCGCCGCCGAGCTCATGCCCGGCGGCGGCGTCGTGCTGTCGGCGCCCGGCATGGAGCCGCTGACCGTGGCGGTGCCCGAGCCCGGTGAGACCGTCACGCTGGACCTCTTCGGGGACAAGATCGAGGGCGTGCCCGCCGCCGACGAGGCCGCGCACGCGTGGTGCAGCGAGTACCTCGGGGCGCGCACCCTCCTGGTCCACATGGACGATCCCGCCACCCGCCGGCCGGTCGAGCCCGAGTACGCGCTGCCGGGCGAGACCGTCACCTTCGCCGACGGATACCCGCTGCTGCTCACCTCCGCGAGCTCCCTCGACGCCCTCAACTCCCGGATCTCCGAAGGCCCGCACGCGGCCGAGGGCCCGCTGCCCATGAACCGCTTCCGGCCGAACGTCGTCGTGGGCGGCGCCGAAGCCTGGGCCGAGGACGACTGGTCTCTCGTCGCCATCGGGGAGGTCACCTTCCGGGTGGCCAAGATGTGCGGGCGGTGCGTGGTGACCACCACCGACCAGGACCGGGCCGTCCGCGGCAAGGAGCCCCTGCACAGCCTGGGCCGGCACCGGCGTCTCGGCGGCAAGCTCGTCTTCGGCCAGAACCTGGTGCCCCGCACCAGTGGCACGATCCGGGTCGGCGACCCCGTCACGATCCTCGAATAGGGCGCGGGCGCAGGGTCGACGCGGCGGCCGGGAGACGAGGTGACGTCGGAGATCCACCCCGGCCCGGGCCGCGGGAACACCGCCCGGGGGCCCGCACGTTGGAGCCTTCGTGAGGAGTTCTTGAGAGGACCCGGCCGCAGGTGATTTCGCTCTCTCTTGGGCCGGTCCCGCGCGTGGACGACTCCTCCGGGGTTATCACGGAGCGGGAAGGGGGTGCGGACGGTGCGAGCGATCAGCGGACTCTGGCGTTGGCGGCGCAACCCGCTGTGCCGTGGGACCGATCTGGCGGAGGCCTGGGCCGGCCTCGTGGCCCTGCTGCTGATCCTGGTCGTCGGACCGGTGCTCGGCGCCGTCACCGGGACCGCGGCCCAGGGCGCGCTCCAACGCTCGGTCCGTGAACAGCAGGACTCCCGGCGGCTGGTGACGGCGACCGTGGTCCGCGCACTGGACCGGTCGCCGCTGGACGCCGAACCTGAAGCCGCCTCGGGGCGGGATCTGCGCACCCGCGTGGTGGCCGACTGGAGCGCCCCGGACGGCAGCAAGCACCACGGCACCGTCCTGGCCGCCCTGGAGACCCCGCACCACGGCGACCGCTTCACCCTGTGGACGGACCTCCACGGCCGCACAGTGGCCCGCCCGCTGGACCCCGCCACCGCCACCACCCACGCCGTCCTCGCGGGCGTCGGGGCGGCCCTGCTGACCGCGGGCCTGATCGAGGGCGCCAGACGGCTCGCCGTCTGGCGCATGGTCCGCCGCCGGTACGCCCGTTGGGACCAGGCCTGGGACCGCGCGGGCCCGGACTGGGGCCGTACCGGCACCGGGAGCTGACGGCCTCACGGCTCTGGTCAACCCACCACCCGCGCGCACGCTACGGTGGACCGGCCGAGGTTCCTCGGCAGCACGAACCCGCGTACTACGAGGTGGGGGCACAGCAACGCCATGGCACAGGGCACGGTCCAGGTGACGCACACCGGCACATCGCGGTGGCGGCGCCGCACGGGTGAGTACGCGTCGCTCGCCGCTGCCCTGGAGGCCGCGGCGGACGGGGACGTCCTGACGATCGCGCCCGGCACCTACCGGGAGAACCTCGTCGTGCAGCGGGCGGTGACCCTGCGCGGCCCCGAGGGATCGCCCGGTTCCGTGCGGATCGCCCCCGTGGACGGGGTGCCGTTGACCGTGCGCGCCTCCGCCGTGGTGCAGGACCTGCACGTGGAGGGCCAGGACGCGGCCGCGCCCGCCCTGCTCGTCGAGGAGGGCACACCGGAGCTCGCCGACATCCGGGTCGTCACGCGGTCCGCGGCCGGCATAGAGGTGCGCGGCGGTGCCCGCCCGACCGTGCGGCGCTGCACCGTCGACAACCCGGCCGGCATCGGCATCGCCGTACTGGACGGCGCAGGCGGGGTGTTCGAGGAGTGCGAGGTCGTGGCGGCCGGCCAGTCCGGCGTCGCGGTGCGCGGCGGTGCCCACCCCCGCCTGGAGCGCTGCCGCATCCACCACACCGCGGGCGCGGGACTCGCGGCGACCGGCGAGAACTCCGCGCTGGAGGCCGTGGGTTGCGAGATCTACGAGGTCCGCGGCAGCGGGGTGCAGATCACCGGCCGGGCCACCGCGCACCTCACCGACTGCGATGTGCACCGCACCACCGCCGACGGCGTCACGCTCGACACCGACGCGGTGCTGACCCTGGCCGACTGCCGCATCCACGACATCCCGGAGAACGCGGTCGACCTGCGTTCCCGCTCGGTGCTGACGCTGACCCGCACGACGGTCCGTCAGTTCGGGCGCAACGGCCTGTCGGTGTGGGACCCGGGCACCCGCGTGGACGCCAACCAGTGCGAGATCTTCGACAGCACCGGCGACTACCCGGCCGTCTGGGTCAGCGACGGCGCCACCGCCGTACTGGACTCCTGCCGGGTGCACGACGTGCCGGACGCCCTTTTCGTGCTGGACCGCGGCTCCCGCGCGGACGTCGTCGACAGCGACATCTCCCAGGTGCGCAACACCGCCGTGTCGGTGAGCGACGGGGCCACCGCGCAGCTCGACGACTGCCGGATCCGGGACGCGGCGACCGGGGCCTGGTTCCGTGACCACGGCAGCGGCGGCACCCTCAACGGCTGCACGGTGGACGGCACCCAGACCGGAGTGATCGTCACCAAGGGCGCCGACCCGACGATCGAGCGGTGCACGGTCGACTCCCCCGCCGAGGCCGGCTTCTACGTGTCGGCGGGCGGCCGCGGCAGCTTCCTGAACTGCCGGGTGACGGGCAGCGGCGGGTACGGCTTCCACGTGATAGACGGCTGCCGTGCGACGCTCAGGAAGTGCCGCACCGAGCGCTGTGCGCGCGGGGGTTACGAGTTCGCGGACGTCCCGGACGCGGCCGCCGGAGCGGGTCCCGTCGTCGAGGACTGCACCAGCGACGAGAGCGGCGGCCTGACCCCGCCCGCGGCCCGGGAGACGGTCGTGCAGACGGAGTCCCGCTCCGCCGGTCTGCTAGGGTCGATCCCCGGGCAGCGCGCGGCCGACCCGGAGCCGCCGGCCGCCCCCGCCGAGCCGGCGAAGCCCGCGCGCACCTCGAAGGACGTCCTCGGGGAACTCGACGCCCTGGTGGGCCTGGACAGCGTCAAGCGCGAGGTGCGGGCGCTCACCGACATGATCGAGGTGGGCCGGCGACGCCAGCAGGCGGGCCTCAAGGCGGCCTCCGTCAAGCGCCATCTGGTCTTCACCGGCTCCCCCGGCACCGGCAAGACGACGGTCGCCCGGCTGTACGGCGAGATCCTCGCCTCCCTCGGGGTGCTGGAGAAGGGGCATCTCGTCGAGGTGTCCCGGGTCGACCTGGTCGGCGAGCACATCGGTTCCACGGCGATCCGCACCCAGGAGGCCTTCGACCGGGCGCGCGGCGGTGTGCTGTTCATCGACGAGGCGTACGCGCTGTCGCCGGAGGACTCGGGCCGGGACTTCGGCAAGGAGGCCATCGACACGCTGGTGAAGCTGATGGAGGACCACCGGGACGCGGTCGTGGTGATCGTCGCGGGCTACACCGCCGAGATGGAGCGGTTCCTTTCGGTCAACCCCGGTGTGGCGTCCCGCTTCTCACGGACCATCACCTTCAGCGACTACGACCCGGACGAACTCCTCAGCATCGTGGAGCAGCAGGCCGAGGAGCACGAGTACCGGCTGGCGCCGGGTGCCTCGGAGGCCCTGCTGAAGTACTTCACGGTGCTGCCCAAGGGTCCCGCCTTCGGCAACGGCCGTACCGCGCGCCAGACCTTCGAGGCGATGGTGGAGCGGCACGCGAGCCGGGTCGCCCAGGTGGACGACCCGACCACGGACGATCTGACCCTGCTCTACGCCGAGGACCTGCCCGGCTCGTCCTGAGACCGCGGGCCCGGCACGTCCGGCTGGAGCCGGCCCAGCAGTCTCGCCCGCTCCTCGGCGAAGACCGGGTCGGCCTGGTAGTCGGAGTGGCCGAGGATCGGCGCGGGCAGCGGGTGCAGCTCGGTACGGCCGTAGGCGAGCGGGTCCATGAGGGGCTCGCGGTCCACCGCGGGGCCGCAGTCGCCGGGCAGCCGGACGGGGCCGCCGATCGGGTCGGTGAGCCGGTAGAGGTTGCGCCAGCAGTCCACGTCGTGGTGGAGGGCCGTGAGCGCGGCCGGGCCGAAGTGGGCCGGGAACCAGCGGCCGTAGAGGCGCTCCAGCGGGGAGCCGTAGGTCAGCAGGGCGACCCGCTTGCGGACGGACGGCTCCAGTTGCCAGGCCGCCGAGGCCGCCAGGACGCTGCCCTGGGAGTGTCCCGAGATGACCAGCCGGCCCCGCGTGGTCCGGGTCCAGGTGGCGATCCGCCAGGTCAGGTCCGGTACCGCGCGCTCGGCGTAGCAGGGCGGGGCGAAGGGGTGGGCGGCGCGCGGCCAGAAGGTGCCCACGTCCCAGAGGATGCCGATGGTCCGGCGCGCGGAGGGGTCCTTGTAGGCGCGGCGGCCCCAGGTGACGAACAGGATGAAGCCGAGCCCGATCAGCCAGGAGCCGAGTGCCTGCGCGGTGTCGGCGGCGCTCTGCACGAAGGCGTACGTCCCCTCGGCGGCCCTGGCCGGTGTCCTGCGGGACGTCAGGGCTCCGACGAGCGCTCCGGCGCCGAGGAGGAGGGTGCTGGCCGATGTCACTCCGAGCAGGCGGGGCCCCCGGTCCGTCAGCGCCGCCATCGCGCGGGTACGGGCGATACGACGGGTGCGGGCCGCGTCCTTGGGCTCCTCGGGGTAGTCGCTCTCGACGGTGTCCAGTTGGGCCAGGCCGGCGCGCCAGGTGCGCCGGCCGAGCCAGGCGCAGTGCCCCAGCAGCACCAGGAGGACCAGCGGGATCACGGACGCCTGCCAGGTCAGCAGGACCGGCGGGCCCGGGATGGTGGCGCCGGTGCCGTCCAGCCAGTCCGCCACGCGCTGGGAGACGCCGCCGGACATCACACCGCCCAGGGCGCAGGCCAGCGTCGCCACGGCGGGTCCGGCCAGGCCGCGCATCGCCGCGCGCGGGTCGGGACGCGTGCGGTACAGCAGGTGGGCTACCACGGCCAGGGCGACAACCAGGAGGCCCTGCACGAAGGCGATTCCGCCGAAGGTGGCGTCCCCCGACAGCCGGCCGTGCGACTGCCATCCCGGCCGCTCCCAGCCGGCGTACACCGCGGCGAGGGCGAGCAGGACGAGTGCGGCGAGCGGCAGGCGTCGTACGAGATGCGGGTCGAGCTGCCGGTCCAGGTACTTCTCGCTGCGGCCGCGGCGGCACACCACCCAGACGACGGCGATCCCGCCGGCCACCAGACCGGTCTGCAGAAGCAGGCCCAGCGTGTCGAGGAGCGCGGGGCCGCCCGGGGCGCGGTCGAAGCGGGCCGCCGTGGAACTGACCGCCGCGGCGATGGTGAGCAGGCCCGCCGCGGTGTGCGCGGCCCGCAGGCGGGCGACCAGGCGGCGGCCGTACCAGAAGCCGGGGCGGCCGAGCGCGGTGCGTTCGTGGTCCTCCTCCGGCTCGGGGTCGCGGGACATGGGCTGCTGGGACTCGTAGTCGCTCCAGGTGCGGTGGGACAGGTACCACAGCAGGCCGGTCAGGGCGGCCGGGACCAGCGCGGCGAGGGCGAGGCGGCGGCCCGGCCGGCTCCACCAGCCGCCGTCCGACACGTCGGGCGACAGGAAGCCGAGCCAGGTGTGCGACTCGGCGCACGCGCGCGTGCCCGCGCACTGCCAGGCCGCGAGGTCCAGGGCGACCTCGCAGGCGGCGGCGACCAGCAGAACGGTCAGGGTCAGGCCCGCTAGCCGTACCAGGAGGCCGTACAGGCGCACGGTCCGTCTGCGGCCGCGGGCGGTGGGGCGCATCCAGTGGGCGAGGTTGACCACCATGAACGGCAGTAACAGCAGCCACAGGGCGCGGGTGCCGTTGCCGGAGGTGAGGTTGCACCAGACGTACGCCTCGGGGACCGGGCCGGTGCTCGCGTCGTGCGGTCTCCTCTCGGCGTCGACGTCGTCGGCGCGGCGGAAGACGGCCGCGGTGCCGTCACCGGTGATCCGCACCGTGCGCGGATCGTCGAGCATCTTCTCGGGCGTGGTGCCGCCCACTCCGTGGACCAGGAGTTCCAGGGCGGCGGTTGCGGATTCTTCGGGCCGGGCGGGCGAGCCGTCCGTGCCGGTGGTCGGGACACGTTCCACTGTCTTCTGCACTTCCCCCGTGACGCGCGGTCGGCATCTGTCCGTGCGGGCACAAGGATCGCCGCTCGGCGCGTCGCGCACACCACTCGTCACGGAATCTCCCCGATCCGTGCCACGACCGGAACCCGACTGTCACCCCTGTGGCGGGAGCACGTGGGGGCGGTCGGTGGCGCTCCCGGTGGGGCCGCGTGCGAGTATGGGACGTCCTACGCACCCGGGACGGGCAAAATGTGCTTGTGGGAGCGGGTGCGCAGGGCGTGTCGGACAGCCCAGGCGAAAGGACCGGAGCGTACGTGAGTGAGAATCAGAACCTCCTCGCGGAGCAGCGGCGCGCCCTGATCCTGGACGAGGTCCGGCGCCGAGGCGGGGTGCGCGTCAACGAGCTGACCCGCAAGCTCGGCGTGTCGGACATGACGGTACGACGTGATCTGGACGCGCTGGCCCGCCAGGGTGTGCTGGAGAAGGTGCACGGCGGCGCGGTCCCGGTGATGGAGGCGAGCACCCACGAGCCGGGCTTCGAGGCGAAGTCGGGTCTGGAGCTGACCGCCAAGGAGGACATCGCGCGGTCCGCGGCGGAGCTGGTCGCCCCCGGCACCGCGATCGCCCTGTCGGGGGGTACGACGACGTACGCGCTGGCCCACCATCTGCTCGACGTGCCGGACCTGACCGTCGTGACCAACTCGGTGCGGGTGGCCGACGTCTTCCACGCGGCGCAGCGCACCTCGGGTCCGCGCCAGGGTGCGGCGACCGTCGTGCTGACCGGCGGTGTGCGCACTCCTTCCGACTCGCTGGTGGGGCCGGTCGCCGACCAGGCGATCGCGGCGCTCCACTTCGACGTGCTCTTCCTCGGCGTGCACGGGATATCGGTCGAGGCCGGTCTGTCGACGCCGAACCTCGCGGAGGCCGAGACCAACCGGCGGCTCGTGCAGTCGGCACGGCGGGTCGTGGTGGTCGCCGACCACACCAAGTGGGGCACCGTGGGCCTGAGTTCGTTCGCCTCGCTGGAGCAGGTCGACACGCTGGTGACGGACGCGGGGCTGCCGGAGTCGGCGCGCGCGGAGGTGTCCGAGCACCTGCGGCGGCTGGTCGTGGCGGGCGAGTTCGTCGACGGTGCAGACATCTGACGGAGCGACAGCTAAGGTGACTCCTCCCGTTCACACCTGGGGGGGTGGCCATGGCTCACCAACTGCGCGAGGTGGGGCTCGACTTCATCGGGACCGCGCCCGTACGGATGGTGTTCGTGCAGGAGATGTCGGCGCCGCCGGAGGCGGTGTACCGGGCGCTCGCCGAGGACGTTCCCGGCTGGGAGGAGTGGTTCTCCGCGGTGACGCTGGCCCGCTCGACCGGGGACGGTTCGACGCGGGAGATACGTCTCAGGGGCGGCGGGCGCTTCCAGGAGACGATCATCGCGGCCAAGGACCCCGAGGTGTACGCCTACCGGGTCGACGTGGCCAACGCGCCGGGCGCCCGCGCCATCGCCGAGGAGTGGCGGCTGACTCCGGCCGGAGCGGGCACCCAGGTGCGCTGGACGTTCGCCGTCGACGGCACGGTGGCGTTCCGGCTGGTCACGAAGCTCGGGCGGGCCGGTCTGGGACGGGCCTTCAGGGACGCGGTCCGCACGCTGGACCGGCGGCTGGCGGCGCGGGCCGGCTAGCCGGGAGCTCGGTTCAGGAGGTGCTGGGACCGACCTGGCCGGGCCAGACCCCTGTCTCCAGCAGTGCGGCGATCGCCGCCGTGTACGGCTCGATGTCGAGGCCCTGCTCGGCGAGCCAGGCGTCCGAGTAGTACTTGTCGAGGTACCGGTCGCCGGGGTCGCAGAGGAGGGTGACGACACTCCCCCGGCGTCCCTCGGCCACCATCTCGGCGATGATCTTCAGCGCGCTCCACAGACCCGTGCCCGTCGAGCCGCCCGCGCGGCGGCCGATGGCCCGCTCCAGGGCGCGCACCGCGGCCACGCTCGCCGCGTCCGGGACCTTCATCATGCGGTCGACGGCCCCGGGCACGAAGCTCGGTTCCATGCGCGGCCGGCCGATGCCCTCGATGCGCGAACCGCAGTCGCACGTGACGTCCGGATCGCCGGTGCTCCAGCCCTCGAAGAAACAGGAGTTCTCCGGATCGGCCACACAGATGCGGGTGTCGTGCTGCATGTAGTGGACGTAGCGGGCGATGGTCGCCGAGGTGCCGCCGGTGCCGGCCGTGGCGACGATCCAGGCGGGCTCCGGAAAACGCTCCAACTCCAGTTGCCGGAAGATGGATTCGGCGATGTTGTTGTTTCCTCGCCAGTCCGTGGCGCGTTCCGCGTAGGTGAACTGGTCCATGTAGTGGCCGCCCGTCTCCACCGCGAGGCGGGCGGACTCCTCGTACATGGTGCGCGGGTCGTCCACGAAGTGGCACCGGCCGCCGTGGAACTCGATGAGGCGGATCTTCTCGGCGCTCGTCGTGCGCGGCATGACCGCGATGAAGGGCACCCCGATCAGCTTGGCGAAGTAGGCCTCGGACACGGCGGTGGAGCCGCTGGACGCCTCGATCACCGGGCGGCCGGGCCGGATCCAGCCATTGCACAGGCCGTAGAGGAACAGCGAACGGGCGAGGCGGTGCTTGAGGCTGCCGGTGGGGTGGGTCGACTCGTCCTTGAGGTACAGGTCGATGCCCCACCGCTCCGGGAGCGGGAAGCGCAGCAGGTGGGTGTCGGCCGAACGGTTCGCGTCGGCCTGCACCTTGCGGACGGCCTCTTTCAGCCAGCCGCGGTAGGCGGTGTCGCTGTGGTCGATGTCGAGGGTGTCGCCGGGTCGGATCTGCTGAGGGGTGCTCACGGCGGGGCTCCTAACACTTCGCGCCGACAGCGCGTCGCGCAGCCGATGGCTCGATCATAGACACCTTCCGCACGCTTCTCACCTGCATAAACACACCTTTGAGAGCCTCAAAGGCACCCTGGGGTCGCGACCGCACACGGCGGCGGGGGCGCATTCGGACGAGTGCTCCGGGCGCTCCCGGCGAGATGTCATGCGTACTGGTGCTCGACGCCCGTGGCGGGCAGACTGCACCGGGCGGGACGGACGTCTCGGACGGGGGCGCGCACACTGGATCACGACAGAGTTGCCGGCTCTCGGCCCACGCGGGAGTCCGGGCGGGCACACCGACGCGCACAAGGGGGCGGGGCGGCATGGCGGAGCCGGAGTTCACGGCTACGGGCGTGCGGATCGGGAAGCGGCTGCGATCGCTCACCCGGGCCGGTCAGGTCCGGATCAACGACGGCAGACTGGAACTGCTCACCAGCTACGGCAGCGAGATCGACAGCGCGCCGGTGCAGGCGGTGCGCGCCTCCAAGCCCTGGTTCGCCTCGGACGACCGAGCCCTCGCCGACCTCAACGGCAACCGGTACCTGCTGACGCTCGGCGAGCACGACCCCGCCCCGGGCGAGCCGGGGCCGCCCGCTGCACGCCGGTTCATCGAGGCCGTGCGCAGGGCTGCGGGGCGTAGCGAATAGGTCACCGCGAGTTGCGGTGACGCGCCTCCTGCGTCACGCTGGTCTCACATCACTCTGGGTTTACCGGCGATCACGCTGCACACCAGCCCGCCGGGCACGACAGCAGGCGGCCGTCATGCAGGCACCTGCTGGATCGATCCGAACTCCGTGTTCTTCCGGACCTCACGTCGGGGAGTCGCAGCCGTGATCAGTCACCCAAGCAGGCATTGCACGGTCGAGCTTCAGGCTCTGCCGTCGCGGATCGGCCAGGTCCGCAGAATCCTTTCTGCGCAGTTGCGCTACTGGCATATGGATCCCCTCATAGACCGGGCCGTGCTCGGTGTGACGGAGTTGTTGACCAACGTCCACCGCCATGCCCAGCCCGACAAGACGTGCACCGTGGAGATCGAGCTGCTGCTCGACCGGCTCATGGTCTCGGTGCACGACCACGACCCGCGTCTGCCGGTCGTGGCCGACATCAAGGACACCGAGCCGCTCGCCACGTGCGGGCGAGGGCTCGCTATGGTCGCCGCGGTCAGCGAGAGCTGGGGCGTACGGCCGGACGGCGATGCGGGGAAGTTCGTGTGGTTCACCCTGCCGACGCCCGCCGCCGCGCGGCCCCAGCGGCGCACCGTCCTCGACAAGAGCGCGCTCCGGTTCACCGAGGTGCGCGCGGAAGTCCTCCGGCCCGAACACGCTCCCGCCCGGTCCGCCGTTCCCGGCTGACCGGGCGGTGACGGCTTCCCTTCCCGCACGCCAAGTCGCGGGGTGCGCTGGGTGGTCGGTGCCGGGTGAGGCTCGTGCGGTCATGCGGGCCTTGCCGGGTGCGCCGGCGGGTCGGGGCCGGTCGTAGGCGGGGCGCGCGCGTTGACTCAGTGGGCGCGCGGGTGGGTTCCACGCCGACAGGTACGGGCCGTTCGCTCCGTCGCGGTACTCGCCGTACGTCGAGGCGGGGGCGCGGGAGGGCGCCGGCTCTGCGGGACTTCGGCGGGCAGGCAGCCGTAGCGTCGGCGGGAAAGCGGCCGTAGCGTCGGCGGGCAGGCGGCCGTACGAGGCGTCCCCGCACGGGGGTTTCGCACGGCCGCCGGTTCTCGTTGGTGTGGCCCTTCGAGGGGTGCTCGACCGTTTCACTCGGTCGCGATCGCTCGGAGCACGTCGAGCCGGGCGGCTCGGTGGGACGGGCGCAGGCCCGCGAGGGCTCCCGCGGTGAGGCCCACCAGGGCGACGATCGCCAGTTGCAGGGGTGGCAGTGCGAAGGCGAAGGTGCTGTCGCTCGTGCCGTCCGAGGCCTTGACCAGGACCCAGCCCAGGAAGGCGCCCAGGCCCAGTCCGCCGACCGTGCCGAAGGCGGCGACCAGGACCGACTCCCAGCGGACCATCGCGCGGAGCTGGGACCGGGTCTGGCCCACGGCCCGCAGCAGGCCCAGTTCGCGGGTGCGTTCGTGGATCGCCAGGGTCAGCGTGTTGGCGATGCCCAGCAGCGCGATCAGGACCGCGAGGGCGAGCAGAGCGTAGACCAGGGTGAGCATCATGTCGATGCCGCCGGCCGAGGACTGCGCGTACTCGGCGCGGGTCTGCACCTCGGGATGGCCGTACCGCGCAGCTACCTTTTCCACCGCCGCCTTGCCCGCGTCGGTGCTCACCCCGTCCTTGAAGGAAACCGCGACGAGGGTGTCCGCGTCCTGTGTGCGGTGCGGGGCCCAGGCCGCCCGGGTGATGACGTAGTCCCCCGCCAGTTCGGACCGTCCGTAGACCGCGCGGACCGTGAAGGTGTGCTGCTCGCCGTCGGTGAAGGCGAGTCGGACCTGGTCCCCCGTCGCGAGGCCGAGCTTCTCGGCCTCCGTGCCGGTGATGGCGATGCCGTCGGTGCCGAGGTCGCGCAGGGAGCCGTGCACGGTGCCCAGATCGAAGGTGCGCTCCAGCGCGAGAGGGTCGGTGACGGTCAACGCCCGCCCCCGGCCGTCGACTTCGGCGACACCGCGGCCGAGGCCCACGGCCGTGTCCACCTCGGGCAATTGTCGGACAGCTCCGGCGAGCCGGGGGCTGAGTCCGCTGCCGCCCGCGCCGAACGACGGGGTGCTGACGGCGACATCGCCCGCGAAGGACCGGGAGACCGTCTGGTCCATGGTGGCCTTCAGGGACGCCCCGAACACCGTGAACAGCGAGACCACGGCCACGCCGATCATCAGCGCGCTCGCGGTGGCGGCCGTCCGCCTCGGGCTGCGCAGGGCGTTGCGCCGGGCGAGGGACCCGGTGACGCCGCGCAACCGGTCGAGGGGGCTGCCGAGGACGCGTACGGCTGTCGTGGCGGCGACCGGGCCGAGGACCACGAACGCGACGAGGGCCAGTACCGCGCCGGTTCCCGCGAGCAGGACGGACGGTGACACGAGGACGCCGGTGAGGGTGACGGCCACCGCGAGCGCGGTCAGACCGGCCCCGGTGACGGCACGGACGCGGGAGGCGCCCGACTGGTCGACGGCCGTCTCGCGCAGTGCGGCGAGGGGCGCGGTGCGTCCGGCGCGTACGGCGGGCAGCAGCGCGGAGCCCAGACAGACCACGACGCCCACCGCGAGCGGCAGCAGCATCGACAGCACGCTGACCACCAAGTCGCCCTCGGGGAAGGAGAATCCGATCGCCGGGAACAGGCTCTGGAGGCCGGCCGCGATTCCGATGCCGCCCGCGAGGCCGACGGCGGAGGCGGTGACGGCCACGACACTCGTCTCGGTCAGGGTCGACGCGGTGACCTGGCGCCGGGAGGCGCCGAGTGCCCGCAACAGGGCGTTCTCACGGGTGCGTTGGGCGACGACGATCGCGAAGGTGTTGTGGATGGAGAAGGTGGCGACCAGGAGGGCAACGCCCGAGAACACCAGCAGGAAGGTCGTGAAGACGGTCAGGAACTGGCTGGAGATCATGTCGGTGTTCTCCTGGGCCGACTCCTGCCCGGTGATCGCCTCAACTCCCCTGGGGAGGGCCTGAGTCAGCCGCTCGACGAGTTCACGCTGACTCACCCCGGGTCCCGCGCGCACCTTGATGCTCGACGCCTCGCCGGGCCTGGCCGTGAGGTACTTCTCGGCGTCGGCGCGGGTCATGCCGGTGAAGGTCACCTGGGCCATGCCGTCCTCGCCGCCGAAGGTCGCGAGACCGACGAGGGTCACCTCGACGGGGTCGGGCGTCCGCAGGACCGTCGTGTCGCCGATCTTCAGGCCGCCCTTCTCGGCGGCGCCGCGGTTGACGACGACCTCGCCGGACCGCTCCGGGGCGCGGCCCTCGGCGAGCCGGTACGGGTTGAGCTCCGGGTCGTCGATCCAGTTGCCGGCGAGGGTGGGCGGGCCCTGGCCCCCGACGGGTTCGCCGTCGGCGCCGACGAGTTGGCCGGCGCCCTGGATGTCGGGGGCGGCGGCCGCGACGCCGGGGACCCGCTCGACGGTGTCGACCAGGCCGGTGGCTACCGGTTCGCGCACCCCCTCGCTCTCCCCCGGCGTGGTGATGGCGTCGGCGCTGCGCACCACCGCGTCGGTGCCGCTGGTCGCGTTGCCGAACATGGCGTCGAAGCCGGCGCGGAGGGTGTCGCCCATGACGAGGGTCCCGGCGAGGAACGCGACGCCCAGGAACACGGCGAGGAAGGTACCGGCGAACCGCCGCTTGTGGGCACGCAGGGAGGCGGTGCTCAGGCGGAGGGAGGCGTTCATGAGGGGTCCTCCGTCGGGGTGGGCGAGGGGGCCTGCGGTTCCGAGCGGGAGAGGGCTTGCGTGGGCGAGGGTGCCTGGGTGCGGGCCGCTGCGTCTGCGTCGGGGGACGCATCCGTCCTGACCGGCGCCTCTGTCGGGGCGGGCGCCTCTGTCGGGGCGGGCGCCTCTGTCGGGGCTGGTGCCTCTGTCGGGCCCGGTGCCTTCGTTGGAGCTGGTGCCTCTCGCCGGGTTGACGTCTCGTCTCGGGGCTGCGCCTCTGTGAGGGGCGACGTCTCTGTCCTGGCCGGTGCCTCTCGCCGGGTTGACGTCTCGCCTCGGGGCGGCACCTCTGCGCGGGACGACGTCTCTATCCTGGCCGACACCTCTCGCCCAGTTGGCGCCTCGGCTCGGGGCGGCACCTCCGCTCGGGGCGGCACCTCTGTGAGGGGCGGCGTCTCTGTCCTGGCCAGTGCCTCTCGCCGAGAGGACGTCTCGCCTCGGGGCGGCACCTCTGCACGGGACGACGCCTCCGTCCTGGCCAGTGCCTCTCGCCGAGAGGACGCCTCGCCTCGGGGCGGCACCTCTGCACGGGACGACGCCTCCGTCCTCGCCGGCGCCCCGACCCAGTTCGCCGCTTCTGGCCGGGGTGGCGCCCCTGTCCGGGGCAGCTCCGGTGTCCGGGGCGGCTTCCCGCCCCGCGAAGGCGTCTCGAAGGCCTTCAGGCGGTCCAGGACCCTGTCCGCGGTCGGTGACTCCATGCGGTCGACCAGGCGTCCGTCGGCGAGGAAGACGACCTCGTCGGCGTGGGCGGCGGCGACCGGGTCGTGGGTGACCATGACGACCGTGCGGGCAGTCCGGCGCACGGTCCTGCCGAGAAGGCCGAGGACCTCCCCGCCGGAGCGGGAGTCGAGGTTCCCCGTGGGCTCGTCGGCGAAGACGACGTCGGGGCGGCCGGCGAACGCCCGGGCCACGGCGACGCGTTGCTGCTGCCCGCCGGAGAGCTCGGCCGGCCGGTGGTGGATCCGGTCGCGCAGGCCGACGACGTCGATGAGCGCGTCGATCCACTCGGGGTCGCCCCCGCCGCCCGCGAGGTCCAGCGGCAGCCGGATGTTCTCCTCGACGGTCAGCGTCGGCACCAGGTTGAACGCCTGGAAGACGAACCCGACGCGGTCCCGGCGCAGCAGGGTCAGACGGCGGTCGTCGAGGGAGCCGAGATCGGTGTCGCCGATGTACGAGGTGCCCTCGGTGAGCGTGTCGAGGCCGGCCGCGCAGTGCATGAGGGTGGACTTGCCGGAGCCGGAGGGCCCCATGATCGCGGTGAAGCGGCCGGCCGGGAAGTCGACGCTCACCCCGTCCAGGGCCCGCACGCCGGTGTCGCCGCTGCCGTAGACCTTCACGGCGTCGACCACCCGGGCGGTTGGAGTCCCGCCGGAGGGGGCCGTGACGGTCATGCCGCACCGCCCTTGCCCGACGCGCGGCCGAACTGCTCGTCCAGGACGGACAGCCGGCGCCAGTACTCGTCCTCGTCGATCTCGCCGGAGGCGAAGCGGCGGCCGAGCATCGCGATGGGCGAGTCCCCGGAGGGGCGGGCGTCGGCCATGGCGCGCCACGGTCCGCGGCGGCCCTGCCAACCGGTGCGGCGCAGGACGGTGACGACGCCGAGCACGACGGCCGCCCAGATCAGCGGGAAGAAGAGGATCCACGGGCCCGGGCCACCGTCCCAGTGCGCGAGAGTCTGCATGTCGGTTCATCTCCCTGGAGTTCCTGAGGGTTCGTTCGGGGCTGCTTCGAGACTGGCTCCGGGGAGGGGGTCGGGTCGTCGTACGGCCAGCGGCAGTGCGTGTACCTCCCGGGGAGTACGCGGCTCTGTTCCGCCTGCTCCCAGGGGGCTCGACTTCTGTAACTACTAGTATGTACAGTGCGACCATGAGCACCTCGGACCGACTGATCGAGTCCACCCGCGAACTGCTGTGGGAGCGCGGCTACGTGGGGACCAGCCCCAAGGCCATCCTGGAGCGCGCGGGCGCCGGACAGGGCAGCATGTACCACCACTTCAAGGGCAAGCCCGACCTCGCCCTGGCCGCGATCCGCAGATCCGCCGAGGAGCTGCGCGCCACCGCGGAGGGCGTGCTGGGCGGGCCCGGGACGCCGTACGAGCGCATCGAGGCGTATCTGCGGCGCGAGCGGGACGTGCTGCGCGGCTGCCCGATCGGCCGGCTCACGATGGATCCGGAGGTCGTCGCCAGCGACGAACTGCGCGCTCCGGTGGACGAGACGATCGACTGGATCCGTGAGCGCATCGCCGGGATCGTCGAAGAGGGCAAGGAACAGGGCCAGTTCGCGGCCTCGCTGGACGGCGAGGAGATCGCAGCGACCGTGCTCGCGACGGTGCAGGGCGGCTATGTCCTGGCCCGCGCGTCCGGATCGCCCGCCGCGTTCGACACCGGCGTGCGGGGCCTGCTCTCGCTGCTCACACCCCTTTCGTCGTAAGGAGCGGACACACGTGCAGATCACTCGAGAGCGCCCCCGAACCCGGCAGGGACCGGCGGAGAACTTCACCGGGACGGTGTGGCTGGACGAGATGGCCGCTCCTCCCGCCCCGTCCCTGCTGCGGATGTTCACCGTCCACTTCGCCCCCGGCGCCCACACCGCCTGGCACCGCCATCCGCACGGCCAGGTGCTGCATGTCACCGAGGGCGAGGGCCTGGTGCAGCGCAGGGGCGCGCCCCCCGAGCCGATCCGGGCGGGCGACACGGTCTGGATCGAACCGGGCGAGTGGCACTGGCACGGAGCCGGGCCGCACACCTTCATGACCCATCTCGCGGTCGTCGAGGCAGCGGAGGACGGCGCGACGACCGACTGGGACGCGCATGTCGCCCCCGAGGACTACCCCGCCTGAGGAGACGCCCGATGCACGCCATGCAGTACGAGCTCACCCTGCCCGCCGACTACGACATGGGCGTGATCCGCGCGCGCGTCGGGCGGGTCGGGCATCTGCTGGACGACTGGGACGGGCTCGGCTTCAAGACGTACCTGATGCGCGAGCGCGGGGTGCACGGCTCGCCCGTCAACCAGTACGCGCCCTTCTACCTGTGGAACACCGTGGAGGGCATGAACACCTTCCTCTGGGGAGGCGCCTTCCAGGGGCTCAGCAATGACTTCGGGCGCCCGTCGGTGCGGCAGTGGACCGGACTGTCGTACGAGGAGGGCGGCACCGCCGGCTCCCCCGCCCGGTGGGCCGTGCGACGGCGCCAACCGGTGCCCGACGGCGTGGAGTTGGCCAAGGTGATGGCGGACGCGGTGGGCGAGACGGGGCGGTTGGCCGGGGAGGACGGTGCGGTGTGCGCGGCGGCCGTCGTGGACACCGCCCGCTGGGAGCTCGCCCACTTCTCGCTCTGGGCGCACGAGCCGCCCGAGGCGGACGGCGAGGTGTTCGAGGTGCTGCACGTCTCGGCCCCGGGCCGGGAGCGGCTGCCGCGGGGGCGGCAGTGGTGAAGGTGGCTGCTGCGGGGCCAACAGTGGTGAGCACGGCCGCCGTTCGCACCGTGGCGGGTGACGTCCCCGCCGAAGAGCTCGGGGTGTGCGACGCCCACGACCACCTGTTCTTCGCCAGTCCCCGGCTGCCCGGACAGGAACTGCGCAGCGTCTTGGCGGCGCGGGCGGAGCTGGCCGCGTTCGCCGAACAGGGCGGCGGCGCCGTGGTGCAGTGGACGCCGTACGCACTGGGGCGGCGGGCCGCCGAACTGCCCGCGCTGGCACGGGAGACCGGGGTGCGGATCGTCGCCGCGACCGGGCTGCACCAGTCCGTCCACTACGACGACGACACGCTCGCCGGGCTGCGCGACAGGCTGGCCGAGGTGTTCGTGGCCGAACTGACCGAGGGCATCCGGGAGTCGGGGGTCCGGGCGGGGCTGATCAAGGTGGCGGGCGGCTTCCACGCCCTGGACGCGCACACCCGTTGGACGATGTCCGCGGCGGCCGAGGCCCACCGTGCGACGGGGGCGCCGATCGCCGTCCACCTGGAGCTGGGGACCGGCGCGCTGGACGTACTGGACCTGCTGTGCGGGGAGTTGGGGGTGCCGCCGGGACGGGTGATCCTCGGACACCTCAACCGCTCCCCCGACTTCACCGTGCACCGCCAGGCCGCGGCATCGGGCTGCTGGCTCGCCTTCGACGGGCCCTCGCGCGCCAACCACGCCACGGACTGGCGCATGCCGGACGCCGTGCGGTCCCTCGCCGAGGCGGGTCACGGGGACCGTCTGCTCCTCGGCGGCGACACCACGACGGCGGCCGCCCGGTCGGTCGACGGGGGCCCGGGGATGCCGTACCTGCTGCGCCGGGTGCGTCCCCGGCTCGCGGCCGAGCTGGGTGAGGAGCTGGTGCGCCGCGTCTTCGTCGACAACCCCGGCCGGGCACTGGCCGTGGAGTGGACGCGGCCCTGACCCCGTCGCTCAGCGGCAGAGGGCGTCGACGTCCTCGGGGCCGACCGCTGGGCACGGTCCCCGACACGGTCTGCGAGCCCGACGGCCACGAGGGACCGCCGCCGCTGATCGCCCTCGGCCGCGGCACAGGCGTGGTCCCCCGCCTCGTACTGGAGAACAGCGCGGTGGCCGCTGGCCGTGGCGCTGCGGAGGTTGACGGCCCCGCCCGGGGCCTGATCAGACTGGCCTGAGCGAACCGACACTGATGGGGAGAACATGCGAGTCGTCGTCATCGGCGGTAGCGGGCACATCGGCACCTTCCTGGTTCCCCGACTGGTCCGCGCCGGCCATGAAGTGATCAACATCAGTCGTGGCACGCGGGCCGCCTACGTCGAGGCTCCCGAATGGCAACAGGTGCGCCAGGTGGTCGCCGACCGGGAGCGGGAGGACGGCGAGGGCACCTTCGGTGACCGCGTGGCCGGGCTGGGGCCGGACGTCGTCGTCGACCTGGTCTGCTTCACCCTGGACTCCGCCACCGCGCTGGTCGGGCGGCTGCGCGGCGAGGTCGGGCACCTGCTGCACTGCGGCAGCGTGTGGCGCCACGGCCCCGCCGACCGAGTCCCGATCTCCGAGACCACGGGCACGCCGCCCGTCGGGGAGTACGGCATCCAGAAGGACCGGATCGCCCGGATGCTGAAGGCGGAGACGGCCGCCGGGGGCCTGGTGACCACGTCCCTGCATCCCGGGCACATCGTCGGACCCGGCTGGCACCCGGTGGGTCCGCTCGGCAGCTTCGACCCCGCCGTCTGGTACGCGCTCTCGGCGGGAGAGCCGCTGAAGATCCCCGGCAGCGGCGTGGAGCTGATGCACCATGTACACGCGGACGACGTCGCGCAGGCCTTCGAGCGGGCGGTCGAGCGGCGGGACGCGGCGGCGGGAGAGGACTTCAACATCGTGGCCCCGACCGCGCTGAACGTCCGGGGGTACGCCGGTCTCGCGGCCGGATGGTTCGGCCGGACCGCGTCGCTGGAACCGGTGACCTGGGAGGAGTTCCGCGCGAGCACGGACCCGGAACACGCCCAGGTGAGCTGGGAGCACCTGCACCGCAGCCAGTGCCTCTCCATCGAGAAGGCCAGGACCCGCCTCGGCTACGCCCCGCGCTACGAACCGGAGGACGCCGTACTGGAGTCGGTGCGCCGGCTGATCGACCGCGGGGAGCTGAAGGTGGCGGGCCCGCTCGCCGTCCGGGCGGGCGCGTCCCGCTAGGCCCGGCCGGCGTCCAGGCGTGCCACCCGGGCCACGTTCTCCCGGTCCTCGGCGTCCTCGCTCGGCGCCGCGGTGAACCAGGCGTCAAGGATCTCCTTGAGGAGCGGCTCGGAGGTGAGGCGCAGGCCGAGCGCCAGGACGTTGGCGTCGTTCCAGCGGCGGGCGCCGTCCGCGGTGTAGGCGTCCGTGCACAAGGCGGCCCGTACGCCGGGGACCTTGTTCGCGGCGATGGAGGCGCCGGTGCCGGTCCAGCAGCACACGACGGCCTGGTCGGCCGTCCCCTCGGCCACGTCACGGGCCGCGGCCTCGGAGCAGACGGCCCACTGCGGGTCGGCGCCGGGGCTCAGGGCGCCGTACGCGACGACTTCGTGGCCGCGTGCCCGCAGCTCGTCGAGGAGGGTGCGCGCGACCGGTTCGTCCATGTCCGAGGAGACGGAGATCCGCATGTCACGAGCCTACTCGGCGGTGCGTCCAGCGGACCACGGGTTCCAGGTACACCACGTGCGCGCCTGCCAGGTCCGGCAGTTCGGCCGGTGAGCCGACGAGGGCGATCCGGTCGAACTCGGGGGCACGACCGCGTGCCGTCTCGGCGGCGACGAGTGCCTCGAAACGCTCGCGGAGCAGATGGGCGGGCAGGGGCGGCGCCAGGTAGTGGACGCCGACCTGTCCGTCCTCGCCGTAGGTGACCAGACAGCGGGTGAGGTCGGTGGGTGGCAGGCCGACGCCCGTCTCCTCGGCCAGTTCCACCGCCGCGTGGCGGCGCAGCGCGTGCTCGTCGAGCGGTTCGTCGCCGGTGGGCGGCTCCACCGATCCGCCGGGGAACTGCCAGCGGCCGGGCGCGGCGGTGGCCGAGGACATCCGGCCCACCAGGACGCGTCCGTCCGGCGTCGGCTGCACCACGCTCACGAACAGGGACCGCAGGACGGTGGCGCCCGGGACGCGGCGCAGGGCGAAGTAGCGGTAGGTCGTCCGGGACCAGGAGACGAGCAGGGTGTCCGGGGCCTGCCGGGAGAGCCCCGCGCAGACCGCCACCGGACCGTCGAAGAGGGCCGGGTTGGCCAGGACGGCCTCGTCCCACTCGCGGTCCATGGCCGTCCGTGTCCCGGGCGGAAGCACGGGGGGCGCCACCTCGACCAGACGCAGTCCCCCGGCCTCGAGCAGTTCAGCCACGGGTCAGTGCCCCCAGCGGGTCGTCCAGCACCGGCTGCCACGCCAACTCCGCTGCCCCGACGAGGCTGTTGTGGTCCAGGGTGCAGGCCAGGATGGGGACGCCGCCGCTCTGTCCCCACAGGCTGCGGTCGGCGACGACGGCCCGCAGGCGCCCGGGGTCGGCGTCCAGCAGGGTGCGGTGGAGGCCGCCGAGGATGATCCGGTCGGGGTTGAGGATGTTGACAAGCCCGGCGAGGCCCAGGCCCAGGCGGTCGATCAGCGACTCGGCCGCCCTGCGGACGGCGGGGTCGTCGTAGTGGTCGCGGACGAGGTCGTCGGCCTGCCGGAGCAGGGACTGCTCGGGGCCGGGGTCGAGTCCCGCCGCGGTGAGCAGGGCCAGCGGGTCCGCCTCGACGTCCAGGCAGCCGCGGCTGCCACAGTGGCACGGGCGGCCCTCGGGGTTCACGGTGAGGTGGCCGACCTCCAGGGCGAGGCCCGAACTGCCGGTGTGCAGCCGTCCGTCGAGCACCAGGGCGCCGCCCACGCCCCGGTGTCCGGTCGCCACGCACAGCAGGTCCCGGGCGCCGCGGCCGGCGCCGTGGCGGTGCTCGGCGAGTGCGGCGAGATTGACGTCGTTGCCCGCGAAGGCCGGTCCGGTGATCCCGGCGGTGCGCACGCACTCGTCGAAGATGCGGCGGACCGGGGCGCCCGCGGGCCAGGCCAGGTGCAGCGGGTTGAGGGCGAGCCCGTCGGGTTCGGCGACCGCGGACGGCACGGCGAGCCCGGCGCCGACGCACCGCCTGCCGGTCGTGCGCAGCAGGTCGGCGCCCGCCTCGACGACGGAGCCGAGGACCTTCGCCGGGTCGGCGTCGACGGTCTCGGTGCCGGGGGCGGTGGCGACGATACGGCCGCCCAGACCGACCAGGGCGGCGCGGAAGCCGTCGGCGTGCACCTGCGCGGCCAGCACCACGGGGCCGTCCTCGGCGACCGCGAGCCGGTGCGAGGGCCTGCCCTGCGAACCGGCGGCCGCGGTGGGCCGGGCGTCGACGCGGATCAGCCCGAGCGCCTCCAGTTCCGCGGCGACCGCGCCGGCCGTCGCCCGTGTCACCCCGAGTTCCGCCGTGAGCACGGCCCGGGTGGGCGCCCGCCCGGTGTGCACGAGCTCCAACGCGGGCCCGAGCGCACCGCGCCCCCGGTCCAGCCGCGCCCTCGAGGTGGTCCCTTCCCCCGCCGGCCGGGGGTCCGCCTTGCCGCTCATGAGGGCGAGTCTCCCATGATCCGTTCGCCGTCCCGGTCTAGAGGCCGCTGACTCGCAGCGTGATGTTCAGCCGTCCCGTCAGCCCCAACTCGGGCGGCGCGGTGCCCGGATGCACGCGGGGCACCCCGTGGTACGCGAGCCGCGACGGGCCGCCGAAGACGAACAGGTCGCCGCTGCGCAGCTCGACGTCCGTGTACGGCCTGGTCCGGGTCTCGGGGTTGCCGAAGCGGAACACACAGGTGTCGCCGAGGCTGAGGGAGACCACGGGCGCGTCCGACTTCTCGTCGCTGTCGCGGTGCATGCCCATGCGGGCGTCGCCGTCGTAGAAGTTGATCAGCGCGATGTCGTAACCGGCGGTCTCGGTGCCCAGGGCGTCCCGTACGGCGTCCCGGCCCAGCTCGCCCAGCCAGGGCGGGAAGGGCTTCACCGGTGCCCCGTCGCCGTCGGCGACCGTGCGGGCGTAGGCGTACGGGTACCAGTGCCAGCCCAGGCAGACCTGGCGTGCGGTCATCGTGCCGCCGCCCGGGGTGCGGACCGTGCGCAGTCCGGCGGGCGGGCGCGCCCAGTCCCGGCAGGCCTCCAGCAGCGCGCGCTGCCGTGCCGGGGGCAGCCAGTCCGGCAGGTGCACCGCGCCCGGGGCGACCTCCGTACGGGCTCGGGGGAACAGCTCGGCGTCCATCGTTCCATCCTGCCCGAGGGGCCTGAGCTGCGGCTCCGATAGCCTGGACGCACGATGGACGACCGAATGACGACCCCCTGGGGCGAGCTCGCCCTCACCCGTTTCCCCGAGGACCCGCGCGACCGGCTGCGCGCCTGGGACGCCTCCGACGCGTATCTGCTGAGGCATCTCGCGGACGAAGGGGTGGCGCTGTCCGGCACCGTCGTGGTGGTCGGGGACCGCTGGGGCGCCCTGGTCACCGCGCTGGCGGCGCACCGGCCGGTGCAGATCACCGACTCCTTCCTCGGCCAGGAGGCGACCCGGGCGAACCTCGCGCGCGCCGGTGTCGAACCCGGCACCGTGCGGCTGCTCACCACGCAGGACCCGCCGCCCGGCCGGATCGACGTCCTGCTGGTGCGTGTGCCGAAGAGCCTGGCCCTGCTGGAGGACCAGCTCTCGCGGCTGGCGCCGGCGGTGCACGAGGGCACGGTGGTCGTCGGCACCGGCATGGTGAAGGAGATCCACACCTCGACGCTCGACCTGTTCGAGCGGATCCTCGGGCCGACCCGCACCTCGCTGGCCGAGAAGAAGGCCCGGCTCGTCTTCTGCACGCCCGAGCCGTCCCGCGAACGGCCGGCCAACCCCTGGCCGTACGGCTACACCCTCCCGGACGGCATCGGGGCCGCCTCCGGGCGGGCCGTCGTCAACCACGCGGGGGTCTTCTGCGCGGACCGGCTCGACATCGGCACCCGGTTCTTCCTCCAGCACCTGCCGGACAGCCGCGGTTCCCAGCGGATCGTGGACCTGGGCTGTGGCAACGGCGTCGTCGGTACGGCCATGGCTCTCGCCAACCCGGAGGCGGAGGTGCTGTTCGTCGACGAGTCCTTCCAGGCCGTGGCCTCGGCGGAGGGGACGTACAAGGCGAACGGCGTGCCGGGGCAGGCGGAGTTCCGGGTCGGGGACGGTCTGGCGGGGGTCGCGGCGGGAAGCGTCGACCTGGTCCTGAACAACCCGCCGTTCCACTCCCACCAGGCCACGACCGACACGACGGCCTGGCGGATGTTCTCGGGGGCGCGCAGGACGCTGCGGCCCGGCGGCGAGCTGTGGGTCGTCGGGAACCGGCACCTCGGGTACCACGTGAAGCTGCGGAAGTTGTTCGGCAACAGTCAACTCGTCGCGAGCGACCCCAAGTTCGTGGTGCTCAAGGCGGTGAAAAGGTCGGGTGACTGAACCCTCGGCTTCCTCGGCACGGGACTTCTACGACTCGCTGGCTCCGGACTACCACCGGATCTTCGCGGACTGGGACGCGAGCATGGCCCGTCAGGCGGCGGCGCTGGGTGCGCTCCTCGGGCCGGGCCCGCACCGGGTGCTGGACTGCTCGTGCGGGATCGGGACCCAGGCGATCGGGCTGGCGCTGGCCGGGCACCGGGTCGTCGGCAGCGATCTGAGTCCCGTCGCGGTGACGCGCGCCGCGGCGGAGGCGGCTTCACGGGGCGCCCGGCTGCCGGCTGCCGCAGCGGACATGCGACGGCTGCCGTTCGCGCCGTCCGTCTTCGACGTGGTCGTCTGCGCCGACAACTCCCTGGCCCATCTGCTGACGGCCCCGGACGTGGCGGCGGCACTGGCGGGCATGCGGCGGGTGCTGCGGGACGGGGGCCTGCTGCTGCTCACCCTCCGGGACTACGACGAACTCCGCGGGACCCGGCCGGCGGCCGCGGCCCCCCAGGTCTCGGAGGGCTCCGACGGCCGCGTCATCACCTTCCAGTTGTGGCACTGGCACGACGACGGCGAGCGCTACGACCAGGAGTACTTCCAGCTCCTGCCGGGCGGCGGGGACGACTGGGCGGTCCGCGTCCGCCGTACGACCTCCTGGGCGCTGACCCGCGCACAGGTCACGGAGTTCGTGGCCGCCGCCGGTTTCGCCGAGGTGCGCTGGCACGATCCGGCGTCCAGCGGGTTCTACCAGCCCGTCCTCACCGCGCGAGCAGCTCGATGATCCGCCGGGCCGCCCCGACCATGGCATCGCGCCCGGCACCGAGGTAGGTGCGCGGGTCCACCGCGTCGGGGTGGGCCGCGAGGTGCTCCCGGATCGCGCCGGTCATGGCGAGGTTGAGCGCGGTGCCGACGTTGACCTTGGCGATGCCGCCCGCGACGGCCGCGGTCAGTCCTCGTCGCGGACCCCGGAGGATCCGTGCAGGACGAGGGGGACGTCGGGGGCGCCGGACAGGCGCTTGAGGAGGTCGTGGTCGAGTGTGGCGGTGCGCTCGGTCATGGCGTGGGCGCTGCCGACGGCCACGGCGAGGGCGTCCACACCGGAGTCGGTGACGAAGGCGCGGGCCTCGGCGGGGTCGGTGCAGGCACCGGGGGCGTGGGCGTCGAGCGGGGGTGCGCCGTTCTTGCCGCCCACCTCGCCCAACTCGGCCTCGATCCACAGCCCTTGGGAGTGCGCCCAGTCGGCCGCGGCACGGGTGGCGGCGAGGTTCTCGGCGTAGGGCAGATGGGCCGCGTCGTACATGACGGAGCTGAAGCCCGCGTCGGCGGCCTGGCGGAGCAGGCCGTCGCTCTTGACGTGGTCGAGGTGCAACGCGACGGGGACGGAGGCGCGTTCGGCGGCGGTGACGGCGGCCCGGGCGAGCGGGTGGAGGCGTCCTTGGCGGAACTTGACGGCGTTCTCACTGACTTGGAGGACGACGGGCGTGTCCAGGGACTCGGCCCCGGTGACGACGGCCTCCACGTGTTCCAGGGTGATGATGTTGAAGGCGGCGACGGCGGAGCGGGCGGTGGCGGCGCGGGTGACGAGCTCGCCGGTGGTGACCAGGGGCACGACGTCTCCTAGGGGCGGGCGAGGATCACCGAGCGGGTGAGGTGGCGGGGCCGGTCCGGGTCGAGGCCGCGGGCCGCGGCGACGGCGACCGCGAGGCGCTGCACGCGGACCAGCTCGGCGAGGGGGTCCAGGGTGCCCGGCACCCACAGTCCGCCGGTCTCCCGGACCTGTTCGGCCAGGCCGTCGGGGGCCTCGCCGAGCATCCACGTGGCGGTGCCGCGGGTGGTGACGCTGATGGGGCCGTGCCGGTACTCCATGGCGGGGTAGGCCTCGGTCCAGGCGAGAGAGGCCTCGCGCATCTTCAGTCCGGCCTCGCTCGCCAGCCCCACCGTCCAGCCGCGACCGAGGAAGGTGAACTGGGTGCAGTCGACGAGCCCTTCGGGCAGCGGTCCCGAGAGCGCGGTGCGGGCGTCGGCGACCACGGCGTCGGTGTGCAGGCCCAGGTGGGCGCGGAGCAGGGTGAGGGCGGTGGTGGCGAACCTGGTCTGGACGACGGACCGTTCGTCGGCGAAGTCGAGGACGACGACCTCGTCGGCGGCGGTCATGACGGGGGTGTCCGGGTCGGCGGTGACCGCGGTGGTGCGGGTGCGGCCCTTCAACTGCCCTAGCAGGTCGAGCACTTCGGTGGTGGTGCCGGAGCGGGTGAGGGCGACGACCCGGTCGTACGCGCGGCCGGCCGGGAACTCCGAGGCGGCGAAGGCGTCGGTCTCGCCCTGCCCCGCGCTCTCCCTGAGCACCGCGGCCGCCTGCGCCATGAAGTACGAGGTCCCGCAGCCGACGATCGCGACCCGCTCGCCGACCGCCGGAAGCGCGCCGGAGTGACGGGCCGCCTCGCCCGCGACCCGGGTCCAGCACGCGGGCTGGCTGGTCAGCTCGTCCTCGACATGGCTCATGCCGTACCCCTCGGTCGCGGTGATTGTTCTTGCAAGATAGAGCCGAGTTTCGAGCACAATCAAACATCCGTGCGCAGGAGGGGTGCGCTAGGGTCGCCGGGAGGGCGAGGGACGGAGGTGCGGATGTCGCGGGACGCCCGTTGGAAGGCGCTGCTGGAGCTGCTCGTCGAGCGGGGCCGGCTGGACGTCGAGGAGGCGGCCGCCGATCTGGAGGTCTCGGCCGCGACGATCCGCCGTGACCTCGACCAGCTCGCCGAGCAGCAGATGCTGGTGCGCACCCGGGGCGGGGCGGTCGTGCACGGGGTGTCGTACGAGCTGCCCCTGCGCTACAAGACGGCCCGCCACGCCTCCGAGAAGCAGCGCATCGCGAAGGCGGTCGGGGAGCTGATCGCTCCCGGTGAGGCCGTCGGGCTGACCGGCGGCACGACCACGACCGAGGTGGCCAGGGCCCTCGCCGTGCGCGGAGACCTCTCCAGCGGCTCCCCCGGGCTGACGATCGTCACGAACGCCCTCAACATCGCCAATGAGCTGGCCGTCCGCCCCCAGTTCAAGATCGTGCTGACCGGCGGGGTCGCGCGTCCGCAGTCGTACGAGCTCGTCGGGCCGCTCGCGGACGGGGTGCTCGGTCAGATCACCCTCGACGTGGCGGTGCTCGGTGTCGTCGCCTTCGACGTCACGCACGGCGCCGCCGCCCACGACGAGGCGGAGGCCGCGATCAACCGGCTGCTGTGCGAGCGGGCCGAGCGGGTGGTCGTGGCCGCCGACTCCAGCAAGCTGGGGCAGCGGGCCTTCGCCCGGATCTGCGCCGCCGAGCAGGTCGGCACCCTGGTCACGGACTCGGCGGCGGCCCCAGCGACGGTCCGGCGGTTCGAGGAGGCGGGGCTGCGGGTCCTCACGGTGTGAGGACCGTTCCCCTGACACTCGCGACGGAACCTGCCTAGGCTGATCGGCAGGAGGCTGCGATGAGCGGATCAGCCAGGGATCACATGGGCTACCTGCCGATCGCCGAGCACGGTCTGATCGGCGACCTGCGCAGTGTGGCGCTGGTCGGGACCGACGGCACGATCGACTGGTACTGCTGTCCGTCCTTCGACGCGCCGAGCGTGTTCGCGTCGATCCTGGACGCGGAGCGCGGGGGGCGCTTCGAGCTGGCGGCGGCCGTGCCGGCCCGGACCAAGCAGTTCTACTTCCCGGACACCAACGTCCTGATCACCCGGTTCTACACCGAGGACGGGGTCGGCGAGGTCCAGGACTTCATGCCGGTGGACGGCGACGCGGTGGAGACCGAGCGGCACCGGCTGATCCGGCGGGTGGTGTGCGTGCGCGGTGCGATCCCGTTCCGCACGCGCGTGGCGCCGCGGTTCGACTACGGCGCCCAGCCGCACACCCTGCGCATGGTCGGGGACGTGGCGGTCTTCGAGTCCCCGAAGCTGTCGCTGGGGCTGACGGCGACCGTGCCGCTGGAGACCGAGGGCCCGGACGCGCGGGCCGACTTCAAGCTCTCCGAGGGCGAGTCGGCGGTGTTCGCCCTGGACCAGGTCGGCGGCGAGGTCACCCCGCGCCGGTGCGCGCGCACCGAGGCCGAGGAGCAGTTCAACAGCACGGTCGCCTACTGGCGGCACTGGCTGTCCGCCTCCAAGTACCGCGGCCGGTGGCGGGAGATGGTGCACCGCTCCGCGCTCACCCTGAAGCTGCTCACCTACGCGCCCACCGGCGCCATCGTGGCGGCGCCGACCACCAGCCTGCCCGAACAGCTCGGCGGCGAGCGCAACTGGGACTATCGGTACGTGTGGGTGCGGGACGCCGCCTTCTGCGTGTACGCCCTGCTGCGGCTCGGATTCACCAGCGAGGCCGAGCAGTTCATGGACTTCCTGATCCGGCACGTCAGCCCGGAGGGCCACGGCCCCTCGGGACCGCTCCAGATCATGTACGGCATCGACGGCCGCACCGATCTGACGGAGCGTGAACTCGGTCATCTGGAAGGACATCAGGGCTCGGCGCCGGTCCGGGTCGGCAACGCCGCCGCGGACCAGCTCCAACTCGACATCTACGGCGCCCTGATCGACTCGATCTACCTCTACGACAAGTGGGCCAAGCCCATCTCCAGCGGGCAGTGGGACGACGTGTGCACGCTGGTGGAGTGGGTGTGCGAGCACTGGGACCAGCCCGACGAGGGCATCTGGGAGACCCGCGGCGGCCGCAAGAACTTCCTGTACTCACGCCTCATGTGCTGGGTGGCGATCGAGCGGGCGATCCGCATGGCCAACCGGCGCGGTCTGCCCGCCGACCTGAACCGCTGGCGGGAGTGCCGGGACACGATCTACCGGCGGATCATGGACCGCGGCTGGTCGGAGTCCCGGCAGGCGTTCGTGCAGCACGAGGACGGCGATGTGCTGGACGCCGCCGTGCTGATGATGCCGCTGACCAAGTTCATCGCGCCGACCGATCCCAAGTGGCTGTCCACGCTGGACGCGCTGACCGAGGAGCTGGTGTCGGACTCCCTCGTCTACCGCTACGACCCGACGGCGAGCCCCGACGGGCTGCGCGGCGACGAGGGCACCTTCTCGATCTGCTCGTTCTGGTACGTCGAGGCGATGGTGCACGCCGGCCGGATCGACGAGGCCCGGCTGGCCTTCGAGAAGATGCTCACCTACGCCAACCATCTGGGACTGTACGCCGAGGAGATCAGCAACACCGGTGAGCAGCAGGGCAACTTCCCGCAGGCCTTCACCCATCTCGCCCTGATCAGCGCGGCGTTCAACCTGGACCGGGCCCTCGGCTGAGCGCCCGGAATAGCCGCCGCCTGGTCCCACGTTGCCGTCAGCATGACGACGAACGCGCCCCGGCCCGAGGTCCTGCGATACACCGCCTTCTCCAGCGACCCCGAGGGCGGCAACCCCGCCGGCGTCGTGCTGGACGCCGCCGCTCTTTCCGACGGCGACATGCTGGCCATCGCCGCCGAGCTCGGGTACTCGGAGTCCGCGTTCCTGACCGCGCCGCCCGAAGGGGTGGAGGGACCGGTGGGGCGGACGTTCCGCATCCGTTACTTCAGCCCCAAGGCCGAGGTGCCGTTCTGCGGACACGCCACCGTCGCGACCGCCCTCGCGCTGGCCGAGCGGATCGGCCCCGGGGAGCTGGTGTTCGCCACCCCGGCCGGGACCGTGCCGGTGTCGGTGGCCGAGGCGGACGGCACCCTGCGGGCCACGCTCACCAGCGTCGCCCCGCACGTCGAGGAGGTCACCGAAGCCGACCTCACGGAGGCGCTGGCCGCGCTCGACTGGCCGGCCGCCGATCTCGACCCCGCGTTCCCGCCCCGGATCGCGTTCGCCGGTGCCCGCCACCTCGTCCTGGCGGCGGCGACCCGCGCGCGCCTCGCGGAGCTGGCGTACGACTTCGCGCGCCTCGAAGCACTGATGCACCGACTGGACCTGACCACGGTCCAGTTGGTGTGGCGGGAGTCGGCCACCGTCTTCCACGTCCGTGACCCGTTCCCCGTCGGCGGGGTCGTCGAGGACCCGGCGACCGGCGCCGCGGCCGCGGCGTTCGGCGCATACGCCCGCGACCTGGGCCTCGTCCCCGACGACACCGTCCTCACCCTCCACCAGGGCGAGGACCTGGGCCGCCCCGGCGAACTCACGGTGACCCTGCGCGCGGGCGACCCTCGGGTACGGGTCGGGGGGACGGGGGCCCGTATCGGGTGATGGTCGCTGGGCGGGGTTGTCGGGGTGCTCGTGGGGCCCGTTCCACGGGCGTGGCCACTGTGGTCGGCGGAGTTCTCGTGGAAATCCCCGTCCGCGGGCGCGGCCACCGAGGTTGGCGCCGTGGACCAGGTCCGAGGACGCCGTCCTCACCGTCCACCAGGAGCGAGGACCGGGCCTCGGTGAGCTGATGGCGTCCCTGCGCACGGCATGGGCCCTGCACCGGGTGACGGTCAGAGCGCGGGGTTGCCCGGCGCTTGTGGGGTCCCGGCGGGCGTGGTCGCCGGATGAGCCCCGTCCGGGGGCGGCGGCCGAGGTCGGCGCCCGCGCCCCCGGGCCTGGGCCGGACCCGAGGACATCATCCTCGCCCCCCACGAGAACGAGGACCGGGCCCCGGGAGCTGACCGCGTCCCTGCGCACGGCATGGGCCCCGCACCGGGTGACGGTCAGAGCGCGGGGTTGCCGGGGGTTTGTGGGGTCCCGTCACGGACGTGGTCGTTGGATGAGCCCCGTCCGGGGGCGGCTGCCGGGGTCGGCTCCTGCGCCCCGGACCTCGGCCGGATCCCGAGGACGCCGTCCTCACCCCCCGCCAGGGCGAGGTCCTGGGCCGCCCCGGCGAACTCACCGCGACCCTGCGCACGTGTGCGGGTCGGGGGCAGAGGTGACCGTCAGTGGGCGTGGGGGGCCGGGGACCCGTGGGTGGGGGCCGTTCCTCCCGACCTGACGGTGAACGCCGCCGTGTGCACCTTGCCCTCGTGCTTGAAGTCGAGGAAGAGCCGGTAGCTGCCGCTGGTGGGCGCCGTGGCCGTGAAGGAGATGTCCGGGCCGGCGGGAGCGGTGCCCGGCTCGCCGTTCGGGTGGACGTGGAGGTAGGCGAGGTCACCGGAGCGCAGGGCGACCAGGTGGCCGTAGGCGCCGAGGTAGGGCTGGAGGTCGGTGACCGGCCGGCCGCCCCGGGACACCGTCAGCTTCAGTTCACGGGCGGCGCCGGGGCGCAGCGCTCCACCGAGCTTCACCTCGTAGCCGTCGGTGCCGGCGGTGGTGTGCGGTGCGGGCAGGTCCCGGGGTGCGTAGGGGCCCGACACGGCCAGGTCCGCGCCGAGGGTGAGGTTCTCGGCGCCCTTCCTGTCGGGGGTGAAGTCGGCGAAGACCCGGTAGCCGCCCGCCCGGGGCAGGGAGACGGGGATGCTCCAGGTTCCGTCGGCGGCCCGGGTGGGGTGCAGATGACGGTAGGTGTTCAGGTCGCGGGAGGCGACGATCAGGTGGAGCTCCTTGTCGTGCTCCCGACGGAAGGCCGTGACCGGGCGGCCGTCGTCGCCCCGGACGGTGAAGCGGAGATCGGCGGTCCGTCCGGCTGCGAGGCGCGGGGTCCGCAGATCGAGGGTGTAGCCGCCCTCGGAGATCTGGAGCCCGCCGGCCGGAGATGAGTCCTGCCCCGAATGCTCCGAATGCCCCGGCTGTTGTGAGCTTGGTGCCTGTGCCGTGTCCTCGCCGCCCGCGTGCGTGTCGTGGCGGGCGGGCGGCTCGTCGTCGACGACGGGGCCCATGCCCTGGCCCACGCCGTAGGCGGTACCGAACGTCGCTGCCAGCGCGGCGGCGAACGCGGTGATCTTCAGTCCAGCGTGCATGACCGGCTCCTCCGGCTCGGCAAAGGGTTCCCGATGCACTTCAAGATACCCCCTAGGGGTATCAAGTCAAGCCGTTCGAGTGCTTGCCTCGCATACCTGCCCGGGGTATACAGGAATCGCGTCAGAGAATACCCCCACCCGGTATCCACGAGGAGCAGCCCGATGACCACCACCGCAGCGGCCGAGACCGAGCTCGCCATCGGCGGCATGACCTGTGCCTCCTGCGCGGCGCGCATCGAGAAGAAGCTCAACCGGATGGACGGGGTCACCGCGACCGTCAACTACGCGACCGAGAAGGCCAGGGTCACCCACCCCGCGGACGTCTCGGTCCAGGACTTGATAGCCACTGTCGAGAAGACGGGGTACACGGCCCAGGAGCCGGTGCCACCGGAGCCGGCCGCCCCCGATGAAGGGGAGCCCGACGAACTGCGCTCCCTGCGCGAGCGGTTGGTGACCGCGGTGGTGCTGGCGGTGCCCGTCATCGCGATGGCGATGGTCCCGGCGCTGCAGTTCGAGTACTGGCAGTGGCTGTCGCTGACACTGGCGGCGCCCGTGGTGACGTACGCCGGATGGCCTTTCCACAAGGCGGCGTTCACCAACGCCCGCCATGGCGCGGCGACCATGGACACGCTGATCTCGGTCGGTACCACGGCCGCCTTCGGCTGGTCGCTGTGGGCGCTGTTCCTCGGGTCCGCCGGCACACCGGGCATGAAGCATCCCTTCGAGCTGACGATCGCCCGCGGCGACGGCACCGGGAACCTGTATCTGGAGGCCGCCGCCGGGGTCACCGCGTTCATCCTGGCCGGCCGGTACTTCGAGGCCCGCTCCAAGCGCAAGGCGGGCGCGGCCCTGAAGGCGCTGCTGGAACTGGGCGCGAAGGACGTGACCGTACTGCACGCGGGGGGTCGCGAACGGACCGTACCCGTAAGCGAGTTGAAGGTGGGCGATCGCTTCCTCGTCCGTCCCGGCGAGAAGATCGCCACCGACGGGACGGTCGTCGAGGGCTCCTCCGCCGTGGACGCCTCGATGCTCACCGGTGAGTCGGTACCGGTGGAGGTCACCCCCGGCGATGCCGTCACCGGCGCGACCCTCAACGCGGGCGGACGGCTCGTCGTCGAGGCGACCCGGGTCGGCGCGGACACCCAACTCGCCAGGATGGCCCGGCTGGTCGAGGACGCCCAGAACGGCAAGGCGGCCGCGCAGCGGCTCGCGGACCGGATCTCCGGGGTGTTCGTGCCGGTGGTGATCGCACTCGCACTCGGCACCCTGGGCTTCTGGCTCGGCAACGGCGCCGGTACGGCTGCCGCGTTCACCGCCGCCGTCGCCGTACTGATCATCGCCTGCCCGTGCGCCCTGGGCCTCGCCACGCCGACCGCGCTGCTGGTCGGGACCGGCCGCGGCGCCCAACTCGGCATCCTCATCAAGGGTCCCGAGGTCTTGGAGTCCACGCGCAGGGTCGACACCGTGGTGCTGGACAAGACCGGCACCGTCACCACCGGACGGATGACCCTGCTGGCCGTGCACACCGCCCACGGCACCGACGAGACCGACGTCCTGCGGCTGGCGGGCGCTCTGGAGCACGCCTCGGAGCACCCGGTGGCCCGCGCGGTCGCCGACGCGGCGCTGGAGAAGCTGGGTTCACTGCCCGCGCCCGAGGACTTCGCGAACGTCCCGGGGCTCGGCGTACAGGGCGTCATCGACGGGCATGCCGTCCTCGTCGGACGGGAGCGGCTGCTCACCGACTGGGCCATGGAGCTGCCGGAGGAGCTGCGGCGCACAAAGGCCACGGCGGAGTCGTCCGGTCGTACGGTCATCGCGGTGGCCTGGGACGGGGAGGCGCGTGCCGTGCTCGAGGTCGCAGACGCGGTCAAGGAGACCAGCCGCGAGGCCGTCGCCCGGCTGCGGGGTCTCGGGCTCACGCCGATGCTGCTGACCGGTGACAACCGGGCCGTGGCCGAGTCCGTGGCCCGGGAGGTCGATATCGACTCCGAGCACGTGATCGCCGAGGTCCTGCCGCAGGACAAGGTCGACGTCGTCAAGCGCCTTCAGGCGGAGGGCCGTTCGGTCGCGATGGTCGGTGACGGCGTCAACGACGCGGCGGCGCTGGCCCAGGCCGACCTCGGTCTGGCCATGGGCACCGGCACGGACGCCGCGATCGAGGCCGGCGATCTGACCCTCGTCCGGGGCGACCTGCGGGCCGCGGCTGACGCGATCCGTCTCGCCCGCCGCACCCTGGGCACGATCCGGTCCAACCTGTTCTGGGCGTTCGCCTACAACGTGGCCGCGCTGCCGCTCGCGGCGGCCGGACTGCTCAACCCGATGCTGGCGGGGGCGGCGATGGCGTTCTCGTCGGTCTTCGTGGTCGGCAACTCGCTGCGGCTGCGGTCGTTCAGGGCGGCTCACTGACCCGGCGGGCAGGGGAACGCGTCCGAATGCCTCCCCTGCCCGCACCGCTCTGGTCAGCCGAACGCCTTCACCGCCTGGTAGTACGTCCAGGCGGTGCTGTTGCACGCGGTCTTCGTGCCGCTGCCGTACTTGGCGCAGACCCGCTTGAGGTCCTCGTAGAAGGCGCTGTCGAGGCGCGACTTGTTGGCGCTGAAGGTGCCCGCGGCCTTGTAGTTGCGGTAGCCGAAGTCGTGGCGGGCGCAGGACATCGAGAAGGGGAAGCCGAAGGGGTTGTCCGGCGAGGAGGAGCAGTAGTCGGTCGACCAGTCGAAGGCGTAGGCGCTCCAGTTGGTCCGGTCGGCGCGGGCGGCGGCCCACGTGGTGTAGCTGGACGCGCTGGTCTGCGTCCAGGTCGCGAGGACGGCGGACTTGTCGGCGGGAGCGGCGTCGGCGGTTGCGGCGGTGGCGACGACGGTGACGAGGGCCAGTGTCGAGGCGCTCAGTGCGGTGGCGAGTCTGCGGTGCATTCCACACCTCCATGAGACCCCGGCCCGCCCGTCGGGCCGCAGGTTCATGTCAAGATGATGGGCAGCGGTGATGTCGCCTACACTCCGCGCACCCAAATACCCCCTTAACTCCGGGGTTTGCCGACGGATCGGACCACCAGCGCACCGAGCGGGCGGACTTCCAAGGCCCGCCTAGCAACTCCCCTTGCCCGGAGCGGGGTTATTCGCCGCCGTACGGCAGTGTCGTCCCCGGCAGGTTGTACTCGTCGCGTCTGCCGCACATCCCGAAACCGCCGAGCCGGGTCGGCGCGGCTTCGTGGGCGGTCGCCTCGCCCAGGTACGCCGGTTCGCCGGACGCGAGCGCGTCGAGCTGGGCGCCAGTGCGCTCGGCGGTGGCCAGGGAGCCCGTCCGCCACAGTTCGCGCCAGTGGGGGACCTTGTCCCGTACCAGTCGGGCGGCGGCCCGCTGGAACTCCAGAAAGGGGCCGTTGTCGCCTTCGGCCAGCGCCTCGCGCAGCACAAGCCAGCCCTCGACGGCGAGGTCCCTGCGGCGCCGGGCGGCGGCGGCCGTCTCCGGCCCGGTTCCCGGCGGGAGTTGGGCGGCGGCGGCGTACCGCGCCGGGTCGGCCAGGACCTCCGGCGGGAAGGTGAAGACGGCGTCCCCGGCCTCGGGCAGCCCGCTGTTCTGCATCAGCACGGTGACGCGCAGATCGCCGCCCTGGACCATGCGGTGCACGGTGCCCGGGGTGAACCAGGCGATCGAGCCGGGCTCCAGGGGGATCTCGCGGTAGCCGTCCGGGCTCAGCGTCTGCACGGCACCCCGGCCGCCGGTGACGACGTACGCCTCGGTGCACACCAGGTGCAGGTGCGGGCTGCCGCCGCAGACACCGTCGACGGCCTCCCAGTCGTAGGCGCTCAGGTGGGACAGGCCCACGGCGCCCGGCAGCGGGTGGGGAAGGCCCGGGCTCACCAGGGCAGGCCCGCCAGACGCGCGGAGACGCGTTCCTCGTCCCAGGCGCCGTCGGCCACGACCAGCCGGTAGCGGTAGGTGAAGGACTCCCCCGGCGGCAGCTCGAACTCCTCGAAGAACGCCCACGAGAACGCGACCGTGGGGAAGGGCTGGGAGCGCACGAACCAGTGCGACTCGTGGATCGCGGTCCCCGGATCGAGGTTCTCGGGGGCGTGCGCGAAGACGAGCGTGGAGTGCGCGTCCACGTCGTCGTGCTCGGCGGTGAAGGCGAGCCAGGGGCCCTGGCTGCCCATCAGCTTGTCCGCGTCGGCGTCGGTGTCCGGACCGAAGACCGCGCCGCCGGTGAAGTCGCGGGGGCCACGCCACTGGAGCCCGGTGTAGCCGGCCATGTCACGGCCCGCTGTGGTGGGGGAACCGAAGGCGAGCGGCTCGGACCGCAGGTTGGTGAGCCGGATCGACCAGTCGAGCGCCCAGGAACCGGCCTCCTCGTCGACCGAGTGGACGGCGAGTCCGCGCTCCTCCCGGGCCCACTCCTCGCCGCCGTTCTCCACCCAGGTCAGCGCCTCGGTGACGTCCAGCCGGGCCTCGGAGACCGTGAACGCGGTGAAGCCGTCGTGCCGCATGGAGCCGACGCGCTCCGGCAGGGGCAGGTAACCCCGGCCGTGGACATAGCAGTTGCCGCCCCAGAAGTTCTGCCCCGACAGATGGCTCGCCGTCATCTGCAGACCCTTGTGCCAGCGGTGGTCGTTGGGCCGGTAGCCGGTCACTGTGCGGCCGCCGAGGGTGCGCACCGGGTGGGCGTAGGGCTTCTGGGCCTCGAAGGCGTCGGCGTCGGGTCGGTAGACGTAGCGGAGGATCTCCGTGCCGTTCGCCGCCTCGACGGCGATGTGCTCGCCGTGGACGTGGCTGACGCGGATGCTCATGCGCGCTCCTTGGGGGCCCAGTGGGGGTGGTCGCCGTGCATGGCCGGGTAGAACGGGTCGCCCGGCACGATCTCCCCCGCGTGCACGGGCAGTCCCGTGAACGCGGCCTTGTAGAGGGCGGCGGCGAACTCGAGGGTGGCACGTGCGTCGGCACCGCTGCCGGGCGGCCTGACACCGTTGTCGTACGCGTCGAGGAGCGCGCCGAGCTGGGCCGTGTGCGAACTGGGCACGTCGGCGGCCGGAGTGCGCCAGGCGTCGACGCGGTCGGCGGCCACGTGGGGGGCGGGCGTGTAGGCCCAGTCCTCGTTGCGGTGCCCGTACAGATGGGTGAGCTCGACGGTCGCGTCGGCGCAGTCGATGCGGATGCGGCTCACCTCGTCGGGCGACAGCACGCTGTTGACGACGGTGGCGAGGGCGCCGTTCTCGAAGCGGACGAGGGCCGTGGAGACGTCCTCGCTCTCGGTGTCGTGGACCAGCCGGGCGGCCATGGCGCGGATCTCCGCCCAGGGGCCGAGCAGATGCAGGAGGAGGTCGTACTGGTGGATGCCGTGGCCCATGGTCGGGCCGCCGCCCTCGCTCGCCCAGGTGCCGCGCCACGGGACGGCGTAGTAGGCGGCGTCCCGGTGCCAGGTGGTCTGGCAGTGCGCGACCCGGGGGGCGCCCAGCTCACCGCTCGTGATCAGCTCGCGCGCGTGGGCGGCGCCCGAGCCGTAGCGGTGCTGGAAGATCACCGAGGCGTAGGCGCCGGACGCCTCCTCGGCGGCGGCGATCTCGTCGTACTCGGCGAGCGACAGCGTCAGCGGCTTCTCGCACAGCACCCAGGTGCCCGACTTGAGCGCGGCCACCGTCTGCTCCCGGTGCAGCGACGGCGGGGTGCCGATCAGGACCAGGTCGGGGCGTACGGCGTCCAGCATCGCGTCGACCGAGGTGTACCCGGCGACCTGACCGCCCGCGAGCTCGCGGAAGGCGTCGAGTCTGCCCTGGTCCACGTCGACGGCGGCGACCAGTTCCGTGCGCTCGGCGTGGGCCCTGAGCGCGGACAGATGGCTGCCGCTGACGATGGCGCCGGTGCCGACCACGGCGACGCGGCGGCGGGCTGGACGGGGCATACGGTCCTCCTGGGACGTCCGGCGAGGGACGCTGACGTGCGGGGAAAGCGCTTGCTCCCCGGGTCGACCCTAGATCCCGGCGATTGTCCTAACAAGACCCCCGGGCGGTGATATCGGTGAACACGCCACGCACACCGTCGGTTCACCTGTCCGACTCGGCGAACGGGGCCGCCCTCGTCCTCGCCCCGCCTCGCCGCGCCCTCTCAGAGGGCGGCGAAGAGGTCGTCCAGCGGGGCGGGCACCCGGTCGGGGTCAAGGGCCTCGACGAGGACGCGGCCGTAGTGGATCTTGCGGCCCGACTTCGTGCCGATGAAGCGCCGCAACTGCTGCTGGGCGGAGCGGTCGCGCTGGGCGGGCTGGGACAGGAAGGTCTGGAGCTGCCGCAGCTCGCCCTGCTCGCGCACGAGTTCCCGCACCCGTGGCACCCCCAGCGCGCGGATGAGTTCGTCCTCCAGGTCCGCCGCGCAGACGAAGTAGCCGTCCGGCGTCGCACCGGCTCGTTCCCAGCCCCGGGCGTAGAAAGGCCGTTCCCGCTCGTCGCACAGTCCCGTCAGGCGCAGGCCCAGGCCCGACGGGCCCAGCAGGCCCGCGAAGCGGCCGACGCTCATCGCCCCGCCCATCGCGAGGACGCACAGCCCCTCGGCGGCCAGGTCCCGGCCCCGGGCCGCGGCCAGCGCCTCGACCGCCGCCACGTCGCTCGGGCCTTCGAGCAGGACGACGGTCCGGACGGACAGGTCCGCGGCCAGTTCGTGTGCCGGTTCGCCGGGGCCACCGGCCGCCCACGCCGTGACCGCGTCCCGGAACTCCCCCATGTCAGCCATGGGACGAGTCTGTGCCCTCATGGGCCCCGGCGACAGGCAATTTTCACCGGCCTCATTCTTCACCCCCGTGCGTCACCCGGATCTTGGACTGGCCGTGCGGAAGTTCCTCCCAGTCCCGCATGAACCGGGCGCGCAGCCCGTGCTTCTCGGCCAGGGCCACGAGCGTCTCGACGCGGTAGTAGAAGTCCTCCCTGAGCACGTGGTGCTCCTCGCCCTCGGTGCGGTCGAAGGTGAAGTCGAACCAGCCGCCCGGGGCGAGGACACGGCCGACGTGCGCCAGGCACTCCTCGATCACGGGCAGCGGCGAGTGCGAGAAGACGCTGTGCGCGTGGACGACGTCGAAGTGGGCGTCCGGCAGGAAGCGCAGGGTCAGGTCGCGGACCGGGGTCAGGTTCGGCAGCCGCTTCTGCAGGGACATCTCGACGATCGTGTCCTGCGCGGCGAACAGGATGTCGGGCGAGATGTCGATCCCGTGGTAGTGGCCGGGCTCCAGATGGCGGATGAAGCGCCAGCCGCCGCGCAGGTTGCCGCAGCCGATCTCCAGCATGCGGTGCTCGGGACGCAGCCCGTGGCCGACCAGGTAGTCGAACTGCATCGCGCCGAGCGCCAGCCAGCGCTCCCGGTTGCGGCTGCCGACGGCCAGGTCAGGGTCGGTGCGGGTGTCGGAGCGCATCACGGCCCGGTAGTAGGAGATGTGGTCCGGGTGACGGCGGCGCAGCCACAGGTCGCGGGCGGCGCGGACCAGGTGGCGGGGCACGCGGTCGGGGTGGCGCAGGGCGTAGCCGACACGGTGGCCGAGGGCGGCGCGGTTGGCGGTGAGGTTCCTGGCGGGCATCGGGAGGCCTTTCGGAGGTGTTTCGCTCTGCCGCCAAGCCTCGGTGCGGCGGCCGGGGGTCCGGCTCGGCCGACCGGCTGCTCCCGCGGGGAGACCCGGGCGACGGCCGTGTCAGCCGATCGGTTGATGCGGTCCCGCGTCCGGCACGTTAGACACGGAGCATGAACCACACCGATCCGGACGAGCGCTGGCTGGGCGCGATCGTGCACGGCGCGTTCCTCGTGCTGCTGGGCTCGTCGTTCGCCCGCTTCCTGAGCCGCGACCAGGGCGGGGCGCGCACGGGCTGGGTGGTGGCGCTGTTCGCCGTCTTCTGTCTGCTGTACGTCCTCGGCCGCCTGGTGGCCCCGCCGCCCCGCCCGGGACTGCCGCCGACCCGCCGTCATCTGGTGTGGCTGGGCTCGGTCACCGCCGTCTGGGTCGTGCTGCTCGCGCTCGCGCCGAGCGCCACCTGGTGCGTGATGCCCCTGCTGTTCGCCGGACTGCACACGCTGCCGCCGCGGATCGCGGTGCCGGTGGCGGCCGTGCTCACCGCGCTGGTGGTGCTCTCGGAGATACGGGTGGCCGACGGGCCGCTCAACCCCAACATGGTCGTGGCCCCGCCGGCCGTCGCCGCGGTCGCCACCGCCGTACTCGTGCATCTGCAGCGGCAGGGCGCCCAGCAGCGCGTGCTGATCGGGGACCTGGTGCGCACCCGGCACGAACTCGCCGCCACCGAGCGGCGGGCCGGGGTCCTCGCGGAGCGGCAGCGGCTGTCCGCGGAGATCCACGACACCCTCGCGCAGGAGCTGTCCAGTCAGCGGATGCTGCTCCAGGCCGCGGAGCGGGTGTGGGAGGCCGACCGGGACGCGGCCCGCGAGCATGTGCGGGCGGCGGCCGGGATCACCTCGCGCAGCCTCGCCGAGGCCCGTCGCTTCGTGCACGACCTGGCCCCGGCCGACCTCTCCGAGCGCTCCCTCGCGCAGGCCCTCGACGAACTCGCCCGGCGCGAGAGCGGTCCCGGGCTGACCGTGGAGTTCCGGCTCGACGGGGACCAGGGGCCGCTGCCCGAACGGGTCGCCGCGGCGCTGCTGCGGATCGCCCAGGGCGCGCTGGCCAACGTACGGGAGCACGCGGCGGCGACCCGGGCCGCGCTCACGCTGACGTGGCTGGACGACCTGGTCTCGCTGGATGTCGCTGACAACGGGCGGGGGTTCGAGCAGACCGGGCCGGGGGCCCCGCGGTCGTCGACGCGGGGGCACGGGCTTCCCGCGATGCGGATCCGGGCCCGCCAGGCCGGCGGCACGCTCACCGTGGAGTCCGCGCCCGGGGAAGGCACCGTGGTGTCGGCCGCCGTCCCGCTCGTCGCCGAGGAGCCCGCCCTGTGAGTACGCCGACCCCCGCCTCCCCCGTCCGGCTCCTGCTCTGCGACGACCATGCCGTGGTGCGCGCCGGGCTGCGGGCCCTGCTCTCCAGCGCCGAGGGCATCGACGTGGTCGGGGAGGCCGCGACCGGCGAGGAGGCGCTCGCCATGGCGGCCCATCTGCGCCCCGACGTCGTCCTGATGGACCTTCAGCTCGACGCCGGCATGGACGGGGTGACCGCCACCCGGCACCTCACCGCCCAGGGCGAGCGGGCCCCCCGGGTACTGGTGCTCACCATGTTCGACACCGACGCCGACGTCACCCGGGCCATCGAGGCGGGCGCCACCGGCTATCTCCTCAAGGCGGAACAGCCCGAGGAGCTGTTCTCCGCCGTCCGGGACGCGGCGTCGGGCCGCGGCGCGCTGTCCGCCCCGGTGGCCGACCGGCTGCTGACCCGGCTGCGCAGCCCTCGTCCCGCCCTGTCCGCCCGCGAGCACGAGATCCTCGCGCAACTCGCCCGCGGGCTCGGCAACCGGGAGATCGCCCGCGCCCTGTTCATCAGCGAGGCCACAGTCAAGACCCATCTGGGCCGCATCTACGGCAAGTTGGGCGTCGAGACCCGCGCGGGCGCGGTCGCCGTGGCGAAGGAACGACGACTGCTGCCCTGACCGGCGACAGGGACCGGGCGGGCCACGGCAGGCAGTCGCACATGGGGGCCAGCGGCAGATCCACCGCCGGGCGGGCAGCACGCCAGGGCCGGCGCGGTTCGCCGTGGCGAAGAGCGACGGCTGCTGCCATGAACGGCGACAGGGGACCGGGCGGCCCACGGCGGGCAGCCGCACATCGGGGCCAGCGGCAGATCCACCGCGAGGTCGGGCACCATGCCCCGGGCCGGCGCGGTCGCCGTGGCGAAGGAACGACGGCTGCTGCCATGACCGGCGACGGCGACCGGGCGGGCCACGGCAAGTAGCGCATCGGGACCGACGACAGATCCTCCGCGGGGTGGGGCACCGTGGCCGCCGACGGGAACCAGCGGCGTCCGATCCGCACTCTTCCGTTACGGCAGGCACCCTTGACAGCATGCGTACTGTTTGGCGACGTTTGATCCTTGCCAGCACTCCGACCGGCGGGACGCGGACGGCGCGTCGTGGGGGGAATTGGGGGGACCGATCGCCCATGCGATCCATGAGCAGTGACACGGACATAACGATCCACAGACCCGGCGAACTCGACACCGCGCTCCGCACGGCCTGGCACCAGGCGATGGACGAGTCGCCGGACTACGCCAACCCGTTCCTGGCACCGGAGTTCGCCGCCGGGATCGACCGGCACCGCGGCGGCGCCCGGGTGGCGGTCCTGCACCAGCGCGGCGAGGCCGTGGGCTTCCTCCCGTACGAACGCGGCTCCTTCGGCGTCGGCCGGGCCATCGGGCTCGGACTGTCCGACTGCCAGGGGCTCGTGCACCGCCCCGGGGTCACCTGGGACACCCGGGCGCTGCTGAAGGCGTGCCGGCTCTCGGTGTTCGAGTTCGACCACCTCGTGGAGGAGCAGAAGCCCTTCGCCCCCTACGTGACGGGGACGTTCGCCTCCCCGGTGATCGATCTGAAGGTCGGCAGCGACAGTTACCCGGAGTGGCTGCGCGGCGCCTACCCGGGGCTCGCGAAGACGACTCTCAAGAAGGAGCGCCGGCTCACCCGCGACCTGGGCGAGATGCGCTTCGTGTTCGACGAGCGCGACCCGCGGGCCCTGCGCACGCTGATGCGGTGGAAGTCGGCGCAGTACCGCAGGACGGGCCGGATGGACCGGTTCGCGCGGCCGTGGATCGTGCGGCTGGTCGAGGACCTCTTCCAGGTCCGCGAGGAGCACTTCACCGGGGTCCTCTCGGTGGTGTACGCGGGTGACCGGCCGGTGGCCGCCCACTTCGGGCCCACCTCGCGCACGGTGTTCGCCCCCTGGTTCACCGCGTACGACCCCGAACTGCGCTACTACTCCCCCGGCCTGATCATGCACCTGCGGATGGCCGAGGCCGCGGGCCGGCGCGGGGTACGGCTCATGGACATGGGGCGCGGCGACAAGGAGTGGAAGGACTGGCTCAAGACCCGTGAACTGCGTGTGGCGGAAGGATTCGCCAGCCGTCCCCACCCGGTCGCGACCGCACACCGACTGTGGCGCCGCCCGGTGCGCGGCCTGCGCAACACGGTCAACGCCCACCCGGCCCTGCGCGAGCCCGCCGACCGCCTCCTGAAGACCGTCGGCACCCTGCGCACGTCCCGGCACCGCTCGGACTCCGACAGCGCGGGACCGCCGGCGAGCTGACGCGAGCCCGCCCACCCGGTCCGCACGCGGGACACACACGCGCGTGTCCTCTTCCCCGGCCCTTCCCTGGCCCGTCGACACAAGGGGTGCCGATGCCCTACGGCTCGCGGCTGGCCGCGACGATGACCCGGCGACTGGGACGCGAGTGCGTCTACACGCCCTCGGCCCGGCTGGCCCTGTACCTGGCGCTCCGGCGCTGGTGCCGGCCGGGCGCGCGGGTGCTGATGTCGCCGGTGAGCGACGACGTGATCCTCTTCGTGGTCCTCGCGGCCGGTCTGCGTCCCGTGCAGGCGCCGGTGTCCGTGTGGGACGGCAACATCGACCCGGCCGCCGTGCCGGAGTCGACCTGGCGCGAGGTGGACGCGGTCCTGACCACCAACCTGTACGGCGTACCCGACCGGGTCCTCGAACTGCGGCGCCGCTGCGCCCAGTTGGGGATCCCGTTGTTCGAGGACGCGGCGCACGCGATCGGCAGCCATGTGGACGGGCAGCCGGTCGGCACCTTCGGCAGGGCGGCGGCGTTCAGCCTGTCCAAGCACGTGGCCGGGATGGCGGGCGGTTTCCTCGCCGTCGAGGACGCGCGCACGCGCCGGGAGCTGGAGCTGCTCCGGGACGATCTCCTCACCCCCGGCAGACTGCGCGAGGACCTCGCCACGACCCTGCGTCCCCTGGCCCTGTCCGCGGTCCGGTCGCTGCGTCTGGTGCGCCCGGTGTGGCGGACCATGGAACGCCTCGGGCTCATGGAGCGCGACACGTTCCGGATGGCCCTCCAGGCGCCCCGGCTCGCCGCCTCGGCCCGGGAGGCCCCGAGCCTGCCCGCGTACGAGCGCTGGGTCCGTGTCGATCTGCACGGCTACCGTTCCCGGCACGGCGCGCTGGTCCGCGGCCAGTTGGGCGTGCGGATGGCCCGGCTCGACGAGGACCTGGCACGGCGCAGGGCCGGGGTCGCCCTGCTGGCGGGCACGCCGTGGGCCTCGCCGGCGCTGCGCGACCGGACGGCGCACGACGGCCCCCTCCCGCTGTTCCGGGTGCCGCTCCTGGTCCACGACCGCGATGCCCTGGTGCGGCGGCTGGTGCGGCACGACCTGGTCTGCGGCTACATCTACGACCCGCCGCTGGACGACTACGCGGGCGCGGAGTTCGTCGAGTCCTCCCCCGACCCGACGCCCGCCCGCTGGTTCGCCGCGCACGCCCTCCCGGCCGATCCCCTGCTGGCCCGCCGGATCGTGGCCGCGTTCACCAGGGAGCGGGTGACCGACGCGCACCCCGCCCTGCTGCGCCCGGTCCCGGACGCCACCCCGCCCCGGCTGCTGGGGCAGTGAGCTCTGCCACCCCGACGATCGATCAAAACATCAGGGGGTTAGCATATGAGCGCCGCCTAGCTCGAAAGAGAATTCTGTGACTGTCAAGGACGACTCGTTCACCGACTGGAAGAACCGCGAAGAGATCGCGGAATCGATGATCCCGATGATCGGGAGGCTGCACCGGGAGCGTGATGTAACGGTTCTTCTGCACAGCCGTTCCCTGGTGAACAAGTCGGTGGTCAGCATCCTCAAGACCCATCGGTTCGCCCGGCAGATCGCCGGCGAGGAGCTCTCCGTCACCGACACCCTGCCCTTCGTCCAGGCCCTCACCACGCTGGACCTCGGCCCCTCGCAGATCGACATCGGCCGGCTGGCCGAGATCTACCAGGCCGACGACCGCGGCCTGTCGGTGGCCGAGTTCACCGCCGAGGCCGTGGCCGGCGCGACGGGCGGCAACAAGATCGACCGCCGGGAGCCGCGGGACGTCGTCCTCTACGGCTTCGGCCGCATCGGCCGACTGGTGGCCCGGCTGCTGATCGAGAAGGCGGGCTCCGGCAACGGACTGCGGCTGCGCGCGATCGTCGTCCGGGGCGGCGGCGAGCAGGACATCATCAAGCGGGCCTCGCTGCTGCGCCGGGACTCCATCCACGGCCAGTTCCAGGGCACGATCACCGTCGACGAGGCCGACAGCGCGATCATCGCCAACGGCAACACCATCAAGGTGATCTACGCGAACGACCCCTCCGAGGTCGACTACACGGCGTACGGCATCAAGAACGCCATCCTCATCGACAACACCGGCAAGTGGCGTGACCGCGAGGGCCTGTCCCAGCACCTGCGCCCCGGCATCGACAAGGTCGTGCTGACCGCGCCGGGCAAGGGCGACGTCCCCAACATCGTGCACGGCGTCAACCACGACACCATCAAGCCGGACGAGCAGATCCTGTCCTGCGCGTCCTGCACCACCAACGCGATCGTCCCGCCGCTGAAGGCGATGGCCGACGAGTACGGCGTGCTGCGCGGCCACGTGGAGACGGTCCACTCGTTCACCAACGACCAGAACCTGCTGGACAACTACCACAAGGCCGACCGCCGGGGCCGTTCCGCGCCGCTGAACATGGTCATCACGGAGACGGGCGCAGCCTCCGCCGTCGCCAAGGCGCTGCCCGACCTGAAGGCGCCGATCACCGGCAGCTCGATCCGGGTGCCCGTGCCGGACGTCTCCATCGCGATCCTGAGCCTGCGCCTGGGCCGTGAGACCACCCGCGAGGAGGTCCTCGACCACCTGCGCAACGTCTCGCTGACCTCACCGCTCAAGCGTCAGATCGACTTCACCACGGCCCCCGACGCGGTCTCCAGCGACTTCATCGGCTCGCGCCACTCCTCGATCGTCGACGCCGGCGCCACCAAGGTCGACGGGGACAACGCCATCCTCTACCTCTGGTACGACAACGAGTTCGGCTACTCCTGCCAGGTGGTCCGGGTCGTGCAGCACGTGACCGGGGTGGAGTACCCGACCTATCCGGCGCCCGCGGTCTGATCCCAGCGGCGGGTCAGTGCCGGCGTTCCCGGTACAGGTCGCGCAGCAGGGCGATCTCGGCGCCGTGGTGCAGGACTTCCTGGTTGACCCACCACACGATGTCCAGGAAGGGCTCCTCGGGGTCGCTCCCGTGCGGGTAGGTGCAGCGGCCCACGGTGTCGAGATCGCTGTCGTCGGTGGCCCGCAGCGTCGTGCGCCAGGCGTCGGCCGCCGCGTCGAAGGCGGCGACCGCGTCGGCGGCGGTGCCGCTGACGCGGTAGTCGTCGCGGGTGAGGGTGTGGGTGCCGGTCGTGTGGTCGGCGCGCAGGAGGAGCATCTCGCTGAGGTGGCTCAGCCGCCACGCCAGGGTGGTGAACGGCGGCGGTACGGGGTGCGGGTGGGGCGCGGCGTCCCGGCCCCAGTCGCCGGACCCGGTCAGGAAGGCCGCGCGCGCCCCGGGTTCCTCGCCGCGCCGTCGCACCGACCAGCAGTTCGGCACCGGTTCCCAGAGGTACTCGTCGTCGGTCAGCGGGCCGACCGGGGTCCGTGAGCCGTCTCCGCTGTCCATGACCGGTCCGGCGAGCCGGCCGGCCAGTCGCTCGCAGGACCAGTCGAACTGGTCCAGCAGCGGGGTGAGGCGAGGTCCTGCGGTCATGGGTGCTCCCCTGGGTGGTCCGGCCGGTCAGGCTGGCACACCCCGGGGGCGACCCGCTTCCCCTTTTTTCCCGCCTCCGGGCGGAGGGTGAGCCCCCCCGGTGACCGCCTAGTGCCCCCGGAATGCCTCCTCCAGCCACCATGCCCCGCGGTCCGCCACCACCTTGGCGTCGATCAGCAGCGGGGCGGAACGCGGTCCCGCCACCCAGTCCGCCACCGGCTTCAGATCCGCCGGCGTACGCACGGTCACCGCCTCGAAGCCGTAGCCGCGGGCCACGGCGGCGATGTCGGTCGGCGGGAACACGACGGTGTCGAGCGGGTGCCCGTCGGGCCCGAAGTGGTGCACCTCCGCGCCGTAGCCCTCGTCGTTGTACACGACGACGACCATGGGCAGTCCGAGCCGCCGTACGGTGTCCAGGTCGGCGGCGCCCATCAGCGCGCCCCCGTCGCCGAGCGCGGCCACCGGCAGCCGGTCCGGGCGGGCCAGGGCCGCGCCGATCGCGGTGGCGAGGCCGAGACCGATCGACTGGTAGGCCTGGGTGAAGCAGAAGCCGTCCTGGTCCGGCACCGACAGGAACATGCTCGGGTGGCCCATGAAGTTGCCGGAGTCGACGCCGATCACCCGCTCCGCCGGGAGGATGTCGTCCAGCGCGATGCTGAGGGTGCGCGGATCGATCCGGTCGCGGGTGCCCGTGTCCTCGTACGGCACGTCACGCCAGCGCACCCGCGCGGCGACGGCCGCGGCGATGTCGGGGGTCCGCAGGCCCTGCCGCCGGTCGCCGGAGGCCGCCAGGACGTGTCGCGCGGTGCGTTCGACGTCGCCGGTGACCCCGAGATGCAGCTCCCGGTGCGCGCCGAGCGCCGCGGGGTCGTCGTCGACCTGGACCACGGTGGTGCCGGCTCCGATGAGGGCGCCGTGCCGCATGGTCCACATGTTCAGTGCGCAGCCCCAGCCGACGATCACGTCGGCGCTCCGGATGAGTTCGGCCGCCAGGGGCGATGCGAAGCCTCCGGAGACGTCGAGCGACCAGGGGTTGCCGTGGAACAGCCCGCGCGCCACGGCCGAGGTCGCCAGCAGCGCGCCGCAGCGCTCGGCGAGGGCTTCGAGGGCGTCCCGGGCGGCGGGTGAGCGGGAGCCGCGGCCGGCCACGAAGACCGGTCGCCGCGCCTGCTCCAGCACCCGCGTGAGGGCGGCCGCCTCGGACGCGGCCGGTTCGACCGCCGACCGGCGCGGCACGGGTGCCACCTGGGCGAGGACACCGTCGGGAGCCTCCAACGCCTGTACTTCCAAGGGGAGGTTGAGGAGCACCGTGCGCCGCTCGTGCAGAGCCCGCCGCACCGCCTCGACCGCCTGTTCCACGGCGTCCTCGGCCGAGGTGATCCGCAGCGGCACCGCACCGACGGCCGCGCCCAGCGCGTCCTGGTCGACGTAGAAGTTGGAGGTCGGCCTGGTGACTTCGGCGGCGAGCACGACGAGCGGTGTGCGGCTCTTGGCCGCCTCGGCGATGCCCGTCATCGCGTTGGTCAGCCCGGGCCCCTGGTGGACGCTGACGGCGGCGACCGTGCCGCTCACGCGCGCGTAGGCGTCGGCCATCGTGGCCGCACCGCCCTCGTGACGCGCGGCGACGAATCGCGCGCCGGCCGCGATCAGGGCGTTGGTCAGATGGAAGTTCCCGGATCCGACGACGCCGAAGACCTGCTCGACGCCCGCCGTGCGCAGGGCCCGTCCAACGGCCTCCGCGACCTTCATGACCGCTCCACCAGGGCCAGCACGCGCGCCGGGGAGCCGGAGCCCGCGACGATGGGCAGCGGCCCCGCGACGACGACACTGCCCGTGGCGGGCAGTGCGTCCAGGTTGCGGAGCTGGGTCAGGCCGTACTTGTCGCTGCCCATCAGATAGGAGTGGCAGGGGAAGGCGGGCTCGAAGGAGTGCCCGCGCCCGGCGTCCGTGCCGACGGTCTCCACCCCGAGGCCGATCACGGGCGACTCCTCGGCCACCCAGCGCGCGCACTCCGGGGACAGCCCGGGGGTGTGCGGGCCGTTCTCGTCGGCGTTCAGGAAGGTCTCCTGGGAGTGCGCGCGGGCGTCCCAGCCGGTGCGCAGGAACAGCCAACCCCCCTCCGGCAGCGGTCCGTTGTGTTCCTCCCAGGCCTTCACGTGGTCCACCTCCACGAGGAAGTCGGGGTCCTTGGCGGCCTCGTCGGTGAAGTCGAGCACGGCGGCGGGGGCGATCAGCCGACCGACCGGTACGGACGCCACGTCGGCGAGGTCCTTTCCGGTCACCCAGTGGTTCGGGGCGTCGAAGTGGGTGCCGGTGTGCTCTCCGCTGCGGAAGTTGTTCCAGTACCAGGCCGGTCCGCGGTCGTCGTACCGGCTGATCTCCTCCAGTTCGAAGACCGCCGTCTGGCCGAACTCCGGCGGCAGTTGGATCACGGGCGTGGACGACGACAACGGCGAGGTGAGATCGACGACTTCGATCGAACCGGCCCGCAGGGCGGACACCAGCGCGGCGAGAAGGGACGGCTGCTCGTGCATGAGGGCCTCCTGAAACGCTCCGAGGCTGCCAGCATGGCATCGCGAGGGCGGTCGGCGGCACCGTCTTCCCCGAGGAGCCGGAAGCGGCGCACGATGGCGCCGGGAACCACGAAGGGCCCCGGATCGGATGATCCGGAGCCCTCGGCAGGCGTGCGGTCAGTTCACGCCGACGTGGGCGTTGACGTCGAGCGCGACACCCGCGGCCGAGACGCAGACGCCGGCGTCGGCGCAGACCTCGAGGTTCGCCACCTGGAGGTGGACACCGGCAGCGGTCGCGGCGGCGACACCACCGGCGACGTTGTCCAGGTCGGCGTCGGTGAGCTCGGCTGCCTCGATGTGGGGGGTGACGTTCATGGCGCGCGGTTCCTTTCGCATGAGCAATCCTCAAGGAGGGGGACACCGGATGGAAGCACGCCGGGCATGGACACGGCCAGTCAGCCGGACGCGCCCCGCGGCGGGTGGCCGTCACCGGCTTCACCGCCGTCGCAACACGGTCACCCGATCCACCTGTTTCTTCACAGGATTTGCTGGAGCGGTTTCCGCGCCTTCATCGCCGTGAGGCTCCCAAGACGGACACTCCACCACCAAAAAGCCGTGCGCGGACGCGGTCATGACTACCGTTCAGTTTCCGCGTGGCCGAGCCGTGAACGGTGTGCAGGTTCGCCGGATTTTCGATGCGGCTCAGCCGAAGTCGACATCGCTGCACAGGAAGTACGTCTGGTCCATGTGGGACGCCTGCCAGATCGTGTAGACGACGTGCCGGCCGCTGTAGCCGGAGGTGTTCACGTCGATCAGGTAGTTCTGGCTGGGCGCGTAGCGTCCGGTGCGGGCGACCAGTTGGAGGTCGTCCCACGTCAGGGGCTGGGTGGTGGGGTCGAAGCCCTGCCGTGTCACGTAGACGAGGAAGTAGTCGGCGCCGTGGCTGGCCTGGTCGTAGAGGTGCACGGTGAAGTCGTCGGCGAGGGCCGTGGTCTTCCAGGCGCCCACCGCGTCCAGGGAGTTGTAGCGGCCGCTCTCGGTCCGGCCGCCGCTGCAGAGCTGCCCGTCGGGGACGACGGCCTCGAAGTTCCCGGCGGAGCCGTTGCGATACAGGCCGTTCCAGTTCCACATGGCGTTGGGGTTGTCCTGCCAGGCCTGCCAGCACATGGGGTCCTCCTGCGCCATGGCCGGGTTCTGGAAGTCGGAGCCCCAGCGCAGCCAGCAGCCGTAGTTGCGGGACGCGGGATCGACGACCGAACCGTGGGCGACGGCCGTGCCGCTCCAGGGAACCAGGCAGAGCAACAGGGCGAGGAGTGCGCCGAGGACGAGCTGGGGGCCCCGTCCGCCGCGCCTGATGACTTTTTTGTGGTGATCATGACAAGCGGATGTCATGGTGCGTGCCTTTCGAAGTGGGGGGACTCAATCGTGCGCGAGCGCCGTGGGAGCGCTCCCGCAGCAACCAACGTGCGCCTCACCCGTCAGGCCTGCAACACGGGATTGCGCCACTTTCAGGACCCCTCCGTTCCCGGTGCGGAAAACGTTTTATCCGTGCCCGGGGTAGACTTGCGTCGCCCATCTGGAAGAGCGTCCGAGGACTCCGTCCTTCCTGGTCGTACGGCTGCAACAGCGAGGGGGTGGACGTCATTTCGGTTCGCCCCGCCCGTATCCAGGACGTCGCGGCCGCCGCCGGGGTCTCGGTCTCCACGGTGTCGAACGTCCTGAACCGGCCCGAGCGGGTCAACGCGCGCACCGCCGCGCGGGTCCGCGACGCGGTCGCCGCCCTCGACTACGTCCCCCACCCGGGAGCCGCCGGTCTGCGCACCGGGCACTCCTCGTCGATCGGCCTGGTGCTGCCGGACGTGGCCAACTCCTTCTACTCGCGCATCGCGCGCGGCGCCGCGGACGCGGCGTACGAGCACGGCTACTCCCTCGTGCTGTGCGACAGCGGGGACGCGCCGGAGCGGGAGGAGGGCTACTTCACCATGCTCATCGAACAGCGGGCGGTCGGCGCGGTGGTGGTCCCGCTGAGCGCCGACCCCACCCGGCTGTCGCGGTTGCGCGAGCGCGGCATCCCGCTGGTGCTGGCGGACCGCGCGATGCCCGCCCAGGAGGGCTGTTCGGTCTCGGTGGACGACATCGCCGGCGGGCGCATGGCCGTGCAGCACCTCCTGGACCGCGGGGCCCGGGACATCCTCGTCGTGAACGGCGAGCGCACGATCCGCCAGTGCGCCGACCGCTACCAGGGCGCCCGCCAGGCCGTGCGCACCCGGCGGGAGGCCCGCCTCGGCCAGGTCGTCGCCGAGGAGATGACGGTGGCGTACGGCAGCGGGATCGCGCAGGGTCTCGACGAGCTGCCCGACGGGGTGTTCTGCACCAACGACTTCCTCGCGGCGGGCCTGTGCCGGGCGCTGGGCGAGCGCGGGGTGAAGATCCCGGAGGACGTCCAGGTGGTCGGGTACGGCGACCTGGACATCGCGAGCTTCGTGGGCACCACCCTCACGACGGTCCGCCAGCCGGTCGAGGAGCTCGGCCGGGCGGCCGTCGAGATGCTCCTGGACGAGGTGGAGGCCCGCGCCGAACACGCCCACGAGGCGAGGGTGTTCGCTCCGGGGCTCGTCGTGCGGGACTCCACGCGGACGTCCTCAGACGCGCCGTTCTAGCGTCACCGGACCCAGCAGTCCCGAGGGCAACTGCGAGGGGAAGGCCCAGGCGGTCGGTGTGGCCTCGGCGAGGTAGGGGGCCAGGGTGTTGTGGACCGTCACCTCCAGGCGGACGGCCCGCCCGGAGGTCCTGGTCAGCGTGAATCGGTACGGCGCACAGAACGCCTCTCCGACGAGTTCGCCGTCGACGCGCACCTCGGCGCTGCCGCGCACCCGCCCCAGGTCCAGCACCGGGTCCGGCCCGGCCGGCACCGTGAGGGTGCGCGCGTAGGCCACACCCCCGCTCCAGCCGCCCAGCCCCAGCTCGCCCCACTCCCCGAGCGGCAGGGGCGCCGGTACCGTGCGCACCCGCACCGGTCCCCGCCAGGCGGAACCGCCGCGCAGCACGGCCGTGGGAGCGGTGACGACCTCGCACTCGGCGGCTCCTCCGAGGGGGCGGTCCAGCGTCAACTCGCCCCCCTTCAGATCCAGTTCGGGGCCGCCGTCGATGCTCACCCGGGCCGGGAGCTCCAGGGGCAGGTCGAGGGACACGGTGCCCGCCGGGACGGTGAAGCGGAAGCGCTGCCGCGTCTCCCGGACATCGTCGGTGGACCGCAGGTGCAGTGTCCCGGAGCCGAGCACCGGGGCCCCGGCCAGCCAGGCGGCCCCGGGCAGCGGATGCGGGCGTACCGCGGCGCCGCAGTGCTGCAACTCCCCCCAGCGGCCCTCGTGTTCGACGGTGGCTCCCTGCCACTCCCCCGTCCGGGCCTCCCAGCCGGGACCGCTGACCAGGGCGGACCCGTCCGCCACGAGGTCGACGTAGATCCCGTCCCGTACGTCGGTGCTGTCGGCCACCAGGTCGAGGACGTGGTCGCCGCCGTCCAGTGTCAGCTCGTGCCGGAAGAACATCGGTACCGCGCCCCAGTCGGACTCGTAGTACTCGACCTTCTCCTGCCGGGCCACGACGGCTCCGTCGAGCAGGACGGTCACGCCCACCGCGGCGCCCACGACGAGGACCGCCGCCGCTCCCTCACCGGGGACGTCGATCCTGCCGCTGTAGGTCACACAGCCGTCCGGCCGTACGCCGTCGGGCAGGCGCATGAACAGCGGGCGGGGCGCGAACCCGTCCGGGTGGGACAGGCAGAAGTAGCTGCCCAGCGGGGTGTCGGCGGCGCCGGAGATGGTCTGCGGCCGGTCCTGGGCGTCGGACAGCTCGTACTCCAGGACGTTGCGGGCCCGTTCGACCCGGATCCGGGCCGACGCGAGGTAGCCGCCGGTGGTCTCCAGCGGACTGCCGTTCCACCAGAGGCGTTTGACCGCCGCCGCGCCGATGTGCAGGTCGGCGGGTCCGCGGTGACCGGTCTCCACGACGGCCCTGACCCGGGCGACCGTCCCGGTCACGGGCACGGCAACGCGCACGAACTCTTCCGGGACCAGGCCCTTGTTGCCGAGCAGGCCGTCCGGGTCGGGGATGCCACGACTGGACGAGTAGAGCGAGACGCCCCAGTCCGCGGGGGCCAACTCCCCTGCACCGGAGAGGACTTGTTCGACTGCGGCGCTGTCCAGGGGCGGCGGCGCCTGGTGGGAGGGCACGGGTGGCAGGACGCGGACGCGGTTGCCGTAGGTCGCCCGTACCAGCTCCCAGGAGTGACCGTCCTCGGTCCAGCGCATGGTCCAGATCTGCGGTTCGTCCAGGGCGGCCCCGGCGGGCAGGGCCAGGTCGCCCCAGGTGTTGTCCAGGGTGGGCACGAGGCGGCCCTCCCAGCCCTCCGACAGGTCGACGGTCTCGGTCGGTTCCGTGGGCGGCGGGGGCACGGCGTCGGCCGTCGGGCCCTCCCGCCAGACGACGAGGGCGGCGGGGGCGCCCTCAAGGGGTACCTCGATGGTCGAGACGCCGTCGGTGACGGTGACACGAGCCGGGCAGCGGAGGCCCGTCGCCGGGTTCCAGACCTCGGCCTCGGCGACCGGGGCCCGCACGGTGACGGTGGAGGTACGGGCGTAGCGCGCGGGGTCGATCTCGTGCCGGCCCTCCGGCGGATGCGTACGGGCGTCCGGGAACGCCCCCGTGACCAGCGCGACCGCGGCGTCGCCCTTCCTCCTGACCAGCAGCGGCACCTCGCCCGTCGCGTATCCGGCGTCGGCCGCCGCCGCGCCGGCCTCGGCGTCGGTCACCCGCTCCAGACGGGGATGCTCCGCGAGCGCGGCCACCACGGAGTCGTCACCGGCGAGCCCCGCGGCGCGTTCCGGCGGGCGGCCGACGACCACGACACGTCCTCCGGCGTCGAGGAGCTCAGTGAGCCGGCGGGCCGTCTCGTGCTCCAGGACGCTCGCGGAGGGCAGCAGGACCGTCGTGTACGCCAGGTCCCTGACGCGCAGGACGCCGTCGCCGGCCTTGGCGGCCTGGACCGAGGTGTCGTCGATGACGTCGAAGGAGACGCGGTGCCGGTCGAGGGCGCCGACAGTGGGCCGCAGCCAGTTGTTGGTGCCGCACAGTTCCAGGTAGTGGCGCTGGGTCTCGTCGACGTCGGCGTGGGCCGCGCCGAGGCGGCCGTCGCCGAAGTGCTGGACGGGGGCGTCCAGGGGAAGCAGGGCCTGCATGGTGGCGGTGGGGTGCAGGACCGCCACGTCGGCGCTGTAGGTGCCCCAGGACAGGATCGAGCAGATCCGGGCGACGGCCCGGGAGAAGGCGGGGTACTGCCGCCAGTACGGCTGGCGCCAGTCGGTGGACGGCGGTGCCCACTCGAACCAGCCGCCCGCGGTGCCGAAGTAACTGGCGTGCGGGTTGTACAGGTTGGCGCCGCTGCGCAGGAACGGCAGCAGCCAGTCGTAGGTCTCCTCCAGCGTGCCGCCCCAGCCGGAGGAGTGGAAGGACTCGATCCAGACCCGCTCGTGCCCGTAGAGGTGGGCCATGGAGGAGTGGACCTTGGCGTCGCCGTGGTGGTCGCTGCCGGCGGCGCTGTACCAGCGGTGGGTGCGGAAGTAGTCGGTGTAGAGCTGGGTGGACTGGGCCGGGAAGCCGGAGCGGGCCGGATGGCTCTGGTCGCAGCCCAGCAGCAGGCCGCGCTCCTCGTGCCAGGCGGCGAGCGGGCGGAACAGGGCCTCCTCGGTGAGTTCGGCGCGGACGGCGTAGTAGTCGGCGCGGATCCGCCGGGCCCGGTCGGAGTCGTCCCCGGTGAACAGGGCGGGCAGGTGGTCGAGGAGGTCGTAGCCCCGCCGGGTCCGGAACTCCTCGGGGAGGCGGCCGGTCCAGGAGTTGGTGGCGGGCAGCTCGTCCTGGAAGCTGCCCGCGATGACGTTGCCCAGGTGCTCGGGCACGCGGCGGTCGTACTCGCGGTGAATGGCGTCGAACAGGAGACCGACGGCAGCGGGGTTCAGATAGTCGAACGCCGTGGGGACGGCGAGGACCAGGCGCACCTCGGTGCCGTCGGGGGCGCCGACGTGCGCCGGACCGGTGACCGGCAGGCGTGCGCCCGAGTCGTCGTACGCCCCCAGCAGCGTCTCCGTGCCCCGCAGGGGGACCGTGCCGCCCGAGACCACCGCCCGGCGGGCGCGCAGGGCGCGGCCCGCCGCCTCGGGGTGGCGGCGGGTGATGCTCCCCTGGACGTTGGCGCCGGAGAAGCCGATCTGGTCGTAGAACCACAGGCGTGTGCCCAGGTCCCCGGCGATCTCGCAGGCGTCCGTGAAGCGGGCCCACCACTCCTCGCCGAACCACACCGGGTCGTCGGTCCGGGCGCCGAAGGTCGGCCCGGCTGGAGCCAGATTAATCACCACGAGGTTGTGGACGCCGCCGTCCGCGAAGCGGCGGAGCTGCCAGGCCAGGCGGTCGCGGGTGACCTTCGCGCCGGACCACCACCACAGCGGGGTGGGGCCGAAGTCCCGGGGCGGGTCGTCGAAGAGCCGTTGCAGGGCTGGAGAGAGCACGGGTGGGTCCTTCCGACTACGGCCGGGACACTCTCACGGATCAAAAACGTTTTACGTCAGCCTCACCGTAGGACACCCCCACGGCCCTCACCAGAGCTGCGGGGCCGTCAGGTCGTTTCCACGGATGGCCGCATGACGTCTTGTTGGAACGTTTTTACCCTCCTATAGTCGCTGGACATCGGCCGAGAACAGCGACGTCCCCCTCCGCTCGGACCCCCTCTCCCCAGACGGAGCCGCATCATGGCCCGAACCTCGCCTGCCCCGAACCAGCCGGAACCGCCCATCGAGAAGCGCCTGTGGAAGGTCGCGACCCTCTCCGGCATGGCGTCCTACCTCGATGCCGCACTGATCGTGAGCATCGGCGTCAACCTGGCCATCTACCGCGACGCCTACGACATGGGCGTCTGGATGGCCGGTGCGATCAGCGCGATCGTCACCATCTGCATCGCCGTCGGTTCCCTGGTCGGCGGGCGTCTCGCCGACGTCTTCGGCCGACGCCGTCTCTACAACCTCGACATCCTCTGTTACGCCGTCGGGGCGATCGTCATCACCCTCGCACCCGACGACATCACCCTTCTGGTGGGCGTCCTGCTCGCCGGTCTCGCGGCCGGCGCCGACCTGCCGACGTCCCTGGCCGTGGTGTCGGACGCCGCCCCCGACCACGCCCGCGGACGGCTCATCGCGTTCACGCAGGTCATGTGGATGCTGGGCATCATCGTCGTGGTCTTCGTCGGCTTCGCCCTGTCGGACACGGGGATGCTCGGGGCCCGTCTCATCACCGGCCATCTGGCGGTCGCCGCCCTGGTGACCTGGCATCTGCGCGCACGACTGGAACTGGCCACCGGGCCTGACCCGGAGCAGGACCAGGTCACGGTCGACAAGCCCGCCGCGGAGCGGGGTGTCGCACTCAGGAACGTCTGGACCCGTGCCGCCCTGGTGCCCATGCTCGCCACCTTCGCCTTCTACGTCACCTGGGGCCTGGGCGCGAACACCATGGGCCAGTTCACGACGTATCTGCTGGTCACCGTCAGCGGTGCCTCGCAGAGCATGGCCACCGGCATCAACCTGGCGTGTCTGCCGATCGGCCTGCTGCTGACGCTCGCCTTCGTGCGGATCGCCGACGGCCCGCGCCGCGACCGGATGTTCTACGTCGCCACGGTCGTGCAGATCGCGGCCTTCGCGATCGGCACGCTGACCCTGGGCGCCATCGTCGGCTTCCTCGTCTTCTACGTCCTCTACCAGCTCTCGTACCCCTTCGCCGGAGAGGCCAACTACAAGGTGTGGTCGCAGCTCACGCTGCCCGCCGACACCCGGGGCACCACGCAGGGGATCACCTACGCCGTCTCGCGCGGGGTCTTCGCGGGCGTCGCGTTCGTCACGCCCGCCCTGCTCGACCGGAGCCCCAGCCTGCTGCTCTGGGTGATCACCGGCTGCATGGCCCTGTCGGCACTGGCGGGCCTGTACATCGTCCGCGTCCTCGTCCCGCGCGCGTCCCCGGCCGCCACCGCTCCGGCGGACCTCAAGGTCGCGCAGACCTGAACCGAATCCCGAAGGAGCGCCGACCATGGCGACGACCGAAGCCACCACGACGTACGCCGGTGAACGGGAGGCCCGTCTGGAGGAGTTGCTCCCGCCCGTGACCCGGCGCCGGCCGCGGATCGGGCTGGTGTCCGGCGGACTCGGCACGTACTGGCCGCAGTTCCCGGGGCTCCTCCCCCAGTTGAAGGAGTCGGCGGCCTATGTCGCCGACCGGCTCGGGCAGTTGGACGCGGAGGTGACGGACGCCGGGTTCGTCTCCGACGCGCAGGAGGGCGCGGCCGCCGCCGAGCGACTGCGGCAGGTGGACTGCGATCTGATCGTGCTCTTCCTGACCACCTACCTGACCTCGTCGATGGTGCTGCCGATCGCGCAGCGCACCAACACCCCGGTGCTGGTCGTGGACCTCCAGCCGTCCGAGCGGATGGACCACGCCTCCTTCGACACCGGCGACTGGCTGGCGTACTGCTCGCAGTGCTCGGTCCCGGAGGTCGGCAACGTCTTCCGCCGGGCCGGCATCCCCTTCCGGTCGGTGTCCGGGTGGCTGCGGCAGGAGTCGGCGTGGCGGCGCATCGAGCGGTGGGTGCGGGCCGCGCACGTCCGGGCCGCGCTCCGGCACGCCCGGCACGGTCTCATGGGGCACGTGTATCCCGGGATGCTGGACGTGCAGACCGATCCGACGCTGCTGTCGGCGACCTTCGGCTCGCACGTCGAGGTGCTGGAGTTCGACGATCTGCGGCACCGGGTGGAGAAGGTGACCGAGGCGGAGACCCGGGAGCGGGTGGAACTCGCCCGGCGGATCTTCACCGTCGACGAGAGCGTGGTCGACGAGGACTTCGCCTGGGGTGCGACGGTGTCGGTGGCGCTCGACCGGCTGGTGGCGGATTTCGGTCTCGACACCCTCGCCTACTACCACCGGGGGCTCGACGGCGAGCAGCACGAGCGGCTCGGCGCCGGCATGATCCTGGGGGCCTCGCTGCTCACCGCGCGGGGTGTGCCCGCGGCCGGTGAGTTCGAACTGCGCACCAGTCTGGCGCAGTTGGCCTCGCAGAGTGTCGGTGCCGGAGGCTCCTTCACGGAGATCCAGGCGCTGAACTTCGAGGACGGGGTGGTGGAGATGGGCCACGACGGCCCCGCCCACCTGGCGCTGAGCGCCCGCGATCCGCTGCTGCGCGGTCTCGGTGTCTACCACGGCAAGCGCGGCTGGGGTGTCAGCGTGGAGTTCGACGTCCGGCACGGTCCCGTGACCCTGCTGGGCCTCGGCCAGGACGCGGACGGCAGCCTGTCGTTCATCACGTCGGAGGGCGCCGTCGTACCGGGTCCGCTGCTGGAGATCGGAAACACCACCAGCAGGGTCGACTTCGGCCTCGATCCCGGCGAATGGGTCGACGCGTGGAGCGCGACGGGGGTCGGGCACCACTGGTCGCTGGCGGTGGGCCACCACGGCGCCGACTTCCGGGCCGCGGCGAGTCTGCTGGGGATCGAGCACCGGGAGGTGTGACCCGGGGCGGGTGCGGAAGGGGTCGGGTCCGGGGTCTGCAGCCCCCGGGCCGGCCGCCCGGCCGTCCGGCTCAGCCGAACTGGCCGACCACGTAGTCGCCGGCCGGCTGCTGGGTGAGGACGTTGAGCCGGTTGAACGCGTTGATGACGGCGATCAGGGAGACCAGGGCGAGGAGCTGCTCCTCGTCGTAGTGCTTGGCCGCGTTCTCCCAGACCTCGTCGGCCACGCCGGTTCCGTCGGCGAGGCGGGTGCCCTGCTCCGCCAGTTCCAGCGCGGCACGCTCTGCCTCGGTGAAGACCTTGGCCTCACGCCACGCGGCGACCATGTGGAGGCGCTGAGCGGTCTCGCCCGCGGCGGCCGCCTCCTTGGTGTGCATGTCGAGGCAGAATCCGCAGCCGTTGATCTGGCTGGCGCGGATCTTCACCAGTTCCTGGGTCGTCATCGGCAGTCCCGAGTCCGTGACCACCTTGCCCGCGGAGGCGAAGTGCTTCAGCAGCTTGCCGGCCAGCGGGCTGGTGAAGACGTTGAGTCGGGCTTCCATGGTGTGCTCCTTCGGCCGTTGTCGATGGCTACACACTTATGACCGAACGGCGCGGCGGAATGTGACACGCTCCGATGTGACCTGCGTCTCCCGGTACTTCAGCCGCCGTACGCCTGCTTCCAGCGGGCCCGGTGCCGGGCGTCGCCCTGACCGCGGCCGTTGACGCCGGTCAGTGACAGCAGCGAAGTCCCGTTGTGCCACAGGCCGAGGAGGTCGCGGTGCACGGCGAGGATGTCGTGCTCCACCGCGAATTTCTCGGAGGGGCCGGTGAAGCGGGAGGTGGTCACGAACACGGCCACGTCGGCGCGGAAGTGCACCCGGGCGCCCAGCAGATCACGCAGTTCACGGTTCGGGACGGCCCTGCTCGGCGCGTACCGCTTGCACTGGACGACCATGGTCCGGCCGTCCGGCAGCCGTCCGCGGACGTCGGCGCCGTTGTCGCCCGCGCCGCCCACCCGTCGGACCTCGGTGCACCCGTCCCGCCGGCACAGCCCCGCGACCAGTTCCTCGAACTCGGTGCCCGTCATGACGTCCACCTCGGCGAGGGTCCGCCGGCCCGCCGCCACCGCGTCCTCATGGCGCCGACGCCGGTCCCGGCCGCGCAGCAGCCGGTCCGTGCGCCACAGCCACCATCCGGCCGCCCCGGCGCCCCCGACCAGCAGGGCGCCCGTCGGATACGGCCACACGCTCGTCCAGTACGCCACCAGGAGGGCCGGCGCCACCGCGCCGGCTCCCGCGCCCCACCCGATCCTCCGCGCCCGCCTTCTGCGAGCGGCCGTACCCCGTCGGCGCCTGGTCACGACGGCCTCCCCCCGGTGTCCCTGTCCAGGAGTCTGGGCAGTTCAGCCGGGTGCGGGTAGGGCGTGAGTCGGCCAAGTCCGAAGCGGGGCCCCGGACGCCGGCCGGCCGCGGCAGCACAAAGGCACCGCGGCCGGCCGGGGCGGGAGGGGTCGAGGGGTCAGCCCTGGACGGGCCTGCCGCGTCCCCAGGCCCAGGCGAGGCGGTCGGCGCCGGACTGGTTGGTGGTCTCCAGCCAGGGGCGGTCGGCCGGGCCGACGAGCTTCTGCATCGAGTAGGTGTCGTCGGTGCGCAGGCCCGGCCAGTACACCGAGCCCATCCTCAGCTCGCGGAAGGTGTCGGTGACGGCCTGCACGTAGTTGACGAAGTTGTCGTCCGGGGTCTTCACGTCGTAGTTCAGCCCGGTCGTCATCGGGGCGCCGAACTCGTCCGCCACGGTCCGGTTCGCGCAGTCGCCGATACGCACCTTCAGGTCGGCCACCCACTCGTCGTAGGTGGCGTACGACTTCCAGAAGCCGTAGTGGTGCAGGGACAGGTAGGTGCCCTTCAGGCGCGGGTCGGCGCACACCGTGGTGACGTGGTCGTTGTAGCCGGCGCCGCTGACGAAGACGCGGTTGCGCGGCACGGACCTGTAGGTGTCCAGCCACTGGGCGGCGAGGTCGGCCCACTGGGTGTCGGTGTAGCCGTGCGGCTCGTTCATGGGCTCGAAGTAGACCCGGGAGTTGCCCTTGTAGGCCTTGACGACGGTGTTCCACATCGGCCAGTAGGTGGCCTCGTCGTCGATGAAGCCGTCCTTGCGGTCACCGGTGCCCTCCCAGTAGGACACGATGACCTTGAAGCCGTGGGCGGTCGCGGCGTCGATGACGCCCCGGTACGACTTCCAGTAGGAGCCGTCGACGGTGTACGGGTTGATCGGCAGCCGGACCGTGTTGGCGCCGAGGTTGGCGCGGAACGCCGAGATGACGCGGCTCGCCTTGGTGTACGTCTGCGCGTAGGTGTCGGAGGTCGACAGGCCCGAGAGCTGGAGCTCGTCGTCGGCGAAGTTGTCGCGCGGATCGGCCCAGTTGACCCCCTTGAACTGGGTCGTGTCGGTGGTCGGCGCGGCCGAGGCGGGGCTGCCGGTGAGGGTGGCGCCGCTGACCGCGGCGATCGCGACGGTGACGAGAAAGGCACGCAGCCTCGGGGCGCGACGGGAGCTGACGGGGGTCTTGCGCATCGACCAAACCCTTTCGGAGCGACAGCATGTTTACGTAAACATGACGGCGCCGGAATCGTGGCATCCGCCTCGGCGACCGTCAAGGCTCCGCACACGTACCATCCGGTGCGACACGCACCACGTTCGTGGGCGGGCGGAGGAGGCAGCAGTGGTGGAGCGGGGAGGTTCCGGTGTCCCCGGAGGCCGGCGCAAGCAGCGCGTGTCCATGGCGGACGTCGCCAAGCGCGCGGGCGTCTCCTCGCAGACCGTCTCGCGCGTCTCCAACGGCCACCCCGGGGTGATCAGTTCGACGCGCGAGCAGGTCCTGGCGGCGATGCGGGAGCTGGGGTACCGGCCCAACAGTGCCGCCCGGGCCCTGCGGTACGGCCAGTTCAACACCATCGGCGTGATCCTGTTCAGCCTCTCCTCCACGGGCAACAGCCGGACGGTGGAGGCGATCGCCACGCACGCGGCGGCGGAGGGGTACGCGATCACCCTGATCCCCATCGACGTCCCGACGCAGGACAACGTCCTGGGCGCCTTCACACGCATGGGCGAGCTGGCGGTGGACGCGGTCATCGTCATCATGGAGGTCCATCTCCTCGACGCCGGGACCGTGCAGCTCCCGCCCGGGGTGCATGTCGTCGTGGTGGACTCCGACGCCGGCGACCGCTACAGCGTGGTCGACACCGATCAGGCGGACGGCGCCCGGCAGGCCGTACGGCATCTGCTCGACCTGGGTCACCGGACCGTGTGGCACGTGACCGGTCCGCAGGCGTCCTTCGCGGGGCAGCGGCGGGCCCAGGCGTGGCGGGCGGTGCTGGAGGAGGCCGAGCGGCCGGTGCCGCCCGCGCGGTACGGGGACTGGTCGGCGGAGTCCGGTTACGCGGCCGGGCTCGCGCTCGCCGAACAGCCGGACTGCACGGCCGTGTTCGCCGCCAACGACCAGATGGCGCTGGGGCTGCTGCGCGCGTTCCACGAGCGGGGGCTGTCCGTGCCGCACGACGTCAGTGTGGTCGGGTTCGACGACATCCCCGACGCGGCGTACTTCGTGCCGCCGCTCACCACCGTCCACCAGGACTTCGCGGAGGTGGGGCACCGTTGCGTGCAGAAGGCGCTCCAGCAGATCCGCGCGGGCGCGGGCGGCGCCCCCGGCACCGACCTCGTCCCGACGCGGCTGGTGGTGAGAGGGAGCACGGCGGGGCCGCGGGGGTGAGGCGGTCGCCCCGCCGGGCGGGTGCCCACGTCGGTTGACCTTGCCCCAGGGGCAGGCCGCAGCATCGGGCCATGGTGCGGAAACGGCTGTTGGTCGAGGTCGGGCCACTGCGGGTGGACGGGTTCCGGCGATTGTGGGTCGCGGGGATCGTGTCCGCACTGGGGGCCCAACTCACGGCTGTCGTGGTGCCGTTGCAGATCTACGAGGTCTCCGGTTCGTCGGCCTGTGTGGGTCTGGCGGGGCTGGTGGGTCTCGCCCCGATGGCCGCGGCGGCGCTGTGGGGCGGGGCGCTCGCGGACGTACGGGACCGGCGGCGGGTGCTGCTGACGACCACGGTGGGGATCGGGGTGACGTCCTTGCTGCTGTGGGCGCAGGCGTGGGCGGATCTGCGGTCGGTCGGGGTGCTGTTCGTACTGGTGGGTGTCCAGCAGGCCCTGTTCGGCGCCAACTCCACGGTGAGCAGGGCCGTGACACCGCGTCTGGTACCGCCCGAACTGCTCCCCGCGGCCAACGCGTTGCAGTCGACGGTCCTCCTGTCGGCCGGGATCGCCGGGCCGCTGCTCGCCGGTGCGCTGCTGCCGGTCGTCGGGGCCGCCGAGCTGTACCTCGCGGACGCCGTCGCCGTCTGCGCGACGGTGTGGGCGGTGTGGCGGCTGCCCGCCCTCCCCGCGGCCGGCGGCGGTGAGCGCCGGCAGGGCTCGGTGCCGCGGCAGATCGCGGACGGCGTACGGTTCGTGACGCGACGTCAGGTGCTGCTGACGGTCTATCTCGCCGACTTCGCCGCCCTGTCCCTCGGTCTGCCCACGGCACTCTTCCCGCAACTGGCTGCGGAGACCTTCGACCCGTCGGACATCGGGGTGCTGTACGCGGCGCTCTCGGCCGGTGGTGTGCTGGCGGGGCTGTTCTTCTCCGGGGCCTTCACCCGCGTCCGGCGTCACGGAGTGGCGGTGTCGGCCGGGGCGTGGGGCCTGGCGGTGGCGGGGTTCGGCACGGCCGGCTCGCTGCCCGCCGCGATGGCGTGGCTGCTGCCGGCCGGGGGTGCGCTCCTCGCGCTGGGCGTCTTCCGCAAGACGGTGCTGCAGACGGCCGTACCCGACGGGATGCGCGGCCGGCTCCAGGGCATCGACACGGTGGTGGCCGTCGGAGGGCCACGACTGGGCGACCTCCTGCACGGCACGATCGGCACCGCGGCCGGTGTCACGTGGACCGTGACGGGAGGCGGCGCCCTGACCGTCGTCGCGGCGCTCGCACTCCTCCTGCTCTTCCCACGCTTCCGACACCATCGGGCGCCGGACGGGGGTGCGCAGGAGACGCCGGTACCGGCAACCGGCCGAGCAGGCGGGTCAGTCGGGCGTCACGGTGGAACGTGACCGGCGGCGCCGCCCTGAAAGTCGTCGCCGCACTCGTACTCCTGGTGTTCCGCCCGCGCCTCCGGGTCGTCGGGTGTCACGGTGAACCGTCGCGGGCGGCGGCGCCCTTGGCAACTCCACGGCAGTTGGCGACGGAGGCGGTCCGGCACACGGGCGAGTGGACCGGGCGCATCCTGCGCGAGGAGTTGCGGGCCGGCCGGGTCGAGAGTCCGCGGGCGTTCCTCGCGCTGTGGCGCGGCATCGTCGTGGACGCGGTGTCCATCGAGGAGAGACCCGCCGGCGGCCGCGGCCGGGGCCTTCGACGCCTGGGAGGGCCCGCCGGCCGACTCCCTGCGCGAGCACGGCGCCGAGCGGGAGCGGTCGAGGGGGCCGTGACGATGTGCCGCGCCAAGCGCAGCACCCAGCCGCTCGACCGCACCGAGGAACAGCTACGGGCGCTGATCCTCGCCGCGATCAAGAGCTGAGTGCTGCCGGGAGGCTCCCCTCCCGGCAGGTCTCAGACGTTGCGCCGGTACTGGCCGCCGACCTCGAAGAAGGCCTCGGTGATCTGCTGGAGGGAGCAGACCCGGGTGGCGTCCATGAGCACCGCGAACACGTTCTCGCCGCGTACCGCCGCGTCTTTGAGGGCGTCCAGGGCGACCTGGGCCTCCTCGTGGTGGCGGGCGTGGAAGTCGCGTACGCGCTCCAGTTGGGACTGCTTCTCCTCCTCGGTGGCGCGGGCCAGTTCGACGACGCCGGGTTCGGCGGTGTCGGCGTGCGGGTTGCGGAAGGTGTTGACGCCGATCAGGGGCAGCGTGCCGTCGTGCTTGCGCTGCTCGTAGAGCATCGACTCGTCCTGGATACGGCCGCGCTGGTAGCCGGTCTCCATCGCCCCGAGCACCCCGCCGCGTTCGCTGATCCGCTCGAACTCCTGGAGCACGGCCTCCTCGACCAGGTCGGTGAGTTCGTCGATGACGAACGAGCCCTGAAGGGGGTTCTCGTTCATCGCCAGGCCCCACTCCCGGTTGATGATCAACTGGATGGCCAGGGCCCGGCGCACGGACTCCTCGGTGGGAGTCGTCACGGCCTCGTCGTAGGCGTTGGTGTGCAGGCTGTTGCAGTTGTCGTAGATGGCGATGAGCGCCTGGAGCGTGGTGCGGATGTCGTTGAAGTCCATCTCCTGCGCGTGCAGGGAGCGTCCGGAGGTCTGGACGTGGTACTTCAGCTTCTGGCTGCGCTCCCCGGCGCCGTACTTCTCCTTCATCGCGACGGCCCAGATGCGGCGGGCGACCCGGCCGAGGACCGAGTACTCGGGGTCCATGCCGTTGGAGAAGAAGAACGACAGGTTGGGGGCGAAGTCGTCGACGCGCATGCCGCGGGCGAGGTAGGCCTCGACGTAGGTGAAGCCGTTGGCCAGGGTGAAGGCGAGCTGGCTGATCGGGTTCGCCCCGGCTTCGGCGATGTGGTAGCCGGAGATGGACACCGAGTAGAAGTTGCGGACCTGGTGCGCGATGAACCACTCCTGGATGTCGGCCATCATCCGCAGGCTGAACTCGGTGGAGAACAGGCAGGTGTTCTGGCCCTGGTCCTCCTTGAGGATGTCGGCCTGCACGGTGCCGCGCACGTTGGCCAGCGCGTGCGCGCGCAGGTGGGCCGCCTCCTCCGGCGAGGGGTCACGCCCCTCCTCGGCGCGGAACCGCTCGGTCTGCTGGTCGATCGCGGTGTTGAGGAAGAACGCCAGGACGGCCGGTGCCGGTCCGTTGATCGTCATGGAGACGGAGGTCGTGGGCGCCACGAGGTCGAAGCCGTCGTAGAGCGCCTTCATGTCCTCCAGGGTGGCGACCGAGACGCCGGAGGTGCCGACCTTGCCGTAGATGTCGGGACGCTCGTCGGGGTCGCGGCCGTAGAGGGTGACGGAGTCGAACGCGGTGGACAGGCGGGTCGCCGGCTGGCCCTCCGACAGGAGCTTGAAGCGCCGGTTGGTGCGGAACGGGTCGCCCTCGCCGGCGAACATCCGGGCCGGGTCCTCGCCGTCGCGCTTGAAGGGGAACACGCCCGCCGTGAACGGGAAGTGGCCGGGGAGGTTCTCGCCGCGCCAGAACCGGACCAGTTCGCCGTGGTCGGTGAAGCGGGGCAGGGCCACGCGGGGGATCTTGTTGCCCGACAGGGACTCGCGGGTCAGCTTGGTGCGGATCTCCCGGTCCCGGACCTTCACGACCTGCTCGTCGCCGGAGTAGGAGGCGATGACCGAGGGCCAGTTCTCGATCTGCCGCACGAGGTCGTGCGGGAGGCGGGTGCGAGCGTCCTCCAGCAGCGCGTGGACGTTCGCCGGGTCGGAGCCGGCGTCGGCGAGCTCGGCCCCGACCAGCTCCAGCCGCTGCACCCGCCGGGCCGCCTCGGCCAGTCGCGCGGTGTCGGCGTGGTAGTCGCGGACGGTGTCGGTGATCTCGGCGAGATAGCGCACCCGGCCCGGCGGGACCACCTGCCGGATCCCGGAGGAGTGGCGTACGTCGACCCGGGGCAGCGCGCCCTCGGCCGGCGGCAGTCCCTTCTCGGCGAGGACGGCCGTCAGGTGCTGGTGGAGCGCGGTCACCCCGTCGTCGTTGAAGGTGGCCGCGGAGGTGCCGTAGACCGGCATGTCCTCGGGCCGCTTGCCGAACGCCTCGCGGTTGCGGACCAGTTGGCGGCCCACGTCCCGCAGGGCGTCCTTGGCGCCGCGCCGCTCGAACTTGTTGATCGCCACGACATCGGCGAAGTCGAGCATGTCGATCTTCTCGAGCTGCGAGGCGGCGCCGAACTCGGGGGTCATCACGTACAGGGAGGCGTCGACGAACGGCACGATCGCCGCGTCGCCCTGGCCGATGCCGGGCGTCTCCACGATCACCAGGTCGAACCCGGCGGCCTTCACCACGTCGATCACGTCGGACAGGTGCTCGGGCAGCTCACGGCTGCCGCGGGTGGCGAGGCTGCGGAAGAACACCCGCTCGCCGTCCAGGGAGTTCATCCGGATCCGGTCGCCGAGCAGCGCTCCGCCGCCCCGCCGACGGGTCGGGTCGACCGCGATCACGGCGATGCGCAGGGCGTCCCGCCGGTCGACCCGGAAGCGGCGCACCAGCTCGTCGGTCAGCGACGACTTCCCGGAGCCGCCGGTGCCGGTGATGCCGAGCACCGGCACGTGCCGCGCCGCCGCCGTGGTCCGCAGCTCCCGCAGGAACTCCGTCGGCAGTTTGCCGAGTTCGGCTCCGGTGAGGGCACGGGCGATCGCGAACCGGTCGCCGGCCAGGACCGCGGTGAGGTCGGCCGGTTTGCCGTCCCAGAGGTCGAAGTCGCAGTCCTTGACGACGGTGTTCACCATCCCGGCCAGGCCCAGCCGCTGGCCGTCCTCGGGCGAGAAGATCGTCACCCCGCTCTCCCGGAGCCGGGCGATCTCCTCGGGCACGATCACCCCGCCCCCGCCGCCCACCACCCGGATGTGCTCCGCGCCCTGCTTGCGGAGCGAGGCCACCAGGTACTCGAAGTACTCCACGTGCCCGCCCTGGTAGGACGAGACCGCCACGCCGTGCGCGTCCTCCTCGAGCGCCGCGTCCACGACCTCCCGCACGGACCGGTTGTGGCCGAGGTGGATGACCTCGGCACCCTGCGACTGGAAGATCCGCCGCATGATGTTGATCGAGGCGTCGTGCCCGTCGAACAGTGCCGAGGCGGTGACCAGGCGGACGGGGTGGACGGGGCGATGCAGATCGCTCATGGCGGGGCCTTCCCTGGACACGTCGAGGAACGCGGGCTGAGAAAATACTAGGACGTCCTAGTAAATATAGGGGGCGCCTAGTGAGGAGAAGCACAACGGGTCGTCCGGCGACCGACCCCGTGAGGCCCCGCGCGGGTGGCCGGCGAGGCGTCCGCCCCGCTGCGGAGGTACCGGGCGGCCCCTTACATTGGGGGGATGCCCGAGCTCGCGCACGGTTTGCGGATCGCCGTCGTCGGCGGTGGCATCGGCGGTCTGGCGGCCGCCGGCTTCCTGCGGCGCGCGGGCCTGACGGCCACCGTCCACGAGCAGGCGCCCGTCCTCACCGAGGTCGGCGCCGGCCTGGTGGCGGCCCCCAATGTCGTACGACTGCTGCGTCGCCTGGGCGTACTGGAGCGCTTCCTGCGCCGGGCCGTGGCGCTGGAGCGGGCCTGGGAGCTGCGGCGCTGGGCGGACGGTTCGGTGCTCTCGGTGGAGGAGCTCACCGGCGTCTGCGAGCGGCTCTACGGCGAGCGGAGCTGTGTCGTCCACCGGGCCGACCTGCTCGACACCCTCAGGTCGGCCGTGCCGGGCGAGTGGATCCGGCTGGGCGCCCGGTGCACGTCGGTCGAACAGACGGACCGGGACGGTGTGGTGCTGCGCTTCGCCGACGGCGGCAGGGCGGAGGCCGACGTGGTGATCGGCGCCGACGGGGTGCACTCGGTCGTGCGGGGCGCGGTCACCGAGCCCGCGCCGCCGGAGCACTCCGGGCTCTGCGCCTTCCGCGCCCTGGTGCCCGCCGCGGCCGTGCCGGACTTCGCCCGGCGGTCCGTGCACACCATCTGGCTCGGACCCGGACGGCACTTCGTGCACTATCCGGTCGCCGCCGGCGAGGCGGTCAACGTCGTCGGTATCGTCCCGGCCGGTGACCGCACCGCCGAGTCCTGGAGCGCGACGGCCCCCGTCGAGGAGTTCCGCTCCGAGTTCGCCGGCTGGGACCCGCGGGTGACCGGTCTGATAGCGGCCGGCGGCGTCCCCGGCCGCTGGGCACTGCTGGACCGGGCGCCGCTGCGGCGGTGGAGCCGCGGCGGGATCACCCTGTTGGGCGACGCCGCCCACCCGATGTACCCGTTCCTCGGGCAGGGCGCGGCTCAGGCGGTCGAGGACGCCGCGGTGCTGGCCCGGTGCCTGGCCGACTCCCTCGACGACCCCCCATACGCCCTGCGCCGCTACGAGTCCGCGCGCCTCGCCCGCACCGCCCGCCTCCAGCACGCCAGCCACGCCCGCCAGGACGTCAACCACCTGCCCGACGGTCCCGAGCAGCGGGCCCGGGACGCCGCGCTCGCCGACGCCGACCCGCTGGTGGGCAGCGGCTGGATCTACGGCTACGACGCCGAGGCGGCACTCACCGAGCCCGACTGACCCGGCCGGACACCGGCGGACCGGGTGCCGCCCGCGGCCGAGCCGGGGGCCCGTCCGGGGAGACTGACTCCCGGTCAAGCGATCTTGATCGGTGATCTCTAGGATGAGAGCTCAAGACAACCATTCCGGCCGGTCCGACGGGGGGACCCAGAGGGGCCGCCGGGGGTCGCCGATGCCAGGGTCCGCTCCCCGGGCTGCGGTGATCTTCCTTCCCAGGAGGACCTTCCGCATGTTCCGACGTATTGGCAACGCTGTCGTCAGACATCCTGTCTGGACGATCGTTGCGTGGTTGATCGCCGCTGTGGCGATCGTGGCCAGCGCTCCGAGCCTGCCCTCGAACAGCGACGAGAGCAGCTTTCTCCCCAAGAGTTACGAGTCCATCAAAGCGGCACAGGTTCAGGAGAGGGCGTTCCCCAGCGCCTTCACCCCCTCCGCGATCGCGCTGTACCAGCGCACCGACGGCGGCAAGCTGACCGCCGCCGACCAGAAGGACGTCGCCCGGATCACCTCCGAGCTGGGCAAGAAGAAGATCGACCAGGTGCAGAAGGTCATCCCCGGCCAGCCGTCCTCGGACGGCAGGTACGCCCTGACCCTGGTCCAGATGGACAGCAAGAAGGCCGGCCAGCCCGAACAGGCCGACGCGGCCAAGGTGTTGCGCGACGACGTCAAGCAACTCGCCAAGGGCACGAACCTCGAGGTCAAGCTCGGCGGTTCGGCCGCTCAGGCGCTCGACCAGCAGGACTCGTCCAAGCGCGGTGAGGCGCTGATCGGCATCGGCACCTTCGTCATCATCCTGGTGACCCTGCTGATCATCTTCCGGGCGCCGATCCTGGCCTTCCTGCCGCTGATCACGATCGGGCTGGTGTCGGCGATCGCCAACGGGCTGATCGCGTACGCCACCAAGCTGTTCGACCTCCAGGCCAACAGCTCGATCTCGTCGATCCTGATCGTCGTGCTGTTCGGCGTGGGCACGGACTACTTCCTGTTCCTGATGTTCCGCTACCGCGAACGCCTGCGCCTCGGCGACGAACCGAAGCAGGCCATGATCAACGCGGTCGACCGGGTCGGCGAGGCCATCGCCTCCGCCGCCGGAGCGGTCATCATCGCGTTCCTCGCCCTGGTCCTGTCGACGCTGGGCTTCCTCAAGCAGATGGGCCCGGCGCTCGCGATCGCGGTCACCGTCACCCTGATCGCGGGCCTGACCCTGATCCCGGCCGTCGTCTCCCTCATCGGTCCGAAGGTCTTCTGGCCGTCGAAGTCCTGGCAGCGCGAGCCGGAGAACGCCCGGTTCGCCGCCCTGGGCCGCGGGGTGCGCAACCGCCCGGCGCTCACGGCCGCGCTCTCCGGACTCGTCCTGGTGGTGCTCTCGCTCGGGACGTTCGGCTACAACGCCACCTTCGACCTGGCGTCCGGCTCCATGCCCAAGACCAAGGAGTCGATGGTCGTCCAGGACGAGATGCAGAAGGCGTACTCGGCGGGTGCCGCCGCGCCGACCGACGTCTATCTGTCCAGCACCGACGGCAAGCCGATCGACAAGACGGTCTTCGACGGGTACGTGCAGAAGCTCGGGGCCGTGGACGGCGTGGCGAACGCCCGTCTGTCGCAGTCGAACAAGGACGGCACCACGGTCGACTTCACCGTCACCCTGAAGTACGAGGCGTCGACGGACAAGGCCATCGAGACGGTGGGCCGGGTCCGCGAGGTCGCGCACGGCGAGGCCCCGGCCGGTACCGAGGCCCTGGTCGGCGGCATGTCCTCGATCTTCAAGGACATCGACACGGCGGTCAACCACGACTACCGGACGGTCTTCCCGGTCGCCGCCGCGCTCATCATGCTCATCCTGGGGCTGCTGCTGCGCAGTGTGGTCGCCCCCCTGTACCTGATGGCGTCGGTGGGTCTCGGCTTCGGTGCCACGCTCGGCGCCACGGTCTGGATCTTCCAGGACGGTCAGGGACACTCGGGCCTGATGTTCATGCTCCCGGTGATCATGTATCTGTTCGTGGTCGCCATCGGCACGGACTACAACATCCTCATGATCGCCCGGCTCCGGGAGGAGGCCCGCGAGGGCCGCGAACCCCGCGAGGCGGCCGGTATGGCTCTGCGGCACGCCGGTCCCACGGTGGCCGCGGCGGGCTTCATCCTGGCGGCGACCTTCGCCACGATGATGCTGGCCGGCAACGCCCTGCTGACGGAGATGGGCTTCGCGGTCTCCTTCGGCATCGCCGTCGCCGCCTTCGTCATGGCGATGTTCTTCACCCCCAGCCTCACCGCCCTGATCGGCCACGCGGCCTGGTGGCCGGGGCACGCGGACCGGGCGAAGGAGACCCCCGCCGCTCCCGCTCCGGTCTCCGACGGTGACCGGGAGACCGCGGTGCAGGACGCGGCCGGCCCCCGCACCTGACACCACCGGAACAAGACGGCGTCCGCCGGGCCGTGCGGCCCGGCGGACGCCGTCGTTCGTCCCGGCACCCCTCCGCCGGGCGGGACGCGCCCGGTCTCTGCCACCCTGGACCCCGTGCAGAGCCTCCCTCCCGTCACCCCGGACGCCCCCTCCCTGACAGGGGCCCCGCTGCTCACCCAGCAGTGGCTCGACCTCGCCTTCGTCCACTGGGCCGTCGAACCGGCGGTCGTGGCGGGGCTGTTGCCGCGCGGCACGGTCCCCGACACCCACGACGGGCTCACCTACGTGGGGCTGGTCGCGTTCCGGATGCACCGGGTCGGCTGGCTGGGGCTGCCGGGGGTGCCGTATCTCGGGACCTTCCCGGAGACCAATGTGCGCCTGTACTCGGTGGACGGGCACGGGCGGCGCGGGGTGGTGTTCCGCTCGATGGACGCCTCCCGGCTGATCCCGGTGGTGATGGGACGCGTCGGCTTCCGGCTGCCGTACCTCTGGTCCCGGATGAGCGTCCGTACGGCCGGTGACACCGTCACCTACAGCAGTTCACGCCGCTGGCCCGGGCCGCGGGGCGCCCGCAGCCTCATCACGGTACGGATCGGCGAACGCATCGGGGAGCCGACCGCGCTCGAGCACTTCCTGACCGCCCGCTGGGGCATGCACAACGCCTTCTTCGGCGGCCCCGAGGCGCTGGCCTACCTGCCCAACGACCATCCGCGCTGGCCGCTGCACCGCGCCGACCTCCTCACCTGCGAGCAGGACCTGGTCACCGCGGCCGGCCTGCCCGCCCCGGCCGGCGCCCCGGTCAGCGTCCTGTACTCCCCCGGTGTCCCGGTCCGCCTCGGCCGCCCGGCCCGCCCCGCGGGCATCCCCACGCCCTGACGGCGAAGGGACGGCGTTCCTCGGACATTCACGGCGGGATCACGTCCGGGGGGTTGAACCGGTCCGTGACCTCGCTAGCGTCTGTGGGCGTCCCGACCCACCCGAATGAGGTGTCGATGTCCGCAAGACATGTCCTCGCCGGCCTGGCGCTGGCGCCGGTGCTCGCCCTGTCGGCCGCCGCGCCCGCGACGGCGTACGACGGCCACCAACTTCCCAAGGGGAAGCCGCACTTCGATCTCCAGGCGCACCGCGGCGGACTCGGCTTGACCACCGAGGAGTCCCTGGAGGGTTTCGGGAAGGCGATGCGCCTCGGGGTGTCCACGCTGGAGCTGGACACCCATGTCACCAAGGACCTGAAGGTCGTCGTCAACCACGACCGGCAGATCAGCGCGGTCAAGTGCCGTGACACCGGTCCGGTGACGGCCGGGGACCCGATGTACCCGTACGTCGGCAAGTACATCAAGGATCTGACGCTGGCTCAGATCAGGACGATGGACTGCGGTTACCAGCAACTGCCGGGCTTCCCCGAGCAGGAGGTGGTCAAGGGCTTCCGGATCGTCGAGCTGAAGGACGTGCTGAACCTGGTGAAGAGCTACCGCGCCAAGCGGGTCAAGCTCAACATCGAGACCAAGGTCGAGGCCGGGGCGCCCGAACAGACCGCGCCGCGTGCGTTGTTCGTGCGGCGCGTCCACGAGGAGATCCACCGGTCGGGCATCGAGGACCAGGTCACCATCCAGTCCTTCGACTGGGGCGCGCTCAGGGAGATGCACCGGCTGGCGCCGAAGTGGCCGCTCGTCGCCCTCACCAACTACGACTTCCTCCAGGTCGGCAAGCCGGGCGCGTCCCCGTGGCTCGGCGGGATCGACGCCGACGACTACGGCGGCGACTTCGTCAGGGCAGCCGCGACGATCCCCGGCGTCAAGGCCCTCTCCCCCAACTACGGCTTCCCGCAGAGCGGCAAGGTCGGCGACCCCGACTTCCGCTTCTACGCCGACCGGGCGATGGTCGAGGCGGCCCACGCCCGGGGCCTGAAGGTCGTCCCGTGGACCTGCGACGACCCGGCCACCTTGGAGGCGCTCATGGACATGGGCGTCGACGGTGTCATCACCGACTACCCGAACCGCGTACGGCAGATCATGGCCGAGCGCGGCATGCCCCTGCCGAAGGCGTACCGGCCCCGCTGAGGCCGTCGACCCGGGCCCGTGTCCGGGGTGTCGGTGGCCACCGTCCGTGGGCCGCGTGCCTTCAGCAAAAACCGTGCGCGGCCCCGGCACCGGCACCCGCCGTCTACGACTGGCGGACCTCCGCCGGGGAGTTCCGCGTGGGAACCGGACGCCTGCTCGCCCATCCGTACAGGACCACCGAGCAGACCGCCGCCAGCGCGCACCAGGTCGACACGAACTCCAGCCTCCACAGCAGCCAGCACACCAGGGCGCCCGCCCCGGCCAGGACGCCGAGCGCGGTCAGCCAACGGTCGCCGGAGAGCAGCAGTGCGCCGACCGTGGCGACCAGGTAGCCCGCGACGAGCAGTTCCGCCCGGGGCAGTCCGATGACATAGGCCATCGTGTGGCCGCGGATCTCGGCCCGGACAGGCCGGGTGGCGAGGCCGTGGACGAGGAGGGCCGCGGTCAGCGCGCCCACCGCCACCAGCACCGTCACCCGGCGGCGTACGGCCCGGCGGCCGGCGGCGCACCACACGCCCACCGGCACCCACACGGCCAGCACCGGCAGGGCGATGACGGCCCAGGCGACCGTGGCCGCGCCGGTCCCGCCCCCCAGGTGCCAGATCCGGGCCTCGACGAGTTGGTGGGCGCCGAGCAGCAGGGGCAGCGCGGCGAGGGGCAGGTCCTCGGCGCGGCGGGTCCGGATCAGACAGGCCGCCCCGACGGAGGCGATGGCCGCACCGGCCACGAGATCCGCTGTCGCACTCCAGCACATGACACCACCATGTCAGGCCGGGCCGTCCCGCACGCGTTCCGCCACGACGTGGACGTGTCCGGCGCGGACCGCTCACTCGCAGATGTGCTGCGGTGGCCGGAACGTGGGGTCGGTGCCGGTGTCCCGGTTCACCTGGACGCGCACCGTCTCCAACTGCTGGAGCAGCGAGTGGAGTTGCCGTTGCGTCGGGTCGCGGAAGAACTCCAGGACCGCCCGGTGGAAGGCGTCCCGGAGTTCGGGCGGCATCACGTCGGAGGCGTCGAAGCACAGGACGCCGGCGCCGGAGAGCAGGGAGCCGATCCTGCGCTCGACGGGGGTCGCGGAAACCGGCGGCGACAGTCCGGCCGTGGCCGGGAACAGCGGCCGTACCGCGGGGTCCGCCTCCGCCCACCACAGCTCTCGCCCGGCCGGGCTCGACAGCCGCTCCACGAGCTGCTGGGCGTCCGGGTCGTCGCTGAATACGGCGGCCATGTCTCCCGCCACCTCGAAGGCGTCCCGGTACGCGGGCGGTCCGTCCAGATATCGGGCCGACGGTTCCACCTTCACGTCGTCGCCCGCGTAGACGTACCGGATGAAGGCGCTCTGGTGCTCGTGCGTGCAGGCGAAGCCGGGTGAGTCGAGCAGGCCGCGCGGCTGTCCGCCGGCTCCCGCCACGCCCTCGAACGAGGTGGTCAGGGAGCGTTCCACCGACTCCGGGGAGCGCTTGCCGAGCAGTTGCGCCCAGGTGGTCCAGGCGCGCTCGACGGCCGGGTCGCGCCAGTCGAGGCGGCCCCTGGCCCACTCGTCGTAGCGGGTGGGGCCCGCCTGGTGGAGCACCAGGTCCTCGATCCAGTCGGTGCCGGGCCAGCCGGAGGTGGCCTGGGAGGCGAGCCCCACGCACCAGGCGGGCCGTTCGTCGGGCGCGTCCCGTTTGCTCCACACCAGGCTCTTGAGGTCGGCCTTCAGCGGCACCCAGTACGGGCGTGCCTTGTTGTCCACGATCAGCACCGGCACCCAGGGCGGGAAGGCACGCTGGGCGGTCTCCGTGTCGAGCGGCCGCAGCTTGTCGCGGCGGGCGTACTCGGTGAGTTCGCCGATGCTGTTGAGGACCGCCACGTCCGGCGGGTCGTCGGCCTCCAGTTGTGAGACGAGCGTCTCGCGCAGCGAACGGGTGCCCTCGTAGGTGTACGTCCGTCCGGTCCCGTCGTCCAGTTTGTCGAGGACGGCCTCGAAGGCCTTGCCCTCCTCGCCGGTCCAGGGGCCGAGGACCACCAGCGGGTCGCGGGTGTCCGAGCCGCAGCCCGGGACGAGGGCGAGCAGACACGCCACGAGCAGGACGCGCAGGGCACGGCTCATGCGACGGCTCCCGGCCGGGCGACGACGAGGTACTCGCGGCGGTAGGCGTGCAGGGTGCCGGCGATCACGGCCGCGCCGACGAGGCCCGTGGGGAACACGAACGGGGCGATGCCGTCGAGGAAGGCGAGCCGTCCGTCCGCCAGGTCCTCGTCCATCCGGGCCCGGAGCGCCTCGATGGCCCGCGGTTCCGGTCCGGCGAAGGGCCGTTCCTCGGCGACCGTCTCCGTCCCGGGCGAGGTCCGCTCGGCCAGCGCGTCCGCGACGGGCACCGTCTCGTGCTGGGCGTGCAGGGCGAGCAGGGCGTCGGCCGTCAGGAACGGCACGGCGAGCAACGGCAGGGCGGCGGCCGCGAGGGGGATGCTCAGCCGGATCCGGAAGCGGCGGCGCAGGAAGGACACCGTCCGCCACAGCCCGGTGGCGAGCAGGACGAGGGCGAGCGCGCCGGTCGCCGTCGCGGCGATCGTGGCCGTGCCCCAGGCGGCCCGGTCGGCGAGGCGTGCGCGCAGCCGCCCCTCGAGGCCGGTCACCCGGTCGACGATCGAGGTCGCGGCGGAGCCGGTCGCGGCCGGACAGTCCGGGTAGGGGTTCTCGGCGGTCACCGCGGCGGACTGCGAGCAGAGCATGCTGCGCGCGTAGGTGAGTTCGGCGTCGCGCAGGACCGGGTCGGTGGCGTGGCCCTGGGCCCGGCCGATCCAGCCGGTGTAGTCGACGACCAGCGCGGACACGACCCGGAGCTCCTGTTCCTCGGCGACGGTGAGGGCTCCGCTGCGGGTGACCTGGTTCAGGCTCTGGGTGGCGCGGGCGATCCGGGTCCGGTACCGCTCGCTGAGACCGCTGAGCTCGGCCGCCCGGCCTTCGGCGAGGTTCCGCTCGGCCTCGCCGTGCGCGATGAGCAGCGAGGCCCGGGCGTCCGCGAGGTCGACCAGCGCGGGTGCCGCGCGCTGCCGGATGTACGCAGAGTCGCCGCGCACGTCCCCGTACGCCCAGCCGAGCGCGCCGAAGGCCACCACGGCGAGCAGCGGCAGCGCGACGAGCCGGTCCCGCAGATAGGCGCGGTTGCGGTGGCCGGCGTCGGAGGGCCAGGCGTAGCGGTGGACGCGACGGCCGAGTTCGGCGGTTACGGCGGCCACGGCGGCCACGGCCCGCGTGAGGCGGAGGGTGTCCTGTGCGACGGTCCGTAAGCGGCCGTCCGGAGCCAGTCGGCGACTCTCTTGCCGAGCCATGGGCTGTCCCTGTGGTGTCGGAAGGCGAGCGGGCGGACCTCGTAGGCGCGGTCCAGGAGGATCTCGGCCACGGCCGCGTCCTCGGGGGCGGCGGAGCGGGCGGCCTGGTGGGCGAGGGTGACACAGCGGCGGGACAGGTCCTCCCGCAGGCCGTGTTCGTCGGGCGGGAGGCCGAGCCGCGGGTCCGCGCCGGCGGACAGGGCCGCGAGGCCGGCCGCATCGAGGGCACCGCGGTCGAGGGCGCCCTGGACGGCCTCCCAGACCTCCACGGTCATCCGGACCCTGGCCTCCTCGTCGGTCAGGCCGTGCGCGTGGAAGAGCAGGGCGAGGCGCCCGACCACCTCGTGCAGCCGCCGCGGGACCTCGTCGTCGCGTCCGGCCCGGCGCACGTACTCGATGCCGATCCGCACGGCCGCGGTACGCGCGGCGGTCCGGTGCCGCGAGTGCTGCGGTACGGCGTCCAGTTCGCGTACGGCCTCCTCGCGCGCCCTCTCGCCGTCCAGCGCGAGGCGGGACCGTGCGGCGCCGAAGGCCGCGCTGCCGAGGGACGGGTTGCGCAGCCGGACCGCCTCGTAGAAGGTCAGGGCCTCGTGTCGGCGTCCGAGGCGTTCCGCGCAGTGTCCGAGGGCCAGCTTGGGCGCGTACTCGCCGGGGATCGCCGCGTAGACCCGGTCGAAGTGGCGCCGGGCCGCGGCGACTTGGTCGCGGGCGAGGGCGAGGAGCCCGTGGTGCCAGTCCAGCCGCCAGTCGTACGGGGCGCGGCGGGGGCCGATCCGTGCCTCGGCCGCCCGCAGTTCGCGTTCGGCGGCATCGGGTCCGTCGGCCGGGTTGCGCAACCGCAGCCGGCAGCGCAGGAGGTGGACCTCCGTGGAGTCCCGCCAGTCACCGATGTGCTGGAGCAGGGCCTCCGGGGCGGCGTCGGCGAGCCTGCTCAGCTCGGCGTGGTGCTCGTCGTGGGGGTCGGGGCGCGGCACGGGCAGGCGCTGGGCGACCTCGGCGGGCGAGGGCGGCGCGAAGGGGGAGGGCGCTTCGGGGGCGGCCCAGTGCGCGAGGGGCGGCGCGGAGCCGAGGGCGCCGTCGAGGGCGTAGGCGGACTGGAGGAAGAGCGGCGAGGGCTCGAAGGTCTCGGCACCGGTCCGCAGGGACCGCAACTCCCGGAACACACCGCGCAGTTGCTGCTCCATCTCGCGCGCGTCGGCGAACCGTCCGGCGGGCCGGCTCGACGTGGCCCGGTGCAGCACTCGGGCGAGCGAGAGCAGCCCGAGGCCACGGGGGACGGGGGCGGTGGCGTCGGCGGGCCGCCAGGGCTCCTTGGGGGGCGTCCCCGACGGCGGTCCGGGTTCCGTCGCGTCGCCCCGGGCGGGCCTGGAACGGGGGACTCGTCCGGCGCCGGGTTCCTGCTCCCTCCCCGACGCCTCGGGAGCACCCTGGGCCGGGGGCGCCCCCGATGCCTCGGCGACGTCCAGCAGCCCCTCAGCGGCCGGTCCCGGGACGGCACCCCCCACTGCCTCGCCACCGGGCGACTCCTCACCGGTCCGCTCCTTCCGGCCGGCCGGCGTCCCACGCGTGGCCAAGGCCGTCCGGACGGCCCGCGCCTGTTCGGCGGCGGACAGGGCACTCCCGGCGGCCCGCACCACCGCGCCGGCCGACGGCGTGCCGGGATCGCCCCCTGCGGCCTTCCCGGCTTCCACCCCGGTCGTCCCTCCGGCGCCCGCCCCGGCCGGTCGGCCGGCACCCTCCCGCGCGCCCCCTCCACCGTCCACTGCGGCCACCCTTCCGGATCCACCCCCTGTCGACGCGCCCACCCCCTCACCACCGGCTTCCCCCGCCGACCTCCCGGCGCTCTCCCCGGCTCCCTCCCCCAACACCCCAAGGTCCCCCAACCGGGCCAGGTCCTCCGCCGACGTGCCCAGTCCGCTCAGGCGGCGCAGGGTCTCGCCCAGGCTGAAGAGGTCGTCCTGCTGCCTGGACTCCCCGTTCGGGCCCACCGTCGGGGCGCTGAAGCCCGGCGTGGTCATCCCCGGCGCCCCGGCCGGACGTACGCTGCCCACGTCGATGATCTTCGTCGTGGTGCCGTCGTGCATGACGTTGTCCGGCTTCAGGTCGCCGTAGACCTTGCCGGGCCGGTCGGCGTGCAGATACGCGAGGGCGGACAGGATCCGCACGCCGTAGGCGAGCACGAACTCGTGGAAGCGCTGGTCACCGAACTCCCCGGGGTTCAGCTCCGCCCGTGCCCGCACCTCCTCCAGCGTCAGCCCGTCCACGTACTGCAGGACGAGGAAGTCACCGACCCCGGGGTGGTGGCCGTAGTTGAAGACGCGGATGATGTCGTCGTGGCCGAGGTCGACGAGGGCCCGCCGCTCCCGGGCCAGCGCACCCGCCGCGGCCGCCGCCTGGTCGGGGTGCAGCATCTTGATCGCGACCTCGCGGTTGTCGACCTTGGTGTCGAGCGCGAGGTACACCTCGCCCATGCCGCCGTAGCCGAGCGGCCGAATCAGCCGGTACTGGCCCGCCAGCAACTGGCCGTGGGGCAGCGGCAGTTCCCCGTGATCGCCGCCGGGGCCCCAGCCGCGGCCCAGCAGCGTGATCGTGGGCAGCACGGTCGGATCGGGGTTCTCCGCGGGAAGCTCGACCTGCGCGGCCCTCAGGTACATCGGCTGTCCGGCGACGACAAGCGGGCCGAACGACCCCTCGGATCCCGGTGTTTCACCGAACGCACTCCCGCCCCGAGCCCCCTCCATGCCTCCTCAGAATAGGGCCACGTGCCGGGATCGACCCCGTGCGTTCCCCCGAGAACCCTGATGTCGCGGGGTCGGACCGGCCGGCGGGGCCGCGATCGGCGTCCCCCGCGGACCGCGCCCCCTCTAGAGTGAGGAATCCCTGTCAGAAGCGTCCGGACCGCAGCCGTCCTGGCCAGGAGCGGTGAAGGAGACACGGTGACCCTGCGCGAGAACGACCCGGAGTCCGTCGGCGGCTACCGGATCGAATCGCGGATCGGGACCGGCGGCATGGGTGTCGTCTATCTCGGCCGGTCGGCGTCGGGTCGGGCCGTCGCGGTGAAGGTCGTGCACACCCGGTACGCGGACAACCCCGAGTTCCGGGCCAGGTTCCGGCAGGAGATCGCCGCCGCGCGCCGGGTCAGCGGAGCGTTCACCGCACCGGTCGTGGACGCGGACCCGGAGGCGGTACGGCCGTGGATGGCGACCGTGTTCGTCCCGGGCCGCACCCTCGCCGAACGGGTCGACGGGTCGGGCCCGTTGGAGTGGCCCGCCCTGCGCCGTCTCGGTACCGAACTCGCCGAGGCCCTGCGGGAGATCCACCGCGCGGAGGTCGTGCACCGGGACCTCAAGCCCAGCAATGTGCTGCTCCTGGAGACCGAGGGCGACGACGGCGCCGTACGCGTCATCGACTTCGGCATCTCGCGCGCGGCCGACAGCGACGTGCGCACCCAGACCGGGATGGTGATGGGGTCGCCGCCCTTCATGGCACCGGAGCAGTTCAGCCGCCCGCACGAGGTCGGCTCCGCGGTGGACGTCTTCTCGCTGGGCGCGGTGCTCGTGTACGCGGCGACCGGGCACAGTCCCTTCGAGGCGGAGAACGCCTACCTGGCCGCGTACAACACCGTGCACGGCGAGCCGCGGCTCGGTGGACTGCCCGCGCCGTTGCGCCCGTTGGTCTCGCTCTGTCTGGCGAAGGAGCCCGCGGACCGGCCGACGTCCGGCGAGGTCCTGGAGCTGCTGGCGGCGCTCCCGGAGGGACTCGCCGAGGGGCGGCCGGCCCGGGAGGTGGCCCCGGCCCCGCCGATGCCGCCGACGGACGCGGTGACCTCGCCGCTCGCCGGCGCCGCCGGACCGGTCCGGCGCCAGCGCCGCGGCAGGAGGCTGTGGGCCGCGGTGGCCGCCGTGGCTCTCCTCGGCGGGGCCGGGGCTGCCGCGGTCGCCGTGGTGGGCGAGGAACCGGCGAGCTCCGTCGGCGAGTTCGACGCCCTCGCGCCGCGGACCACGGCACCCGGCGCCGCGGCACCGGCGGGCTGGCGCCCCTGGCACCACGCGCTGGGCTCGGACGGGAAGGACGCGCCGACGGGCCTCGGCCCCTCGTGCACCCCGGACGCGCTGGGCGTCTTCTGCGCCTCCGAACAGGTCGCCCTGATGCGGCTCGACCCGGCGACGGGCAACGTCGCCTGGACGAAGCCCATGAGCCGCAAGCAGGTCAGCAGTTTCTCGATCCGCGAGCCCCTGGTCCACGACGGGGTGGTGTTCGTGTACAGCGCGGACCGCTCGCAGGGCGTCGACGCCTACGACGGCAGGTCCGGCAAGCGGCTGTGGCAACTGAAGGGGCCGCTGGGCGAGTTCGACTTCCTGAGCGGTGTGCTCGTGGTCCGACTGGACGAGCTGGGCCCCTCCGACACGGCTCGCTTCGCGGCCTACGAGCCGCGCACGGGCAGGGAGTTGTGGCGGCGCGAGCTGACGGCCACCTCGCCGAGCCCCCTCCACGAGGGCCCCGAGGACACGCTCTACGCCGATCTGCGCGGCGGCGAGGGCGGCATCGCCCACCTCGACGCGCGCACCGGCAGGACGCTGGGCAGTGTCGACGCGCCGAAGGGCGACCTGTGGCTGGCGACGGTCCACGACGGCACGGCGTACTACGCGCGCTGGGAGGACGGCTCCGGTGTGTCCGCCGCCTTCTTCGTGCAGGACCTCAGCAGCGGCAGGACCCGCCGGATCGACTTCCCCTGGAGCGTGGAACCCGAGGCGCCGCCGCTGGTGCGGGGCGACACCATGTACATCTTCGACTACGGCAACGAGACCCTGCTCGCCCTCGACGTCAAGCGCGGCAAGCCGCTGTGGTCCAGCTCCCGCGACCTGCGCGTCTTCAGCGAACCCTCGTACCACGCGGGCCGGTTGTACGTGACGATGCCGGACACCAGCGTCCTGGCCCTCGACCCGAGGACCGGCAAGGAGATCGGCCGCACCAAGCCGTCCTTCGACACGGCCGGCCGCTCGTTCGAGGAACTGTCGCCGAGCGGGGTGCCACCGCTCCTGGCGGGGAGCGTGCTGTACGGCGTCAGCGGCCCGGGGATCTTCTCGGTGGCCGACGTCACCTGAACGGGCCCGGCCCCGAAGCCGGGCCCGCACGGGCGGTCAGGCGGTGTGCAGGGTCAGGCCGTACCGGTTCAGGATCTCGTTGACGGGCTGGAACCAGGTCTCGCCGCCGCTGGAGCAGTTGCCCCAGCCGCCGGAGGTGACGCCCTGGGCCTGGTCGCCGCTGATGAACGAGCCGCCGGAGTCTCCGGGTTCGGCGCAGACGCTGGTCTTGGTCATCTGGTGCACCGCGCCCTGGCTGTAGTTGACGGTCTCGTTCATGGCGAGGACCGTGCCGCAGTGCCAGTGTGTGGTCGAGCCCGAGCGGCAGATCGAGGCGCCGACGGGGGCCACGTTCGAGCCGCGCACGAGCTGGTCGGAGACGGTGCCCCAGCCGAGCACGACGGGGACGGTCCACCAGCCGCTGCCCACGTTGACCCAGGCGTAGTCGTTGTCCGGGAACGACGAGCCCTGGAAGTTGCCGACGTAGCTGCGGTCCCAGCCGTAGACGCTGCCGGTGTGCTGGTCGCAGTGGCCCGCGGTGACGAAGCCGCCGTACACCGAGAAGCCGATGGAACAGCGGACGTTGCCGGTGTAGTACGGGTCGCCGCCGACGGTTCCGGCGGCGAAGGTGGTCGGCGCGGCGGCCACCTCCCGCACGGTCACCGGGCCCGCCTTGCGGGCCCGCGCGACGAACGCTCGGACATCGTTGTCAGCCTGCCGTCCGCTGACGACGTTCACCACGACCGTGCTGGCCCTGGGGTCGACGTGCCAACTGCTCACGGCGTCCGGTGCGGGGAGCGCGTCCAGGCGGGCCTGGGTGGCGGAGAGTTCACGGGCGCTGTGGGCGACGGTGCGGACCGTGGCGCCGGAGTCGCGTATCTCACGGAGGGCGGTGGCGGAGGTGCCCGGGGTGACGGCGACGGTCAGGGTGCCCTTGGCGGCGTCGAACCAGGAGCCGCCGTAGGAGCTGCCCGCGGCCCGGCGGACCTTGGGTTCGAGCGCCGTGGCCTTCCGTTCGGCGGCGAGCCTCGACACGGCCTCCTGGGGCGAGAGGCCGAGGTCGTGCTGCATCGCGGTGAGGATTCCGGCGGAGGCGGGCGCCTTCTCGTCGGCGGTGGCGGGTACCGTGCCCGCGGCCGCGCCGGCGCCGAGCAGGAGCAGCACGGCGAGGCCCGCGCGCATGATTCGGGTGCGTCTCATGGAGGTTGCCCTTCGTCGTTCAACGGGGTGGCAGTGGTCTGTGAGAGCGCTCTCAGGATGGTCCGGCAGAGCCTAGCCACTGACTATTGACAGGTCCATACCAACGTCGGGATTGTCGAAATCCCGTCCCCCTTCCGGTCGTTCAGGCGGCCGGGGACCGGGTGCCGGAACGGGGATTTCCTCCGACCCGCCCGGGGGATCTCTCCCAGGAGCCCTGTCCCGCCGCGCGAAGGAACAAGATGACACGGAAGAAAGCCCTGGTGGTCCGAGGCGGCTGGGAGGGACACCAGCCGGTCAAGGCCACGGAGCTGTTCCTGCCCTTTCTGGAGAGCAACGGCTACCACGTCCGGATCGAGGAGTCGCCCGCCGTCTACGCCGACGCCGACGCGATGGCCGCCACCGACCTCGTCGTGCAGTGCGTGACCATGTCCGAGATCACCGCCGAGCAGGCGGCGGGACTGAGCGCGGCCGTGGAGGCCGGTACCGGTCTCACCGGCTGGCACGGCGGGATCGCCGACTCGTTCCGCGCCTGTGCCGACTATCTCCACCTGGTGGGCGGCCAGTTCGCCACCCATCCCGGCAAGGAGCCGTGCGAGCGGCGGGGCGGCGAGGAGGACAACTTCCTGCCGCACACCGTCACCGTCACCGGCCTCGGCCGCGAGCACCCCGTCACCGCGGGCGTCGAGGACTTCGAGCTGCACACCGAGCAGTACTGGGTGCTCCACGACGACCTGATCGACGTCCTCGCCACCACCACCCATCCCGCCCGGCCCTGGCAGCCCTGGCACCGTCCGGTCACCTCGCCGGCGGTCTGGACCCGCCACTGGGGCGCCGGACGGGTCGTGGTGACGACTCCCGGACACAGCCTCGACGTCCTGGAACACCCCGCCGTCCGTACCGTCATAGAGAGGGGCATGCTGTGGGCGACCCGCACCGCATCGGCGTCATAGGTCTCGGTTTCATCTCCCGCGCCTATCTGGACACGCTCGTCGGCCGCTCCGCCGTGCGGGTCACGGCCGTCGCCGACCTGGACGCCTCCCGCTCGGCCGCCGTCGCCGCCGAACTGCCGGGCGTACGCGCGCTGTCCGTCGAGGAACTGCTGAGCTGCCCGGACGTCGACACGGTACTGAACCTCACCGTGCCGGCCGCGCACGCCGAGATCGCCCTCGGCGCCATCGGCCAGGGCAAGCACGTCTACGGCGAGAAGCCGCTGGCCGCCGAACTGGCCGACGCCCGCGCCCTGCTGGAGGCGGCGGACAAGGCGTCGGTCGGGGTGGGGTGCGCGCCGGACACCGTCCTGGGCACCGGCGTCCAGACGGCACGGGCGGCGGTGGAGGCCGGAGCCGTCGGCCGCCCGCTGTTCGCCACGGCCGTCATGGTCACCCCGGGCCACGAACGATGGCATCCGCACCCGGACTTCTACTACACGGCCGGTGGCGGCCCCCTCCTGGACATGGGGCCCTACTACCTGTCCTCCCTGGTGCACCTGCTGGGTCCGGTGCGTGCCGTGACCGGGGCGTCCAGCCGGCTCCGCACCGAACGGGTCATCGGGTCGGGCCCGCGCGCGGGCGAGCGGATACCGGTCGAGGTGGACAGCCATGTGTCCGGGGTCCTCGAACACGAGGGCGGGGCCCTGACGACGATCACGACGAGCTTCGACGGGGTCGCCACCACGGCCGCGCCGATCGAGGTCCACGGCGAACGCGGCACCCTGACGGTCCCGGACCCCAACCACTTCGACGGCGAGGTACGGCTCCTCGAACTCGGCGCGGCCGAGTGGCGCGCGCTCCCGCCCTCGGCCGGCTACGTCGGTGCCGCCCGGGGTGTCGGCCTGCTCGACTTCGTCGCGGCGGACGGGCGGCGGGCACCGCGCGCGAGCGGTGAACTCGCCCTGCACGTACTGGAGACGATGACCGCGCTGCTCCGCTCGTCGGCCGAGGGGCGGCGGATCGAGCTGTCGACGTCGGTCGAGCGGCCGGATCCGGTGCCGTTGACGCCCGCGGAGGAGTGGCGCTGATCAGTCCACGGGCCAGGTGTGCGCGGGTGCGTTGAGGTGCATGTAGTCCATGTACGTCATCGTCATCCGCCGCAGCGCCTCCTGGCGGTCGCCGACGCCCGACTTCTCCAGGTGGTGGACCATGTCCGCCTGCCACAGCGCGCCGTTGCGGGCGGTGACGCACCGCTGCTCGACGACCCCGAGCAGCGGCTCCCGCCACTGCGCGTCCATGCCGGCCAGCTCCAGGCCCTGGTGGGCGAGGGGCAGCAGTCGCCGCAACACCAGCTCGGTGACCGGCACTTCGCCCACGCCGGGCCAGTACAGACGGGCGTCGATGCCGTCGCGCGCGGCGGTGTGCAGGTTCTCCTCGGCCACCGAGAAGGACATCCGCGTCCACACCGGCCGGTCCTCGTCGACGAGGGCGCGGGTGAGGCCGTAGTAGAAGGCGCCGTTGGCGATGGTGTCGGACACCGTGGGTCCGGCGGGCAGCACCCGGTTCTCGATGCGCAGGTGCGGGCCGCTGTCGGTGACGGCGTAGATCGGGCGGTTCCAGCGGTAGATCGTGCCGTTGTGCAGGGTGAGTTCGCCGAGTTCCGGGACTCCGCCGCCGTCGAGGGCCTGTTGCGGGTCCTCCTCGTCGCAGATCGGCAGGAGGGCCGGGAAGTAGCGGACGTTCTCCTCGAACAGGTCGAAGACGCTGGTGATCCAGCGCTCCCCGAACCACACCCGGGGCCGTACGCCCTGTGCCTTGATCTCCTGGGGACGGGTGTCGGTGGCCTGCTCGAAGAGGGGGACACGGGTCTCGCGCCACAGCTCCTTGCCGAAGAGGAAGGGCGAGTTGGCCGCGAGGGCGACCTGCACGCCCGCGACGGCCTGGGCCGCGTTCCAGTAGGCGGCGAACTCCTTGGGGGCGACCTGGAGATGGAACTGCGTGCTGGTGCAGGCGGCCTCGGGGGTGATGGCGTCGGCGTACATCGCGAGGCGTTCCACGCCGTCCACCTTGATGCGCAGGTCCTCGCCACGGGCCGCGAAGATCTGCTCGTTGAGCAGCCGGTAGCGCGGATCGCCGGACAGGGCGGTCTCGCCGACGTCCGACTCGCTCAGCGTCGGCAGGATGCCGACCATGATGAGGTGGGCGCCGACCGCCGAGGCGCGCTGCTCGGCGTGGTTGAGCGCGTCCCGGATCTCCTGCTCCCAGGAGCCGGGCCCGCCGGACAGGAGACGGCGGGGCGGAATGTTGATCTCCAGGTTGAAGCGGCCCAGCTCGGTCGACCAGGCGGGGTCGGCGATGGCCTGGAGCACCTCGGTGTTCCGCATCACCGGGAGCCCGTCCTCGCCGACCAGGTTGAGCTCGATCTCCAGCCCGACCTGCGGCCGCTCGCTCTCGAACCCGGACTCGCGCAGCATCTGCGCGAGGACGTCGAGACAGGTGTGCATCTTGTCCCGGTACCGTCGGCGGTCCTCCCGCGTGAACACCAGGGCCGGCACGTCACGTCCCATCGGGGCCTCCCGGGTCCCCTCGGCGGATGCCTCTCCCGTCCCAGAGTCCCACTTCCGGGACGTCCCGGACAGTCGGCGCACAGCACCGGGGCGGTACGCGACGCGCCGCTCACGGAACGTACGCCCCGGTGCGAGACCGTCCTGCCGGCAGGTCGGGTGCCGCCGCGGGCCGGGTGTCCCCCTCCCTGGACGTCCAGGGAGGGGACCGGTGTCACCGCGCCTCTCTCACAGCGCGGTCCCCGGATCGCAGCACCCCTCACGCCGTAGCTGCCGGCTCACCCCGAGCCAGTCCGCGTCGGACGACACCCCGGAGGACGTGTCGGAGCGCGGGCCGGAGTCGAAGGCGGCCACGAGGTCCGCCTGCTCGAAGGGCACGCCCCCGCGCAGTACCGCCACCGTGCGGATCAGGGTGTCGAAGTCGGTGAAAGGATCGCCGTCCACGACCGTGAGGTCGGCGAGCTTGCCCTCCTCCAGGGTGCCGAGGTCGCCGTCCGCTCCGAACACGCGGGCGGGCAGCAGGGTGGCGGTGCGCAGTGCCTCCGCCGGCGAGAGGCCGCCGCGGTGCAGCGCCCGCAGGGCGAGGTGCAGATGCAGTCCGACCGGCACGAGCGGCTGGTCGGTGCCGAGCGCGACCAGCCCGCCGTCGGCCAGGATGCGCCGGTAGACGACCAACTCGCGGTCCAGCGTGTCGAGTTGCGCGGCCGTGGGTGACTGTCCGGCCTGCTGACGGACCAGCGCGGTGTCCCAGGGCGGCATCAGCGTGGTGACCCGGCGGTCCTCGGCGAGATCGGGGTCCGCGCCGAGCAGGGCGAGCGCCGTGAACGGGGTGGCGACCAGATGGAAGCCCGCCTCGGTGTAGATCTCCTGGACGTCCTGGTAGGCGCGGCCCGTGGCGGAGGTCGCGTGCCCGAACTCCAGCCGCTGCGTGGCCTGCAGATGGGTCGTCAGGTCCTGTCCGAGCTGCACCCCCGGCGTGCAGAGATGGCTGCCGCTGCGCACTCCGAGCCTCTCGTGCGCGAAGTCCGCGGCCTCCTTCATCACCCAGCCCGGGGCGCGGACGTACGTCTTCACGAAGTCCCAGTCCAGCGCCGCCCCGCGTGCCAGTGAGCGCCGCAGTCCCTCGGGGGTGCGGTGGGCGCGGCCCATGCTGTAGGCGACGCGGGCCCCGTCGAGCAGTTCGCCGGTGGCCAGCAGCCGCGGTCCGGCGAGCGCGCCCGCGGCGACCGCCTCGCGGATGCGGGCCTGCTCGTAGGCGAAACCGCCGAGGGAGACGGCGGTGGTGATGCCGTAGGCGAGCTGGAGCGCGGTCTGCCGTCCGCCGTAGGTGCTCTGCCAGGGGTGGGTGTGGGCGTCCCACAGGCCCGGGAGCACGGTGCGCTCGCTCGCGTCGACCCGGCGTACGGCAGGGCGTCCGGCGCGGCGCGGGGCGACCTCCGCGATCCTGGCGTCACGGATCAGCAGGTCGACGTCCTCGCGGACGCCGGGTCCGGTGCCGTCCCAGAACCGGCCGGCGTGCACGAGGGTGTCCGCGGGGCGGGGCCGCCGGTAGTCCAACGGCACCTTGACGGTACGGGCCTTTCCGGTGCGGACGTCGAGCAGGCGGGGGGTGCCGGCGGAGAGGTAGAGCAGGGTGCGGGCGTCGGCGGACCATGAGGGGTGGTCGGCGGGCTCGGTGGTGAGGCGGCGCGGCTCCCCGGCGGGCGTGCCGTCCGCGCGGACCGGGAGCAGCCAGAGGGCGGACTCGGCGACGACCGCCATCCAGCGGCCGTCCGGCGACCAGACCGGGCCGGAGTCGTAGCGGTCGGACAGCGAGGTGTGCGGGGCGAGGGCGTGCAGGGCGGCGGTGCCGGTGGCGGTGTCGACGACCCGGATGAGGTTGTAGCCCTCCCGGAAGCGCTGGTTGAGCCGGTTGCGGTCGCACAGGGCGACGTACCGTCCGTCGGGGGACCAGCTCGGGCGGCCGGGCAGCCCGCCCGCGCCGAGCGGGGCGGCGAGGGTGCGTTCCGCGCCGTCGGGCAGGGCGCGCACGACGAGGTTTCCGGTCATGTCCAGGCAGGCGAGGCGGGTCCCGTCGGGCGAGAGCGCGGGGAAGACCCGGCCGCCGTCGGCGAGCACGCTCTCCTCGCCGGAGTCGAGGTCGCGGCGCCGCACGGTGAACAGTCCGTCGCGGTCGTCCGCGTAGAGGAGACCGGTGCCGTCGGGCGTCCAGGTCGGCCCGGACACATAGCGGGTGGGCGGGACCTGGAGAATCTTACGAGGCCGACGCCCGCCCGAAGTCCCGGCGGTCCACAGGGAGTTGAGGGCGGCGAAGGCGAGGCTGCGGCCGTCGGGCGAGAGGGCGGGCAGGTGCAGGGAGCGCACGCGCCGGACGCCGGTGCCCTCGAAGTCGTACGCCTTGCCGCGGTAGCGGGGCCGTTCGACGGGCATCGCGGCCGTGAAAGGGATCTCCTCCCCCGCCGCGGGTGCCGCGGGGTCGATCAGGCGGAAGTGGCCGTCCACCGCGAGCAGGAGCCGTCCGCCGTCGGTCCAGCGGGGCGGGGCGGGCAGGACGTCGCCGTCGACGGGGACGGGCGTGCCGTCCACGACGAGGGTGCAGGAGGCGGTGGGCGCGGGCGTGGTGCGCAGGTGGGCGAGGCGGCCGGCGGGCGAGACGGCCGGGGTCATGAGCTGGGCGCCGGAGTCGTCGGTGTGCTCGACGGTGACCGGTCCCGTGCCGTCGGCGGCGACCGAGGCGAGGGTGTCGGCGCGCAGGGTGCCCGTGGCGGTGACGGCCGCGCGCACGAACAGCACGCGCTCGCCGTCCGCCGACCAGGTGGGGTCGAAGTCCTCCCAGGCGCCGCCCTGCGCCGGGCCCTGCGGTCCCGGGGGCCCGGTGAGCCGGGTCAGCGCTCCGGTGCGCACGTCCACGACCCAGACGCGGTACGGGCTGCCGGTCACGGTGTCGCCGCCGCGCTCGGAGGCGAACGCGATCCGGGTGCCGTCCGGCGACCAGGCGGGGCCGCGGTGGTCCCAGGGCCCGTCGGTGAGCCGGCGCACATCACCGCCGTCGGAACGCAGCGTCCACAGGTGGAAGCCGCCGCCGCGGTAGGCGCAGACGACGAGGCGGCTGCCGTCGGGCGAGAACTGCGGGCGGGTGGGTTCGAGGCCGGGCGTGGTGAGCGCGACGGCGGCGCCGCCGTCGCGCGGAATCGACCAGAGGACGTTCTGCACCTCGGCGACGAGCCGGTCGCCGGCCGGGGAGAGGGTCGCGGAACCGCCGGTGGTGGCGGTCAGGGTGAGGGTGGCCGGGTGGGAGGAGGCGGCCGAGGCGGGTGGGCCGACGGTCGTGACGGCGGTGGCGGTGACGCCGGCGGCCTGGAGGAATCTGCGCCGGGAGAGCGGACCGGACCGGGAAGTGTCGGGTGTGCCGTGGACGTCCAAGGGAGCCTCCAGTGCGCGGGTGGGGTGCCGGACGACATGGGCCCTTCCCCGCGGGGGCCGGTCCTGCGCCCGAACACCGGGTCCGGGAGCGGTTTTTCGCCCCCGGACATCAACCCCTCAGCTCACAGTCCGTCACGCACCATCGCGGCGACGATCCGCACGTGGCGGTCGGCCGCCGTACCGGAGAACTCGTTCTCGTAGTTGAGGCCGTAGGGCCAGAAGTGGCCACCACCGGTGGACAACTTGGCCGAGGAACCGTCGTACTGACGGACGAGGGCGGTGGCCTGCGCGCCGGTCCAGGTGCCGCTGCCGCCCAGGGCGGACCAGCCCGAACTGGTGCCGACGCCGATGGTGTGGGCGATCTCGTGCAGCGCGGTCCGCTCGGTCATGTAGCCGCGGTTGGCGCCGAAGCGGATGGTCCCGTTGATGTTGCCGTCCGCGGTGGGAACGCCGGTGTCGTAGCGGACCGTGATGGATTTGCCCAGGTCGCTGAGGTTGTTGTAGCGGGCCACCGCGGCGTTCATGGCCGAGGTGATCAGGGCGTACGCCGACTGCTGGTCCGCGGTGGGGTTGCTCGCCCGCTCCAGGGTCCAGGTGATGGTGGCCGCCGCGACCTGTTCGTGGGGTGCGGTCGCGGCGGCCGGGGCGGCCTGGGCGATGCCGGGGCCGGCCAAGAGGGCGGCGGCTAGCGCGGCTGTGACCGCGGCCTTTCTTGCGTTCATGTGGGGGTCCTCTTGTGGGGGGGTGGATCCGTGGGGGGGATCCCGTGGGGGGATCCCCTGGGGGTGGTGGATCCCGTGGGGGGAAGTCGAGGCATGAACTGGAAAGCGCTTTCCGAGGTGTGCCGGATGCTAGTGAAGTGTCTTGGTCATGTCAACGACGGGGGGTTGGGCAGGGGGCTGGGGGCTGGGCCGGGAGGCGGGGAGCGTTGGGCGTGCTGGGAGGGCTGGGAGCACTGGGTGTTGGGGCGTCTGAGACAGGCACCCAGGCACCCAGGCACCCAGGATCAACGCGCCCTCTCTCCCCGCCCCACGATCAACGCACGAGACAGGGCCGTTTGGCGTCGAAGGCCCAGTCCTTGACCAGGTACCGCATCCCCACGGCGTCGTCCCGCCCCGCCGACGCGACCTTCTCGTGCAGTTCCTGCGCCGCGAGGAGCCGGTCCATGTCCAACCTGACGCCGAGACCGGGCGCGTCAGGGACGGCGACCTCGCCGCCGACGATCCGCGGCGGTTCGACGGTGAGCCGTTCCGTGCCCTCCTGCCAGATCCAGTGGGTGTCGAGGGCGTTGTACTCACCCGGGGCGGCGGCACCGCAGTGGGCCATCATCGCAAGCGAGATGTCGAAGTGGTTGTTGGAGTGGCAGCCCCAGGTCAGCCCCATGGCGTGGCACAACTGGGCGACCCGGACCGAGCCCTGCATGGTCCAGAAGTGCGGGTCGGCGAGCGGGATGGACACGGACTGGAGGGCGAGCGCGTGGGTCAACTGCCGCCAGTCGGTGGCGATCATGTTGGTCGCGGTGGGCAGCCCGGTGGCCCGGCGGAACTCCGCGAGGATCTCCCGGCCCGAGTAACCGCCCTCCGCACCGCAGGGATCCTCGGCGTAGGCGAGCGTGCCGACGAGTGGGCGGCACAGTTCGACGGCCTCGCGCAGGGACCAGGCGCCGTTCGGATCGAGGGTGATCCTGGCCTCGGGGAACCGCTCCTTGAGGGCGCGTATGGCCTTGACCTCCTCGCTGCCCGCCAGGACACCGCCCTTGAGCTTGAAGTCCCGGAAGCCGTAGTGGTCGTAGGTGGCCTCGGCCTGCCGGACGATCGCCTCGGGGCTCAGCGCCTCCTCGCGCCGAACGCGGTACCACTCGACGTCCGCGCCGGGTTCACGGAGGTAGTCGAGGTCGGTGCGGCCCGGGTCGCCGACGTAGAAGAGATAGCCCAGGACCCGGACGGTGTCCCGCTGTTGGCCGTCACCGAGCAGGGCGGCGACGGGGACGTCGAGATGCTGTCCGAGCAGGTCCAGCAGCGCCGACTCGACGGCGGTGACCGCGTGCACGGTGGTGCGGAGATCGAAGGTCTGGGCGCCGCGGCCGCCCGAGTCGCGGTCGGCGAAGGTGTCGTGGATCGCGCGCAGGACGCGCTTGTAGTCGCCGACGCGGGCACCGACGACCAGGCTCTCGGCGTCGCGCAGGGTCCGGGTGATGCCGTCGCCGCCCGGCACCTCGCCGAGGCCGGTGCGTCCCTCGGAGTCCTCCAGGACGACGACGTTGCGGGTGAAGAAGCGGGCGTGGGCGCCGGAGAGGTTGAGGAGCATGGAGTCCCGGCCGGCCACCGGGTGGACGGAGAACTTCGTGACGACGGGCTGGCTCATTGCGGGCGGTGTCCTTCCAGTGGTTCGGGGGGAGTTCAGGCACCAGGGGCCGGTGGATCCGGGAAGGGTCAGACGCTCAGGGCGTCCAGCACCTGTTCGAGGACCAGTACACCGCCGAGGCCCAGGATCGCGAGGACGGTCGTGTAGGTGGTGCGGGTCTTGATCGCGTCGATGACGGACAGGTTGAAGTACTCCTTGAACATCCAGAATCCCGGGTCGTTGACGTGCGAGAACGCGATGGACCCGCAGGAGACGGCGAGCACCATGACCTCGGCGTGGACCCCGCCGCCCGCGAGCAGCGGCAGCGCCACGCCGGAGGCGGTGACGACGGCGACGGTCGCGGAACCGAGGGCGATGCGGAGGATGGCTGCGATCAGCCAGGCCAGGACGAGCGGTGAGACGGACCAGTGGTCGGTCGCGTCCTTGATGTAGTCGGATATGCCGCCCTCGACGAGGACGTTCTTGAAGGCACCGCCCGCTCCGATGACCAGCAGGATCATCGCCATGGCCTGGGCGGCCTCCTTGCACGAGGTGCTGACCTCCGCGAGGCTGCGCCCCATCCGCGGCCCGAACACCCACACGGCGACGAGCAGGGTGAGCAGCAGGGCGATGGGCGCGGAGCCGATGAAGGCGACGAAGTGCAGTCCGGCGTTGTCCCCGGACGTGGCGAGGTCGGTCACGGCGGCTCCGGCGATCAGCACGACGGGCAGCAGGGCCACCGCCAGCGACCAGCCCATGCCGGGCATCTCCTCCTCCTCGAAGACCCGTGCACTGACCAGGCCCTTCGGGATCTCGGGGTGCATCCGTCGGACGAACGGCAGACGCGGCCAGAGCAGCGCGATGAACGCGCCGACCGGGACGGCGATGAACAGGCCGTAGAACAGGGTGAGTCCGACCGAGGCGTGGAAGGTGGCCGCGACCGCCGTGGGGCCCGGGTGGGGCGGCAGGAAGCTGTGCATGGTGGACAGGGCGATCGACATCGGCAGGCCCACCCAGAGCAGGTTGGCCCGGGTGACGCGGACGAGGGTGAAGGCGACCGGCACGATGATGACGAAGGCGACCTCGTAGAACATGGTCACGCCGATGAGCATGGCGGACAACACCATGGCGACCTGCACCCAGCGCGGGCCGCACACGTCGAGGAGTCTGCCGGCGATCCGTTGGGCGGCGCCGGAGTCCCCCATCACCCGGCCCACCATGGCGCCGAGCCCGATGGTGAGCATGGTGTCGCCGATCTGGTCCCCGATCCCCTCGGAGAGGACGTCCGGGATGTCCTCCAGGCCGATGCCCTGGACCAGGGCAACCCCCACGGCGACCAGGAGCAGTGCGGCGAAGCCGTTCAGTCTCAGCTTCGTCATCAGAAAGAGCAGGACGAGAACGCTGATCCCGACCACGACGAGCGGCATGTGTCAGTTCTCCCTTGAACTGGCGGTGCGCCAAGGCGAGTCCACCGAAGCCTCCGGCGAAATCACCTCGCTGAACACGATCCTCATACAAAGACAACGTCTACATATGAGGACGGAGGCTAGATGTATGGATCACCGACGGTCAATGGGTCCACGAGAATCGCCTCACGATCGCCCCACGCCGCGACGCCGTGGCGCACCCGAGGTCAGGTCGGGCGTCGGCATCACGGCGATACGCGAACTGCGCGGGGCACGGGGCGGAGTCGACCTGTGCGGCTGTAGAAAGTCACCGAGGCGCTGGGACCCTGGAGCAGCAGGTAAGCACGTCCGCGCGGCACCCCCGTATCCCGACGAGGCTCCGGACGCGCTCGGCGAGGTCATCCAGCTAACCCGGACGGACGGGTCGGACATCGTCTACCTGGCCGCCGCGAGCCGCACAACTACCTGCACACGATCAGCCGTGTGGACCGACGGTGCCCGCGAGAGCCCGGCCCCTGCGCAGGCATTGCCCGCGAAGCTCCATGACGACGAACTCCCCTGCGGCGACGTGTCGTTGCTGGCAGTCACGGCTCACATGCACACACAACCTGGGCCACCCCGCTCGCCATGCGCGGAAGTACGGGCCCGCGGCCACTCGGCCAACCGGGAGCAGACGGTCGCCGGCGTCGTCGGGCTCACCTTGCGGTACGACACCCCGGCCGTGGGCACCTAGGACGCCCGCCCTACCCCCCCCCGTCCTCTACACCCCACGACTCTTCCTCACGAGTCGAAGCCCGGCAAAGACCCGGAGCACGCCGTAGCCCAAGGCCACGGCATACACACCGCCCTCTGGACCTGCCGAAAGTGGCGACGACGAGCAGCCCCCGCACCAAGCCGCACCGACTCGATCGCGCCCCCACCCCTCGTCTCCCCCCCAGCCCGTTGCTCCGCCGACACGCCACTGCGCCCGGCGGACGAGCTCCCTCGCGGCGGTACGCCGTCCCCCGGCAAAACGGTTCCCGCGTCGATGGAGCTCGGGCCGGTCGGACGGTCCCCCGCGCCATCCGACCGGCCGTCGGTTGTGCCAGCGGGACGCTATCGGGTCGCCGCCGTCGCGGTCTTGGAAGAATCTGCACTGCCGGAGAGCGCCACCGCCCCCTCCACCCTGCGCGAGGCCACCATCCGGCCGGGCGTGGTCCCGGCGATGGCGCGGAAATCCCGGTTGAGGTGCGCCTGGTCGTAGAACCCGCAGGCCATGGAGATCTCGGTCAGGCTCGCCGCCCCACGCCCGAGCAGCGCCACGGCGTGACGGAAGCGCAGCACCCGGGCCGACGCCTTGGGGGTGAGCCCGATCTGCTGGGTGAACCGGCGGGTCAAGTACCCCTGACTCCAGCCCACTTCGTCGGCGATACGGGCGATCGGCATTACACCCGCGCTGCCGGAGAGCAGTTGCCAGGCATGCCCCACCTCGGGCGCGGGAAGCGGACCGTACTCGAGCCGCGCGAGCAGCGCCGCGTCCAGCAGGTCGAACCTGGTGGCCCAGTCCCGCGTGGCCGCCATGCGCTCCACCAGCTCGCGGGCGTCGGGCCCCAGGACGTCACGGATCTCCACGGTCAGGTTCGTCAGCTCACTCATCGGCATGCCGAACAACCGGTACGCGCCCAGGGGCGTGAACTCCACCCGGATCGCCTCCTGGCCGCCGGGATGCGTACAGATCGCGGGCCGGTCCTCCAGCCCCACCACCAGCGACCCGATACGCCCACTGCCACCGTCCCGCACACCCAGCCGCCGCACCTGCGTGAACGGCTCCGCGAGACTGATCAACAAGGTCGCACGCCCGGTCGGCACCAGCCGCGCCTTGTACGGTGTGGCCACCGCCTCCCAGTAACCGACGTAGCTGCGCAGGTACGGCCGTAACCCCGGATGCCAGGGCCTGGTCACCCGCCACAGCCCACCGAGCCGCACGACCTCGACCGCACCCGTCACATCGACCACACCCGACACACCGGCCGCACCGACCACCCCCGCACGCGCCCCCGCCGGGCCATCATGTGCGCCGAGAACCACCTGGAGCGCTCCTTCCACCCCGAGAAACCGGAGAAACCGGAGAAAACGGAAGCATCAGAGGGCGCGACCCAGAGGGCCCGGCGGAGCCAGAAGAACCACCCCGCACCAACCCCTCACCACCTCCACGACATCAAGCATCCAACGCCCCCTCCCCCGACTCACCACGTCCCGCGTGAAGTTGCCATGCAGACGCGTGCAGATCCGATGACGACGCCCCACGCGTCCCTCCTCCGCTCACCCGAACACCCTTGCCGACAATCGAGCGCGCACCTACGCTGACTTTGTGCCGCTAATAAACAAAGCGCGAACACGCATCGCCGTGCCGGACAACTCCCTCACCCGACTCCGTGTCGTCCTCACCGTCTTCTTCGCCCTCGACGGCTTCGTCTTCGCCGGGTGGGTCGTCCGTATCCCCGCGATCAAGGAGCAGACCGGCGCCTCCGCCAGCGCCCTCGGTCTCGCCCTCCTCGGTGTCTCGGCCGGGGCGGTGATCACGATGATGCTCACGGGACGGCTGTGCCGCCGATACGGCACCCACCGGGTCACCGTCGTCTGCGCCGTCCTGCTCTCCCTGAGCGTCGCCCTGCCCCCGCTCACCCACTCCGCACCGGCACTCGGCGCCGTACTGCTGCTCTTCGGGGCCGCGTACGGCAGCATCAACGTCGCGTTCAACAGCGCCGCGGTCGATCTCGTGGCCGCGCTGCGGCGACCGATCATGCCGAGCTTCCACGCCGCCTTCAGCCTGGGCGGCATGCTCGGTGCCGGGCTCGGTGGCCTGGTCGCCGGAGCCCTCTCGCCGACGAAGCACCTCTTCGGCCTCACCGTGATCGGCCTGCTCGTCACCGCCGTCGCGGGCCGGGCCCTGCTGCGCATCCAGCCCCCGAAACCCGCCGAGGACACACCGCGCCCAGAGTCCCCACCCCACCCCCGGGAGACCGCCCCCACCCGCACCCGCGGCCTCGTCGTCACCTTCGGTCTGATCGCCCTGTGCACGGCCTACGGCGAGGGCGCGCTGGCCGACTGGAGCGCACTGCATCTGGAGCACGACCTGGACGCCGCACCCGGCGTCGCGGCGGTCGGTTACTCGTGTTTCGCGCTCGCCATGACCATCGGCAGGCTGTCCGGCACCAAGCTGCTCGAACGACTCGGCCAGACCCGCACGCTCGTGGGCGGCGGCACCACCGCCGCGCTCGGCATGCTGCTGGGCGCCCTCGCCCCCTCCGTCTGGGCGGCACTGCTCGGGTTCATGGTCACGGGGCTCGGTCTGGCCAACCTGTTCCCCGTCGCCGTCGAGCGCGCGGGCCGGCTGGCCGGCCCCGACGGGGTCGCCGTCGCTTCCACCCTGGGGTACGGCGGCATGCTCCTCGGGCCGCCCGCCATCGGGTTCATGGCCGACTGGTTCTCCCTGCCGGTCGCCCTCACCAGCGTCGCGGCACTCGCCGCGATCGCCGCGGCCATCGCGGCACTGACCCGACGCGCGGCGGCGGTCTGACCGCCTCCGGACACAGCCCGTACGACTCCCACCGGTGCCCGCACCACTCGCCCCCGCGTCCGCGTCCGTACGTACTCGCACGCGCCGCCCCGTCCGGACCACTCAGGCCCGCTCCGGTTCACTCCGGATGAGCCACCGCCTCCTTCTGCAACTGCACCGCCGCCAGCAGGCTCAGCTTCGGCTCCGCCTTGCGCAGTGCCCGCACCGCCGCCACCGAGGTGAGGTCACCCGTGAAGCCGACGGCCGCCAGCCGGGAGCGGACCCAGCGGGCCCGCAGCCCGGCCTCGGTGGCGGCGGCGGTGGACTCGACGAGCGTCACGGCCCGCTCCAGCCCGGGGCGCTCCTCGGGCGAGGCCTCGGCCAGCGCCTGGCGCAGGGCAGCTCCGACGACCTCCGCGTCCCGGAGGACCAGCACGAAGTTGTGTTTCTTGTTCAGTCCCGCGATTCCCGACATGCGGATCATCGTGACGGCGGAGGCCCGTCCCCGCCAAGCGACTTGAGGAGCCTCAGAGACTCGGGCCCCACTCGGAAGCCCGACCCGTCCCTCAGCCCAGCTTCTTCAGCAGTTCGACGGCGAGCGGCGCCGAGGAGGCAGGGTTCTGCCCCGTCACCAGGTTGCCGTCGACGATCACGTGCGGAGCCCACGGCTCGGCCGCCTCGACCTGGACGCCGGCCTCGGTGAGCCGGTCCTGGAGCAGCCACCTGGCCTTGTCGGCGAGGCCCGCCTGGGTCTCCTCTGCGTTGGTGAAGGCGGCGACGCGGCGCCCGGCGAAGGCATTGGTGCCGTCCGCCTTGGTGGCGGCGAGCAGTGCGGCCGGGGCGTGGCAGACGACCCCGAGGGGCTTGCCGCTCTCCAGGGCGCGGGTGAGCAGCCGGCCGGAGTCCGCGTCGACGGCGAGGTCCTCCATCGGCCCGTGGCCGCCGGGGTAGAAGACGGCCGCGTAGTCGTCGAGGTCGACCTCGTCCAGCCGGACCGGGGCCCGGAGCTCGGGGGCCGAGGCGAGCACCCCGGCGATCCGGTCGGCGTTCTCCTGCCCGCCGTTGACCTCGGCGGCGAGGCTGCCCTTGTCCACGGTCGGCACGACAGCGCCCGGGGTCGCCACGACGATCTCGTGGCCCGCGGCCTTGAAGGCCTCGTACGGGGCGACGGCCTCCTCGGCCCAGAAGCCGGTCGGGTGCTGGGTGCCGTCGGCCAGGGTCCAGTGGTCGGCACCGGTCATCACAAAGAGGATCTTCGACATGGCGAAACCGTAGTCCCGTCCTGCCATAGAAATCCAATAGGCTCATGCATATGAGGGATAGGAACACCAATGGCTCCGAGGATGCCGAGCCGACCGTCGGGGCCCCGCTGGACCTGAACCTGCTGCGGACGTTCCTGACCGTGCACCGCACCGGCTCCTTCACCGCCGCCGCCCGTCTGCTCGGTCTGTCCCAGCCCACGGTGACCACCCAGATCCGTTCCCTGGAACGGCAGTTGGGCCGTGAGCTGTTCGAGCGCCGGGCGCGGGGCGTGACTCCGGCGCCGTACGCGGACGAGCTCGCGGCCCGCATCGTGCAGCCTCTGGACTCGCTCGCCGCGGTGGCGGGGCCGGCCGGGAGCGCGGAGGACGGGCCGGTCGAGCCGGTGCATCTCGCCGGCCCGGCGGAGCTGCTGTCCCGATCCGTCGCACCCTGTCTCGCACCCCTGGTGGACCAAGGGGTACGGCTGCGGGTCACACCGGGTCTGACCGAGCCGCTCCTGGAGGATTTGCGCGCAGGCCGCCACGACCTGGTGATCGCCACGTTCCGGCCCCGCGGCCGTACGCTCACGGCCGTGCCGCTCAACGACGAGGAGTTCGTGCTGGTCACGTCCCCCTCGTGGGCCCGGCGGCTCGGCGCACCGGAACACCTCGCGGCGGCGCTGCACGGCGTCCCGCTGGTCGCCTACGCCGAGGACCTGCCCATCGTGCGCCGCTACTGGCGGCACGTCTTCGGCCGACGCCTGGTACGGCAGCCCGCCCTCACCGTGCCCGACCTGAACGCGGTCAAGGCCGCGGTGGTCGCCGGCGCCGGGTTCACGGTGCTCCCCCGCTACCTGTGCGCCGGGGAGCTGGCGTCGGGCGCGCTGGTCCTGCTCCACGACCCCGACGACCCGCCCATCAACACGGCGTTCCTGGTGCAGCGCCCCGGCACCTCCGGCAGTCCGCACGTCGCGCTGGTCCGCGACCACCTGCTGCGGGCGGCCCGGGACTGGTAGCCGAACGGGGGTGAGCGATCCGGCACCCTCAGGCACACTCCTCCCATGGAGACAGCCGAGTTCATCCGCATCCTCGACCGCGAGGGCCAGTTGCTCGCGTCGGCCGCCGAACAGGCGGGCACCGACGCCAAGGTGCCGACCTGCCCGCAGTGGCAGGTGCGGGACCTGCTGCGGCACACGGGCGTGGTGCACCGCTGGGCGACGGCGTTCGTGGCCGAGGAGCGGACCGACTTCCGCCCCATGGACGACGAACCCGCCCTCGACGGGCAGGAGTTGCTGGCCTGGTACCGCACCGGCCACCGTCGCCTGGTCGACACGCTGGGTTCCGCCGCACCCGACGTCCGCTGCTGGCACTTCTTCCCCGCTCCCTCGCCCCTCGCCTTCTGGGCCCGGCGGCAGGCCCACGAGACGACCGTGCACCGCGTCGACGCGGAGGCGGCACGCGGCGGCACCCCCCACGAGATCGGAAGGGACTTCGCGGCCGACGGCATCGACGAGCTGCTGCGCGGCTTCCACGCCCGCGAGAAGAGCCGGGTCCGCAGCGCCGAGCCCCGGGTGCTGCGGGTGCGGGCGAGCGACACGGACGGCGCCGTGTGGACCGTACGCCTGACCGGGGAGCCGCCGGCGACCGAGCGCGGCGAGGCGGGGGACGCCGACTGCGAGGTGTCCGGGCCGGCCGACCGGCTCTATCCGGCGCTGTGGAACCGGCTGCCCTTCCCGCGGGTGACCGGGGACGCGTCGGTCGCCGCGCTGTGGCGGGAGAAGTCCGCCGTGGGCTAGGCGGAGGGCTCCAACATCCTGGTGAGGACCGCGCGTTGCACCGGCAGGGCGGCACGGTGCAGCGCGCGTCCCCTGGCCGTGAGCGACACCCGTACGCCCCGCCGGTCCTCGGCGCACATCCCGCGCTCGACGAGACCGTCCTTCTCCAGCCGGGCGATCAGCCGTGACAGCGCGCTCTGGCTCAGATGGACCCGCTCGGAGATCTCCTGCACGCGGTAGGCGCAGCCGCCGTCGGCCAGGACGTCCAGAACCTCGAAGTCGCTGCCGCACAGGCCGTGTTGCTGAAGAGCGCGGTCCAGTTCGCACTGCGTGCGCGCGTGCAGCGCCAGGATGTCCCGCCACTGTTCCGCCAGCGCCTGCTCGGGCTTCTTCGCCACCATGCGCGGCACCGTAGCAGAGAAGACGAATTATTGCATCGGAATTAAATGCGTTTGCATTCGATGCATGCGCATGTAGTGTCTTCGCCATGACCTCTCCGCTCACCACCCCCGCGGACGCGACCTCGGCGATCCGCTGGACACCCAGGCTCTGGGGCACCCTGCTGGTGCTGTGCGCCGCGATGTTCCTGGACGCCCTGGACGTGTCGATGGTCGGCGTCGCGCTCCCGTCCATCGGCGCCGACCTGGGCCTTTCCACCTCGACGCTGCAATGGATCGTCAGCGGCTACATCCTCGGCTACGGCGGTCTCCTGCTCCTGGGCGGCCGGGCCGCCGACCTGCTGGGCCGACGCCAGGTCTTCCTGGTGGCCCTCGGCGTCTTCGCCGTCGCCTCGCTCCTCGGCGGCCTCGTCGACTCGGGCCCGCTGCTGATCGCCAGCCGTTTCATCAAGGGCCTCAGCGCCGCCTTCACCGCGCCCGCGGGCCTGTCCATCATCACCACGACGTTTCCGGAGGGCCCGCTGCGCAACCGCGCGCTCTCCATCTACACCACCTGCGCCGCCACCGGCTTCTCCATGGGCCTGGTGCTGTCCGGCCTGCTCACCGAGGCCAGTTGGCGCCTGACCATGCTGCTGCCCGCGCCCATCGCGCTGGTCGCCCTGATCGCGGGCCTGAAGCTGCTGCCGCGCAGCGCCCGCGAGAAAGACCACAACGGCTACGACGTGCCCGGCGCCGTCCTCGGCACCGCCTCGATGCTGCTGCTCGTCTTCACCGTCGTCCAGGCTCCCGAGTCCGGCTGGACCTCGGCCCGCACGCTGCTGTCCTTCCTCGCCGTGGCCGTGCTGCTGAGCGTGTTCGTCGCGGTCGAGCGGCGCTCGCCGGGCCCGCTGATCCGGCTCGGCGTGCTGCGCTCCGGCACCCAGATCCGTGCCCAACTGGGCGCCATGGCCTTCTTCGGCTCCTACGTCGGCTTCCAGTTCCTCGTGACCCTGTACATGCAGTCGCTGCTCGGCTGGTCGGCGCTGCACACCGCGCTCGCCTTCCTGCCCGCGGGCGCGCTGGTGGCGGTGTCCTCGACGAAGGTCGGCTCGATCGTCGACCGGTTCGGCACCCACCGGCTGATCCCGGCGGGCTTCGCGCTGATGGTCGTCGGGTACGCACTGTTCCTGGGCGTCGATCTCGACCCCGCGTACGCGGTTGCCATCCTGCCGTCGATGCTGCTCATCGGCGCCGCCTGCGCGCTGGTCTTCCCCTCGCTCAACATCCAGGCCACCAACGGCGTCGAGGACCACGAGCAGGGCATGGTCTCCGGACTGCTCAACACCTCGGTCCAGGTCGGCGGCGCGATCTTCCTGGCCGTCGTGACCGCGGTGGTGACCGCGGGCACCCCTGAGAACGCCACCCCGCAGGCCGTCCTCGACAGCTACCGCCCCGGACTGGTCGTGGTCACCGCGATCGCCGCGGCCGGGCTGCTGATCACCCTCACGGGAGCACGCACCGCACGTCGGCCGCAGCCCTCCGTCGTGGTCGCCAAGTCCACCGCGCGGGAGCCGGAGCGCGTCACCGTACGCGACTAGGGGGGACGCCTCCTCCCACCCGGGTGCCCGGCGGAGCCTGCTTGCTCCGCCGGGCACACCGCTGTGAGACTCGGAGGATGGAGACGTACGGGGGACGCCGGAACCAGGCGGAGCGGGACGCGGTCACCGTCGAGACCGGATACGCGCTGTGCAGTGCACTGTTCGCGGCGGCGGTGCTGTTCGGGGCGGTGGCCGGACCGGCGCTGCTGTTCGAACTGCCGGTCACCGTCGAGAAGTTGCTGCTCCGCACCGGGATGACGATCGCCCCCCTCGTCTTCGTCGCCCGGGTGGTCAGCGTGCTGGTGCGCTTCCGGCGGGAGCGCCCTCAGCCCAGCCAGCCGGGCCGTACCAGCCCCGACTCGTAGGCCAGCACCACCAGTTGGGCCCGGTCGCGGGCGCCCAGCTTGACCATCGTGCGGCTGACGTGGGTCTTGGCCGTGAGCGGGCTGACGACCAGGCGCCGGGCGATCTCCTCGTTGGACAGGCCGATGCCCACCAGGGCCATCACCTCCCGTTCCCGCTCGGTGAGCCCGGCGAGGGCACCCTCGGCCGCGGGCTCCTTGGAGCGGGCGGCGAACTCGGCGATGAGACGGCGGGTCACACCGGGCGAGAGCAGCGCGTCACCGTCGACCACCGCCCTGACGGCACGCAGGAGTTCCTCCGGTTCGGTGTCCTTGACCAGGAAGCCGGAGGCCCCGGAGCGAATCGCCTCGAAGACGTACTCGTCGAGCTCGAAGGTGGTGAGCATGACCACCTTCACCTCCCGCAGAGCGGTGTCCTCGGTGATGCGCCGGGTCGCGGCGAGTCCGTCGAGCAGCGGCATGCGAATGTCCATCAGGACGATGTCCGGGCGCAGTTCGCGCACCGTGCGCACCGCCTCCTCGCCGTCGGCGGCCTCCGCGGCCACCTCGATGTCCGGCTGTGCGTCGAGCAGGGCCCGGAAACCGGCCCGCACGAGCGACTGGTCGTCGGCGAGCAGTACGCGGATCACCGGTCGTCCTCCTTGGCCTTCACCTTGAGCGGCAGTACGGCGAGCACCCGGAACCCGCCCTCGGGACGCGGGCCCGCCTCGATCGTGCCACCGAGGGCGGCGGCCCGCTCCCGCATTCCGGCCAGTCCGTTGCCGCTGCCGCCCGCGTCGGCGCCGGTCGCGGGTCCGTCGTCGTCGACACGGAGCCGCAGCGTGTCCGCGTCGTGGTCGAGCCGCACGCGCGCGTGCCGCGAGCCCGAGTGCCGTACGACGTTGGTGAGCGCCTCCTGCACGATCCGGAAGGCGGCGAGGTCGGCCCCGGGCGGCAGCCCCGGTGCCGTGCCCGCCACCTCGACCGTGAGGCCCGCGCCGGCCGCCTGGGACACCAGCTCGGGCAGCCGGTCGAGGCCGGGCGCGGGGGCGCGCGGCGCGTCCCCGGGGGTGCGCAGGGTGTCGAGCACCTGGCGGACCTCGCCGAGCGCCTCCTTGCTGGCGGCCTTGATGGTGGTGAGCGCGGTGCGGGCCTGCTCGGGGTCGGTGTCGAGGAGGGCGAGGCCGACGCCGGCCTGGACGTTGATGACGGAGATGCTGTGCGCGAGGACGTCGTGGAGCTCACGGGCGATCCGCAGGCGTTCCTCGTCGGCGCGGCGCTGCGCGGCCCGGGCCCGCTCGGCCCGTTCCCTGGCCCACTGGTCGCGGCGGGTCCGGGCCAGCTCCGAGACGGCGACGATGGCGACGACCCAGGCGGCGATCACGCCCTCCTGCCCCCAGGGGGCGGCGGAGTCCCCGGACGGCGGCAGCCACCGGTAGAGCCAGTGGGCCACCAGGACGTGCCCGGCCCACAGCATCCCGAGCGCGGTCCAGGCGGCCCGTCGGTGTCCGGCCACGACGGCGCTGAAGCAGGCCAGGGCGACGGTGAGGAACACGGGCCCGTACGGATAACCGGCCCCGAGGTAGAGCATCGCGGCGGCCGCCGTGCCGAAGGCGACGAGCACCGGCCGTCGGTGCCTCCACAGCAGCAGCCCGCAGCCGGTCACCAGCAGCGCCCGCGCGAACGGGTCGAGCGCGGCCCGCTCGCCGACCTGCTGGTGTGCCGCGTAGTTCGATCCCCCGAGCACGAAGAAGGTCAGCAGCAGGGTGGACGGCCAGGGCCACCGGCCGCCCGGTGCGTCGCCGTCGGCGCTCCGCCACCACGACGGCCCGTGCCGCCGCCACCGCGGCCGGCCTCCGCCGTGCCCGCCCCGCTCACCGTCCATGACAGCCACGCTAGACGGCCCGGCCGGCCAGGACGTCCCCCGGGCGTGGTGATCACGCCTACTCCCGGCGAAGTACGACGACGGTGGCGGGCCCCGGCGTGGCCGCGCCGCCCCTTAGCGGAGCCCCACTCCCCGCCCGAGCTTCGCTCCCCTAGCGGAGCCCCACTCCGCGTCCGAGCTGCCGGACCGCGTGCCGGAAGAACGGCTCGCGCTCCTCGACCACGCGGTTGAACTGGCCGAAGAGCTCGAAGCCGACCAGGCCGAAGAGCTGGGCCCAGGCCACCACCAGGGCCGCCACGACCGGGGAGGGGAGGTCCGGGGCCAGGTCGGTGGTGATGCGGTCGGCCTCGGCGTGCAGCTCTTCGGGCACGGGCGGCAGCTCGGCCAGGCCCCGCGGACCGTGGTGCGCGTCGCGCACGATGCCGATCAGGAGGAGGCCGACCCGGGCGGCGGGCGGGACGGTGGTCTGCGGCGCGGTGTAGCCGGGGACGGGAGAGCCGTAGATGAGGGCGTACTCGTGGGGATGGTCGAGCGACCAGCGGCGGACCGCCTCACACACCGCGACCCAGCGCTCCGGTGGGGCCGCCTCCGCGACGGCCTCGTGCGCCCGTTCCGCGCCCTCCCCCAGGGAGTCGTACGCGTCGATGATCAGTGCGGTGAGCAGGTCGTCGCGGCTCGGGAAGTAGCGGTACAGCGCCGAGGAGACCATGCCGAGCTCGCGCGCCACGGCCCGCAGCGAGAGCTTCGCCGCGCCCTCCGCCGCGAGCTGCCGGCGCGCCTCGTCCTTGATGGCGGCGGTGACTTCGATCCGGGCACGGGCCCGGGCCCCTTGTGCGGTGCTCATACGGGCCAGTCTCGCACAGGAACAGAGCAGTGCACACAATCGAGAGCAGTGATCTTGCTTTGGCGCGGCGAACCGTGCAGACTGATCCCACCGAAAGCGAGAGCACCGCTCTCTCAACCGATGGGGGTCACCATGTCATCGCCTTACTACCGCAAGGGCAGCCCGCTCAACGTCCGCTTCAACAGCGTCATCGGATGGCTCGCCCGGCACGGCTTCAGCCTCGCGGGCACGGCGGAGATGTCGGTGCGCGGCCGCAAGAGCGGGCAGATGCAGCGCATCCCGGTCAACCCGCACACGTACGAGGGCGGGCAGTACCTGGTCTCGGCGCGCGGTCACTCCCAGTGGGTGCGCAACATGCGCGCCGCCGGCGGCGGGGAGCTGCGGGTCGGCCGCCGCGTGCGACGGTTCACCGCGGTGGAGCTTCCCGACGCGGAGAAGCTCCCGATCCTGCGGACCTACCTGGAGAAGTGGGGCTGGGAGGTCAACCAGTACTTCCAGGGCGTGACCGCCAAGTCCTCCGACGAGGAACTCGTGGCGGCCGCCCCGGACCACCCGGTCTTCCGGATCACGGTCGGGAAGTGACCGGGGCGGACGCGACCGCTCGGGAAGCGACCGGCGCGGACGCGACCGTTCGAGAAGCCACCGGTTCTAAGGTCACCGGTCAGGACGTGGCCTCGCCCTCCGCGGCCCGCTCGGCCGGGCGCGGGTCCAGCGCGGCCAGCGCCCGCTGGGCCATCGGCCGGCCGCGGACCAGCTCGCCCAGTGTGGTCGCGCCCTGGGTGATGTCCTTGAACGCGTTCCACGCGGGCCGGAAGCCCGTCAGCGCCGCGTGGAACAGGCCGGGCCGGCGCTCGAACGCGGTCAGCAGCCGCTTGCCGACGCTCATCTCGACGCCGAGGCCCGCCTTCACGGCGAACGCGTAGTTCAGCGCCTGGCGCCGGGTGTCCACCGCGTCGTGGGCCTCCGCGATCCTGACCGCCCACTCCCCCGCGAGCCGCCCGGAGCGCAGCGCGAAGGAGATGCCCTCGCGGGTCCACGGCTCCAAAAGCCCCGCCGCGTCACCGCAGACCAGCACCCGCCCGCGCGAGAGCGGCGAGTCGTCGGCGCGGCAGCGGGTCAAGTGCCCCGAGGAGATGCTGGGTTCGAACCCGGCGAGCCCGAGCCGCCCGATGAAGTCCTCCAGGTACCGCTTGGTGGCCGCGCCTTCCCCGCGCGCGGAGATCACGCCGACCGTCAGGGTGTCGCCCTTCGGGAAGACCCAGCCGTAACTGCCGGGCATCGGGCCCCAGTCGATGAGCACCCGCCCCTTCCAGTCCTCGGCGACGGTCTCCGGCACCGGGATCTCCGCCTCCAGGCCGAGGTCGACCTGGTCGAGCTTGACCCCGACATGCGCGCCTATCCGGCTGGCGCTGCCGTCGGCCCCGACGACCGCCCGCGCGAGCAGGGTCTCGCCGCCCTGGAGCACCACGGCGACCGTACGCCGGTCGGGCACCGACGAGCCGTGCTGCTCGACCCGCTGCACGGTGACGCCCGTGCGCAGCTCGGCGCCGGCCTTCTGGGCGTGCTCCACGAGCTGCTGGTCGAACTCGGGCCGGTTGATCAGCCCGAACAGCATCTGCTTGGAGCGCCGGGTGCGTGTGAAGCGGCCGTTGTTCGAGAAGGTCACCGCGTGCACCCGGTCCCGGAACGGCAGCTCGAAGCCCGGCGGCAGCGAGTCCCGCGAGGGACCGATGATGCCGCCGCCACAGGTCTTGTACCGGGGCAGCTCGGCCTTCTCCAGCAACAGCACGCGCCGTCCCGCGACCGCCGCCGCGTAGGCCGCCGAGGCGCCCGCGGGGCCCGCGCCCACCACGACGACGTCCCACACCCGCTGCGCGTCGTCCTGCACGCCGTCCGCCGAAGAGTCGTCCGCCGAAGAGTTCTCGCTGCTCACGATGGTCTGCTGCTCCCGATCAAGCCGTTGCCGCACCTGTCTCCCGCATCCTACGGCGGGCCCGCCCACAGACCACTGTGGGAGGATCTACGGCACTCACAGGTACAACGTCGCACCCACAAGGAGCGTGCCCATGTCGTCGAATCCGGTCGCCGAGACCGTCGCCTCGCTGATGCCGAGGGCGCGGGCGGAGCTCACCGAACTGGTGGCGTTCAAGTCGGTGGCGGACTTCGAGCAGTTCCCGAGGAGCGAGAGCGAGGCCGCCGCCGGCTGGGTCGCGGACGCGCTCACCGCCGAGGGGTTCCAGGACGTGGCCCTGCTCGACACCCCGGACGGCACCCAGTCGGTGTACGGCTACCTGCCCGGCCCGGAGGGTGCGAAGACCGTCCTGCTGTACGCCCACTACGACGTGCAGCCGCCCTTGGACGAGGCCGGCTGGACGACCCCGCCCTTCGAGCTCACCGAGCGCGACGGCCGCTGGTACGGGCGCGGGGCCGCGGACTGCAAGGGCGGTGTGATCATGCACCTGCTCGCGCTGCGCGGGCTGAAGGCGAACGGCGGCGTGCCGGTCCACGTCAAGTTCATCGCCGAGGGCTCGGAGGAGCAGGGCACCGGCGGCCTGGAGCGGTACGCCGAGGCCCACCCCGCGCTCCTGGAGGCGGACACCGTCGTCATCGGCGACGCGGGCAACTTCCGCGTCGGCCTGCCCACGGTCACCGCCACCCTGCGCGGCATGACCATGCTGCGCGTTCAGGTCGACACCCTGGCGGGCAACCTGCACTCGGGCCAGTTCGGCGGCGCGGCGCCCGACGCGCTGGCCGCGCTGATCCGCGTCCTGGACTCGATGCGCGGGAAGGACGGCACGACGAGGATCGACGGGCTCACCCCGGACGCGTCCTGGGACGGCCTCCAGTACGACGAGGAGCAGTTCCGTGCGGACGCCAAGGTCCTGGACGGCGTCGAGCTGATCGGCGACGGCACGGTCGCGGACCGCATCTGGGCCCGCCCGGCCGTCACCGTCCTCGGCATCGACTGCCCGCCGGTCGTCGGGGCCACCCCGTCGGTGCAGGCGAGCGCCCGCGCGCTGGTCAGCCTGCGGGTGCCGCCGGGCATCGACGCGGCCGAGGCGACCAAGCTGCTCCAGGCGCACCTGGAGAGGCACACGCCGTGGGGCGCGCGGGTGCGCACCGAGCAGATCGGCCAGGGCCAGCCGTTCCGCGCGGACACGACCAGCCCGGCGTACGCGGCGATGGCCGACGCGATGGCGGTGGCCTACCCGGGCCAGGAGATGCAGTACGCCGGCCAGGGCGGCTCCATCCCGCTCTGCAACACCCTCGCCTCGCTCTACCCGCACGCCGAGATCCTCCTCATCGGGCTCAGCGAGCCGGAGGCCCAGATCCATGCCGTGAACGAGAGCGTCTCCCCGGAGGAGCTGGAGCGCCTCTCCGTGGCCGAGGCCCTCTTCCTGCGCAACTACGCGGCGAGCTGATCCGACGGCTCTGCTGTCGGCAGAAGGCCCTCGTCCCCGGGCGGGGGCCTTTCTACGGTCGTCCCATGGACGTCATCGAACTCCTCCCCCGTCTCCACCTCCTGCGCTTCCCGGTCGGCCAGGCGTATCTCTGGCGCGACGGCGACGAGTCGACCCTGATCGACGCCGGTCCACCGGGTGCCGCGCCCTCGATCGCCGCCCGTCTCTCGGGGCCTCTGCGCCGGATCGTGCTCACCCACTTCCACGAGGACCACGTGGGCGGGGCGGGCGAGTTGGCCGCCCTGACCGGTGCGGAGGTGCTGGCACACCGGCTGGACGCGCCCTTCGTCCGAGGCGAAGCGCCGGGCCCGCCACCGGCGTTCGAGGACTGGGAACTCCCCCTGCACGCGGAGGCTCTACGGCACCTGCCGCAGATCGAGTTCGCCGGACCGCCACACCTCACGGAACTCTCCGACGGCGACTCCCTCGACTTCGGCGACGGCGCCAGGGTCGTCCACGCCCCCGGCCACACCCCCGGCAGCATCGCCCTCCACCTCCCCCGACACGGCGTGCTCTTCACCGGCGACACGGTGGCCGCGTCCCCCACGGACGGCACCCCGATCCCCGGCGTCTTCAACACAGACCGCCCCCAAACCCTCCTGTCCTACGCCAAGTTGGCATCCCTGACCCCGAACCTGACCTGCGTGGGCCACGGAGCCCCGATCATGGGCCCATGGACTCCCGCTACCGCCTTCACACCGATACCGCCGCCGCCCTCGACCGCCTGAGCGACCGGGAACTCGCGGATCTGGTGGCTTCGGGCACCCCTCTGGGCGCCGGCATCGGCGGGCGGGCGACGCTGGTGACGGTGGACGGCATCCGGGTGTTCGTGAAGCGGATCCCCCTCACGGACATCGAGTCGCACCCGACGAACGTCCGCTCCACCGCGGACCTCTTCGGCATGCCGGTCTTCTGCCACTACGGCATCGGCGCGATCGGCAGCCCGGGCTTCGGTGCCTGGCGCGAGCTGGCCGTGCACGAGATGACGACCGACTGGGTGCGCTCGGGGCGTTTCCCCGGCTTCCCGCTGTTGCACCACTGGCGGGTGCTCCCCGACACCCCCCACCCGCTGCCGCCCGAACTCCGCGACGAGGAGCGGGCGGTGGCCTACTGGGGAGGCTCACCCGGACTCAGGGAGCGCCTCGCGGCCCTCCGCACGGCGTCCGCGAGCCTGACCCTGTTCCTGGAGTACGTGCCGCACACCCTCCACGACTGGCTCCACGCACAACTGCGCACCGGCGACGCCGACTCGGCCTGCGCGTTCGTGGAGCAGAGCCTCGAAGCCGTGACCGGGTTCCTCCGGGATCAACAACTCGTCCATTTCGACGTCCACTTCGGCAACATCCTCACGGACGGACACCGGCTCTACCTCACCGACTACGGGCTCTCCCTGTCCACGCGTTTCCCACTCGGTCCGGAAGAGCGCGACTTCCTCGACCGCCACCGTGCCTACGACCGCGCCTACGCCCTCTCCTACCTGGTCCACTGGCTGGTCGTGGACCAGTACGGCCTCGCCCGGGACGAGCGCGAGGACTTCATCCGCGCCTGCGCCGACGGCGAGCGCCCCGAGGGGATCCCCGGGCCCGCCGCGGCGCTCGTCTCACGCCATGCCCGACTGGCAACCGTCGTCGGGGACTTCAACCGGCGCCTGGAACAGCAGAGCAGAGTCACCCCCTACCCTCACGAAGAAGTAGCCGCACTCTCCCCCATCCCCGTCAACGCCGGGTCCAGCACGATGTCCTCGGGGCGGGCCTCGACCGTCGGGTCCTCGGGGAAGTGACAGGCGGTCAGGTGGCCCTGCGGGTTGCCGGGCAGGCGGACCAGTGGGGGTTCGTCGGTCGCGCAGCGGTCCTGGGCCTTCCAGCAGCGGGTGCGGAAGCGGCAGCCGGAGGGCGGATCGACCGGTGACGGCACGTCCCCGGCGAGCCGGATGCGTTCACGACGCCGGGTGCCGTCCGGGTCGGCCTCGGGGACCGCGGAGAGCAGGGCGTGGGTGTAGGGGTGCCGGGGGCGGGCGTACAGCGTCTGCCGGTCGGCGACCTCGACGATCTTGCCGAGGTACATCACCGCGACCCGCTCGCAGAAGTGCCGTACGACGGCGAGGTCGTGGGCGATGAAGACGAACGCGATGCCGAACTCCCGCTGGAGGTCCTGGAGCAGGTTGACGATCTGCGCCTGGATGGACACGTCCAGCGCCGAGACCGGTTCGTCGGCCACGATGAGCTTGGGACGCAGGGCGAGCGCGCGGGCGATCCCGATGCGCTGGCGCTGACCGCCGGAGAACTCGTTGGGGTAGCGGTTGTAGTGCTCGGGACTGAGGCCGACCGTCTCCAGGAGTTCCTGGGCCCGCTTCTTGTGACCCTGCGGCGGGTTGATGCCGTTGAGCCGCATCGGCGTCTCCACGATCGTGCCGACCGTGTGCCGGGGGTTCAGCGAGGAGTACGGGTCCTGGAAGATCATCTGGAGGTTCCGGCGGGCCTCCTTCATCCGGCTCTCCGGGGTGTGGGTGATGTCCTCGCCGTCGAACACCACCTTCCCGGCCGTGGGTTCCAGCAGCCGGGTGATCAGCCGCCCGGTCGTCGACTTGCCGCAGCCGGACTCGCCGACCAGACCGAGCGACTGCCCGGCGCCGACCGTGAAGTCGATGCCGTCGACGGCGTGCACGGCCCCGATCTGCCGCTGGAAGACGATGCCGTGCCGGATCGGGAAGTGCTTGCTGAGGCCGCTGACTTCGAGCAGGTGCTCCCCGGCGGCGGGCTGAGTGGTGCTCACGGCATGCTCCTGTTCGTCCGCCGCCCTCACTGCGCGGTCCCGGACGCCGTACGGTCGCGGATCTCTGTTCTGGTCTCCGGGGTGAGGTGGCAGGCGGCGAGATGCCGGCCGGTGCCGGGGACGGGCACCAGCTCGGGCCGCTCCGTCGCGCAACGCCCCCCGGAGACCCAGCCCTTGAAGGTGCAGCGGGGGTGGAAGGCGCAGCCGCCGGGCGGGTTGATGAGGCTCGGCGGGGACCCGGCGATCGGGTTCAGCCTCCGCTCGACGTCCCCGGTGATCTGCGGCATCGACTCCAACAGGCCCCAGGTGTAGGGGTGCTGGGGTTCCTTGAGCACGTCGCGCACGGTGCCGTACTCGATGCGGCGACCGCCGTACATCACCAGGATGTCGTCGGCGATGTCGGCGACCACGCCGAGGTCGTGGGTGATGAGGATGACCGCGGAGCCGAACTCCTCCTGGAGGTCGCGGATCAGGTCGAGGATCTGGGCCTGCACGGTGACGTCGAGCGCGGTCGTCGGCTCGTCGGCGATGAGCAGTTCGGGGTCGCAGACCAGCGCCATCGCGATCATCGCGCGCTGCCGCATGCCGCCGGAGAACTGGTGCGGATAGTCCCGCACCCGGCGTTCGGGCTGCGGGATGCCGACCCGCCGGAGCATCTCCACGGCCCGGTCCCGGGCCTCCTTCTTCGCGACCCTGTGGTGCACCCGGTACGCCTCGGCGATCTGGGCGCCGACCGTGAAGTACGGGTGGAGGGCGGACAGCGGGTCCTGGAAGATCATGGAGACCGTCCGGCCGCGCAGGGCACGCATGTCGTGCTCGGGAAGGGAGACCAACTCCCTGCCGTCCAGCCGGATCTCGCCCGAGACCTCGGCACGCGTGCCCTTGTGCAGCCCGAGCAGGGCCAGCGAGGTGACCGACTTCCCCGAGCCGGACTCGCCGACGATGCCGAGGGTGCTGCCCTTCTCCAGGGTGAAGGAGACCCCGTCGACGGACTTGACGATCCCGTCCTCGGTCGGGAAGTGCACGCGCAGGTCCCGTACGTCGAGGAAGGGGGCGGCCGCGGGATCGGTGGCCGCCGGTTGCGGTGAGGTCAGGAGGGACACGGGGTTTCCTTGCTGCGGTGAGGGGCTCAGGCGAGGCGGACGCGGGGGTCGACGAGGCCGTAGACCACGTCGACCACCACGTTGGCGAGCACGACGAACGTGGCCGCGAAGAGCGTGGTGCCGAGGATGACCGGCAAGTCGGAGTTCTGCACCGAGTCGACCGCGAGCTTGCCGATGCCGTTGATGCCGAACACCGACTCGGTGATGACCGCGGAGCCGCCGATGAGCGAGCCGACGTCCATGCCGAAGATGGTGAGGATCGGGGTGATCGCGGCCCGCAGGCCGTGCTTGAGGACGACCTTGTTGCCGGACAGGCCCTTGGCCCGGGCGGTGCGCATGTAGTCCTCGGCGAAGACCTCCAGCATGGAGGAGCGGGTGAGCCGGGTGTACAGGGCGAGGTAGACGATGACGAGGGTGGCCCACGGCAGGATCAGTCCCTGGAACCAGGCGCTCGGGTCCTGGGTGATCGGGGTGTAACCGGAGGCGGGCAGGATCTGCCACTTGTCGACGAACAGGTAGAGCAGCAGCAGGCCGACGAAGTAGATCTGCACGGAGACACCGAGCAGGGCGAGTCCGACCGCCGCCTTGTCGGCCGCCCTGCCCCGGCGAACCGCGGCGAGGGTGCCGAGGCCGACGCCGAGGACCAGGAAGAACACGGCGGCGCCCAGACCCAGTGACAGGTCCGCGGGGAAGTCGTCCAGCAGGGTGCTGAGGACGGGGGTGTCGGTCTGGAAGGAAATGCCGAGGCAGGGCGCGCCGCAGTGCACGCGCACGCTCTGGTCGCCGAAGTCCCGGCCGACGAAGAGTCCCTTGAAGAACTCCCAGAACTGCTTGAGGAAGGTTTGGTCGAGCCCGAGCGAATGCTTGATCTCGGTCAGCCGGGAGGGCGAGCAGGTCTTGCCGCAGGCCAGGAGCGCGGGGTCGGACGGCAGCGCGAAGAAGATCACGAAGGTGATCACGGTGATCACCAGCAGGATCGCCGCCGCTGCCAGCAGGCGCCGGATGAGGTAACGAAGCATGTCGTGCTGGACCCTGACGTGAGAGGGGGTGTGCCCGCCGGCCGGGGGCCGCCGGCGGGACCGGGAGGGATGCGTCAGCTCGTGACGGTCAGCTCTTGACGTAGGCGTGGACCAGGCTGGGCTCGGCGAGGATGGGGTCCGAGATGACCCCGCCGACCTTGGAGCCCGCCAGTTCGCTGAAGTTCATGTACATCAGCGGGACCACGGCGGCGTCCTTCATGATCTGCTCGTCGAGGGCGCCGTAGGCGGCGTCGGCCTGCTTGATGTCGGTCATCTTGGCGATCTTGTCGATCTGCGTGTTGACCGCGGGGTCGTCGAGGTACGACAGGTCCTGGTTGGACTGGGGCAGCTTCGCGATCTGCCGTCCGTCGAAGAGCACGGGCAGCACGGTGGAGGCGTTGGGCCAGTCCGCGATCCAGTCGCCCCAGGTGAGGTCGTACTGGTTCTTCACGTTGTCGATGGTGCTGAAGTAGTTCGCCGCGTCGATCGGCGTGATGTTCACGGTGATGCCGATCCTGCCGAGCGAGGTCTTCACGGCGTCCGCGAAGTGCTCCTCGGTGGTGGTGTTCTCGACCGCGAGCGACATGGTGGGCCTGGGATCGCCGGCCTGCTTCATCAGGGCCTTGGCCTTGGTGAGGTCACCGCCGGGGTCGGTGCTGTAGAGGTCGAACTTCTTGTATCCGCCGATGCCGGGGCTGAGCATGGTGCTCGCGTAGTCGCCGTAGGCCGCACCACCGAACGCCCCGCGGACGGTGGTCTTGTCGATGGCGTACTCGATGGCCTGACGGACCTTCAGGTCCTTGACCCGGGTGGTGTTGACGGCCAGGTAGTTGATGCCCGGAGCGGGGATGTTGTAGAGCCGCGACTTCAGGGACGGGTCACCGGAGATCGTCGTCAGGTCGGAGCCCGCGATCGGCCACTGCATGATCGAGGTCTGGGCGCTGCCGGCGTCGGACTTGATCTGCTGGTCGATCGCCGACTGGTCCTGCCCGAGCTTCACGTCGATCTCGTTGACGTTCTGCTGCCGGATCGGGTCGGTCGACTGCTTCCAGGCGGTGTTCCGGGCGAGGACGAGCTCCTTGTTCTTGGCGTACGACTTGATCATGTACGGCCCGTCCGACCACACGTGCGTGTCGTACGTGGACCCCGTGTCGTGGGCCTTGGGCACCGCCGACCAGCCGGGCATGGCGGTCGCCTGGTCGAAGTCCGCGACGGGCTGGTCGAGATGGAACACGATCGTGGACGCGTCCGGCGTCTGGACGGAGGCGAGCTCCTTGCCGGAGTAGGGCCCCTTGTAGGAGGAGCCGCCGACCAGCCACTGACTGGCGTACGGCGGGCCGCCGTTGATGTCGGGCGAGAAGAACCGCTCGACCCCGTACTTGACGTCCTGCGCGGTGACCGGCTTGCCGTCCTGCCAGGTGATGCCCTTGCGCAGGTGGAAGGTCCACACCGTGTCGCCCTTGCTGGGCGTACCGGTGTCGGTGGCGAGGTCGCCGACGAGCTTGGGGTGCGCGCCGGTCTCGTCCCAGTTGGTCAGGGTGCGCACGAGCTCCTGGTCCATGCTCGAACCCTCGGTCGTGTAGACGCGCTGGGGGTCGAGATGGTCGAAGTCGGCGTGATCCAGAACCGTCAGTGTGCCGCCCTTGGTCGGGGAGCCGCTCCCGGTGGTGCTGGAGGAGCCCCCGCATGCGGTGGCCCCCAGGGCGATCGCCACGGCGGTGGCCGCGAGCGCGATCGAGCGCCTTCTGCGCGTCATGAGGTAACACTCCGTTCTTCTACGGCTCGGCGACGACGACTCAAACGGGGCCGCTCGCACCGGTGTTGAGGGGACCGCGTCAGCCGCGGGCCGCGCGGGGATCCAGGGCGTCCCGGACGCCGTCGCCGAGGAGGTTCAGCGCCAGGACGAGCATCAGCAGCAGGACGCCGGGGACGAACAGGTACATCGGGTCCTGGAGGAAGAACTGCGAGGCGTCCGAAAGAAGCGCCCCCCAGTCGGGGTTGGGCGGGATGACACCCACGCCGAGGTAGGACAGGGCCGCCTCGGTCGTGATGTTCTGCGGGACGGCCAGCGCGAACGAGATCAGGACCGGCGCCCACAGGTTCGGCAGCAGTTGTCGGAGGAGGATGTGCCAGCGCCCGGCGCTCATGATCCGCGCGGCGTCGACGAACTCCCGCTCGCGCAGCGACAGGACCTGCCCGCGCACCAGGCGGGCGGTGTAGGCCCAGGCGAACACCGCGATGTTCAGGACGAGTACGAGCAACCGGAGGTTCTCGTCGGTGCCGCCGTGGTTGTTGGTCTGCATCGCGTTCTGGATGACCGGGGTGAGCGCGATGATGAACAGCAACTGCGGGAAGGCCAGCATCACGTCCATGATCCGCGACAGCACGGAGTCGACCCAGCCGCCGGAATAGCCCGCCGCGAGACCGGCCACGACCCCGACGACGGTGGACAGCACGGCCGAGGCGAAGCCGACGAACAACGAGGTGCGCAGGCCGTAGACGATCCGCGCGAACAGGTCGTAGCCGGTGCCCGGTTCGACGCCGAGGAGGTGGGTGAGGCTGATGCCGCCCAGCGCCCCGCGCGGGAAGTTGCCGGTGTCCGGGTCGATCGCCCGGCCGTCGGGGGTGATCGGCCCCCAGCCGGTGACCGCCGTCAGGACCGGGGCCAGCAGCGCGATCAGGATGAAGAGCACCGTGATCACGAACGCGGCCAGGGTGACCTTGTCCCGTCTGATGCGCCGCCAGGCCATCCGGGCGGGCGAGCGCCCGGTGATGGCCGTGCTGTCGCCCCGCGGTTGCGGAGTCGGTTCGCCGGCCGTGGTGGTGCCGGTGTCGGCGGGCATCGGCTGCTGTTGCGTCGTCATCGTGCGGACGTCCCGGGTATGTGCTGGGGCCGGCGCGAGGTGGTGGCCGTCGCCGGCGGACAGGGTCTCGTCATGGGGCTGTTCCCTGGGGGAAAGACGTCGGTCGCCGGCCGTTGTCGGCGCCGTGAGACTGAGCGGACTGTCGCAACCCGTCGAGAGGCCGGTCAAGGCGGAAAATGACCGGAAAGGGGATTGTTTGCGCTCGTTGCCAAGAGTTGACGAGGGCGGGACGTTTCGTTAGCTCTGACATGGAGGTAACGCGACCATTCCCTTGGCGGGTTCTCGCCCTCCGCTTGCCTGACTCGAACACACCCGGACATGGCGAAGCCCCGCCGGCGGAGCGCGCCGACGGGGCCCACCCCCCGCGTCAGCCGGTCGGAACGCCGGCTTCCAGGTACAGCGCCGCCCCGCGCTCGCGGGCCCGCAGCGCCCACCGCAGCCGCTCGTAGCGCACCGGCGGCAGCAGCTCCGCGGCCTCCTCCTCGCTGGCGAAACACCAGCCGCGCAGTTCCGGACCCGGGAGCAGCACGGCCCCCGCCCGGGTGGAGTCGAGCCGGCCGCCGTCGAAGAGGAGACGCAGTCCGCCGTACTGCGGAGGCACGGGCGGTTCCCAGTCGACGACGAGGAGCCGTGGTACGTCGTCCAGTCGGATGCCGGTCTCCTCGGCGACCTCGCGCATCCCGGCCTGCGCGGGTGCCTCGCCGGGCTCGACGACACCGCCGGGGAACTCCCAGCCGGCCTTGTAGGTGGGGTCGACGAGCAGCACCCGGTCCTGCTCGTCGAAGAGGAGGACCCCGGCGGCCACGGTCTCCGCGGTGGGCTCCGGGGTCTGCACGATGTCGCACGGGGGCACGGTCCCGGCGGCGAGATCCCCGGCGATGCGGGCGGCCGTCTCGTACGGGGTGAGCGCGCTGGTGTCGACGGTATGGGCGTCGGCGGTGAGCCAGGAGGCGAGGGCGGCCCGGTAGGGCTCGATGTGGTCGTACGCCCAGTGCCCCTGGCCCATCTGTCCGAGCGGCAGGGTCGGCGGGGCCTCCCGCCCGGCTATTCGTTCCCGCAGGATCGTTTCCGCCGGTGCGAGGAGGATGTGCCGGACCGTGATCCGGCGGGCGGCGAGGCCGCCGAAGATCTCGTCGCGGTACTCCTGGCGCAGCAGGGTCATGGGGACCACGAGGGTCCCGCCGAGCTCGGCGAGCATCGCCGCGGCCGTGTCGATCACCAGGCGTCGCCAGATCGGCAGGTCCTGGAAGTCGCCGACCTCGGCGAGGTGCTTGGGCGGCAACAGACGCACGACCGCCGCGCCGATGTCCTCGGGGTCGAAGAGCGTGCTGTTCGGGATCAGTTCGATCAGTTCCCGTGCGGTGGTGGTCTTCCCCGCACCGAACGCGCCGTTGATCCAGACGATCACGGACTCCCCCTCTTCTGTTTGGCCCCCTGTGGCTTGCCCGTTCCACCCTGCCACGGAAACCAGCCGCAGATGAGGGCGCACGGACACGGCACCGGGGCCCCTCGACGGGAGGGACCCCGGTGCCGTGGACTCTGTTCGGACGCCCTACGCCCTGGCGATCCGGCGTTCGCCAGGCCGTGCGGGTCCTTGCGGGGGGCGCGTTTCTCGCGGAGGGGGCGGTCGCTCATCGCCGGTCCCCCGCCCCGGAGCAGCCCGGAGGCTCTGCGCCGATGCCGACGGCACGCGCCCGCGGTTCCTGGCCCGGACGGCTTGCGCCCTTGTCAGCGGGCCGACGGCCACGACCTCGGAGGAGCCCTGAACACCCGGCGGGGCAAAGGCGGCCGTGACCGCTTCGGACAAGGCGGCCACCTGCCGCGAGTCCCGCCCGGCAACAGGACGGAGCCCCGCCCGTCTCCGCAACCGACACGGACCCGCCGTCACGACGCCGGGCAGCCGCGCCCCTTCCCGCGACGGCCGCCGGCGGACCTCGTCAGCCGCCCTGGCCAAGGGCCGTCTCGTCCAGGCCATCCAGGCTCTCGCCGGAGACGGTGTGGTCGAGGGAGCTGAGGGTCTTGTCGACGTCGAGGTGATCGAGTTCCTCGCCCAGGGCGTGCGAGGGGGTGATCGCCGCGACGACGAAGCCGGTGGCGAGGGAGGCGATGGCGAGCATGCTGCGCTTCTTCATGGCCTGATCAACGGCACCGGACCGATTGGGTCACGCAGCCGTCCCGGGACCGCTCTCTTCCACCACAGTCCAACACGTCCTAACGTAAACGCTCACATGATGACGCGTACATGTCGTCATCGACTGCCGCTGGTTCGGAGGAACGTAACGATGCGTCACCTTCACACCCGCACCACCCGCACCACCAGCACCACCCGCCGAAGGACGGTCGCCGCACTCACGGTGCTGCTGCTCGCCGTGCCCGGGGCGGCCCACGCCCTCGCGGACGCGCCGGAGGCGGACCCGCCCGCCCTCGCCGACGGACTCGCCCTCACCCCGCCCATGGGCTTCAACAACTGGAACTCCACCCACTGCCGGGCCGAGTTCGACGAGGCCATGGTCAAGGGCATCGCGGACATCTTCGTCGACAAGGGCCTCAAGGACGCGGGGTACCAGTACGTCAACCTCGACGACTGCTGGGCCCTGCCGGACCGGGACGCCGACGGCAAGCTCGTGCCGGACCCGGCCCGCTTCCCCAACGGCATCAAGGCCGTCGCCGACTACGTGCACTCCAAGGGCCTCAAGCTCGGCATCTACACCAGCGCGGGCACCAGGACGTGCAGCAACGTCGGCTTCCCCGGCGCGCTGGGCCACGAGTACAGCGACGCCCAGCAGTTCGCCGACTGGGGCGTCGACTACCTCAAGTACGACAACTGCAACAACCAGGGCGTCGACGCCAGGTCGCGCTACACGACCATGCGCGACGCGCTCAAGGCGACCGGCAGACCGATCGTCTACAGCATCTGCGAGTGGGGCGAGAACAAGCCCTGGGAGTGGGCCTCCGACGTCGGTCACCTGTGGCGCACCACCGGTGACATCAGCGACACCTGGGGCTCGATGCTGTCGATCCTCAAGCAGAACCTGCCGCTGGCGCCCCACGCGGGCCCCGGCCACTGGAACGACCCGGACATGCTGGAGGTCGGCAACGGCGGCATGACGGACACCGAGTACCGCTCGCACTTCTCGATGTGGTCGGTCATGGCCGCGCCCCTGCTCATCGGCACCGACCTGCGCTCGGCCTCGGCGGAGACCTTCGAGATCCTCTCCAACAAGGAGGTCATCGCCGTCGACCAGGACCCGCTGGGCAAGCAGGGCTCCGTGGTCTCGTCCGAGGGCGGCCGCTGGGTCGTCGCCAAGGAGATGAAGGACGGCAGCCGTACGGTCGCCCTGTTCAACGAGTCGAGCAGCCCCCAGCGCGTCGCCACCACCGCCGCGGCCGTCGGCCTGCCCGACGCCGACGCGTACACCCTGCGCGACCTGTGGCAGCACCGGAGTTACAACACCGCGGGCACGATCTCGGCGACCGTCCCCGCGCACGGAACGGTCCTCGTACGGGTCTTCGCCGACCGCGGGTGGCACCGGTACCCGCCCGCCGTCGAACTCGGCCTGGACGCAGACCCGTTGATCCAGGCGGGCCTGCCCGCCACGCTGACGACGACGGTCACCGACCTGGGCCGCACCCCGGCCGGACAGGTCTCCGTACGGCTGTCCGGCCCCGCGGGCTGGACGGTTCGGGCGACGTCCCCGACCTCCGCCCCGGCCCTGCCCACGGGCCTTTCGCTGCGCACGAGTTGGTCGGTCACCGCTCCGCAGGGGACGCCGACGGGGTCGTACGACCTGACGCTCAGGGCGAGTTACCGCTCGCCGACCGGTGTTCGGGTCGACAGCGTCCTGCCGTTCGGCGCGACCGTGGTGGTCCCGCCGCCCTCGGGCACCTCCGGCCTCGGTGATCTGCCGTGGCTGTCGGCCTCCAACGGCTACGGGCCCGCCGAACGCAACACCAGCAACGGGGAGAGCGCCGCGGGCGACGGAAACCCGATCACCATCGGCGGAGTGGTGTACGCCAAGGGGCTCGGGGTGCACGCGGAGAGCTCCGTGGAGTACTACACGGGCGCGGCCTGCGAGACGGTCACCGCGCAGGTCGGCGTGGACGACGAGAAGGGCGCGAACGGCACGGTCGCCTTCGAGGTGTGGGCGGACGGCACCAAGGTGGCGTCCACCGGCGTCCTGACCAACGCCATGCCGGCCCAGCCGCTCACCGCGGACGTCACCGGCGCCCGGCTGGTCCGGCTGGTCGTCACCGCTGGCGGCGACGGCATCGACTCGGACCACGCCGACTGGGCCGACGCGCGGTTGAGCTGCTGAGAGCCGCCGTACGCACGAGACGGCCGGGCCCGGCCCCGGGTCCGGCCGTCAGGTGAACGTTTCTCCCGGTTCCGTCGACCCGGGCGTCAGACCGCGGCGGCCGTGTCGGTCCGCTTCGCCAGCGCCGCCGCGGCCGCCCCGACCAGCCCCGCGTCCGTACCCATCTGCGCGGGCACGATCGTCAGGCGCTGGACGAAGGACAGGGTCGCGTAGTCGGCCAGCGCCTTGCGCAGCGGTTCGAAGAGGACGTCGCCCGCCTTGCCGACCCCGCCGCCGATGACCGCGATGTCGATCTCCACGAGGGTCGCGGTGGCCGCGATGCCCGCGGCGAGCGCCTGGGCCGCACGGGCGAAGGAGGCCACGGCGACCGGGTCGCCGCCCCGGGCCGCGTCGGCCACCGCGGCGGCGGAGGTGTCGCCGTCGGGGCCTGGCCGCCAGCCGTTCTCCAGCGCGCGCCGGGCGATGTTCGGACCGCTGGCTATGCGCTCCACACAGCCGCGCCCGCCGCACGGGCACAGGTCGCCGTCGAGGTCGACGCTGATGTGACCGATGTGGCCCGCGTTGCCGGTGGGTCCGGCATGCAGCTCGCCGTTCAGCACCAGACCGCCGCCGACCCCGGTCGACACGACCATGCAGAGGGCGTTGTCGTGTCCGCGCGCAGCACCCTGCCAGTGCTCCGCCGCCGTGATGGCCACACCGTCGCCGATCAGCTCCACGGGGAGCCCGCCGGTCGCCTCCCGGACCCTGCGGACCAGCGGGTAGTCGCGCCAGCCCGGTACGTTCACCGGGCTCACGGTGCCGGTGGAGGCGTCCACCGGGCCCGCGCTGCCGATCCCGAGGGCGCCCGCGCGTGCCCACAGCGGTGAGTCCGTGAGCTCGCCGAGGGTCTCCTCGACGGCACGCATCACGCTCTCGCCGTCCTCCTGCGCCGGGGTGGCGCGCTGGGCGCGGAGGAGGATCCGGCCGTGGCCGTCCACCAGCGCTCCGGCGATCTTGGTGCCGCCGATGTCGAGCGCAGCCACGAGGTCGGTGTGCATCAGTGTCAGTTCTCCCCGTTCAACCTTGAGGAATGGACAGGCCGGTGTCGCGGTGGGGCGCTGGCCGACAGATTGCGGTGGACAGTGTCTCCCGCATCTGACAACGTTGTCCAGGCTCTATGCTCGACGCCACATCCTCATACAAAATCATGGACCGCCGCATCCCCGTCGACGACAGGACAGGACGCCGTTATCGTGCCCGACACCCACAGCCGAGCAGACCGCCTCTCCACGACCCGGTACGGCAACCGCCCGACCATGAAGGACGTGGCGGCGCGAGCCGGCGTCGGACTCAAGACGGTCTCCCGCGTGGTCAACGGCGAACCGGGCGTCACACCCGAGACGGAACACCGGGTCCGGGAGGCCATCGAGGCCCTCGGCTTCCGCCGCAATGACAGCGCGCGCGTGCTGCGCAAGGGCCGTACCGCGAGCATCGGCCTGGTCCTGGAGGACCTCGCCGACCCGTTCTACGGCCCGCTCAGCCGTGCGGTGGAGGAGGTCGCCCGGGCCAACGGCGCCCTGCTCATCAACGGCTCCAGCGCCGAGGACCCGGAGCGCGAGCAGGAACTGGTGCTGGCCCTGTGCGCCCGGCGGGTGGACGGCCTGGTGGTCATCCCGGCCGGTGACGACCACCGCTATCTGGAGCCGGAGCTGAAGGCCGGCGTCGCCACCGTGTTCGTGGACCGTCCGGCGGGCCGGATCGACGCCGACGTCGTCCTGTCCGACAACTTCGGCGGTGCCCGCGACGCCGTGGCCCACCTCATCGCGCACGGCCACCGGCGGATCGGCTTCATCGGTGACATGCCCCGCATCCACACGGCCGCCGAGCGACTGCGCGGCTACCGGGCCGCCATGGAGGACGCCGGCATCGAGGTGGCGGACGCCTGGACCTCGCTGGGCGTCACCGACCCGCAGCGGGTGCGCCGGGCGGCCGAGGACATGCTCGCCGGCCCCTCCCCCGTCACCGCCATCTTCACCGGCAACAACCGGGTGACGGTCACCGTGATCCGGGTCCTCGCCGAACACACCCGGCAGGTCGCCCTCGTCGGCTTCGACGACATCGAACTCGCCGATCTGCTCCAGCCGGGTGTCACGGTCGTCGCCCAGGACGCGGCGGCACTCGGCCGTACGGCGGCGGAGCGGCTCTTCCGCCAGTTGGACGGGACGCTGCTGACCCCCGAGCGGATCGAGCTGCCGACGCGACTGATCACCCGGGGCTCGGGCGAGCTGCCGCCGGCGGACTGAGCGACCGGTGCGGGACTTCACCCTGGAGGCACTCGGTCTGGCCGAGGCTCCCCGCGACCATCCGCTGCTCTATCCCGGCGCGTGGCCGGCGGACTCCGCGCTTCTCGACGGTGACCGGCTGGTGCCCTTCGACGGGCCGCTGCCCCTGGACCGGTGGGCGCAGGAGGGCCGCGTCCCGGTCCTCGCGGTCGGCTCCAACGCCAGTCCGGGGCAACTGCGCCACAAGATGACCGAGTGCGGGATCGCCTCGCCGGTGCCGATGCTGAGGGCACGGGTGACCGGCGTCGACGTGGGCGTCTCCGCGCATGTGAGCCGCATGGGGTACGTGTCCGCGTCGCCCTTCGAAGCCACGGGAGCGGTACGGGAGTTGTTCGTCGTCCTGCTGGACGCCGAACAGCTCGCGGTCATCGACGCGAGCGAGGGCGTGCCGCTGCCGCACGGGAACTACGGGCGGGCCTGGCTGCCCGCGCCCGAGGTGCGGGCCGAGCTGCCCGGCGGCGTCACGCCGCCGGGCGTCCACGCGTACGTCAACCGCCACGGCGTGCTGCACGACGGCACCGGCACCCCGCGCACCCACCCCGGCCAGCGGGAGCTGCTGACCGAACTCCTCGTGGGATCGGCCCGGTTGCGCGAGCTGTTCGGCGTCACCCCGGAGGAGTTCACGGCCCGGGCGCGCGCCGACCGGCACCTGTGCGAGAGAGGCACCCGGCTGTTCGCCGACGAGAAGCGGGTCACGGAGTCGGGCCTGGAGCGGTACGTGACGGTTCAGCAGACGGGGAGTCCCGGCACCGGCTCGTCGTTGTTCCCGCCCTTGATGTAGACGTCGCTGACGTAGACCCCGGTGTTGCCGCTGTCGTCGTCCGTCCGCGCCCACCAGACGTTGGTCCACGAGCCGGAGGTCTCCCGGCGGCCCAGGTTCGACTGGCAGAAGAAATAGTTGGTGCCCGCGTTGAGGACGCCGGCCTCGGCTCCGGAGGCGGTGTAGGACTTGGCGGTCTTCCAGACGGTGCAGTTGTACTTGCCGCCGCCGATGGCGGTGCAGGCCGGGGACGGCGGCGGGGTGCTGGGGTCGCCGTCCCCGGCCGTACCGCCCTTCCCGGAGTCGCTGCCGCCCGTGTCGTCGTTGTCCGAACTGCCCGAGCCGCCGCCGGAGGAGTGGGCCGTGGAGGACGCGGGGGCACGGCTCGTGGGGTCGGCGCTGCCGTCCTCGCCCCGCGACTTCTCGGCGTCCGGGGTTTTCCCGGCGTCCCCGTCCGTCAGCGCGGCGCTGCCGGAACGGTCGGCGTCGGGGCCGTCGGAGGCGGAGGCCGCGGCCGACTCACTTGTGCCGGACGCGACCGCCCGGCCGTCGGCCTCGGCCTTGTCCGCGTTGTGCATCAGCGCGACGGCCGTGCCGGCGACCGCGAGGACGACCGCGACGGCCGCGGCGGCGAGCAGGGCGCGCCGGTTGCGGCGGGGCGTGCGGGAAGGGTCCATGGGGGCGGTGTCACGGGACATGCCGTAACTGGGCCCCACAGGTGCCACAGGGGCCGGGGACGGGCCGGGACCGGGCGCCGGAGCGCCGCCGCCCGGCGGGGTGGCACCGACGCCCTGTTCCGGGGAACCGGCCTGGCCGGGAGCCTCGGATGAGGAAGCGGCCCCGACCCACCAGGGCGCCGGCGCCTCGGCCTGCCCTGCGGTGTCCGTGGTGGGCTGCCCCATGGGGTCCGGGGCGGGCTGACCCTGACCGTGCGGTACGGCCCCCTCCGCCGCCTGCGACCCGGAAGCGGCCGGCGCCGCCGGCACGTCGGAGACCGTCTCGGCCTGCCCCGCCATCGGTTCCGCCGCACCCCGCAGGGTCGTCGTGGGACTGTCCGCCCCGGATTCGGCCCCGTCCGCCACGGCCTCCAGCAGCGCACGCGCCTCCTCGGCCGCCGGACGCGCCTCCGGCCGCTTGTCCAGCAGGCGCTGGAGGACAGGACCGAGGGGACCGGCACGGTGGGATTCGGGGAGCGGTTCGCCGACGATCGCGGTGAGCGTGGAGAACGTCGAGGTGCGGCGGAACGGCGAGGCGCCCTCGACGGCCGCGTACAGCGTGGCCCCCAGCGCCCACACGTCGGAGGCCGGTCCCGGATCGGCGCCCTGGGCGCGCTCGGGGGCCATGTAGTCCAGGGAACCGACGAGATGGCCGGTGCGGGTCAGGTTCGTGGCCGAGCCGTCGCCCGGGTCGTCCATGGTGGCGATGCCGAAGTCGGTGAGCAGGACACGGCCTGAGCGGTCGAGGAGGATGTTGCCGGGCTTGACGTCCCGGTGCAGTACGCCGGCCTCGTGGGCGGCGGCCAGGGCGTCCATGACCTTGGCGCCGATGCCGGCCGCCTCGCGCGGGTCCAGGGTGCCCTGCCGGCGCAGCACCTGGTCCAGGGAGGGGCCCTCGACCAGCTCCATGACGATCAGCGGGCGCCCGTCCACCTCGGCCACGTCGTGCACCGCGACGACTCCGGGGTGCCGGACGCGGGCCGCCGCGCGGGCCTCGCGCTGCATCCGCAGCCGCAAATCGGCGAGCTCGGGCCCGTCCGCGTCGGTGTACGTCCGCAGTTCCTTGACCGCGACCTCGCGGCCGAGGACCTCGTCGACGGCCCGCCAGACCACACCCATACCGCCGCGACCGAGCTGGGCCACGACCCGATAACGCCCGGCCAGAAGGCGACCGGTCTCGTCCTGGCCCTTTCCGTTGGTCTCCCCCGAAGACACCGCTGCCCCGTTCCTGTGACACGTCAATGCGTGCGGTACAGACTACGGGGCAGGAGTGACAACTCCAGCCGCCGGTTGCGACTGTGACAGGGTCGCTACGTCGTCCGCCGCTTGGTGGAGACGCCCGCTCGGAGGCTAGTGCGGGGAGACGGTCAGATCGCCACGCCGGGGTGCCGCGTACCCCTCCAGGTCGGCCCGGGTCAGTCCGGTCAGCCGGGCGACCTCACCGATGTCGAGGGCGCCGCAGTCGAGGCCGCGCAGCAGGTAACCGCTGAGCGCCTTGGCGGTGGCGGGCTCGTCCATGACGTCGCCGCCGGCCCGGTTGGCGTACCGGGCGAGCCGTCCCGCCGCCTGCTCGAAACCCTCGCGGTAGAAGGCGAACACGGCCGCGTACCGCGTGGGTATGTGGCCGGGGTGCATGTCCCAGCCCTGGTAGTAGGCGCGGGCCAGGGCCCGGCGCGTCAGGCCGTAGTGCAGCCGCCAGGCGTCGTGGACCTTCGCCGTCGGTCCGACCGGCAGGACGTTGGTGGAGCCGTCCGAGACCCGTACGCCGGTGCCCGCGGCGGCGACCTGCATGACCGCCTTGGCGTGGTCGGCGGCGGGGTGGTCGCTGGCCTGGTACGCGGCGGAGACGCCGAGGCAGGCGCTGTAGTCGAAGGTGCCGTAGTGCAGTCCGGTGGCGCGGCCCTCGGCGGCCTGGATCATGCGGGCGACCGCGGCGGTGCCGTCGGTGGCCAGGATGGACTGGCTGGTCTCGATCTGGATCTCGAAGCCGAGCCGTCCGGAGTCCAGTCCGTGCGCCTTCTCGAAGGCCTCCAGGAGCCGGACGAACGCGGTGACCTGCTCGGCGTACGTCACCTTCGGCAGGGTCAGCACCAGCCCCTCGGGCAGCCCGCCCGCCGCCATCAGGCCGGTGAGGAAGACGTCGAGGGTCCGGATGCCCCGGTTCCGGACGGCGGCCTCCATGCACTTCATGCGGATGCCCATGTACGGCGCCGCCGTGCCGTCCTGGTACGCCTCGGCGATCAGCCGGGCCGCGCGGGCCGCCGTCCCGTCCTCCTCGGCGTCCGGGCGCGGGCCGTAGCCGTCCTCGAAGTCGACCCGCAGGTCCTCGATCGGCTCGTGCTCCAGCTTGGCCCGCACGCGCGCGTACACGGGCTCGGCGAGTTCGTCGGAGAGCCCGAGGACGGCAGCGAAGGAGGCGGCGTCCGGGGCGTGTTCGTCCAGGGCGGCGAGGGCCTGATCGCCCCAAGAACGGATGGTGTCGGCGGCGAAGACGTCACCGGGGACGTAGACGGTGTGCACGGGCTGGCGGGTGCCGGGGTCTCCGGGGTAGCGGCGCTCCAGTTCGGCGTCGACCGGCGCGAGGGAGGCGCTGATCTCCTCGCTGACGGCTCCCGCGAGGCTCGTCGCCACCTGCTCCTGCTGGCCCTGACCCATCCCACGTCCTCCAGTTTTCCGCTCTGCGGAATCAACAATCCGTAGAGCGAAGTTATCCGCGAAGCTTCCCGACGGTCAACACCCCGTCCACAGCGTGAGCCGCCGCGTTCACGCGAGGAGCCGAGATCCCCTACGCCGTCTACCGCACTCCGGCTCGACCATTCATCCTGTCCCGTCGGGAGGGAATCAACATGTCGGACACCCACAGAATGACGCGACGCATGGGCCTGAGAACCGCCGTGGCCGCCGCCGTCACCGTGCCGCTGATGGGCACGCTGCCGGCCTCCGCCGCCAAGCCGCACCGCCGCCGACTCGATGTCATGACGTTCAATCTGCGCTACGCGAGCACCTCCGAACCCCATAGCTGGGCCGCCCGCCGCCCGGTGATGCGCCGGCTGCTGCGCCGGCAGGCCCCCGCCCTGCTGGGCACCCAGGAAGGCCTCTACCAGCAGTTGCTCGACATCCACGCCGACCTCGGACCGCACTACGACTGGATCGGCACCGGCCGCGAGGGCGGCAGCCACGACGAGTCCACTGCGGTCTTCTACGACAACCGGCGCCTGGCCCCCGTCGAGCACGACACGCACTGGCTCTCCGACACGCCCGAAGTCATCGGCTCGAACACCTGGGGGGCCTCGCTCCCCCGGATCGTCACCTGGGTCCGCTTCCGCGACCGGGCCGCCGACGGACGGGAGTTCTACGTCCTCAACACCCACTTCGACCACGTGAGCCAGTACGCGCGGGAGCGTTCCGCGCAGTTCCTCGGCGCGCGGATCGCCGCGTTCGACCGGGCGCTACCGGTCGTGGTGACCGGCGACTTCAACGCCACGGCCCACGACAACCGGGCCTACGACATCCTGCTCGCCGCGGGACTCGTCGACACCTGGGACACCGCCGCCGAACGCGGCAAGGCGTACGCCACCTTCCACGGCTACCGGCCCCTCACCCCGGACGGCGACCGCATCGACTGGATCCTCGCCACACCCGGCACGACCGTGGACCGGGCCTCCGTCAACACCTTCGCGGTCAACGGGCAGTTCCCGAGCGACCACCTGCCGGTGCAGGCCACGCTCACCCTGGGATGAGGCGAGGCCCCCGTGACCGCGTCGGCGGTCACGGGGGCCTCGTACGCCCGGAGCGGGATCAGCCCTTGCGGGTCTTGATCTCCTCGGTGAGGGCGGGGACGACGTCGAAGAGGTCGCCGACCACGCCGTAGTCGACGAGGTCGAAGATCGGGGCCTCGGCGTCCTTGTTGACCGCCACGATCGTCTTCGAGGTCTGCATGCCCGCGCGGTGCTGGATCGCGCCGGAGATGCCGTTGGCGATGTAGAGCTGCGGCGAGACCGACTTGCCGGTCTGGCCGACCTGGTTGGTGTGCGGGTACCAGCCCGCGTCCACCGCGGCACGCGAGGCGCCGACGGCCGCGCCGAGCGAGTCGGCGAGGGCCTCGATGATCGCGAAGTTCTCGGCGCCGTTGACACCGCGGCCGCCGGAGACCACGATCGCGGCCTCGGTCAGCTCGGGGCGACCGGTCGACTCACGCGGGGTGCGGCCGGTGACCTTGGTGCCGGTGGCCTGCGCGGAGAAGGTCACGCTCAGCTCCGAGACCTCGCCGGCGGCCGGGGCGGCCTCCACGGAGGCGGAGTTCGGCTTCACCGTGATGACCGGGGTGCCCTTGGCGACACGGGACTTGGTGGTGAAGGACGCGGCGAACACCGACTGGGTGGCCACCGGGCCGGAGTCGCCGGCCTCCAGGTCGACGGCGTCGGTGATGATGCCGGAGCCGATGCGCAGCGCCAGACGGGCGGCGATCTCCTTGCCCTCGGCGGAGGACGGGACCAGGACGGCGGCCAGGGAGCCCGCGGCGGACACGGACTCGACGGCGGCCTGGAGGGCGTCGACCTTGGGCACGACCAGGTAGTCGGCGTACTCGGAGGCGTCGTGGGTGAGGACCTTGACCGCGCCGTGCTCGGCGAGGGCGGCGGCGGTGTCGGCGGCGCCGTTGCCGAGTGCGACGGCGACCGGCTCGCCGATGCGGCGGGCCAGGGTCAGCAGCTCCAGGGTGGGCTTGCGGACGGCACCGTCCACGTGGTCGACGTAGACGAGAACTTCAGCCATGGGAATGCTCTCCTGCGGATTGCGAAGGCTTAAGGGGCGGTAAGGGGGTTGAGCCTCAGCGGGCCAGGACCCTTAGATGAACTTCTGGCTCGCGAGGAACTCGGCGAGCTGCTTGCCGCCCTCGCCCTCGTCCTTGACGATCGTGCCGGCCGTGCGGGCCGGACGCTCCGCGGCGGAGTCGACCGTGGTCCAGGAGCCCTCGAGGCCGACCTGCTCGGCGTCCAGGTCCAGGTCGGACAGGTCCCAGGACTCCACCGGCTTCTTCTTCGCCGCCATGATGCCCTTGAAGGAGGGGTAACGCGCCTCGCCCGACTGGTCGGTGACCGAGACGACGGCCGGCAGGGAGGCCTCCAACTGCTCCGAGGCGGCGTCGCCGTCGCGGCGGCCCTTGACGGTGCCGTCCTCGACCGAGACCTCGGAGAGCAGGGTGACCTGCGGGACGCCCAGACGCTCGGCCAGCAGGGCCGGTACGACGCCCATGGTGCCGTCGGTGGAGGCCATGCCGGAGACGACCAGGTCGTAACCGGCCTTCTCGATCGCCTTGGCCAGCACCAGGGAGGTGCCGATCGCGTCGGTGCCGTGCAGGTCGTCGTCCTCGACATGGACGGCCTTGTCGGCGCCCATGGACAGCGCCTTGCGCAGCGCGTCCTTGGCGTCCTCGGGGCCGATGGTCAGGACCGTGACCTCGACGTCGTCGTCGGAGTTCTCGGAGATCTGCAGCGCCTGCTCGACCGCGTACTCGTCCAGCTCGGAGAGCAGACCGTCCACGTCGTCCCGGTCGACGGTCAGGTCATCGGCGAAGTGCCGGTCGCCGGTGGCGTCGGGCACGTACTTCACAGTGACAACGATCCTCAAGCTCACGCCGGCTCTCCTACTGCATCGTCATTTCTCGGCTGCCTCTTGCAGGCAGCATAGGCGCCCCAAGCGGCCGATCCCGGTCGGGGCGGGCTGTGCTCCGACCGCAATATTACTCACCAGTACATCCAGTTCCTGCCCGCTAAGCAAGCGCTTTGAACTGTGACCTTCGCAACGCAGCGTAATCGGAACTCGACGGCCCCGCACACCGGCGAAGCCGCCGACGAGCCGATCAGTCGCGCAGGCCGTTGAACCGGCCCTGGTGGTAGAGCAACGGCCGCCCGTCGCCCGCGGGATCGCCGATCCGCACCTCGGCCAGCACGATGCGGTGGTCACCGGCCGGCACGCGCGCGTGCACCCGGCACACCAGCCAGGCGAGCACGTCGTCGAGGACGGGGACGCCCTCGGGTCCCTCGCTCCAGGCGGTGGGCGCGCCGAAGCGGTCGGCGCCGCTGCGGGCGAAGGTGGCGGCCAGGTCCTCCTGGTGCTCGCCGAGTATGTGCACGCCCACGTGCTCGGCCCGGGATATCGCGGGCCAACTGGAGGCGCCCGTGCCGATGCCGAAGGACAGCATGGGCGGCTCGGCGGAGACGGAGGCGAGGGAGGTGGCGGTGAAGCCGACCGGGCCGGCGTCACCGTTCGCGGTGATCACGGCGACCCCCGCCGCGTGCCGTCGGAAGACGGAGCGCAGGAGGTCGGGAGAGGCGAGCTGCGGGCTGCCGAGAGATGTGGCCGTCATGCGGTGTTCCTTCTGCGAGGCGTGTCGAGCTGGACCGTGGCTGCTCAACAGGCCGGACAGCGCGCGCTCGCGGTGCGGGCGAGGTCGACGTGGACCCGCCCGAACAGAAGGAGTTCCGTAGGCATACGGTCAGGCTGACGATAGGTGCGGTGCACAGTCAAGTCGGTTCCGGGATGTGGGAGCTGCCTCACCGTGAGCCCGCACGGGGTCAAACCGCCTCCCCGAGCGCCGCGATGACGTCCGCCTTGCGGGGCTGGCCGGCGGCGCGCCGGACGACTTTGCCGTCGGCGTCGAGGACCAGGACGGTCGGCGTCTTGAGGATGTCGAGCGCGCGGACCAGGTCCAGGTTCTTCTCCGCGTCGATCTCGACGTGGGCCACGCCGGGGACCAGGTCGGCGACCTCGCCGAGGACCCGCCGGGTCGCCCGGCAGGGCGCGCAGAAGGCGCTGGAGAACTGCACGAGCGTGGCCCGCTCACCGAGTTCCTCCCCCAACTCGGCCGCCCCGAGCCTCTTTCCGTCGTCGCGCCCGCGCACCCGTACCCTCCCGCTCCGCCGCCGTTGCAGCAGCCCATAGGCGCTCGCCGTCACGAGCACCGCCACGCACACCACAAGTCCGGTCATCACCCGCATCAGCATTCATGAGACTGCAAAGATTCCCGCCCCCTCCAGGTCTGCCCGTTGCGGAATGCTTGATTCATGGACATCGACGCAAGAGGGCCGCGTTTCGGCGCGGCCGTGACGACCGTCGTGCTGGCGGCCGTTCTGATCACGGGCAGCGTCTGGCTGCTGGCCTGGCAGACGCTCGCGTTCGCGCTGGGCGCGGCGGGCGGGGTGGGCCGCTCGCCGTACGGCCTGCTGTTCCGCAGGGTCGTACGGCCGCGGATCGGGCCGCCGACCGGGTTCGAGTCACCGGAGCCGCCGCGGTTCGCGCAGGCGGTGGGTCTCGCCTTCGCGGTGCTCGGGCTCGTCGGATACGGGTTCGGGCCGCAGTGGCTCGGGCTCGCCGCCACGGGGGCCGCGCTCGCGGCGGCGTTCCTCAACGCCACGTTCGGGTACTGCCCGGGATGCGAGATGTACCTGCTCGTGCGGCGGGTGGGGGTACGCGCGGAGTAAAGGCGGCTTAAAACCCCGAGGTGGATCAACGGGCGGACGTGACGAGAATCTCTCCCTCAGCGGGCACCAGGGCTGGCTCCCCGCCCGTTCTTCGGGCACGATCTGCGAGATGCCGTAAACCTACGGCTGCGTAACTTAACGCCGGGAGTCGGCTTCCCAGGCAGAGCAGGAAGGGCTCACCCCGCCCATGGCAGAGCTTGTCTACCGTCCCGTCGTCGGATTCGCCCAGGCGCTGTTCAAGGCCTGGGACCTCAAGATCGACTGCAAGGGGTCGGAGAACATCCCGCGCTCGGGCGGCGCCGTGCTGGTGAGCAACCACATCAGCTATCTGGACTTCGTCTTCAACGGCCTGGCCGCGCTCCCGCAGAAGCGTCTGGTGCGCTTCATGGCGAAGGAGTCCGTCTTCCGCCACAGGATCTCGGGTCCGCTGATGCGCGGGATGAAGCACATCCCGGTCGACCGCAAGCAGGGCGAGACGGCGTACGCCCACGCCCTGGAGTCGCTGCGGTCCGGCGAGATCGTCGGGGTCTTCCCGGAGGCGACGATCTCGCAGTCCTTCACGCTGAAGAGCTTCAAGTCGGGCGCGGCGCGGATGGCCCAGGAGGCGGGCGTCCCGCTGATCCCGATGGCCGTGTGGGGCACCCAGCGCCTGTGGACCAAGGGGCATCCCCGCAACTTCAAGCGCAGCCACATCCCGATCACCATCCGGGTCGGCGAGGCGATCGAGGCGTCCCGCGACAAGTACGCGGGAGTGATCACCCGTCAGGTGCGCGAGCGGGTCAACGAACTGCTGGAAGCCGCCCAGCGCGCCTACCCCGTGCGCCCCAAGGGGCCGGACGACACCTGGTGGATGCCGGCACACCTCGGGGGCACGGCACCTACTCCGGAGCAGGTGCGCGAGGCGGAGGCGCGGTAGTCACCTCGATCCGCGCCCCCGGACTGAACTTCTCCAGCAGTTCGGCGAGTTCGCCGGCCGCCCGCTCCACGTCGGCGTACGGCATCGGGGCCATGCTCTCCAGCAGGAAGATCCCCGAGACCGTCTCTTCCGTGAGCCTCGTGCGCGGGCCCTGGCGCCAGTTCCAGCGACGGCAGGTCACCCCGGCGTCGTCGCACCAGAAGACCTCGCCGGGGTCGGGGTGCTCGACGACCTCCGCGCCCCCGGCCGTCGTCACGAACTCCTCGTCGCCGCCGGCCCGTACGAGGCGCATCCCGCCCCGGACGCGGTCGAGGTCCTCGCCGCCGACGGGGACGAGGTGCGCGACGCTGATCGCGTTGTAGAGGTCGACCAGGAGGTTGATGCGGGGCAGGCCCGCGTCCGACAGGGCCCTCTTCGCCAGCGCCTCCGCCGAGTTGCGGGTGCGCGACGGCTTCGAGCCGAACGCCGTGTAGACCTCCCGCCAGGCCGCCATGTGCGGGTCCTCGTGCGGGGCGCGCCCGTCCAGTCGTACGGCGAGACGGCGGGCCGCGTCGTCGAGCAGTGCCGAACCGGCTTCGGTGCTCGGTCCGTTGACGAGTCCGTGGGCCTCGACGGCGAGGTGCGCGAAGCCGGGCGCGAGGGCGCGCACCTCGTCGGACACGGTCAGGGAGAGGGTCATCGGTGCCTCAGAGTGCGGTGGGGAGCGTCTTCCAGAGGTGGGGCCGGTCGGGGGCGGCCTTGAGGACGCTCAGGACGGCCGGATGCGGTTCAGCGTACAGGACCGGATAGTCCATCTCGTTGGACTCAGGATCGGGCGTGAAGGCCAGCCGCTCACCGTCCAGGGAGAACCGGGCGTCCACGCCGGGCTTGTTCCCGCGGGGGTCCTGGCGGTGCCAGGCGCCGTTGAACCGGACGGCGACCAGGCCGTGGATCACGCCCAGTTGCTGGTAGCAGAGGGCGGTCGGGATGTCCTCGGCGCGCAGCAGCGCGGCCAGGGCGTGCGCCTTGGCGTAGCAGATGCCGGTTTTCTGCTCCAGGACGTCGGAGGCCCGCCAGGTGACGCGTGGATCGCCGGAGTCATAGGAGTGCGGGATCGTGTCGCGGACGAACTCGAAGGCCAGCCGCGCATAGGCATACGAGTCGACCGCTTCCCTGGCGAGCCGTGCGGCAGTCTCCCGCACGATCGGGTGGTCATGGTCGATCGCCTCGTCGGCGGCCAGGTACGCGGAGAGGTCGGGGGTGTTCTGGATCAGCTCCATGCCCGCAGAGCATAGGAAGACGATCACCCCGGGGTCAATCAATTTACGATGCTCAGTATATTTATGCGTAGTAGCAGTGGACGGTCACCACCTGCGAGGCACTCCACCGCTGTTCGACCGTGGCGAGCCGCGTCCAGCCCAGCCGTTCGTACAGGGCCGCCGCGGCGGTGTCGGAGGCGACGACGTCCAGCACCGGGTGCAGCCCGTGGTGCCGCGCCTCCTCGACCGCCCGGCCCATCAACATCGCGCCGATTCCGTGCCCCCGCGCCCACGGGGCGACGAACAGCCGGCCGACCACCGCGGCCCTTTCCGCGCTCGTGCCGTTGCGTTCACCCCACAGGGCAGGGGCGAGGTCGCCTGCGCCGCCGCGGGTGAGGCCCACGTGGCCCGCCACCCGGCCGTCCAGATCGGCGACCCAGTCGCCCAGCGCCGAAGCCTGCGTCAGCCACTCGCCGGGCCGGGCGGGCCAGTTCACCGGGTAGCCGTCGCGGCGGTGCACCTCCGCCAGCACCCGCACGCACGCCCGCACGTCGTCGTCCGTCCTCGGCCGGACCCGGCTCCGCGTCTCGTCCACACCGGCATGCAAGCACAGTCGGCCGGGCGCCCGGCTAGCGGGCCATCTCCTCCTTCAGCGCCGCCACGAACGTGTCCACGTCGTCCTCGGTGGTGTCGAAGGCGCACATCCAGCGGACGACGCCCGCGGACTCGTCCCAGAAGTAGAAGCGGAAGCGCTTCTGGAGGCGCTCGCTCACGTCGTGCGGAAGTTTCGCGAAGACGCCGTTGGCCTGCACCGGGTACAGGATCTCGACGCCGTGCACGGCCCGCACGCCCTCGGCCAGGCGCTGGGCCATCTCGTTGGAGTGGCGGGCGTTGCGCAGCCACAGGTCCTTGGCGAGCAGGGCCTCCAACTGCACCGACACGAAACGCATCTTGGAGGCGAGCTGCATGGACAGCTTGCGCAGGTGCTTCATGTGGGAGACCGCGTCCTGGTTGATCACCACGACGGCCTCGCCGAACAGCGCGCCGTTCTTCGTCCCGCCGAGCGAGAGGATGTCGACGCCGACCGCGTTGGTGAACGTCCGCATCGGGACGTCGAGGGAGGCGGCCGCGTTGGCTATCCGGGAGCCGTCCAGGTGGACCTTCATCCCGTGCGCGTGGGCGTGGTCGCAGATCGCGCGGATCTCGTCGGGCGTGTAGAGCGTGCCCAGCTCGGTGGACTGGGTGATCGAGACGACCTGCGGCATCGCGCGGTGCTCGTCGTCCCAGCCGTAGGCCTGCCGGTCGATCAGCTCGGGGGTGAGCTTGCCGTCGGGGGTGGGCACGGTGAGCAGCTTGAGGCCGCCCATCCGCTCGGGGGCGCCGCCCTCGTCCACGTTGATGTGCGCGCTCTCGGCGCAGATCACCGCGCCCCAGCGGTCGGTGACCGCCTGGAGCGCGACGACGTTGGCGCCGGTGCCGTTGAAGACCGGGAACGCCTCGGCCGTGGCCCCGAAGTGGCTGCGGACGATCCCCTGGAGGTTCTCGGTGTAGTCGTCCTCGCCGTACGCGACCTGGTGCCCGCCGTTGGCCACGGCAAGGGCGGCGAGCACCTCCGGGTGGGCCCCGGCGTAGTTGTCGCTGGCGAAACCGCGGACCTCGGGGTCGTGATGGCGACGGGCGTCGGTCTTCGGGGGGTTCACGGCTTCTCGGTGAGCCACAGACGGTTTCCGTTCACTTCGGCGGCGGGCTTGTCCCAGACACCGGCGATCGCCTCGGCCAGGTCCCTGACGTCCGTGAAGCCCGCGAACTTCGCGTTGGGCCGCTCGGCGCGCATGGCCTCGTGCACCAGTGCCTTCACCACCAGGATCGCAGCCGCCGACTTCGGCCCGTCGGCGCCCCCGGCCTTGCGGAAGGCGTCGGCGAGAGCGAGGGTCCAGGCCTCGGCGGCGGCCTTGGCTGCGGCGTACGAGGCGTTGCCCGCGGTCGGCTTCGTCGCGCCGGCGGCGCTGATCAGGACGTAACGGCCCCGGTCGCTGCGCTGCAGCCCCTCGTAGAACGCGAGGGAGGTGTGCTGCACGGTGCGGATGAGCAGGAGTTCCAGGAAGTCCCAGTCGTCCAGGCTCGACTTGATGAAGGTCTCGCTGCCGCGCCAGCCGCCGACGAGGTGGACCAGGCCGTCGACCCGGCCGAAGTCCTTCTCGATGTGCGTGGCCCAGTCGCGGGTGGAGTCCAGGTCGAGCAGGTCGACCGGCTCGCCGGTCACGGTGGCGCCGCCGGAGGCGTAGCGTGCCGCGTCCACGGCCTCCGCGAGCCGCTCCGGGTCGTTGTCCGCGCCGACGACGGTCGCGCCCGCCTCGGCCAGCCGCAGCAGTGTCGCGCGGCCCGCGGGACCGCCCGCGCCGGCCACCGCGATCACCGCACCGCTGAGAGCTCCGTTCCCCACCATGTTCTTCGCCTCCTGTGCGGCCGCCGCGACGGCCTGTGCAGTGTTCCCGGTGCCGCGCTCGCTCACGCGGCGGCCCGCTCGGCGCTCGTGGCCGTGATGCCCCGGGTCGAGGCGATCACATGACGAAGCTTCTTGGAGAGGGCCTCATAGAACATGCTCAGCGGAAACTCGTCCGGAAGCACGTCATCCACGAGTTTCCGGGGCGGCTGGGACAGGTCGAGGGCGTCGGGACCCTTGGCCCACTTGGAGCCCGGGTGCGGGGCGAGGTAGGTGGAGACGAGCTCGTAGCCGGCGAACCAGTGGACGAGCTTGGGACGGTCGATGCCGTCGCGGTAGAGCTGCTCGATGTCGGCGCAGAGCTGGTTGGTGACCTGCGGGGCGCGCTGCCAGTCGATGAACAGCTTGTTGTCGGTCCAGCGGACGACGTCGTGCTTGTGCAGGTAGGCGAAGAGGAGCTGACCACCGAGGCCGTCGTAGTTGCGGACCCGCTCGCCGGTGACCGGGAAGCGGAACATGCGGTCGAAGAGGACCGCGTACTGCACGTCACGGGCCTGCGGGACGCCGTCCTCCTGGAGCTTCACGGCCTCCTTGAAGGCGGTGAGGTCGCAGCGCAGCTCTTCGAGGCCGTACATCCAGAACGGCTGGCGCTGCTTGATCATGAACGGGTCGAAGGGCAGGTCGCCGTGGCTGTGGGTGCGGTCATGGACCATGTCCCACAGGACGAAGGCCTCCTCGCAGCGCTTCTGGTCGTGGACCATCGCGGCGATGTCCTCGGGCAGCTCGAGGCCCAGGATGTCGACGGCCGCGTCGGTGACCCGGCGGAACCGGGCGGCCTCGCGGTCGCAGAAGATACCGCCCCAGGAGAATCGTTCCGGCGCCTCGCGCACGGCGATGGTCTCCGGGAAGAGCACGGCGGAGTTGGTGTCGTACCCGGCCGTGAAGTCCTCGAACTTGATGCCGCAGAACAGCGGGTTGTCGTAGCGGGTGCGCTCCAGCTCGGCCAGCCACTCGGGCCAGACCATGCGCAGCACGACCGCCTCCAGGTTGCGGTCGGGGTTGCCGTTCTGCGTGTACATGGGGAAGACGACCAGGTGCTGGAGGCCGTCCGCACGGTTCGCGGCGGGCTGGAAGGCCAGCAGGGAGTCGAGGAAGTCGGGCACCTCGAAGCCGCCCTCGGACCAGCGCCGGAGGTCCTTCGCCAGGGCGGAGTGGTAGTCGGCGTCGTGCGGCAGCAGCGGCGACAGCTCCTGCACGGCCTCGACGACACGCCGTACGGCGGCCTCGGCGTCGGCACGCGCGGGGGCGCCCTCGGCCTCGAAGTCGATCGACCCGTCCTTGGACTGCCATGGCCGGATCTGCTCCACGGCATCCTTGAGCACCGGCCATGCCGGGTGCTCCACCACCCTGGTCACGGGAGGAAACTGGTCCCCCGAAGCCGCCTGCACAAGAATTTCCGTCATGTCCCATCCTCCACGGGAGAACCTCGCGTATGAAGACCGTATACATACGGGCTTCCGTCCAGCAAGAGCGGACTCGGGAAGTTATCCTGCACACCCCAATGGTCACCGAACTTTTTCCTGTCGGGTGCCATGAACACAGCGATTTTGGGTAACCGATCTCACTCCCCCGCTTGTCACGGCGTTCCCTCGTGTACGCACGGGTCCATCACGCGGCGTAGCCGTTAGGCTGCGGCTCTGCACCGAGCCGCCGTCGACGGAAGCGAGTTGAACCTTGAACTTCCTTACCATCGGTCATCGCGGAGTCATGGGTACCGAACCCGAGAACACCCTCCGTTCCTTCGTCGCCGCCCAGCAGGCCGGGCTCGACGTCATCGAACTCGATCTGCATCTGAGCAAGGACGGCGCCCTCGTCGTCATGCACGACACGGACGTGGACCGCACGACCGACGGAACCGGCGCGATCGCCGAGAAGACCCTCACCGAGCTGCGGGCGCTGGACGCGGGCCGCGGCGAACGCGTCCCGGTGTTCGAGGAGGTCCTGGACGCGGTGCGGTCGCCGCTCCAGGCCGAGATCAAGGACATCGCGGCGGCCCGGGCGCTGGCCGAGGTCATGCTCCGGCGGGATCTCGTCTCCCGCGTCGAGGTGTCCTCGTTCCACGACGAGGCGATCGCCGAGATCGGCCGTCTGGTGCCCGGCGTACGGACCGCGCTGATCGGCAGCCGGTTCGGCCCCGACATCGTGGAGCGCGCCGTCGAGGCCGGTGCGGGGACGGTCTGCCTGAACATCCGCCGCCTGACCCTGGAGGTCGTCGAGGCGGCCCGCAAGGCGGACCTGAAGATCATCGGCTGGGTGGTGAACACCCAGGACCATCTGCGGCTGGTGCGCGCCCTGGAGCTCGACGGCGCCACGACCGACTACCCGGAGATCAAGCGCACCGGCCGCTTCACGGCCTGAGCCGCGTCTGCCGCGAAGACCGCGGCAGGAACGTCACACCAGCGGCTTGACCAGCAGCTCGAACTGCAGGTCCTCGCGCTGCGGCACCCCGAAGCGCTCGTCGCCGTACGGGAAGGGCGTCATCCGTCCCGTACGGCGGTAGCCGCGCCGCTCGTACCAGGCGATGAGGTCGTCGCGCACCGAGATCACCGTCATGTGCATCTCGGTGACGCCCCAGGTCTCCCGGGCGATCCGCTCCGCCTCCGCGATGATCACCTTGCCGAGGCCGCCGCCCTGGAGCGTGGGGCTGACCGCGAACATCCCGAAGTAGGCGTGGGTGCCCCGGTGTTCGAGCTGGCAGCAGGCCACGACCTGCCCCTCCCGCTCCACCGCCAGCAGCCTGCTGTCGGGCGACTTGATGACCGCGAGGACACCCTCCGGGTCCGTCCGCTGTCCCTCCAGGATGTCCGCCTCGGTGGTCCACCCGGCCCGGCTGTCGTCCCCGCGGTACGCCGACTCCACCAGCGCGACCAGCGTGTCCACGTCGGCGTCGGTGGCGTCACGGAAGGTGAGGCCGGGGGTGGTCTCCATGGGGCGCATCTCCACTTCAGGGGCACGACTCGGGCAGGGTCGAGGGTAACCCCACGGCTAGGCTCGCCCGCATGGTGCACGTACTGAGCGGCCGCGTCCTGCTGCGGCCCACGGATCCGGAGCGTTCCCGAGTCTTCTACGGCGACCGGCTGGGCCTCGCGGTGTACCGCGAGTTCGGCACGGGGCCGGAGCGGGGCACCGTCTACTTCCTCGGCGGCGGGTTCCTGGAGCTGTCCGGGCGCTCCGAGGCTCCCCCGGCTGCGGACGTGCGGCTGTGGCTCCAGGTCGCGGACGTCACCGCGGCGCACGAGGAACTGCTCGCGAAGGGCGTCGAGATCGTCCGGCCACCGGTGCGGGAGCCGTGGGGGCTGGTCGAGATGTGGGTGGCGGACCCGGACGGCACACCGATCGTGCTGGTGGAGGTGCCGGCCGACCATCCGATCCGGTACCGGCCCGGAATCTGACCGAACTCCCCGCGCGTCGTCGTCCGTTCCATCGACTCGGTTATGCTCCGCCGACCGCCGTGGCCCCGAGGGCGTCGAGCAGTGGAGGAGCACATGAGTGTGGACGTGAACGCCCCGGCCTGGCGCGGACAGCGGTGGGCGGCCAGGACGTCCCTGGCCGCGGCCGCCCTCGCGGTCCTGCTCCCCCTCGCCCACGGCGGTCTCGGCGGCGTTCTGCTGCTGGCCGCCGGGCTCGCGGGCGCCGCCGTCACCGCGGCCGCGGTGTGGTGGACGCTGACCCGGCGCGGTCCGGAGCGCTGGCTGGCGGCGGGGCTCGCGGTCCTCGTCCCCGCCCTCGTCCTCGTCCTCTTCGTGCTCACCCTCGGGTGGGTGCTCCTGCTGTCGCCGGTGCTGTGGAGCGTGGCCGTGTGGAGCGGGCGGCGCGCGCTGCGCAGCACCGGCAGCCGCCCCAAGCGGATGAAGGAGCACCGGGCGCGGTCCGTGCGACACGCCTTCCTGATCATGAACCCCCGCTCCGGGGGCGGGAAGGTCGAGCAGTTCCGGCTGCGGGAGAAGGCCGAACGCCTGGGCGCGCGGGTCGTGCTGCTCGACCCCGAGGAGCACCAGGACGTGACCGCGCTGGCCCGCGCTGCCGTGGCGGAGGGCGCGGACCTGCTCGGCGTCGCGGGCGGCGACGGCACCCAGGCGCTGGTCGCCGCCGTCGCCGCGGAGCACGACCTGCCGTTCCTCGTGATCTCCGCCGGTACCCGCAACCACTTCGCCATGGACCTCGGCCTCGACCGCACCGACCCCGCGGCCTGTCTCGACGCGCTCACCGACGGGGTCGAACTCCCGGTGGACCTGGGCTTCGTGGCGGACCATCCCTTCGTCAACAACGCCTCCTTCGGGGCGTACGCGGCGGTCGTCCAGAGTCCCGCCTACCGCGACGACAAGATCGGCACCAGTCTGGAACTGCTGCCCGATCTGCTCACCCGGCAGCGCGGCCCGCACCTGACCGCGCGCGTCGGAACGACCACGATCGACGGGCCGCAGGCCGTGCTGGTGAGCAACAACGCCTATCGCACCGGTGACCCCGTGGGCCTCGGCCGCCGCGAGCGGCTCGACTCCGGGGTGCTCGGCGTCCTCGGCGTCCGGGTGGACAGCGCGGCCGAGGCGGCGGCGCTCCTGCTCGACCCCGCTCCGGAGGGTCTCGCGGTCCTGGCCGCGCGGGAGGTGGTCGTCGACGCCGACCACCCGGAGATCGAGGTCGGCGTCGACGGCGAGGCCCTGGTCCTGCCCACCCCGGTGCACTGCCGGATCGCGCCCGGAGCGCTCCGCGTCCGCGTCCCGCGCAAGCGCCCTGGCGTGCCCGCGCCCCAACCCCGCCTGAACTGGCGCCGCTTGCGCAAGCTGGCGGCACCGGCCGGACGGGGCTGAGCCAGCGCAGACTGCTCGTCAGCCGGTACGTACCGGACGGCAGCCGGTACGACGCCGTGCCGCTGTTCGCGGGCCCCGACGCGTCGTACGAGAGGGCCGTGTCCTTCGGTCCGGATCAGGCTCTCGCCGACGCCGGTCACGCGCCGCACCACGGCCGCGCCGCCGGCATAGGGGCTCTAGAGGGGTCGCTCGGGGGCGAGCGGGGTCACCGTGACCTGGTCGATGACGGGGGCGTGGGCGGAGCGCCGGCCGAACGCGTCGCCCGTGTCGCCGGTGAAGTCGGGGAGTTGGTCGGCGGTGAAGGTGAGCGTGTTGAGGCCAGGGCGCAGGGTGACCGGCAGGGACAGGTTCCAGAAGTTGTTGAAGTTGAAGGTGGTGGGGAACAGGACGCGGTGCGCGGGGGCGCCGTTGACGGAGACGTCGGCGTGGCGGCAGACCGGGTCCGGGTTGTAGTGGGTGGACGGGGGCTGCTCGCCGTTGGAGTAGCGGATGGTCAGCGCGTGGCGTCCGGCTCGGTCGGCGGTGACCGTGAGGGTGAGCGCGTTCTCGGGGCCGGCCCCGACGCCGTCGACCGCCTTGCCGCCCGTGGCGTACAGGAGCCCGGTGACCCTCGCCGTGCCGGTCAGGACGCCTTCCTCGGCGGCGTGCACGGTGGTGGGCAGCAGACCGTGCGAGGGGGCGATCCGCAGCCGGTCGACGATCAGCCGGTCCGAGGTCCCGGTGACCGTGACCTTGTTGACGCCCCCGGCGAGGAAGAGCGGTACGGCCCCGCGCTCGACGCGTCCGAGCTCCTCGCCGTTGACCCGCAACTCGCCCTCTCCGGGCCCGAGTACGTCGACGGTCACGGAGGCCTCGCCGTCGTCCTCGGCGTACGCCCAGAAGGTGACGGTGCCGCCGCGCGGGAGCACCGCGACTCCGGGCCCCGAGGCTCCGCGGTGCGCGTGGCTGACCCGGGCCCCGCCGCCGAGGTCCGCGAACTCGGCGTCGTACAGGGCGGTTTCGTCCTCCTCGCGCAGCACGACGTCCAGCTTGTCGACGGCGGCGTCGCCCTTGGTGACCCCGAGGTCGGGGTCCTGGGCCGCGAGGGTGATCCGGTGGCGGCCCGCGGTCAGCTCCACCCGGGTGTCGGTGTGGCCCCACACCGCGGGCTTGTAGCCGAGCGGCAGCCGCAGTTCGCGCGGGTCCTTGCCGTCCACGCGCAGGAAGACGTTGGTGGGGCCCTGCTCGCGCACCGGGTCGGCGAGGTTGTGGGAGCCCGCGAACACCACGAGGTCGTAGCTTCCGTCCTGCGGGACCTCGACGTGGAAGGCGAGCACCCCGTCGGAGCCGGTGCGCAGCCCGCTCACGTGGTGGCCGCCGGAGGTGGCGAACCGGTCGACGGCGGACGGGGATCCCTCGGGCCCGTTCCTCGAGTAGCCGCTGCCCGTGTAAGCGGCGTCCTCGGCCTCGTACGTCCGCATCCAGCGCACCGCGGGCGGCAGCGCGGCGGCAGCGTTGCCGCCCGGGGAGAGGATCACCTGGTAGGCGGACATCGCGTCGAGCCCGGTCTGATTCAACGTCACCATGCCCTCCTGAACCGGTATTTGCTCGTCGCGGAGCCGCAACGGCGGTGCGGAGGAGCCGACTTGTCCCGTCCAGGGGATCTCCGTGACACGGACGTGCACCACCGTGCCGAAGACCTCCGGGTCCACGCCTTCGAACACCAGGTCCGCCGCCCCGCCCGCACCCCCGAACAGCGCCCTGGCCTGGCGCTTGTCCCGGTCGAGGGTGGCCACGCCCTGGAGGGTGTACTGCTCGTTGGGGTGCGGGGCGACGACCCGGACAGTGTGGCCGGTCATCTGCCCGTAGGCGTTGTACAGCCACCACTGGCCGTTGGCCTTGTTCGCCTCCACCGCCGAGTCGTTGAGGTTGCCGGCGATGTTCCAGTAGGCGAGGTCGGCGTCGACCTTGGACTCCTCGATCGCGGCGATCCACTGGATCATCTGGCCGGGGACGGAGACGTGGTAGTTGTGCGCGTACTCGTTGATGTTGACGGGCAGCGGTCCGATGCCCAACTCCCGTTCCATGGACCGGTACTTGGCGATGTTGGTGCGGACCTCGGCGGGCGAGGACAGCTCGTGCCAGGTGACGATGTCGGGCAGCACGCCGTGCGACTTCGCGAACTCCAGGAAGTCCCTGACCTCGGAGTACAGCTCGCTGGTGTTGGGGCCGGCCACCCGGGCGTCCGGGTCGAGGGCCTTGATGAGGCGGTGGGCGGCTTCCCAGGCGGCGAACCAGGGCCCGGGCTCGGTCCGCCAGGAGACCCCGTCGGAGCTCCACTCCCCCTCGCCGAACATGTTGCCCTCGGGCTCGTTGAACGGCACGTACACGAGGTGGGACCGCAACTCCCCCATGGTCAGCCCGAGTTCGACCTGGCGGCGGATCACGTCCAGGTGCCCGGCGAGCCGCTCCTCGCCGGTGGCGCCCGGCCACTCGTACGGGAATCCCCGGTAGAAGTCGGGCAGGTAGACGTAGACGTCCCTGCCGCCCGCGGCGACGAACGGCGGCAGGATCTCCAGGGCGTCGCCGCCGGGATGCTGGGTGCCGTCCTGGGCCTTGGTCGTCACCGTCCGCGGGTACATGCCCTCGACCACCACCCGGCTGGGCACGCCGTCGCCGTAGAGGCCGTAGAGCGTGCCGCTCGCTCCCCCGTGGAAGGGGCCGGTCCCGGTGCCGAGGTCGATGGTGAGCTTCTCGCGGGCGGGGCCTTCGGCTGCCACGGCATCCATCCTTCGTTCGACACTCCGTACGACCGTCGATGATCCGCACCGACCTGCACGAACGTAGGAAGCGCGGGGGGACCGCGTCAACAGGCAGCGGGCTTCGAAACTTGCGAAACCGCAGGTCGGAGGGGTCAGGCGCGCAGCACGCCCAGGGTGCCCTCCAGCCGGGCGAGCAGCTCCCCCAGCCCGGCGGCGAGCTCGTCGCGGGCCTCGGGGGGCAGGACGGACAGCACGGCCGTCTCGTACGCCAGTTGCTCCGGCAGGATGCCGTCGACCAGCTCGCGGCCGGCCTCGGTGAGCCGGACGTGGGCGACGCGCCGGTCGCGGGTGTCGCCGCGGCGCTCCACCAGGCCCCGTTCGGTGAGCTGCTTGAGGCGCTTGGTGACGGCGGCCCCGGAGGAGAAGGTCTCGCGGGCGAGGTCACCGGGGGTGAGCTCGTGACCGGTGCGGCGCAGCGCGCCGAGCAGGTCGAACTCGGGGCGGCTGAGCCCGGCCCGGCGCAGCGGGGCGTCCTCGGCCTGCTGGAGGAGGGCGGCACAGCGGTTGACGCGGCCGATGATCTCCATGGGTCCGGTGTCGAGGCCCGGGTGGACGGTCTGCCACTGCCGGACGACGGCGGCGACGGTGTCGTGCCTCGTCGGGTCCGCGGGTCGTCCGTTCGGTGCCGTCATGGGCGTGCGCCCTCCGCTCTGTGGTGCCGGATCGTCGCCGCGAGCGTACGGTGTGCGGCCTGCTCGGCGCGCACGACCCTCTCCTGGGGCAGGGCACGCTGCCACCATTCGCCGGACGCGGCCTCCACGGTGGCCCGCAGGTCGACCAGGGCGGTGGCGAGGGCGCGGCGGGCCGAGTCCAGGGCGCCGGGGGCGAGATGCGGCTCGGCCAGGAGGCGGGCGGTGCGCTCCCGGGCGCGCTCCACGGCGGCCAGCGACTGCTCGACCCGGTCGCCCGCGCGCCGGTTGGTGACGGCCACGGCGGCGGCGAAACCGACCAGCGCCCCGACGAGGGTGTCCAGGACCCGCTCGGTGATCAGCCGGCCCGGTTCCTGGTACCCGGCGAACTCGGTGATGAGCAGGGCCATCGGGGTCACGCAGACGCTGCCCAGCCAGTAGTTGCGGGCGATGAGCGCCTCGGCGCCGAAGTTGAAGGCGAGGCAGCTCAGCACGAGCGCGGCGGGCCCGAGGTGGGCGAGGGGGACGACGGCGGCGAACACCAGCACACCGAGGAGGTTGCCGACGACCCGCTGGACGCCCCGGCTCCAGGTGAGGGTGACGTTGGCCTGGTAGAGGGAGGCCGCGGTGACCAGGGCCCAGTAGGGGCGGCCGACGCCGAGCGCCAGGGAGGCGTAGCCGGCGAGGGCGCAGCCCAGGGCGGTGCGTACGGCGATCGGGGCGAGCGTGCGCCACACCGGGTGGGCGGGGGCGGCGAGTTCGGCCTCCACGCCGAGGAGTTCGTCGTCGTCCGGCGCCTGCGGGACCGGTGCGGTGCCGCGCAGTTCACGGGCCCAGGCGCGGAGGCGGTCCGGGTCCGCGTCGGACGGGGCGGCCAGGGCGACCTCGGCGCGGACGACGAGGCGCTCCAGCGCCCGCCGGGTGTCGGAGCGGGCTCCGGCCGACAGCAGGGTCTGCCAGGCGGCCTGGACGGCGGCGTGCGCGGTTCCGCTCGCACGGGGGCCCGGGTTCTCGGCGTACGCGGCGGCCGCGGCCAGGGCGCGGGCGGTGGCCCGTCGCTCCGGGCCGTGCGGGCGCAGCAGGCCGGGGGCCATGCACACCAGCCACGCCCAGGCGCCCGTCGCGACGGCCAGGGCGAGGTGGCCGGGGACCTGGCCGAGGGTCTGCGGGACGAACAGGGAGGCGGAGCTGATGAAGGTGAGGACCACGTGGCCGGGCGGGCCGACCCGGGTCGCGTCGCAGAGCGCCTTCTGCACGGCGGCGATCAGCGCGCCGACGGTGACCAGCAGCACCGCGCTGCTCGTGAGCGAGGCGGCGACCAGACCGGCCCCGAGACCCGCCACCATGCCGAGCACCACCCAGGCCAGGGCGCCGGCCCGGGCCGCGTAGGGCCGGTTGTGGGCGTAGAGGGCGCACAGGGACCCGGCCATGGTGTACATCGCCAGGTCGAGGCGGCCGAGGGCGAGCAGGGTGAGGTTGGGCGGGGCGACCGCGACCACCACGCTCACGGCGGGCTTGAACCAGATGTCGGAGGGCCTGCCGAGGCGCAGCACGCCGGCCAGCGGGAGACGGCGGGCGCGCGGGGTGTCGGGGCGGGAGGTCACACTGCTCATGCTCAACACCTTAGCAGGTGTTTTACTCGTAAACGATAGCTGGAGCGCCCCTCTGACCTGCTGTGCTCCGCCGCACGCTCCCCGCGTACACCCTTGCGCTCGATTGCGCGCCGCATGGCCCGGGCATTTTTTGACCGACCGTCGAGCGGGGAGGTGGGCGTGCACGGACCGGCTTCGCCCGGCTGGCTGCTGGTCGCGCTCTGCGCGGCGACCGGGGCGTACTGCCTGCTGCGGATGCGCAGCAGCGTCGAGGAGCAGCGCCGGGCCGCGGGCGGTGAGGCGCTGATGGGCTTCGGGATGGCCGCGATGGCCGTACCGGCCGCCGTGTTCACGCCGCCGGCGTGGGCCTGGCCGCTGTGCGCGGCGGTGTTCGGCGGGGCGGCGCTGCGCGCGCTGTGGGCGGCGCGCACCAGCACCCACCATCTGCACCACCTGGTGGGAGCGGGGGCCATGGTCTACATGGCGGTGGTGATGGCGGCCTCCCCCGGACACCACGGGGGCGCGGGCGTGCCCGCGGTGACGGGCCTGCTGCTTCTCTACTTCGCGGGCTACGTCCTGCTGTCGGGCGCCCGCCTGATACCGGTGACCGCCGGGGGCGGCACCGTCGGCTGGGGCGACCGTCCCGAACTCTCGCGGGTGTGCCGGTTGTCGATGGGCATCGCGATGGTGGCCATGCTGCTGACGCTCTGACGTGCACGGTCGGCGCCGGCTAGGGCACGGGCCTGCTTGACGGCGCAACTCCCGTACGGCACCCGGCAAAACGCCGGTCAGGCGCCCGGCGTCATTTTCGTACGGCGCCCCGCATCGGCCCGCCTGGAGTCGCGGGTGGCGTCCCGACGCAGGCATGGACGCGCGGGCGACGGGGAACCCGGCAAGGACCGATCGGCCCGTCCCGTCCCGGGATTCGCCTCACACCACACCGGTCGGCGAGGATCGCAGTATGCACACCCCGTCCGTCGACTCCCCGCCCCGTCCGCCGGAGCACCGGACCGCCGCCCGCGCGACCGGTGTCCTCGCCCTGTGCTCGGTGCTGCTGCTCGTCCTGGTCGTGGCCAAGTGGCATCCACTCCTCGACGTGGACGGCGACATCGCCGACACCACCCACCGCTGGGCGGTCGACGAGCCGGGGCTCACCCATGCCTTCCGCATCCTCACGGACTGGGTCTGGGACCCGTGGGCGATGCGCCTCCTCGCTGCGGTCGCGGCGGTCTGGCTGGTGTGGCGGCGCAATGCCCGCTGGCTCGCCGCATGGCTGGTGGTCACATGTGCGCTGGGCACACTGGTCCAGCAGGTCATGAAGTCCGCGGTCGGCCGCGAGCGCCCCGTCTGGCCGGACCCCGTCGACAGCGCGCACTTCGCGGCCTACCCGTCGGGCCACGCACTGACGGCGACGGTCGTGTGCGGTCTCCTGCTGTGGCTCCTCCACCGCCACGGTGTCGGCCGCGCGCTGTGGTCCACGGCACTGGCAGTCGCCGTGATCTCCGTCGTGGGCGTGGGCCTCACCCGCGTCTGGCTGGGCGTCCACTGGCCCTCCGACGTCATCGGCGGCTGGCTCCTCGGCGCGACGCTCGTGTCCCTGGCCGTGCTGGTGCACCAGCGGTACGGCCCTGACCTGCCCGGACCTGCCCGACCTCGCGCTCACGCGGGAGATCCCGGCCCGTAGGATCACCGCATGACTGCCGTCCTGTTCGACTTCTCGGGCACCCTCTTCCGCATCGAGTCCACCGACTCCTGGCTGAGGGCCGTCCTCGACGAGGCCGGAATCACCCTCGACGAGGCCGAGTTGACGCGGGCCGTGCGGGAGCTGGAGAGCGTGGGGGCACTGCCCGGCGGGGTCGCGCCCCGGGTGCCGATGCCGGACGAGCTCGCGGCCGTGTGGGGCGTCCGGGACGAGAGCGCCGAGCTGCACCGGGCCGCGTACACCGGGCTGTCACGGCTCGTGACGCTGCCGGACCCCGCCCTGCACGACGCGCTGTACGACCGGCACATGCTGCCGACCGCCTGGCAGCCCTACCCCGACGCCGCCGAGGTGCTGCGCGCGCTCCGGGAGCGCGGGACCAAGGTGGGCGTGGTCAGCAACATCGGCTGGGACCTGCGTCCCGTCTTCCGCGCGCACGGGCTCGATCCGTACGTCGACGCGTACGTGCTGTCGTACGAGCACGGTGTCCAGAAGCCGGACCCCCGGCTGTTCACGACCGCCTGCACGGCACTCGGGGTGGCGCCCCGGGACGTCCTGATGGTCGGTGACGACCGGCGGGCGGACGGCGGCGCGGCGGCCCTCGGCTGCGGGGTGCACTTCGTGGATCATCTGCCGGCCGCACAGCGGCCCGACGCGCTGCGGACCGTTCTCGATCTGGTGAGGTGACACCCGGCTCGGGCCGCCGCGATTCCCACCGGAAAGTGTCCGAAAACGGGGTGGTCACCCCGTCAGGTCGTCGCCTGAGGACACCATCGGGGCGTATGCTCGCCCACCCTGGACGATCCCCCGCGTCGCCCAGAGCAGGCGGCAGCCCCGACCAGGCCTTTTCCGGGCCGGTCCGGGTCTCACTGAGTATAGTTGGCTGATAGCCAGTCAACGCAGGAGTTACAGCATGTCCCCGCGCAGCGCCTCGGTTAACGAAGAGCTGCGCCGCCGTTCCCGGGAGCGGCTCCTGCAGGCGGCGCTGGAGCTGGTCTCCGAGCGCGGTTACGAGTCCACGACCCTCGGCGACATCGCGGACCGGGCCGGTTCGGCGCGCGGTCTGGTGTCGTACTACTTCCCCGGCAAGCGCCAGCTCGTGCAGTCCGCCGTGCACCGGCTCATGCACCGCACGCTGCAGGAGGCGCTGGAGCGCGAGCCGTGCACCGAGGACGGCCGGGAGCGGATGGCCCGCGCCATCGACGCGGTCCTGGGCCTGGCCCGGGACCGGACCGTGCTGATGCGCCAGCACATGGCGGGCCTGCTGGACACCGAGGGCTTCGTGGAGTGCCCGGAACAGCAGCGCCTGGCCGAACTGCTGCGGGACACGATGGAACGGCACGGTTCACAGTCGGTCGAGACCGACTACCCGATGCTGCGCTCACAGCTCATGGGCGCGGTCTACGCGATGGTCGTACCGAACGTCCCGATGCCGCTCGCGACCCTGCGGGCCGAGTTGTTCACGCGCTACCGGCTCGACTGGGAGCAGGGGGTCCCGCCGGACGCCGAGGCGCCCGACGGGACGTGCGACAGGGATCCGTCGCGGTTCTTCGACACGGGCCCGGAGGCCGGGGATCAGTCGAAGTAGTCCGGCTGCGTCTGGACGTTGAGCTCGCCGAGCCGCACCTTCCTGGCCGGATCCGTCCGCCTGTCGCTGAGCTTCAGCACGTCGAAGCCCTTGGCGATGTCGTTGGAGTAGATGTAGCCGTTGTAGTAGTACGCCGACCACGCTCCGCCGGTCTGCATGGTGGTGGTGCTCAGCGGGCCGCGCTCGAAGTAGGCGATCTCCTTGGGCTTCGCGGAGTTCGTGAAGTCCCAGACGGAGACGCCGCCCTGGTACCAGGCCTGGACCATGATGTCCTTGCCCTTGACGGGGATCAGCGAGCCGTTGTGCGCGACACAGTTCTCGGTGTCGGCCTGGTGGCGGGGGATCTTGAAGTAGCCGCGGAAGACGAGCTTGCGCTTGTCACCCTTGCCGACGATGTCGTAGATGCCGTCGGCGCCGCGGTTCGGACCGATCGCCGCGTTGCAGGTGGCCGCACCGCCCCCACCGAGCTCGTCGGTGAAGACGACCTTGTTCGCCCTCTGGTTGAAGGTCGCCGAGTGCCAGAACGCGAAGTTCACGTTGTCCTGCACCCGGTCGATGACCTTCGGGTTCTCCGGGTCCTTGATGGAGAACAGGATGCCGTCACCCATGCAGGCGCCCGCCGCCAGGTCCTCGTCCGGGAGCACCGTGATGTCGTGGCAGCCGGTGGTCTTGGAGACGCCCGGGTTGGTGGGTGAGCCGGGGTTGCCGCCGCCGTCGGGGCCCTCGCCCGGGAAGAGCACCGGGAAGCTGACGACCGCCGCCTTCTCGGGGGCGTTGCGCGGCACCTTGATGACGGAGATGCCGTCGTGCGGCGGCTGGCAGTCGGGGTAGGTGGCGTTCGGCGAGTACGAGGAGACGTAGATGTAGACGTTCCGGCGCTCGGGCACCAGCGTGTGGGTGTGCGAGCCGCAGGCGGTCTCGACGGCGGCGACGTACTTCGGGTTCCTCTTGTCGCTGATGTCGAAGACCTTCATGCCCTCCCACGACGACTTCTCGGTCGCGGGCTGGGTGGTGCTGTTGCAACTGCTGTCACTGCGCGAGGAGTCGGTGGAGAGGAACAGCAGGTTCCCGGAGACGGAGATGTCGTTCTGCGAGCCCGGGCACAGCACCTGGGCGATCGTCTTCGGCGCCCTCGGGTTGCTGATGTCGAAGATGCGGAAACCGTCGTAGTTCCCGGAGAAGGCGTACCTGCCCTGGAAGGCCAGGTCCGAATTGGTGCCGGGCAGTGCGTCCTTGGGGATGTTGACGAGGTGCTCGATGTTGTCGGAGTGGACGATCTCGTCCTGTCCGGGTATCTCGCCGTCGGCGATCGCGGTCTTCACCTCGGCCTCGGTGCTCTTGGACACGCCCTTGCCGTTCGTCGGGCCGTCCCCGGGGTCGGGGGTCGCGACGGCGGGACCGGCGGTGAGCAGTGCGGCCAGGAGGCCCGCGGCGGCCGCGGCAACTCCCAGTCGTCTGTGCCGGGTTCGGGACTCTCTCAACAGGATCACTGTTTTCCTCCCTGTGCCGTTCATGTGGAACGGTTCACGCGTCACCGCAGTATCGTCTTCACCATGCACAGATCAATAGGGGGCAACGAACTCGTCATGAAGGGACCACGGGTGACCACTGTGCTTTTCCGCCACGCGCCGTACGTGACGGCCACCCTGGCCGCCCTGGCCGTCCTGGCCCTCGGGGGCTGCGACTCCGGCGGGGATCCCAAGTCCGCCCCGGCGAGCGGGCCTTCGGTGCTGGCACCCGGCAAGCCCGGCCAGGCGAACCGCACGCTGTCCGCCCAGGACGCCGAGGAGCAGCGGGCCGACGACGACACCCCCAACTCGGCGGACGTCTCGTACGCCCGCATGATGATCGCGCACCACGCCCAGGCGCTGGAGCTGACCGAACTGGCCCCGCAGCGAGCCGAGTCGGCGAAGCTCAAGGCCCTCGCCGAGCGGATCTCGGCCGCGCAGGGTCCGGAGATCGAAGCGATGCGGGCCTGGCTGAAGGAGCACGGCCAGTCCGAGAAGAGCGACGGCCACGCGCATGCCTCGATGCCGGGCATGGCGACGGAGGCGCAGCTCGAGAAGCTGCGGGCGGCGAAGGGGAAGGCCTTCGACGAGCTCTTCCTCACCCTGATGATCACCCATCACGAGGGGGCGATCACCATGGCGACGGACGTGAAGGGCCAGGGCAACAACATCCGCATCGAGGAGATGGCGGACGACGTGGTGGCCCAGCAGACCAGCGAGATCAACCGCATGCGGGACATGCTCTGAGCGTCCCGGCCGGCTCGACCGGTGCGGTCAGCGCCGCGCGTGACGCGGTGTCAGGAAGCCCGCGTCGCGGGCCTGGGAGATGAGCCTGAGCGACTTGCGGCGGCTGTGCCCGGTCGCGCACATCACGGCGAGGACCGGGTCGACACCGTCCTCCTGGGCGGCGCGGTACTCCTGCGCGATCAGCCACCGCCCCTCGATCCCACGGGGCCAGGCCGGCCGGGCACGACGCGCCGCCCCCGCCTCGCCTCCGGCGTCCGCCCCGGACCTGCGGCCGCACGCTTCGAAGAGCGGCTCCTCGATCCAGTCCGCGAGCGCGCCCAGGTCGTCGAGCGAGAGGGCGGGCTGGGCCCGCACGTCCTCCAGGGAGACACCGTCCTCGGCCACCACCGCGAGGACGTCCACCCGGGCGCCGTCGGGGAAGACCAGCCGGACCTGGAACCAGGCCGTCGCGCTCCCGTCCTCCCGCACTTCCCACGCGGGCCACACGGACACGCTGCCGTCCGTCGGACAACGATCAGAAAGATTAAGAAAGGATGCTTCTAGCACACACGCAACGTAACCGCATGATCACACCCGCTGTGGCCGGACACGCACGCGCAGGTCCTTCCGGCACCCTGTCAGAGCAGCACGCGCGGTGCGATCCTGAAGGTGTCAGCGACTCCTCTCGTAGGGAGTTCCGCCGTGCTGCGTGTCGCCGTCGTCGGCTCCGGGCCCAGCGGGTGCTACACCGCCCAGGGCCTCGTCCAGCAGGACCCCGAGGTGCTCGTGGACGTCCTGGACCGGCTGCCGTGCCCGTACGGCCTGGTGCGCTACGGGGTGGCACCGGACCACGAGAAGATCAAATCGCTCCAGAACAACCTGCGGACGATCCTGGAGCACGAGCGGGTGCGGTTCGTCGGCGGTGTCGAGATCGGCCCCGGCGGGGTGCCGGCCGCGCGGCTGCGCGAGCTGTACCACGCCGTCGTGTACTGCGTGGGCGCCGCCACCGACCGGCATCTCGGGATCCCGGGCGAGGAACTGCCGGGGAGCTGGTCGGCGACGGAGTTCGTGTCCTGGTACAGCGCGCACCCCGACTCCCGGGCCGACGGTTTCGTGGTCGGCGCCCGGTCGGCGGTGGTCATCGGGGTGGGCAACGTCGCCGTCGACGTGACGCGGATGCTGGCGCGCGGGACGACCGAGCTCAGCCCCACCGACATCCCGCATCCGGCGCTCACCGCGTTGGCGGCCAGCCGGGTGACCGAGGTCCACATGGTGGGGCGGCGGGGCCCCTCCCAGGCCCGTTTCACCACGAAGGAGCTGCGCGAGCTGGGGTCGCTTCCGGACACCGAAGTGACCGTCCGGGCAGATGAGTTGGCGCTGGATCCGGCGTACCTCGACCCCGCTCCCCTGCCCGCGCCGCAGCGCCGGAACGTGGAGGTGCTGCGCGGCTGGGCGGCGGCCGGGGCACGGCCGTCCGCCCGCAGGATCGCGTTGCGCTTCTTCCTGCGTCCCGTCGAAGTCCTCGCCGACGGCGGTCGGGTGGGCGCGGTCCGTTTCGAGCGGACGCTGCCGGACGGGCACGGCGGTGTGCGCGGCACCGGTGAGTTCGAGGAGATCGAGGCCCAGTTGGTGCTGCGATCGGTGGGCTACCGGGGCATGCCGGTGCCGGGGCTGCCGTTCGACGCGGAGAGCGGCACGGTGCCCCACGTCGACGGCCGTGTGGTGCGCGGCGGTTCCCCCGTCCCCGGAGAGTACGTGGCCGGCTGGATCAAGCGCGGTCCGACCGGAGTGATCGGCACCAACCGCCCGGACGCCAAGGAGACGGTGACTTCGCTCCTCGAGGACGCGCCCACGCTCGCACGCGAAGAACGGCGCGAGGACCCGCTCGACGCCCTGCGGGCAGCGGGACTCGAACCGGTGGAGTGGGCGGGCTGGTGCGCCATCGAGCGGGCGGAGGTCGACCTCGGCGCGTCCCTGGGCCGTGGCGTGGTGAAGCTGCCGGACTGGCAGTCCCTGATGGACGCGGTGCGCGGACACGCCCCCTAGGGCGAGGGAGAGCAGGCGGCCCGCCGCGGGGGAATCCGCGTCGGCACACCCCTGACAGGCAACCTGCTCTCCAGCCAACCACCTTCCGGCGGAGGGCAGTTCAGTCGCTCCCGCTCCGGACGGCCTGGCGGGCGGCGGCGTCCAGGAGGGCGTCTAGAAGGCCCGGGAAGAGCCCGTCCAGCTCGTCCCGGCGCAGGCCGTTCATCTTGGCCGTGCCCCGGTAGATCTGCCGGATCACCCCGCTCTCGCGCAGCACCCGGAAGTGGTGGGTGGTCGTCGACTTGGTGACGGGCAGGTCGAAGTGCGAGCAGGAGAGCTCGTCGCCGACCGCGGCGAGCTCGCGCACGATCTGCAGGCGCATCGGGTCGGAGAGGGCGTGCAGGATGCCCTCCAGCCGGATCTCGCCGCGCTCGGGGTGCGGAAGGGCACGACTGCTGATGGCGGGGGAGGTCACGGCGGCTCCACTTCTCCAGGTGTCCCGGGGGCCGTGCGGACTCGGGGACCGGCCTCGGGAGCCCTATTGTACGAGACCCTTCGTAGTTTGACATCCGACGTACTACGATGCCTATCGTACGAGTCGACCACCACCGGTCCCGTGACGAAATGGAGCCCGCCGTGAGCGCACTCTTCGAGCCCTTCACCCTGCGCGACGTGACGATCCCGAACCGGGTGTGGATGCCGCCGATGTGCCAGTACTCGGCCGCTCCGGACGGCCCCGGGATCGGCGCCCCGAACGACTGGCACTTCGCGCACTACGCGGCACGCGCGGCCGGCGGCACCGGCCTGATCATCGTCGAGGCGACCGGCATCAGCCCCGAGGGCCGCATCTCCCCCTACGACCTCGGCATCTGGAACGACACCCAGGTCGAGGCGTTCCGCCGCATCACCGGCTTCCTGGCCGCCCAGGGCACCGTCCCGGGCATCCAGCTCGCCCACGCCGGCCGCAAGGCCGCCACCGACCAGCCCTGGAAGGGCGGCGCGCCGCTCCCCCCGGACGCACTGGGCTGGCAGCCGCTCGGCCCGAGCCCGCTCGCCTTCGACGAGCGGCACCCCGTCCCTACGGAGCTGACAACGGATCAGATCAGCAAGGTGGTCGGGCAGTTCGCCGACGCGGCCCGGCGTGCTCTCGCCGCCGGCTTCGAAGTCGCCGAGATCCACGGCGCCCACGGCTATCTGATCGGCAACTTCCTCTCCCCGCACAGCAACCGGCGCACCGACGAGTACGGCGGCTCGTACGAGAACCGCACCCGCTTCGCGCTGGAGGTCGTCGACGCGGTCCGTGAGGTGTGGCCCGACGACAAGCCCCTCTTCTTCCGCATCTCGGCGACCGACTGGCTGGAGGAGGACGGCTGGACCCCGGACGACACCGTCCGCTTCGCCCACGACCTGCGGGCCCACGGCATCGACCTCCTCGACGTCTCCACCGGCGGCAACGCGGCGGGCGTCCGCATCCCCCTCGGCCCCGGCTACCAGGTCCCCTTCGCCGCCCGCGTCAAGGCGGAGACCGACCTCCCGGTCGCCGCGGTCGGCCTGATCACCGAGGTCGAGCAGGCCGAGAAGATCCTCTCCAACGGCGAGGCGGACGCGGTGCTGCTGGGCCGCGAACTGCTCCGCAACCCGTCCTGGGCGCGGCTCGCGGCCCGGGAGCTGGGCGGGGACGTGCATGTGCCGGACCAGTACCACCGGTCGGTCTGAGCCCTGTTTCCCGAAAGGCCTTCGGCGCGGGGGACGCGAGAAGTAGGCTCCCTGCGCACGGTCGGCTCGCCGACTGCGACGGGAATGGGTCCGGCGTCCCTTTCGGGCGCGTCCGCCGAACGGATCGGCGGCGCGTCAATCGCGACAACTTCACACGCGGCCTGCACGCCGGCAGGGCCTCAGTTGATCACCGTCGGTACCGGGTGGTCGGCCTGAGACACCTGCCATCCTGCCTGCGGCTCGCGCTCGGTTCGACCGCCCTCCCTCTCGGAGGAGGCCCCGAGCATGGAGTCGCGGATCGTCCTGGACATCCTGGGCGCGGCGAGCGCAGTGTCCGTGTTCCTGTACGTGCTCACCGGACTGCTCGACCAGGTGCGGGGTCTGCTGCGCTCCTGGCACGCCGTCCGGCGGGACGCCCGGGCACTGCGCCGGAACGTCCCGCCGGAGGACAGCGAGAGCCCGTGAGCCGTCAACCGGCCGTGCAGGTCTTCCCGTTGAGCACGAAGGCACCCGGCGCCGCGCTGTTCCCGCCGTGGTCGGCCTGGTAGCCGATGCTGACGCTCGCGTTCGGCGCGACGGTGCCGTTGTAGCTCGCGTTCGTCGCCGTCACCGCGCCGGAGGACGGGCTGTACGTGGCGCCCCAGCCGTTGGTGATGGTCTGGCCGGCGGGGAGGGTGAAGGCCAGTTGCCAGCCGTTGATCGTGCTCGTGCCGGTGTTGGTGAGGGTGACCGAGGCCGTCAGACCGGTGCTCCAGGCGTTGGTCGTGGCCGTCACCTTGCAGGCGCCCGGCTGGGGTTGGGGCGCCGGGCCCGAGCTGTCGAGACCGAAGAAGGTGAGCGCGCGGGCGGCCATGCCGGTGCTGTAGAGGTTGTGGCCGACTCCCTGGAGGCTGATCGCCTCGACGGGGGCCCGGTCACCGGTGGCGCCGTAGCGGGTGCGGGTCCAGCCGGAGACAGGCGTGTCCGTGGCGGCCGGTGTCTGACTGACGCCGAGGACGTTCGTCCACTGCTTGATCTCCTCGCCGAAGTTGGGATAGCGCAGCACGTCGTCCTCGGTGCCGTGCCACACCTGCATGCGCGGCCGGGGGCCCGTGTAGCCGGGGTACGCGGCCCGGACGAGATCGCCCCACTGCTGCGGGGTGTGGGTGACGGTGCCGCCCGAGCAGGCGCTGTTCCACTCGGAGCCGTCGGTCGTGGCGAAGCAGCCGAACGGGACGCCGGAGAAGGCCGCGCCCGCCGCGAACACGTCCGGGTAGTCGCCGAGCAGGACATTGGTCATCATCGCGCCCGAGGAGATGCCGGTGGCGTAGATCCTGGTGGTGTCGGCGGAGTAGGTCCGCACCGTCCAGTCGATCATCGACTTGATGCCGACGGGGTCGCTGCCGCCATCGCGCTTCAGCGCCTGCGGCGAGGACACGTCGAAGCACTTGCTGGACCGGGTGACCGAGGGGTAGATCACCACGAAGCCGTAGGTGTCGGCCAGTCGGGCCCACTCGGTGCCGTTGTACATGGCCGGACCCGAGCCGGTGCAGTAGTGCACGGCCACGACGACCGCCGGGTGCGCGGTGACATTGTCCGGCAGGTACAGGTACATCTGGAGATTGCTGGGATTCGCGCCGAAGCCGGTGACCTCGGTGAGGACCGCCGAGGGGGCGGCCTCCGTGGCGGCGGCCTCCGTGCGGGCCGAAGCGGTGGGGACGGCGGCGAAGAGTGCCGCCGCGAGTAACGCCAGCAGGACCAGCAACACCGAACTCAGCGGTCTCCTGGGGGTGATGGACACGTCCTTGCCCCTCTCATGCGTAGGGATCGGCGGGTGAGGTGGTCTGTGGGTCAGGGTGGGACGGTGGGGAGAGGTTGCCGCTCGCGGCAGTGGCAGGACTCGGGTGCCGGTAGGGGTGGCTCTGCCGACGAAGGCCGACGAAGGATGACCGCGAGAGCCCGGTGGACACCTCCGCGGATCAACGCGCCGCGGCCGACAGTCTTGGCCGACAGTCTTCAACTCGGGCGGGCCGACCGTCCGGGACAGCCTCGTCGTGCGAGCGCAGCCGGTCGTTCGCCCCGGTGTCAGCCGACGGCATCCACGAGCCGCCCGGACCGTCGGCGGTCCGAACTGGCGACCAGCAAGGTCGGCCGGACCCGGCGGCCACGGCGACCTCGGACGCGCCGGCTCCTCGTTCTCCGGGAGGTCACGGCCGGCAGCGTTCTCCGGGATCTCACGGCCGGCAGCGGAGCACGACTCGCTCCGACTGCCGCGATCCACCCCACGCCAGGGTGCGGTGAGCACCAGAGCGCGGACGAACGTACGCATACGCGGGAGCGCCACCGCCTCACCCCTCTCGGACGGTCTCGGCCCTCCCTCGGAAGGGAGGCGTCCGGCGAGCATGGTGGCATGCACATGGCTGCCATGGAAGCGCTCCCACGCGTCGAAAGAATTCGCTCACGGCCCCACCCCCTCCCCCGCCCGAGTGACCGAATGTCTTCTGCGCAAAGCGTTGACCAGAAAGCGCTTACCCTCTACGTTCCGTTCAGCGATGTGACCGACCCGCTGAACCGGGACAGCGCATTGCGGCTCAGCACCGCCTGCGCTGTTCAACATGGAGAACAAATTTCACGTACATGACCGATCAGGCGTCGGGCAGGCGCCACGAAGGGACGCACCCGCATGCGTACTCGCCCCCCACGTACACACGCGCAAAGATCCGCTCTGGCCGCCGGTGCGGCCGTGCTCGCGACGGCGGCCGCCCTGGCCGTCCCGCAGCCGGCCGGGGCCGCCGAGACCTCCCCCATCGGTTTCGGCGCCGGAACCACCGGCGGCGGGAGCGCCTCCGCGGTCACCGTCTCCACACTGAGCGCCTTCAAGACGGCCGTCACCGGCAGCACGGCGAAGGTGGTCAGGGTCAACGGCCTGATCTCGCTGAGCGGCACGGTCGACGTCGGCTCCAACACCACGGTGCTGGGCGTCGGTTCGTCGTCCGGGTTCACCGGTGGCGGGCTGCGGCTGAAGAAGGTCACGAACGTCGTGGTCCGCAACCTGAACATCAGCAAGCCGCTCGCACCGGCCGACGGCATCGAGGTGCAGGCCTCGACGAAGGTGTGGATCGACCACAACTCCTTCTCGGCGGACCGCGATCACGACAAGGACTACTACGACGGGCTGCTGGACATCAACCACGGCTCGGACAACGTCACGGTGTCCTGGAACACCTTCAAGGACCACTTCAAGGGCTCGCTCGTCGGCCACAGCGACAACAACGCGAGCGAGGACACCGGGCACTTGAAGGTGACGTACCACCACAACTGGTTCAACAACGTCAACTCGCGCATCCCCAGCCTGCGTTTCGGCACCGGGCACTTCTACGACAACTACGTCGTCGGCGCCGAGACCGCGGTGCACTCGCGCATGGGCGCCCAGATGCTCGTGGAGAACAACGTCTTCCGCAGTACCGGAGTCGCTGTCACCACGAACCGGAGCAGTGACGTGGACGGTTACGCCAACCTCCGCGGCAACGACCTCGGCGGAGCTGCAACCGAGGTCTCCCGGGTCGGCACCTTCACCACCGCTCCGTACAGCTACACCGCCGAGCCCGCCTCCTCCGTCGTCACCTCGGTGACCGGCGGCGCGGGCGCCGGAAAGATCTGACCCCCCACACGTCCACCCCCCGACACGGAAGAAGGAACCGGGACATGACTTCTTCGGCACGTCCACGCGCGCGTACGCGTGCGCTGACCGGCGCCGCGGCCGCTCTCGGCCTCTCGGTTGGCATGATCATGACCGTCAATGCGCCGACGGCGAGCGCGGCCACCTGGCCCACCGCCAACGGCAGCCAGGCGGTCTCCTCGACCATCGAGCTGTCCGGCACCAAGGACTACGGGATGAAGCGCCTGTACGGCTCGGGCGACCTGGGCAGCGACAGCCAGGACGAGGACCAGGGGCCGATCCTGAACCTGGCCGCCGGCACCGTCCTGAAGAACGTGATCATCGGCGCCCCCGCCGCCGACGGCATCCACTGCGCGGGAAGCTGCACGCTGCAGAACGTGTGGTGGGAGGACGTCGGCGAGGACGCGGCGACCTTCCGGGGCTCCTCGTCGTCGAACGTGTACACCGTATCCGGCGGTGGCGCGCGGTCGGCCAGCGACAAGGTGTTCCAGTTCAACGGCGCCGGCACGCTGAACATCTCCAACTTCGCGGTGCAGAACTTCGGCACCTTCGTGCGCTCCTGCGGCAACTGCTCGACGCAGTACAAGCGGACGATCAACCTCAACACCATCGAGGCGACCTACTCGGGCAACAAGCTCGTCGGCATCAACACCAACTACGGCGACAGCGCGACCCTGAAGAAGATCACGATCGTGGGCGACTCCAGCAAGAAGATCGTGCCGTGCCAGAAGTACATCGGGAACAACACGGGCAAGGAGCCGACCACGAACGGCTCCGGACCCGACAGTACTTACTGCAAGTACGCGACATCCGACATCACCTACAAGTAGCCGCTCGGCAGGTGAAGGCGGCCGTACGGAGCGTCCCCGCAGGGCGCTCCGCGCGGCCGCCGTGTCATGTGCGCAGTCGCTCCTGGGGGACCGTGTCCGCCAGCTCCCGCTGGTAAGCCGCGTACGCGGAGCGCAGGTCCGCGCCCGGCCAGTGGGGAGGCAGCAGCTCGCGCGGCAGCACCGGATCGGTCAGCAGATGGCGTACGACCGCCGCGAAGCCGGTGAGCCGGTCCGCGGGTCGATCCGCGCGGGCGACGTGGGCGAGCAGTGCCCGGGAGTTCGCCGCCCAGTCGTCGAGGGGCCACAGCGCGGCCGCCAGCTCGGGGCCGGAACCTGCCGGGCGGGCCGTGCAGCGCTGGGCGACCCCGTCCAGGTCCTCCGGGAGCGGCCGGGCCAGGTTGGCGGGGCGCAGCCAGACGCCCTCGCGGAGTTCGGCGAGCCGGAGGGCGGTCAGCCGCGCCCGCAGTTCGGCGCGCTCGGCCGGCCCGCGACCCGTCGCGGTGATCACGACCATCTCCCAGTCGCCGCTCCACGCGCGCGTGCGGGGGTGCACGGAGTCGTCCTGGCGGCGCTGACGGGCGAGCAGCCGGTCGCTGAGGCCGTAGACGGTGTCGGCGCGCCGCAGGTCCCCCGCGCTCACCATCCGGCTGAGCGCGGCACGCAGCGTGGACCCGCCCACGCCGAACGGCTCCACCGCGCGGACCAGGTCCTTGACCGGCATCTCCGGCGGGTGCGCGCCGAGCAGCAGGCTCAGCACGACCGACCGGGCCGACAGCGGCCGCAGATCGACCTCACCGGGCTGCTCCGACACGTTCCTCCGCATGGTCACGTACTGTACGACGCACTTCTTGTTGCACCATTGCTACAGCCGCATGGGAAGTGCAACATGGACTCCATGGTCTCCCTTCCCGCGTCCGAGCAGTCCGCCACCCACGCCGTCACCAACCAGCCCCCTCTCCTGGCCCCGTACGACGCCTCCGACGACCCCGTCCTGCTGGAGGGGCTGCGCCGTGAGGGTGCCGGCTGGGCCGAGGAGGGGATACGGCGGCTCGGACTGCGGGCCGGCAGTGCCGAGGCCCAGGAGTGGGCGGATCTGGCCAATCGGCACGAGCCGGTGCTGCGCACGCACGACCGGTACGGCAACCGGGTCGACGAGGTCGACTTCCACCCGAGCTGGCACCACCTGATGCGGACCGCCGTCGCGGAGGGCCTGGCCGGCGCACCGTGGGCGCAGGACCGTACCGGCGCCCATGTCGCGCGCACGGCGGGTGGCCTGGTGTGGGGCCACACGGACGCGGGCCACGGCTGTCCCACGTCGATGACGTACGCGGCGATCCCCGCGCTGCGCCGGGAACCGCACCTGGCGAAGGTCTACGAACCCCTGCTGACCGGCCGGGAGTACGAGCCGGAGCTCAGGGTGCCGACCGAGAAGCGGGGCCTGCTCGCCGGCATGGGGATGACCGAGAAGCAGGGCGGCTCCGACGTCCGCACCAACACCACGACGGCCACGCCCACGGCGGAGCCCGGGGTGTACACGCTGCGCGGGCACAAGTGGTTCACGTCGGCGCCGATGTGCGACGTGTTCCTGGTGCTGGCGCAGGCGCCCGGCGGGCTGTCGTGCTTCCTGGTGCCGCGGATCCTGCCGGACGGCAGCCGCAACACCTTCCGCATCCAGCGCCTCAAGGACAAGCTCGGCAACCGGTCGAACGCCTCCTCCGAGCCCGAGTTCGACGCGACCGTGGCCTGGCTGGTCGGCCCCGAGGGGCAGGGCGTCAAGACGATCATCGAGATGGTCAACTGCACGCGTCTCGACTGCGTGATGATGTCGGCGACCCTGATGCGGAAGACGCTGGTGGAGGCGGGGCATCACGCCCGGCACCGCAGCGCGTTCGGCGCCCGGCTGATCGACCAGCCGCTGATGCGCAACGTCCTGGCCGACCTGGCGCTGGAGTCCGAGGCCGCCACCACCCTCACGCTCCGGCTCGCGGGCGCCGCGGACCGGGCCGTGCGCGGGGACGCCGGCGAGCAGGCCTTCCGCCGTATCGCCACCGCGGTCGGCAAGTACTGGGTCACCAAACGGGGTCCGGCCTTCACCGCGGAGGCCCTGGAATGCCTCGGCGGGAACGGCTACGTGGAGGACTCGGGCATGCCCCGGCACTACCGGGAGGCTCCCCTGCTGTCGATCTGGGAGGGCTCCGGGAACGTCAACGCCCTCGACGTGCTGCGGGCGTTGCGCCGCGATGCGGACACCGCCCAGGCGCTGTTCGGCGAACTCGCCCTGGCCCAGGGTGCGGACGCCCGCCTGGACTCGGCCGTGGCCCGCCTGAAGGACCTGTTGGCCACGGCGTCCGAGGCGGGTGCGCGGCGCCTGGTGGAGCACATGGCCCTGACGCTCCAGGCCTCCCTCCTCGTCCGGTACGCCCCGCCGGCGGTCGCCGACGCGTTCTGCGCGACCCGGCTCGGCGGCGACTGGGGGCACGCGTTCGGCACGCTGCCCGACGCCGCGGACGTGGACGCGGTCCTCGCGAGGGCCCTGCCCGGGGGCAACTGAGGCCGCTCCGGGGGCATTTGGCGAGATCCGGACCACCTCCCTGTCCGGATCGCTCACCGTCACACAGTGATTGCGCTTCGTTGTCGGTCCCGTGGTGCAGACTCCGATCAGTTGGTACTTCGCCTGGGGAGGACAACGTGTTCACGGGGATCGACGAGGTCGACTGGGCCTCGCTGCGGCATGCGTACGGCGGCGCGGCGGACGTGCCCGGACTGCTGCGGGGGCTCGCCTCCGCGGACCCGGCCGAGCGGGAGGCCGCCCTCGACGGGATGTACGGCGCGGTGCACCACCAGGGGGGCGGGTACGACGCGGCCCTGGCCTGTGTTCCGTTCCTGCTCGCGCTCGTGGCGAGCGGGGAGGTCGCGGACCGCGCCGGCATCGTCGAACTGCTCGTCAGCATCGGGGCGGAGAGCGGGAGTCGGAAGGGCAGCTTGGAGAGCGGTCCGCGGGCCCAAGCGGGGTTGCGCGCCGGCGCCGAGGTGTTCGCCGAGCTGACGGGGGACGCCGACCCCTCCGTCCGCCGGGCGGCCTCCGGTGCCCTCGTACGGTTCCTGGACGAACCGGTCCGCGTGCTCGGCCTGTTGCGGGAGCGCTGTGCACTGGAGCGGGACGACCGGGTCCTGCTCGCTCTCACCGAGAGCCTGGGCCTCTTCGTGCGGCGGCATCCCGAACACGCGTCCGGGGCGCTTGAGTTGCTGACCGCGCAGAGTTCCGCGCCCCGCAGCGCCGGGCTGCGGCTCGCCGCCCTCGGCCAGCTCGCCGACTGCGCCCCCGACCGGCTTCCGCCCGATCTGGTGTCGGTGGCCGTCGGACTGCTCAGAGCCCGGTCCGCCCTGCGGTCCACGGGACGCGAGACGGCCGGATGCCCGCACGCCGACACCCTCGCGCATCGGTTACGACGGCTGCGGCCCTCGGACGAGGAGGGCTCGCAGTTGCTGAGGGCCCTGCACCGCGGTCTCGGTGACCGGCTCGACGACCGTACGGCTCTGCTGCGGGGGCAGTTGACCAGTCCCGATGCCGTCGACCGGTGCAACGCCGTGTGGATGTCGGCGGGGCTGTTCCGCGAGTGGCGCGGCGACTGGTCCGAGCCCGTCGCCCTGGTCGGCGCCCAACTGGCCGCCGACGAGGACAGGTTGCGCGACGCGGCGGTGTCGGTGCTGGAGGAGCTGTACGACCTGGCCGCACCCGCCGCCGACGATCTGGCCGCCCTGGTGACCTCCCGGCCCGACCTGTGGGTACGGCGTGGGGGGCGCGGGGCACCGGCCCTGGGCGGTCCGCTCAAGGCCCTGGCCAGGAGCGGGGATGCACGGGCGACACCGGTGCTGGCGCAGGTGCTGGCCGGTCCGGACGTACCCGATGATCTGGGCCGGGTGATCCCCTGCCTGGGCCCTGGGGCGGCCCCGCTCGCTCCCGCATTGCGGCGCCGTCTGGGCGAGGTCGCGCCGGACTCCGCCAGGACCTTCGAACGGGCCGTACCGCTGTTGTCGGCGCTCACCGCGCTGGGTGACGCGGAGGCCGTACCGGAGGTGTTGCGACTGCTGCGGGGCCTGCCGGTGGGGCTGCGGTCGCGGGGCGCCGTGGTGGAGGCCGCCGTTCGTGCTCTGGAGGTTTTCGGGAGCGCGGCGCCCTCCCTGGTCGTGCCCGTGCTGCGGGAGCTGCTGGAGTCCGAGTGCGCGGCGGTGGCCGCGAGGGCGCTGTGGGCCGTGGAGGGGGACGCGACGGCCGTACTGCCCGTGCTGACCGCCGAGTTGGCGGTCGGGCGGCCTCGGCGACGTGTGGCCGCGGGGGCGTTGGCGCGCCTCGGGCCGAAGGCCGGTGTGGCGCTGCCGGAGCTGCGGCGGATGGTGTCGTCGCAGGACCTGCGGGAGCGGGTGTCCGCCGCGTGTGCGGTGTGGCGGATCTCCGGGGACGGGGAGTCCGCCGCGCCGGTCCTGCGGACGGCCTGGACGGAGGCCCCGTACACGCGCCGAACCATCACCGCCTGTCTCGCCGCCCTCGGGCCTGCCGGAGCGCCCCTCCACGACCTCCTCCGTGCCGAACTGGCGTCTCGGCGCCGGCACCTGGCCTCGGCGTCGGGCGGACACGGCAGCCATGACGTGCACGACGACGAACGCTTGCTGCGGGCCTGCGGGGAGGTACTGGGTACGGGCGGGGAAGGGGTGCCCCCGCGCTTGGCGTAGGACTCTCGCGCTGAGGGCGAGTGCGGCGGCGGTGGAGATGGCGGCGAGATACAGCGCGAGGTATCCCTCGGGTCCCGCACCCCGTCGGCGCGCTCCCGGAGGTCCAGCCCACCGCCGCTACCTCCCGTCGGCCCATCGGCCGCACCACAGCGGCCCGAAGCGGGGTGCCCCTCGCCTCCCCACACCGTCGGCGCACTCCCCGCGGCCGGGCCTGCCCGTGCTGCCTGTCGTCGGCTGCCGTACAGCGGCCCGAATCGGGGCACCCCTCCGTACCCCCCGTGGGTGCGCTCCCGGCAGCCCCGCTCGCCGCCGCTACCTACCGTCGGCCCGTCGACCGCACCACAGCGGCCCGAAGCAAGGTGGCCCTCGCCTCCCCACACCGCCACCGCGCTCCCCGCGGCCGCGGGCCCCGCCCCTACCTCCCGTCAGCCCTCCGGCCGCCCCACAGGGGTCCGAAGTAGGCCCAGTCCGTGGCCCACTGGTCGAGGCGGTGGCGTTCCATGCGGCCGCGCAGGACCCGGCCCCCTACGAAGGGGATCATCGCCGTGCTCACGCCGACCAGTACGCCGATCGCCGCGGCGCGGACCCGGGCCTGGCCCTCGGTGGCGGGCTGGGTCATCAGCCGCCCCCGGTCGTCGGTCCAGACGGTGACGGGTGTGCCCTGGGTGCTGCCGGGATCGACGCGCACCTGCCCGGTGTGGGCGGAGCCGTCCGCCCCGGTCCAGGCCACCTCGCCCCACACCCGGTCGCCGCTCGACGTGCCCGGGTCGGCCGTGCCGGGCGCCCGGTCGGCGAGGCGGGCCACGACGGGCCGCCACTCGACGCGCTCCAGCGCGAGCTGGTGCTCCACGGCCCGGCTGACCCCCAGACCGGCGAGCACCCCGGCCGCCACGGTGAGCAGCCACGCACCGAGCACGACCCACGCCTCGACGGCGTCGGCCCGGCGTCGGAGCGGATTGCGTCGCCAGCGCCACAGCCAGACCTTGGGACCACGGAACGCCATCGAGGGCATCCTCCTCATGAGCGACGGGCGCACGAACATGCCGGACCGACCTCCCATACGGGGGATCACTCCGCGATGCTCACGACTCGCGGCGAGTTCTCCGTCACGACGGTCCCAGCGGCCGCCCACCGCCGCGGGCATCTTGCCGAAAGCCGCCCGTCAAGGGCCTCAGCCGGTTACCATCCCCGCCCTGACCTGCGGTGAAGCCTGTTCCGGAGGTGACTGTCAGTGGCGGGGTGCAGACTGGCCGATGTCTGGGACAAAGACGTCACGGAGGAGATCGGTATGGCTGAGAAGCTGCTTGCCGTGGGCACGCGCAAGGGCCTGTTCATCGGGCGCGAGCGAGGCGGCACCTGGGAGTTCGACGAGAGTCCGTATTTCAACGCGCAGGCCGTGTACTCGGTGGCGATCGACACCCGGGGCGAGCGCCCGCGCCTGCTGGCCGGCGGCGACAGCGCGCACTGGGGGCCGTCGGTGTTCCACTCCGACGACCTGGGCCGCACCTGGACGGAGCCGGCCCAGCCCGCCGTGAAGTTCCCTAAGGACACCGGCGCCTCCCTGGAGCGGGTCTGGCAGCTCCACCCGGCGGCGGCCGAGCCGGACGTGGTGTACGCGGGCACCGAACCGGCCGCGCTGTACCGCTCGGAGGACCGCGGGGAGAGTTTCGAGCTGGTCCGGCCCCTGTGGGAGCATCCGACCCGGTCGAAATGGGTGCCGGGCGGTGGCGGCGAGGGTCTGCACACCGTCCTGACGGACCAGCGCGACCCGCGCGCGGTCACCGTGGCCGTCTCCACGGCGGGAGTGTTCCGCACCCAGGACGGCGGCGCGAGCTGGGTGCCGTCCAACTCCGGTGTCTCCGCCGTGTTCCTGCCCGACCCGAACCCGGAGTTCGGCCAGTGCGTGCACAAGGTCGCCCGGGACGCGGCCGATCCCGACCGGCTGTACCTGCAGAACCACTGGGGTGTGTACCGGAGCGACGACGCCGGGGCGCACTGGACGGACATCGGCGAGGGACTGCCGTCCACCTTCGGCTTCGCGGCGGTCGCCCATCCCCGGCGCGGCGAGACGGTATACGTCTTCCCGATCAACGCCGACGCGGACCGTGTCCCGGCCGGTCACCGGTGCCGTGTCTTCCGCACGGCGGACGCCGGCAAGAGCTGGGAGCCGCTCACGGCGGGCCTGCCGCAGGAGGACCACTACGGCACGGTGCTGCGGGACGCGATGTGCACGGACGACGCGGACCCGGCCGGCGTCTACTTCGGCAACCGCAACGGCGAGGTGTACGCCTCGGCCGACGACGGCGACAGTTGGCGGCAGTTGGCCTCGCACCTGCCGGACGTGCTGTGCGTGCGGGCGGCCGTGGTGGGGTGATGCGGGGCGCCACGGCCACAGCAACGGCCACCGACACCGACACCGACACCGAACAACGCCCCGCCGCTCCGCGGGCGCCGGGCCCCCAGGATCTTCGGGGGTCCGGCGCCGCACGCGCACCACGTCCGCGGTCACCCGCGTCGACAAAGGGCTACGGCAGTTGCCAGTTCACCGGCTGTCCCCCTTGGGCGACCAGCAGGTCGTTGGCCCGGCTGAACGGACGCGAGCCGAAGAAGCCGCGGTCCGCCGACATGGGCGAGGGATGGGCCGACTCGATCGCCGGGAGCTCGCCGAGGAGGGGGCGGAGGTTGCGGGCGTCACGCCCCCACAGGATCGACACCAGCGGCTTCCCGCGCGCCGCCAGCGCCCGGATGGCCTGCTCGGTGACCTCCTCCCAGCCCTGCCCGCGATGCGCGCCGGGCTTGCGCGGGGCGGTCGTCAGCGCCCTGTTGAGCAGGAGCACGCCCTGCTCGGTCCACGGCGTCAGATCGCCGTTCGACGGTCTGGGCAGTCCGAGGTCGGAGTGCATCTCCCGGAAGATGTTCTCCAGGCTGCCGGGCAGTGAGCGCACCTCGGGCGCCACCGCGAAGCTCAGCCCGATCGCCATGCCCGGCGTGGGATAGGGGTCCTGACCGACGATCAGGACGCGGACGTCGTCGAAGGGCTGCTGGAAGGCCCTGAGGACGTTCGCCCCGGCCGGGAGGTAGGTCCGGCCCGCCGCTATCTCGGCCCGGAGGAAGTCCCCCATGTGCGCGATGCGTTCGGCCACGGGTTCGAGAGCCTTCGCCCAGCCCGCTTCGACAAGTTCGTACAAGGGTCGTGGTGCCACGGCGCGTCACTCTACTGGCACACACTGACACCCCGCATACCCAGGGAAGTCTCCCCGCGCGGGCCGTCCCGCAGGCGCTACCCTTCCTCCGCGTCGAGATCTTCGAGCCGGTCGGACCGAGCGTGCCGCCGGTGGTCGGGAAGGAGGGGGCCTGGTGCCTTCAGCGGCCGGGGACGGGTTCCTCGCCGTCGACTCCGGTGGTTCCGGCCTGCGGGTGGTCGTCGGCACTCCCGACGGGGACATCAGCGCGGCACGGGAGACGCGGGTTCCGGTCCGGACCGGGGCGCGCGGTATCGATCCGGGGCATCTGATGGAGCAACTGGTTCCCCTGGTGCGGGCGTTGCTGCCCGAATCCGGGGTGAGCGGACTCGGTACCGCCGTCGTGGGGGCGGCCGGTCTCGCGACCCTGGGCGACGCCCTGCGGGCGGAGCTTCCCGGTGCGCTGGAGCGGGAGTTCGGGGTGCGGACCGTCGCGCTGGTCGCGGACGCCGTGACCGCGTACGCCGGAGCTCTCGGACCTCGCGCGGGCGCTGTCGTCGCCGCCGGCACCGGTCTCATCGCGATCGGCACCGACCTCAGGACCTGGCGCCGGGCGGACGGGTGGGGTCATCTGCTGGGCGACTGCGGGGGCGGGGCGTGGATCGGGCGGGCCGGTCTGGAGGCCGCCCTGCGTGCCCATGACGGACGGTCCGGGGGTTCGGCGGCGCTGCTGGCCCGGGCCGAGGAGTCGTTCGGACCGGTCCGGGAGCTGCCCGGCCGGCTCTATCCGCGCACGGACCGGGCGGCCGTCCTCGCGTCCTTCGCGCCCCAGGTGGCGGCCTGCGCCGGGAGCGACCCGGTGGCCCGGGGAATCCTGCGCGACGCGGCCCGGCACATGGCCGACTCCGCGGCCGCGGTCTGCCCCGCGGAGGGCGAGGCGCAGGTCGGTCTCACCGGTGGCTTGTTCAGGATGGGTGCCGCCCTCCTCGTACCGCTGGAGGAGGAACTGGAGCGACGGCTGCCGGGCGCGCGGCTGGTCCCGGCCGCGGGCGGGCCGTTGGAGGGATCCGTACAGATCGCCACAGAACTGGCGCGTAGTTCGCTCACCCTGCCGCCCGATGCGGCGATGTTGTACGTCGTGACCCCAAAGAGGGGCTGAAGCGGACGTAACTCATCAGACAAAACCGGACGGATACCGCTCACCTGCACCCTCCCCGAACAGGGAAGCCCAGGAAGCCAGTAACATGCGTCGCCATGAGCTCCCCCACTGGGCCCGCGTCCGGCCTGCCAGTACGAATGCCGCGACCTCGCCAGCCCGGGCGGCACCGCCGACCCGAGCCGCTGGCGGCTCCCGAGGGCGCGCCCGCGCTCGTCCTCGCGGTGCCCGGTACGCCCGGTGCCGCCACGCGCGGCCTCGCCGAGGAGGTCGTGAGCATCGCCCGCTCCGAGCTGCCCGGCCTCGACGCGCGGATCGGCTACCTGGACGGGGACGACTCGGAGTTCCCCACGCTGCAGGCCGTGCTGGCCCACACCGCCGACGAGCGCACCGCGCGGTACGAGCAGGCCAAGGCCGCCGGAATGGACGTCAAGGAGCCCGACGGCCCCGTCGCCGTCGTGGTGCCGCTGCTCGCCGGGCCGGACAGTTCGCTGCTGCGCCGGATCCGCCAGGCGGTGATGGACAGCCGGATCGCGGCCGACCTCACCGATGTGCTGGGCCCGCACCCGCTGCTCGCCGAGGCGCTGCACGTACGGCTGTCGGAGGCCGGTCTGGCCCGCGCCGACCGCGCGCGCCTGTTCGCCGTGACGACCGCAGCCGACGGCATCATCCTCGGCGCGGTGGGCGGCGAGGAGGCGGTGCAGGCGGCCGGTATCACCGGCATGCTGCTCGCCGCGCGGCTGGCCGTGCCCGTCATGGCTGCGGCGCTCGACCAGGACGGTTCGATCGCGTCCATCGCCGAGCAACTGCGGTCCTCCGGTTCGCAGCAGCTCGCGCTCGCGCCGTACCTGATAGGGCCGGAGATCGACCCCGCCGTGATCGAGGAGGCCGCCAAGGAGGCCGGTTGCGCCGCGGCCGAGCCGCTCGGCCCCTACCCGGCGATCGGCAAGCTCGTCCTCGCCAAGTACACGACCGCGCTGGGCATCGCCCCGCAGCAGGTACAGGGCGCGCCGGTGCGCTGAGCGCACGCCGCGACCGCGCATCACCGAAAGGGCCCGCTCCATCCTTCGGAGCGGGCCCTTCGGCGTGCGGTCCGCGGCTCAGTCGAAGATCACGCAGGAGGCGGCCGGTACCTCGATCGAGCCCTCGTACCTGGGCAGGCCGGTCGCCTGGTCCACGGCGAACCAGGTCACCTCGCCGGAGCGCTCGTTCGCCACGTACAGGAATCCGTCGGACTCGGCGAGGGCGCGGGGCCAGTGGCCGCCGCAGATGACCGTGCCGACCAGGCGCAGGTCGTCGCCCTCGACGGCGAACGTGGACAGCACGTCCTCGCCGCGGGTGGCGGTCCACACGAACCGGCCGTCGGGGGACGTGACGACACCTGACGGGTACGCGTCGCCCGAAGGGGCGCCCGCGAGCACCGGGACCTCGCTCAGGGGCTTCAGGGAGCCTTCCTCGGCGTCCCAGCGGCACACGGTGAGGGTCGGGGTGAGTTCGTTGAGGACGTAGGCGCGGGTGCCGTCGGGGTGGAAGGCCAGGTGGCGCGGACCGGAGCCGGGGCGCAGGGCGATCTCGCGGTGCACGTCGAGCGCCCCGTCCGTCAGGGTGCACACCCGCACGGAGTCCGTGCCGAGGTCGACGCTGACGATCCACCGCCCGCTCGGGTCGGGCTGCACCTGGTGGGCGTGCGGGCCCTGCTGGCGGGGTGTGTGCGGGCCCGAACCGGTGTGCCGGAGCACGGCGGAGGGGGCGCCCGCGAGGGAGCCGTCGGCGCGCAGGGGCAGGGTGGTGACGCTGCCGGAGCCGTAGTTGGCGGTCAGGACGTGTCCGTCGTGCACGGCGAGGTGCGTGGGGCCGTTCCCGTCCACCGCCACCGGCGGGCCGGCCGGCTCGGGCCGGTCGCCGGTCACCCGGTACGCGGCGACCGCGCCCTCGGCCGTCTCGCTGACCGCGTACAGCACGTCCCGGTCGGCCGACAGGGCCAGGTACGACGGATCGGGTACGCCGTTCAGGCCGCTCAGCACCTTCAGCGCGCCGGTGGCCGGGGTCACCGCGGCCGTCACGATGCCGGGGCCTCCCGCCGCCGTGAACGACCCGATGTAGGCCCGTCGCCGTCCGCCGCCGTCTGCCACAGTCGTCCCCTCTCGGTCCGTGCCGTCGGGGCGACGGTAGCAGTCGATCACGACCGGTCTAGACCAACCGCGGTAAATTCACGGGGCCGTCACGGACATGGCCGTGTCGGTTCAGGCCCCCACCAGCGGCGAGCCGCTCGGGGTCCGCAGGGGCGCCGCCAGCTCCGCGAGCGCCCGTTCCAGTCCGTGCAGATGGGCCAGTCCGTGCAGATGGGCCAGTGCGGGCTCCTCGGCGAGGGGACGGTCCGCCGCGGGGAGGTCCCTGCCGTCGGTGAGTGCCTCCACGAGGGTCTCCACGCGGCGGCACGCGGTGGTCAGACGGCTGTCGTGGGAGGCCTCGGGGTCGGCAGCGACGGCGACCAGGCCCCGGATCTCCCGGGCGCAGTCGTCGAGGAGGGCGAGGACCCGGCGGGCGCGGCGCTTGCGGGCCGGCACGGGGTTGAGGGGATGGACCAGCGGGGCGACCGAGAGGCGGACCCGGCCGAGCAGGTGCTCCAGTTCCGCGACGCGGCCGGCCGGGTCCGCGTCCGGTACGCCCGCGAGGCGGGCGGCTGCCTCGGCGGTGCAGGCGTGGACGCAGCGCAGGGCGCGCTGGATCCAGGCGTCGGTGACGCTGTGGGTGGTGATCGGCAGCACGAACAGCACCGCCAGGACGGCGCCGACCGCGCCGATGCCGGTCTCCGCGAACCGCAACGCCAGCAGGCCGGGTTCCAGGACGCCGAGGAGGCCGTAGAGGAGTCCGGCGAGCAGGGTGACCCAGAGCATCATCCACGTGTACGACACGGCGGCCGTGTAGAAGATGCCGAAGACGCAGACCGCGACGAGGACGGCGGTGGGCGCCGGTGCGCCGTGCAGCGGCAGCGCGACGAGCAGGCCGAGACCGATGCCGATCACCGTGCCGAGAACGCGCCGGAAGCCGCGCACCAGGGTCTCGCCGCGCGAGGCGGTGTTCACGAAGATCCACCAGGTGGCGCCGACGGCCCAGTACCAGCGCTGGCCGGACACGAGCTGGCCGACGACCAGGGCGAAGCCCGCACCCGTCATGGCCTGCACCGCCTGGCGGGTGGTCACGCGGGCGAGGCCGGTACCGGCGGGCGGGGCGGGCACGGGGGCCGGGGGCAGCCTGCGCTCGTAGCACCACAGGCCGAAGCGGACCGCCGCCGCGGTGAGGACGGACAGCAGCACGGCGGCGTGCAGTTCGGGCAGCCGGTCGGTGGTCGCGTGCAGGAACTGCGCCACGAAGAAGGTCATGAACGCGAAGACGCCGAGGCTGTGTCCGCGCGGGCCCCAGCGCCGGGCGTACACGCCCGCGCCGACCACGGCGAGGAAGGTGAGGTCGCGGGCGACGGGATGGTCGTGGAGCTCGGCCGCGGCGGTGAGGACGGGGATGCCCACGGCGGGCAGCAGCGCGGTGGTGACCGCCTGTCCCCGCACGGTGGCGTCCGTGACGGTGAACAGGGCGAGCAGCGCGGCGAGCCCGCCGGTGACGGCTCCGGCGAGCGAGTGGCCCGCGAGGCCGCACACCACGACGGCGAGCCCGATCCCGAGCACCGCCCGCGCGGCGAAGCGCAGCCGTACCCGGCCCGGGTCCGGCGCCATGAACACCCTCTTCAGCACGTACCGCCCCCTGCTTCCCTCGGACACCGGCATGGAAAAGGCGCCGCGGGGGTCCGCAGCGCCATCGACGTGCTCATTGCAGCATCTTCGCCGCTGTCGGCTCAAGCGAAGTCGGATAAGCTGAGCCATTGGTACAGCGAAAGCGGTTCTGAAGCGGCCGTCGGCAGGCCAAAGGACCAGGCACGAGGAGGCCGTACGCCATGGCCGTGGACGCACTCGACACCCGCATCCTGCGACTGCTGCTGGAGCAGCCGCGGACGAGCGTGCGGGAGTACGCGCGGATCCTCGGGGTCGCCCGGGGCACCTTGCAGGCGCGACTGGACCGCCTGGAGCGGGACGGGGTGATCACCGGCACGGGCCCCTCCCTGTCCCCCGCCGCGCTCGGGCATCCGGTGCTGGCGTTCGTGCACATCGAGGTGACCCAGGGTCGGCTCGACGACGTGGGGGACGCGCTGGCGGCCGTACCGGAGATCGTGGAGGCGTTCTCGACCGCGGGCGGCGGGGATCTGCTGGCGCGGGTCGTGGCGCGGGACAACGCACATCTGGAGGACGTCATCCAGACGGTGATCAGCATGCCGGGAGTGGTGCGCACCCGGACCGAGGTGGCGCTGCGGGAGCGGGTCCCGCACCGGCTGCTGCCGCTGGTGGAGTCGCTCGGTCGCGCCGCCCGGAGTTGATCTTTGCCATCCTGGAGGCCATGAGCAGGCTCAGCGGTACAGCGGTCGTCTTCGATCTCGACGGAACTCTCGTGGACAGCGAGCCGAACTACTTCGAGGCGGGGCGGCAGATCCTCGCCGAGCACGGCGTCCCGGACTTCACCTGGAGCGACCACGAGCGGTACGTCGGGATCAGCACCCGGGAGACGGTGACGCGGTGGAAGTCCCTGTACGGGTTGCGGGCGTCCGTGCCCGAGCTGCTCGCGGCGAAGAACCGGCGCTATCTGGAGCTGGCCCGCACCCACACGCGTGCGTACCCCGAGATGCGGAAGTTCGTGGAGCTGCTCGCCGGTGAGAGCGTCCCGATGGCTGTCGCCTCCGGGTCCTCGCCCGCGGCCGTCGAAGCGATCCTGGCCGGGACGGGCCTCGACACGTATCTACGGACGAGCGTCTCGGCCGACGAGGTCGCCCGCGGCAAGCCCGCGCCGGACGTCTTCCTGGAGGCGGCGCGCCGACTCGGTGTCGCCCCTGCCGACTGCGTGGTCCTGGAGGACGCGGCTCCCGGCGCCGCCGCCGCGCACGCGGCCGGGATGCGCTGCATCGCCGTCCCGTACCTCGCGGCCCAGGCCGACGCCCCCGAGTTCGCCCGAGCCGACCTGCTCCTACGGGGAGGCCAGGAGGAGTTCACGGCCCGGACGGCCTGGGACTGGCTGCTCCGGAGCGCGGGTTGACGGGGCGACGCCACTCCGACCGCCCACGGAAAGACCGGCAAGGGCCCCCGCCCCCGACACTCCGACGCCCGGGACACCTGACCAGCACCAGTCGCTCCCGACCCGTTGACCCCAACCCGCCCCTCATGCGCGGCCCTGTCCGGCGACCTGCTGCCGACGCTGCCCCCGGTGAGCGTGAGGCCCCTCCACTTCGCCCTGCACAGCAGCGAGTTCGCCCCCGTGCACGAGCGACCGAGGACCCGTCCCACGCCCACTTCCGGCGCTCGATGCCCCGGTCGTTCTCGGCGGGGTCGTGCTGCGCGGTGGCCAACCCGGTTAAGTCCGACGGCACTTCACTGCTGGACGCGATGTGGGCGGGGGCGCCGTTCGCCGGCAAAGACGCGTTCGTCGCCCGGGGCGATCGACGATGGGCTCCTGGAGGGCCGCGCACTCAGGCGCACGAGTGGACGGTCGCGGACACGGCCCAGCGGGCGACCTACGTCCCCTGACCCGGCTCCCCCGGACGCGGGTGCCTCACGCGGTGCTCGTCACCTTCTTGACGAAGGCGGCCAGGTTCGTCACCGTCCGGTGGATCTTCTCGTCGACGGTGAGCGTCTCGTGCAGCCGCGCACCGGCGCCCGCGTCCTTCCTGCCGCGGACGTACAGCGAACAGGCCAGGTCGTCGCACATGTACGCGCCCACCGAGTTGCCCTGCTGACCCGCCTTGCCCGCTCTGGGAGCGACCATCAGGCTGACGCCGCCGGAGTGGGTGGTCAGGCACATCGAGCACATGCTGCGCCGGGTCTGCCAGGAGCCGGCGGCCGAGCCGCGCAGCGCGAGCGCGGTCGGGCGGCCGTCCAGGACGGTCACCAGGTAGGCCCGGTCCGGGGCCTGCGGGTCGCGCCAGCCGAGGTAGTCCAGGTCCTCCCACGGCCGATCGGCCAGGTCACGCGGCACCGACAGTCGCTTCGCCTCGCCCTTGGTGCAGTTCACGAAGGCGGCACGGATCTCTCGCTCGGTCATCGGTTCCATAAGCCCAAGCTAGTTTGCCTAAATCGTTTAGGCAAATGCATAATCGATACCAGCGAACGAGAGGATCGTTATGGCACGGGCAGGGCTGTCCACGGAGCGACTGGTGCGGGCGGGCGCGGAGCTGGCCGACGAGGTGGGCTTCGACCAGGTGACCGTCTCGGAGCTCGCCCGCCGCTTCGACGTCAAGGTCGCGAGCCTGTACTCGCACGTGAGGAACTCCCAGGACCTCAAGACCCGGATCGCCCTGTTCGCCCTGGAGGAGCTCGCCGACCTCTCCGCCGACGCGGTGGCCGGACGGGCCGGCAAGGACGCCCTGACCGCCTTCGCGAACGTCTACCGCGACTACGCCCACGCCCACCCCGGCCGGGCCGCGGCCGCCCGGACGAGGCTCGACCCCGAGACCGCGGCCGCCAGCGCGGGCGTCCGGCAGGCACAGATGATGCGCGCCATCCTGCGCGGCTACGACCTGCCCGAACCCGACCAGACCCACGCCGTACGACTGCTGGGCAGCACCTTCCACGGCTACGCGAGCCTGGAGGGGGCAGGCGGGTTCAGCCACAGCTCCCCCGACTCCGAGGAGTCCTGGAAACGGATCCTGGACGCCCTCGACTCGCTGTTGCGCAACTGGCCCACCCGCTGACCGACAGGCTGAGGAACATGCACGACTGGATCACCACCCCCGTCACGGCCGAGATGCTGCGCGGCGCCCTCGACGTGGAGCGCACCGAGCACGGGGTCCTGCCGCACCGGCTGCCCGCCCGGGCCCGCGCCCAGAACACCGACGACCAGCTCGCCATGGCCGAGTCCCAGCCGTCCGGCGTACGGCTGGTCCTGCGCACCCGGGCCACCGTGCTGGAGCTGGACACGCTGCCGACCAAGCGGGCCTACGTCGGTGCGCCGCCGCGCCCGCACGGCCTGTACGACCTGGTCGTCGACGGGCGCCCGGCCGGACAGGGCAGTGTGCGCGGCGGCAACGTCATCACGGTCGACATGACCGAGGGGACGTCCGAGGTCCGGCCGGGAGAGCCCGGCACCGTCCGGTTCGACGGACTGTCCGGCGACCTCAAGGACGTGGAGATCTGGCTGCCGCACAACGAGACCACCGAGCTGATCGCCCTGCGCACCGACGCGCCCGTCGAACCCGCGCCGCGCGGGGAGCGCAGGGTGTGGCTGCACCACGGCAGCTCCATCAGCCACGGGTCCGACGCGGCTAGCCCCACGGGCATCTGGCCCGCGGTCGCCGCGGGACTGGGTGGCGTGGAGCTGATCAACCTGGGCCTCGCGGGGAGCGCGCTGCTCGACCCGTTCACCGCGCGGGCCGTCCGGGACACCCCGGCCGACGTCATCAGCCTCAAGATCGGCATCAACGTCGTCAACCACGACCTGATGCGGCTGCGCGCCTTCGGTCCCGCCGTCCACGGCTTCCTCGACACGGTCCGCGAGGGCCACCCGGACACACCCCTGCTGGTCGTCTCCCCCATCCTGTGCCCGATCCACGAGGACACCCCGGGCCCCTGCTTCCCGGACGTCAGCGACCTCGGCGAGGGCCGGCTGCGCTTCAGGACCATGGGCGACCCGGCGGAGCGCGCGAGCGGGAAGCTGACCCTCCAGGTCATCCGCGAGGAACTGGCCCGGATCGTGAAACAGCGCGCCGCCGACGACCCCCACCTGCACTACCTCGACGGCCGCGAACTGTACGGGCAGGACGACTGGGCGGAACTGCCCCTCCCGGACGACCTCCACCCGGACGCGAGGACGCACCGGCTGATGGGGGAACGGTTCGCGGGGATCGCCTTCGGGGCCGACGGCGTGTTCGTCGACAGCCCCGAGGACTCCGACACCTCCGACAACACCGACAGGTCCGAGGGCTCCGGCGGCGTCGGCGACTGAGGCGAAGCGGCACCGGCGACTGAGGCGAAGCCGCCGTGCGGGCTACCCCCTGCGCTTGGGCTTGCCCCGCCGGGCGCCCGCGGCCCTGGAGCCACCGGCCCCACCTGCCCGCCCGGACCCCCCGCGAGCACCCTTGGCCGTGCCCGAAGTGCCGCGTGCCGTGCTCTTGCCGGTGCCCGCGGGCTTGCGGCCGGCGCCCTTGTCGGGGCGCTGCTTGCGCTCGGGCTCCGGCTGGGTGCGACCCCGGGAGCTGTTGGGGGTGCGGCCCCGGACGATGCCGATGAAGTCCTCGACCATGTCCGTCGTCGCGTCCTCGCGCCAGGACAGCGCGATGTCGGACTGCGGGGCGTCGACGAGCGGGCGGTAGGTCAGGTCGCGGCGGTGGTGGAGGCGGGCCAGGGACTGGGGCACGACCAGGACGCCGATGTTCGCCGCCACGAGCTCGATGGCGTCCGCCGTGGTGGCCGGGCGCTCGAAGGCCGGTTCACCGGGCGGCTGCTCCCAGCCGATGACGTCGTCGAGGGGGTGCAGGACGACCTCGTCGGCAAGGTCCTCCAGGGTGACCTCCTCGGCCGCGGTCACCACATGGTCCTTGGGGACCACGACGACGGTGGTCTCGGTGTAGAGGGGGATCGCGCTGAACACCGTACGGTCGACCGGGAGGCGCACGAACCCCGCGTCCGCGGTCCCGTCGCGCAACACGTCGAAGGCCTCGGCGGCGGTCACCTGGAGGAGCTCCAGGGGGATGTCCGGCAGGCGCTCGTTCCAGATCCGCACCCACTTGGCGGGCGTCACCCCGGGGACGTACGCGAGCCGGAAGGAGGGGGATGCTGGCGAGTCTGTCACGCGGCAAGGTTACCCACTGTGGTCGGAGGTCTCGTGCGCGGCCGATACCCTGGACTCCATGACGTCGCACCAGAACACCCAGACGATGAAGCCCGCCACCGCGGCGAAGAAGCTGGGTGTGTACCTCCCTGCCACCCCCGCCGAGTTCCAGCAGGGTGTCGTCTCGCGCGCCGAGTTCAACGAACTCCAGGCGAACCCGCCGCAGTGGTTGCAGGACCTGCGACGCAACGGCCCGCACCCCCGCCCGGTCGTCGCCGCCCGGCTGGGTGTCTCGATCGCCGGTCTCGCGCGCGGCGGGGTCACCGAGCCGCTCACCAGCGAGCAGATCGAGGAGCTGCGGGAGGAGAAGCCCGAGTGGCTGGAGAAGGAGCGCGCCACGCAGGCGGAGGTCCGCAAGGAGGCGGCGCGCGTCAAGGAGAAGAAGCAGGGCCAGGAGTCCTGACTCCCGGGGCGGCGGGAGGCCCCGGAAACTCCCGTGCGCCGGGTCGAACACCTCTGCGACCATTCCGGCATGGTCCACCGTCTCGAATCCCTGGTCGTTCGGCATGCCCTCCGGCTGCCCGCCCCCGCGGGCCCCGCCGGTGAGGGCGACGTCGCGGCGCGGCAGTTCGACGCCGCGCTGATGTCCGTCGGCTTCAAGCTGTCGGCCGACGCGCTGAGGACACTGTCGGGACTGTCCGGGAGCACGGTCGTCGACACCGCCGTGCCCACCCTCGCCGCCGTCCGTGAGATGGCCGGCGACCATGTGCGGCACAACGTCTACTTCAAGGACTTCCCGGCGAACGTCCCGGACACCCTCGACTTCTGGATGCGCTGCGTCCGCGAGGCCCTGGAGGACGGCAAGGCCCGCTCCGGCGTCCTCGCCCAGCTCCGCGACGGCGTGGTCAACCTGCTGACGCTGCCGTCGTACGGCACCTACCGGCACACCTACGACGAGATGCTCGCCGCGCACGACGAACTGACGGCCGCGGTCGGCGACCGGCTGACCGTCCTCCACCTGGGCGGCCCCCTGGAGGACGAACTCACCGCCCTGTACCTGGCGCTGGCCGGCAGCACCACACCGCTCGGCGACGAGCACCTGGCCGATCTCAGGGTGCTCGCCGAGCACTGCGCGGACGGCCCCCAGCCGGAGACGATCCCGGTGCGGGAGAACCGCGCCGTCGTCAACGAGGCCCGTCTGAAGGCGGGTTCGGGTCTGCTCCTGGACACCGTGACCGATGTCCTGCGGCTGGCCTGCGCGGTGTCCGGCGGCGATTTGTCCCTCCAGGAGCCGACCCGGTTCCGGGCACTGTCGCGACCGGTCCGCCGGGCGCTGCTCGCGGGGCTCGACGCGGTCGTGGCGGCGGCCCCGGCCAAGCTCGCCGACGTGCTCACGCACGGTGAGGCCTTCAAGCGGCTCGGCGAGCGGCTGCACCCGCACGAGTACCCGCAGTGGCCGCGGGCCGCCGAGGTGTTCGCCGTCGCCCGGGGCGAGAAGAAGGCGTACACCTTCGACGCCCGCGTGGAGGCGCTGTTCGGCGCGGACGACGTCACCGGGGCGGTGGAACTCCTCAGGTCCGCACCGGGCAAGCTCTTCCGTGCGCTGGACCGGCTGCTGCGCGCCGCGCGTACGCGGGAGGAGCGGGACGCCGTGCTGGCCGCCGTCGAGGAGGTCGCCCCGGAGGTCTCCGGGCGGGTCGTGCTGTCGGTGCGCGAGCACCTGCAGAACCGGGCCGCGGAGTCGGGCCGCAAGCGGGTGTTCGTCAACCGTCTCGGCCGCGCGCACGTCGCCGACGACACGCGTACGGCCGTACCGGAGACGGACACCGGACGTCTGAGCGCCGTGCTGGACGCGGAGATCGCTCGTCGACTCCCGCGCCCGGAGCGGCTGTTGGTCGGGCCCGACGTCCTCGACGTGGCGCTTCCGCTCAGCGGTCGGGCGACCTCGGGCGGGCTCGGTGTGCTGCCCCGCGGGTCACTCTCGCCGGTGGACGGGGAGCTGCTGCGGTTCTTCGTGTACTGGAAGCAGGCGCAGCGGGTCACCGACTACGACCTGTCGGCGCTGCTGCTGGACGCGGACTACGGGACGGTGTCGTGGCTGTCGTACACCAATCTCCGCGAGGTGGAGGGCGAGCACTCGGGTGACATCACCAACGCCCCCGACGGCGCCTCGGAGTTCATCGACCTGCGGCTCGGGGCGGTGCGGGGCACGTACATCGTGCCGCAGGTCAACATCTACTCCGGGGAGGGGTTCGAGGAGGCCGAGGAGTCGTTCTTCGGGTTCATGCTGCGGGAGGGCGAGCAGCGGGGGCGGCCCTTCGAGGCGCGGACCGTGCGGATGAAGTCGGAGCTGCGCGGGCCCGGCCGGGTGGCGCTGCCGCTCGCGTTCCGCCGTGCGCAGGACGGGAGTTGGCAGGCCAAGTGGCTGCACCTGTACCTGAAGGGGCATCCGGAGTACAACCGCGTCGAGGGCAACCAGGTGTCGGTGGCCACGCTGTTGCGGGCCGTCGTCGAGCGCGAGCAGCTCACGGTCGGGTACCTGACCGCGCTGATGGCGAACGGCGGTACGGACGTGGCGGCCTGGGACCCCGGTTCGGTGCCGGAGGGGCCCGTGACGTACATCGGCCTGGAGCGTCCCGAGGGGCTGCACCCGGACTCGGTGGTCATCACCCCGGAAAACCTGCGCGACCTGATCCCCGAGTGACTGCTAGCGTTCGTCGTGGCGAGGCCATGGAAGGGCTTCCTTCTCCTCTTAGATGAGCCCCCATGGGGCTCGGATCTCCAGTCCTTCCGCTTTCCTCGCCCCCGACGTCGACGTACGAGGCCATGAAGGGGCTTCCTTCTCACCGGTTGCAGACCGGCTTACTCCAAGCCCCAGTCCCTTCGCCCTCCTCGCCGGCGACGTCAGGCCACAGGCGGCCCCCGACCGCTGATCTCACCGTTCCAGGGCCGCCTTCGCCGTGCTGAGCGCCTTTTCCGCGTAGCTCCGTCCGAACAGCACCGCGTGCACCAGCAGCGGGAACATCTGGTGCAGGCCGATCCGGTCGGCCCAGCCGTCGGCGAGCGGGGCCGCGCTCCGGTAGCCGTGCAGCACCTCGTCCAGGTGGGGGCAGCCGAAGAGGTGGAGCATGGCGAGGTCGGTCTCGCGGTGGCCGCCGTGCGCGGCCGGGTCGATGAGCCAGGCGTGACCGTCGGCGCCCCACAGCACGTTGCCGTTCCACAGGTCGCCGTGCAGCCGGGCCGGGGGCTCGGCGGGGCCCGCGAGACGGGGCAGTTCGGCGCAGAGCCGCTCGATCACCTCGGCCTCGGGGAGCGTGATCGTGCCGTCGTCCACCGCGCTCCGCAGATACGGCAGCACCCGGTGCTCGGCGTACCACGCCGGCCACTTTGCGCCCTCGACGTTCCGCATCGGCGCACGTCCGATGTACGCCTCCCGGGGCCCGCCGGGCGGTGCCGAGCCGAACGCGGGCGCCCCCGCGAGGTGCAGCCCGGCCAGCGCCCGGCCCAGATCGAGCGCCGCCTCCCGGCTCGGCCGCCCACGCGGGACCAGGTCGGTCACCAGCAGGTGCCCGTCCTGCCCGTACACGGTCGGCACCCGGACCGTGCCGGCCTCTGCCAGCCAGTCCAGGCCCGCCGCCTCGGCGCGGGCCTCCTCGAGGCCGTCGGCGCGTTTGACCATCACCGTCCGGCCGTCGTCGAGGTCCACCTCGACCAGCGCGCCGGACAGCGGCCGCTCGTCCGTCACCGTCCGGCCGGTCAGCCGCGCCGCCGCCGCACCCGGGCTCTCGTCTGGGTCGTACACCCGCGCCTCCCCGATCGTCCACGCCTCGTGCTTGGCAGCAGTGTGCCCCGACGAACTCGTGCACAACGCCGGTGACGACTCCCGGGCACACCTCGGCGGCGCGGTTGCCCACGCCGGGGTCCCACAGCCGTACGGTGCCGGGGCGGGAGCTCCCCCGCGCGAAGGATGCCATCCGTACCCAGACCGCGGACGTGGGACGGCAGTTGAGCGCGGAGCGGTGCTTCAATGTCACCCCCTGGGCGGAGGAGCGGCGGCATGGGTGCGGAGTCGGGCGAGGTCCTGGTGACCGGTGGCAGCGGGTTCGTCGGCAGCCATCTGGTGCGACGGCTGCTGGAGCGCGGGTACGCGGTGCACGCCACCGTGCGCAGTCTCGCGAACCCGGCGAAGGTGCGCCCGCTGCGGGACATGCAGGGCGAGTTCCCCGACAGGCTCGCGCTGTTCGAGGCGGACCTGCTCAAGGAGGGCTCCTTCGACGAGGCCATGGCGGGCTGCCGCGTGGTCTTCCATGTCGCCTCGCCCTTCTTCATGCCCGAGAGGATCAAGGACGGCCTTCGGGACATGGTCGACCCGGCCCTGACCGGCACCCGCAACGTCCTGGCCGGCATCGAGCGGACGCCGTCCGTGGAACGACTGGTGCTCACCTCCACGGTCGGTGCGATCTTCGGCGACTACTCCGACGTACGGGAGATGGACGGGCAGGTCCTGTCGGAGAAGTACTTCAACACCAGCAGCACGGTGGAGAACAACCCGTACCACTACGCCAAGACCGTCGCCGAGCGGGCGGCCTGGGACGCGGAGGCCGCGCAGGACCGCTGGCGCATGGTGTCCCTCAACCCCGGCCTGATCCTCGGCCCTTCGCTCACGCCCGCCTCCGAGTCCGGCAGCCTCTTCCTCCTGGAGGAGCTCTTCAAGGGCTACTTCTTCTACGGCGCCCCGGACTTCAGCTTCACCACGGTCGACGTCCGTGACGTGGCCGACGCGCACATCGCGGCGGCGGAGCAGCCCGACGCGAAGGGCCGTTACATCCTGGCCGCCGAGACGATGACGTCGTTCCACGAGATGTCCCGCGTCATCCGCACCCGCTACCCCCGCGACCCGCGCATCCCGCGCACCGCGCTCCCCCACTGGCCCGTGCGCGTCCTGGGCCCGGCCTTCGGGCTCACCCAGGACTACATCCGCAAGCACCTCGGCATCCGGTTCCGGGTGGACAACAGCCGCAGCGTGCGCGAACTGGGCGTCACCTACCGGCCGATCGAGGAGACGGTCCTCGACCACTACGAGGCGTGGCGTGCGCAGCGGGGCCGGAGCTGACCGCCACCGGGGCGGCTGCCCGTACGCGACGAAGGTCACAGTTACATCTCACGCTTTTCACACTTCAATCTTCACGTGAGTCTCACAAGTTGGCTAAGTTGACGGCGAGCAGCACGACGGAAGGGGCATGACTTTCATGGCGCCGGATCGAACTTCGCGCGATGGAGGGCTCAGCCTCCCCGCCAAGCGCAACTCCGCCCTCGCGACGGCCGCCATGGCCTCCGCGGCACTCCTCTCGCAGACCGGGAGCGCGGCGGCGGACGAGGGCCCGAGCCGCGACGAGGTGAGCCGGCGGGTCACCAACCTCTACGACCGGGCCGAGAACGACTCCGGCACCTACAACGCCACGCGCGCGGCCGGAACGGCGTCGAGCACCCGTGGCCGCGGCGGTTCGCCGACCGGCGGCGGGAGCAGGTCGGACGGCGATCCCGCCCTCGACGCCCTCGCCAGGCAGTGGTACGGCACGGCCCGCGCGAGGCTCGGGCCCACGATCGCAGCGTCCCTGCCCTCCGACCGGGTCGCCAACCGCCGCGCCGAGCCGCCACGCCGGAGCCCGGCGTCCGCCCCCACGGCACGTGAACCGAGACCCGCCGAGCGGTCCCTGCCGGAACTGGCCGCCAGACCCGTACCGGCCCTGCCGAGCGCTCCGGAACCCGCACCGGTCGCCGCCCTGCCCGCCGCCCCGGCCCAGTCCCCCTCGTGGGCACCGGAACCGACCCCGCGGGACCTCACCGGCACGGGCGGGATGCCCGCCCTCGGCACCTCTCAGGTCGTCACCGGGGTCCCGGAGTACACCGCGCAGCCCGTCGTCACCGCCGCCCCGTACACACCGCAACTCATCACCGGTGTGCCCGAGTACACCCCGCAGACCGACACCGCGATCCCGGCGTACACCGCGACCCCCGGTGCGGGCTTCCCCGAGTACGGTGCGCAGACCGGCACGGCGTACTCCGACCACACGGGTCAGTTCGGCACCGTCCTGCCGGAGTACACCGGGTCGGCCACCACCGGCTTCTCGGACTACGGCGGTCAACAGGTCATGGCCGGCACCGGACTTCCGGAATACGCCCCGCCCGCCGCCACGGGGTTCCCCGAGTACCCCGCGGAGGCCACTCCGGGTTTCCCCGAGTACCTGGCACAGACCGCGGCCTTCCCCGAGTACCCCGCGCAACCGGGCACGGGGCGCCCCGAGTACTCCGCTCTCACCGCGCCCCTCGCCGCGCTCGCGCCCCCGCCGGTCGACAGCACCCAGGGTGTCCCGGCCGTCGCGTACGCCCCGATCGCCCCCGCAGCGACCCAGAGCATCCCGGCGATCCCGGCGCCCCGCTCCCCCGAGCCGTCCTCCTGGGAGTCCCCCCAGCCCGCCCCGGCCCCGGCCATCGCCCCCCTGACCTTGGCGCCGGCCCCCGCCGTGCCCACGACCGACCCCAACCTCCCCACCGTCGACCCCGGTTACGACTCGAAGGTCATCCAGGTGCTCGCCTTCGCCCGTTCCCAGATCGGCAAGCCCTGTGTCTGGGGCGCGGCGGGCCCGGGGTCGTACGACAACTCCGGTCTCACCCAGGCCGCCTGGAAGGTCGCCGGCGTCTCCCTGCCCCGTACCTCCCTCGGTCAGGCGAGCACCGGCACGGCGGTGCCGCTGTACGCGATGCAACCCGGTGATCTCGTCTTCTTCCACGACGACTTCAGCCACGTGGGCCTGTGCACCGGCAACGGCATGATGATCCACGCGCCGGGCCCCGGTGCGTCCATCCGCGAGGAGTCGATCTACCCGACGGGCGAGTCGATCATCCGCGGCGCGATACGGCCCGCCTGACACACGGCGGACGGACCCGTCGGGCGCCGCCGGCGAGCCACCACCCGGCCTTCGAGCCGGAGCCGGCGCCTGACCAGGAGAGGCTGGGCCCGTGCGGGCCGCCGGTCCCCCGTGCCGGCGGCCCGCACGCGTCGCGGCCGGCGCTGCCGCCCCCGTGGGGGGCAGGCGTATCCGACGGGCCGCCTCCCCCCACTGCGGCCCGCCGGAGCTTCACTGTGCTGGAGTACATGCGACAACGTCGATGTTGCTCGGATGAAGTGTGGGTCAGCGAGGTACTGGGCCGGTATGGGTACAACTGCGTATGAGCGGGTGCTGTCGGTCGCCGTGGCCGCGCTCCACGAACGCGACCCTGAGCGGCTGTGGCCCCTGCTGGCAGCCGAACTGCCGGTTCTGTGCGGCGGTGACGCCCTGATCTACAAGCTGGACGACTGGAACGAGAGCGAGGGCACGCTCGGGCTGTCCCCCGGCGCCGACGCCGAGTTCAGCTCGCTCGGCGACGAGGAGACGGGACTGCTGCGCGCGGGCTACCCGTTGTCCGGTCACTACGCGGGCGGACCGGACCGGACGCCGGTGACCGCCCGCCGGGTGGCGGGCCGTTCCTGGTCGGGGAGCCCGACCGCCCGGCTGCTCGACGACGTCCTGGACGTCGACCACGTGCTGGGGGTCCCGCTGCCGCAGTCGACCACCCCGGTCACCGGGTGCATGGTGTACCGCTCCGGACGGGACTTCACCGACGAAGAGCTGCGGCTGGCCGAGCAGTTGCAGCCGCTGCTGGCCGCGGTCGAGCAGCAGCGGCAGCTTCTGCGGCGGCTGCACGCCCCGTCCGAGGAGGCGGCCGACGTGTCGCTCACCCCCCGGGAGACGACGGTGCTGCTCCTGCTCGGTGACGCCTTGACGGCCGTGTCGATCGGCCGCAGGCTCGGGATATCCGAGCGCACGGTCCACAAGCACCTGGCGAACATCTACCGCAAGCTCGGGACGCACGACCGCGTCAGCACGGTGCTCCAGGCCCAGCGGCTCGGTCTCGTCCCTGCCGTCCCTACGGCACCGGGGGCCCGCCCTTGAGGCGTTCCAGGTCGGAGGGGCGGACCTGGATGACGACGACGGCGATGAGGGCCGCGAGCACCGTGAAGACGGCGGCCACGACGAAGGCGGCCGAGACACCGGCGGTCAGCACCTCGTCGCCCCAGGCGCCCGGGAGTTCGCCGGTGCGGGCGAAGAGCCGGCGCTCGGCCGGGGTGGCCTGCGCGAGGAAGCTCGGGACCTGCTTCTCCGCCTCGTTGGCGCTGGCCGTGCCGAACATGGTGACCAGGATGGACAGCCCGAGCGAACCGCCCACCTGCTGGGTGGCGTTGAGGAGACCGGAGGCCGCGCCGGTCTCCGCGTTGGGCACGTTGGACAGCGCCATCAGGGTCAGCGACACGAACTCCATGCCCATGCCGAGGCTGAAGACGAGCATCGGCCCGAGGACACTGCCCGCGTAGGTGGAGTGCACGTCGGTCAGGGTCAGCCAGGCCAGGCCCGCCGCCGCGAGGATCGCGCCGCCCACCATGAAGGGCTTGGGCCCGTACACGGGCAGGAAGCGCGAGGCGAGACCGGCACCGAGCGCGATGACCGCGCTGACCGGCAGGAACGCGAACCCGGTCGCCAGGGGGCTGAAGTTCAGGACGTTCTGCACGAACAGCGTCAGGAAGAAGAACATGCCGAAGATGGCGGCCGCGAGGCACAGCATGATGCCGTACGTGCCGGCGCGGTTGCGGTCGGCGAACATGTGGAGCGGGGTGATCGGCTGTCGGGACCGCTTCTCGATCAGCACGAACAGCACGAGGAGGACGACCGCGGCGGCGAACGAGGCCAGCGTGAACGCGTCCCGCCAGCCTTCCTGGGCGGCCCGGATGAATCCGTACACGAGCAGCACCATGCCCGCTGTGGCGGTGAGCGCCCCGGTGATGTCGAAGTGGCCGGGATGCCGCTCCGACTCGCGGATCCAGCGGGGCGTGGCGAGCGCGATGAGCAGTCCGATGGGGACGTTGACGAACAGCACCCACCGCCAGTTCAGCCACTCGACGAGGATTCCGCCGGCCAGCAGTCCGATCGCGCCGCCGCCCGCCGACACCGCGGCGAAGACACCGAAGGCCCGGTTGCGTTCGGGGCCTTCCCGGAAGGTCGTGCTGACCAGGGAGAGCGCGGTCGGGGAGGCGATGGCACCGCCGACGCCCTGGAGGGCGCGCGCGGCGAGGAGTTGACCCTCGTTCTGGGCGAGCCCGCCGAGCAGGGAGGCCAGCACGAACAGCAGCACTCCGCAGACGAACATGCGGCGTCTGCCGAGGATGTCCCCGGTCCGGCCGCCGAGCAGCAGCAGTCCGCCGAAGGTGAGGGTGTACGCGTTGACCACCCAGGCCAGGCTGGTGGTGGAGAAGTCCAGGGAGCGCTGGATGTCCGGGAGCGCGATGTTCACGATGGTGATGTCGAGCACGACCATGAGCTGGCAGGACGCGATGACCAGCAGCGCCATGGCGTTTCCGCCCCCGCCGGAGTCCGGTGGGGTGGTGCGTGGTGCAGAACTCGCCTGCGGGTCGGTGCTCATAATCTCCGTTCGACGGTACGCCCGTGTCGCGCCCGTCACCACTGGAGGACGTGGCACCCCCAGGCCGCCAGGCACACGAACAGACCGGAGTCGGTCAGTTCGTGTCCGTCACGGTCGTACACCGCTCCGGTGAGCAGGTCGGTGGCCCGGCACGCGCGGCCCCTCAGGTCGTCCCACGGCAGGGGCAGCCTCGCCCGGGCCGGACGGCCGGAGTCGTTGACGACGACGAGGTGGCGGGCGTCGTCGTGCGTCCAGGTCCAGGCGAGCAGGTGGTGGTGGGTGTCGTCGTCCGGCAGGCCCCGCGGGGTCAGGAGGCGCCACTCGCCCCGGCGTACCGAGGCGGCGGCGGGCAGCAGCCGGGCGTAGAAGTCGCGCAGGGGTTCGTCGACAGGCTCCTGCGGTCTGCGGCTCAGGAACACCGGGGGCCGCACCCGGCGGCCGTCGAACTGGCCCTCGTGCCAGAGGGTGGCGCCGGGCAGGGTCGCGACGGTCACGGCCGCCGCCCGTCCCCGGTCGCCGGGCAGGACGGCGGCGGCCCGTGGTTCGTCGTGGTTCTCCAGGAAGCGGACGAGGCCGCGCTGGTGGGCGAGGCCGGCGCCGAGGTGGGCGCGGACGGCGTCGGCGTCCTCGTGCCGGAGGCGGTCACAGAGGCGCTTGTCGTAGCAGAGGTCGAAACCCTGCTGCCGGAGGGCGTGTTCGAGGTCCCAGTAGGCCTCGGCGACGAGGAGGAGGCCGGGGTGGCGGGCCCGTACGCGCGGGATGACGTACGGCCAGAAGTCCTCGGCGGGGGCCGGGCCCACGCGGTCTCCCCAGGTCCTCCCGAAGATGCCGTTCATCAGCAGCATGGCCATGTCGCAGCGCACGCCGTCGGCCTGGTCGCCGATGGAGACGAGGGTCTCGACGGTCGCGTCCCGGAGGGCGCTGCTGAAGGCGTCGAGCTGCACGACGTCGGGCCAGGGCGGGAAGTGCGGGTCGCGGCCGCGGGCGTAGATCCCTGCCCCGGTCTCGACGAAGTCGGCCGGGGCCCGGGCCAGGTCGTCGGGGGTGCCCCGGACGAGGCGGTCGGGGTCCGAGGTGAGCCAGGGGTGGTCGGGGGCCACGTGGTCGGGGACGTGGTCGAGGATCAACCGCACGCCCCGGGCGGCCAGTTGGGCACGGGCGGCGGCCAGTCCTTCCGGGCCGCCGAGGGAGATGTCCACGACGTAGTTCCGTACGCAGTACGGCGATCCGGCGATGTCCGCCTCGGTGACGTCGGGCAGGGCGGCGCGGAAGGAGTCCATGAGGCCCCGGTCGCGCAGGGCGATCTCCCGCCCGGCCGGGCTGCGTTCCCACACGCCCATCAGCCACACGGTGTCGACGCCGGGTGGTGCGACGGCGTCCCACGCCTCGCCGGGCACGTCGCCGAGGGTGACGGCACGGCCGTGACGGCGGCTCAACCCGTCAAGCCAGACGAGGGTGTTGATCTCGTGGATCACTGTCACGTCAGGGGTTCCTCCCGGTCACAGGCCCCCGTCGCCGTCCCCGTCCGGGCTCGGACGGGGACGGCGACCGCGTTCCGGCTCAGGCGATCTCGACCAGCAGGTCACCGCCCTCCACCTGCTGAATCCTGTTGATGGCGAGTCGGGAGACCCGGCCGGCCTTCGCGGCGGTGATGGAGGCCTCCATCTTCATGGCCTCGATGGTGGCGACGGTCGCTCCGGCCGCCACCTGGTCGCCCTCGGAGACCGCGAGCGTGACCACTCCCGCGAACGGGGCCGCCACATGACCGGTGTCGGAACGGTCGGCCTTCTCCGTGGCCGGGATGTCCGAGGAGACGGCGGCATCGCGGATCTGGATGGGCCGCAACTGGCCGTTGAGCGTGGACATCACCGTGCGCATGCCCCGCTCGTCGGCCTCGCCGATCGCCTCCAGGGCGATGAGGAGCCGCACACCCGGTTCCAGGTCGACGGCGTACTCCTTGCCCGGGCGCAGGCCGTAGAAGAAGTCCTTGCTGTCCAGGAGGCTGGTGTCGCCGTAGGACTGGCGGTGGGTCTCGAACTCGCGGGTCGGGCCGGGGAACAGGAGCCGGTTGAGGGTCGAGCGGCGGTCCTTCTCCAGCCCTTCGCGGTCCTCGGCGTTCAGTTCCTGGACCGGCTTGGCGTCGGCGCGGCCCTGGAGCGCCTTGCTGCGGAAGGGCTCGGGCCAGCCGCCGGGCGGGGTGCCGAGTTCGCCGCGCAGGAAGCCGATCACCGAGTCGGGGATGTCGAAGCGGTCCGGGGTCTCCTCGAACTCCTTCGGCGTCACCCCGGCACCGACCAGGTGCAGGGCGAGGTCGCCGACCACCTTGGAGGACGGGGTGACCTTGACCAGGTGACCGAGGATGCGGTCGGCGGCGGCGTACATCGCCTCGATGTCCTCGAAGCGGTCGCCGAGGCCGAGGGCGACGGCCTGGGTGCGCAGGTTGGAGAGCTGGCCGCCGGGGATCTCGTGGTCGTAGACGCGCCCGGTCGGGGAGGCGAGGCCCGCCTCGAAGGGGGCGTACACGCGGCGGACGCTCTCCCAGTAGGGCTCCAGGTCGCCGACCGCCCGCAGGTCGAGGCCGGTCGGCCGGTCGGAGTGGTCGGTGGCGGCGACGATCGCGGAGAGGGAGGGCTGGGAGGTCGTGCCGGCCATGGAGGCCACGGCCCCGTCGACGGCGTCGGCGCCCGCCTGGATCGCGGCCAGGTAGGTGGCGAGCTGGCCGCCCGCGGTGTCGTGGGTGTGGATGTGCACCGGCAGGTCGAACTCGCGGCGCAGCGCCGAGACGAGCTTGGCCGCGGCCGGGGCGCGCAGCAGGCCCGCCATGTCCTTGACGGCCAGGACGTGCGCGCCCGCGTCGACGATCTGCTCGGCGAGGCGCAGGTAGTAGTCGAGGGTGTAGAGGCGCTCGTCCGGGTCGGACAGGTCCGAGGTGTAGCAGAGGGCGACTTCGGCGATCGAGGTGCCGGTGGCGCGTACGGCCTCGATGGCGGGGCGCATCTGGCTGACGTCGTTGAGGGCGTCGAAGATGCGGAAGATGTCGATGCCGGTCTCGGCGGCCTCCTGCACGAAGGCGTCGGTCACCTCGGTCGGGTACGGGGTGTAGCCGACGGTGTTGCGGCCGCGCAGCAGCATCTGGAGGCAGATGTTGGGCACGGCCTCGCGCAGGGCGGCGAGCCGCTCCCAGGGGTCCTCGGCGAGGAAGCGCAGGGCCACGTCGTAGGTGGCGCCGCCCCAGCACTCCAGGGAGAGCAGTTCGGGCAGGGTGCGGGCGACGGCCGGGGCGACGGCGAGCATGTCCTTGGTGCGGACGCGGGTGGCGAGCAGCGACTGGTGGGCGTCGCGGAAGGTGGTGTCGGTGACGCCGATGGTCGGCGACTCGCGCAGCCACCGGGCGAAGCCCTCGGGACCCAGCTCGGTGAGCTTCTGCCTGGAGCCCGCGGGCGGCTCGATGTCCGGGGTCCTGGGCAGCTTGGAGACCGGGTCGATCAGCTCCGGCCGCTCGCCGTGCGGCTTGTTCACCGTCACGTCGGCCAGGTAGGTGAGCAACTTGGTTCCGCGGTCGGCCGAGTGACGGGCCGTCAGCAGGTGCGGGCGCTGCTCGATGAACGACGTGGTGACGTGGCCCGCCTGGAAGTCCGGGTCGTCCAGCACCGCCTGGAGGAACGGGATGTTGGTGGCCACACCGCGGATGCGGAACTCGGCGACGGCGCGCCGGGCCCGGTTGACCGCGGTGGTGAAGTCCCGTCCCCGGCAGGAGAGTTTGACCAGCATCGAGTCGAAGTGGGCGCTGATCTCCGTACCGGCGTGGGTGGTGCCGCCGTCGAGGCGGATGCCGGAGCCGCCGGGTGAGCGGTAGGCGCTGATGCGGCCGGTGTCCGGACGGAAGCCGTTGGCGGGGTCCTCGGTGGTGATACGGCACTGGAGGGCGGCGCCGTGCAGCCGGATCGCCTCCTGGGAGAGGCCGAGGTCGGCGAGGGTGGCGCCGGCGGCGATGCGGAGCTGGGCCTGGACGAGGTCGACGTCGGTGACCTCCTCGGTGACCGTGTGCTCGACCTGGATGCGCGGGTTCATCTCGATGAAGACGTGGTTGCCCTCCCGGTCGAGGAGGAACTCCACGGTGCCCGCGTTGCGGTAGCCGATCTCGCGGGCGAAGCGCACGGCGTCGGCGCAGATCCGGTCGCGCAGGTCGGGGTCGAGGTTGGGCGCGGGGGCGAGCTCGATGACCTTCTGGTGGCGGCGCTGCACCGAGCAGTCGCGTTCGTAGAGGTGGATGACGTTGCCCTCGCCGTCGGCGAGGATCTGCACCTCGATGTGGCGGGGCTCGACGACGGCCCTCTCCAGGAAGACGGTCGAGTCGCCGAAGGCGCTCGCGGCCTCGCGGGCGGCCGCCTCGATGGACTCGCGGAGCTGGGCGGGGTCCTCGACCCGGCGCATACCGCGTCCGCCGCCACCGGCGACGGCCTTCACGAAGACGGGGAAGCCGATGTCGTCCGCGGCCCGGACCAGCTCGTCCACGTCGTCCGAAGGCGCCGAGGAGCCCAGGACCGGCACCCCGGCGGCCCGGGCGGCGGCGACCGCGCGGGCCTTGTTGCCGGTCAGTTCGAGGATGTCGGCGCTGGGGCCGACGAAGGTGATGCCCGCCTCCTCGCAGGCCCGGGCCAGCTCCGGGTTCTCGGAGAGGAAGCCGTAGCCGGGGTAGACGGCGTCGGCACCGGCCTGGCGGGCGGCGCGGATGATCTCGTCGAAGGAGAGGTAGGCCCGCACGGGATGGCCCGGTTCGCCGATCTCGTAGGCCTCGTCGGCTTTGAGTCGGTGCAGTGAGTTGCGGTCCTCGTGGGGGAAGACGGCGACCGTCCTCGCGCCCACCTCGTAACCCGCGCGAAACGCCCGGATCGCGATCTCACCGCGGTTGGCGACCAGTACCTTGCGGAGCATTCCCGTTCCCTTCGGCCTGCCGGTGACGCCCCCATGTTCTCGGCAAAGGGGGCCGGTGGCCATGAGAGTCAGGTCACGTGTCGCGGGCGGTTTGGGGGCGATCCGAGCGGATCGTCCCGGGGCGGGCGGGCCTGGTCACCGCACGGTTCCGGTGAAGGGGGTGACCGGCCGCTCCAGGCGCTCCCCGTCCACGGTGAGGTCGACGGCCTCGTTGAAGAACGCGAGCAGCCCTCTGACGGCGCCCACGGCGGGGAGCGGGTCGGGGTAGCTCCAGACGATGTTCGCGTGGCCGCCCGTCGACCAGTACGCGGCGGTGCCCTTGTAGGGGCAGCCGGTGCGGTGGTCGGTGGCGTCGAGGAGGTCGAGGCGGACGTCCTCGCGCGGGATGTAGTACCGCGTGGGCAGGCCGGTCTCGAAGAGCAGGACGGGACGGCGGGTGTCGGCGACGACCGTCCCGTCGACCTCCACCCGGACATGACGGCTGCTGGGCATGGCGTCGACGCGTTTGTGCGGGTCACGGGGGTGGACGAAGATCTCTTCCTCCTCCTCGTACCAGTGGTCGAGGCCGGTCCCCCAGCGGCGGAACCACGCGAAGGCGATGTGGTCGGCGAGATCGGCGGCCTGGAAGGTCCAGGCGGCGTTCTCGACGAGTTCGCCGTCCGCCTCCAGGTCGTAGAAGGCCCGCGACCCGGTGTGGGTGCCGGTCGCCGGGTTCTTCGCGGGGCGCAGCAGGTCCTCGCGGACGTCGGCGCGCGGGAAGGCGTACAGCGGGACGGGGACGTCCGGCTCCCAGACGAGGACGGGGCGCCGGCTGTCGACGACCGTGACGTCCCCCTTGCGGCCGCGCACCCAGCGTTCGCTGGGCTCCCACAGCAGCCCTTCCGGGGTGGTCCGTACGTCTCGTGCGGTGGGGAACGTGGTCATGAGCGGCTCTCCCTTCGCCTTGCGGGAGGTGCACCCCTTCGCGAGGTCCACCTCCGCGGGAAACTCACCTCTTGAGGAAGTCTGTCAGGCCCGCCAGAAGGCGGTCGACGTCGTCGAGGTCGTTGTAGGGGGCGAGGCCGACGCGCAGGCCGCCGGTGTCGCCGAGGCCGAGCCGGCGGGAGGCCTCGATGGCGTAGAAGGAGCCGGCCGGGGCCTGGACTCCGCGTTCGGCGAGGAAGCCGTACGCGTCGGCCGTGCTGTGGTCGTCGAAGGTGAGCAGGACGGTCGGGGTGCGGTCGGCTGCCCGGGAGTGGACGGTGATGCCGTCGAGTGCGGCCAGCCCGTCGTCGATGCGGGTGCGCAGGACGTGTTCGTGGGCTTCGAGGGCGGCGAACCCGGCGGCCAGCCGCTCGCGTCGCCCGCCGGTGGCGTCCGGGTCGAGCCGGTCGGCGAGGAAGTCGACGGCCGCCGCTGTGCCGGCGAGGAACTCGTAGGGCAGCGTGCCCAGTTCGAAGCGCTCGGGGACGGCGTCGGAGGAGGGCAGCAGCTTGTCCGGGCGCAGGGTCTCCAGCAACTCCGGGCGGGCGGCGAGGACTCCGTGGTGCGGGCCGAGGAACTTGTAGGGGGAGCACACGAAGAAGTCCGCGCCGAGCTCCTGCGTGTCGACGAGGGAGTGGGCGGCGTGGTGGACGCCGTCGACGTACACGAGTGCGCCGACCTCGTGGGCCGCGGCGGCGATCGCGGGGATGTCGGGGCGGGTGCCGATCAGGTTGGAGGCGGCCGTGACGGCGACGAGCCGGGTGCGTTCGGACAGCACGGCCCGGACCGCGTCGACCGTCAACTCCCCTGTCTCAGGGTCGAACTCGGCCCAGCGCACGGTGGCGCCCGACTGGACCCAGGGGCGGATGTTGGCGTCGTGGTCGAGGCGGGTGACGACCACCTCGTCGCCGGGCGCCCACGTCCTGGCGAGGGTGCGCGAGAAGTCGTAGGTGAGCTGGGTGGCACTGCGGCCGAAGACGATGCCCGCCGGGTCCGCCCCGAGCAGGTCGGCCATGGCCCGGCGGGCCCCGGTGACGATCCGCTCGGCGTTGCGCTCCCCCAGGGTGATGCGTCCCCGGTTCGACAGGGGCTGCGCCAGGGCGTCGGCGATGGCCCGGACGACCGGCTCGGGGGTCTGGGTGCCGCCGGGGCCGTCGAAGTGGGCGGTACCGGCCGACAGGGCCGGGAAGTGGGAGCGGAGGGCGGCGATGTCGTACGTCACGGGAGAGCTCCTCGGTCCGGCCGGTTGCGGTGATCTCAGCGTGTCACGCCGGGCTCAGGCTCTCGCGGTGGGCCCGGTTGGTGGCCATCAGGGCGTCGAGGGCGTCCCGGGTGCGGATCAGGTCCGTGATGTGCTCGGAGAGCCGGTCGCGCTCCTCGGCCATCCGCACCAGCGCCGCGTCGGACGTCTCCTCGCTGGGCGACTCCACGCACGGCAGGAGTTCGGCGATCGTACGGCTGGACAGTCCGGCCGCGTACATCCGCTGGAGGAAGACCACGCGCTCGACCGCGCTCTCCGTGTAGTGCCGCTGCCCGCTCGCGCTGCGCGCGCTGGTGAGCAGGCCCTGCTCCTCGTAGTAGCGCAGGGCCCGGACGCTGACCCCGGCCCGTGCCGACAACTCCCCGATGCGCACAAGTTCCTCCCTGGCGGGCTTGACCCTCACGTCGACGTCAGGTTTTAGCGTAACCGCGTGCCCGGGACACGGGTACGACGGATCACGAAGGAGACATGACGTGACGACGCTTTTCACCGGTTTCCGGCTCGGCGGACTGCGGCTGCCCAACCGGGTGGTCATGGCCCCGATGACCCGGGTGCGGGCCGCCGAGGGCGGTCTGGCGACGCCGTCGATGGCGCGCTACTACGCCCAGCGGGCCACGGCCGGCCTGATCGTCACCGAGGGGGTGCAGCCGAGCCTCGTGGGACAGTCCAACCCGGGCACGCCGGGGCTGTACACCGACGAGCAGGTGGCCTCCTGGCGCCCGGTGACCGAGGCCGTGCACATCAACGGGGGCCGGATCTTCGCGCAGATCATGCACGGCGGCCGGGTCTCGCACCCGGACACCACCGGTCTGCGGCCCGTCGGCCCCTCGGCCGTCCCGGCCACCGGCGAGGTGTTCACACCCACGGGACCGCAGCCCGCGCCGGTGCCCCGGGCACTGGAGACGGCAGAGGTCCCCGAGCACGCCGCCTCGTACGCCGAGGCCGCGCGCCGCGCGGTCGACGCGGGCTTCGACGGGGTGGAACTGCACGGCGCCAACGGCTACCTGATCTCGCAGTTCCTCTCCTCCAACGCCAATCTGCGCACGGACCGCTACGGCGGCTCGGTGGCCGGCCGGATCCGGTTCGCCATCGAGGCGGCCGCCGCGACCGTGGACGCGGTGGGCGCGGAGCGGACCGGTATCCGGCTCTCCCCGGGCGGGACGTTCTGGGGGGTCGAGGAGGCGGACGTCCCCGAGCTGTACACCGCGCTCCTGACCGAGTTGTCCGGGCTCGGACTGGCCTACGTCCATCTGGAGGCCACCGCCCCGGAGGAGACCCTTCTCGCCCTGCGCCGGGCCTGGCCGGGCGCGCTCGTCATGAACCCGGTGCAGCCGATGGGCGCCAAGCAGGCCGGCCGCTCGGAGGCCGACCACTGGCTCGGCCTCGGCGCCGACCTCATCAGCTTCGGCCGCGCCTTCATCGCCAACCCCGACCTGGTCGAGCGGCTGCGCACCGGTCTGCCGATCGCCCCGGCCGACGAGGCCACCTACTTCCAGGGCGGGGACAACGGCTACCTCACTTATCCCGCATACCAGTACACGGCGTGACGCCGGGGTGGCGAGGACACCACGAATGGGTAACGAAGGTCAACCGAAGGCAATGCCGGGTGGTCTAGCCCGGCATGAAGATCTCTTTCCTGCTCCACAACGCCTACGGGATCGGAGGGACCATCACCACCACGTTCAACCTGGCCCAGGCCCTGGCCGCACGGCACGAGGTGGAGATCGTCTCCGTGCTCCGGCACCGGGAGCTGCCCAACTTCGTGCTGGATCCCCGGGTGTCGCTGCGGCCGCTGGTCGATCTCAGACAGGAGAAGGAGCACCCCTTACACCTGAGACCGGCGCGGGTGTTCCCACGCTCCGAGTACCGGTACGGGCAGTACAGCGAACTGACGGACCAGCGGATATCGGAGGCCCTCGCCACCATCGACGCGGACGCGGTGATCGGCACCCGGCCCGGGCTGAACGTGCACCTCGCGGACCAGGCGCCGCCGCACGTGGCCCGGATCGGGCAGGAACACCTCACCCTGGACAACCACTCGCCCCGGTTGCGCACCGCGCTGCGCCGGGCCTACCGCGGCCTCGACGTGCTCACCACGGTCACCGAGGCGGACGCGACCGCGTACCGGCGCCGGATGCGGCTGCCCGGCGTGCGCGTGGAGACACTGCCCAACAGCGTGCCGGATCCGGTGCTGCCGGCCGCGGACGCCTCCGCGAAGGTGGTCGTCGCGGCCGGCCGGCTGGTCCCGGTGAAGCGGTACGACCTTCTCGTCGAGGCCTTCGCCGCGGTCGCCGCCGAGCATCCGGACTGGCAACTGCGCATCTACGGCAAGGGTGAGGAGCACGACCGGCTGCGGCGGCTCATCACCGACCTCGGGCTGTGGAACAACGTCTTCCTGATGGGGCCCGCGGCCCCGATGGAGGCGGAGTGGGTCAAGGGCTCGATCGGGGTGGCCGCCTCCGACTTCGAACCCTTCGGCATGACCATCGTCGAGGCGATGCGCTGCGGACTGCCCGTCGTGAGCACCGACTGCCCCCACGGGCCCGCCGAGATCATCGCGGACCGGGCCGACGGCAGGCTGGTGCCGGTCGGGGACCGGGACGCGATGGCGGCGGCCCTCCTTGAGCTGGTCGGCAACGACGAACTGCGCCGCCGGATGAGCCGTGCGGCCCTGGACAACGCGCGCCGGTTCGCTCCCGGTCCGGTCGTCGCGCAGGCCGAGCGGCTCATCGAGGAGGCCGTCTCGGCGCGGCGGGCGGGCCGGCCGGTCGTGCGGGAGCGTCAGGGCGGGACGCTGACCGCCCGGGGCTCCGCCGCCCGGGACACCGCGCTGATCGCGGCGAGCGGCGCGCTGCGCCTCGTACGGAAGGGACGGTCATGACCACTCCACGCACCGGTTGCGCGATCGACGCGGAGGGCCGGATCACCTTCGAGCTGCCGGCCTCCCCCGGGCACCAACTGCTGCTGCGGCTGCGTCCGAAGAAGGGCCGGCCCGAGGACACCCTGCACGTCCTCGACCTGGACGCCGCGGACGAGGGGCGGGGCCGGGCCGTCCTGGGCCCGGACCCCGTGCTCGCGGAGGGACGCTGGGACGTCTATCTGCTGGACGGCTCCGAACGCACGCGGCTGCGGCCGGGCCCCCCCGATCTGCGGGCCCTGGTCGAGGGGCACCTGCGGGAGCCGCGAGGGCCGCTGGCGGTCAGGGTCCCCTATGTCACCAAGGACGGCTACCTCGCCCTGCGGACCTGGCTGCGGCCGGCCCACGCGGAGGCCGGACGCGTGGACGTCACGGGCGGGACGCTGCGGTTCGCAGTCCGACTGCACGGTGCCGCGCTGTCGGCCGGCGCCGAGGTGCTGCTGCGGCTGCGGCGGGGCGAAGGAGTCGTACGCACCCTTGAGCCGCTGGTCGGGGAGGACGGCCGGAGCTTCTCCTTCACGGTCGACGACGCCACCCTGGACCTCGGCGTCTGGGACCTGTTCGTCCGTCCCGCCACCGGCGCCCCGATGATCCGGCTCGCACGTCTCCTGGACGACGTGGCGGACCGCAAGCACGTCTTCGTCTACCCCGGCGCCACGGCCGGGCAAGTCGTGGTGCGGCCCTATTACACGGTCGACAACGACCTGTCCCTGGAGGTGACCCGGGCCGGCTGAGGCACCGCCGGTGCGCCTCAGCCCCAGAGCACGTGCAGCGTGGGCGGCTTGCGGAAGACCAGGCCGTACGGGGCGGCCGGGTGGTCCGGGTCGAGTCGGAGGGCGGGGAGCCGGTCGAGCAGGTGCCGCAGGGCGATACGGGTCTCCAGGCGGGCCAGGTGCGCGGCGAGGCAGTAGTGGGGGCCGTGCGCGAAGGCCAGGTGGAGGCGGGCGTTCGCACGGCGGACGTCGAAGCGGTCGGGGTCGGGGAAGACGGCGGGATCACGGTTGGCGCCCGTCAGGGACACCGTGACGAGGTCGCCCCGGCGGATCGTGGCCGCGCCGAGCGTGATGTCACGGGTGGCGTAGCGGTCGACGACGGCCGCGCCGGGTTCGAGGCGCAGCGACTCCTCGACCGCCCCGTCGAGCAGGGCGAAGTCGGCTTTCACGAGGGCGAGTTGGTCGGGGTGACGCAGGAGGTGCAGCAGCGCGTTGGTGATCATCGCCTCGGTGGTCTCTATGCCGCCGAACATCAGCACCGCGGCGTTGGAGGCCACTTCCGGCAGCGCCAGCCGGTCGGCGGCGCGGGTCAGGAGCGAGGAGGAGGCCCCCTCGGCGACCGTGGCCTCGACCGCCCGCCGCAGCCGTGCGTACGCCTGCGGGCCCTCGGACCCCGCCGCACGGCCCTCCGTGAGGTCCGAGACCGACCGCACGATGGCGTCGTACCAGGAGAGCACCGTGTCGGTGCCGGCGCCCACCAACCCGAGCGCCTCGGTGACGACGGCGACGGCGAGCGGGGCGGCGAAGGCGCGGCGCAGGTCGGCAGCGCCCTCCGGTTCGAGCGCGGTGACGAGCCGGTCGGTCTCCCGCTCGACGAACGCGGCGAACCCGTCGTGCACTTCACGGGGACGGAAGGGCTGCGTGAACGGCTCCCGGTGGCGGGTGTGTTCGTCGCCGTCCAGGGAGAGCATGCTCGGGCCGACGACCTGGGCGGTGGAGAAGCGGGGGTCGTCGACGGTGAAGGTCTCGGCGTCCCGCATCACGTCCAGCGCGAGATCGCGGCGGGTCACCAGCCAGCCGTTGAGCGCGGGCAGCCAGGACACCGGTTCGCCCGCGCGCAGTTCGGCCAGGCGCGGGTGCGGATCACTGGCGAGTTGGGCCGTCGTGGTGGCGGCGCCGAGCGGGAATCCGATCACGCCCCAGGCTAACCCGGCACAAACCACGTGACGGATGCGCGGGGAGGGGCTTACGCTGCTCCACGATGACGACTCACACTCCTGAACGATTGGGGGTCCCGTCCGCGCAAGGTGAGCGCTGATGCTCCCTGCGAACGCGGACGAGGACATCCGTACCTCCTTCTGGCCGCGCGTGCGCGAGTTCGCCGTGCCGGCCTCCATGATCGAGACCGCGACCGCCCGTCGCCTCGCCGGGGACTGGGCGGGGGCGTGTGCCGCCGCCGGTTTCGACGTCGATCTCGACCTCCGTGCCGTGGCGCGCGATCACGGCCGGGACCTGGCGTCGCGGGTCCGGTCCGATCTGCGCACCCTCGCACCCGACCTGCTGCGCTGGCATCTGCCCAGGGTCGCCCCGGACGGGCTGCTGCGGCCCGGGATGACCGTGACGCTGGCGCGGTACGACACCGTCGAGGGCCCCGTGCACCTCGTGGCCCGGACCGCACCCGCCTGGGCGGACGCCGGCCAGCGCGTCAGCCTCGCGCTGTGGTCCCGGTCCGCTGCGGACGCCGTGGGACATCCGCATCCACGCCCGAACCGACGCTTCCGACTGGACCTGCACCGACACCTCTGGGACGCGTCCCGGGCCGGGGAGTTGTGGGGGCGGTCGGGGGGTGGGGACTTGTGGGGGCGGTCGGAGGCCGGCGAGTTGCGGGCTCGGTCGCGGGCCGGGGAGTTGCGGGAGCGGTCTGGGGCCGGCGAGTTGCGGGCCGGGCCGGGCGCCGAGGAGTTGCGGGAGCGGCTGGAGGCCGACGAGTTGTGGGCTTGGTCGCGGGCCGGGGAGTTGAGGGAACGGTCGGAGGCCGGGGAGTTGCGGGCCGGGACGGATGCCGGGGAGTTGTGGGGGCGGCCGGGGGCCGGGGAGGCGCGGGAGCGGTCTGGGGCCGGGGAGTCCTCGTCCCGGCACGCATCTCGGCAAGCTTCCTTCGGTGGACCGGAGTTGGCGGTGCCGCACGCCTGTGCCGTCGACCGTTGGCCGGCCGAGGCCCGGGCCCTGCTCGCAGCCGAAGGGCAGGCCGGCGGCCGCCTGTCGGTGCGGTGGGGCGGACGGCACCGACTGGTGCTGGAACTCTCCGCGGACCAAGACCTGCTACGTCCCGTACCGACACCGTCGGCCGGCAGCGTCTCCGCGCTTCCCGTCCTGCCCGACGCGGCGACCTGGGTGCCGCCCGACCTCCGACTGCTGCGCGCCGGTGCGATCGAGGTCGACCGGCTGCATCCCCTGGTCGCCGCCGCGTTGGCACCGGATTGCACGGCCACCGGGCCGCCCCGCACCCCCGCCGGGCCCGGACACGCACGGCTCGTGGAGTGCCGGGGAGCCCGCCACCGGATCGGCCTGGTCGACGGGGTGCTGGCCCCGCTGGACCACGACCCCGACGAGATCCGGCGGGAGGAACTGCTGGTCGCGCTCACCGGCACCCCGCTCCCCTGCCTCCAGGCGATCGACGAGGCACACCGCCGTCCGCACTGCCTGGACGGCGTCCGCGAACGACTCCTGCACGGCGACACCGCCGGCGCGCTGGCCGTCGTGGAGGCACTGCTCGGCCCCGAGGCGCTGCTGCGCACCGGCCCCCTCCGGGACGAACTGGAGGCGGCCGCGCTGCGACGCGTCACCTACGGCCTGTTCAGGGCGGGCCTGACGGGACCTGGTCCCACCCGGTTCCGCCCACGCCCGTCAGACCGCGACTCCCGGAACCGCCGCACCCACCCACGACACGCGCGTTGACTGCGCCACGGCCCGCTCCCGCAAACCACCCGCCCATCCAGGGCACGCCTACAGACCCCACCACGCGACTCCCGAAACCGCGTGTGCCGCCAGGGCACACCCACTGACTGCACCACCGCGACCACGCCCTCCACGACTCGCGCGCTGACTCCACCACCTCCCGAAACCCGCGCGCCCATCCACGGCACACCCGCTGACTCCACCACCGCGACCACTGAACCCGGCGCGTCCTCCACGACTTGCGCGCTGACTCCGACACGACGACCCCCGCAACCACGCATCCCTCCACGGCACACCCGACTGACTCCACCACCGCCACCCCCGAAACCGCGTGTGCCGCCAGGGCACACCCACCGACTCCACCACCGCCACCCCCGAACCCGACGCACCCCTCCACGGCACACCCACCGACCCCACCCCCGGGGACCCCGTCCCCCTTCCCGGCCCGCTCCTGGCCCACAGGTGATCTCACATGACCTTGACCGTCCCTGTTCCCGTCTCTCAACTCGACATCGCCGCCGACCTGTTGACCCTCCTGCGCGACTCCACCACCGAACCGCGCCCCGACTCCCAACTGGAGGCCCTCACCCTGGCCGTCGCCGCCGATCTGCCGGTTCTGCTGTGGGGTGAGCCCGGCATCGGCAAGACGGCCGCCCTCACCCAACTCGCCGCGGCCCTGGACCTGCCGCTGACCACGGTGATCGCCAGCGTGCACGAGCCGTCCGACTTCTCGGGGCTGCCCGTGGTCGGGGACGACCCCGCGACCCAGGGCGTGCCGATGGCCCCGCCGGACTGGGCCGTGCGGTTGGTGCGGGCCGGACGGGGACTGCTGTTCCTGGACGAGTTGTCCACCGCGCCGCCCGCCGTCCAGGCCGCGCTGCTCAGGCTCGTCCTGGAGCGACGGATCGGCACGCTGCAACTCCCGCCCGGGGTACGGATCGTGGCCGCCGCCAACCCCCGCTCCTCGGCGGCCGACGGCTGGGAACTGAGCCCGCCGCTGGCCAACCGGTTCGTCCATCTCCAGTGGACCCACGACCACGAGGTCGTCGTACGGGGGCTCGGCGGGACCTGGCCGCGGGCCACCTTGCCGCGGCTCGATCCGGGCAGGTTGCCGGAGGCCGTGGCGTTCGCCCGCCGCGCGGTGTGCGGGCTGCTCGCCGCACGGCCCACCCTCGTGCACCGGCTGCCCGGCGACGAGACCCGGCGCGGCGGCCCCTGGCCGTCGCCGCGGAGCTGGGACATGACCCTGTCCCTGGTGGCGTTCGCGACCGCGACCGGTTCCGCACGGGACGTGCTCTCCCTGCTGGTCCGGGGCACGGTGGGCGACGGCCCGGGGCTCGAGCTGCTGGCGAGCCTGGACCGCCTCGACCTGCCCGACCCGGAGGACGTGCTCGCCGATCCCGAGGGGGCCGTCCTGCCCGAGCGCGGAGACCTGCGGCAGGCCGTGCTCGACGGTGTGGTGGCGGCCGTACGCGCCCGTCCGGACCGGGCCCGCTGGGACTCGGCGTGGGCGGTGCTGGCCCGGGCGCTGGAGACCGGGGCGCCGGACCTGGTGGTCGTGCCCGCGACCACGCTCGCCTCGCTGCGACAGCAGGACTGGGACGTACCGGACACCATCGAGAGGCTGGCCGGCACGGTGGCGCTGTCACGACGGGCTGACCGGGCGGCGGTCGCCTCCAAGGCCCGCCGGTGAGCGCGACCGTCCCCGAGGAGGTGGGCCGCCTGGACCGCGACAAGCTCTTCGCCGCCCGGCTCCACGCGGCCCGGGCCCGCCCGTACCTCGCCACTGCACTGTTCGCCCTGCACACCGTCGCGTCGGAGCGGGTGCCGACGATGGCCGTCGACCGACACTGGCGCTGCTATGTCTCCCCGGCCTTCGTGGACCGGATGCCGGTGGAGGAGCTGGCCGGGGTGTGGGTGCACGAGGTGTCCCACCTGCTGCGCGACCACCACGGGCGCGGCGACCGGGTCGCCCGGGAGCGCGGGCTGACCGGGGTCGGCGACCGGCTGCGGATGAACATCGCCGCGGACTGCGAGATCAACGACGACGTGTACGGCGACGGACTGCTCCCGCCCAAAGGCGCCGTGCGGCCCTGGCGGTTGCGGCTGCCCGAGGGGCAGCTCATGGAGGAGTACCTGAGCGGGATCAGCCTCGGCGCGCTCACCCTCGATCTGTCCTGGCTGGACTGCGGCAGCGGGGCCGACGGTCTGGAGCGCCCGTGGGACCTGGGGCCCGAGGGGGCGGACGGGCTGAGCGAGCAGGAGCGGGACGCGGTCCGCTTCCGGGTGGCGCAGGGCATCAAGGCGCGCCCGGGAAGCCTCCCGCGGGGCTGGCGGCGCTGGGCTGAGGAGGCGTTCCATCCGCCGCAGCCGTGGCGGGACCTGCTGGGCGCGGCCCTGCGTTCGGCGGTCAGCGGGTCCGGCGCGGGCGACGACTACAGCTACGGCCGGCCGTCGCGGCGCTCGGCGGGGGTGCCCGGAGCGGTGCTGCCGAGCCTGCGGCGCCGGCCGCCGCGGGTCTGCGTGATCATCGACACCTCCGGCTCGGTCAGCGACGACGAACTGGGCAGCGCCCTGCTGGAGGTGACCGCGATCTCCCGGGCCGTGGGCGGCCGCCGCGACCTGGTCGGGGTGCTCTCGTGCGACGCGGCGGCCGGCGCCGTGCGCCCGCTGTGCCGGGCCGAGGGCATCCCGCTGGTCGGCGGCGGGGGCACCGACCTGCGCACGGGCTTCGCGAAGGCGCTGCGCTCGCGCCCCCGCCCGGACGTGGTCGTGGCCCTGACGGACGGGCAGACGCCCTGGCCGAGCGCCCGGCCCTCGTGCCGTACGGTCGTCGGCCTGTTCCCGCGGCCGGCCAGGAGTCAGGCGCGACGCGAGAACGACCCCGAGTACGTGCCGGACACACCGCCCTCCTGGGCCCGCGTGGTGGAGATCGGCTCGGCGTCCGGCGGATGACGGCCGGCCGCGGGGCGCCGGTGGGGTGGACGGGGAGGTGGGGGGCCGCGAGATCATGGGGGCAGGCGGAGTCCGGAGCATCGCGCGGGCCTGGGTGGGAGGAGCGGCATGACCAATGTCGACGTGCACCAGCATCTGTGGAGCCCGGCGCTGGTGACGGCCTTGAGGGCACGGCGCGAGCCGCCGTACCTCGACGGCTGGACCCTGCATCTGGACGGTGAGCCGCCCTACGACCTCCCGCCCGCCGACCACGACGTGGCGCGGCGCGCGGAGCTCGCCGGGACCGACGGGCTCGGTCTCGCGCTCGTCTCCCTGTCGGCGCCGATCGGCGTGGAGTGGCTGCCCGCGGCCGAGGCGCGGCCGCTGCTCGACGCCTACCACGAGGGTGCGGCCGCCCTGCCCCGGCCCTTCGGGGCGTGGGCCGCCGCCTGTGTGCGGGACATCGACGCGAAGGCCACGGCCGCCCGGCTCGACCAGGGGTTCGTCGGCCTCCAGTTGCCCGCCGACGCCCTCGTGGACGCGGCCGGTTACGCCCGCTGCGCCCCGCTGCTCGACCTGCTGGAGGAACGCGACCTGCCGCTGTTCGTCCATCCGGGACCCGCGGCCGGTGGCTGCGAGGGGCCCGGCTGGTGGCCCGCGATGGTCCCCTACGTCCAGCAGATGCACGCCGCCTGGTTCGCGTTCCACGCCTTCGCCCGGCCGCGTCACCCACGGCTGCGGGTCTGCTTCGCGCTGCTGGCCGGGCTCGCCCCGCTGCACGGGGAGCGGTTCGCCGCGCGCGGGGGCGGCGGGCTGCGGCCGGACCCGTCGGTCTTCGTCGAGACGTCCTCGTACGGGCCGCGCGCGGTCGAGTCCGTGGTGCGGGCGCTGGGCGTGGACGCCGTGGTCCAGGGTTCCGACCGGCCGTACGCGGAGCCGCCGCAGCACCCCGGCCACGGGCTCGGCGGAGCGGCCGCCTACGCCTTCCGGATCGCCAACCCCAGACGGCTGCTCACCGGGAAGGACTGACGGCCCGGCGCGGGGGCGCGCTCCCGAGGGGCGCGCGCAGTTCCACCCGGGAGACGCCGTGATCGCGGAACCAGGCGAGCAGGCTCCTGACGAGCGTGCCGCTGTGGTCGGGCCGCCGGTGGTCCGGATCGGTGACCACCCCGACGACGTGCCCGGTCCGGCCCCCGCCCGCGCCCGGCCGGGGCGGGCGTCGGTCGATGGCGCCGATGCCGCACGCGGCGAGGCCCTCGTCCGCGGCGTCCACGACCAGGACGCGCACGTCCTCCGCGGCGAGCTGTTCCCACAGCGTCGCCGCAAGCGAGTCCAGTCCGTCGCCGTCGAGGTCCCCGGACCGCAGAGCCTGCAGACGCACCAGCTCCACGAGGTCGTACCCCACCGCCCGCCGTACGGACCCTGCGCTTGAGCTGCCTTGTCCCATGCCGACCAGGTTGATGTAATGTCCTTGTGCATCTCAACCCTTACGGCGCGGACCCCGTGAACCTGGCCGCGGATCTGGCCAACCGGCGTCCGTCCGACGTCACGGAACTCGCGGACCGCTGCCACGCCGCGGGCGTCGTGCTGGACGGCCCGGTCACCGCGCGGGACCTGGCCCGCACGGGCGAGGTGCTGGACGCGTGGGAGAAGATCGTCGACGCCCCCGGCGAGGAGGAGCGCGCCGCGCTGCTCAACCGCATGCTGGCGGCGGCCGCCGCGTATCCGCGGATGACCAACCACGTGGGAACCGGCTGGCACCTGCACTACCGCGACGAGGGTCAGTCGCTCGGCGACGTGTTGTACTCCCTGATCTCCGTGGGCACCGCCCTGCACCTGGCGGGACGCGGTATGCACCGGCTGCGGCGCTGCGAGGTGACGGAGTGCGCCACGATCTTCGCCGACACCACGCGCACCGGCCGCCGCCGGTACTGCTCCCAGCGGTGCGCCAACCGCGACGCGGTGCGCCGTCACCGGGCCCGCACGGCATCCCGGGCCTAGCGCGGGGGCGCCGGACCAGGGACGGGTCAATTATTGGCAACGGTTTTCATATAGCCGCAGCCAAGCCTGTTTACGACAATCATTTCCATCTAGCGTGACGGGGTCATCAGAACCGCGCTTGGAGGATCCATGTCCCCGTCCCCGTCCCGCCGTCCGGCGCTGCTCGTCGGCGCCTGTCTCGCCCTGCTGGCAGGCTGCGGCAGCTCCTCGGGATCCGGGAGCGACAAAAACGCCTCCGCGGCCCCGGCCGCCTCGTCCACGGTCTCCGTCGTCGCCTCCACCAACGTCTACGGCGACATCGTCGCGCGCATAGGCGGCGACAAGGTGTCCGTCACCTCGGTCATCAGCGACCCCGACCAGGACCCGCACTCCTACGAGGCCAGCACACAGAACCAGTTGGCGCTGTCGAAGGCGAAGGTCGTCGTCGAGAACGGCGGCGGCTACGACGACTTCGTGGACCGGATGCTCAAGAGCGCCGGCAACTCCTCCGCCGAGGTGGTCAACGCCGTGAAGGTGTCCGGGAAGACCGCTCCCGAGGGCGGCGAGCTCAACGAACACGTCTGGTACGACTTCCCCTCGGTCGCGAGGATCGCCGACCATATAGCCGCCGCCCTCGGCAAGGCCGACCCCGCGAACGCCACCACCTACCGGCGCAACGCCGACGCCTTCAAGGCGGACCTGAAGCCCCTGGAGGCCAAGGAAGCGCGCATAAGGAAGGAGCACGGCGGAGAGGCGATCGCCATCACCGAGCCCGTGCCGCTGTACATGACCGGCGCGAGCGGCCTGGTCGACCGGACGCCCGCCGAGTTCAGCGAGGCCGTCGAGGAGGGCACCGACGTCTCCCCCAAGGTGCTCCGGGAGGCGCTCGCCCTGTTCACCGGCAAGCAGGTCGAGGCGCTGGTCTACAACGAGCAGACCTCCGGCCCGCAGACCGAGAAGTCCGAGCAGGCGGCCAGGGCGGCGGGCATCCCGGTGGTCCCGGTGACGGAGACCCTGCCGAGCGGCAGGGACTACCTCTCCTGGATGACCGGCAACGTCGACGCGCTCGCGAACGCCCTGGCCAAGTGAGCACGACATCCCCACCGGTGATCAGCCTGCGCGGGGCCGCGCTCTCCTACGGCCCCCGCACGGTCTGGAGCGACCTCGAACTCGACGTGCGGGCCGGGGAGTTCCTCGCCGTGCTGGGCCCGAACGGAGCCGGCAAGACCAGTTTCGTCCGGGCCCTCCTCGGCCGACAGCCGCTGTCCGCCGGGGAGTTGACGGTGCTCGGCCGCTCCCCCCGACAGGCCGCCCGGCACATCGGATACGTCCCCCAGCAGGCGGCCCTGTCCGCGCAGGCGCCGCTCCGCGCCCGTGACCTCGTGCGCTTCGGCATCGACGGCCACCGCTTCGGGCCACGGCTGCGAACGGCCGCCCTGCGCAGGCGTGTCGACGAGATCCTCGCCTCCGTGGGCGCCTCGGCGTACGCCGACGTGCCCCTCGCGCGGTTGTCCGGTGGTGAGCGCCAACGGGTGCGGATCGGGCAGGCCCTCGCGACCGATCCCCGCGTCCTGCTGTGCGACGAGCCGCTGCTCTCCCTCGACCTCCACCACCAGCGCGCGGTCACCGAGTTGGTGGACGCCCGCCGCCGGTCCCACGGCACGGCGGTGGTGTTCGTGACCCACGAGATCAACCCCGTGCTCGGCCTGGTGGACCGGGTGCTGTACCTGGCGCCGGGCGGCCATCGCGTCGGCACCCCCGACGAGGTGCTGACCTCCGAGTCCCTGTACCTGCTGTACGGCACCCGGGTCGACGTGGTCCGGGTGCACGGCCGGGTCGTGGTGGTCGGCGCCCACGACGACCACGCGCACCACCTGCCCGAGGAGGTCCGGCCATGAGCGTCTGGCACCAGATGTTCGACTTCGAGAACTACGGCGAACTCCTCGTCCTGGTCCGCAACTCGCTCGTCGCGGGAGCGGCCCTCGGCCTGGTCGGCGGCCTCGCCGGGGTCTTCGTCGCGATGCGCGACCTGCCGTTCGCGGTGCACGGCATCAGCGAGCTGTCGTTCGCCGGTGCCTCCGGGGCGCTGCTGCTGGGCACGAACATCGTGGCGGGCTCGATCGCCGGGTCGCTCATGGCGGCCGGCGCGATCGGCGTGCTCGGCACGCGCGCGCGTGACCGCAACTCGGTGATCGGCATCCTGATGCCGTTCGGACTGGGTCTCGGGGTGCTCTTCCTCGCCCTCTACAAGGGACGGGCGGCCAACAAGTTCGGCCTGCTCACCGGGCAGATAGTGGCCGTGGACACCCCGCAGACGACCTGGCTGCTGGCCACCTCCGCCGTGGTCCTGGTCGCCCTCGCCGTGATGTGGCGTCCGCTCGCCTTCGCCAGCGCCGACCCCGACGTCGCCGAGGCCCGCGGGGTGCCGGTGCGCGGGCTCTCCTTCGGCTTCATGGTGGTGCTCGGTCTGGCCGTCGCCCTGTCGGTGCAGGTCGTGGGCGCCCTGCTGGTGCTCTCCCTGCTGATCACCCCGGCCGCGGCCGCCGCCCGCGTCACCGCCTCACCGGTCCTGCTGCCGCTGCTCAGCGTGGTGTTCGCCATGGCGTCGATCGAGGGCGGCATCCTGCTGGCCCTGGGCAGCAGCATCCCGATCAGCCCGTACGTCACGACGATCTCCTTCGTCCTCTACGCCGGCTGCGCCGCGGTCGGCAGGGGCCGGGCCCGGCGTCACGGAGCCCGGCGTGCGGTCCCGGCGCCGGCCTGAACCGCCCTGGCCGTGCCGCTCCCGTACCGCCCGCGGGGAGGCGCCCAGCTCCTTGCGGCAGGTCTTGTTGAAGGCCTGGAGGTCGGGGACGCCGACCGTCGCCGCGATCGCCGGGATGGCCAGCGTCGAGGCGATGAGCAGGTGCCGGGCGCGTTCCATGCGGCGGCGCCGGACGTAGGCGACGACGGTGTGCCCCGTGTCCTCGCGGAACAGCCGGGTCAGATGGGTGTGCGAGACGCCGGCGGCACGGGCGATGCCGGGGACGGTCAGGGGACCGGCCAGGTGCTCCTCGATGTGGGCGATCGCCGTCCGCAGCGCGGGGTGCCTGGCCCGGTCCTCGCCGGCGCCGGTCAGGCCGGTGGTGCGCCACAGCACGGCCCACAGTTCGGCGGAGGCCCGGGCCGGGGACTGCGCGCTCGCCGCGACCGTCTGCCGCAGCAGCCCGGTCAGCGCCGCCGCGTCCGCGCCGGCGTCCTGCATCACCGGGACCCGGTGCCGCTCGCCGTCGCCGGGCAACCGGAAGTGGGCGTAGAGGTGCTCGCAGCGCGTGGCGTCGTAGTGGAAGTGCACCTCGGTCCCGGGCGGGACGAGGCTGACGTGACCGGGGCGGACCGGGTGCCGGGAGCCGCCGAGCTCCAGGGTGCCCGACCAGCCGTAGAGATGGAGCTGCCACAGGTGGGGCAGGCGGTACACGTCGTGCGGGCCCGCGGAGCCGTGCACGCCGACGCCCGCGTTCTCCACCTGGGGCGGCAGGTCGAGGGCCAGGTCGACATGACGGGTCATGGTGGAAAATTACCAGTGGTCGCCGATTACAGCCCACGACCGCAGGGGCGGTTGTTCCTACGGTTGCCGTATGTCAACCACACGACAGCTACTGAACTCCGTGCAGGTGGCGCGGTTCGTGGCCCACGGCTTCCTGCGCCTGGACGGCATCGTGCCCCGGGAGATGAACGAGGAGGCGCTCGGGGTCTTCGCCGCCGGGCTGCCCTCCGTGCCGTACGGCACCCCCGTGCCGAAGGCGTTCCCCGAGGGTTCCTTCGCCCGGCGACTCGTCGAACTGCCGGCGGTCGCCGGGGCGTTGGAGAGCCTGGTGGGGCCGGAGCCGACCGTCGACCACCATTTCGTGCACGTCCGTGAACCGCGTGAGGGCAGCGCCCAGCCCTTGCACGCCGACGCCCTGATCGATCCGCGGCCCGACGCGTTCGACGTCCAGCTCATGTACTACCCGCGGGAGGTCACCGCGGAGATGGGCGGCACGCTCATCGTGCCCGGCAGCCATCTGCGCCGCACCAACGAGTCCGACACCGGCCGCTACCAGAACCTGCGCGGCCAGACCCGGCTGACCTGCCCGGCCGGCACGGTCGTGCTGCTGCACCACGGGATCTGGCACGGCGGGCGGCGCAACGACAGCGACACCGTCCGCCACATGTACAAGATCCGCTTCAACCCGACCGTGCCGCAGGTCCGGCTGTGGGACACGGCGGACCTCGACGCGCCCGCCGTCCGCGAGGAGCTGGGGCGCGGTTTCCCCTGGTACGAGCAGGCCACCGGCCGACTGGAGCTCCTCAACCGGATCAGGCTGTGGCGCGTCCTGTCCGGCGACCCCGCCTTCGACATCGAGTACTGGGCCACCCGCATCGGGAACCGGCCCGCCGCACAGAGGAGCCAGGCGTGACCATGTCCACCACCGTGCGCCAGCAGGTCCTGGTCCTGTACCTGGACACCTCCGCGCTCGACTCGCGGGTCGTCGGCTGGGCCCGCTACGACGGCACGGGCACCACCCGTCCCACCACCGGGGACAGCGACGAGCCGCCCTATGAGACGGGGGTGGCCGCCCTGGAGGACGGCTGGCGGCTCTTCCAGGCGGCGCAGCTCGTTCCGCCGTACCCGGGAACGGAGCACGAGACCTCGTTCCTCAAGCACGAGTTCTTCTTCGAGAAGCTGGTCGGCGGCGGGTGAGACCCAGCTCATAGCCTCGATGTCGCACATATGGTCCAATACGCCATAAGTATGACGAATCGGACTCCGGCCTTCGAGGAATCACACCCCATGACCCACCCCCGCCCGTCCGCCCGGTCCGCCCCCTTCCTCTCCTCGGGGACGCTGCGGGAACTGTCGGAGGCGGCCCGGGCTGCCGGGACGGGGGAGGTGCTGGACGAGCTGTGGACGGCCCGCCGGTTCCTGGACGGGACACCGGCTGCCGTCGCGGTCCTGGACGCGGAGCTGCGCTACCTGTACCTCAACGACACGCTGGCCGAGTTCAACGGGCTGCCCGTCGAGGAACACCTCGGCCGCCCCATGCCGGAGGTGGTCCCCGGCTCGGGACCCTCGGCGGAGGTGGCCCGTGAGGTGCTGCGCACCGGCCGGCCGCGGACGCTCGTGTTCGACGGCCGGGTGCCGGACGGCACCGTGGACGTGCCGCGCTGGTGGCTCGGCGCCTTCCACCGGCTGGAGGCGGAGGACGGCGGCATCCTCGGGGTCGCCGCCGTCGTCATGGAGGTCACCGAGGGCATCCGGCAGCGCGAGTCGCTGCGGCGCGCCCAGGAACGCCTGGAACTGCTGGAACAGACCGCCGCCCGGGTCGGCGGCACCCTCGACGCGGCCGAGGCCTGCCAGGCCCTGACCGAGCTGCTGGTGCCGCGGTTCGCCGACTACGCCGCCGTGGACGTCCTCGATCCCGAGGGCACGCGCAGGGCCCCGGCCACCCCCGTCCCGGTGCGGCTGCGGCGCATGGCGGTGGCCGCCGCGCCCGGCACCCCCGAACCGCTCACCCCCGCGACCCGCAGCGGCGAGGTGATCTTCCACCAGGCCAGCTCCTCCATGTCCCAGGTACTGACCGGGCACCGGCCGATGGTGCTCAACCGGCCCGACGACGAGACCGTACGACTGCTCGCCCCGACCCGGCAGCGGCTGGAGCGCTACCGCGCCCTGGGACTGCACTCCGTGGCCTACCTGCCCCTCATGGTCGGCGGCGAGCCCGTCGGGGCGGTCATGCTCGGCCGCAGGGCGCACTCCCCCGAGTTCGCGCCGGACGACCTCGAGCTGCTGGAACTGCTGACCGCGCGGGCCGCGACGGGCATCGGCCACGCCCTGCGCTACACCCACGAGCACGAGACCGTGCTGGAGATGCAGCGCGCCTTCCTGGCCACCCCGCACACCCCGGGGCCCGGCGTGGAGATCGCCAGCCGCTATCTGCCCGCCGGGCGGGGTGCCGAGGTGGGCGGCGACTGGTTCGACGCCGTGGCGCTGCCCTGCGGGCGGACGCTGCTCGTGGTCGGGGACGTCATGGGGCACGGGGTGCGGGCCGCCGCGGCCATGAGCGAGTACCGCTCGCTGCTGCGCGCGCTGGCCCTTCAGGGACTTGCCCCCGACCGGCTGCTCACCGAGGCGGACCGCACCGCCCACGCGCTCGACCTGGACCGCGTCGCCACCTGTGTGCTGGCCCTCCTGGACCCGGCCGCCGGAGCAGCGGTCCTGGCCACCGCCGGCCATGTCCCGCCGCTGCTGGTCCGGCCCGGCGCCACCCCCGAGCTCGCGGACCTGCCGGTCGGTCCGCCGCTCGGCACGGGCGCCGGCGGCTACGAGAGCCGGCACTGCCCGCTGCCGCCGGGCAGCCTGCTGCTGGCCTACACGGACGGGCTCGTGGAGCGGCGGGGCCAGGACATCGACGCCGGGCTCGCCGCACTCGCCGACGTTCCCGTCGTCCCCGGGCAGGCCCTCCCGGACATCCTCACCACCGTCGTCGAGCGGCTGGCCCCGTCGAAGTCGGAGGACGACGTGACACTGCTGGCGGCCCGCACCCACTGAGCGCGGCGGGCCCGCCCGTCGTCATCTTCGGCCTCCCGAAGGCCAGTTGTGGCCCTCGGGCGGTCCTTTCGGTACGGCGTTCGGTCATCGGGAGGCAGTCCCGAAGAGCCCCGCATCCGGCCCCCGCCGCGCGCATACGTTCCAGCCATCCGGCGGACGGACCCGACCACGGGCCCGCCGCGATCCACTGGAACTCAGGGAGGCACCGTGGCGAGTGTGGAAGTGTCGCTGAAGGAGATGATGGCCGGGACGGAAGGGGCGATGGCGGCCGCGGTGGTCGACTACACCAGCGGGATGGCGCTGGGCACCCTGGGCGGCGGCAAGGACCTGGACACGACGGTCGCGGCGGCCGGCAACACCGACGTCATCCGGGCCAAGGTGCGCACCATGGAGCAACTGGGCCTCAAGAGCGACATCGAGGACATCCTGATCACGCTGGAGCACCAGTACCACCTCATCCGCCTGGTGACCGGCCGCTCCGGCAACGGGCTGTTCCTCTACCTCGTCCTCGACAAGGCCCGCTCGAACCTGGCGATGGCCCGGCACCAACTCAAGCGCGTGGAAGCGGAGTTGGAGATCTAGACCCGCTGCCGGTCGGGGCGCCGCACGCCCGTGATGTGAAGACTTCTTCAAGTCGCCACATCCACATGAGTCCAATCCGTGGCCGCCCGGCGTCCCCGACCAGCAGGATCGGCACCGACCCCGTACCGTCCGGCAGGGAGCGAGCAACGTGCACGTCCCCCTCTACCAGGCCAAGGCGGACTTCTTCCGCATGCTCGGCCACCCCGTGCGCATCCGTGTCCTGGAACTGCTCCAGAACGGGCCCGTGCCGGTCCGCGACCTGCTGGCCGACATCGACATCGAGCCCTCCAGCCTCTCCCAGCAGTTGGCCGTGCTGCGCCGCTCGGGCATCGTCGTGTCCATCCGCGAGGGCTCCACGGTCAGTTACGCCCTCGCCGGCGGCGACGTCGCCGAACTCCTGCGCGCGGCCCGCCGCATCCTCACGGAGCTCCTGGCGGGCCAGAACCTGCTTCTGACCCAGCTCCAGCAGGCGGACACAGCCGCGTCGACGGTCCCCTCCGACGCGGCGGGGCTCCTCACCGACCGGGGCAGCCCTCGTCGGACCCCCTGACCCGCCGTCCGGCACCGTCGGTCACCTCGACGGCGAGTGTGCCGGTCGACGGGCGGTCGAGGCGGTACGCGAAGGCCGCCGTGCACACGACCTGCCGCACCCCGATGTCCGGCAACCTGCCCACGCCCGACGGGAGTTCAATGGCCATCGTGCCTCCTTCCACCTTCACCCGCGGGACGTCCTTCACCCGCGGGGCGTCCGAGGCGGGCTCGCCGGGCGCGCCGGTGATGTCCGTCGGAAGGGCCACCGCGGTCGGCAGGCCGGGCACCTCGGTGGAGAGACCGCCCACGCGTCCCTCCCCGGGCAGCGGGCCCGCCATCAGCAGCACCAGGGCCGCCTCGGGGTCGCCGGGCTCCTCGGTCGTGCGGGGCATCGGGACGAGGGCGCCGTGCACGACGAAGTAGACCTGCGTCAGCGGGAGGGTGCCGCTCGCGGGGCCTCCTGCCTGCACCACCCCGGTCGCGGGGATGCCGCAGGAGGTGACGGCGAGCAGCGCCAGCAGCGGGACACGGCGCAGCAGCCTCATGACGGGTCCTCCTCGGGCGACTCGTCCCGCCGCAGCGGGAGTTCCACGGTGAAGACGGCGCCGCCCGCCGGATGGTTGGCCGCGCGGACCGTACCGCCGTGGACCCGGACGTTCTCGGCGGTGATGGCGAGGCCCAGGCCGCTGCCCTCGGAGCGGATCCGGGCGGTGTCCGACTTGTAGAACCGCTCGAAGACATGGGGCAGGACGTCGGAGGGGATGCCGGGGCCGCTGTCCCGTACCTCGATGACGGCCACCGCGTCGGCGGCGGTCAGGCGCACTCGTACCGGACGGGCGCCGTGCCTGAGGGCGTTGCCGACCAGGTTGGCGACGACCACGTCGAGGCGGCGCGGGTCGACACGGCCGCGGACCGCGTCCGGTGGGGGCAGGTCGGTGGCCACCGTGTCCGTCCAGTTGCGGGCGGCGAGGGTGCGGCGGATCGACTCGGCGAGGTCGATCTCGTCCAGGTGCAGCACCGCGGCGCCCGCGTCGAAGCGGGAGATCTCCATCAAGTCGTCGACGAGGCGGGCGAGTTTGACGGTCTCCGCGCTGATGAGGCGGACCGCGGTGGCGGTGTCCGGGTCCAGTCGGGCGGCGTCCTCGTCGAGGACGTCGGTGACCGCGGACATGGCGGCGAGCGGGGTGCGCAGTTCGTGCGAGACGTCGGCGGCGAAGCGTCGGGCGCGGGCCTCCATCCCGCGGAGCTCCGCGACCGACGACTCCAGCGCGGCGGCCGTCTCGTTGAACGTGTGGGACAGGTCGGCGAGTTCGTCCGAGCCGTTGACCGCGAGCCGGGTGTCCAGGCGCCCTTCGGCGATCCTGCGGGTGGCGAGCCGGAGCCGGCGCACCGGCACCAGCACCCCGCGCGCGGCGAGGAGCGCGAGCACGACGGCGAGCGCGAGGGCGACCACCATGGCCCGTTCGACTGCGGTGACCAGGGCGTCGACGTACGCCTGTTCCTTGGTCTGCGGAACGACGAGGAACACCTGGACCCCGGTGACCGTGGAGACGGTGTCGCGGCCGCCGAAGAGGATCGACATGCCGACGACGAGGGAGGTGCGTCCCTCGCCGCGCACCCGCTGGAAGACGGTGGCCCGGCTGGAGCCGACGGCCTCGCGCAGGGCGGGCGTCACCTCGGTGAAGGGGTCGCCCGGGGCGGAGGAGCCGCTGCGGTCCCCGTAGGTCACCAGCACCCGCCAACTGCCCTGGGACTCGGTGGCCGCCATGTCGTTCGCGAACTCCCGCAGCGCCGGTTCGCCGGGGGGCAGGGGGAGTTCGGCGGCGTGCTGGTTGAGCTGGGCCCGCAGTTGTCTGATGGTGGCGTCCTGGCTCTGCTGGAGCACTCCGGTGCGCGCCTCCCGGAAGGTCAGGGCCCCGGTCGAGATGGCCGCGACGGTGGCGACGAGCCCGAACGCCACCACCAGACGGGCCCGCAGGCCCCGCAGCCGGCGCCTCCTCACGGCGCCGCGAAGCGGTAGCCGAAACCGCGCACGGTGTGGATGTAGCGGGGTGCGCGGGGCGGCTCGGACATCTTGGTGCGCAGTCGCTTGACGCAGGCGTCCACCAGGCGGGCGTCGCCGTGGTAGTCGTGCTCCCAGACCGCCTCCAGGAGCTGCTGGCGGCTGAAGACCTGGCCCGGTGAGGCGGACAGGGTGAGCAGGAGCCGCAGCTCGGAGGGGGCGAGGGCGATGGGCTCGCCGTCCAGTGCGACGGTCAGGCCGGCGCGGTCCACGGCGAGGTCGCCGTAGGTGTCTATCTTCGGCAGGCCCTCGGCGCCGGCCGGGGCTCCCGCCGTCCGGCGCAGGACGGCGCGTATGCGCGCGTCGAGCACCCGGGCCGGCACGGGTTTGACGACGTAGTCGTCGGCGCCCGCCTCCAGGCCGACAACGATGTCCACTTCGTCTCCCCGGGCCGTCGCCATGATGATCGGCAGGGTCTGGTCGACGGCCCGGATGCCCCGGCAGACCTCCAGGCCGGGCATGCCGGGCAGCATCAGATCGAGGACGACGATGTCCGGCCGGAAGGCCCGCAGCCGGTCCATCCCCTCCTCGCCGGTCGCGGTGGCGCAGACGTCGTGACTCTGGCGCCGCAGGGCCAGGGCGACGCCCTCCCGCACGGCGGGGTCGTCCTCGATCAGCAGTACACGTGGCATGCGCACAGTATCCACACGGGCGCGAGCACGAGGAGGGTTATCGGTTCGTTACCTTCCGGGCCAGCTCCGATCACATGGCGATCACATCGTGAACCACCGTGACAGCGCACAGACGAAACCCCGCCGGCCGCGGTCGCCGGAAGCGCTCCGAGCGGAGCGTGAAGAGCCAACTGATGGGCGGCCTGGCCGCGTTGGCGGTCTTCGCGGCCGTCGGCGGCGCGGTGGTGGCGTGGTTGCCGTCCGACACGGGACGCACCTCCGCGGCCTCCGGGACCGTCGGGAGTCCGGCGCCGCGGACCACCACCGGGCCGTCGGAGACGGAGCCGAGTGCCGAGAAGTCCGGCCCCTCCTCGACTCCCCTGCCCCGGAGCGGCCCGGGGACCTTCGACGTCGCCCCCGGGGAGAGCGAGCCGGTCGGCGAGGGCACGCCGCTGCGTTACCGGGTCGAGGTGGAGAAGGGCATCACGATCTCCCCCGAGGAGGTCGCCGCCCAGGTGGAGCGGATCCTGGCCGATCGGCGCGGCTGGACGGCCGACGGCCACTCGGCGTTCCAGCGGGTGTCCAGCGGCCCCACCGACTTCCGGGTCCGGCTCGCCACCCCGGCGACCGTCGACCGGATCTGCGCCGAGGGCGGTCTCGACACCGGCGGCACGGTCAACTGCAGCGTGAACCACGACGTGATGGTCAACCTCAGACGCTGGGTCCTGGCCACCGAGTTCTACCGCGACGACGTCGTCGGGTACCGCTCGCTGATCATCAACCACGAGGTGGGCCACTTCCTGGGCCACGGCCATGTCACCTGCCCCGGTGCGGGGCGGCCCGCCCCCGCGATGATGCAGCAGATCAAGGGCCTGCACGGCTGCGTCCCCAATGTCTGGCCGTACGACAGCGACGGCCGTCTCATCACGGGCCCCTCGGTCCCGTGACGCACTGATCCCCGACTGTCAGGAGTGCAGATGGAGTTACGCGTACGCCACAGACACGCGGCCCTCGCCGCGGGAGTGGCCTCGGTGACCCTGGTCCTCGCCGGGCTCCCGTCCGGTGCCGGAGCCGCCGACGCCTCGTCCGGGGGTGCCCGTAGGGCCTCCGCGGTGCGGACGGTCACGCTCGTCACCGGCGACCGCGTCCTGCTGGACGGCACCGGCCAGCTCTCCGGGGTGCAGCGGGCGCGGGGCCGGGAGGACATGCCGTTCTCGATCCGGGTCGCCGCCGGGCACACCCGGGTCGTTCCCGGTGACGCCGAACTGCTGCTGGCCCAGGGCAGGTTGGATCCGCGGCTGTTCGACGTCACGCAGCTCGTCAAGGACGGCTACGACGACGCGCGCCGCTCCGATCTCCCGCTGATCGCCACGTTCCGCGGCACGAAGGCCCCCTCGACGAGCCCGTTCACCGCGGCCGGGGCACGGATGGGACGCCCGCTGCCCGTCGTCAACGGGCGGGCGTTGCGTGCCGCGAAGAAGCGCGGCGCCGGATTCTGGAAGGCCGTCACGCGCAACTCCCCGGCAGGCAGGGCGGAGTTCACCGCCGCGGCCGGCGTGGAGAAGCTGTGGCTCGACGGGAGGCGGCAGGCGTCCCTCGACAGAAGCGTCCCGCAGATCGGCGCGCCGACCGCCTGGGCCGCGGGCTTCGACGGCACCGGCACCAAGGTCGCCGTCCTGGACACCGGGATCGACACCGGCCACCCCGACCTGGCGGGCAAGGTGGTGGCCGAGCGGGACTTCAGCGGCACCGGCACCACCACCGACAAGTTCGGGCACGGCACCCATGTGGCGTCCACGGTGGCCGGCAGCGGGGCGAAGTCGGACGGGAAGTACAAGGGCGTCGCGCCGGGCGCCCGGCTCCTCAACGGCAAGGTCCTCGACGACCAGGGCGGCGGCACCGACTCCGGGATCATCGCCGGCATGGAGTGGGCGGTGGCCGAGGGCGCGGACGTCGTCAACCTCAGCCTCGGCGGCCCGGATTCCCCCGGCACCGACCCGATGGAGGAGGCCGTCGACCGGCTCTCCGCCGAGTCCGGCACCCTCTTCGTCATCGCGGCCGGCAACGACGGCGAGTCCGGCGAGGGGACCGTCGGCTCGCCCGGCAGCGCCGCGTCGGCGCTCACCGTCGGCGCGGTCGACACGTCCGACGCGCTCGCCGCCTTCTCCAGCCGCGGCCCCCGGGTCGGTGACGGCGGGGTCAAGCCCGACCTGACCGCGCCGGGGGTCGCCATCACCGCCGCGGCCGCCGCGGGCAGCGTCCTGTCGGAGTGGTTCCCCTCCGATATCCCCGGGTACCTCACGATCGAGGGCACCTCCATGGCCACCCCGCATGTCGCGGGCGCGGCCGCGCTCCTCGCCCAGCAGCACCCCGACTGGAGCGGTGAGCGCCTCAAGGCGGTGCTGACCGGTTCCGCGAAACCGGGCACGTACAGCTCCTACCAGCAGGGCACCGGACGGGTCGACGTGACCCGGGCCCTGGACGAGGGCGTCGTCACCGAGCAGGGGCCGCTCGACTTCGGCGTACAGCGGTGGCCGCACGACGACGACAGGGCGCGGACCGAGCGGCTCATCTACCGCAACCTCAGCTCCGAGCCGGTCACACTCGACCTGTCGGTCGAGGCCTACGGCGTGGACCAGAAGCCCGCCGCCGAGGGCATGTTCGCCGTCTCCCCGCGGCGCGTCACCGTCCCGGCGGGCGGCGAGGCGAGCGCCGAGGTCACCGCCGACACCCGCGCCGGCACCGTGGACGGCAGCTTCGGCGGCTCGGTGACGGCCGCGTCCGCCGACGGCCAGGTGCGGGTGCGGTCCGCCGTCGGCGTGGTCCGCGAGGTGGAGTCGTACGACCTCACGCTCAAGCACCTCGACGAGCAGGGCACGGCCACGGGCGACGCCGTGACCTCCGTGGCGGCTCTCGTGGGCAGCTTCTACGCCGACTACGGCGACGAGCGGGACGGTGAGCTGACGGTACGCCTGCCCAAGGCCGACTACCTCCTGACCGGGGTGATCCACCCGGCGCTGTCCGCCCCCGGGCACGCCGTCCTCGTCCAGCCCAGGCTGCGGCTGGACAAGGACACGACGGTCACCGTGGACGCCCGGCAGGCGAAGCCGGTGGACATCACCGTGCCGGACCCGACGGCCGTCAACGACGACGCCGCGGTCGCGATCGGCTACGGGCGGGGCGAGGGCCTGGACGACGCCTCCCTGCAGTTCCTGCTGCCCACCTTCGAGGGTTCCCGCTTCGGTCGGCTCGGCTCCGACGAGCCCGTGGCGGGGCTCAACTCCCTGTACTCCGGCGGCTGGACCGGCAAGGACAAGCGGGGCAGGCCGGTCCACTACCACCTGGGCTGGTACCGGGAGGGCAGCCTGGACGGCCTCACCGCAAGCGTCCGGCGCGGGCAACTGGCCAAGGTGGACCTGCGCGTCGGCGCGGCGGTCGAGGGCCGGCGCGTCCAGGCCGAGGTGAGCGCGCACCTGCCCGACGGCCGGCTGCTGACCGGCTACACCGACATGCGCGGGGACCTGCCGTACCGGAGCACCGAGTACATCCTCGACAACGGCGTGAAGTGGTCGGTGCGCACCTGGCAGCGCTGGGGCGAGGGTCCGGACGCGCCGTTCGAGGGCTTCCTGATGCGCATGCCGCGGACCTGGCGGGCCGGGCACACCTACCAGGAGCGCTTCGGCGTGGGCGTCTTCGGGCCGGTCCTGAGCGGCCCCGGCGACCTCGGCCCGGCCCGGGGCTACCCCGGTGCCGGCCGCGACGGGAACACCCTCAGGACCTTCCTGCCGCTGTTCGGCGACGGCTCCGGGCACTGGGGCACCAGCGAGACGACGACGATGACGACCCGGCTGGAGGCGAACGGCAGGGAGATCGCCGACGACTACGGCATCCCACCGACCCTCGGTCTCACCGAGTACACCCTTCCCGCCGAGGACACCGCGTACCGGCTGACCGTCGACAACTCCCGTGATCCCGCGGCGTATCCGGTGAGCACCCGGGTCCACGCCGAGTGGACCTTCCGCTCGGCGCGGACCCCCCGGGGCGAGTTCGCCGCACTGCCGCTGTCCACGGTCCGGTTCAGCCCCGAACTGACCCCGCGCAGTACGGCGAAGGCGGGCAGGCGCTTCGAGGTGCCCTTCACCGTCGAGGGCGCGGCGGCCGGGCAGCACCCGGCGCAGCTCGCCTTCCAGGTGTCGTACGACGACGGAAGGACCTGGCAGCCCGCCGAAGCCGTCGGCGGCACGCACCTGTCGCTGCGGCACCCGGCGACGGCCGGTTCGGTCTCCCTGCGCGCGGAGCTGACCGACCGGGCGGGCAACACCCTGACCCAGACGATCGAAAGGGCCTATCTGACCACGCCGTAGCCTCTCCGCCCGCACGTCCGCCCGGGACGGCGTCCCCCTCGCCGTCCCGGGCTTCGCCCCGCGCCGACGGGTGTCCGGCCGACTTCCGCCGGCGCACCCCGCGAAGGCCGGACGACAGCGCGTGCACCGGCAAAGCAGGAGCCACAACTGCCCCAGCCCGCGCACCGGTTCGTCGACCGAAGGCCGTCTACCCGCACCGGCCGCGGGCGGGCACACTGAAGCGTCGGCCACGGACGCGTGGACCGGCGCACCCTTCGCACCCGCACAGAACGACACAGCACAGCAGCACCGCACGCCCCGCGACCGCAGGGGCGTGCTCCGGACCCGACCTACCGCTCCGGGGGGCTCCCGTGACCAGAACACGTCGTACCGGCACCAGACGTCCGCGGCTGATCGCCCCGGTGCTGAGTCTGCTGGTGGTGGCCGCGCTCGCCGTGTCCGCCACCGGCGCGGCCGCGGCGCCCGCGGCCGGTTCCACGCCCTCCACGGCGTCGGTGTCCGATGCGGCGGCGGCCGTCGACTCCCTGCGCATCGCCGGGACTTCGTGGACCGTCGACGAGCGCACCGGAAGGCTGCGGGTCTCCGCCGACTCCACGGTCGCGGGATCGGACCTGTCGCGCATCCGGCAGGCCACCGGACGCTTCCCGGGGGCCGTGACGGTCGAGCGGCTCGACGGCCGGCTGCGCACCCTCGTGTCCGGCGGCGACGGCATCTTCGCCTCCGCCTGGCGCTGCTCGGCGGGCGTCAACGTGCGCGCCGGCTCCGCGTACTACTTCGTCACGGCCGGCCACTGCACGAACGGCCTGCCCACCTGGTACACCAGCTCCGCCATGACCACGACGATCGGTCCCACGACCGCGACCAGCTTCCCCGGCAACGACTTCGGAGTGGTGCGGTACGCCAACCCGGACGTACCGCACCCCGGCACCATCGGAACCGTCGACGTCACCGGCACCGCGGCCGCCTACGTCGGCCAGAGCGTCTGCCGCCGGGGAGCGACCACCGGTGTCCGGTGCGGTCTCGTCACCGGGCTGAACGCGACCGTCAACTACGGAGACGGCAGCACCGTCTCCGGGCTGATCCGGACCAACATCTGCGCCGAGCCGGGCGACAGCGGGGGCCCGCTCTACGCCGGCGACAAGGTCATCGGCATCCTCTCCGGCGGCTCCGGGAACTGCACCACCGGAGGGACCACCTATTACCAGCCGATCCAGGAAGTGCTGAACGCGTACGGGCTGTCCGTCTACTGACGGCTCAACGGGACGTGCGGTGACGGGACTTGGCCCGTCACCGCCGGCCGGTTCCGGTCCGGCCGTCCAGGGAGCAGTCGTTCGCCGACGCCGTGGTGTCCGTCCCGGCCGGCCGGGGCACGGTCCGGGAGGCCGGTGGCCGCAGGCCCGTGCCGAGCCAGCGTTCCAGTGCGGTGAACGCCGTGCGGTAGCAGGGCGCGAGAGGCCGCAGCCGGTCCGGGAACAGGTCGACCAGAGCGTCGGTGTGGGTGCCGCCCTCGACGCGGTAGTAGCGGTACAGCGCGCCTCGCCCGGCCTCGCGGACCATACGGGCGTACACGTCGGAGTCCTGGCTGATCGGCAGCAGGACGTCCAGGGTGCCGTGCAGGGTGATCAGCGGCTTGCCGATCCGTCCGGTCAGGGCGATCCTCGCCACGGCCCGCCTGACCTCCTCCGGGCGCGCGGAGTAGTCGTAGTCGGCGTCGCAGGCCGGGGTGCCCGTCGTGCAGTACGGCGTCCCGGCCTCCGTGGCCCCGTCGAACCCGGGGTCGAGTTCCTCGCGGTAGATGCGCTGGGTCAGGTCCCAGTAGACCTGGTGGTGGTAGGGCCACAGGAACTCCGAGCCGGGCGGGAAACCGGCGGCGTGCAGGGCCTCCCGCGCCTGCCGGGCGCCCTCGCCCCCGGCGGCGTACACCGGGTAGTGGCGCAGCGCCTGGGGCAGGAAGTCCAGCAGGGTGGGACCGTCGGAGCGCCACAGGGTGCCCTCCCAGTCGACTCCGCCGTCGTAGAGCTCCGGGTGGTTCTCCAGTTGCCAGCGCACCAGGTATCCGCCGTTGGACATGCCGGTCACGAGGGTGCGCGTCGGGGGGCGGTGGTAGCGCCGGGCGACCGTGGCCCGGGCGGCCCGGGTGAGCTGGGTGAGCCGGTCGTTCCACTCGGCGACGGCGTCACCGGGTGCCGTGCCGTCCCGGTGGAAGGCGAGGCCGGTGTTGCCCTTGTCCGTGGCGGCGTAGGCGTAGCCGCGGGAGAGCACCGAGTCGGCGATGGCCCGGTCGTTGGCGTACTGCTCGCGGTTGCCGGGGGTGCCGGCGACCACCAGGCCGCCGTTCCACCGGTCGGGCAGGCGGACGACGAACTGGGAGTCGTGTCCCCAGTCGTGGTTGGTGTTGGTGGTGGAGGTGTCGGGGAAGTAGCCGTCGATCTGGATGCCGGGCACGCCGCTGGGGGCGCTCAGGTCCTTCGCCGTCAGTCCGGCCCAGTCGGCCGGGTCGGTGTGGCCCGTCAGGACCGTGCCGGTGGTGGTCAAGTCGCCCAGGCATGCCGCCTGTTGGTACTCGGCGCCCGGCACGCGCAGCTCGGTGCGGTGCGCGCAGTGGGCGCCGGGACGGTCCGCGGCGGCGGTGGCGGTGGCGGGCAGCGGGGTGAGCACGAGAGCCGCCACGGCGAGGACCGTGGGAACCCGGTGCGGCCGGGAGCCGGACGGGGAGCGGGGGGACAGACGCATGGATGTGCCTCCGAGCGCGCGTATGAGGATGCGCGGAGACTAGGGCGCCCGCACCCGCCCAGACATGGGGCCGTCACCCACCGTCCGCCCGCCGGTGATGGTGCCCCACACCATCCCGAGGGGTCAGACATGTGCCGGCCGAGCCCGGCGCGACCGCACCTATGGGCTGCCCTCACACAGCCCCTTCCGCGGTCCTGGCTGCCCAGCCCATGCCAGGGCCCGGAGGTGCGCCCCGATGATGCACGCCTCACCAGTCAACGGGCATTCGCCCGGGCATCGGGAGGCAGTCGTCATGGGACAGTCGCATCCTCCGTTCGACCGTACGAAGAGCCGCCGTACGAAGGGCCCCCGCGCGAAAGGCCGCCGCCTCCTCGGAGGCATCCGGCGCTGGGTGACCGCCACCGCGGGGGCTCTGGCGCTGACGGGCGGTCTGATCGCCGCGGGCCCCCAGGCGTCCGCCGCGGGCCTGACGCAGGTCACCGGCTTCGGCAGCAACCCCGGCAACCTGTCCATGTACACCTACGCCCCGGACGCCCTGCCGTCCGGCGCCCCGCTCGTGGTCGCCCTGCACGGCTGCACGCAGAGCGCGAGCGACTACTACTCCCACTCCGGCTGGCCGAAGTTCGCCGACCGCTACGGCTTCGCGCTGGTCCTCCCGCAGACGAGCAGCGCCAACAACGCCAACTCCTGCTTCAACTGGTTCGAACCGGCGGACAGTTCGCGCGGCCGGGGCGAGGCACTGTCGATCAGACAGATGGTCGACAACGCCGTCGCGCGGTACGGCAGCGACACCCGGCGGATCTACGTCACCGGCCTGTCCGCGGGCGGCGGCATGACCGCCGACCTGCTCGCCGCGTACCCGGACGTCTTCGCGGGCGGGGCCGTCGACTCCGGACTGCCCGCGTCCTGCGCGACCACCGTGTCCGCGGCCTACACCTGCATGTACAGCCCACCGGACCGGACCCCCGCCCAGTGGGGCGACCTGGTGCGCGCCGCGGCGCCCGCCGGCACCACCTCCTGGCCGCGCGTCGCGATCTGGCAGGGCTCGGCCGACACCACGGTCCGGCCCGCCAACGCCACCGAACTCCGCGACCAGTGGACCGATGTGTGGGGCCTCGGCCAGACCCCCGCACGCACCGAGAACCTGAGCGGGGGCACCACGCTGACCGTCTACGACGACGCCTCCGGCCGACCCGCGGTCGAGGTCTACTCCGTCTCCGGCATGGCGCACGGACTCGCGGTCGACCCGGGCAGCGGTGCCGAGCAGTGCGGGACCACCGGCACGTACTACCTCGACACCATCTGCTCCAGCTACCACACCGCCCGTTTCTGGGGCCTCGACGGCGACGACCCGGGCACCGGCGCCCTGCCCGCGCCCACGGGGCTGACCGTCACCGGGACCACCGGCACCAGCGTGGCCCTGCGCTGGGACGCGGTGCCCGGCGCGGCCTCGTACACCGTCCGCCGGGGCGGCACGAAGGTGGGCACCGCCACGTCCACCGCGTACACCGACACCGGTCTGGCCACCGGGACCGGCTACCGCTACACGGTGACGGCCGTCGACCCGGCCGGTGTGGAGGGCGCGGTCTCCGCCGCGGTGACGGCGACCACGACCGGGTTCACGCCCACCTGCCACACGGCGAGCAACTACGACCACACGGCCGCCGGGCGCGCCCACCAGAGCGGTGGCCGCACCTATGCCAACGGTTCCGACGAGCCGATGGGTCTGTGGAACACGTTCACCGTGCACACCCTGGAGCAGACCGCGCCCGGTCACTACGTCGTGGCGGATTCCGGCTGCCCGGCCTAGAGATGGGCGGCTCAGGAACCGGCGAGGAAGGTGAGGCGGACCTTCCGCTGCGGGTTGTCCCGGTTCGTGTCCACCAGGCACACCGACTGCCAGGTCCCCAGCTCCAGGCTTCCGTTCACCACCGGCAGCGTGGCGTGCGGGGGCACGATGGCCGGGAGGACGTGGTCCCGGCCGTGGCCGGGGCTGCCGTGGCGGTGCTGCCAGCGGTCGTCGGCGGGGAGCAGGGTGTGCAGGGCGGCCAGGAGGTCGTCGTCGCTGCCGGCGCCCGTCTCGATGATCGCGACGCCGGCCGTGGCGTGCGGGACGAAGATGTTGAGGAGGCCGTCGCGACCCGCGGCGGCCTCCCGCAGAAACGCCTCGCAGTCGCCGGTGAGGTCGACGATCCGCTCCGACGAACCGGAGGCGACGTTCAGGACTCGGGTGGTGAAAGCGTCTGACATGCCCCCATCCTCACCCCTCCCGTCGGATTCACTCGTCATCCGGGGTCTCCCGCGCCCACTCCTGCGAGGACCGACCCGGGAAGATCCACGACCCCGCCACGGTTAGTAGAAAGGTGAACAACACGCGCGAGGTCGAGGTAGTCGTCGTGGGCGCTGGTCAGGCGGGTCTGTCCAGCGCCTACCACCTGCGCCGCACCGGTTTCGAGCCGGAGCGCGACTTCGTGGTGCTGGACCACTCCCCCGCCCCCGGCGGCGCCTGGCAGTTCCGGTGGCCGTCGCTGACGTACGGCAAGGTCCACGGCATGCACGCGCTGCCCGGGATGGAGCTCGAAGGCGCCGACCCGCAGCGGCCCTCGTCGCAGGTGATCGCCGAGTACTTCACGGCCTACGAGCGGGCCTTCGACCTGCGCGTACGCCGACCGGTAGACGTGCGTGCGGTGCGGGAGGGGGACGACCGGCGGCTGCTGGTGGAGACCTCGGACGGCGTCTGGTCGACACGGGCGCTGATCAACGCGACCGGTACCTGGGACCGGCCGTTCTGGCCGCGCTATCCCGGCCAGGAGACCTTCCGGGGGCGGCAGTTGCACACCGCGCAGTACCCCGGGCCCGAGGCGTTCGCCGGGCTGCGGGTGGTCGTGGTGGGCGGGGGCGCGTCCGGCACCCAGCACCTCATGGAACTCGCCCCGTACGCGGCCGCCACCACCTGGGTGACCCGGCGCGAACCGGTGTTCCGCGAGGGTCCCTTCACCGAGGACGTCGGCCGGGAGGCCGTGGCGCTCGTCGAGGAGCGGGTCCGGCAGGGTCTGCCGCCGAAGAGCGTGGTGTCGGTGACCGGACTGCCACTGAACGACGCGGTCCGGCAGGCCCTCGCGGACGGCGTCCTCGACCGGCGGCCCATGTTCGACCGGATCACTCCCGACGGCGTGGAGTGGGACGACGGGCGGCGCGTGGACGCCGACGTGATCCTGTGGGCGACCGGGTTCCGGGCGGCCATCGACCACCTGGCCCCGCTGAGGCTGCGCGAGCCGGGCGGCGGGATCCGGGTCGAGGGCACGCGCGCGGTCGCCGACCCACGGGTCCACCTCGTCGGCTACGGCCCGTCGGCGAGCACCATCGGCGCCAACCGCGCGGGCCGTGCGGCCGTACGGGACATCAGGCGGCTGCTGACCGCGGAACCCGCTGTAGCCTGACGGTCCGTCACATCACCCGGTCGCGGACGAGTTCTTCTGGTTCTTGTTGAACTCGGCCACGTTGCGCCGGTGTTCGTCGAAGCTGTTGGTGAAACGGGTGTCCCCCGGCTTCACCGTCACGAAGTACAGCCAGTCCCCCGGCGTCGGGTTGATCGCCGCGCGCATCGCCTCCTCGCCCGGGTTGTCGATCGGGCTCGGCGGCAGACCCATGCGCTGGTACGAGTTGTAGGGGCTGTCGATCCGCAGGTCGGCGCCGGTGGTCCGGAGGGTGGAGCGGTTCAGCGCGTAGTTGATGGTGGAGTCCATCTGCAACGGCATCCCGCGCTCCAGCCGGTTGAAGATGACCCGGGCCACCTTCCCCATGTCCGCCTTGGTCGCCGCCTCGGCCTGGACGATGCTCGCGATGGTGACGGCCTGGTAGACGTTCATCGCGTTGCGCTGTGCGCCGGCCGCGATGGGAGCGCCGTTGAACTTCTTGTTCGCGGTGTCGACCATGAACGTGAGCAGCGCCTCGGGCGTCGCCTTCCTCCCGTTGCGCTCCAGCGGGTAGGTCGCCGGGAAGAGATAGCCCTCCGGGTTGCCCTCGGCGTCGTTGGGCAGCTTGAGGTGCGCCTTGGCCAGGGACTTCTTCGCGGTGCCGGGGGGCCGGGCGAGTGCCTTGTCCACGGCGTCGTAGATCTGCCCGGCCCGCCAGCCCTCCGGGATCACCAGGGTGGCGGACTCCCTCTGCTCCTCGCCCCGCAGGCTGAGCAGCGGCACCGCCACGGCGGTGCCGGCCACGACGGCCCCGGTCGCGATGAGGACGAGTCGGCCCCTGCGCGTCAGTCGAATCGTGCTCCGTGGCGGAGTGTTCCTGTGCATGCGGGCACGGTAACCCGCATATCGTCACAAACCAGGCATATCTTCGGCTTGTCGGATGAGGTTCAGCTCGTCGGTTCCAACTGCGCGGCACCCTGTACGGGGTCCAGCCGGGCGTCCCGGCGCACGAGCTCCGCGTACCGGCCCTCCTGCTCCAGCAGTTCCTCGTGCGTACCGCGCTCGGCCACCCGGCCGGAGTCGAGGACCACGATCTGGTCGGCGCCCCGGACGGTGGACAGCCGGTGCGCGATGGTGAGCGTGGTGCGGTTGGCCGAGAGCGCGTCGATGGCCTCCTGCACGGCGTGCTCGGTACGCGTGTCCAGCGCGCTGGTCGCCTCGTCCAGGATGAGGACGGGCGGGTCCCGCAGAATGGTCCGCGCGATGGCCAGGCGCTGCTTCTCACCACCGGAGAAGCGGTGGCCGCGCTCGCCCACGACGGTGTCGTACCCGTCCGGCAGCGAGGCGATGTGGTCGTGGATCTGGGCCGCCCGCGCCGCTTGCTCGATCTCCTCGTCCGTCGCGTCCGGCTTGGCGAAGCGCAGGTTGTCGGCGACCGAGGCGTGGAAGAGGTACGTCTCCTGCGAGACGACCCCGATGGCCCGCGCGAGGGTGTCGAAGTCCAGGTCGCGCACGTCGACCCCGTCGAGGGTGACCCGGCCGCCCGTCACGTCGTAGAGGCGCGGGACCAGATAGCCGAGCGTGGACTTGCCGGCGCCGGTCGGGCCGACGACCGCGAGACTGCTGCCCGCGGGGACGTCGATGTCGATGCCGTCGAGAACGGGGCCCCGGTCGTCGCCCTCGCCGTCGTAGCGGAACTCCACGTTCTCCAGGCGGACCTCGCCCTTGACGCGGTCGAGGTGGACCGGGTCCTCCCGCTCGGTGATGTCGATCGGCAGGTCGAGGTACTCGAAGATGCGCTGGAAGAGCGCGAGGGAGGTCTGGATCTGGACACCGGTCGACAGGAGGCTCACGGCCGGGCGGAACAGGCCCTGCTGGAGCGAGACGAAGGCGACGATGGTGCCGATGGAGATGTCCGGGCCGCCGGTCCGCAGGGCGAGGCCCGCGGTCCAGTAGATGAAGGCGGGCATGGCGGACATGACGATGCCGATCACGGCCATGCGCCAGCGGCCGGCCATGTTCGACCGCACCTCCAGATCGACCAGGCTCTCGGACTCGTCGGCGAAGGACCGGGTCAGCGAGTCGGAACGGCCCATGGTGCGGCCGAGCAGGATGCCGCTGACGGAGAGCGACTCGGTCACGGTCGCGGCCATCGCGGCCATCTGCTTCTGGCGCTGGGTGGTGATCTTCTTGCGTTCGTTGCCGACCCGGCGGCTGATCCACACGAAGACCGGGAGCAGCAGCAGCGAGACGACGGTCAGGCGCCAGTCGAGGGCAATCATCGCGACGATCGTGGCGACGACGCTGGTCAGGTTGGAGACCAGGGAGGTGGCCGTCGAGGTGACGGTCGCCTGCATGCCGCCGATGTCGTTGGCGATGCGGGACTGCACCTCGCCGGTGCGGGTGCGGGTGAAGAAGGCGAGCGACATGCGCTGGAGGCGGCCGTAGACCGCGGTGCGCAGGTCGTGCATGACGCGCTGCCCGACCGTCGTGGAGATCAGGGTCTGCAGGACGCCGAAGAAGCCGGTGAGGACGGCGCTGAGGATCATGCCCAGCGCGAGCAGACTGAGCAGTCCGGTGCGGCCCTCGGGGATGGCCACGTCCAGCGTTTCCTTCAGGAGGAACGGGGTGGCCACGGTGACGAGGGAGGAGGCGCCGACCAGCAGGCCGACGACGGCGAGCTTGGCGCGGTAGGGCTTGAAGAGCCGGAGGATGCGGCGCACCTGACGCGGTTGCTCGGTCTCGGTGCCGGGGGTGGGGGTCCAGTCGATGTGATCGCGGGGCATGGTCTCCTGCGGAAGGTGAGGTGGAGCGGACTGACGGAGCCTAGCTCATTGTTACCTATGCTCACAATGAATTAGGTCCTGATATTGTTCCCGCATGACCACGCCGGATTCCGACAGCCTGCTCGCCGAGCAGTTGCTCAGGCTCACGCGCCGGGTGCACCGCATCCAGAAGCGCCAGCTCCATGAGCGCGGTCTCGGTGTGACCCCGGCCCAGTCCCGGCTGCTGCGCACGCTCGCGCACTGGGAGACTCCGCCCCGCATGGCCGATCTCGCGGAGCGGCTGGAGGTGGTGCCGCGCGCGGTGACCACGCTCGTCGACGGACTGGAGGCGAGCGGCAAGGTGCGCCGGGTGCCCGATCCGGCCAATCGCCGGGTGATCCGCATCGAGCTGACCGAGGACGGCCTCAAGACCCTGCGGGGCCTGCGGGACGTACGCCGGGCCGCCGCGGAGGAGATCCTCGCCCCGCTCACGGACGAGCAGCGGGACGTCCTCGGGGGGCTGCTGGACACGTTGGTGGACGGGCAGTACTGACGAAGACGCCGTGGCGGGAGGGGCGGACGGGGCCGTTCCGCGTACGGCGGCACGGACCCTCCTTGAACGAGGGGTGCACTTGCTCGCCCTGGAGGGCCCGTCGATCACGCGCCGGACCGTCGCGTTTCGGACAGGTGCATCACGTCGCCGGTGACACAGTGCGCACAACTCGCCTCAGCAGCCGTTGGTCTCCTCGGTCACCACGCCCTGGGCGGTCGCCACGGAACGGTCGTAGCAGCCGCCCGAACCGCGGATCCGGTAGCGCTCGCTGCTCGTCCCCACCGCGTGCCGCTGGTCGCGCGGAACGTTGATCGTGTACGTGGCGTCGCCGGTGTAGGTGTCGTCGAGCCGGTACCACCCGGTGCGGTGGCCCGCCCGGGTCACCGTGACGTCGGCGCGGTCGCCGAGGGTCAGCACGGTGCGCAGCCGGTCGCCCGCGCCGATGGTGGTGGTGCCGTCCATCGTGTACGTGCGGTGGGCGCGGGTGGTCCTCGCCGGACCGCGACCGTCGACGGTGACCGACTCGTCGTCCGTCCAGATCGCCTTGAGCGCGTCGGGGTTCTCGCCGTCGGCCCAGCGGTGGGTGGAGGTGTTCGTGAGCGAACGGCGGACGGTGGTCGTGACGCGGCCGTGCGAGGTGTCGACGTACCCGGCGACGGTGAGCCGGTGGTCGCCCCGGGTGTCCACACCGTGTTCCGAACCGGGCGTGTACGTCGAGGAGTTGGCGAGTTCGCCGCTCGTGTGGGCGGTGAGCCTCCCGGGGACGTGCGCCCGCCCGGCGTCCTGCCAGACGAGGACGTTCACGGGGGTGCTCCAGCCCGACTGGCCCTCGGGGACACCGGCCACCACGACCTCCACGCGGTGCGGGCGCCCGTCGTTGAGGATGCCGGCGAAGGGCGTCAGGTCGTACTCGATCGGCTTGACGTCGAAGGCGCGGGGGCCCGGAACGACGTACCAGAGGAAGGGGTTGGACCAGCCACCGGTCCACACGGTCGGGAACGGGGCCGCTGTCCCTGCCAGTTGACCGTCCACCTTGATCTGCACCTCGCGGTAGGGGCCGCCGTCGGCCTGACAGGAGTACGGCGCGTCCGAGGGCACGGCGAGGTACCAGTACTCCTCGCAGCCGCCGCCCGAGCCGGTGGCGTACACCTCGGCCACGACGCGTTCGCTGTTGCGCGGGGTGGTGAGGGTGTGGTCGTCGAGCGTCAGCACCCGGTCCGGCACCGAGGCGGTCTCGCGCCCCGGGTAGAAGGTGAGCGTGACCTTCACGTCGATGATCCCGGTGTACGTGTCGTCGACCACGTTCCCGATGAGCATCTCCACGTCGTGCGCCCGGCGGAAGGTGTCGCCGTAGCGCGTGACGTCCTTCTCGACGGACCACTCGATGCCGTCGGGCGAGGGCTGCGGTGTGGACGTACGGAAGATCTCGACCCCGCCGACGTGCAGATACCCGAGCCGGTCGTACTGCCGCCCCTTGACCTTGCCGTCCATCCGCAGCACGACCTTGCCCCAGCGGTCGCCACACCCCTCGGGCGGGGCGTAACTGCCCCTGTACGGGGTGAAGTCACGGAACTGCGCCTGGGCGAGCGTGACGTGGCACGACCGGCCCGAGGGCCTGGTGACGGGCGGGGCGGCCGTGACCGGGTCGTGCCAGTCGGTGCCGAACTCGGCGGGAACGACGGCCTGTTGGGGCGCTGGGGGTGTGGCCTGCGCGGACCGGGCGGGTGCCGCTCCGAACAGGGTGCCCGCCAGGAGGGTCGCTCCGGCGAGCATGGACATGGCGATCCGTCTCTTCATGGCCGTGTTCTACGGCGAGACGGGCACGTCCCGCAATGACGCCTCCGTCCCGCACGCCTCTTCGGGGGCAGGCGGGCCCGTACGGCGCGCTGCTCTTCGGCGGCAGCCGGGCCCGTCCGGCACCTGCTCTTCGGTGGCAGCCGGGCCCGTCCGGCACGTTTCCCTCGGGCGCAGCAGGATCTGTGCGATCCGGCGGAAAACCTGTTGCCTCCGACCACGCTCTGCGGCGAACCTTTCACGGTTTGCAGCCGCTGTGTGCGGCTCCCTCCCACCCCCCTGACACGAGCCGCTGGGACGTCACACGTCATGCAGATCCAAGACCTTCCCTATCCCGACCCGGGAGTGCCGGACGCCCGCTCGGGCTCCCGGTTCCTGTGGTGGCTCTTCAGGAACCAGTTGGGCGGACAGCTCAAGTCACTGGCCTGGGGACTGCTGCACTTCCTCTCCGTCTCCGCGCTGCCCCTGTGCGTCGGGGTGGCCGTCCAGGCGGTCGTCGACCACTCCGGGCGCCGACTCGCCCTCGCGGGCGGCCTGCTGGCCCTGTGCTGCCTCGGCAGCGCACTCGGCGACACCTTCCTGCACCGCACCGCCGTCACCAACTGGATCACGGCCGCCGCGCGCGTCCAGCAGTTGCTGGCGCACAAGGCCGCCAACCTGGGCTCGGCGCTGACCCGGCGGGTCGCGGCCGGCGAGGTCGTGGCCGTCTCCACCGGCGACGTCGAGAAGATCGGCTGGTTCGTGGAGGCCTGGTCACGGTTCACCGCGGCGGCGGTCACCATCGTCGTGGTCTGCGCCGGGCTGGTCGTCTACCAGCCGGCGCTCGGCACAGTGGTCGCCGTGGGCCTGCCGGTCCTGGCCCTCGCGGCCCTGCCGCTGCTCCCCCGCGCGACCCGACGCGCGGACTTCCAGCGCGAGAAGGCCGGCCGGGCCACCGAACTGGCCTCCGACACCGTCGCCGGGCTGCGGGTGCTGCGCGGCATCGGCGGCGAGGAACTCTTCCTCGACCGCTACCGCAGGGCCTCCCAGGAGGTCCGCCACGCGGCGGTGCGCAGCGCCCGGATGTGGTCCCTGATCGCCGCGATCCAGGTCCTGCTGCCGGGGCTGCTGCTCATCGCGGTCGTCTGGTACGGCGTCCGTCTGGCCCAGCAGGGCCGCGTCGAGATCGGCGAACTGGTCGCCGTCTACAGCTCGGTCATGATCCTGACCTATCCGCTGCGGCACTTCGAGGAGATCGCCATGGCGTACTCCTTCTCCAGGCCGTCGGCGACGCGGGCCGCCCGGGTGCTGTCGCTGGCGCGGGCCACGTCCGCCGAGGGCTCCCGGGACCGGGGCCGCGACGCAGACGGCCCGCCGAGCGGGGACCTGTACGACCCGGTCACCGGTCTGCTCGCCCCCTCCGGCCGGCTCACCGCGGTGGTGTGCGGCGACCCGGACGCGGCAGGGCTGCTCGCCGAACGCCTCGGCGGGCACCCCGCGGAGCCGGGCACGTCGGTGCGGCTGGGCGGGGTGCCGCTGGACGAGCTGCCCCTCGGCTCGGCGCGCACGGCGGTCCTGGTCCAGGACAAGGACCCGGTCCTGCTCTCCGGAACCCTGCGCGACCTGCTCGACGTGCCCGCCTCGGGTGACGTGGACGCCGAGGCGGCGCTCGCGGCCGCGCAGTGCGCGGACGTGCTGGCTGCCCTGGTGCAGGGTTCCCTGGGCGCCGAGGACCCGATGGACGCGCGCATCACCGAACGCGGGCGGTCCCTGTCGGGCGGCCAGCGCCAACGGCTCGCCCTGGCCCGGTCCCTGTTCACCGACCCGGAGGTGCTCGTCCTGGACGAACCCACCTCCGCCGTCGACTCCCACACCGAGGCACGGATCGCCCAGGGGGTCCGGGACCTGCGGGCCGGGCGCACGACCGTGGTGTTCACCTCCTCGCCGCTGCTCCTGGACCACGCCGACCGCGTGGTGCTGGTGCACGAGGGTGAGGTCGCGGCGGTCGGCGTGCATCGCGAACTGGTGCGCAAGGAGCCCCGGTACCGGGTGGTCGTCACCCGCGAGACGGAGGACGAGACCGCGACTGAGGGCGTGCCGCACGACCGACAGGCACCGAACAAACAAGGCGTACGGAACGAGCGGGACGTGGTGCACGGGCAGGACGTGGCGCGCGGGCAGGACGCACTGCACGAGCAAGACGTACTGAACGAGCGAGAAGTACTGAACGAGCGAGACCTGTTGCACGAACTGGAAGAGATCGAGGAGAGCGCATGATCGGCGTGGCGCCACCGGCGTACGACCCGGCGGCACCGACAACGGCCACCACCCTGCCCGTCGGGGCCACCGCGACCGTCCGCGCCTACGTGGCCGAACTGTTCCAACGGCACCGCCGCGCCTTCGCGCTCCTCGTCGGCGTCAACACCGTCGCGGTGGTGGCCTCCATGGTCGGTCCGTGGCTCCTCGGCGACCTCGTCGAGCGGGTGTCGGACGGGGCCCGGGAACTCCATCTGGAGCTCACGGCCGGACTGTTCGTGATCGCACTGGTCGTTCAGGCCCTCTTCGTACGGCAGGTGCGGCTGCGCGGTTCGATGCTCGGCGAGCGCATGCTGGCCGACCTGCGCGAGGACTTCCTCGTCCGGGCGGTCGGCCTCCCGCCGGGCGTCCTGGAACGGGCCGGTACCGGTGACCTGCTGTCCCGGATCACGACGGACATCGACCGGCTCGGCAACGCGATGCGCGAGGCCGTGCCGCAGCTCGCGATCGGCGTGGTGTGGGCGGCCCTGCTCCTCGGCGGGCTCGTGATCACCGCGCCGCCCCTGGCCGCCGCCGTGCTCCTCGCCCTGCCGCTGCTGGTGATCGGCTGCCGCTGGTACTTCAGGCGGGCCCCCTCGGCATACCGCTCGGAGGCCGCCGGGTACGCCGCCGTGGCCGCCGCGCTCGCGGAGACCGTGGACGCCGGACGCACCGTCGAGGCGCACCGGCTGAGCGCACGCCGCATCGAACTGTCGGAACGGCGGATCAAGGAGTGGACGGCCTGGGAGCGGTACACGCTGTGGCTGCGGTCGGTGCTCTTCCCGTGCATCAACGTCAGCCACGTCATGATCCTCTCGTCAGTGCTGATGGTCGGCGGGGTGTTCGTCCTCCAGGGCTGGATCGGGGTCGGTCAGTTGACGACCGGCGCCCTGATCGCACAGATGCTGGTCGATCCGGTCGGGCTGATCCTGCGCTGGTACGACGAGCTGCAGGTGGCCCAGGTGTCGCTGGCCCGGCTGGTCGGGGTCCGGGACATCGAGCCGGCCGGCGGTGACGCCGAACTTGCTCCCGAAGGGCGGGACGTCCACGCCGACCGGGTGCACTTCGGCTACCTGGAGGGCGTCGACGTACTGCGCAAGGTGTCCCTGGAGGTCCCGCCCGGCACCAGGCTGGCGCTGGTCGGCCCCTCGGGCGCCGGCAAGTCCACCCTGGGCAGGCTGCTGGCCGGCATCTACGCGCCCCGGGACGGCCGGATCACGCTCGGCGGGGCCGAGCTGTCCCGGATGTCCGCCGAACGGGTCCGTGAGCACGTCGCCCTCGTCAACCAGGAGCACCACGTCTTCGTGGGCTCCCTGCGCGACAACCTCCTGCTCGCCCGGACGGACGCCACGGACGCCGAGCTCTGGGCGGCCCTCGGCGCGGTCGACGCGGACGGGTGGGCACGCGCGCTCGACGACGGCCTCGACACCGAGGTCGGCTCCGGCGGGCTGACCGTCACCCCGGCCCAGGCCCAGCAGGTCGCACTGGCCCGCCTGGTGCTGGCCGACCCGCACACGCTGGTCCTGGACGAGGCGACGTCGCTGCTCGATCCGCGGGCGGCGCGGCACCTCGAACGCTCCCTGGCCCGTGTCCTCGACGGCCGCACCGTGGTCGCCATCGCCCACCGCCTGCACACCGCCCACGACGCCGACGTCATCGCCGTCGTCGAGAACGGCCGCATCAGCGAACTGGGCAGCCATGACGAGCTCGTCGCGGCGGATGGGGCGTATGCGGCGCTGTGGAGGTCCTGGCACGGGTGAGGGGTGGAAGTGGGGGTGGCGTGGGGCGTCGGCCCACCCCGGCCCGTCCGAACCGACGCAGCTCACCCCCCTGCCCCCCGATCTCCGGCCCCCTCCCCACCCGCTCCCGCCGCCGCGGCGCCCGCGCTGGCGTTGCGCAGTCCCGAGCGGGGGTGGAAGGCTGGACAGCAGCACCGGCTCAGGGAGCGCCCGCGGACGGTACGGTTCGACGGTGGGCGCGGCGAGTGCCCCGTGAGGCCGTGGTCCGCCCCGGGCCGCGGGAGGACCGGGCCCGTCCCCTTCACCTGGAGGTACCCGTGGACAGCTCCGACGGATGGGGAGACGACGTCTACCAGCCCGACGGCTCCGAGATCCAGGACGACGCGGGACTGCTCGACGCGGAGGACACCCTGGATGACGACGGGGTCGGCGACCCGCTCGACCGCGGCTGGTCCCCGCCGGAGCGGCCGTGGGCGGTGGAGCACGACGGTGTGACGGCCGCCGAGCGCCGGCAGGGCGAGACCCTGGACCAGCGGCTCGCCGAGGAGACGCCCGACCTCGCGCCGGTCGACGGCGACGGCATCGGTGACTGCGACGGCACCGACGGCGAACTCCTGGACAACGAGGTCGGCGCGATGCGCTCCGGCCGTCTCGTGGCCCCCGACGAAGGGGCGCACGAGGACGAGGAGAGCGCGCTGGTCGCCACGGACGTGGGCATCGACGGTGCCGCCGCGTCCGCGGAGGAGGCCGCCATGCACATCGTCGACGAGGAGTCCCTGCCCGGCTGACCGGCGGGGCCGCCCGGAGGTTCCCGCACCACCCCCCACCGCCGTACCGCCCCCGCCGTACGACGCGTCCCCGGAGGAGCATCCATGCAGCAGGACAAGCACCCCGACTACCACGAGGTCGTCTTCCGCGACCGCTCCGCCGGCTACGCCTTCCTGACCCGGTCGACCGCCACCAGCGACCAGACCATCGAGTGGGACGACGGCGAGACGTACCCGGTGGTGGACGTGGAGATCTCCTCCGAGAGCCACCCCTTCTACACGGGCAAGGCGCGGACGGTGGACTCTGAGGGACGCGTGGCCGCCTTCGAACGGCGCTACGGAGGCGGGACCGGGACCGCTCAGGGCTGACAGGTAGCCCCCATGCCCCGGCCGACGCCCCGGTAGGCGCCTCGGCCGACGCCCCGGTAGGGGCCACGGTGGGCGCCCCGGCCCGCGTCCGGGCCCGTGCCCTGGCCTCAGATGAAGTTGAGGGCCGCCGCGCAGCCCACGCCCCCGAGCAGCATGAACGCCGGCATGAGCACCTTCAGCTCCACCCAGCTCCCGGCCCGGAACCGCATGATCTTCGGCGGACCGATCGGGTACCAGCGCTTGCGGCCCACCGGGATCGGCCACAGGATCGGGCAGCCGGAGACCGTCAGCGCGTCCCCGATGTCGTGCACGAGCGCGCCCAGTACGACCGGCAGTCCCAGCCACAGGTACTCCTGGCCCGGCTGCGTGAACAGCCAGTCCGAACCGTTGCCCGGCTTGTCCAGGACGCCCGCGATGATCCACGCGCTGGTCGCGGCCAGCAGCCAGACCAAAACGTCCGCGCTGGAGCCCCGGGTCGCGCGCCACAGCAAGCCCTCGATGGCCAGCACCATGTGCACGAACAGGATCGCCAGCACCGCCCAGCGGCCACCGGTGATCGCCGCCACCGAGCAGCCCGCACCGATCAGCACCGCCCACAGCCAGGTGTGGGTGAGCGTGCGGTGCCCGCCGGAGCGACGCGGGTCCCCCTGCTTCTTGGTGGCCTTGTAGACGGCGTACGAGAGCTTGTCGACGATCTCGCACAGGGCCCGCGAGATCGGTCCGAAGGCCCGCGAGATCGTGGCCGCCTTGTGGTCCAGGTCGGGGGCGAGCGCGGCACCCGCGCAGATCAGGGCCCCGGCCAGCAGGACGGGCCAGGGCATGGTGTGCCCCGAGGCGGCGGCAGCCGCTCCTATGCCCAGCCAGGCCGCGGCGCCCGACAGTGAGTGTGCTGGTCCCATCATCGGCGTTGCCCGCCCCATTCCTCGTGTGCCACTGTCCAGTTGACCGGCGCCGCTGACGCTTCGTCGGCGACACAGCGTACTGGTCGTGATCTTCGGGCTCGCATCCGATTCCCCCCTCGGGCATCCGGGCAGGCAAGATGGGTGGGTGACCCTCATCGATCAGCTCCCGCCGACCGCCGATCCCGACGCCCTCTACGAAGCCTTCGAGTCGTGGGCCCAGGAGCGGGGTCTGACGCTCTACCCCCATCAGGAGGAGGCGCTGATCGAGGTGGTGTCCGGCGCGAACGTGATCGTGTCGACGCCCACCGGCTCCGGCAAGAGCATGATCGCGGCGGGTGCGCACTTCGCCGCCCTCGCCCGTGACGAGGTCACCTTCTACACCGCGCCCATCAAGGCGCTCGTGTCGGAGAAGTTCTTCGAGCTGTGCAAGATGTTCGGCACGGAGAACGTCGGCATGCTGACCGGCGACGCCTCCGTCAACTCCGACGCCCCGGTGATCTGCTGCACCGCCGAGGTGCTGGCGTCGATCGCGCTGCGCGACGGCAGGAACGCGGACGTCGGCCAGGTCGTCATGGACGAGTTCCACTTCTACGCCGAGGCCGACCGCGGCTGGGCCTGGCAGATCCCGATCCTGGAGCTGCCCCAGGCACAGTTCGTCCTGATGTCGGCGACGCTCGGCGATGTCGCGATGTTCGAGAAGGACCTGACCCGGCGCACCGGCCGGCCGACGTCGGTGGTCCGCTCGGCGACCCGTCCCGTGCCCCTCTCCTACGAGTACAAGTTCACCCCGCTCACCGAGACCCTGACGGAACTCCTGGAGACCAGGCAGGCGCCGGTGTACATCGTGCACTTCACGCAGGCGCAGGCCGTGGAGCGGGCGCAGGCGCTGATGAGCATCAACATGTGCACGCGCGAGGAGAAGGAGCAGATCGCCGACCTGATCGGCAACTTCCGCTTCACCACCAAGTTCGGCCGCAACCTCTCCCGCTACGTCCGGCACGGTATCGGCGTCCACCACGCCGGCATGCTGCCCAAGTACCGGCGTCTGGTGGAGAAACTCGCCCAGGCCGGTCTGCTCAAGGTCATCTGCGGCACCGACACCCTCGGCGTCGGGGTCAACGTGCCCATCCGCACCGTGCTGTTCACGGCGCTGACCAAGTACGACGGCAACCGCGTCCGTACCCTGCGTGCCCGCGAGTTCCACCAGATCGCCGGCCGCGCGGGCCGGGCCGGCTACGACACGGCGGGCTTCGTCGTCGCACAGGCCCCCGAGCACGTCATCGAGAACGAGAAGGCGCTCGCCAAGGCGGGCGACGACCCGAAGAAGCGCCGCAAGGTCGTCCGCAAGAAGGCGCCCGAGGGGTTCGTCGCCTGGTCGGAGAACACCTTCGAGAAGCTGATCGCCTCCGAGCCGGAGCCGCTGACGTCCCGGTTCCGGGTCACCCACACCATGCTGCTGTCGGTGATCGCCCGGCCCGGCAACGCCTTCGCGGCGATGCGGCACCTCCTGGAGGACAACCACGAGCCGCGCAAGCAGCAGCTCAAGCACATCCGGCGGGCGATCGCCATCTACCGCTCGCTGCTGGACGGCGGCATCGTCGAGAAGCTCGACGAGCCCGACGCCACCGGCCGGATCGTCCGTCTCACCGTGGACCTCCAGCAGGACTTCGCGCTCAACCAGCCGCTGTCCACGTTCGCGCTCGCCGCGTTCGAGCTGCTCGACCCGGAATCGCCGTCCTACGCCCTGGACATGGTGTCTGTCGTGGAGTCCACCCTGGACGACCCGCGGCAGATCCTCGTGGCCCAGCTCAACAAGGCGAAGGGCGAGGCCGTGGCCGCGATGAAGGCGGACGGCGTCGAGTACGAGGAGCGCATGGAGCGCCTCCAGGACATCACGTACCCGAAGCCCCTGGAGGAGCTGCTCTTCCACGCGTACGACACCTACCGCAAGAGCCACCCCTGGGTCGGCGACCATCCCCTCTCCCCGAAGTCCGTCATCCGCGACATGTACGAGCGGGCGCTGACCTTCACGGAGTTGGTCTCCCTCTACGACCTCGCCCGCACCGAGGGCATCGTCCTGCGCTACCTCGCGAGTGCCTACAAGGCGCTCGACCACAACATCCCGGACGACCTCAAGTCCGAGGACCTGCAGGACCTGATCGAGTGGCTCGGCGAGACGGTCCGCCAGGTCGACTCCAGTCTCCTGGACGAGTGGGAGCAGCTCGCCAACCCGGAGGTGATGACCGCCGAGGAGGCCCAGGAGAAGGCCGACGAGGTCAAGCCCGTCACCGCCAACGCGCGCGCCTTCCGCGTCCTGGTCCGCAACGCCCTGTTCCGCCGCGTCGAACTCGCCGCCCTCGACCAGGTCGAGGAGCTCGGCGAGATGGACGGCGAGGCCGGCTGGGACGCCGACGCGTGGGGCGAGGCGATGGACAAGTACTGGGACGAGTACGACGACCTCGGCACCGGCCCTGACGCCCGCGGCCCCAAGCTGCTGCGGATCGAGGAGGAGCCGCAGAACCGGCTGTGGCGCGTCCGGCAGACCTTCGCCGACCCGAACGGCGACCACGACTGGGGCATCAGCGCCGAGATCGACCTCACCGCCTCCGACGCGGAGGGCCGCGCGGTCGTCCGGGTCACCGCTGTCGGGCAGCTCTGAGCCGGCGGCCAGTTGTGAGCCAAGGAGAAACCCACCCATGACGAACCCGGCCGAGAGGCTCGTCGACCTGCTCGACCTGGAGCAGATCGAGGTCAACATCTTCCGCGGCCGAAGCCCGCACGAGTCCCTCCAGCGGGTCTTCGGCGGCCAGGTGGCGGGCCAGGCGCTGGTCGCCGCCGCCCGGACCACGGACGGCGAGCGCCCGGTGCACTCGCTGCACGCGTACTTCCTGCGTCCGGGCCGGCCCGGCGTTCCGATCGTGTACCAGGTCGAGCGGGTGCGGGACGGGCGGTCGTTCACGACTCGCCGGGTCACCGCCGTGCAGCAGGGCCGCACGATCTTCAATCTCACCGCCTCCTTTCACAAGCCTGAGGAAGGTCCTTTCGAGCACCAGCTCCCGCCCGCGCGCAAGGTCCCGGACCCGGAGTCCCTGCCGAGGGTCGGCGACGAGATCCGGGAGCATCTGGGCGAGCTGCCCGAGCAGTTGGAGCGGATGGCGCGCCGCCAGCCCTTCGACATCCGGTACGTGGACCGGCTGCGCTGGACCGCCGAGGAGGTCAAGGACGCCGAGCCGCGCAGCGCGGTGTGGATGCGCGCGGTCGGGCCGCTCGGGGACGACCCGGTCGTGCACACCTGCGCGCTGACCTACGCGAGCGACATGACGCTCCTGGACGCCGTCCGCCTCCCGGTGCAGCCCCTGTGGGGCCCGCGGAGCTTCGACATCGCGTCGCTGGACCACGCCATGTGGTTCCACCGTCCGTTCCGCACGGACGAGTGGTTCCTGTACGACCAGGAGTCGCCGATCGCGACGGGCGGACGTGGGCTCGCCCGTGGCCGGATCTACGACGTGGAAGGACGGCTGCTGGTCTCGGTCGTCCAGGAGGGGCTGTTCCGCCCGCTGTAGCTCAGGCGCTTCTGCGGCGGAGCCAGCCCAGCAGTCCGCGGGACGGTGCCGGGAGTGCCGGTTCCTGCGCCGGCGGGGTGGCAGGTGTCTGTCGGACCGCCGGTCGTGGTGCGGGACGGAATCGCCGCGCGTCCTCGAGGGCACGGTGCAGTTCGGTGCTCAGCCAGGCGATCTCGGCCGGGTCGTCCGCCGTCATGATCTTCTCGACGAGCTGCCCGGCGGGGGTGCCCTGTGCCCCGTGCGCCGGTGGTCCCGGCCGGAAGCGGCTGAGATGGGACCGCTCGTAGGGGTCCGGGACGAGCTGTGCGACCCGGACGGGGTCGAGGAACGCGGCGAGGACTCCGGCGCTCGCCCAGGGGTCCTCGGCGAGCCGCAGGAGGAAACCTCGGTGGCGCCCGCGCCAGTTGCGGGCGCGCAGGTCCACGCCCTCGTCCAGCAGGTCGCGCAGGCTCTCGGGCATACGCCGTGCGGTCAGCAGTGCGGTGTTCTCCTCGACCCTGACGAACTCCTCGAGTTCGTCGACCAGATACAGCCACACGACGGCCCGGTACCGGTTCAGGTAGAAGCGCACCGGTGAGAACAGGCCGAGGCGGGCGAGGCGTGTGAACCTGCCGACGGGGATGTCCATGGCCTTCGCGCCCTCGGTGGTGCCCACGACCCGTACGCGGTCACGCAGTGCGTCGGGGAAGCCGTCGGTGGCCCGCAGCCGGTCGACCTCGGACCGCGCGACGCGTCGGCCCCCTCCCCCTTCGTCAGGGACCGTCCGGATCTGGCCGAGGTGGACCGCGAGGTCGAACTCGCTGCGCTTGAGGCCCAGTTCCCGCGCGGCGCGGCTGGAGGTGTAGGCAGTCCGCTGCAGTTGGGTGATGGTGCTGCTCGCCATGCTCGCTCCCCCGTGGAGTCGGCGCTCACGCTGTGTACGCTCGCTGTGACAGAAACCGTAGCCGGTGGGACGAGATGCGTGGGGAGCCTGTGGATAACTCCGAGGGACTGAAGAACGCGCAGGTCAGAGCTCTGGCGCCGGGCTCCGCTCGGGGCGGCGGGCGTCCACGTCGAGGTGTTCGCCGACCCGGTTGACGAGCAGCGTCATCTCGTAGGCGATCCGGCCGATGTCGGCCTCGGAGCCGCTCAGCACGCACAGGCAGCTTCCGGTGCCCGCCGCGGTGACGAACAGGACCGCGTCGTCGAACTCGATCATCGTCTGGCGTACCTGGCCTGCGCCGAAGTGCCGTCCCGAGCCCTTGGCGAGGCTGTGCAGTCCGGACGAGACGGCGGCGAGATGGTCCGCGTCCTCGCGGCGCAGTCCGGTGCTGGCGCCGGTCACCAGCCCGTCGTTGGACAGCACCAGTGCGTGCCGCACGTGCTCGACGCGCTCGGTCAGATCGTCCAGCAGCCAGCCGAGCCCCTGCTTCTGCGGCATGTGTCCCGTCTCCCCGTGTGACGTCTCCTCCTGCCCGGAGGATCTCCCAGCAAGCCTTCCCCACGACCGTCAACGGGGCAAGGAGAATGGGGACATGGCACAGAAGATGACCGATGAGCAATGGCGGGAGTTCGTCTCGCACGGCACCCGCACCGGCAAGTTGTCGACCGTCCGGGCCGACGGAAGTCCGCACGTGGCCCCGATCTGGTTCGTGCTCGACGGTGACGACCTGGTGTTCAACACCGGGAAGGCGACCGTGAAGGGGCGCAACCTGGCGCGGGACGGCCGTGTCGCGCTGTGCGTGGACGACGACCGGCCGCCCTTCGACTACGTGGTGCTGCAGGGCCGGGCGCTGCTGTCCGAGGATCTGGACGAGGTCAGGCACTGGGCCGGCCGGATCGCGGCGCGGTACATGGGTGAGGAACGGGCCGAGGAGTTCGGCGCCCGCAACGGCGTTCCGGGGGAACTGCTCGTCCGTGTGCGGATCGACAAGGTGCTGGCGGAGAGGGCCGTCGCGGAGTGACGTGCCGGTGGGCCGGTCCCTCGCCCGTGGTCAGCCCACCGAGTCGAGCAGCCGGGCGGTGTGCATCCGCCCGGCGTACTCGACCAGCCGGATCAGCACCTCCTTGCCCGAGTCGCGGTCCCGTGCGTCGCACAGCACCACGGGCGTGCCCTGGTCGAGGTCGAGGGCGCGCGAGACGTCGTGGGCGCCGTAGGTGCGGGCGCCGGCGAAGCAGTTGACGGCCACCACGAACGGGATGTGCCGGTGCTCGAAGTAGTCCACGGCCGGGAAGCAGTCCTCCAGGCGCCGGGTGTCCGCGAGGACGACGGCACCCAGGGCCCCCTGTGACAACTCGTCCCACAGGAACCAGAAGCGGTCCTGGCCCGGGGTGCCGAAGAGGTAGAGGGACAGGCCGGAGCGGATGGTGATCCGCCCGAAGTCCATGGCGACGGTGGTGGTGACCTTCTGGTCCACACCGTCGGTGTCGTCCACCAACTGGCCTGCTTCGCTGAGCAGTTCCTCCGTGCGCAGCGGCCTGATCTCGCTGACCGCGCCGACCAGGGTGGTCTTGCCCACGCCGAACCCGCCGGCGACCAGTATCTTCAGCGCGAGGGCGGTCGGCTCGCCGCCCTGGGCGTCGGAGTTCTCGGAGACCATCGATCACTTCTCTCGGGAGGGCCGGCGACGGGCGGCGACGTCGGTACGGGGTCGCGAAGGCAGCATCATGACAACTGGAGTCCCCCTTCGGGGGGTTGGACCGCTTATTGCCCGGTTCTGAGCGTTCATCTACAGCGCCCGCAGTCCTTCGATCACCTCGCGCAGAATCCGTTCGTCGGGCAACTGCGCGGGTGGCACCGGACGGCTGACGGTGACGCAGCCGAGTTCCAGGAGGTCTCCCAGGAGCACCCTGACCACGCCCACGGGCAGGTCGGCGCCCGCGGACAGCTCCGCGACCGACTGCGTCTCGGTGCGGCACAGGTCGACCAGGGCCCGGTGTTCCGGCCCGAGCGCCGTGTCGTCGCCGGCCCCGGGCGCGCCGACGTCGAGGGTGACGAGGGCGATGAGGTCGAAACGCACCCCGGTGGGGCCGGGCCGGGTGCGGCCGCCCGTCATCGCGTAGGGGCGGACGAGGGGTCCTGCCTCGCCGTCGTACCACTGGCTGCCCTGTTCGTACGGGACGCCCGCCATGTCCTCGGTCATCTCAGCCGACCGCCCTTCCCTCTCATCCGGCGGCGGGTGGCCGCGCGCCCACGCGCGGCGGCGTGTAGAGGTGCTCGCCGACCCGCTTGACCAGCCGTGCCATCTCGTAGGCGACCAGGCCTATGTCCGCGGTCACCGCGGTGAGGACGGCAAGACAGGAGCCGTCTCCCGCGGCGGCCACGAACAGGAAGCCGTCGTCCATCTCGACCATGGTCTGGCGCACTCCTCCGGCACCGAAGTGCCGGCCCGCGCCCTTGGCCAGACTGTGGAAACCGGAGGAGACCGCGGCGAGGTGTTCCGCGTCCTCCCGGCGCAGATCCGTCGAGGCGCCCACGGCGAGGCCGTCGTTGGAGAGCACCACGGCATGGCGTACCTCGCTCACGCGCAGCACCAGGTCGTCCAGCAGCCAGTCGAGCTCGCCGGACCTGCCCCATTCCCGGCCGCGCTCGCGCGGGGGGATCCCCATGTCGGCCCTCGTGCTCGGGTCCTGGATCATCCTCGGTCTCCTTCGCTGCTGTCTCTGCCCGCTGGGGAATCTGGGGTGGCGCCATGGCCCGGCTGCCTGCCCCCGCCGCGCGCCCAGCCGTCCCGGTACGCCGCCATCCGGTCCCGGACGGCCTCGGGTGTACGGCCGTCGTCGTCCCGGGCGGCGGCCGCCGGGGCCGGCTCCTCGGAGCGCTGCTCGCGCAACTGGGGAGCGAGGTTCGCCTGCCGTACCCGGCGGGGAAGGTCGTCGGCCTCCTCCGGTTCCTCGGGCGGCCGGTGCAGACGCAGGGCCGTGACTCCGGAGGGCGGCGTGTCGGACCTTCCCCGGTCGGCCGCGGCGGCCAGGGGGGCCACGAGGGCGGGCCGTTCGGACGGGGCAGGCACGGACTCCTGTTCCCGTTCGGTGGCGGCCACGCGCGCGTACTCGCGTTCCGTGAGCCGTTCGTGGTCCGCGGCCCGGGCGGGGGAACGTTCCGCCGCCTTGATGTGCAGCAACGCCGTGGGCAGCAGGACGACGGCGGTGGTGCCGCCGTAGGGCGAGGTGCGCAGGTGCACCTTGATGCCGTGCCGGGCGGCGAGTCTGCTGACCACGAACAGGCCGAGCCGGTCGCTGTCGAACAGGTCGAGCGCCTCGGACTGCTCGATACGGCGGTTGGCCTCCGCGAGGGTCTCCTTGCCCATGCCGAGGCCGCGATCCTCGACCTCGACGGCGTAGCCGTTGCCGACGGGTTCGCCGGTGACGCGCACGCGCGTGTGGGGCGGTGAGAACTGGGCGGCGTTCTCGATGATCTCGGCCAGCAGGTGGGTGAGGTCGGCGACCGCGGCGCCGACGACGGACGCGTCGGGCAGTTGGCGCACCTCCACGCGCGCGTAGTCCTCGACCTCGGAGACGGCCGCGCGGACGACGTTGGTCAGCGGGACCGGCATGCGCCAGCCGCGGCCGGGTGCCGCTCCGGAGAGGATGATCAGGCTCTCCGCGTGGCGGCGCATGCGGGTGGTGAGGTGGTCGAGCCGGAAGAGGTCGCTCAGTTCGTTCGGGTCGTCGGAGCGGCGTTCCATGCTGTCGAGCAGGCTGAGCTGGCGGTGGACGAGGATCTGGCTGCGGCGGGCGAGGTTGACGAATACCCCGGAGATGCCGCTGGCGAGCTCGGCGCGCTCCACCGCGGCCCGCAGCGCGGCGCGGTGCACGGTGGCCAGGGCCTCGGCGACCTGGCCGGTCTCGTCCTCCGAGGGCGGGCCGGGCGGGGCCTCGGACCGGATGTCGATCTCGTCGCCCGCGCGCAGCCGCTCCATGGCCTCCGGGAGTTTGCGGCGGGCGATCTCCAGGGCGCTGTTGCGCAGGCTGACGAGCTCGACGACGAGTCCGCGGCCGATGCGCACCGAGATGACGAGGGACGCGGCGACGGCGATCAGGCCGAGCAGGACGGCGGCCCCGGCCGGGGTGAGCAGTCCCCGGGTGAACGGGTCGGCGCGGTGGGCGACGCCGCTTCCCGCTGACCGTTCGACGGCCCGCATCCCGTCCTGCACGCGCGTGTGTGCCGTCTGCCAGGTGCCCTCCGGCGTTGACCGGACGGCGCGGACGCCGGGGGCGGCGGCCAGGACCCGGTCCTCGGCGGCGGTCACGGTGGCGTAGGCGGCGCTGCCGACGACCTTCCGCCAGGCGACCCGGTCGGAGCCCCGCAGGTCGGCCACGGCGCTCTCGGTGAGGGCGCGTCGGGTGTCGACGGCCCCGGTGAACAGCCGCAGCCGCTCTCCGGCGAGGACGCCCGACAGCCGTGCGCTCGCCAGTACGGCGTCCTCCTGGGCCAGCGACTCGCCCGCGCGGGAGAACTCCAGCAGCACGCGTGCGTCGGAGCCGACTTCGGCGTCCTGGATGCCGGTGAGGGCACCGCCCACCGCGAAGGCGCCCGCGATGCTCCTGGTGTAGCGGCCGTACGTCTCGTCCCATCCGGCGCTGCGGTCGAGCACGGCGGCGCGCGCGGAGCGCAGTTGTTCCGCGCCGCTCACGAAGTCCTCGAGCCGCCGGGCGACCCCGGCGGGCAGTTCCTCGCTGTCGGCGACCGTGTTGTCGTCGCCGAGCCGCAGTCGTGCCACGGCCTCGTCGGTGCGCCCGGCGAGCCTGCGGAGGTCGTCGCTGCGCGCGGCGGACGGGTCGGTCGCACAACGGACGGCGGCGGCACGTTCCGTCTGGAGCGCGGTCACGGCGGCGGCGAGGGGTGAGCGGACGGCCTCGTCCACGCGCTGCAACTGCCGCAGCCGGGACACGTCCTGGGCGGTGCTGACGGTGGCGTACGCCCACAGCGCGAGCAGGGAGACCACCGGCACCATGAGCAGGCAGACGATCTTGGCACGGACCGTGCGGGGGCGTATCCGCCAGTGTCCCGCGCGCGCGGGTATGTCCTCGGCCGGGGGACCGACGGGGTCGTCCAGGTTCTCGTCGGCCGGTGGTCCGGCGTGGGCGCGACGCCCGCGCGCGGGTGTCTGCTGCGGTGTCTCGGCACCGGCTGTGGGGTTCCTGCGCGGTGTACGCATGGCCTCCTCGCTCGGGGAGTGGTTCGGGGGCGTGTCGTCGGGCCGTCCGGGCCCGGATCCGCCGCTAGGAGGGGACGCTCTCGACCGTGCGCTGCGCCGATGCGGAGGCCTCGCGCTCGCCCGAGGTGGGCGACAGCGCGACGAAGGCCGAGGTCAGGAACAGGTAGGAGCCGAGCCCGACGGCGAGCGGGAAGATGAACTGCATCGCCGTCGCCCCGGGCAGGACGGCCCCGGAGGGCGAGACCCGCACGCTCACCGCGAACATCCCGGTGTAGTGCATGCTGCTGACCGCGGCGCCCATGATGAGCGAGGCGATCGTGACGGCCACGGGCGACTTGATGTTGAGCGCAGCCCACAGGGCCGCCGTCGCCGCGACGACGGCGATGAGGACGGAGAGTCCGACGAGGACCGGGTCGTAGTGGACGCCGCCGTGCAGCCGTACCGCCGCCATGCCCAGGTAGTGCATGCTCGCCACGCCCAGGCCGGTGGTGAGTCCGCCCAGGAAGAGCGCGCGGGCCCGGTCGCGGCCGTAGCCGACCGCGAAGACGCCGACGGAGACGACGACCATGGCGACCAGGAGGCTCGCGATGGTCAGCGGCACGTCGTAGCGGATGTCGGTACCGCTGACGCTGAAGCCGAGCATGGCCACGAAGTGCATGGTCCAGATGCCGGTCCCGATGGCCGAGGCCGCGGTGACGAGCCAGTTGCGGCGCGACCGTCCGGTGGCGGCGAGGGCGCGCACGGTGCAGCGCAGCCCGAGCGCGGCGCCGATGCAGGCCATGACGTACGAGAGTGCGGGCGTGAGCCAGCCCAGGGCTGCGTGGTCCAGGTGTCCCATGGCCAGGGGACGCTAGGGGGGCAGGGGCGCACAAAGAGGGCGCATTTCGAAAGGTGTTGCAATATGGCGCAGAGATGCGTCGGAACGATCGCGTCAGGTTCGAACGTGTGCGCCCGGTCGTCATCCGTGTCGGTGAGGGATCATGCGGAGCATGAGCGACGACCACACACACGTCCAGGAGTTCTTCTCGGCCCGGGCCGCCGACTGGGACAGCCGGTTCCCGGACGACGGCCCCGCCTACGCCGCCGCGGTCGCGGAGCTCGGTCTGCGCGAGGGCGACCGGGTGCTCGACGCCGGCTGTGGCACCGGACGCGCCCTGCCACCGCTGCGGGCGGCCGTGGGGCCCTCCGGAGTGGTCGTGGGGGCCGATCTGACCCCGGCCATGCTGCAGGCGGCCGTACGGGCGGGCAGGGACCGGGACGGGCGGCTACTGCTCGCGGACGTGGCCGCGCTGCCGCTCCGCTCCCGGTCGCTCGACGCCGTCTTCGGGGCGGGACTGATCTCCCACCTGCCGAGCCCGTCCGAGAACCTGCGCGAGTTGGCCCGGGTGGTGCGGCCCGGCGGCGTCCTGGCCCTGTTCCATCCGATCGGCAGGGCGGCGCTCGCCGCGCGCCAGGGCCGTCAGGTCACCCCGGAGGACCTGCGCGCCGAGCCCAACCTCCGTCCTCTGCTGGCCGGTTCGGGATGGCGCGTGCGGTCGTACGTCGACGCCGACGACCGTTTCCTGGCCCTGGCCGTCCGCGCGGACTGAACGCGGTCACTCCTTCCCGGCGACCACCGCGGCGAAGGCGTCCGGGTTGTCGAACATGACGTTGTGCCCGGCGCCGGGGACGGTCACCACGCGGACTCCTGCCGCCTCCAGCGCCTCCCGCCCCGCCAGCTCGCCACTGAGCTCGCCCTGGAGGTACACGCGCTCGATCGGCAGTCCTTCGAGGATCGCGCGCATCATGGGCGCCGATCCCCGCCTGAGTCCGGCCGCGCTGCGGTGCAGGGCGCGGGGGTCGGCCAGGCGCATGGTCGCCGCCCACAGCGGGCCGACCTTGTCGAGCACGCGCGCGTGGGCGCCTGCCACGAAGTCGTCCTCCTCATAGGCGTCGATCCAGGTGCTGCCCGCCGTCTCCGGAGGTGCGGCGTCGAGGTTGGCCTCCGTGAGGACCAGCCGCGAGACGAGCTCCGGTCTGCGGTGGGCGAGCACGAGCGCGACCGACCCGCCCATGCTGTGCGCGACGAGTTCGGCACCGGTCAGGCGCGCGGCGTCCAGAACGGCCGCCAGGGCGTCCGCGTGGTCCTCCAGCGTGTAGCCGAAGTCCTCGGGGCGGTCGCTCGTGCCGTGTCCGGGCAGGTCGACGAACAGGCTGCGTCGGCCCGCCAGTTCGGGCCGGGCCGCGATGTGCGCGTGGTAGACGGTCGAGACCGCTCCCAGACCGTGCACGTACACGCGTGCCGGTTCCGCACCGGGCGCCTCGGTCCAGCGGACGCGGCTTCCCCTGCCGTCGAACTCGGCCTGCCTCATGTGCCCTCCCTCGGCTCGTCACTCGACGATACATCGTCACCGATGTATTGCGAAGTCGTAGTAATACGACAGGGAGGTACAGCGTCGGTGCGGCAGAATGCGTGCATGCTGGAGCTCGCCATCCTCGGATTCCTCTACGACACCCCGCTGCACGGCTATGAGCTGCGCAAACGCATCGCGGCGCTGGCGGGTCACGTGCGTCCCGTGGCCGAGAGCACGCTCTATCCGGCCATCAAGCGGCTGGAGAAGGCGGGACTGCTGGCGCGCACGACGGAACCCGGCGCCGTGGCCGCACCCCGCCATGTCCTGACCCTGACCGACGAGGGCCGCCAGGAACTGCGCCGCCGGCTCGCCGAACCGGCAGCACGCGACATCACCGACGAGAACCGGTGGTTCACGGTCCTCGCCTTCCTGCGGCACCTGGACGACGCGGGCGCGCAGACGGCCGTACTACGGCGCCGGCTCGCCTTTCTGGAGGAGCCCGCGAGCTTCTTCTACGAGGGCGACCGGCCGCTGAGCGCCGAGGAGTTGGACGATCCGTTCCGGCGCGGGGTGCTGACCATCGCCCGCGCCACGTCCCGGGCCGAGCTCGGCTGGCTGCGGGAGACGATCACGTCGCTCTCCGCATGATCAGGACACCGGGGACCCGGGCTTTTCCGGTGTCGCCGGCGGCTCGGTCGGCGTCGGCGCGGGCGGGCCGAAGAGGACGGCCCTCGCCACGGGCGGGGCGAACAGGGCGGTGACGGGCTCGGAGAGCGTCAGGACGGCCCGGAAGGCCCGCCCCACGACGGGGTCGCCGGGGGCGCGCTCCTGGACGCGGCCCAGGTACCACCCGGCGAACCGGTCGGCGGGCCTGCCGTCGGTCGCGGTGCCCACCGCCCCCGGCATCTTGCGGTCCGCCCCGGCGGAGATGTCCCACGCGAGCCGGGACGCGTCGAGGAGCGCCTGCTGCACCCGCCGCGTCGTCGGCGTCCGGCGCCGGTCGGCCAGCGCCTCCCGCAGGGCGACCGCGCTCATCGCGGCGACGGCCATGCCCTGCCCGTAGATCGGGTTGAAGGTGCACAGGGCGTCGCCGGTGGCGAGGAACCCTGCCGGACGGCCGGGGAGGTCGTAGCGTCGGCGGATGTTCGCGGTCCGCCGGTAGCCGAACGCCGGGGACAGCGGTTCGGCCTCGTCCAGCCACCGGTGCAGGAGCGGGTGCGGCAACCGCTTGGCGTACGTCACGAACTCGTCGTCGCCCGTGGGCGGTTCGTCGCCGCGGAGACCCGAGACGATCACCAGGTGGCTGCCGTCCTCCAGGGGCAGCGCACCTCCGGCGTGCACCTGCTCGGGGTCCGGATAGGCGTAGTAGCCGCGGGTGTCGCCGTCGAGGGCGCCGTTCGTGGCCCGGTAGACGCGGGAGGCGTAGGCGAGGCCCGTGTCGATGGTCTCCTCGTGCGGAGGCTCGACGCCGATCGCCGCGAGCCACTGCGGGGCCTTGGTACCGCCGCCTGAGGCGTCCACGACCAGATCGGCCTCCAGGGGGCGGGGCTCCGCACGGGTGCCTCCGGAACGGTCCCGCACCAGAACGCCACGCACGCGTGTGGCGTCACCGAGGAGTCCGACGACGCCGGTCCCCTCCAGGACGCCGATCACCGGGTCGGCGAGGACCCGCCGCCGCACCAGTTCCTCTAGCTGCGCACGGGAGCCGGTGTAGATGTGCGTCGTCGCGGACACCCGCCGGAACCAGCGGCCGCTCTGCCACAGCACCATGTCCTCCGGCATGCCCACCCGGGGCGCGCCCGCCTCCTGCAGCTCCGTCAGGAACCCCGGCAGGAGCGACTCCAGGGCCGTCTGGCCGCCCTTGAGCAGGACATGCGGGTGGCGGCCCTGCGGCACGCCGGGCCGTGGCTGTGCGCCCTCCGGGAAGCGGTCGCGCTCGACGACGGTCACCCGGTCGACGTGCCCGGCCAGGACGTGGGCCGCGAGGAGCCCCGCGAGGCTCCCGCCCACGACGACGGCATGCCGTCCGCCCCGGCCGCCGCCCACTCCCCAACGGTCCTTCCCTGCGGCAGAGTTCACCGGTCCACTCCCCTGGTCGCCTTGTCGCGAGAGAGCTCAAGTATCCCGTGCCGCCGAACGGGTTGACCGTTTTCCGGCCCTTTTGGACGACGGCGAACGGAGGCGGACGGCGGCCCGCGTACCCGTGCACCCGTGCACCCGTGCACCCGTGCACCCGTGCACCCGCGTGGACCGCACCGTGGCGCTCAGGCCCTCTTCTGCCGTCAGGGCTGCGACCTTACGTTGAGGAGCGGAGGACGAACGTGCGGCAGGATCACGTCACGCAGGGGGAAGGTGGTCGGCATGTGGGACAGGTTCCGCAGGTCCGGTACCAGAATCGTCAAGTCGTTGCGCACCGAGCCGGCCGCCGGTGGCCGGGAGGGCCGCCCGCACAATCTGTTCGAGGCGGCCGCCGCGTACGTCTCGGCCTGCGCCGAGGACGACCAGGACCGGATCGACGAGGCCTCGGCCTGGGTCTCGCCGGAGGCGCTGTCGTTCGGGGTCAACGAACTCGCGTGCCGTGCCGTCATCGCGCTCGCGCGGGAGCGCGACGAGTCCCCGCGTACGGTGGCACGGGCGCTCCTCGGACTGCCGACGGCCTGAGCGGTCGGCGAAGGGTGGTCGATTCGCCCCCGTCCAGCCGGAAAACTGCAGCTCCGGGTGTTCTTGGAGGCCGTGACAAGCGCCTTCCCCGCACACTAGGGTGCGCGCCGTTGGACGAACCGATGGGGAGGCTGGGATGGCCGGGACGGACGAGGACGCCGTCGCCGCCGAGGACGACGCGCTCTATGTGCTGACGGCGGTGCTGCTGACGCCGGCGAAGTTCCCGAGCGTGCTGGGCGACGACTACCCGGAGGCCTGCGCGGCGCTCGGTCTGGCACCGCTGGCCGACGGGTACGGCCTGGTGCTCGGCCAGGACGGCAGCGGCGCCAGGTGGACCGTCGTGATCGACGACGTCTCGCTGGTCGCCGTCGCCATCGCGTCCTGGGACTGCGGCATGGAGTACGACCTGTCCCCCGACGAGCGCACGGTTGTGGCCGCCCTGCCCGGCTGGCCGCTCGCGGTCGCCGTCGCCGCGCCGGGTGTGCCGGCCCCGCACGACCCCGATCCCGAGATCGCCGACGGGCCACTGCTGGCGCCGCCGGACACCTCCACGTGGGGATCCGCCCAGCGGCGCCTGGGCGCCGACGAGATCGCCCTGCAGTGGGCGATGTGGCGGGAACAGATCGACGACGCGGCCTTCCCGAGCCCCAACGGCGGGTCCGCGGTGGGCGCCGGGCCGGTGAACGGCGAGAAGGGCGCTACGACGGACGGCGTCCCTTCGGGCGACGGCACCACGGGCGGCGGAACCACGGACGGCGGCGCGTCGGACCGCGATGTCTCCGTCCGGGGTGCCTCGGCCGACGATGTCTCGCAGGGCGGGCGCACGGGCGATGAGGCTGCGGAAGACGGGGTTCCGGGAGGCGGGACCCCAGAAGACGGGACGTCGGGAACCGGGACTTCGGGCGACAGGTCCGTGAGGGACGGCGCCGCGGGTGACAGCGCCGGGGGCTCCGGGGCGGCCGGGAAGCCTGCCTTCAAGGGACACAGCGGCGTCCGGCGCGTCCTCGCCGAGGCCCGCGCCTACGTGGATTCGCCGCCTCCCCTCGGACGGGTCCGGTCGTCCTTCGCCTCGGGCGACGCCCGGACGCTGCGCGCCGACGGCCCCGGCTGGTCACTGGTGGCCAGGACCGACGACATCGCGTTCGTGCTGCTCGACGACGAGCCCGGCGAGGTGCTGCCGGTGGGCCGGGGCCCGGAGCTGCCCGGACTGCTGGCAGCGCTCGACAAGATGGCCGTACGTCCTAGCTGAGCCCGCCGCGCCGCACCGTCCGGGCCGCCGTCTCCCGGCCGGTGCGGGTGCGTCAGCGGCCGAGTTCCTTGCGGGTGACGCGGCGCAGCCGGCGCCGCTGTGAGGGGTCCAGGGTGAGGTACGCGGCGGCCGGGACTCCCAGGACGATCAGGAGTGCGGCCCACCAGGGCAGCCAGATCAGCAGGAGCAGTCCGACCGCCACTCCCCCCGCGGCGATCTTCGCGTTCTTCGACATGTGCGTCGCCTCCTTCGCGGCGGTTGCCGCTCTCTGTGCGAGAGACGGATCCGCTCTCTGTCCAGAGAAACGGGTCCGCGCTTCCCGCGGTTCCGAACCGCGACCCTGAGACATCCCTGAGACCTGGCCCCTGAGACGCCCCGGGGTGCGCGGCCTCCTAGCGGTCCGCCCGCAGCGGCTCGCCGACCTCGTGCATATGGCTCAGGGCCTGCCGGTAGGAGTCGACGAGCCCTGTCTCCGTGTAGGGGATACCCAGTTCCCGGCAGTGGGCCCGCACCAACGGCTGCGCGAGGCGCAGATGGGGCCGGGGCATGCTGGGGAACAGGTGGTGCTCGATCTGGTAGTTGAGGCCGCCGAGGAACCAGTCCGTGAGGGTGCCGCCGCGGATGTTGCGGGAGGTGAGCACCTGGCGGCGCAGGTGGCCCCAGGGCTCCCCGTCCGGGTCCGGCATCTCCATGCCCTTGTGGTTCGGGGCGAAGGCCATCCCGAGGTGCAGTCCGAACAGCGCCTGGTGGAGCGCGCCGAAGGCGAGCGCCTTCCCGGGGGACATGGTGGTCAGCAGCAGGGTGGCGTAGGCGGCGACGTGGAGCACCAGGAGCGTGCCCTCGACGGCACGCTCCCCCGGTGCCTGTCGGCGCAGGTCCCGGAAGCCCTGGATCTTCAGGGCGACGCCTTCGAGGAGGGTGAGCGGGAAGAACAGCCAGGCCTGGTGGCGGGTGAGCCAGCGCCTGAAGCCGGTGCGCCCCGTGGCCTGTTCGCCGGTGAAGACCAGGATGTCGGCGGCGACGTCGGGGTCCTTGTCGATGTGGTTGGGGTTGGCATGGTGGCGGTTGTGCTTGTGGTTCCACCACGAGTAGCTCATCCCGAGCAGCAGGTTGCCGTGGACGAGACCGATGAGGCGGCCGGTCGCCTTGTCGCCGGTGATCTGCGCGTGGCCGGCGTCGTGCCCTATGAAGGCGGTCCGGGCACCGAACACGGCGAGGAGCGGGGCCAGCAGCAGGGTCCGCCAGGAGTCGCCGGACAGGGCGACGGCCGTGACGATTCCGGCGAGGGCGAGCGTGTTGACGGCGACGGCCCGGGCATACCAGCCGTGCCGACGCTCCAGGAGCCCCTGCCCCTTCACCGCGCGGAGGAGGGGCGCGAACTCGCTTCCGCCGGGCGGGGAGCCGGACGTACCGCGCGGCTGGGGTACGACGGTTGCGGCACTCAGGGACATGTCCGGACTCCGGCTCTCTCAGAAAACGTGCTGACCTGAGGAAACGTACGGTTCGGTGACGTGTCGCGACCATGCGGCAACCCCCCGTGTGGCTGCGGGGGCCAGCACCGGGCAGGCAGGGGGGTTGACAACACCCCCGCGCGAGCGTGACGCAGAGCACGGCCTGAGGGGTCCGGAGGTGAGGTACCCTCGACCACTCCGACGAAGTAGTCAAGTTTGAGGAGTCCCGCGATCTCTGGTCAGAGGTTCCCCGCGGTATCACCGTCCGACATCGCCGAACTGGCGTCGTGCTGCGCCGTGTTCGTGCCCGGTGACCCGGCCCGGACCGGCAGTGTGGCCTTCTGGCGGCCCGACGGCGCTCCTCCTCCCGCTGTCGCGGCGGGGACGGTCGAGGACCTGACGCTCGTGCGGCCCGACGACGGCGGTGTCGGTCTGGTGAGCCTGCCCGCGCTGCTGCTCCCGGTCCGTGCCGCCCTGCCGGTCCTCACGCGTGCGCGTACCTCCCCGCACGGGCACCGGGCGACGGTGTTCTGGGGGGCCGCGAGCGTACTGGCCCTGCAGTGCGTGGCCCGGGGCCTGCTGCTGCCGGGCCTGTCCCCCACCGACCACGACGCCTGGCGGGTGGGTCCCCTGGGCGCCGCGGACGTCGAGCGGGTCCGCCGGCTCGCCGCGGCGATGCCTCCCGAGGCGCACTCCGTGCCGCTGAGCACCGCCGAGCCGCTGCGGCTGCCCGAACCCGAACAGGTGCTGCGCGCCTTCCTGGACGCGGTCGCCGACACCCTGCCCCGCTCCCCCGCGGCGCCCCTCGTGACGGGCGCACCCGCCTACGCCGCCCGGGAACCTCGGCACGTGCCGGAGCAGCGGGCGTGGGCGGCCGATGTCGCCGCGGGCCACGACGCGGGCGTGCGTGTCTCGTTGCGGATCGAGGCGCACGGCCTGGACGGTGGTGGGGAACCGGCCTTCCGGGCCGTGCTCCAGGTGCACAGCGTGAGCGATCCGACGCTGGTGGCGGACGCCGCCGACGTATGGGGCGGCGCCACCGCCTTCGGCCCCCACGCGCGGATGGACGGCCTGCTGGCGCTGCGCAGGGCCGCACGCGCGTGGCCCCCGCTCGCCCCGCTGCTCTCGGCGGCCGTGCCGGACGCGGTCGAACTCACCGACGAGGAGATCACCGATCTGCTCTCGACGGGCGCGCGGGCCCTGTCCGAGCCGGGCGTCGAGGTGCACTGGCCGAAGGACATGGCCAGAAGGCTCACCACGCGCGCGACGGTCGGTCCACCGGACGCGAGCGACCGGGTGCCGTCGGACACTCCGTCGTTCCTGTCCGCCGACGCCCTGCTCGCGTTCGACTGGTCGTTCGCGCTGGGCGACCAGCAGCTCACGCGCGAGGAGCTGGACCGACTGGCCGAGGCCAACCGGCCGGTGGTGAAGCTGCGCGACCAGTGGGTGCTGGTCGACCCGCACGAGGTGCACCGGGCCCGCGTCCGGCAGGACCGCAAGGTGACGCCCGTGGACGCCCTGAGAGCCGCTCTGACGGGCTCCGCGGAGGTGGACGGCAGCCGGGTCGACGTACGGCCCACCGGGTGGCTGACGGCCCTGCGGGACCGGCTGGCGGACCCGGAGGGTCAGGAGCCGGTCCCGCAGCCCGCCGCGCTCACCGCGACCTTGCGGGACTACCAGCGCCGCGGCCTGAACTGGCTGGCCCGCATGACGTCCTCGGGCCTCGGCTGCTGTCTCGCCGACGACATGGGACTCGGCAAGACCATCACCCTGATCGCGCTGCACCTGCACCGGCAGACCGACCCGGAGACCGCCGGACCCACTCTCGTGGTGTGCCCGACGTCCCTGATGGGCAACTGGCAGCGTGAGATCGAGAGGTTCGCACCCGGTACGCCCGTGCGCCGCTTCCACGGTCCGCGGCGCGAGCTCGACGGTCTGGCCGACGGGGAGTTCGTGCTCACCACCTACGGCACCATGCGCCTGGACGCGTCCCGGCTGGCCGAGGCCGCGTGGGGGATGGTCGTGGCGGACGAGGCGCAGCACGTGAAGAACCCGTACTCGGCGACGGCCCGGGAGCTGCGCTCGATCGGGGCACGCGCACGCGTGGCGCTCACCGGTACCCCGGTGGAGAACAACCTGTCGGAACTGTGGGCGATCCTCGACTGGACGACTCCGGGGCTGCTGGGCCGGCTCGGCACCTTCCGCGCCCGGTACGCGCAGGCCGTGGAGAGCGGTCAGGACCCGGCCGCCGCGGAGCGTCTGAACCGGCTCGTGCGCCCCTTTCTTCTGCGCCGCCGCAAGTCGGATCCGGGAATCGCCCCGGAGCTGCCGCCGAAGACGGAGACCGACCGTGCCGTGTCGCTGACCCCGGAACAGGCCGGCCTGTACGAGGCCGTGGTGCGCGAGACCCTGGAGGAGATCGCGGGGGCGGACAGCATGGCGCGGCGCGGGCTGATCGTGAAGCTGCTGACCGGGCTCAAGCAGATCTGCAACCACCCCGCGCAGTTCCTCAAGGAGGAGCAGCCGGTCGTCGCCGGCCGTTCCGGGAAGCTGGAACTGCTGGACGAACTCCTCGACACCATGGTCGCCGAAGGGGCGGGCGTCCTGGTGTTCACGCAGTACGTGCGCATGGCCCGGCTGATCGAACGGCATCTCGCGACGCGCGGTCTGCCCTCGCAGTTCCTGCACGGCGGGACGCCGGTCGCCCGGCGCGAGGCGATGGTGCGGCGCTTCCAGGAGGGTGAAGTCCCGGTGTTCCTGCTGTCGTTGAAGGCGGCGGGCACCGGTCTGAACCTCACCCGGGCCGAGCACGTCGTGCACTACGACCGTTGGTGGAACCCGGCCGTCGAGGCGCAGGCCACCGACCGCGCGTACCGCATCGGCCAGACGCGTCCGGTGCAGGTGCACCGGCTGATCGCGGAGGGGACGGTCGAGGACCGCATCGCGGACATGCTGCGCCGCAAAAGGGAGTTGGCCGACGCGGTGCTCGGTTCCGGCGAGGCGGCGCTGACCGAGCTGACGGACGCGGAGCTGGCCGACCTGGTGGAACTGCGAGGGGGCGCACGATGACGGGACACGAGGGTGACACGGAGCGCACGTTCGCGGCGCTGCCGCCCGCGCACGGGCGGGGTTTCGCCCGGACGTGGTGGGGCCAGGCGTGGCTGCGGGCGCTGGAGGACACCGCGCTGGACTCGGCGCAGGTGAAGACGGGCCGCGGTCTCGCCCGCGCGGGGGCGGTGGGCGCCGTGTCGGTGCGTCCCGGGCGCATCACGGCCGTCGTGCAGGACCGGGACCGCACCGCGCACCGGGCCGACGTCCTGCTGGCCGAACTGTCGGACGGCCAGTGGGACCGTCTCCTCGACATGGCCGTCGAAAGGGCCGGGCACGTCGCGGCGCTGCTTGACCGCGAGATGCCGCCGCACCTGGTGGAGGACGCGGCGTCCGAGGGCATCGAACTCCTGCCGGGGCTGGGCGATCTGGAACCGGAGTGCGACTGCGGCGCCTGGGACCACTGCGGGCACACGGCGGCTCTCTGCTATCAGATGGCCCGCCTGCTGGACCAGGACCCGTTCGTGCTGCTGCTGATGCGCGGTCGGGCCGAAAACGCCCTCCTGGACGACCTCCAGGCCCGCAGCGGTGCCGTGCCCGAGCAGGAGGCTCCTGAGCCGGAGGGAGTCGATGCCGCCGAGGCGTACGCGACCGGCGACATCCTGCCGCCCCTGCCCGAGCCCGCCCCGCTGCCCGAGGAGCCCGGCCTGCCGCCCGCCCTGGACACCGAGGCACCGCCGGGACCGGGAGTCGACCCGGTCGCAGTACGCCATCTGGCCGCCCGGACCGCCGTGGAGGCACACCGGCTGCTCGCGGAGGCCCTCCGGCGGCCGTCCGAACGTCATTCGCACCCGCCCAAGTTGTCGCTCGGCCAGGACGCCGTACGCCTCGCCGTCGCCGCGCCCGACCAGGCACTGGTGGAACGTCTCGCCGCCGGATCGGGACGCGTTTCGGAGTCGCTGGCGGACGCCACGCGCGCGTGGGGGCTCGGTGGCGTGGACGCGCTGTCCGTGCTGGAAGAGACCTGGGAGCCGTCGGGCGGCGCCCTCGCACGCGCGCGTACCGCTCTGGAGGCGGCCTGGGACGAGGACGAACGCCCTGCGCTCACGGCGGACGGCAACCGGTGGACGGTCGTCGGCGCGCGGGCCCAGGTGCGCCTCGGGCGGGACGGCCGGTGGTGGCCGTACCGGAAGGACCACGGACGCTGGACGCCCGCGGGCCCGGCGGCCCTGGACCCGGCGACGGCCCTGGCCTCGGCGGAACTCACCTCGGTCGAGCGCACGGGGTAGTTGCGCGGGTCCCCGCGGGATCCGGGCCAGGTTGAGGGGGTCGCGCGGGACACGCCACGTCACCCCCGGCCGAGCACGCGGCACGCGTGTGCGTGTCGCGGTGCCGGGTCGACGTACGGCGGATGCCAGGCGTTCACCCGCCGGTCGCGCGGCGTTCCGGGCGGGGCCCAAATCTGGCCACTGTCAGCGAACCAGGTTCCCCAGGAGGACCCATGACCCCGCGCTCCACCGGCCGACGGCCCGTCAGACGCACCGCCGCGGCGGGCGTACCCCTCGCCCTGGTCGCCGCCCTGGGCGCGGCGGGTCCGGCCACGGGTGCCCCGGCCGACGAGGCGAAGGTCGTCCGTACGGCGACGCTCGGCGACATCCCGCTCGGCGCGTTCAGCAACAAGTTGCTGCCGGGCACGGTGGACGACGACCGCGGGGTGGACCTCGGCGGCATCGGCAGCGACATCTTCCCGACGGGCCGCAAGGGCGAGTTCTGGACCGTCACCGACCGCGGCCCCAACGGCCAGATCAAGGTCGCCGGCACGAAGCGCCGCACCTTCCCGGTCCCGGGCTTCGACCCGGCGATCGTGCGGATCAGGGTGTCCGGCGACACCGTGAAGGTGCTCGACGCGATCCCGATCACCACCTCCTCCGGCCGAGCCGTCACAGGGCTGTCCGACCAGCAGGGGCGTGACGAGGCGCCGTACGACTACAACGCGCTCACGGCCCTGTCGTACAACCCGAACGGCCTGGACACCGAGGGCATCGTGCGAGCCGAGGACGGCACCTTCTGGCTCGTGGACGAGTACGGGCCGAGCCTGGTGCACGTCTCCGCGCGCGGGAAGGTCCTCACGCGTTACGTGCCCAAGGGGCTGAACCTCACCGGCGCCGGCTACCCGGTGGTGGAGGCGCTGCCGTCGGTGCTGCTGCACCGGAAGGTCAACCGGGGCTTCGAGGGGCTCGCCCAACTGCCCGGCGGCGACCTGGTGCTGGCCGTGCAGAGCCCGCTGTCCCTGCCGGACACGGACGCCGGGGAGGCCTCGCGGAACACCCGGCTGCTGCGTTTCTCACCGCGGAAGAAGGCGGTCACCGCGGAGTACGCCTACCGCTTCGACCCCGTGAACGTGGTCGACCCGAGCGAGGACGACACCTCCGAGCTCAAGATCTCCTCGATCGTCTCGGTGGGCGGTGACCGGCTGCTGGTCGAGGAGCGCACCGACAAGGCCGCACGGCTGCAACTGGTGCGCCTGGGCCGGTCCTCGGACATCCTCGGCGGCTCCTGGGACGACGACTCGACGTCGCCCTCGCTGGAGCAGCTCGACGATCCGGCGGCCTCGGGAGTGCCGGTGCTCGCCAAGAAGCTCGTCGTCGACCTGGGCACGGTCGCCGGCGTGCCCGGAAAGATCGAGGGCGTCGCGCGGGTGGACCACGACACGCTCGCCCTGATCAACGACAACGACTTCGGGATGACGGACGGGACCGGGGCGTTCGACGCCGAGGGCCGGCTGGTGGACAGCGGGGTGGAGACGACGGTGACGTACGTCAGGCTGCCGCACCGGCTCTGACTCTCCCGAACGCCGGATCACCCGATCAGGGACGGGAGCAACGACTCGAGATCGCTCGGGAACTCGCTGGGCAGGTTGCTCGGCAGGTCGCTCGGGAACTGGGACGGGAGCTCGCTCGGCAGCTCGCTGGGGAGCTGTGTCGGCAGACTGAACGACGGCTTCGGAGAGCCGCTCGTGCTGGTCGACGGGGGCGGGCTCTTGTCCGGCGAGTCGTCGTTGCCCGACGCCATGAACACCACGAGGGCGACGGCCAAGGCCGCCGCGATCACGGCGAGAAGGGCGAACAACGGGCCGCGGCGGCGTCGTGGGGCGCGGGGGCCGGGTCCGCCCGAATCGTGGCCGACGGACGGTATCGGCTGGGTCGACGGCATACCGCCGTACCGGTGCGGGCCGTTGCGCCCGTGGTCGTCGGGGGGCGGTCCGAAACCCCCGCCCGGGGGTGGGATGTCACCCGGCGGTCCGGGCGGCTGGGGCGGTACCGGCGGCATGGCCATACCGTCCACGGTCACCTCGAACCGGTCGGGAAGCGACCCCCGCGCGGACGTTGATACGCCCTCATGCCGTGGACCACACGATTCCGGCACACTCCGCACGAGGATCGGGGGCGGGCGCGTGGATCGAGGCAGGCCCCTGAGCCCGGCGGCCTGCGCGCGCATCCAGCCAGGGACTCAGATCCGGGCAGGCGCACCGATTCCGGCAGACGCACAGGTCCGGGCAGAAGCGCCCACCGCCGTGGCAGACGCTCCGGTTCCGTCAGACGCACAGGTCCACGCAGACGGGCGCACCACCGTGGCGGGCGCCCAGGGCACGGTGCCCGGCACGTGGACGCGGCAGGCGCGCGGACGGTGGCGACCGGCGCACGGGCCGGCGGCAGCGGCAGCACCCGCGGCCGCATCGCCAGGGCCCGCGCGATCGCCACCCGCTGCCGCTGCCCCGCACGGCCACGAAAAACACGCACGCGCGTGGGTTCGGTTCAGCCGCGCGCACCCAGCAGGTGGTCCATGGCGAGCTGGTCGAGCTGCTCGAAGGCCATGCCGCGGGCGGCGGCCGCCTCCACGTCGAAGTCCTCGAAGGCACTGCGGTCCGCGAGCAGCGCCTTCAGGCCGTCCGCGGCCGTCCGCTGCGCCAGCTCGTCCAGACGCGAGGCACGCAGCGCCTCCTGGACCTGCGGGTCGGCACGGAAGGCGGCGGCGCGCTCCTTGAGGATGAGGTAGTTGCGCATGCAGCCCGCGGCCGACGCCCACACCCCGTCGAGGTCCTCGGTCCGCGGCGGCTTGAAGTCGAAGTGCTTCGGGCCGGCGTACCCGGCGCTCTCCAGGAGGTCGACGAGCCAGAAGGCGGCACGCAGGTCGCCGGCGCCGAAGCGGAGGTCCTGGTCGTACTTGATGCCGGACTGGCCGTTGAGGTCGATGTGGAAGAGCTTGCCCGCCCACAGGGCCTGCGCGATGCCGTGCGGGAAGTTCAGCCCCGCCATCTGCTCGTGGCCGACCTCGGGGTTCACGCCGTACAGCTCGGGACGCTCCAGGCGCTCGATGAACGCGAGCGCGTGGCCGACGGTGGGCAGGAGGATGTCGCCGCGGGGCTCGTTCGGCTTGGGCTCGATGGCGAAGCGCAGGTCGTAGCCCTGCTCGGTGACGTACTCGCCGAGGAGGTCGAAGGCCTCCTTCATGCGGTCCAGGGCGACGCGCACGTCCTTGGCCCCGCCGGACTCGGCACCCTCGCGGCCGCCCCAGGCGACGTAGGTCTCGGCGCCGAGCTCGACCGCCAGGTCGATGTTGCGGATCGTCTTGCGCAGGGCGTAACGGCGCACGTCGCGGTCGTTGGCGGTGAACGCGCCGTCCTTGAAGACGGGGTGCGTGAAGAGGTTGGTGGTCGCCATCGGCACCTTCATGCCGGTCGCGTCCAGGGCCTCACGGAAGCGCTTGATGTGACCCTCGCGAGCGCTGTCCGAGGCCCCGAAGGGGATCAGGTCGTCGTCGTGGAAGGTCACGCCGTGGGCGCCGAGCTCGGCCAGGCGCTGCACCGTCTCGACCGGGTCGAGGGCACCGCGGGTGGCGTCGCCGAACGGGTCCCTTCCCTGCCAGCCGACGGTCCACAGGCCGAAGGTGAACCTGTCCTCGGGGGTGGGCTGGTAGTTCATGACGCGGCTCCTTGCTGCTCCGGACTATTTCGTCATGGCGGTTTACAAATTAGTATGCGCACACGTCTCTGGGAAGAGACAAGCTGTCTCCGGAGTGGAGACAACAACCACATCGAGGTCGCGAGCCCCGTCGAGGCCCCGGCCTCAGCAAGATCACGAGCCGCGCAACAAGGGAGAGACCGATGTCAGCAGCCGAGGGTCCGCTCGTCGTCGGCGTGGACACGTCCACCCAGTCCACCAAGGCACTGGTGGTCGACGCGGCCACCGGCCAGGTCGTCGCGCGCGGCCAGGCCCCGCACACCGTCTCCTCCGGGGCCGGCCGGGAGAGCGACCCGCGCCAGTGGTGGGACGCGCTGTCCGAGGCCCTGCGCCAGTGCGGGGACGCCGCCCGCGAGGCCGCCGCGGTGTCGATCGGCGGCCAGCAGCACGGCCTGGTCACGCTGGACGCACAGGGCGAGCCGGTACGCCCGGCCCTGCTCTGGAACGACGTGCGCTCCGCGCCGCAGGCCAGGCGTCTCATCGAGGAGCTGGGCGGCCCGAAGGCCTGGGCGGAGCGGACCGGCAGCGTCCCGGGCGCCTCCTTCACGGTCACGAAGTGGGCCTGGCTCGCCGAGCACGAGCCGGAGGCCCTGCGCGCCACGAAGGCCGTACGGCTGCCCCACGACTACCTCACCGAGCGGCTCACCGGGGAGGGCACCACCGACCGCGGCGACGCCTCCGGCACCGGCTGGTGGGCCTCCGCGACGGAGGCGTACGACAGCGAGATCCTCGCCCACGTGGGCCTCGACCCCGCCCTGCTCCCCCGCGTGGTCCGGCCCGGCGAGGTGGCGGGCACCGTGCGCGACGGACATGACCTGCCGTTCTCGAAGGGCACCCTGGTCGCCCCGGGCACCGGCGACAACGCGGCCGCCGCGCTGGGCCTCGGCCTGCGCCCCGGGACGCCGGTGATGAGCCTGGGCACCTCCGGCACGGTCTACGCCGTCTCCAAGCACCGCCCCACGGACCCGACCGGCACCGTGGCGGGCTTCGCCGACGCCCACGGCGACTGGCTGCCGCTCGCCTGCACCCTGAACTGCACGCTCGCCGTCGACCGGGTCGCCGCCCTGCTGAACCTCGACCGCGAGGCCGTCGAGCCGGTCTCCGGCGTCACCCTGCTGCCCTACCTGGACGGCGAGCGCACCCCGAACCTGCCCAACGCCTCCGGCCTGCTGCACGGCCTGCGCCACGACACCACCGGCGGACAGCTCCTCCAGGCCGCCTACGACGGTGCCGTACAGGCGCTGCTCGGGGCGCTGGACCTGGTGCTCGACCAGGACGCGGACCGTTCGACCCCGCTGCTGCTGATCGGCGGCGGCGCGCAGGGCGCCGCCTGGCAGCAGACCGTACGACGGCTCTCGGGGCGTCCCGTCCAGGTGCCCGAGGCCAAGGAACTGGTCGCCCTCGGCGCCGCCGCCCAGGCCGCCGGACTGCTGACCGGCGAGGACCCGGGCGCGGTCGCCCGGCGCTGGAACACCGCCGCGGGACCCGTCCTGGAGGCCGTGGAGCGGGACGAGGAGACGCTGGCCAGGATCGCCGGGGTACTCTCCGACGCGGCGCCGCTGCTGGAGCGGGGGACCTCTGGGGAGTGAGGGAGGCATGACCGCACCGCTGCACGACGCCCATCCGGCGGGACCGGGGCGCGGCCTGCCCGACACCCAGCGGGGCATGCGCCGCCGCAACCTGGCCCGCGTGATGCACGCCGTGCGTGCCGAGGGGCCGCTGTCGCGTGCCGCGGTGGCCTCGCGGATCGGTCTGACCCGGGCCGCGGTGTCGACCCTCGTGGACGAGCTCATACGCTCGGGGCTGCTGGAGGAGCTCGGCCCCGAGCGTCCCGGCCGGGTGGGCAGACCGGGCTCCGCACTCGCCGTGAGCGGGCGCGGGCCCGCCGGCATAGGCGCCGAGATCGGCGTCGACCACCTCGCGGTGTGCGCGGTGGACCTGCGCGGGCAGGTGCGGTCGCGGTCGGTGCGGTACGCCGCGAACCGGGGCCGCTCCCCCGAACCGGTGATCGCCGAACTCACCGCGCTGGTGCGCCGGGTGGTGATGGAGGCGGAGGGCGAGGGCCTGTGGCCCGCCGGACTCGCGGTGGCCGTGCCGGGTCTGGTCGCGCGGGACGCCCGGACCGTCGTCCGCGCCCCGAACCTCGACTGGCACGACACGGATCTGGGCACCCTGCTGCCCGACGACCTCCCGCTGACCGTGGGCAACGAGGCCAACTTCGGCGCGCTGGCCGAACTCTGGCTCGGCGACGGCACCCCCCATGACTTCCTGCACGTCTCGGCGGAGATCGGCATCGGCGCGGCGCTGGTCGTGGACGGGCAACTGCTGCGCGGCACCCGTGGTTTCGCGGGCGAGCTCGGCCATGTCCCGGTCCGCCCGGACGGACCCGGGTGCCCCTGCGGCGGACGCGGGTGTCTGGAGCAGTACGCCGGCGAGGAGGCGGTGCTGCGGGCGGCCGGCCTGGAGCCGGGCGAGGACCAGGTGGGGCTGCTCGCCCAGCACGCGGCGGACGGCGACGAGGCCGTACGGGGCGCCCTGCGCGAGGCCGGGCAGGCGCTCGGGATCGCGCTGACCGGGGCGGTCAATCTGCTGGACCCGGAAGCCGTCGTGCTCGGCGGTGCGCTGGCCGGGCTCGCGCCCTGGCTGCTGCCCTCCCTGCGGGACGAGCTGGCCCGGCGCACCGCCGGTCCGGCCTGCCCGGTGTCGGTGTCCGACCTGGGTTCCGAGGGCCCGCTGCTGGGGGCGGCGCACTCGGTGGTGCGGGCCGTGCTGGACGACCCTGCGGTTGTGGGTGCCCGGGCCTGAGCGTCCGTCAACTCACCCGGACGAGTGAGCGGGTTGTCCACATTCCCGACGTCGTCCACCGGAACACCGGCGCCGCCCCGCCCGACCGGATCCGGCCGTAGCGTGATGCACACGAGGCACACCACCGCCACGGACGAACGGCCTTCGCGGGGCCCGTCCGTGCACGGCACGAACCACACCCACGTCCCCGATCCGTCTCCGACACCAGTCACACCCGCACGGCCAGCCCGTCCGCGACACCAACCGCACCCGCACGGCCTTTCCGTGCGCGACACCGACCACACCCGCACGACCCGCCCGTCCGCGACACCAACCACACCCACGCCACCGAGATCCGCCGGGAACGGCCGTCGGCGCGCGAGACTCACCGCGGAGCACACGACCGGCTCCATGTCCGCGGAGCACCCGACCGGCTCCGTTTCACCGCGGTGACCCCGCTCGGCCCAACGCCGCTGAGACGAAAGGCACTTGACCATGGAACGCGCCAGACCGCCACTCGACCGACGGCGGCTGCTGAAGGGGGCCGTCCTGGCCGCCGTACCGTACGCGCTGCTTCCCGAGACGCGGGCCGGGGCCACCCCGCAGCCCGTCGACCACCCGTTCGCCGAGTGGCAGCCGGCCACGTCGGCCAACTTCACGGCGTCGGACCGCCCCTGGTCCTACCAGGTGGACCGGGTGATCATCCACGTCACCCAGACCACCTACACCGACGCCCTGGACATCTTCCGCAACCCGGCCAAGCAGGTGTCCGCCCACTACGTGGTGCGCTCGGCCGATGGTCATGTCGCGCAGTGCGTGCGGGAGGCGGACGTCGCCTGGCACGCCGGGAACTGGGACTACAACACCCACAGCATCGGCATCGAGCACGAGGGGTGGGTGGACCGGCCCGCCTACTTCACCGACGCCCTCTACCAGGAGTCCGCGAAGCTCACGGCGGGGATCTGCGGGAGATACGGCATTCCCAGGGACCGGGCGCACATCATCGGCCACTACGAGGTGCCGGGCACGGACCACACCGACCCGGGGCCGCTGTGGGACTGGGACCGTTACCTGCGGATGGTCGAAGCCGTGTGAGCCGCCCATCGTTCGGGTGACGCCCGTCGAAGAGGTTGTTTGCGCGCGTACCGGGAGTGACGATGTCTCCAGCCGCATCGCGTTCCGGGAGGCCGAGTTGACCGATCCGTGGGTGGCCCTGGAGCCGGGCGCCGACCCCGCCGAGCGGGTCCGGCTGCTGCGGCGCGCGCACGAGACGTTCACCGAGGCGGGCACGGTGCAGCGGCCGGTGCGACCGGTGGTGGCCGACTCGTGGCGGCGTTCCGCGCGGGCCGGCGTCGGCCCCGACGGCACGGCGAGCGTCGAACTCAGCGACGGCGACCTCGGTTCGTACCGGGCCGAGCATCCGCTGGCACGGGTCATGCCGTTGTTCCGTGAGCTGATGGGGACCTTCGCCTCCGACGGGGAGCACCTGCTCGCGGTGTGCGACGAACACGGCAGGCTGCTCTGGGTGGAGGGCCACGCGAGCACCCGCCGGCAGGCGGAGTGGATGAACTTCGTGCCGGGCGCGCGGTGGGCGGAGACCGCGGTGGGGACGAACGCGCCGGGTACGGCGGTCGCGGTGGACCGGCCGGTGCAGGTGTTCGCGGCCGAGCACTTCATCCGCCGGGTGCAGCCGTGGACCTGCGCGGCGGCGCCGGTGCACGATCCGCGGACCGGGCGGGTGCTCGGGGCCGTGGACATCACCGGCGGGGACGGGCTCGCCCATCCGCACAGCCTGGGCTTCGTCCAGGCGGTCGCGCGGGCCGCCGAGTCCCAGCTCGCGCTGCTCCTGCCGCAGCAGTCGGCCACGGACAGGATCGAGCTGAGCGCGCTGGGCCGGGACGAGGCGCTGCTGGCCGGGGGCGGTCGCCGGGTCAGGCTCAGCCGCAGGCACAGCGAGATCCTGGTGCTGCTGTCCCGGCACCCGGAGGGCCTGACCGGGGACGAGCTGCTGTGCGCGCTGTACGAGGACGAGTCGGTGACGCCGGTGACGCTGCGGGCCGAACTCGCCAGACTGCGCAGGGTCCTGGGGCCCGGGCTGCTGGCGTCACGGCCGTACCGGCTGACCGTGCCGGTCGAGTCGGACGTGGCGGTGGTGGAACGGCGGTTGGAGAGCGGGGCGGTGACGGCGGCGGCGCGCGGGTACGGCGGACCGCTGCTGCCGGCCTCGCAGGCCCCGGCGGTGGTGCGGCTCAGGCGCCGGGTCGCCGACGGGCTGCGCACGGCGCTGGTCGCCCGCCGGGACCCCGACCTGCTGGCGGACTGGGCGCACGCGTCGTGGGGCGAGGACGACGTGGAGGTGTGGCGGGCGCTCGCGGCGGTGCGGCCCACGCCGAGTGTGCGGGCCCGGCTGGCCGCGCTGGAGTCGGAGCTGGCCGCGCCGACGGCAACGTGGTTGCAACGTCCGCGCTCCTAGCCTCACGCGCAGAGCCGCCCGACGGCGGGCGGCGCTGCTGAAGGAGGCTGGCCAGCATGACCCGTTACGCGGCACCCGGCACCGAGGGCGCGATCGTCTCCTACCAGGCGCGCTACGACCACTTCATCGGTGGCGAGTACGTGCCGCCGGCGCGTGGGCAGTGCTTCGAGAACCCGTCGCCGGTGAACGGGCAGCCCTTCACCGAGGTGGCGCGCGGTACCGCCGAGGACGTGGAGCGGGCGCTGGACGCCGCGCACGCCGCCGCGCCCGCCTGGGGCCGGACCTCGGTGACGGAACGCTCCGACGTCCTCCTCAGGATCGCCGACCGTATGGAGGCGAACCTGGAGAAGCTCGCCGTCGCGGAGAGCTGGGAGAACGGCAAGCCGGTGCGCGAGACGCTGGCGGCCGACATCCCCCTGGCCATCGACCACTTCCGGTACTTCGCGGGGGCGATCCGTGCGCAGGAGGGTTCGCTCGGCGAGATCGACGACGACACGGTGGCGTACCACTTCCACGAGCCGCTCGGTGTCGTCGCGCAGATCATCCCGTGGAACTTCCCGATCCTGATGGCGGTGTGGAAGCTGGCCCCGGCCCTCGCGGCGGGCAACGCGGTCGTCATCAAACCGGCCGAGCAGACCCCGGCGTCCATCCACTACTGGATGAGCCTGATCGCGGACCTGCTGCCGCCGGGTGTGGTGAACATCGTCAACGGCTTCGGGGTGGAGGCCGGCAAGCCGCTCGCGTCGAGTCCGCGGGTGGACAAGGTGGCGTTCACGGGCGAGACGACCACGGGGCGGCTGATCATGCAGTACGCCTCGGAGAACATCAAGCCGGTCACCCTGGAACTCGGCGGCAAGTCGCCGAACATCTTCTTCGACGACGTCTGGGCGCGGGACGACGACTTCCGGGACAAGGCACTCGAGGGGTTCACGATGTTCGCCCTGAACCAGGGCGAGGTCTGCACCTGTCCGTCCCGGGCGCTGATCCAGCGCGGCAACTACGCCGAGTTCCTCCAGGCGGCCGTCGCCCGCACCGAGCTCATCAGGCCGGGGCACCCCCTCGACACCGACACGATGATCGGCGCCCAGGCCTCCAACGACCAACTGGAGAAGATCCTCTCCTACCTGGACGTCGGCCGGCAGGAGGGCGCGAAGGTCCTCACCGGCGGCGAACGCATCGAGTACGACGGCGAGTTGAAGGGCGGCTACTACGTCCAGCCGACCATCTTCGAGGGCGACAACCGTATGCGGATCTTCCAGGAGGAGATCTTCGGCCCGGTCGTCTCGGTGACCTCCTTCGACGACTTCGACGACGCCCTGAAGATCGCCAACGACACGCTGTACGGCCTCGGGGCCGGCGTGTGGACCCGGGACATGAACACCGCGTACCGGGCGGGCCGGGCGATCCAGGCGGGCCGCGTCTGGACCAACTGCTACCACGCCTACCCGGCGCACGCCGCGTTCGGCGGGTACAAGCAGTCGGGGATCGGGCGGGAGACGCACAAGATGATGCTGGAGCACTACCAGCAGACGAAGAACCTGCTCGTGTCGTACTCGCCGAAGAAGCTCGGGTTCTTCTAGGCCGAGGTCCGGGCGTCCCCTAGGCCGGGTTCACGTCCGCGTACAGGACATGGTGGTCCGACACCGGGTTCGGGTCGACCCGGTGGCGGACGGGGGCGTAGCCGCGCAGGAAGACGTAGTCGAACTTGCTCTGCCAGTCGGTGGTCGGCTCGCAGGCGCCGCCGGCTCCCGGGCGGCACTGCGGGTCCGCGTCCGCGGCCAGTTTCCACATCGGGGTGAGTTCGTAGCCGTCCGGCACGGAGTTGAAGTCGCCGATGACGATGGTGCGGTCGTGCCGGGCGACCTCTTTGGCGAGCACGCCGACCTGGTCCGCCCGGACCGCCTCCTGGCGTCGTTCGGCGAGGTGGGTGTTGAAGACGCGGACCCGGTGGCCGCCCACGGTGGTGGTGACCGCCATGTACCCGCGGTCCTCGGAGCCGCCGTCGGGGTACTCCTCGGCGACGACGTCGCTCATCGGGGCCACGGAGAGGATGGCCTCGCCGTAGCCGCCCGGGTTCCAGGGCGCTCCCCCGCAACGGCCCCAGCTCTGCAGGACCGGCGCGTACTCGACGTGGTAGACGAGTCCGTGGAGGTTCTCGAGGTAGTCGCGGATCTTCTCGACGTCGCTCACGCACGCCTCCTGCAGGCCGACGACCTGGGGCGCGAAGCGGGCGATCTCCGCGGCCCGGTCGTCGTTGCCCGTCTCGCAGGGGTTGCAGAGGTTCCAGGTCATGACCCGGTTCGGCACCACGGGCTCGACCGGTTCGGGGGGCAGTGATCCGGCGTCGAGGGCTCCGCTCGGGGCGCTGGGGCCGGACAGCACCATCCAGGCCACGATCATGGCACCCACGATCAACCACGTGCCCTTTCCGAGCACCATCGCCTCCTCAGCGTGGACGGACGTACCGGGCCCCCGATGTCTGCTTCCCGAGGTTATGACACCGGGCTCGGCCCGCGGAACGGGAACGGGTCCCGCGGGCCGGCCGCCGTGTCACTCCTCGTCGCGCAACCGGGCCGCCAGAGAGGTCAGCGACTCCGTTTCCTCGGTGTGGCCCGCGGCGGTCAGCAGGGCGATCGCCGCGTCGAGGCGGGTGAGGGCGGGAGCCGGGCGTTCCAGGTAGAGGCCCTCCACGGCGCCCGCGAGGCGGACGCACTCGGCCCACTCGCCGGCCCGGTCGTCCCCCGGGCCCGGCTCGCCGAGCAGGGTCAGGGCCTTCTCCAGGGCGGCCAGCGCGTCCTCGTACGCGCCGGCGTAGGCGTTGACCCGCCCGTGCTCGTAGGCCAGGGCGCTGTCCAGGGAACGGCCGGCGGCCTCGTACCCGGCGGCGCGGGCCTCGTCGGCGATCCGGTCGGCGTCGGCGAGGTAGGCGAGGGCGTCGGTCAGGCCGTCGGCGCCCCGCTGCTGCGCCTGGAGCCGGCCGAGTTCGCGCAGGCAGTTGCTGAGCAGTTCGTAGCGGGGGGCCTTGGCGTGGGCGGCGATCGCCTGGTCCGCGGCCTCGCGGGCGGAGCCGAACTCACCGGACTCGCCGAGGAGTACGGCCGTCTCGGCGGCGATCATGGCGTGGCTGCCGGGGTCGTCGTCCCAGCCCGCCGACTCGGCCGCGAGGGCGGCGAACTCGGCCGTGGCGGCCTTGATGTCCTCGCCCGCGCGCAGTGCGCGGGCGCGGGTGAGGCGGAGCTGGGCGGCGAGCCGGTCGTCCAGTTCTCCGGCGGTGACGTCCGGTTCGGTCAGCAGGGAGTCCAGCAGGGCGATGCAGTCCTCGACGCGGCCCAGGTCGAGGCTGAGCTGGGCCGCGTTGCTGTAGGTGCAGAACGCGTCGATGCGGTCGCCGTCGCGGAGGCTGATCTCCGCCGAACGCGTCAGGTGCCGCAGGGCCTCCTCGGGGCGGCCCAGGTGCATGCAGGCCTCGGCGAGATCGCCGTGGAGGCGGGTCAGGTCGACCGTGTCGGAGGGCCACTCGGCGGCCTGGCGCAGGGCTTCGGTGAGGTCGGTGTGCGCGGTCTGCGGGTCCCGGAGGGCGAGCTGGAGCCGGGCGCGCAGGCCGAGGGTGCGGGGCAGGTGCCAGGCGGGGCCCTGCGCCTTCAGTCGGTCGAGGAGGGCGTCGATCTCGGTGACGGCGGCGGGCAGGTCGCCGGAGATGGCGTGCGTGCTGGCCCGCAGGAGCAGGGCGCCGGAGATCTGCCCGTCGAGGTCGTGTCGGGTGGCGAAGGCGTGCAGCAGGTCCGCCTCGGCGAAGACCGGCGCGACGTGCTCCTTGCTGCCCGTGGTCTGGAGGCGCAGGCCGAGCGCGGTCGCCCGCAGCCGCAGCAGGCGGGCCTCCTGGTAGGGGGCGAGACCGCTCGCCTCCTCGTGCAGGCGGACCAGGGACGCGTGGACGTCGGTCAGTGCGGCCGCCTTGGCCTCGTCGGCCTCCTCCCCGGGGATCTGGGCGGTGGCGAACAGGGCGCAGGCGCGGGCGACAGCCGCGTGGCCGGGCTCGGCGGCGTCGTCGTAGAGGCCCGCGGCCTCCTCGTGGAGGGCTGCGGCCTCGGCGAACCGGTCCTTGTTGCCGGCCTCGCTCGCCTCGTCGGCGAGCAGGTCCGCGCGCAGCCGGACCAGGGGCCCTACGGCGGGGTCGTCGGGGTGGGTGTAGTCGCGGGCGGCGACGAGCGTGCGCAGCCGGACGAAGCGGGGCCGGGCGTCCGGGTGGCCCTGCTCCTCGGACTGCCGTGCCTGGCGGATGAGTTCGGCCAGGTCGTCGGGGAGGGCGGCGGCGCCGCGGGGGGCCGGCGCGGCGACCGGGGCGGCCGGGGCGACGTCGTCGAGGCTGCGGGTGCGCAGGGTCAGTTCCAGCGCGTCGAGGAGGGGGGCCCGGTCGAGGCGGGCCCTGCGGCGGTCGGTGTGGGTCGAGGTGCCGTTGCGGGCGTCGAAGCGGGCGGCGAGGTCGTCCGCGCGGCTTTGGACCTCGGCGTGCAGCCCGGCCACCGTCCAGGTGCGGCCGGGGTAGCCGGCGGCGGGCAGGTCGCCGTGGCCGAGGTGCTCGACGCGCCGCAGCAGGACCTCGACGCCGGTGAGGAAGTGGAGCTGGTCCAGGGGCGAGTCGACCTCGTCGAACAGGTTCCGGTTCTCGGCGAGCAGTTCCAGACCGCGGGCCTCGTTGCCGGTCAGTGCGCAGAACTCCAGGTGCCGGCCGACCTCGCCGGACATGGCGGGGTTGCGGCGGCAGCCGCGGTAGCCGACGAGGTGCAGTTCGCGGGCCCGGTCGGCGCGGCCGGTGCGCAGCAGGGGCAGCAGCGCGTACGAGATGGAGCGGGACGGCTCCTCCTGGCAGGACTCCTTGCCGTTCAGGACGGGTTCCCAGGTGCGCAGGGCCCGCTCGTCGTCGCCGGCCACGAGGTGGAACAGGGCGCGCTCGCAGATCTCGCAGGCCTCGCAGTCGCTGAGCCGGGTGCGGGTGCGGCCGGCCCACAGCTCGTAGGCGAGGGCGGTGTCCTCGCCGACGTGGGCGGCGAGCTGGTACGCCTGTCCGTAGTAGGGCTGCAGGCCCAGGCCGGCCTTCTCGTAGCGGTCGCGCATCTCGGTCAGCCACTGGCGCAGGCTGGCCAGCGGTATCTCGGGCAACTGGCGCAGGGCGTGGCCCACCCACTTGAACCGCCAGAAGATCATGTGCCGCAGCCGGTCGTCGAACACGTCGGGCTGCTCGTCGAAGAGGGTGAGCAGCCGGGCGAAGACGACGGGCGACTTCCGCGGCTCGGAGCCGTAGGTGTACGCCTCCTGGAGTTCGAGCAGGGCGTGGACGAGCGGTACGGGCTCCGCGAACTGCTCGGCGGCGTCGACGAGTTCCTCGGCGGTGACGGTGCGGGTGCGGCCGTAGGGACGCTCGTCGTTCTCCTGGAGCGCCTGGTACAGCTCGTCGGTGGTCTGGATCACGGTGGGCATCGTCAGCGGTCCTTGCGGAGGGCGTGGGCGAGGAGGTCGAGGAAGGAGCGGTTGATGAGGCTCGACTCGGCGGGCCTGAGCGGGCGGCGGGACAGCATCGCGGCCTGTCCGTAGAGGGCTTCGGCGCTGGTGCGGGCCAGCTCGGGCTCGTCGATGGCGACGGCGGTGCGCACCAGCGGATTGAGCTGGTTGAGGATGAGCTGGGCCCGCGGGGCCTCCTGGCGCAGGGCGCCGAGGATGTCGCCCCACACACCGCCCTGCTGCTCGCGGGCGAGCTGGGAGCGGGTGCGTTCGTGCCGGGCCTCGCGGCTGTCGAGGAGCAGGGCGGGGGCGGAGGCGGGCTGGAAGGTGCGCAGCGCGACATCGCAGTCGAAGACGGCGAGGGCGTCACGGGCCTGGGCGAGGTAGGCCGCGGCGGCCAGCTCCGTCTCCCGGTCGACGGGGTCGAGGTGGGCGGTGAGGGTCGCCGGGTCGAGGTCGGCGACGGTGACCTCGGGGCGGACCTCGGGCAGCCGGTGGACCAGGGCGCGGTCGTAGGTGTAGCCGCCGTTGACGACGCCGAGTCCGGCGGCCGAGGCGATCGCCGCGACCTGGCGGAACTCCTCCACGCTCGACGTGACGAGCACGGTGCGGTGGGTGCGCGCGAACTCGTCGAGGGTGGCGTGTCCGTCGGTGGTCTCGAACGGCAGCCAGGGCAGCAGCATCCTCATGATCTCGTCGTCGTGCACGGCGAGCGACTTCACGGCCAGGTGGTGCACCTGGAGGAACCGGCCGAGGAGTTCGGGGTCGCTGGCGGCGGCCTTGGCGATCCAGGCGCGCAGGTGCTCGGCGAGGGCGTCGCGTACGGCGGCGAGGGTGTCGTCCTCGTACAGGGACTCGCGGGACGCCGTCGGGCGCAGGCTCTCGGCGTCGACGACACAGCGGACGAAGAACGCCCAGTCGGGCAGGATCTCCTCGGCCTGCTCGGACAGCAGCATGCCCTTGACGTGCACGCGGTGGCCGTGGCGGCGGCCGGCGGGGACCGCCTCGGGCAGCACGCAGGCGATGCCCTTCAGACCCACGGCCGGCAGGTCCAGTTCGATGGTGTCCAGCGGCTTGAACCCGAACACCTCCTCGCCGTAGGCGGCCAGGGCGCGGGAGCGGGCTCCGGGGGTGGGGTGGGTGCGCGCCCAGGGCGCGGGCTCGGGGTTGACGGGCGCGCCCGGGCCGCCGGGGCCAGCGGTGCCGTCGTCGAAGGTGACCGGGTGGCGCAGCAGGGAGCCGAAGTGGCGGGCCAGCGCGTGCACCTGGGCCGGGCGGGTCCACTCGCCGGCGTCGGCGCGGGGCGTCAGCGTGACGGTGGTGCCGGGGCGGGGGCGGGTGGCGGCGGGCAGGGTGCGGACGGTGTAGCTGCCGTCGCCGCGTCCGCGCCACTCCACGGCGGGTGCGTCGGGGGTGCGGGCGGAACGGCTCACGACGTGGATCTCGTCCGCGACCAGGAAGCAGGAGAGCAGGCCGATGCCGAACTGGCCGATGAAGTCGGCGCGTTGTTCGGCGATGCGGTCGGCCCGCTTGCTGCTGCGGCCGATCGTGGCGAGGAAGGTGTGCACGTCGGCCTCGGTGAGTCCGACGCCGTCGTCCTCGACGCGCACCACGGAGCCGTCGGCGTACAGGCGGATGCCGAACGCGTCGGCGGGGGCGCCCGGTTGGAGGTTGTGCCGGGCGGTCAGCGCGTCCACGGCGTTCTGGAGGAGCTCGCGCAGGTAGACGCGGGGGCTGGAGTAGAGGTGGTGGGAGAGGAGGTCGACGAGGCCGCGCAGGTCCACCTGGAAGGTGCGGTCGGCGCCGGCCGGGTTCGAAGGGGTGTCGGGCAGAGTCATCGGGCAGTCCGGGGTGAGGTCGTCGACGAAGGGCGGGCGGGTCAGGCGCGGCGCCGGAAGCGGGCGTACGCCTTCTCCGGTTGCGCCATGTACGTCCAGGGCCACGAGGTGTAGGCGCCGCCCAGTTCGTGGAAGACACGCGGGGCCACGATGCTCTCGGAGGACAGGGCCAGGGCCATGGCGAAGATGTTGAAGTCCTGCTGCCAGCCGAGGGGTCGTCCGTAGGCGGGGTGCAGGATGCTGCGTCGGGCCGCCTCCCTCAACTCCTCCTGTACCTGGGGGGTGTCGAGGTGGTCCTGGCTGTCCGACTCCACCCACTCCTCGATGTGGGCCATGGCGATCACGCAGCCGAGGCGGTGTCCGTCGGGCGCGCCGGCGAAGGCCTCGCGGGCGAACGCCAGGGCCTGGCCCGGTTCGCCGCCCCAGCGGGGCTGGAGTTGGGACACCCACCCGATGTGGGTCTCCAGGTCCAGCGGGTCGCGGCGCAGGGCTGCGTCGCGCCGGGTCTCGTTGACCGCCGGGCCCAGGGACATGCCGCGACCCGAGGTGAGGAGGCGGCTCCACGGGGTGATCCAGTCGGGCCGCAGTTCGGCGGCCGCGAGCAACTGCTCCTCGGCGATCTCCAGCCGTTCGTGGAAGACGCGCCACTGCTCCTGCGTGACGTTCACCGCGCGCGCGGAGGTGCGGGCCTCCCAGCCCCAACTGACGTGCCGGGTACCGGATATCAGCAGGGCGGTCGCCCGGTGCTCCGCGTCCTCCTCGACGGCCTTGCCGATCCAGTCCTGCACACCGTCCAACTCGGCGAACTCGCCGAGGACCTTGTGGTCACGGCCGAGGTCGAAGGGGGCCAGGGCCGCCTTGACGGCCGTCCAGTCACCGGCGTCGGCCGCCTCCACCAGCGCGAGCACCCGCGTGTCCCCGAGAGCGCGCAGCGGATACGTCCCGTTCCGCTGCCTGCGCGGGACGGGCAGGGCGTACGGATTCTCCTCCGGTCTCTCCGTGTCCCTGCCGAACAGCTTGCCGAACATGACGCGCCCTCCCCTGGTCCCGCGTGATCGTCCGTGCAGCATAAACGGCCCCACTGACACCGCTTCCACAGGGTTTTCACCCGCGCTCCACGGGTCCTGACGCAGCCGCCCCGGGCGCCGGGCGGGCCGCGAGCAGTCGGCACAGGGCCGCGGCGAGGGCCTGGTCGCCGCCCGCATCATCGGAGGGCCTGTTCGGGTGTTGCGGGGCGGTATGCGGTACGCCCGCCGGGCCGCGACCGAGCACCGCTGCGGCGCCCGGGGCTCGTGCCACGCCACCGGCGACGGCGTGTACGGGGCCGTGGCGTGCTGTCGGGGCCAAGGCCACAGGTGCCGGTCGCTCCATGACGGACGCCGCTCCCACCTCGGTCACCGCGGGGAGGTCCGCCTTCGCCGAGCGATGCGACCGCCCCCGTCTCGGGCCGCTCGGACCAGGGCGTCGAACAGGCCCTGTTGGGCGGGGTCCTCGTGGGCCGTGTCCTCGGGGTGCCACTGGACGGCGGTGAACCAGCCTCGGGCGTCGGGGAGTTCGAGGCCCTCCACCGTGCCGTCGGCGGCGTGCGCGGTGGCCGTGAGTCCCTTGCCCAGGCGGTCCACGCGCTGGTGGTGGTAGCAGGAGACGTCGGTCTTCTCAGCGCCGGTGGCCCGTTCCAGCAGGGTGCCGCGCCGGATCGTGACCGGGTGGACGAGGTGCCGGTGGTCGCTCTCCATGTGCTGTTCCAGGGTGCCGCCGAGGGCCACGTCCACGACCTGGAGGCCGCGGCAGATGGCCAGCAGGGGCAGGCCCGAGTCCAGTGCGGCGCGGGCGACTTCGAGGTCGAAGGCGTCCTGGAGGTCGTCGACGTCGTAGACGGCCGCGTGGGTGCCGTCAGCACCGTAGCGGTGCGGGGCGAGGTCGCCGCCGCCGGGGAGCAGGACGCCGTCGAAGCGGGCGAGGCGGGCCGGGACGTCCCCGGCGGCGGGGTGGATGCCCGCCGGTTCGCCGCCGGCCCGCCACACGGCCTCGACCAGCGCGCGGGCGTTGACCTCGGCGGCGTACCGGAGGGCGGACGTGGTGGCGGAGAAACGGGCGGGGATCGCGATCAGAGGCCGCGCGGACCTGTGCTCCGGGTTCACAGTTGGATCCAGGTCGTCTTGAGCTCGGTGTACTTCTCCAGGGCGTGCACGGACTTGTCACGGCCGTTGCCCGACTGCTTCATGCCGCCGAAGGGCACGGTCAGGTCGCCCTCCTCGTAGCAGTTGACCCAGACGGTGCCGGCCCGCAGGGCGCGGGAGACCTTGTGGGCGGTGGACAGGTCGGAGGTCCACAGGGCGGCGGCGAGGCCGTACTCGGTGGCGTTGGCGAGCCGTACCGCCTCGTCGAGGTCGTCGAAGGTGAGCACGGACAGGACGGGGCCGAAGATCTCCTCGCGGGCCAGCCGCATGCCGGGGCCGACCCGGTCGAAGACGGTGGGCTCCAGGAAGCTGCCGCCCGTCCCGGTCAGGGTGCGGCCGCCGCCGGCGCGCAGCCGGGCCCCTTCGTCGAGGCCGGTGGCGATGTGGTCCTCGACGCGGGCCAGGTGGGCCTCCGTGACCAGGGCGCCCATCTCGGTGGCCGGGTCGAGGGGGTCCCCGACCCGCAGCTCCCGCGCCCGCGCGACGACGGCCTCGGTGACCTGTTCGGCGACGGAGGAGTGCACGAGGAGCCGGGAGGGAGCGGTGCACATCTCGCCCTGGTTGAAGAAGATGCCCCAGGCGGCGGTGGCCGCCGCCTGCTCCAGGTCGGGGGCGTCGGGCAGGATGATGTTCGGCGACTTGCCGCCCAGCTCCAGCCAGACGCGCTTGAGGTTGGAGTCGGCGGAGTAGCGCAGGAAGTGCCGGCCGACGGCGGTGGAGCCGGTGAAGGCCAGCACGTCGACGTCGGGGTGCAGGCCGAGCGCTCGCCCGGCCACCGGCCCGTTGCCGCCCACCACGTTCAGGACGCCGGGCGGCAGTCCCGCCTCGGTGGCGAGGCGGCCCAGCAGCAGCCCGGAGAGCGGGGAGTTCTCCGACGGCTTCAGTACGACCGTGCAGCCGGCCGCGAGCGCCGGGGCGACCTTCCAGCCCGCCAGCGTCAGGGGGAAGTTCCAGGGCACGACGGCGCCGACGACACCGGCCGGTTCCCGGGTGACGAGGGCGAGGGCGTCGGGGGCGGTGTGCGGGGACTCGTCGGTGAGCTTGTCGGCGAGCTGGCCGTACCAGCGGAAGGTGTTGACGAGCGCGCGCAGTTCGATGCCGTACGCGTCCGTGACGGGTTTGCCCATCTCCAGGCTGACCGTCAGGGCCAGTTCCTCGCGTCGCTCCTCGATCAGGTCGGCGATGCGCAGGAGCATCCGGCCGCGCTCGGCGGGGGCGAGGCGCGGCCACGGGCCCGAGTCGAAGGCCCGCCGGGCGGCCCGCACGGCGAGGTCGACCTCGACCCGTCCCGCGTCCGCGACCTGGGCCAGCGCCTGGCCGTCGCGGGGCGAGACGAGGGTGAAGGCCGCTCCCCCGCCGGGGTCGTCGGCCCCGTCGATGTGATGGGCACCGGACACGTCCAGCACCTTGGCCCGGCGCAGCCACTCCTCGTGCGTGACGTCTGGCATGGAAGACCTCCGAGATATTATTTGAATCCAAACGATATGATCGGCCCGGGCCCCGGCACAAGAGGCCCCCGGCAACGGAAAGGAGCACCCGCCGTGCGCGCACTCGTCCTCATGCACGACCACGCGACCGAGCCCGGACTGATCGGGGCACGACTCCAGGAGCGCGGGTACGACCTCACGACCGTGACCGTCGTGCCCGCGGAGCGCCACCACGCGCCGGACGTCTCCTTCACGTTCCCCGCGCCCGACGACTGGGACCTGGTCGTGTCGCTCGGCGCCCCCTGGTCGGTGTACGACGAGACGGCGGTCGGCACCTGGATCGGCGGCGAACTCACCCTGCTGCGCAAGGCCCACGGCCTCGGCGTCCCGGTACTGGGCGTCTGCTTCGGCGCGCAGGCCCTGACCACCGCGCTCGGCGGTTCGGTCGGACCGGCGCCGCGACCCGAGATCGGCTGGACCCGGATCGACAGCGACGACCCCTCCCTCGTGCCGGAGGGGCCCTGGTTCCAGTGGCACTACGACCGCTGCGCCCCGCCGCCGGGGGCTGTGGAGGTGGCCCGCAACGAGGTGTGCGCGCAGGCCTTCCGGTCCGGTCGCAGCATGGGGGTGCAGTTCCACCCGGAGATCACCACGACGGTCGTGCGCCGGTATCTCGACCTCGGCGGCAGGGAGCAGTGCGTGCGGCAGGGTGTCGATCCGGAGGAGCTGCTCGCCCGCAGCCGGGCCCTGGAATCCGTGGCACGGGAGAACGCCGGGCGCCTGACCGACGCGTTCCTCGACCGGGTGGCGAACACCCCCGTGTGACGGCGGCCCGAGCGCCGCGGGTGCGGCCCGGCGGGGAGGTCCGGGCCGCACCTCACCGCGGGGTCAGCCGGCGGCCGCCGCCCCGCTCCTGGTGACCCGCGCGACCACCAGGCCGACGACCAGGACCGCGGGGACGGCGAGCTGGAGCCATATCGCGGTGGTGCGGTCGCCGCCGATGAGCGTGGTGAAGTTCTCGACGATGAGCCAGATGGCCCCGGCGATGCCGAGCGCGCCCAGGACCGGGGCGATCACCGTGTTCCAGGGGCGGTTGTCCACGCCCGACCGACGGAAGAAGACGATGACCGAGACCGAGGTCAGGAAGTACAGCAGCATGATCGCCAGCACCGCCACGCCACTGAACCAGGAGAACAGGGTCAGCACCGGGTCCTTGCCCAGGAGGGCGAAGGGCATCACCAGCAGCACCGACAGCACGGTCTGCACGATGCCGGCCGTCCAGGGCGAGTGCCGGCGGTTGAGGGCGGTCAGGGCATGCGGCAGGAGCCGTTCGCGGCCGAGGGAGAACAGGTAGCGGTTGGCCGAGTTGTGGAAGGCCAGGATGCCGGCGAACAGGGAGGTGGCCAGCAGGATCGGCAGGACGTCGTCGACCCAGCCGCCGAACTGCGCGGCGATCGGCGCGAACACGAAGCCGGCTGCGTCCCCGCTCTCCAGGGCCTTGCCCGCCTCGGCCGTGACGTGGGACGCGCCGTGCGCGGAGATCAGCATCCACGAGGTGAAGGCGAAGAAGCCGGTGACCACCGCGACGGACAGGTAGGTGGCCCGGGGGACGGTCCTGCGCGGTTCGCGGGCCTCCTCGCCGTAGATGGCGGTGGCCTCGAAGCCGAACATCGACGCGACGGCGAACATGAGCGCGACACCCGGGGCGCCCTGGAGCGCGGCCGAGGGCGAGAAGCTGTCGGTGAACCCGAGGCCCTCGGGACCGCCGCCTTTGAAGAGGGTGACGAGGGCGAAGACGATCAGGATGCTGAACTCCGCCAGCACGAACACGGTGAGGATCCGGGCCCCCATCTCGATGCCGGAGGCGCCGAGTACCTGCACGATCACCATGGTGACCAGGGTCCAGACCCACCACGCCGCATGGGTGCCGGTGTAGTGCTCGACCAGGGAGCTCACCGTGGCGCCGTACAGCCCGTACATGGCCGCCTGGATGGCGCAGTAGGCGAAGAGGGCCACACCGGCGCTGCCGGAGCCGGTCGGGCGGCCGAGCCCCTTGCCGATGTAGGTGTAGAAGGCGCCCGCGTCCACCACGTGGCGGCCCATGGCGACGAAGCCGACCGAGAACAGCAGGACCACGGCGCCCGCCACGAGGTACGCGGCGGGGGTGCCGGCCCCGTTGCCGATGCCGACCGCGATGGGGACGGCACCGGCGATGCCGGTCAGCGGGGCCTGGGCGGAAAGGACGAAGAACAGGATGCCCAGGACGCCGAGCGAGTTGGGCTTGAGCCTGCCTGCCGTGGAGGGATCGGAAGCGGTCTCCGTGCTGACCGCTGTCTGACTGTCCACTCGAATCACCTGCCGGGAGCGGGGAGGGGCGGGAAATTGTTTCGAGCCAAACGAGTTGCCTCATGGTGGGTCGGAACTATCCGTTTGGCAAGGGGTTCGGCGCGGTTTCCCGTCAGGTGGCCGGATTTTCCCGCGGGGCCGCGAGCGGCTCGGTCCCCGGTCCGCCGGTGCGGGTCAGGCCGGCCGGATCGGCAGGTGGGTGACGCTACGGAGGAACTCGGTGTGCGCGCGTGGGCCTGCCCGCGAGGTCGATCGTGCGGAACCGGGCCACCAGCGCGGCCAGGACCACGGCCGCCTCCGCACGGGCGAGGATCTGCCCCGCGCAGCCGTGCTGTTCCACCCGAACCGAACGTGTTGCGGTCGCGGTGGGCGGGCCCGATCAGCAGGACGAGCATCGCGCCGGCGGGCACGGCCGTGTCAGGTGTGGGGGTCGCGTCCGTCGTCGCCGTCGGGCGTGGCGTCGGGGGCGTCGTGGGCGTTTCGGTTGCCGTCGGCGTCGAGCAGCCTGAGCAGGGAGCGGAGTTCGTCGATCGCGGCGTCGGTGACGTCGGGCTCGCCGAGGACGAGCTGGTGCAGGACGAGGCCGTCCAGGGCCGCGAAGACCAGCCTGGCCAGCGCCCTGTCGGTGCCCGCGGGGAGCATGCGGTTCAGCTCGCGGCGGGTGGCGTCGAAGTACTCGTCGTACAGGGCGCGGATCTGCGGCAGCAGCTCCGGCCTGCGGCGGGATTCGAGCAACAGCTCGTACTGGAACGCCTGCTTGTCGGGATCCGCCGTGACCATCTCGGACACGCCCGAGGAGAAGTCCTCGACCTTGCCGGTGCCGGGTTCGAGGGCACTGGTGTCGAGCGAGGTGCGGATGGTGTGGGCGAGCGTCTCCTCGATCAGGGCGTCACGCGAGCCGAAGTGGTGGACCACCAGCCCGTGGGTGACGCCCGCCTCCTCCGCGACCGCGCGGTAGGTGAGCCTGCGCAGTCCGCCCCGGGCCACCACCCGCACCGCCGCGTTCAGCAGGGCCTCGCGCCCCTCCCCGTAGTGCACTCGCTTGCGCGGCCGTCGGCTCTCGGGGGCGTCCGCGGAATCGGTCATGTCGGCGACCCTACCTGGCCAGAACGCTGGGACGAGCCCTCGGCAGCCCACCACGACGGGCGAACACGCCGGTGCGGACAGCGGAATTCGGGGGCGCCGAGGAAGGGGTGGACGGACCGGGGATCTATGGGCGTCTGCGGTCACGGCGACGCCTGCGCAGGTGCCTGCGGCCGGCCTGACGTGTCGGGGGCGTTGCTCGGATTGCGGGCCGACCGACGCCCCCTGTGCCGGTAGTCCGGTCTTCGATCGCCGGGCGGGGTGGCAGACGAACACGGCCCGCCCCGCGACGGCCTCGCCTGTCCCGCCGGTGCCATGCCTGTCCCGCCGGTCCGATGCCAGACCCATGCCGGCGGCCGGGGCGAAGGCCGTCGCGGTCCAGGAGCGTGACGGCCTTCCGGTAACCGACGTCGGTCAGCACACCTCGTCCGACCTGGCCGGCCCACCTCACGGCCGGCCCCCTGACCGTCAGTGCCAAGCCGACCGGGGATCCCCCGGAACTCCGAGCCGCCGACGCGACCGTAGGTCGACACACCAGCGGGGAGGTCCCGCTCGCGACCCCCCGTCCTCCCCGTCAGCGGCGAGGCGGCCTGATCCCGCGGAACTCCCAGTCGCCGCCGAGGGCCGTGGAGAGGACCTCCTCGGACTCCGTGGGCTGGGCGCCGACGTCGGTGCGGATCGGGGTCGGGCCGGTCACGATGTGGTTGGTGAGGCGGCCCAGTCCCTCCACCTCCACCTCGACGACGTCACCGGGCCGGACGGGGCGGGAGTTGGCGGGTGTGCCCGACAGGAGGACGTCGCCGGGGTACAGCGTGATGGTGCGGGCGATGTCGGCGACGAGGTAGTGCATGTCCCACTTCATCTCGTCAGTCGAACCTTCCTGCACGACCTCGCTGTTGACGTACGTCCGCAGGCTCTTGCCGTGGAAGTCCCAGTCGGTGACCAGGCCGGGGCCGAGCGGGCACAGGGTGTCGGAGCCCTTCACGCGGAGCATGGACCCCGCGTCGGTGTCGCGGAAGTCGTGCAGGCCGTAGTCGTTGGCGACGGTGTAGCCGGCGATGAACTCCCCCGCCTCGGCCGGGGAGATGTTCCGCGCGGTCCTCCCGATGACGATGGCCACCTCGCCCTCGTAGTTGAGCCACTTGCAGCCGTCGGGGCGGACGACCGCGCCCTTGTGGGAGTTGAGGGAGGAGGTCGGCTTGTGGAAGTAGGTGGGGGTGTCCGGCAGGTCGATGCGGAACTCGTCCACGCGGCTGCGGTGGTTGAGGTGGACGGCGATCACCTTGGACGGCACCACCGGCGGCAGGTGCAGGGCCTCGTCGGTCTTGACGCGGCGGCCGTCCCCGGCGACCAGTTCGTCGCCGTCGACGGTGACCTGGACGGCGGCGCCGTCGAGGAGGATACGCCGGTACTCGGAGAACGCGGCCATGACTCAGACCTCCTGGGGACGGCTGTGCGGGGTGCGCTGGTGCGGGGCCCGGGAGTGGCCGGCGCCGGTCCAGCCGTCGGCGGGCCGGTCGAACCACAGATGGACCTGGCCGGTGCCGACGGAGTTCTCGTACTCGCCGTACTGACGGGCCCGGGCGGTGCAGGCCTGTTCGCCGAGGGCGCCGGCCATCATCAGGTAGTGGAAGAACTTCGCCTCGGGCTTGACCTTCCAGAACGCGTCCATGGTGTCGAGGACCTTGTCGTGGCGGCCCTCCTTGAACCAGGCGATGCGCTCGTGGTCCGCCTCGCGGGCCTCGGGGGTGCGGATGTGCACGGGGTCGCTGGCCTCGTGGTCGCGCAGTTCGCGCAACGGCCAGAAGGTGTGCGAGAGGGCACCGGACGCGATCAGCAGGACCCGGCGGCCGGGGGTGGCGGCGATGCCGTCCGCCAGCGCCCGTCCGAGGCGCAGGTGGTCCTCCATGTCGCCGGTCTGGCAGACCCCGATGGTCACCCACCGCTTGTCGGGCAGCCCCTCGCCCAGGAACTTCCAGAGGTTGATGGTGGCGTAGTAGATCGGCAGGTATTCGTCCTCGATCGCGGTGATCCAGGTGCCGTGCTTGTCCGCGAACTTCTCGATGTTGAGGGCGAGTTCGGGGTCGCCCGGAAAGTCGTACGGCATCCTGCACATGCCGCGCGGCAGCTCCTCCGAGGTGAACAGGCCGGCCCGGCGCCGCTGGGCGGTGACCACGAACTCGACGGTGGTCGCCCAGTGGGAGTCGAGGACGACGACGGTGTCGTAGTCGTCGCGCTCGAACACCTCCCGGCGCAGCTCGTGGAGGCCGGTGACGAGGGTGATCTCCTTGCCCTCGTTCAGTTCCAGCCGCTCCTCCTGCGGGAGCACGATGGTGGGGACGTGGGCCAGCAGGCCCGCCCCGACGATCTCACCCATGGTTCTGCCATCCGTTCGGCGCGGTGACGGTGTTCTTCAGGTCGCAGTAGAAGTCGAAGCTCCAGGTGCCGCCCTCGCGGCCGACCCCGGAGTGGCGGGAGCCGCCGAAGGGGGCCTGGAGGTCGCGGACGAAGAAGCAGTTGATCCAGACGGTGCCGGCGACGAGCCGGGCGCCGACGCGTTCGGCGCGCTCCCGGTCACCGGTGGCCACGGTGGCGGCGAGCCCGAAGCGGGTGTCGTTGGCGAGCCGGACCGCCTCGTCCTCGTCGGTGAAGGTCTGGAGGGTCAGGACGGGCCCGAAGACCTCCTCCTGGACGATCTCGGAGTCCTGGTCCACGTCGGCGAGGAGGGTCGGCGCGTAGTACTGGCCGTTCCCGGGATGGCCGCCGATGACGGCGCGGGCGCCGGCCGCCAGGGCCCGCTGGACGAACCCGTCGATCTTCTCCAGTTGGCGGGGGTGGATGTTGGGGCCGATGTCGGTGGCCTCGTCGCGGGGGTCGCCCTGCCGCAGCCGGGTTGCCTTGTCGACAAATCGTCGGGTGAACTCCTCGGCGACCGTCTCCTCCACGAGGATGCGGGTGGCCGCCAGGCACACCTGCCCGGCGTTGTCGTACTGCTCCACCGCGAGGTCGACGGCGAGGTCCAGGTCGGCGTCGGCGAACACCAACAGGGGTGACTTGCCGCCGAGTTCGAGGCTGAGCGGGGTGAGGTTGGCGGCGGCCGAGGCACTGATCCGGCGGGCCGTGGGCACGGACCCGGTGAAGCTGACGCGGCGCACGTCCGGGTGCGAGGTCAGCGCGTCGCCGATCTCGGCGCCGAGTCCCTGGACGACGTTCAGGACGCCCGCGGGCAGCCCGGCCTCGGCGGCGATGTCGGCGAGGAGGGAGGCGGTGAGCGGGGACCACTCGGCGGGCTTGAGGACCACCGTGTTGCCGGCGGCGAGCGCCGGGGCGACCTTCCAGGTGGCCAGCATCAGCGGCGCGTTCCACGGTGTGATCAGCACGCAGGGGCCCGCCGGGTCCCAGGAGACGTGGTTGGTGTGGCCGCGGGTCTCGAAGTCGTCGTGGTCCAGCGTCAGCAGCCAGTCCGCGAAGAAACGGAAGTTGTGCGCCACGCGCGGCATGACGCCCCGTCGGTGCGAGCGCAGCAGTGCTCCGTTGTCGGTGGTCTCGACGACGGCGAGCTCCTCGATCCGCTTCTCGACGCCGTCGGCGACGGCGTGCAGGATGCGGGCCCGCTCGGCGCGCGGGGTGGCGGCCCAGGCGGGGAAGGCGGCCTTGGCGGCGGCGACGGCCGCGGCCGCTTCGGCGGGTCCGCCGCGGGCGATCTCACCGAGGACGGCGCCGTCGATCGGCGAGGTGTCGGTGAAGGTGTCGGCGGAGGCGACGCGTTCGCCGCCGATCCAGTGCCGGGTGTCGACGGCGACCCCGGCCACCGTGAGGGTGTGTTCGGTCATGTCCGGTCTCCAAGTGCTGCGTGGTGTGCGGGAGTTACTCGGCTCCGGAGGTTCCGGACTCCAGGAGTCGGCCGCCGTCCCAGACGACGCCGACCTGGCGGTAGTACGCGGCGATCGGTTCGCGGATCTCCAGTCGGGCCAGCTCCTCCGTCGGCGCCTCGAACAGCTCCAACTCCGCGTCTCCGACCCAGGATTGACCGCCCTCGAAGGAAGCCGCCCCGGACGCGACCAGTTCGTCCAGCGCCAGGCCCTTGCCCTTCTCGATCGACGGCAGCCAGCGGTGGTGGGCCATGGCGTGCCCGTTGACGAACCCGTTGGTCGCGGACGGCTCCCGCAGGGTCACCACGGTCTGGGCGAGCCGGCGGTCCGCGGCGGCGAGCGTCGCCCCGAAGCGTGCTCCCGCCCCGATCCGCGGAGCGGGCCCGTAGGGGTGCGGGCGGGTCTGGTGGATCGACCCGAGCTTCTTCGGGTAGCCCTGGTGCAGCCCTCGCGCGATCGCGAAGTCCTTGTCGACCCAGATGTACACGCACCGGGAGTAGGTCTCGCCCCGGTACGTGCAGCGGACGACCGCGAAGGCCTCCTTGTACTGGGCCAGCACCGGGTCGAGCAGTTCCTCGCCGGAGGCCGAGCAGGACTGCCAGTCGGCCCAGATCAGGGCGACGGCACCGGGGTCCTCGTCCGCCAACTCCAGCGGCTCGGGCAGCAGTTCCCGCACCCGGGCGGGATCCGTGCGGTACTCGACGGTGAGCAGGTCGCCGGAGTAGCGCCATGGCGGAGCGGGGATCAGCGACGAGGCACCGCTCGCCGTCTTGGGGTGGAAGTAGCCACGGACAGCAGACATGACGGGGTTCCTTACGCGGTGAGGGCGGGCTGCTTCAGCAGTTCGGCGCGGTAGCGGGCGGCACCGGTCGCGACGGCGGGTCCGCCGAGCGCGACGACGCCGACGAGCCGGCCGCCGGCGTGGTAGCCGACCAGGACGTCACCCTCGGGGTCGCCGTCCAGGATCCGTACGTCGTCCTTGCCGAGCGCGGGTGCGCCGAAGGACTGCAGCCGGAACTCGTGCTGGTCGCTCCAGAAGGTGGGCAGCGGCGCGAAGGGGGCCGACTCGGCGCCGACGAGGGTCCTGGCGGCGTGCTTGGCGGTGTCGGTGGGGATCGACCAGTGCTCGACGCGGCGGGGTACGCCGTCGTAGCGGGCGTTGGGGAAGCGGGCGACGTCACCGACCGCGACGACGTCGGGGCGGCCGCCGACCCTGAGCCGTTCGTCGGTGAGGACACCGTCGGTGAGGTCGAGTCCGTTGCCGTCCAGCCACTCGGTGTTGGCGACCGATCCGACGGACTCGACGACGACGTCGGCGTCCAGGACCGTCCCGTCGGACAGGACGACCCCGGTGACGCGGTCCTCGCCGGCGAAGCCGGAGACACCGGTGCCCAGCACGAACCGCACTCCCCGTTCCTCGTGCCTCTTGAGGAGCGCGCGCGCCAGCAGTTCCCCGAGAGGACCGACCATGGGCAGGGGCAGCGGGTCGACGACCGTCACCTCGCTCACCCCGAGCGCCACGGCCGTCGCGGCGACCTCGCAGCCGATGAACCCGGCGCCGACGACGACCACGCGAGCGCCCGGCCGGGTCAGCTCGTCCCGCAGGCCCTGGGCGTCGTCGATCGTGCGGACCGTGTGCCGGCCGGCCGCCGGGCCCGGGCAGCGCAGTCGGCGGGGCCGCATGCCGGTGGCGACGACGAGACCGTCGTACGGCAGGACCGAGCCGTCGTCGAGCGAGACGGTGCGTGCGTCGAGCCGGGCGGCGACGATCCTGGTGCCCAGCCTCCACTCCACGTCGGCCGCGGCGGCTTTGGGGGTGAAGGCGAGGGAGGCGAAGGGCGCTTTGCCGGCGAGGACCTCCTTGGACAGCGGAGGCCGGTTGTACGGCATGTGCGGTTCGTCGCCGACGACGGTGATCCGGCCGCCGTAGCCGGCGGCGCGCAGTTGCTCGGCCGCGCGCAGGCCGCCCATGGAGGCGCCCGCCACGACGATGCCGGCGCCCACGTCAGTCCTCGATCCGGATCGCCTGGAGCGGGCACACGTCCGCGGCTTCCTCGACCTCGTCGCGCAGGGCGTCGTCCGGGTCGGGGACGTACAGCAGACGGCCGTCCTCGTCCATCGAGAAGACGTCGGGGGCCGCGAAGACGCACTGGCCGTGGTCCTGGCACTTGTTCATGTCGACGACGACCTTCATGGCCGGTCCTCCTGAGGGAGCGGGAGCGAAGGGGCGAAGTGGGGCCCGGCCTGCTCGGCCGGGCCCCGGCCAAAGGGGTGTGCGGAGACACCCCCAACTCGTTTGGCTTCAAACAAGGTAGGCAGACTCCCCACCCTGGTCAATACCTATCCAGGTGGATAAATTATTTGGGTCGCCCTCTTGCGGGCGGACGACCTCCTCCATAACGTTCGGGTTCAAACGACACCCGAGGCTGCTCCAGCCGCCCAAGGAGGCATCGGTGAGCGCTCACGACACTCCAGACATCCGCCGGCACGTCGAGCGGCTCACCGCCGACGGCATCGACGTGGTCCGGGTGATCTATCCCGACCTCATCGGCACGGACCGGGCCCGCGACGTCCTGGTGGATCACCTGCCCGCGGCCTGCGAGCACGGCCTGGCGTTCTGCAAGGCCGTCTACCACACCACCCCGCAGGGGAACGTGGTCCCGGTCGCGGGCGGACTGGACGCCGGACTGCCGGACGTGTGCGTACGGCCCGACCTGTCGACCCTGTCCGCGCTGCCCTGGGAACCGGGCGTCGCCACCTGTCTGGGCGAAGTCACCGACCCGGCGACGTCGGGTCCGGCCGCCGAGTCGCCGCGCGACCTGCTGCGGACCGTGCTGGCCCGGTGCACGGCCCAGGGGCTGCGGCCCGTGGTGGGCCCCGAACTGGAGTACTTCCTGCTGGAGCCCGCCGGCGGGACCCCCACCGGCTGGCGCCGCGCCCCCGAGGTGTCCGGTGCCGTCTACACCGCGGGGCTGCGCGCCGACCCCGGCAACCACCTGCTGCGCACCCTGCGGCTCCTCCGGGACCTCGGCCTCGGCGTGGTCACCGGGAACCACGAGTTCGACGGCGGCCAGTACGAGATCAACCTGACCCACTCCGAGGCCCTGGACGCCGCCGACCGGGCCTTCCGCTTCAAGGCCGCCGTGAAGGAACTGGCCCGCAAGGAGGGCAACCTCGCCACCTTCATGGCCAAACCCTTCGGCGACGCGGGCGGCTCCGGCTTCCACCTCCACCTGTCCTGTCAGGACGAGGAGGGGGACAACGCCTTCGACGACCCGGCCGGGTCCTACGGCCTGTCGGCGACCGCCCGGCACGCCGTCGCCGGAATCCTGGCCCACGCCCCCGCGCTCGCCGCCCTCGCCAACCCGACGGTCAACTCGTACAAGCGCTTCGGGCCCGACACCCTCGCCCCCTGGCTGATCGACTGGGGCCTCGACAACCGCAGCGCCATGGTGCGCGTCCCGCCGGAGCGCGGTTCCGGGGCCCGGCTGGAGCTGCGGCTCGGGGACGCGAGCGCCAACCCCTACCTGATCGTCGCCGGCACCGTCGCCGCCGCCCTGCTCGGCGTCCAGGCCGGCGAGGAGCCGCCCGCGCCGCTGGAGGGCTACGGCTACGACACCGCCCGGTCCGCCCTCCTGCCCATGGACCTGCCCGCCGCGCTCGACGCCCTGGAGGCCGACACCGCGCTGGGCGACCTGCTCGGCAAGGACTTCACCACCTCTTACCTGACCTACAAGCGCAACGAGGTCGAACGCTTCCAACGGCACGTCACCGACTGGGAGTTCACCGAGTACGCCTACCACCTGTGACGACTGGGAGCCACCACGTGACCACTGTTGTTCCGGCCGCCGTCGAGCCCATGCCGCTCGCGGACGTCGATCTCGCCGACCTCGACAACTTCACCGACGGGACCACCCCCTGGCGGATGTTCCACACCCTGCGCCACGAGGACCCGGTGCACTGGCAGCCCGAGGAGGCGCCCAACTCCGGTTTCTGGGCAGTCACCCGGCACGCCGACATCGCCCGCGTGGACCGCGACGCGGAGACCTTCACCTCCACCAGGTTCGTGAACCTGGAGGAGGTCGACGAGGACCAGATCAAGAAACGCGCCTCGATCCTGGAGCTGGACGGTGTCCGCCACCGCGCCCTGCGCAGCGTGATCCAGCGCCAGTTCGGCGCGGGGGTCATCAACAGCTACACCGACTTCCTGCGCGGTCTGACCGCGAAGACCCTGGACGCGGCCCTCGCCAAGGGCACCTTCGACTTCGTCAGGGAGGTCTCGGCGGACTTCCCCATCAACGTCCTGGCCCGCCTCCTCGACGTACCCCCGGAGGACAACCAGCAGCTCATCGACTGGGGCAACCGCATCATCGGCAACACCGACCCCGACTACGCGGACGTCCTGCTGCACAGCGCGGAGAGCGAGCAGTACCGCGATCTGCCCTTCCGCTCCCCCGCCTCCCTCGAAGTCTTCGAGTACGGACGGGAGTTGGCGAGGAAGCGACGCGGCGGCGAGGGCACCGACCTGGTGTCCAAGCTGGTCAACACCACCCCGCGCGACGGCGTCCCGCTCTCCGCGCAGGACTTCGACAACTACTTCCTGCTGCTGGTGGTGGCCGGCAACGAGACCACCCGCCACACCATCACCCACTCCATGCTGGCCCTCCTCCAGCACCCCGAGCAGCTCGCCAGGCTGCGGGACGACCCCTCGCTGATCCCCACGGCGGTCGAGGAGTTCCTGCGCTGGGCCTCCCCGGTCTACCACTTCCGGCGCACCGCGACCCGGGACGTCGAACTCGGCGGCAAGCAGGTCCGGGAGGGCGACAAGGTCGTCATGTGGTACGCCTCCGGCAACCGCGACGAGGAGGTCTTCGGCAACCCGTACGACTTCGACGTGGCCCGGCAGCACAACGACCACGTCACCTTCGGCAAGGGCAGCCCGCACCTGTGCCTGGGCAACCTCCTCGCCCGCACCGAGATCCGGATCATGTTCGAGGAGCTGATCCCGCGTCTCGCCGACATCCGCCTGGTGGGCGAAGTCCCCCGAGTGCGCTCGAACTTCGTCAACGGCATCAAGCAACTGCCGGTCGAGGTCACCCTGGCCTGAGAGGTCTCACCCGCCGGTGCGCTCCGCGTGGGCCTCGGCGAGGAGGAGGTACGCGGCGGCCGTCCAGGTGTAGGCCCGGTCGCGCAGGCCGGTCCCGGTCAGGGCGTCGAAGTTCTCCGCGAAGCCGTGCTGCTCGCACAGGGCACGGAAGCGGGCGCTGATCTCGTCCGCCAGCCGGAGGTGCCCGCCCCGGCGCAGTCCGTCCTCGACGAGGACCGTGGCGGGGGCCCAGATCGGGCCGCGCCAGTAGCCGTCGGAGCGGTAGTGCGGCGAGGTGGGCAGCTCGGTGGCCAGGCCGTACGGGGTCAGATGGGCCTCGATCCGGCTCGCCAGGACGGCGCCGATGTCGTCCGGCAGGTGCTCGCCCAGCACGATCGGCATCAGGTCGAGGAGGCTGGAGGTGCCCCAGGTGTCGCCGCTGTCGACACCTCGGGCGACGAACCGGTCGCCCGTCCAGAGCTGGTCGAGCATCGCCCGCTGCGTCTCCTCGGCGGCCCGCGTCCACCGCCCGGCGTCCTCCGGCCGCTCCAAGTGCGCGGCCAGAGCGGCCAGTTCACGCAGTTGGAGGGTGAGGAAGGCGGCCAGGTCCGCGGTGACGACCACGCGTTCGGGGTCGAAGGTGGTGGCGTTGTCCCAGCCGCTGTCGTTGCCGTGCTGGTAGTGCGGCAGGGCGGCGCCCGGAGCGCGTCGGGCGTCGAGCCAGAACCGCGTCCAGCGCTCCAGCCTGTCGTACGTCGCGGTCAGCTCCGCCCGGTCCGGGGGGCTGGGCAGCCGGCGGCGCAGGTGGCCGAGCGTCCAGCCGTGGACGGGTGGTTTGACGAAGTTGCGCAGCACCTCGGAGTGGGTCACCGAGTCGGGCAGCGCCCCGCTGTCGTCCTGGTGGTCGAAGGGCAACTGGAACTGGTCCCAGGCCAGTTCGGGCCGGCCGGGGGCCAGGGCGAGGGCGTTGAAGCAGTGGTCCCAGCTCCAGACCTTGTCCATCCAGTGCTTGGACATCAGGACGCCGGGCCGGGTGACCAGACCGGCCGGGCGTACCGTCGCCGACCACAGGACGTAGGCGGCGAGTTCGGCGGCCGGGGTGCCGGACGAGCGCCAGGGGGCCACGGTGTCGGCGAAGTCCGCGAAGGAGTTCCGCGCCGCCTCGACGACCTTCCCGAAGGCCGCCGTCGGAGCGTAGGCAGGGCGGGCGGTGTCCAGTTCCTCGACCGCGATCTCCCATCCGCCCTCCGCGTCCGCGGCGACGGTGACACCGCGGTCGGCACTGCCCAGGGCCTGGTTGCCGGACACGTCGGTCAGCGTGCCGGACAGCAGGGTGACCCGGTAGCGGCGCCCGGTCTCGTAGGAGGTGAACACATGGGCGTCGGCGGCCGGTTCGCGGTAGAAGTACGTGCCGCTGAACGGGGTCAGCGTCCGCGCCGCCGCCGAGATCCGCAGCGGCACGCCCGCACCGCGCAGCCGTACGGTGTCCGGTGTCTCGTAGGCGCATTCCACCCGCCCGGCCGGGCCGGTCCAGGTCAGCAGGGCCGGGGTGGCCTCGACCCGGGTCTCGGCCCGCTCGCCCGTCGCGGGGTCGAGGGGGGCCAGACGCAGGACGGCGTGCATGCCGTTCTGGTGCGAGACGAGGTGGAGGTCCTCGGAGCGCGTCCTCTCCGCGAGCACCGGGGAGATGCCGAACCAGGAGCCGTGCGTGCTGAACGGGATGTCGTGGACGGAGAAGGCCGGGCCGGGGCGGTCGGCGGTCATGGCGGGGCACTCGTTTCTCGAGCAGGGATCGTCGGTGGTCGGGCGGGGTGGCGCCGCGGGGTTCAGTCCTTGACCGCGCCCGCGGTGACGCCCGCGGTGACGTAGCGCTGGGCGAGGACGAGGATGACCGCGGCCGGCAGGGAGGCGACGACGGCCGTGGCCATGATGGCGTTCCACTGCTGGTTGTTGTTGCCGATGTAGTGGTAGATGCCGAGGGTGATCGGCTCGTGGGCGCCGCCGTTGACGAGGGTGCCGGCCAGGACGAAGTCGGACCAGGACCACAGGAACGCGAACAGCGACACGGTGACCACGGAGTTGCGGCTCATCGGCAGCACGACCGACCAGAAGGTGCGCAGCGGTCGTGCCCCGTCCACCTGTGCGGCCTGGAGGAGTTCGCCGGGGATGCCGGACATGAACGCGGTGAAGACGAGCACCGCGAAGGGCACGGCCAGGGTGGAGTCGGCGACGATCAGCCCGGGCACCGACTGGAGCAGGCCGAGTTGCAGGTAGATGGCGTAGAAGCCCATCGCCATGATGATGCCGGGGATCATCTGGGCGGCCAGCAGCACGAAGCTCAGGACTCCGCCGCCGCGCGGGCGCAGTTTGGCCAGCGCGTATCCGGCCGGGGCGGCCAGGGCCACGGTCAGGGCGACGGTGCCGAGGCCGATGACGAGGCTGGTGCCGAGGTAGGGCAACTGCTGGTCGAGGACGGCTCGGTAGCCCTCCAGGGTGGCGTGGGCGGGGAACAGGTCGGGTGGACTTTTGCGCATGTCCTGGTCGCGGGTGAGGGACACGTTGAGCATCCAGTACACCGGGAAGAGCATGATCCCGGTCAGCAGCAGACCGAGGGCGGTCTTCAGACCTCTTCTCATGACAGTGCCTGCTTCCGCTGGACCCGTACGTACACCAGGCCGAAGACCAGGGCGGCGAGCACGAGCAGGTTGCCGACGGCGGCGCCGGGGCCGAACGCGGGCAGCAGGTTGCCGAAGCCGAGCTGGTAGGACCAGGTGGCGAAGGTGGTGGAGGAGTCGGCCGGGCCGCCCTTGGTCATGATCCAGATGATGTCGAAGACCTTGAGGGTGTAGACGAGGCCCAGCAGGAGGGTGATGGCGGAGACCGGGCGCAGCAGCGGGAACGTGATGCTCCAGAACCGCCGCCAGGGGCCCGCTCCGTCGAGGGCGGCCGCCTCGTAGAGGCCGGCGGGGATGGACTGGAGACCGCTGTGCAGCACGACGAGGTTGAAGGGCACACCGATCCAGATGTTCGCGATGATCACCGAGGTCAGCGACCAGGACGGTGAGGTCAGCCAGTTCACCGGGTCGACGCCGACGGCGTGCAGGACGGCGTTGACGATGCCGGAGTCGCTGTTCAGCATCCACGACCAGGTGGACGCCGACACGATCAGCGGCAGCAGCCACGGCACCAGGAACAGGGCCCGCAGGGTGGCGGAGAGCCGGAAGTTCTGGTGGAAGAAGACCGCGAGGGCCAGACCGATCGCGTACTGGAAGACCAGGCACACGGCGGTGAACACCGCGGTGTGGAGCAGGGCCGGTGCGAACGTGGGGTCGTCGAGGACCGTGCGGTAGTTCGCCAGGCCCGTGAACGGGGCGTCGCCGTGCACGAAGGAGCGCACGGTGTAGTGGCGCAGGCTCAGGTCGATGTTGCGGTACAGCGGATAGGCGTAGAACAGGGCGAGGTAGAGGGTCACCGGGGTGAGGAACGCCCAGGCGGCCCTCCCCCGGGTGGAGGCCGGATGGCGCCGCGCCTCGGGGGCGGCGCTCTCGGAGTCCGTCCGCGGGCGCGGTACTTGTGTCGTCCGGCTCATCAACCGGCCTCGGGACGCGGTCACTTGACGGCTGACTGCGCGTCGGCCAGCGCGTCCTTCGGGGACGTGGAGCCACTGAGTGCGGACTGGACGGCCTTCCACATCTGCTCCGAGATCCTGGGGTACTGGGTGCCGAGGTCGTCGCTGGTGCGGCCCTTGGCCGTCCGGACCGCGGCGACCCAGGGCTTCAGCCCGGCGTCGGCCGCCACCTGCTTGTCCTGGACCTCGGTGGTGGGCGCCACGTAGGACAGGGTGGTGTCGGTGTCGTACAGGTTCTGGGTGCTGGTCAGGCAGGTCGCCAGCTTCTGGGCGGTGGCGTAGCGGCCGGTGTCGTCCTGGACCGGGAGGGTGACGAACTCTCCGCCGGTCGGGGCGGCCGCGTTGCCGCCGGAGGCGCCGGGTATCGGGAGCACGCCGTACGCGAAACCGGCCTTCCTGGCGTTGGCGAGCTGCCAGGTGCCGTTCTCCGCGAAGGCGTAGTCGCCGGTGGCGAACTCCTGCCAGCTCGTCGTCTGGGTGTTGTTGAGGACCGAGTTGGGGGCGTATCCGCCCTTGACCCAGTCCTTCCACAGGGTGAGCGCCGACTCGGCCTGGGCGGAGTCGAGCCGGGTCAGTTGCGCGCCCGCGCCCCAGAACCACGGCAGGAACTGGAAGCTGCCCTCCTCGGTGCCGATCGCGGAGAAGGTGATGCCCTTCTTGCCGGCCTTCTTGACCTTCTCCAGCGCCGCCGTCAGGGACGCCCAGTCCGTCACGGAGGCGATGTCGACGCCGGCGTCCGCCAGGACCTTCTTGTTGTAGTAGAGGGCGAGCGTGTTGGCGCCGATCGGGGTGCCGTACGTCTTGCCGCCCGACTGGCCGGCCGCGAGGAGGTTGGGGTCGACCTTGGAGGTGTCCAGCTTGTTGTCGTCGGTCGTGGTCAGGACGCCCGCCTCGGCCAGGGTGGAGACCACCGGGTTGTCGACGACGAGGAGGTCCGGGGAGTTGCCCTGCTGTGCCGCCAGCAGGGCCTTGTTGGTCAGGTCGCTGGTGTCGTAGCCGGTCCGCTTGACCTTCACACCCGCCGCGCTGCCGCACTTGTCCAGCAGCTTCGTCCAGGCGGAGCCCTCGGCGAACTGCGGGTAGGGGTCCCAGACGGTGTACGTGCCGCTGTCGGCGCCCTCGGTGCCGCTGCTGCCGGAGCCGGAGCCGCAGGCGGTGACGCCGGTGGCGACGGCCAGGGAGATCAGGACGGCGGCGGTCGGACGGTGTCGTCCGGAGAAGCTGTTCATGGCGGTTCCTTCGGTTCGAGGCATGCGGGTGCCACGGCGGTGGGTCGCGCGGGGAGGAGGGCACCGCGGACGACGCCGCCTGAAGTCCCGGGCGCGCAGCGGTGTGAGGGGTGCCGGTATGAGGAGTGGCGGTGTGACGAGTTGCCGGTGTGCGAAGGGGTGGTGTGACGAGTGCCGGTGCGAGGAGTGCTCCGGGAGGGGGACTGCTCAGGTCTGCGGTGTGCCCGCGGGCCCGGTGCTGGCCCGCAGCGAGATCGGTGGGGTGAGGAGGTGCTGGCGGGGCGGCGCGTCCGGTTGGTCCAGCCGCTCCACGAGCAGGTCGACGGCGAGCCGGCCCATCTCGGCCGCCGGTACGTCCGCCGCGGTGAGCTGCGGGGTCACCGTCTCCGCCCAGCGGTTGGCGACGACCCCGGTGACGGAGAAGTCGCGCGGCACATGGCGGCCCGCCTGGGCGAGCCCCCGGTACAGGCCGCCCAGCGCGGCCTCGTTCAGGGTGACCAGGGCCGTGGTGGCCGGGTCGTCGTGCAGGATCCGTTCCACGCAGGCCTGGCCCGCGGCGGCGTCGTCCCCGCAGCAGTAGGTGCGGACGGTCAGCCCGCGTTCGGCCGCGGCCTTGGTGAAGCCGTCAAGACCGCGGTGCGCCGACTCGTATCCGGTCCGCAGGAGTTGTTCGGGCCGGTTGACGAAGGCGACCCGGCGGTGGCCGAGGTCGGCGAGGTGGTGCACACAGGCCGCCGCCAGCGCGGTGTGGTCCAGGGCTACGTACCAGCCGTCCTCCGGGTGGGCGGTGCGGCCGATGGCGACCGACGGGAAGCCGAGCGCGGCCAGGTGATCGGCCCGGTCGTCCTCCAGCCGGATCTCCATCAGGATCGCGCCGTCGACCCGCCGCTCCCCTAGCAGCCGCTGGAAGGAGCGGTCGCTGTCGACACCGCTGGGTGACAGCAGCACGTCGTAGTCGTGGGCCGCCGCGGCCTCCACCACGCTGCCGATGAAGTCGAGCTGCATGCCGGTGTAGTGGTTCCCGGCGGGCGGGAAGACCAGGCCGATGGTGCTGGTGCGGCCGTTGGCCAGGGCGCGGGCACTGGCGCTGGGCCGGTATCCCAGTTCGTCGACGATCCGCTGGATCTTCCGGCGGGTGTCCTCCGACACGGGGCGCTTGCCGCTCAGCGCGTAGGACACGGTGCTGCGCGAGACACCGGCCCGCCGGGCGATCTCACCGATGTTCACGGCGACTCCTTGGGACGGGCGACCGGCTGTCGAACCGGTTCGCGTGGAAGTGAACGTAGGAACTGCCCGGGTGCCTGTCAATACCCGTGCCGGATTCCCTGGCAGGGCCCGGGGGGCGTCGAGATCGCCGTGCCGAGGGGATTGCTGGCCGCAAGTCCCGGTGCTAGCTTCGCCGAACCGGTTCGGCGCGGCCGCCCATGACGGGATGCCCGCGCATGCCGTCGCAGAGCCGCCCCACCCGCCTCTCCCCCGCACGCGTCTCCTGCCCTTTCCCCCGCCTGGATCGAATCGGTTCGACGGCGACCGAGTCGAGCCGACCCGGATCCAGGCCGCCACCGCCACCCCCACCGCAGCCGCCACCCCCACCGCAGCCGCAGCCGCAGCCGCAGCCGCAGCACCAGCCACAACCACATCAGCACCGCCGCCGTCACCGCATCCATCCGCAACCGCCACCGCGATCGCATCCCCATCCCCATCCCCATCCCCATCCGCATCCCCATCCGCACCGCGACGATTGAGGACGTATCCATGTCATCCGCTGACAGATCCACGCGCCGCCGGGCGCCGGCCGCCATGGCGCTGGCCCTCGGCGCGGGCCTGCTGGCCGCGCCCGCCGTGTCCGCGCACGCGGCGGAGGCGCCCGGGCCCGCCGCCCGCTACACCTTCGACCAGGACGACCTCGCCTCCGGGACGATCACCGACAGCTCGGGCAACGGCCTGACGGCGAGTCTGGTGAACGGCGCGACGGCCCAGTCCGTGGCCGGCCCGGACGGCGGCAGGGCGCTGTCCCTGCCCGGCGGGGCGCCCACCTCCGACGGTGCCTACGTCCGGCTGCCCCGCGAGGTGGTCGGCGACGCGAGCGACCTGACCGTCTCCGCCCGGGTGAAGTGGAGCGGCGACACGTCGTCCTGGCAACGGATCTTCGACCTGGGCACGGACACCACGAAGTACCTGTTCAGCACGCCGTACAACGGCAGCGGGCTGTTCCAGACCTCCGTGACCACCGGCGGTGGCGGTGCCGAGGCCCAGGTCCGCGGCTACGCGGCGCTGACCGCGGACGCCTGGCGCACGGTGACCGTCACCCTCGACTCCTCCGCCGGCCGGCTCACCACCTACCTCGACGGCGTGGCCGTCTCCTCCACCGCGACCGCCGTCAAGGCCAAGGACCTGCTGAGCGGGTCGACGACCGCGGCCGGTTACATAGGCAAGTCCTTCTACCCGGACCCGCTGCTCAAGGGGGCCGTCGACGACTTCGCCGTGTGGCACTCCGCGCTCACCGCCGAGCAGGTGGCCGGCCTGGTCGGGACCGTGCCGACGCTCCAGGACCTCTCGAAGACCTCGTTCGACGTCCGTACGACCGACGGGACCGCCCCGGCCCTGCCGGCCGCCGTCCGCTCCACCTTCTCCGACGGCTACGACCGCGACGCGTCCATCGTCTGGGACGCCGTACCGCCCGAGAAGTACGCCCGGCCCGGGACCTTCACGGTGGCGGGCACGGCGGCCGGACGCGCCGTGAAGGCGAGTGTCACCGTGGTCCGCGAGGGGCAGCTCACCGTCGATCTCGGCTCGGACACCGGCGCCTTCCACGGCGGCGCCTCCGGCACCCTCTACGGCGTGTACGGACCGGACGTGCCCACCAACAACCTCATCGAGGGCATGGGGCTGCGCACGGTCTCCACCAAGGCCCAGGACGGTCCGCAGCACCCCGGGGCCGACGCGCTGGACGTGGTGAAGCCGCTCGCCGACTCCACCGACGGCGACGTGTACATCTACATGACCGACATCCACCGCGGCTTCCCCTACGAGTGGCCGGGCGACACCCCCGCCGAGAAGCTCCGGCTCTACGAGGAGAAGATCGCCAAGCAGGTCGACCAGGTCCTGAAGCTGCCGGAGCAGTACCAGGACAACGTCGTCTTCGTGCCGTTCAACGAGCCCGAGGGCAACATGTTCGGCACCGGTCAGTGGAGCTACGACAAGGTGAGCTGGCTCAGCGACCCGGACGACTACTTCGCCGCCTGGGACTCCGCCTACCGGCTCATCAAGGGCAGGATGCCGAACGCGCGGATCGCCGGCCCCAACACCAGCGTCCTGTACGACCAGGTGAAGGGCTTCCTCACCCACGCCCTGGCCGCGGGCACCCTCCCGGACGTCATCACCTGGCACGAGCTGAGCCACCCGGAGGCGGTGCGCGCGAGCGTCGCCAAGTACCGGGCGTGGGAGAAGGACCTCTTCGCGGGGACCTCGCGCGAGGGCACCCGGCTGCCCGTCAACATCAACGAGTACGCCTTCAACTACCACACCTCCGTGCCCGGCCAGATGATCCAGTGGGTCTCCGCGATCGAGGAGTCCAAGGTGGACGCCGACATCGCCTACTGGAACATCGACGGCAACCTCTCCGACTCCGCGGTGCAGTCCAACCGCGGCAACGGCCAGTGGTGGCTGCTGAACGCGTACGCCTCCATGAGCGGGCACACCGTGACGGTGAACCCGCCGTTCCCCGGCCAGAACTACACGATGCAGGGCGTGGCCACGCTGGACGAGACGAAGAAGCAGGCCCGGCTGCTCTTCGGCGGCTCCACCGGCAAGGGGCACATCACCTTCTCCGGCGTCCGGAAGAAGCTCTTCGGCACGAACGTGCACGCCTGGGTGCGGGAGATCGAGTGGAGCGGCCAGGTCGGCGACAACTCCGGCCCGAAGCTGCTCACCGAGAAGAACCTGAAGGTCGGCGAGGACGGCTCGGTCACCGTCGACTTCGGTGACGGCACGCTGCCGAGGCTGAAGGAGTCCTCGGCGTACGAGATCGTCCTCAGCCCGGCCGGGAAGGCGACGAACACGCAGTCCCCGCCGGTCCGTTGGCAGGGTTCCTACGAGGCCGAGGACGCCGCGCACACCGGGTCCGGCTACTCGAAGAACGGCCCGGAGGGCTCCACCTCCGACGTGTCGAAGTTCTACACCTCCGGCGGCTACGACGTGGGCGGGCTGCGCACCGGCTCGGACGTCACGCTCGACTTCACCGTGGACGTGCCCGAGGACGGCACCTACGACCTGAGCGTCTTCGCCAACTCCCTCAACACCTACGACAAGGTGAAGGAGCAGGGCCCCACCGACGTCTTCCTGCGGGTGGACGGACAGGCCGACAGCGAGCAGCGGTTGTACCTCCCGCTCGGCTACAAGTGGGTGGTGTGGGACCACACCGACACCCAGGTGAAGCTCACCAAGGGCAGCCACACCCTGACGCTCGCCGCGAAGAGCCTCGATGGCAAGAGCGTGACGAAGGGTGACGCCATCGTCGACCGCCTCACCCTCTCCCTGCCGAACGCCTCGGCCGGCACGCGGGTCTACGAGGGCGAGCTGGCCTGGCCGGGCGGCGGGGCACGTCCCGTGTACGACGTGCCGGGCTCGGGTTCGGGCGCGGTCCGGCTCGCCAAGGGCCAGACGGCGACGTTCTGGGTGTACTCCCCCGCCGACCGGGAGGCGACCCTCGACGTCGACACCCTCGGCGGCACCGGCGCCCGGCTCGCCGTCAACGGACACGACGTCCTGCGCCTGGCGAAGAAGCGGAGCAGCGTCGCCGTCTCCCTGTCCGGCGGCGTCAACAAGGTGACGGTGACGGGCGGTTCGTCCGTCACCCTCGTCGACCGCCTCACGGTCACGCCGAGCGAGGGCGCCCTGAAGACCCGTACGTACGAGGCCCAGGACGCCGTGCTCGCGGGCTCGGCCACGCTCACCCCGCTCTCCCTGGCCACCGACGGCACGGCGATCACGGGCATCGGCGGCGACCCGGGCAACGGCAACACGGCCACCTTCACCGTCACGGCCGACCGGGCCGGTCTGTACGCGCTGCGCGTCCGCTACTCCAACCCGGAGCAGTCGGAGGCCACCCACTACAACCCGGACCCGCTGGCCCGCCACGCCGACGTCACCGTGAACGGCGGGGAGACGCGCCGGGTCGGCTTCCCGCACAGCTTCCACCAGAACAACTTCTGGGAGCTGACCGTCCCGGTCACCCTGAAGAAGGGACAGAACACGATCGGCTTCCGCTCCGAGGAGCTGCCGAACTTCGACGGCACGACCTACGCCTCGGACACCTTCCCCGGGGTGCTGCTCCGCTCCCGGTACGCGCCGCTGATCGACCGGATCGCCGTGGCGCCGTACGCGCGGGAGGTGCGGTGAGCTGAGCGGTGCCGGCGGCGCCCCCGGGCGCCGCCGGTACCCGGTCCGAGGGTCAGCCGGCCGCGACGAGCCGCCAGTCCTGCGAGCCGTCGGCGACGGCGTTCTGGAGCGTCAGCGGCGCCCCGGCGGACGCTCCGGTCAGAGACAGGCTCGTGTTCCCGACCGCCTGGAACCGGTAGTGGCCGTCGGCCGTCCTGACCAGGTTCCAGCTTCCCGTCGGACTGTTGTCGACCCACTGCCCGATGCGCTGCCCGACGGTGGCCTTCGAAGGTGACCGCGGTGGTGCTCGGTCGTCCGCGGTGACGAGCACGCAGGACCCGCCGGGCCGGGCGCGCTCACCCGGGAGGGCGCCGCCGACCGGAAGGAAGGCCGCGAGTAGGTGGGGTCAGACGCTCACGAGGTCGCACGCAGACCGAGGAGTACGGCCGTGTCGGGACGCGGCAGACCAACGGTCAGCTCTCCCCCGGCCGGGTCCCACTCCGCCGTGGCGTCGGCCGTCGTGGGCTGGAGCACCTCAGGGCACAGGTCGACGCCCCGCAGGTGGGGAAGGGTGAGCGTGCGGCCCGCCGGGGCGCCGGGCCGCTCGCGCCGCCACACCGCGAGGTACGTCGCGTCGCGCCCCCGCAGACCGTGGGCGATCCAGGCGTCCTCCCAGCCCGGCAGGCCCAACGGCCAGAAGGGGCGGGCGTCGGCGATCCCGGGCCGGATGTCCTTGTAGACGCGGATCGCCGAGCGGACGAGGTCGAACTGCCCGTCGTCCATGCGGTCGAGGAAGCCGGAGAGGTGGACCCGGCCCAGCAGCGCGCCGGTGAGGGTGAAGGCGATCCGGTCGGCGGTGTCGTCGGGCTGGGGGTAGGCCCACACGGCGGCCTGCTCGGGGGTGACGGCGGTGGCGGCGGCCGCGGCGATGGGCGGACAGCGCAACGGGTCCTGCTGGTCGCTGGTGGACTGGAGCTGGGCGACGGAGAGTTGGGCGTAGTCCATGCGCAGCCCGCCGGAGCCGCAGTTCTCCAGGACCAGGCCGGGGTGCCGGTCGAGGAGGCCGGACATCCAGTCGAGGTGGGCGCGGTGGTGGCCGAGCAGTCCGGCGCCGGGGCTCTCCGTGCCGTTCTCCGTGCCGGGTCCGCTGTTGATGTTGTAGTCGAGCTTGAGGTACCCGACCCCCCAGTCGCCGACCAGCCGGTCCACCACCGCGTCGAGGTGGGCCCGGGCGGCGGGGTGGCGCAGGTCCAGGTGGTGGCGTCCGTGTTCCGTCACGCGCAGCCCCCCGCGCCGGAAGAACGCCTCGGGCGGCAGGGTACGGGCCAACGGGCTGCGCACGCCCACGACTTCGGGCTCCAGCCACAGCCCCGGGACCATGCCGTGGTCCCGGATCGCGTCCAGCACCTCCTGGATGCCGCCGGGGAAGCGGCCCCGGGCGGGCTCCCACGCCCCGACGGCGTCCCACCAGCCCTGCGCGTCGTCGTCGTACCAGCCCGCGTCGACGACGAAGACCTCGGCGCCCGCCCTCGCCGCCGCCGCGATCAGCGGGAGCAGCTTGTCGGTGGTCGGGTCGCCCATGAGGGTGTTCATGTAGTCGTTGTAGATCACCGGCAGGGCGCGGTGGTCGGGGTGGGCGCGGCGGAACCGCCTGCGGTGGTCGGTGAGTTCACCGAAGGCGGTGTCGAGGCCGCCGGCCCCGCCGCGGACGAGGACCGCGGGCACGGTGACGAACTCCTCGCCGGGCGCGAGGGTGTGCCACCACTGGTGGTGGGCGTCGTCGGGGCCGAACAGGGCGGCGTAGGCGGCGCCTTCGCGTTCGCCGGTCTCGAAGCGCCAGCCCGCGCTGGACTCGATCTGCCACAGCCAGGTCCGCCCGGAGGGGTCGGTGAGCGCCCCGATCGGCAGGTGGCGGCCGGTGGACCAGCTCCCCTGCGAGTGGCGCCCGAAGCAGCCCCGTCCCTCGTGGCCGTGCGCGAGCCGGCTGAGCGGGGGGATGTGCTCCCGGAAGGGAGCCTCGCGCCAACGGCATTCGGCGAGCCAGTCGTTGTCCGCCCAGTGCAGGGTCAGCCCGTCGACGCCGCCGTCCGGGTCGGTGATGCCGCCGAGGGTCAGCGTGCTCACGCTCTCCAGCCGCAGCGGGGCCCGGCCCTCGTTGACCAGGCGCACCCGCGAGCGCAGCGCAGCGGCGTCCGCCACCGTCTCCAGGAGCACCTCGGCCACCAGCCCCGTCCGCGGGTCCGCCAGGCGGATCGTGGTGCGCGCACGGTCTCCGTCGCGGACCGTCCCGTGGTCGCGGTAGGCCAGACGGTCGCCGATCGCCGTCTCGACGAAGCGCTCGCCCGACCACAGGCGTCCGTGCCCGGTGGCGGTGATCTCGACCAGCGGTACGAGGGCGGCCCAGTCCTGGCCGGGCGCCCCCAGCCGGACCGATCCGCCGGCTCCCAGGAGGGCGTGCAGCCCGAGCCCCGGATGCGACCAGAGACGTGTCTCCGCGGGCGGGTGGGCGGCTGCGGTCAACGCGGTTCCCCTTCCGGGACGGATGGTGTGCCGGAAGGGCACGGGGCGGCCTTTCGCGATCCTCACACGCCGGTGACCGGTCGTACAAGCGCCCCCTTCTCCGCTGTCGCCGTACCGGGAGCAGGCTCTTGACCGGGGGCGGCCCCAGCCGGGACCATGTTGCGTATCAGTCACACTGTTGCGTATTGCGCAGCCTTCGGGAGGACTCAGTGTCTCTTCGACCGCACTCCGACCGCGAGTTCGTCCTCACCCTGTCCTGCCCGGACCGCTCCGGCCTCGTCCACGCCGTCACCGGCTTCCTGGTCGGGCACTCCGGGAACATCCAGGAGAGCCAGCAGTTCGACGACCGGCTCCAGGACCGCTTCTTCATGCGCGTCCACTTCGACGTCTCGGACCCGGACACCGGTCTGGAGGAGCTGCGGTCGGGCTTCGCACCGGTCGCCGAGGCGTACCGGATCACCTGGCAGTTGCGGAACGCGACCACCCCGACCCGCACCCTGATCATGGTGTCGAGGTACGGCCACTGCCTGAACGACCTGCTCTTCCGGCAGCGCACCGGCGCGCTCGGCATCGAGGTCCCGGCGATCGTCTCCAACCACCGGGACTTCGCCCCGCTCGCCGAGAGCTACGGCATCCCCTACCACCATGTGCCGGTGACCCCGGAGACCAAGGCGGACGCGGAGGCGCGACTGCTCGACCTGGTCGACCGGCTGGACGTCGACCTCGTGGTCCTCGCCCGCTACATGCAGATCCTGTCGAACGACCTGTGCAAGCAGCTCGAGGGCCGGGCGATCAACATCCACCACTCGTTCCTGCCGAGCTTCAAGGGCGCCCGGCCCTATGTCCAGGCGCACGAGCGGGGCGTGAAGCTGGTCGGGGCCACCGCCCACTACGTCACCCCGGACCTCGACGAGGGGCCCATCATCGAGCAGGACGTCATCCGCGTGAACCACGCCCAGAGCGCCGGGAGTCTGGTCACCCTGGGCCGGGACGTCGAGGCGCAGGTCCTCGCCCGGGCCGTGGAGTGGCACAGCCAGAGCCGGGTGATGATCAACGGCCGTCGCACGGTGGTCTTCCGCTGACCAGCGCCGACCTGTTCGCATAGGGTTCCGCCATGAGCAGCTACGGCACCGAGTCCGGGGGCGCCTCCGGCGGCGGGGTGCAGTCCGTCGACCGGGCCGTCACCGTGCTGGAGATCCTCGCCCAGCGCGGCGAGGCAGGCGTCAGTGAGGTCGCGGAGGCGATCGACGTCCACAAGTCCACCGCGTTCCGTCTGCTCGGCGCGCTGGAGGCGCACGGGATGGTCGAGCAGGAGGGCGAGCGCGGCAAGTACCGCCTCGGCTTCGGCATCGTGCGGCTGGCGGGCGCGGTCACCGGGCGCATCGACGTCACCAGGCACGGCCGCCGGATCTGCGAGCGCCTCGCCGACACCCTGGGCGAGACGATGAACATCGCGGTCCTGGAGTCCCATCACGTGATCAACCTCGACCAGGTGCGCGGCCGGTCCGCCATCACCGCGCAGAACTGGGTCGGCCGGCTGACGCCGATGCACTGCACGTCGAGCGGCAAGGTCCTGCTCGCCCATCTCCCGGACGCGCGCCGGGACGAACTCGTCGCGGCGGCCGGGCTGGAGCGGATGACGGCCCGCACCCTGACCTCCCGGCCGCGACTGGAGGCCGAGCTGGTGCAGGTCCGCGAGCAGGGCTACGCCATGACCGTGGAGGAGTACGAGGAGGGCCTCAACGCCATGGCGGCGCCGGTGCGTTCCCGTGACGGCAAGGTCGTCGCCGCCCTCACCGCCTCGGGCCCCGCCTTCCGGCTCACCGAGGAGCGGATGCACGAGCTGGCACCGGTGCTGGTGGCGGGCGCCGACGAACTCAGCCGCCGCCTGGGGTACGTGGGCTGAGGCCCGGGGTGCGGTGGTGGCTCCCGCTAGCCCCGCAGACGGGACATCGCCGGGTCGAACAGCGGCTCCTCGGCCACGACCGCTTCCACCCGCTGGTCGAAGTAGCCGATGTGCAGCGCACGGCCGGTGGTCGCGAGCTCCGCGGGGAGCCAGGCGTAGGCGATGCCCTTGCCGATCGTGTGGCCGAAGGCCGCGCTGGTGACGTACCCGACCGCGCGCCGCCCGTCGTACACCGGCTCCTTGCCCATCACGACGGCGCGCGGGTCCTCGACGGTCAGGCAGGTCAGCCTCCGTCGTACGTCGGCCCCGCGCCGCTCCAGCGCCGCCTTCCCGACGAAGTCCTCCTTGTCGGCCCTGACGGCGAAGCCGACGCCGGCCTCGTAGGGGTCGTGCTCGTAGGTCATGTCGGTGCCGAAGGAGCGGTAACCCTTCTCCAGGCGCAGGCTGTTGAAGGCGCCCCGCCCGGCCGCGATCCCGCCCAGCGGCCGGACCGCTCGCCACAGTGTGTCCCACAGCTTCAGGCCCAGGTCGGCCGTGGTGTACAGCTCCCAGCCCAGCTCGCCGACGTAGGACAGGCGCATGGCGGTCACCGGGACGGACCCGATGTGGGCGCGTTTGGCGCGGAAGTACTTCAGGCCCGTCGCCGAGAAGTCCTCGTCGGTGAGCGGCTGGAGGACGTCCCGGGCCAGCGGTCCCCACAGGCCGATGCAGCAGGTCCCGGGGGTGATGTCACGGACCTGGACGGTGCCGTCGGCGGGGAGGTGGCGGGTGAACCAGTCGAGGTCGAGGTTGCCGTTGGCGCCGACCTGGAAGAGGTCCGGGGCGAGCCTCGCGACGGTGATGTCGCTGCGGATACCGCCGTCGTGGTCCAGGAGCAGGGTGTACGTCACCGAGCCGACGGACTTGGCGACCCTGCCGGTGCACAGCCGCTCCAGGAGGTCGGCCGCGCCCCGTCCGCTCACCTCCAGGCGCTTGAGGGCCGTCATGTCGTACATCGCGACGGTCTCGCGGGTGACCTGGGCCTCGGCGGCGACGATCGGCGACCAGTACCGGGCGGCCCAGTCGTTGGGGGTGACGATCGAACGGCCCTCCACCAGGGGGGCGTTGGCCTCGTACCAGTGCGGCCGCTCCCAGCCGTTGGCCTCCAGGAAGAAGGCGCCGAGCTCCTGTTGGCGGGTGTGGAAAGGGCTGATGCGGATCGGGCGCGGGTCCCCGGACGGCTCCAGCGGATGGAGGATGTCGTAGACCTCCTCGAAGTTCCGGCAGTCGCGGGCCAGGACGTACTCCGGGGAGAGCTGGTGCGGTTCGAAGCGGTTGACGTCGCACTCGTGCAGGTCGAAGGAGGAGCAGTGGCCGTCGACCAGCCACTCGGCGACGGCCCGTCCCACGCCGGCGGAGTGGGTGACCCAGACGGCCTCGGCGACCCAGAAACCCTTGACGTCCGGGGACTCGCCGAGCAGGGGCAGGCCGTCGGTGGTGAAGGAGAACAGGCCGTTGATGCCCTCCTCGACCTTGGCGTCCCGCGTCGCCGGAAGCAGTGACTGCGTCTCGGTCCAGGCGTCCGCGAAGTCGTCCTCGGTGAACTCCAGGACGGACGGCATCGCGTCGGCCTCGTCGAAGGAGAGGATCTCGTCTGCGGTGATCGGCATGGGGCGGTGGCCGTAGGAGCCGATGCCGAGGGTGTCATGGCGGTCGCGGTAGTACAGGTCGGCGTCCTGGTGGCGCAGGATCGGGCGCACCGCCTCCTCGGTCTGCCCCGCGAGCGCCGGGACCGGGCCGGTCCAGGCGAGCTGGTGGGCGAGCGGGGTGAGCGGGAGGTTCATGCCGACCATGCGGGCGATCCGCGGGCCCCAGATGCCGGCGCAGCACACGACGATGTCGGCCTCCAGGTCGCCCTGGTCGGTGCGGACGCCCGTCACCTCGCCGTCGGCCCGCAGGACGTCGAGGACCTCGTGGCGGGCCAGGAAGGTCACTCCACGCTCGGTGGCCCGGCGGATCTGCGCCTCGACGGCGAGGACGGCCTTGGCGAGGCCGTCGGTGGGGATGTGGAGGCCGGCGAGGACCCGGTCGCGGTTGACCAGGGGGTGCTGCTCGACGCACTCGTCGGCGGTCAGGATCCGCGACTCGACGCCCCAGGCGGTGAGCCAGCCGTGTCGGCGGTGGAGTTCGGTGACACGCTCCGGGGTGGTCGCCACCTCCAGGCCGCCGACCTGGAGGAAGCAGGGCTGTCCGTCCACGTCGAGGGAGGAGAGCTTCTCGACGGTGTAGCGGGCCAGTTCGGTCATGGTCTTGGAGGGGTTGGCCTGGAAGACCAGGCCGGGCGCGTGCGACGACGACCCTCCGGTGGCCGGGAGCGGTCCCTGGTCGACCACGGTGACCCGGGTCCAGCCTCGCGCGGAGATCTCGTCGGCGAGTGCCGCGCCGACGACGCCCGCTCCGATGATGACCACTCGGGGTCCCGCCATCGCCGCACCTCCGGTTAAGTTGCTTTGTACGCAACATGATTCAGGCTGCGCAACTCAATGTGCCCGCCGTGCCGGTGGGTGTCAAGAGGTCCCGTGACGTCGGGAAACGGCCTGCGGACCGCCCCGGGAAACGGCAGGGCCCGGTGGACGGCACGCACGCGCGCACCGCCCACCGGGCCTCCCGGTCGGGGTCACTTGATCCAGGCGTCGACCTTGTCGCGGTTGGCGTCGACCCACTTCCTGGCCGCCGCCTCCGGCGTCATCTTGTCCACCGCGATGTACTTGGCCACGGTGTTCTGGTCGTCGTTGGTCCAGTTGAACTTCTTCACCAGGTCGTAGGCGGGGCTGCCCGACTTGGCGAACCTGGCGCTGACGATCTTGTCGAGGTCGTAGACGGGGTAGTCGCAGGCGACCTTGGCCGGATCGGCGTCGCAGCCCGCCTTGTACGCGGGCAGGTCGACCTTGACCAGCGGCACCTCGGAGAGGAACCACTGCGGCTCGTAGAAGTAGCCGATCACCCACTCCTTGTTCTTCTCGGCGTTGCGGTACGCCTGGATCAGCGCGGTCTCGCTGCCCGCGTACACCACCTTGAAGTCCAGCTTCAGGTTCTTCACCAGGGCTTCGTCGTTGGTGACGTACGACGGGTCGCCGTCCAGGAGCTGGCCCTTGCCGCCGGACTCCGAGGTCTTGAACTTCGCTGCGTACTTGTCGAGGTTCTTCCAGTCGGTGATGTCCGGGTGGGCCTTGGCCAGCCACGGCGGCACGTACCAGCCGATGATGCCCTTGTTGCCGGTGGAGCCGGCCTCGACGGCGGTCTTCTGCTGGGTGATGTACTTCTTCTTCAGGTCGTCGTGGCCCCAGTTCTCCAGGACGGTGTCGACCTCGCCCGTCCCGAAGCCCTGCCAGGCGATCTCCTCCTTGAGGTCCTTCTTGGTCACCTTGCACTTCAGGTCGTGCTCGGCGACGTACGCGACGACCGCCGCGTCCGCCTCGTAGCCCACCCAGGGGTTGACCGCGAGGTTGAAGGTGCCGCACTTGCCGGAGCTGCCCGAACCGCCGGCCTCCGAGGAGTCACCGACCTTCGCGCCGCCGCAGGCCGTGAGGGTGAGGCCGAGGACGGCCAGGCCGGCCGCGCCGGCTCGCCAGTGTCTTGCCATCGTGTGCTGCTCCTCAATCGCTGGTGCGGCGAGCCGCTGCCTGAGTGATCCGGTCGAACATGACACCGAGCAGGACGATGGCGAGCCCGGCCGCCAGGCCCTTGCCGTAGAGCTGTCCCTGCGAGAACCCCGCGACCACGTCGTAGCCGAGGGCGCCCGCGCCCACCAGGCCGCCGACGACCACCATCGACAGCACGTAGATCAGGCCCTGGTTGGTCGCGAGCGTCAGGGCGCCGCGGGCCATCGGCAGTTGGACCTTGGTGATGATCTGCCAGGTGCTGCACCCGGCGGAGGTGGCCGCCTCGACGGTGGTCGCGGGCACGGTCCGCACCCCGTCGGCGATGATCTTGATGGCGACCGGTGCCGCGTAGACGATCGCCGCCACGATGGCCGTGAACCGGGTCGCGCCGAACAGCGCGAGGAACGGCACGAGATAGACGAACGGCGGCATGACCTGGGCCGCGTCGAGGGTCGGCCGGACCAGCCGGTCGACCAGCGCGCTGCGGCCCATCCACACGCCGATCACCACGCCGAGCAGCATGACGAGCACGGTCGCCACGACGGTCGACGCCAGGGTCGTCATGCCGTCCGACCACACCCCGGTGGCGACCAGCAGGCCCACGCACACGGCGGTGGTGATCCCGGCCCGCCGTCCGCCGAGGACCACGGCGATCCCGGTCAGGGCGGCGCCGACGAGCCACCACGGGGAGTCGGTCAGGAGCGTCTGGAACGGGTTGAGCAGCCCGTTGGTGAGCGCGTCGCGGAAGGCGTTGGTCAGCCCGGACAGGTGGTCCTGCGCCCAGGTGGTCACGTTGTCGGCGGCGCTGGCGATGTTGCTGCCGGTGCTTCCGTCGCCGGGGAACTCGGCCGCCCACACGTAGGTGTGCGACAGGTAGACGAGTACGGCCGCCGCCGCTCCCCCGGCGACGAGCAGGTGCCGCCGCCAGCGGAGCAGGGGGTTACCGGACCGCCGGGCCGCCTCCGCGCGTCCGCTCGCCGCGGTGGTGACCCGGTCCAGGACGATCGCCATGACGACGATGGCGAGGCCCGCGTTGAAGGCCGTGCCGACGTCGAGGGACTGGAGGGCCTGGACGACGGTCTTGCCGAGGCCGGGCGCGTCGATCAGGGCCGCGATGGTCACCATCGCGAGGGCGGCCATGATGGTCTGGTTGACGCCCATCACCACGGTCCGTTTGGACATCGGCAGCAGCACCTGGAGCAGCGACTGCCTGCGGGTGGCTCCCATCGAGGCGGCCGCCTCTACCGTCGTCGCGGGCACCGAGCGGACGGCGTGCGCGGTGATGCGGATGGCCGGGGGTGCCGCGTAGATGACGGTGGCGATGGTGGCGGAGGCCCCGCCGATGAGGAAGAACAGGGTCAGGGGTGCCAGGTAGACGAAGGTCGGCATCGTCTGCATGAAGTCCAGGAACGGCGTGACGATCCGGTTGACCCGCTCGGACAGGCCCGCCCACACGCCCAGCGGGAGGGCGAACAGCAGCGCGACCAGGACCGCGGACAGGGTCAGGGCCAGGGTGTCCATGCTCTCCTGCCACAGGCCCTGGAGGCCGAGGAAGGTGAAGCCGGCCACGGCCAGCAGCGCGACCCGCCAGTTGGCCACCGCCCAGGAGACGTAGCCGGCGAGACCGACCACGCCGAGCCAGCCGATCTGCGGCAACGGGCGGTCGCCGGACGGCTGGGAGATGAGGTCCTGGACGAAGGTCACCAGGTTGTCGATGACCAGCCGGATCTCGTTGAAGAAGTACAGGAACAGCGGGTTGGAGTTGCGGTTGGCGCCGATGGAGTCGTTGACGTCGTTGAGCCGGCGGTGCAGCTCGGTGAGGTCGGCCGCGGCCAGCGACAGGGTCTGCTTCCCGCGCAGCACGACGAACAGGACGAGCCAGCCGACGAGGATCGCGCCGACCACCATCGACCGGCTGATCCTGCGGGCGGGGGCGACGGGCGGGGGCGGTGGGGCCTGCGCGGCCTCCCCCGAGGTCTCGGGTTTCTCCATGGCGACGGTCATCGGGTGTCGCCTTCCTGTCCGGCGACCACCGCGAGGATCTCCTCGTCGCCGACGATGCCGAGCAGTTCGCCGTTCTCGACGACCTTGACGGGCTTCTCCGCCGCGAGCACCGCGCGGGTGGCCTCCTTCACCACCACGTCCGGCCCCAACTCGGGCCCGTCCAGGGGATCTTCGGGAGCGGCCGGGCGCATGATCCAGCGCAGGGTCAGCACGTCGCCGCGCGGCACGTCCTTGACGAAGTCGCGTACGTAGTCGTCGGCGGGGGCGCCGACGAGTTCGTCGCCGGTGCCGCACTGGACCGTCCTGCCGTCCCGCATGATCAGGATGCGGTCGCCGAGCTTCAGCGCCTCGGAGAGGTCGTGGGTGATGAACACCATGGTCTTGCCGACCTCGTGGTGCAGCCGGATGACCTCGTTCTGCATGTCACGGCGGATCAGCGGGTCGAGCGCCGAGAAGGGCTCGTCGAAGAGGAGGACGTCGGGATCGCCCGCCAACGCCCTTGCCAGGCCCACGCGTTGCTGCATGCCGCCGGAGAGCTGGTCGGGATAGGAGTTCTCGTAGCCCGCGAGGCCCACGAGTTCGACGACCTCCAGCGCCCGCCTGGTGCGCTCGGCCCGGCCCGCGCCGCGGATCTCCAGTCCGAACGCCACGTTGTCGACGACGCGGCGGTGGGGCAGCAGACCGAAGTGCTGGAAGACCATGGAGAACTTGCTGCGCCGCAGTTCGCGCAGCCGCTTCTCGTCGGCGTCCCGGATGTCCTCGCCCTCGAAGACGATCTCGCCGGCGGTGGGCTCGATCAGCCGGGTCAGACAGCGCACCAGGGTGGACTTGCCGGAGCCGGACAGTCCCATGACGACGAAGACCTCGCCGGGCGCGACGTCGAAGCTCACGTCGCGCACGGCGGCGGTGCAGCCGGCGCGGTCCATGAGTTCGCGGCGGGTGAGCCCGCGCAGCTCCTCGGAGTCCGGTACCTGGTCCGCCTTCGGCCCGAACACCTTCCACAGCCCGCGTACGGATATGACGGGCGTGGGGGCCGCGTCCTCGGGGGTGCCGCGGCGCGGCGGCGCCTCGGTCTGGGTTGGGGTCATGGTCGACCTCTTCTCGGCGTTCAGCCGCGGAACCAGTGCTGCGGCCGGGGTTGGATGTTCTGCCAGATGTGCTTGGGCTCGCGGTACTCGTCGAGGCCGGTCGGTCCCAGTTCCCGGCCCACACCGGAGTGCCCGAAGCCACCCCACTCGGCCTGCGGCACATAGGGGTGGTAGTCGTTGATCCACACCGTGCCGTGCCGCAGCCTGCGGGCGACCCGCTGGGCCTTGCCGGCGTCCTGCGTCCAGACCGCCCCGGCGAGGCCGTACTCGGTGTCGTTGGCGATGCGTACGGCGTCGTCCTCATCGCTGAAGCGCTCGACGGTCAGCACCGGTCCGAAGGACTCCTCGTGCACCACCCGCATGTCCTGCCGGCACTCGTCGAGCACGGTGGGCGGGTAGTAGTGGCCGTGCGCGAGGGCCGGGTCGGCGGGCCGCTCGCCGCCGCAGCGCAGGACGGCGCCCTCGGCGACGCCCGCGGCGACATACGCCTCGACCTTCGCCAGGTGCCGGTCGGAGATCAGCGCCCCGGTCTCGGCCTCGGGGTCGAAGGGGCCGCCCAGGCGGATCCCCCGGGCGCGGCGGACCACCTCGTCGACGAAGCGGTCGTGCAGGCGGTCCTCGACGATCAGCCGGGCGCCGGCCGAGCAGACCTGGCCGGAGTGCAGGAAGACGGCCGTGAGCGCGAAGTCCACGGCCGTCTCGAAGTCGGCGTCGGCGAAGACGACGTTGGGGTTCTTGCCACCGAGTTCCAGGGCGACCTTCTTCACGGTCGCGGCGGCGGTCGCCATGATCCGTTTGCCGGTCTCCACGCCTCCGGTGAAGGAGACCATGTCGACGCGGGGGTCCTCGGCGAGCGGCGCCCCCACCTCCGGTCCGGTGCCGAGGACCAGGTTCGCGGCCCCGACGGGAAGTCCGGCCTCCTCCAGTGCCTTCATCAGCAGGACGGAGGTGGAGGGGGTGAGCTCGCTGGGTTTGAGGACGATCGTGTTTCCGGCGAGCAGAGCCGGGGCGACCTTCCAACTCGCTTGCAGAAGGGGGTAGTTCCAGGGTGTGATCAGTCCGCAGACCCCGATCGGCTCGTGCACCACGCGACTGACGGCGTCGTCCCGTCCGGTGTCGATCACGCGGCCGGCGTCGGCGCCGCCGAGCCCGCCGTAGTAGCGGAGACAGGAGACGACGTCGGCGATGTCGTACTCGCTCTCCACCAGCCGCTTGCCGGTGTCCAGCGACTCGGCGCGGGCGAACTCCTTGGCGTCGCGCTCGATCAGGTCGGCGGTGCGCAGCAGAAGGGCGCCCCGTTCGCGCTCGGGGGTGCGCGGCCAGGGCCCCGTGTCGAAGGCCCGGCGGGCGGCCGCGACGGCGGCCTCGGTGTCGGGGCGTGTCGCCTCGGACACGGTGGCGGAGAGCGTGCCGTCGGCGGGACACCGGATCTCCCGGCGCCCTCCGGCCACCGGCTCCCGCCATTCACCGTCCACGTACAGGTCTGCCACGTCGGGAGCCCTTCGAGCGATTTCGTTGCGCATGGCGCATCGCATTGCTTGTGGTGGAACACTCTGGAGACTGCGGCAACCCACGTCAAGGGGTTGGGGGATGACGGTTCGGGCACGCGGACGCCCGGTGCGCGGCGGGGCCCGGCAGGTTTCCGGCGCATGCGGCCGCGGGTGAAATCCGTGTCACCCGGCCTGGGTGCGGGCGTCCCGGTGCCGGTAGTACACGGCCTCGGAGGGCGCGAGCGGCTCCTTGCCGAGGATGAGGTCGGCCGCCTTCTCCGCGATCATCATGACCGGTGCGTAGATGTTGCCGTTGGTGACGTAGGGCATCACCGACGCGTCGACGACCCGCAGCCCCTCGACCCCGTGCACGCGCAGGTCGGCGGGGTCCACGACGGCCATGTCGTCGGTGCCCATCCGGCAGGTGCAGGAGGGGTGCAGGGCGGTCTCGCCGTCCCTGGCGACCCAGGCGAGGATCTCCTCGTCGGTCGCGACGGACGGGCCGGGCGAGATCTCCCCGTCGTTGTAGGGGGCCAGGGCCGGCTGGTTGAGCAGCCCGCGGGCGACACGGATCGCCTCGACCCACTCGCGGCGGTCCTGTGCGGTGGACAGGTAGTTGAAGCGCAGTGCCGGGTGCTCCCGCGGGTCCCGGCTCCTGATCTTCACGGAACCGCGGGCGTCCGAGTACATCGGCCCCACGTGAACCTGGTAGCCGTGGCCGCCGGCGGGCACCGAGCCGTCGTAGCGGACCGCGATCGGCAGGAAGTGGAACATCAGGTTGGGGTAGTCCACGTCGTCGTTGCTGCGGCAGAACCCGCCCGCCTCGAAGTGGTTGGTGGCGGCCGGCCCCTTCCGGAACAGCCATTGCAGGCCGATGAGGGGGGCGCGCCACTTCGCGAGGTACGGCTGCACGGAGACGGGCTGCTTGCAGGCGTACTGGATGTACACCTCCAGGTGGTCCTGCAGGTTCTCGCCGACGCCCGGCAGGTCGTGGACGACGTCGACGCCGAGGGCGCGCAGTTCCTCGGCGTTGCCGATGCCGGACAGTTGCAGCAGTTGGGGGGAGTTGATCGCGCCGCCGCACAGGACGACCTCCGCGGCGCGCACCCGCTGCGGCGCCCCGCGGCCGCGCCGGTACTCGACGCCGACGGCCCGCTTGCCCTCGAACAGGATCCGGGTGACGAGGGTGCGGGTCCTGACCGTGAGGTTGGGCCGCTTCCTGGCGGGCTTCAGGTACGCCTTGGAGGCCGACAGCCGGCGGCCGCGGTGGACGTTGCGGTCGAACGCGGCGAAGCCTTCCTGCCGGAAGCCGTTGACGTCGTCGGTCGGCGCGTACCCGGCCTCCTCGGTGGCCTTGAGGAAGGCGCCGAAGAGCGGGTTGGTGGCCGGCCCGCGCTCCAGGACGAGCGGGCCGTCGTGGCCGCGGAACTCGTCGTCCGGGTCGGCCGCGAGACAGTTCTCCATGCGCTTGAAGTACGGCAGGCAGTGCGCGTAGTCCCAGGTCTCCATGCCGGGATCGGCGGCCCAGCGCTCGTAGTCCATGGGGTTGCCGCGCTGGAAGATCATGCCGTTGATGCTGCTGGAGCCGCCCAGCACCTTGCCGCGGGCGTGGTAGACGCGCCGGCCGCCCATGTGCGGCTCGGGCTCGGACTCGTACTTCCAGTCGTAGAAGCGGCTGCCGATCGGGTAGGTCAGCGCCGCGGGCATGTGGATGAAGACGTCCCACGGGTAGTCCGGCCGGCCGGCCTCCAGGACCAGCACCCGGTTGCCCGGGTCGGCGGAGAGCCGGTTGGCCAGTGCGCTGCCGGCCGATCCACCACCGACGATGACGAAGTCGTACTGCTGAGGAGCCATGGTGCCTCGTCTCGCTCGCGCCGTCGATACGCGCGGCATGCTAGTACGGGTAGCGTGATACGCACCAGGTTGCGAAGCACGCAACTTCCACGACCCATGCACCGGGTCCGCGGAACAGACTCACGTGCTTGTTGTTTACCCCCCGTATAGTTGCGTTGTGAGCAACTACAACCCGGATAACGAAACGACAGGGTCGTCGAGCGGCGGGGTGCAGTCCGTCGACCGGGCCATTCACGTCATGGAGATCCTGGCCCAGCGCGGCGAGGCCGGGGTCAGCGAGGTGGCCGCCGAGATCGACGTGCACAAGTCCACGGCGTTCCGGCTCCTCGGCGCCCTGGAGGCGCGCGGCCTGGTGGAACAGGCGGGCGAGCGCGGCAAGTACCGGCTCGGTTTCGGCATCGTGCGGCTGGCCGGCGCGGTCACCGGACGCATCGACATCACCCAGCAGAGCCGCCCCGTCTGCGAGGACCTCGCCGAGGAGATCGGCGAGACGGTGAACCTCGCCGTGCTCCAGGAGCGGTACGCGGTCAACCTCTACCAGGTGCGCGGCCCGGGTGCCGTGACCGCGCAGAACTGGGTCGGACAGCTCACCCCGCTGCACGCCACGTCGAGCGGCAAGATCCTGCTGGCCCACCTGCCCGCCGGGGAGCGCGCGGCGCTGCTGACCGAGGCGGGCCTGAAGAAGGTCACCCCGCGCACCATCACCGCGAAGACGAAGCTGGAGAAGAACCTCGCCGAGGCCAGGGAGCGCGGGTACGCCTGGGCCCTGGAGGAGCTGGAGCTCGGTCTGCACGCCATGGCCGCGCCGGTGCGCGACCGGGACGGAGAGGTCATCGCGGCGCTCAGCGCCTCGGGGCCCTCGTACCGGCTCTCCGAGGAGCGACTGCACGAACTCGCCCCCGTCCTGGTCAAGGGTGCCGAGGAGATCAGTCACCGGATGGGTTACCTGGGCTGAGCCCCCAACCGTCCCTGGACCCAGTCGTGGAACTCGCCGATGTGGTGCTCGCTGGGCACCAGCACACCGCCCTTGGCGTACAGCCGTGAGCGCATCCCGGGCTGGGTCCGCTCGCACGCGTCGAAGTCCTGCCGGTTGACCCGGTCGAACAGCTCCACCGACCGGCTGACGTCCTTCCCCTCCCGCACGACGTCCGGCAGGTACAGCCAGTCGCACTCCACGACCGTTCGGTCCACCGCCACCGGGTACATCCGGTGGAAGATCACATGGTCGGGCACGAGGTTGACGAACACCTGCGGCCGTACGGTGATCGCGTAGTACCGGCGGTCCTGGTCCGCGGAGACCCCCGGGATGCGGTCGAGCCCCTCCGAGCCGTCGACGGTGAACCCCCGGACGTCCGCACCGAACTCCGCCCCGTGTCCCACGTAGTACTGGGCCGCGTACCCGTCGGCGAACTCCGGCAGCACCTCGGTGAGTTCGGGGTGGATCGTCGCGCAGTGGTAGCACTCCATGAAGTTCTCGACGATCAGCTTCCAGTTGGCCTTCACGTCGTAGACGATCCGCCGGCCGACCTCAAGGCCCCCGATGTCGTAGTGCTCGATGGACTCGGTGTCGCCGAGGCGCGCGACCACGTCCTGGACGACCTCCTCGAAGGGCGGTGGGTCCTCGGCCAGGCACACCCACACATAGCCGAGCCATTCGCGCACCGCCACGCCCGCCAGGCCGTACTCGGTCCGGCCCACGTCCGGCATCTTCGTCAGGTTGGGCGCGGCCACCAGCTTGCCCGTCAGGTCGTACGTCCAGGCGTGGTACGGGCATTGGAACGCCCGCTTGACCTCCCCGGACTCCTCCGTGCACAGCCGGGCGCCGCGATGCCGGCAGACGTTGAAGTAGGCGCGCACCGAGTCGTCCCGCGCGCGCGTGATCAGGATGCTCTCCCGGCCCACCTCCACGGTCCTGAAGGCACCGGGCCTGGGCAGGTCGCAGGCGCGGACGGCACAGAACCACATCGCTTCGAAGATGCGCTCCTGCTCCTGGACGAAGACCGCGGGATCGGTGTAGGAGGTGCCGGGAAGGGTGGCGATCAGGCTGTCCGGCAGGCTGGTCGAGGTCACAGGGCACTCCTCGGGGGAACGTCGTGGGCCGGTGGTGCACGCAGGGAAGAGCGGACGGCGTTCTGGACGGAGCGACAGCGAGTGCTGTCAGGCCGCGGCGGCGAGCTGCTTGCGCCAGCGCGTGAACAGCCGCGGCTGGTTCATCCCGAGCACGGCGACCGGATGCCCGGAACGCCGGTAGACGGCCAGGACGTTGCGGTCGTCCCGGGCGCCCTCCTCGATGGTCACGCTGTCGGCGACCGCCGCGTGACCGGCGAACTGGATCTTCACGCCGTACTGGTCGGACCAGAAGTACGGCGGTCTCGGCGTGCTCGGCTCCACCGCGCCGCCCGCCAGCAGCGCGGTCACGGCCGCGTCGGGCCGTTCCCGGGCGCCGGTCCAGTGCTCGACGCGGCGGTGCAGGCCCGCGCGCGGGTCGTACCAGGAGGCGCAGTCACCGACCGCCACCACGCCGGCCAGGCCGGTGCGGCCGTCGGCGCCGCAGGTGACGCCGTCGTCGAGGGTGAGGCCCGAGTCCGTGAGCCACTCGACGCAGGGGCGGGCGCCGACCCCCACGACGACGATGTCGGCGGGGAGGCTGCGGCCGTCCGCCAGCAGGACGGCCTCGACCCGGCTCCCGCCGCGCAGCCCCTGGACGCCGACCCCGCACAGCAGCCGTACGCCGTGGTCCGCGTGGAGGGCGGAGACGATCCCGCCCATGGTCTCGCCGAGCGGTCCGGCCAGTGGGGTGGAGGCCGCCTCCACGACGGTCGTGTCGAGTCCGAGGGCGTACGCGGTGGAGGCGACCTCGGCGCCGATGAAGCCGCCGCCGATCACCACCAGCCGTCCCCCGAGGGCCAGTTCGTCGCGCAGGGCGCGGGCGTCGTCCAGGGTGCGCAGGGTGTGCACCCCGGCCAGATCCTCCGTGCCGGGCAGGGTCCGGGCGGCGGCGCCGGTAGCGATGACGACGCCGTCCGCCCGCACCTCGCTGCCGTCGGCGAGCCGTACGGCGCGCCGCGGACCGTCGAGACCGACGGCCCGGACCCCGAGCAGCCACTCGGCCCGCAGGTCCTCGTCGTCCGGCTCCAGCGCGAGTTCGCTCTCGGCCAGGGAACCGGCCAGGAACTCCTTGGACAACGGGGGCCTGTCGTACGGGCGGTGGAGTTCGTCGCCGATGACGACGAGCCGCCCGTCGTAGCCCTGCCCGCGCAGCGAGCGCGCCGCCGACAGTCCGGCGAGCGAGGCGCCGACGACGGCGACCGTCCTCACGCGGGTCCGCCGGCGAGCCGGGCCGCGACGCAGGGCGGCAGGTTGGGGGCGTCCAGGGACAGCCGGACGTAGATCGTGCCGTCCTCGACGTGGACCTCGTGGGTGCGGACCGGACGCTTGGCCGGCGGGGCGTCCACGGCACCGGTCCGCAGGTCGAACTTCGAGGCGTGCAGCGGGCATTCGACCTCGCAGCCCTCCAGCCAGCCGTCGGCGAGCGAGGCGTCCTGATGGGTGCAGGTGTCGTCGATGGCGAAGACCTCGCCGTCGTCGGTGTGAAACACCGAGACCGGCGGATCGATGTCGAGCCGGTAGGCCTCGCCTCGGGGGAGATCCACGAGACGGCACGCGGGAATCATCATGACACCTCGGTGCGTATAGCGAAACGGATTGCGTTGAACGCAACGTCAGTTTGGGGGCGCCCGCAAACCCTTGTCAAGGCGTCCACAGGGCACGACGGCACCGAAATCAGTGTTGCTTCCTACGCAACCCAGTGCGACATGGGCAACTGGGCGGGGGCACTCCTCCGACCGCACTCTCGGTTGCCTCATTCGCGACATGCAGCGCTATGCGCAACCGAGCATCGAGGTGGGGGAGCCATGGGTCAAGAGGTCGGTTCCGGCCGGGCGGGAGGGGAGCGCGACCCGTTCCCGACCCGCACCCCCACCCGCCCCGGGCCCGGGACAGGGCCCGGGGCGCATCCCCGTCACTCCCCCACGTACGCCGCCAGATGCTCCGCCGTGAGCGTGCCTCCCGTGGCCACCAGCTCCGCCGGCGTCCCCTCGAACACGATCCGTCCGCCGTCGTGGCCCGCGCCGGGGCCGAGGTCGATGATCCAGTCGGCGTGGGCCATGACCGCCTGGTGGTGCTCGACGACGATGACGGACTTGCCGGAGTCGACGAGCCGGTCCAGCAGGCCGAGCAACTGCTCGACGTCGGCGAGGTGGAGGCCGGTCGTCGGCTCGTCGAGGATGTACACGCCGCCCTTCTCGCCCATGTGGGTCGCAAGCTTCAGCCGCTGCCGCTCACCGCCGGACAGCGTGGTGAGCGGCTGGCCGAGGGTGAGGTAGCCGAGCCCGACGTCCGAGAGGCGCTCCAGGATCCGGTGCGCGGCCGGCGTACGCGCCTCGCCGGTGTCGAAGAACTCCAACGCCTCTGTCACCGGCATCGCCAGCACCTCGCTGATGTCCCGCCCGCCGAGGTGGTACTCGAGGACCGAGGCCTGGAACCGCTTCCCCTCGCACTCCTCGCAGGTGGTGGCGACCCCGGCCATCATCGCGAGGTCGGTGTAGACGACCCCGGCCCCGTTGCAGGTGGGGCATGCGCCCTCGGAGTTGGCGCTGAACAGGGCCGGCTTCACCCCGTTGGCCTTCGCGAACGCCTTGCGGATCGGCTCGAGGAGCCCGGTGTAGGTCGCCGGGTTGCTGCGCCGGGAACCGCGGATGGCGCCCTGGTCGACGGAGACGACCCCTTCCGTGACCGGGATCGACCCGTGCACCAGCGAGCTCTTGCCGGAGCCCGCGACCCCGGTGATCACGGTCAGCACCCCGAGCGGGATGTCGACGTCGACGTCCTGGAGGTTGTGCGTGGCCGCGCCGCGGATCTCCAGCGCGCCGGTGGCCTTGCGGACCGTGTCCTTGAGTCCGGACCGGTCGTCGAAGTGGCGTCCGGTGACCGTGCCGCTGGTCCGCAGCCCCGCCACGGTGCCCTCGAAGCACACCGAGCCGCCCGCCGTACCGGCACCGGGGCCGAGGTCGACGACATGGTCGGCGATCACGATCGTCTCCGGCTTGTGCTCCACGACGAGCACCGTGTTGCCCTTGTCCCGCAGGCGCAGCAGCAGGTTGTTCATGCGCTGGATGTCATGGGGGTGCAGCCCGATCGTCGGCTCGTCGAAGACGTAGGTGACATCGGTGAGGGAGGAGCCGAGGTGGCGGATCATCCTGGTGCGCTGCGCCTCGCCGCCGGACAGGGTGCCCGAGGGGCGGTCGAGGGAGAGATAGCCGAGGCCGATCTCCACGAAGGAGTCGAGGGTCTCCCCCAGCGCCGTCAGCAGCGGCCCCACCGACGGCTCGTCCAGCGCGCGGACCCAGTCGGCGAGGTCGCTGATCTGCATCGCGCAGGCGTCGGCGATGCTGATCCCCTTGATCTTCGAGGACCGGGCGCCCTCGTTGAGCCGGGTGCCCTCGCAGTCGGGGCACACCATGAAGGTGATCGCCCGGTCGACGAACTCGCGGATGTGCGGCTGCATCGACTCGCGGTCCTTGGCGAGCATCGACTTCTGGATGCGCGGGACGAGACCCTCGTAGGTCATGTTGATGCCCGCGATCTTCATGCGGGTGGGCTCGCGGTACAGGAAGTCCTGGAGCTCGCGCTTGGTGTACTTCCGGATCGGCTTGTCCGGGTCGTAGAAGCCGGACTCGCTGTAGAGCCGGTACCCCCAGCCGCCGGCCTTGTAGCCGGGGATCGTCAGCGCGCCCTCGTTGAGCGACTTGGAGTCGTCGTAGAGCTGGGTGAGGTCGATGTCGTTGACCGTGCCCCGGCCCTCGCAGCGCGGGCACATGCCGCCGACGATGTTGAAGCTGCGCCGCTCCTTCACGGTCTGCCCGCCGCGCTCCATGGTCACCGCGCCCGCCCCGCTGATGGAGGCGACGTTGAAGGAGAAGGCCTTGGGCGAGCCGATGTGCGGGGTGCCGAGTCGGCTGAAGAGGATCCGCAGCATCGCGTTGGTGTCGGTGACGGTGCCGACGGTGGAGCGCGGGTCGCCGCCGAGGCGCTGCTGGTCGACGGTGATCGCGGTGGTCAGGCCGTCGAGGACGTCGACCTCGGGCCGGGCGAGCGTCGGCATGAAGCCCTGCACGAAGGCGCTGTAGGTCTCGTTGATCAGCCGCTGGGACTCGGCGGCGATGGTGTCGAACACCAGCGAGCTCTTGCCGGAGCCGGAGACTCCGGTGAAGACCGTGAGCCGGCGCTTCGGGATCTCGATGCTGACGTCCTTGAGGTTGTTCTCGCGCGCCCCGTGCACGCGGATCAGGTCGTGGCTGTCAGCGGCGTGCCGGTTGCCCGCGGTGGCCTTGCTCATGGTGACGTGTCCTCCCGTTTTCGACAGCTTCGAACATTACGTCGACGCGGACGCCTCAGCGCAGCTCCTAGACGCGGATCGTGTTGCCCGCGGGGTCGAGGAAGGCGCAGTCCCGGACGCCGGACGGCTGTTCGATCGGCTCCTGGATCACCTCGGCGCGGGCCTGGAGCCACTCGAAGACGGAGTCGAGGTCGGGGGTGGCGAGCAGGAGCCCGGGGGCCTCGTCCCCCGGCTGCAGCACGATCGAGGTGTCGGGCCGCCCCACCGGGCCGACCGTGAGCCGGCGCGTGCCGTCGTGGCCCGCGTCACCGCGGACCTCGAAGCCCAGTACGTCCCGGTAGAAGGCCAGGGAGGCCTCCGGGTCGGCGTGAGGGAGGAAGCTCGCCCGCATCCGGATGTCCATGCCCGCCACGCTAGCCACGGCCGACGGGCCGCGCTTCTCCGATCCTGACCGCTCTCAGCGCACCAGGCTCGCGATGTGCGCCGTGACGGTGTCGAGGATGTCCGCCCAGGCGGCCGCGTCGCCGAGGACGAGGTAGTTCAGGGTGAGCCCGTCGGTCATGGCCGCGAGATAGCGGGCCAGGACGGAGACGGGCACCCGCAGCTCCAGGTCCATGTCCCCGCGGAGCTGCTCGATCAGCTCGGCGTAGGCCTCGCCGTAGAGCTCGTACTGTCGCCTGGCGAGATGCCCGAAGCCGGGCTCGCGCAGCGCGTACTGCGTGAGCTCGTAGGTCAGCATGTGCGCTTCCGGGTTGGCGCGGACGTGGTCCCAGTAGGCCCGGAACCCGGCGGCGACGGTCTCCTCCAGGCCGCCCTGGGGGCGCAGTGCCTCGCGCACCACGCTCACCGAGTGGTCGGTGAGCGTGGTGATCACCGCCTCGACGAGGGCCTGCTTGGAGTCGAAGCAGTAGTGGAAGACGCTGAGGGACACGCCGGCCTCGGCGGCGATGGACCGGGTCGTCGTCCTGGCGACGCCGTCCCGGGCCATCGCCCTGATGGCGGCTTCCGTGAGCTGTCTGCGCCGCTCGGCCGACGGCATGCGTGCCATGCGTGTCCCCCGCTGTCGATCAGGTCAGCCGCTGTGGACGCCGACCTCGTGCAGCGAGTATCCCCAGTCGGTGCCGCGGTCGAGACCGTGGACCCGGACGTACCGGGCCGGTGTGCCCGCGAACCTGGCGGTGTCCAGGCCGCCGTCGCCCGACGTCGTGGACCAGACGCTCTGCCAGTTCGTGCCGTCCGTCGACAGTTCGATCCGGTACGACGTCCCGTACGCCCGCTCCCAGTCGAGCGTGACCTTGGAGACCAGGTGGGTGGAGCCCAGGTCGACCTGCCACCACTGGTCGTCGCTCCAGTCGCTGGCCCAGCGGCTGGAGTCGTCGCCGTCCACGGCCCGCCCGGGCTGGTAGCTGGTGAAGGGGTTGGACTCCGACGAACTGGCCGTGGCCGTGCGCCCGGTGGCCAGGTTCACGGACGCCTGGTGCCGCTCGGAGGCGCCCCAGGTGTCGAGGTAGGACTCGGCACCCCGGAACAGGTCGTCGACCACGTCCTGCCCGCCGACGAGCCGGATGTCCTCGATCCAGTCGGGGATCATGCCCACGTGCGCGGCCCCGTCGGTGTTGAGGTCGAAGGTGCGCTGCCCCGAGGTCTGCCGGTCGACGACCGAGCCGCCGTCGACGCTCCTGAAGGGGTACGTCACCTTGTTCGGGGCGTCCGCCCCGCGCGGTGCCGGGTGGTCGCCGATGCCGTTGAAGTCGGTGCCGTAGGCGTATCCGACGCCGTACTTGTCGCGCAGGGCGTTCGTACGCCTCGCCTCGGCGGCGAACCCTTCGGAGCCGTGCATGTACTGGGCGACGAAACCACCCAACGAGTAGACCCGCTCGGTCCAGTTGAGGTCCATCCAGCTATGCGAGGAGAGCACGCCCGGGTAGTTCGCGGCCTCGAAGATGTCGAGGACCTGGCCGGTGGCCTTGACGCTCATGTGGTCGATCTCGAGCATCATCTTGCGTTTCATCATGCCCCGCACGGCGTACTCGCCGAGCTCGGTGAGCCCGCGGACGTTGCACTGCGCGGCCTTGTCGTACGACGGGACCTCGACGCCGGCCGGCAGGTCCGCCTCGGCAGCGGAGGCCGCCGTGCCGATGGGGTTGTCGTGCTGCGGGCCCTTGCAGTCCTCGGTCTTCCAGAAGGTGCCGGTGGACAGGAACTGCCCGACGTTGATGGCGGTGCCGAGGCCGCCCTCGTCGAAGCGGACCCCGCACAGGGCGTTGTCGAACTTGTGGCACAGGAACATCGAGCGCACGCCGAGCCCGTACAGCTCGTCGAGGCCCTTGTCGATGTCCGCCCTGCTGCACTGCCCGATGTCGAGGATCTGCTTGCAGCCGAAGGGCTCGGAGGTCTCGACGCCGAGGACGACGGCCAACTTGCCCTGCTCGATGACCTGTCGGGCCTGCGCGCTGTCGGTGACGATCCGGAACCAGCCCTTCCCGGTGCCGCCGTACATCCTGTCGACGAAGGCCTGGAGGTCGTAGGTGAGCTTGGCCTGGAGGCGGATCGACGTCATCTCGTCGCAACCACGGTCCTTGAAGGGGTAGACCGAGCAGATCATCCCGTTGGTGACGAGGTCGTTGACGAGCACCCGCTGACCGCCGCGCCAGGCCCGTTCCACCCAGGCGTAGTAGTTGGCCTGATGGGTCATCGAGTCGTACGCCGGCCAGTCCTTGAAGGTCGGCCAGCCGGTCGGGTCGTGCCTGCCGTCGCCGCCGTGGGTGATGTAGTCGAAGATCGCGAGGGTGCCGTCGGGGTAGTGCTCGGGGCAGTCCTTGAGCGCGTCGGCGACTCCGGCCTCGGAGAAGACCTTGCCGCAGATCAGGCGTCCGCCGAAGGCCTCGTTGGAGAAGAGGTGGTTGTGGGCGTCGACGAACCCCCGGACCTCGCCGGCCGCGTTGGTGCCGGTGAAGGGAGCCCCGGTGACGTCGACTCCGGCGTCGGGGGCGGGCCGGGCCGTCGGTGTCCACCAGTCGGTGGCCGCCGAGCTCGGCGTGGGACCGAGGATCGCGGCCAGCACCAGGAAGAGCACGGAGACGACAGTGATGTTCTTGCGACTGCGGCAGGAGCGTCCAGGCATGGCCCACGTCCCTCGGTCGGCGGGATGCGCCGTCGACCGAGGGCGTTTTGACTGCCCTTGGACTTGTCATGACCGGCGCAATAGATGCGTCGAGGATCGCGACCGGGCGCGTTCCGAGTCAAGGGTCCGGGACAGTTGACCTGATACCTGGGGGACGTCAACCGTTCACGCAGGCCGCTCCGTTGAGAGTGAAAGCGGCGGGTGCGGTGTTCGTGGCGCCCTTACTGCCGATGAACCCCAGGGTCACCGAGCCTCCGGCGGCGATGGTGCTGGTGTAGGAGGCCGGGGTGACGGTCACCGAGCCACCGCTCTGCGCGGCCGTGCCGCCCCACATGTTGGAGACGGTCTGTCCGTCGGCGAAGGTGAAGCCGAGCTTCCAGCCGGTCACCGCGGCGGTACCGGTGTTGCGGACGACGATCTCGCCCTGGAAGCCGCCCTGCCACTCGCCGACCACCCGGTAGCCGACGGAGCAGCTCCCGGCGGGCGTGCTCGTCGTCGTGACGCCCACCGTCGCCGAACGGGCCGACCGGTTGCCGGCCGCGTCCCGGGCGTAGACGGCGAAGGTGTACGCCGTACCGGCGGACAGTCCGGTCACGGTCACCGAACTCGTCGTCGAGGCCGCCACCTTGGTCTCCGTGCCGCCGCCGAGGCGGACCACGTCGTACCCGGCCACGCCAACGTTGTCAGTGGACGCCGTCCAGGACAGGTGGGCCGAGGTCGCCGTGACCGCGGAGGCGGTCGGGGCGCCGGGCGCGGTCGGGGCCTGGGTGTCGGTGGAACCGCCGCCGAAGACCGTGGCCTCCCTGGCGGTCTGGGCGATGCCGTTGGCGCCGTTGAAGATCCGCTGACCCCACGCCGTCATCCGGGCGGGGTCGAAGCTGAGCACGAGGTCGAGGATCGGGTCGGTGTTGCCGCTCCAGGACCAGGCCAGATAGCCGATGTCGAGCTGCTCGGCGGTGGCCATCATGGTGTCCTCGTCCGGATCGCCCCACTGGTCGGCGGGGCCGCCGAATTCCCCGATCACGATGGGCAGTTCGGCGCTCACGAAGGCGTTCAGGTAGTCGGTGATCTCCGCCGCGGTGTCGAAGACGCTGTACATGTGGATCGAGAAGATCAGGTTGCCGGTGGTGTCGGCGGCGTACACGGCCTGGGCGTTGGTGCGCATGACCTGCTGCCAGTCCTGGCCCCAGTTGGGCGCGTCCACCATGATCGTGTGCTCGAAGCCGGCGTTCCGCAGCTTCTGGATCGCGGCGATCGTCGGGGCGGTCCAGCCCGCGGGGTCGGTGTTGCCCCAGGGCTCGTTGCCGATGTTGATGACGATGTAGTTCTCCTGGCCGGCCAGCACGTTCTTCAGGCCGATCCAGTAGTCGGCGGCCTGGTCGAGGGTGCCGGCGGCGGTGTCCTCGCCGTATCCGGTGGTGTCGTGCACCTCCAGGACGCAGATGAGCCGGTTGGCCTTGCACTGGGCGATCACGTTCGCCACGTCGGAAGCGGTGTTGGCGGTCCAGCGGTGCCCGTCGGCGAGGACCACCCGGACGGTGTTGGCGCCCTGTGCCTTGATGTCGGCCAGCGAGTCCAGCTCGTCGGGGTACCAGGTGTGGGCGTGGTTGACGCCGCGCATCACGAAGTCGTTGCCGTTGCCCTCGACCAGGCGGCCGTTGCTGATGTGCAGACCGGCGGCCTGGACACCGGGTTCCTGGGCGGCCTGGGCCGTGCCGGGACAGAGGGCGCCGAGCACCACCAGTCCGACGAGGGCCGCCAGCCTGGCCAGGAGGGTGGATAAGGGGTTCTTTCGCGTTCTTCTCACTGCGGCTCCAGGGGGTGGGTGGTGCAGCCGGAAGGTGTATGGGAGCGCTCCCATAGAAGCCAACCGGTCAAGTACACGTCAAGATGCGGGACGGCAAAGGGCCGTGAGCGCGCATAGGGTTCCGAGCCTCGACCACCGCACCCGGGAGGCACGTTGACCACACCACCCGTCGGCCCCGACACCGTCAACGCCGAGGCCTGGCAGGCCTACGGCGACCACCATCTGCGGCGCGGCACCGAACTGCCGGAGCTGGAGCGCTTCGACTGGGGTCTGCGCGGCACCGGCCCGGGCGCCGGGATCCTCGGCGAGCTCGCCGGACGGCGGGTGCTGGACCTCGGCTGCGGCCCGGGCCGGCACGCCGCGCACCTGGTCCGGACGTACGGCGCCTCGGTGGACGCGGTCGACTCCTCCCCCACCCAGCACGAACGCGCCCGCGCCCGCTACGGCTCCCTGCCCGGCCTGCGCCTGATCAGGGCCGACGCCGTCGCCCACCTCGGCGATGCGGAACCGTACGACGTCGTCTACTCCGTCAACGCGGTGCCGTACATCGACCCGCGCCGGCTGCTGCCCGCCCTGGCCTGGGCGCTGCGCCCGGGCGGGACGCTGTGCTTCACCGTGCTGCACACCAACTCGCGCGGTGACGGCCCCTCCACGGTCGTCGAGGCCCGGCCCGAGATTCTGGGGCTCGCCGGAGGCGGCGAGGTGGAGGTGCGGATGTGGGTGCTGACGCCGGAGCTGTGGACGGACCTGCTCGGCGAGCACGGCCTGCGCGTCGAGGGCATCGACGTCCTGGACGCGCCGCAGGAGGACAACCACGCCTCGTACCGGATCCTCCGGGCCACCCGGCCGGTCCGGGTCTCCTCCCGCCCGCGCGGCAGCCGCCCCCCGGTCCCGCACGCGGCGATCGGGGTCGGCGCCATCCTGTACGGCCCGCGCGGGCTGCTCCTGGGCCGGCACCGGCGCGGGACCTGGGAGCTGCCCGGCGGCACGGTGGAGCCCGGCGAGTCCTTGGAAGAGACCGTCGTGCGCGAACTCCGCGAGGAGACCGGCATCGAGGCCCGCCCGTCCGACGTACGGCTCCTGGGCACGCTCCTCGACCAGGTCGACGGTGTGGTCCGGATGACCGTGGCCACCCGGGTCACCGCGTGGCACGGCGAGCCGTCCGACCAGCCGGACGAACGCGTCGGCGACTGGCGCTGGTTCGCCCTGGACCGCCTCCCGGAGAACCTCTTCGTCTGCAGCGCCCAGGGCCTGACCGCCTGGCGCCCGGACCTGCCGGTCGACCACACTCCGGCACACTTCACGCCGTTCGCCGGTCAGGAGCCGTGCAACCCCCTCGCAACCTTCCCCGTGCTGGACTCCGACCATGGACGAGGATTCCGCACGTGACGTGTACGACGAGGTGCCGCGTGTCGAGCTCACGCCCGCGGCCGCCGAGCTGCTGCGCCGACTGCGGGAGGCGCACGGGCCGCTGATGTTCCATCAGTCGGGCGGGTGCTGCGACGGCAGCGCGCCGATGTGCTACCCGGAGGGCGAGTTCCGCACCGGCGGCTCGGACGTGCTGCTCGCCGAGCTGGAGGTGCCGGGGGTCGGGGAGCCGGTGACCTTCTGGATGTCGAGGAGCCAGTACGAGGTGTGGGCCCACACCCGGCTCATCGTCGACGTCGTGGCCGGCCGGGGCAGCGGATTCTCCCTGGAAGCACCCGAGGGGGTGCGTTTCCTCGTCCGTTCGCGTGTGGTCGGCGCCGAGTAGCCCCCCGGGTCATCGTCGTCTGGTGCACTTCACCTGAGTTCTGGAACAGTCGACACGACCTCAGGGAGAGCTGTGACGCACCGTCAAAGACGTTCCGGCGCAGGCAGATCGGTCCTCACGTTCCTCGCGGCATTCGGCACGCTGGCCGGTGCGGCCCTGGTGGGCGCGGCACCGGCCGGCGCCGCGCCGGCGTGGACGCGGCTCGCGACCGGCGTGCACTACGAGCAGTTCGACATCTCCGCCGCCGCGGGCGTGGCCCACGCCCATGTCATCCGCGTGGACCTGGCGGAGCCGCGGGTGCGGGTGGAGCTGCTGTACCCGGGGGCGGTGGCCGCGCGGGCCACGGTGTCCCGGCTGGCCACCGCACAGGGCGCCCTCGCGGGGGTGAACGGCGACTTCTTCAACATCTCGGAGACCCAGCACCCGGGCGTCGAGGCCACCGGCGCGAGCGTGGGTCCGGCGATCGCGCAGGGCCGCGCGCTCAAGGCGGCGGTGCCGAAGGGGCAGCGCTTCGGGCCCGCCCTGCCGCCCGGCACGGGCACGAAGGAGGTGTTCGGCGTGGGCACCGACCGGCGGGCCCGCCTCGACGACCTGGCGCTCGACGGCTCGGTGCGGACGCCCGAGGGCCAACTGACGCTCCGCGGGCTGAACCAGTACGCGCTGCCCGTGGGTTCGGTCGGGGCGTTCACCTCGGACTGGGGCAGCGCGTCCCGGGTGCGGGCGACCTGCGGGACGGACGGCGACCGGGCCGCCCCGTGCAGCACGGACACCCACGAGGTGACCGTCCGGGACGGGAAGGTCGTCGCCACCGCCGACACCCCGGGCCGCGGGCCGATCGCCGCCGGCACGACCGTGCTGGTGGGCCGGGAGGCCGGCGCGCAGTACCTGCGCAAGCTCTCGGTGGGCTCCGCGGTGACCGTGCAGCACCGACTGGTGGCGGCCTCCGCGGGCACCCCGTACCGGTTCGCGCTCGGCGGTTACCCGGTGCTCGACGACGGGGTCCCGTTGCCCGGCCTCGACGACACCACGTCTGCCGTGCGCACGGCCGTGGGGATCGCGGACAGCGGCCGGCGGCTGTATCTCCTCGCGCTGGACGGCTCCCCCGACTACCGGGGCGGCCTGACGATCGCCGAAGTCGCGGACACCATGCGGACGTTGGGCTCGGTCGACGCCTTCAGCCTGGACGGCGGCGGCTCCACGACGATGGCCGCCCGCAGATCGGGGTCCGGCACCGTCACCGCCGTCAACCACCCCTCGGGCGGCGCCGAACGCCCCGTCCCGAACGGCATCGGGGTCTTCGCGACGGGCTGAGGTCAGGGCCGCAGACCGCTCACGATCCCGGCGGTCGCCGTGAGGCCGCTGTGGATGGTGGGCGCGAGGCTCGTACTGGCGAGGTAGAAGCCGAGCAGTGTGCACACCACCGCGTGGGAGACCTTGAGTCCGCCGCTGCGCACGAAGATCACCGCCAGGATCAGCAGCAGCACCAGTACCGAGATGGAAATCGCCATGGACAGCCTCCTCCGCCACGCCACCGGGTCTGTTTCGCGGCGTTCGGCCGCAAGTGTGGCGTAGCGGAGGGTTCGTCCGGGCGGCTGAGGCGTCCTCCGAACGAGTGGTGTCCGGGCGCGCGCGAAGGCGCCTAGCGGTGGGTGTCCAGGAAGGCCTCCAGGCCCGCCAGGTCGTCGGTGTTGAGGTGGTCGACGCCGGCGGCGAGGAGTTCGCTCCACAGCGCGTCGCGGGCGGGTCCGGCCAGGTCCGGAGTGGCCCAGAACCGCACTTTCTGTCCGCGCGCGTGGGCCTGCCGGACCAGGCTCCGCAGCTTCTGCCGCTCGGCGTCGGGGAAGGCGCCCTCGCCGAGCCAGGTGAAGTTGAGCGTCCAGTTGTCGCTGATCAGCGGGATGAGGGAGGCGGGCGCCGCGGTGCCGAGGTCGGCGAGCCGGCCGTCGTAGAAGGCCCGGCGCACGCTCTGGGCCTCCATCGGCGGGCGGGCGGCGCGGTCGCCGGAGATCACGGCGGTCACCGGTCCGGGGACGACCTTGCCGTGGACGTACGTCGTGAACAGGTGCCGGTAGCGCCGCAGGTGACGGTCGAGTTCGAGGTAGGTCGAGGAGCCCTCGGTCTTGATGTCGACGAGGAGTTGGAGGGGCCGGCGGTCGCCGCGGTACACGGAACCGTGGTGGGCCTTGACGATCCTGGCGAGCGGGTCGAGGTAGAGGGACTCCAGGGTGCGCGCCGGGTCGAGGTCGTCCACGGTGTGGCCGACGAGGAGTTGGTCGCCGACGAGGAAGATGTCGGCCTCGACGCTGCCGAAGCGGTGGTCGAGGGCGTCGAGAAGGGGGCGCGGGTGCTCGTAGTCGTTGTGCGCGTGGGCACGCCACAGCGGGCGCGGCCGGTGCTTTCGACTGTCGGCCCAGGCGCTGCCGACGGGCGCGGCGAGCGTCGCGCCGGCCGCGGCGCCGAGGGTGGTGAGGGCTCTGCGACGGGTGATGAGGGCCATGTTCTGCCTCCCTGCGGGACGGGTCGGAACCACAGGGAGTATGGGGCCCTTGGGTACTCAATGGACCTGTACGTGCCAGGAGTTGGCCGGACCGCCGCCGCCCGTTCACCCCTTCTGGCCGAGCGCACGGAAAAGCCCGCCCCTGGTGGGGCGGGCTTCACCGGCGTTCACCGGGTGCGGCCTACGGCGCCTGGAGGTCGACGAGTTCGGCCAGTCGGGCGCGGTGCGCGCCGGCCGTGCCGTAGGCGATCGAGTCGGCCTTGGCCCGCTTGAGGTACAGATGGACCGGGTGCTCCCACGTCATGCCGATGCCGGCGTGCAACTGGAGCGCCTCCTCGGCGGCGTGCACGGCCACGGACGCCGCGTAGGCCTGGGCGACGGCGACCGCCACGTCGGTGTCCTCACCCGTCGCCAGCGCGTCGGCCGCGTTGCGGGCGGCGGCCCGGAGGTTGACGACCTCCAGCCAGAGCTGGGCGAGCCGGTGCTTGAGCGCCTGGAAACCGCCGACCGGCCGGTTGAACTGCTTGCGCTCCTTGAGGTAGCGCACGGTCTCGGTCAACGTCCAGTCGGCCAGGCCGAGTTGCTCGGAGGCGAGCAGTCCGGCCCCGGCCCGCAGCGCGCGGTGGACGGCGGCCTCGGCCTCGCCCAGCAGGCGGCCCTCGGCCCCGTCGAGGGTGACGGCCGCGAGCGGCCGGGTCAGGTCGAAGGGGATCTGCGGGGTGACGTCCACGGCGGAGGCGTCCACCGCGTACAGTCCGCCGTCGTCCGCGGGCACCAGCAGCACGTCGGCCGCGGCGGCGTCCGCGATCGCGGTCAACTCACCGTGCAGGGCTCCGTTCTCACGGCGTACGACGGTGTAGGCGCCGCCCGGGGCCACGTTGAGGGCGACGGCCAGGGCGCCGATCCTGCGCCCGGACGCGAGCTCGGCGAGCAGCTCGTCGGCGTCGCAGGCGAGCAGTGCCTCGGTGGCGACGACCGCACTGGTCAGGTAGGGCACGGGGGCCACCGCGCGGCCCAACTCCTCCAGGACGACGGCCGCTTCGCGGTGCGAGGCACCCTGGCCGCCCTTGTCCTCCGGGACCAGGAGTCCCGCGAGGCCCATGCCGTCGGCGAGGGCCTTCCAGGCCGCGAGGTCGTGCGGGGCGTCCGACTCGGTGCGGGCGATCACGCCGGGCGCGTCGCAGTGGTCGGCGAGCAGGTCGCGTACGGCGGCCCGCAGCGCCTCTTCCTCCTCCGAGTACAGCAGGTCGCTCATCGGGCCAGGTCCTTCCAGGCGACGTCCTTGTCGGTGCGCGGCTCGGCCGGGAGGCCCAGGACGCGCTCGGCGACGATGTTCAGCAGGACCTCGCTGGTCCCGCCCTCGATGCTGTTGCCCTTGGAGCGCAGATAGCGGTATCCGGCGTCCCGGCCGGTGAAGTCCACCAGTTCGGGCCGGCGCATGGTCCAGTCGTCGTACAACAGGCCCTCCTCGCCGCGCAGTTCGACCTCCAGGCCGCTGATCTCCTGGTTGAGGCGGGCGAAGGCGAGCTTCATGCCGGCGCCCTCGGGGCCGGGATGGCCGGCGACGAGCTGCTGGCGCAGGCGTTCGGCGGTGAGACGGGCGACCTCGGAGTCCACCCAGAGCTTCAGCAGGCGCTGGTGCAGATCCTGGGTGCGCAGTTCGGGGCGCTCGCGCCAGGTCCTGGAGACCGGGCCGATCATGCCGCCCTCGCGGGGCAGCCGCATGCCGCCGATGGCGACGCGCTCGTTGTTCAGCGTGGTCTGCGCGACCCGCCAGCCGTCGCCGACCTCGCCGAGGCGCCGGGAGTCGGGGATGCGGACGTCGGTGAGGAAGACCTCGTTGAACTCGGCCTCGCCGGTGATCTGCCGCAGCGGGCGGACGTCGACGCCGGGGTCGGTCATGTCGCAGACGAAGTAGGTGATGCCCGCGTGCTTGGGCACGTCCGGGTCGGTGCGGGCGATGAGGATGGCCCAGCGGGAGTTGTGGGCCCCGGAGGTCCACACCTTCTGCCCGTTGACGACCCAGTCCTCGCCCTCCCGGACGGCCCGGGTGCCGAGCGCGGCGAGGTCGGAGCCGGCGCCGGGCTCGCTGAAGAGCTGGCACCAGACCTCCTCCCCCACCCACAGGGGCCGCAGATAGCGCTGCTTCTGCTCCTCGGTGCCGTACTTGAGGATCGTCGGCGCGGCCATGCCGAGGCCGATGCCGTTGCGTCGCGGGGCGTTGTCGGGGGCGCCCGCGGCCTCCAGCTCGGCGTCCACGACGGCCTGGAGGGAGCGGGGGGCGTTCAGCCCGCCGAGGCCCTCGGGGTAGTGCACCCAGGCGAGCCCCGCGTCGAAGCGGGCCTTGAGGAAGTCGAGCCGGTCCGTGGTCGCGGGCGGGTGTGCGGCCAGCAACTCGGCGGTACGGCGCTTGAGTTCGGCGGCGTCGGTCATGCCTGTGCTCCCGTGGGTACGACGGCGATGCGGCCCGTGGTCACCCCGTCGCCGAGGCGCTGCACGGCGTCCGCGGCTCCGGCCAGCGGCACCCGCTCGCTGATCAGGGGCTTGATCGCGCCCCGGGCGGCCAGTTCGACGAGCTGCTCGTGGCAGTGCTGGACCAGTTTGGGGTTCTTGGTGTTGTACAGGCCCCAGTGCAGGCCGAGGATCGCGTAGTTCTTCACCAGGGCGTGGTTGAGGCCGGGGTTCGGGATGGTGCCACTGGCGAAGCCGACGACCACGATCCGCCCCTCGAAGGCGACGACCTTGGTCGACTGCGTGTAGGCCGCGCCGCCCACGGGGTCGTAGATCACGTCCGCGCCCCGGCCCCCGGTGGCCTCCTTCACGGCGGCGACGACGTCCTCGGCGCGCCGGTCGACCACCACGTCACAGCCCAGCTCGCGGGCCATGGCGGCCTTGTCGGCACCGCCGACGACCCCGATGACGGTGGCCCCGGCGGCCTTGCCGAGCTGCACGGCCGCGCTGCCGACCCCTCCTGCGGCAGCGTGGACGAGCAGGGTCTCGCCGGCCTCCAGGTGCGCCCGTCGGTGCAGCCCGAACCAGCCGGTCTGGTAGCCGATGTGCAGCGCGGCGGCCTCGGCGTCGTCCAGCGAGTCCGGCGCGGGCAGCAGAGCGGCGGTGTCCGCGACGGCGTACTCGGCGAAACCGCCGTACGGCAGCGCGGGGTTGGCGATCACGCGCCGCCCGTCCTCGGTCTCGCCGCAGATCTCCACGCCCGGGGTGAAGGGCAGCGGGGGGCGGACCTGGTAGTGGCCCCGGCACATCAGCACGTCCGGGAAGTTGATGTTCGCGGCGCGCACCTTCAGCAGGACCTGGCCGTCGCCGGGCGCGGGCCGTGCCACGTCCGCGAGGCGCATCACCTCGCTCGGCTCGCCGTTCTCGTGCACTTGCCAAGCCTGCATGGGGGGCCTCCACGGGACTGCGTCGTCGTGCCGGGATCTGACCGGGGTCCTCCGCATACTAAGCGGTCGCTTGCCGATCAGGGAACCGTCCGCGGGGAAAGAGTCGGCCCGCGCACCGGGGGCCGCTCAGCGGTTGCAGGACCGGTGCGGCCTGAACAGGGTGACAGGGACGAGCCGGGCACCCGCCTCCCGCGGGGGCGGCCCCGGCGATCCCCGGAAAGGACCCGCGCACATGACGGTCATCAACAGCCCGCTGCCCGACAAGGAACGCGAGATCGCGGGCAGCGCCCTCCAGGAGACCCTGGTCGACCTGCTCGACCTCTCCCTGGTCGCGAAACAGGCGCACTGGAACCTGTACGGGCCGCGCTTCCGTTCCATCCACCTCCAGCTCGACGAGGTGGTCACCACCGCCCGCGCGTACGCCGACACGGTGGCCGAGCGCGCCGCGGCGCTGGGGGTGAGTCCGGACGGCCGGGCCGCCACCGTCGCGGCCACCAGCGGGGTGCCGGAGTTCTCACCCGGTTGGACGAAGGACGTCGACGCGGTCGGCGCGCTGGTGGGGGCCTTCTCCGCGGTCGTCGGACGGGTACGGGAACGCATCGAGAAGACCGGCCCCGCGGACCCCGTCACCGAGGACCTGCTGATCGGCCTCGCCGCCGACCTGGAGAAGCAGAGCTGGATGTTCCAGGCCGAGCACCGGGCCTAGCCGGCCGGACCGCCCCGGGCCGGCCGCGCGAGGGCGTTCAGCGCGCGAGCCGGTGCGGATGGGCCGGGTACACGCCGAGGATCCGCACCTCGGTGGAGAAGAACCGCAGTTCGTTCAGGGCGAGGGCGACGTGCCGCTCGTCGGGGTGCCCCTCGACCTCGACGTAGAAGCGGCTGGCGTCGAGGCCCGCGCCGACCTGGTAGCTCTCGATCTTCGTGAGGTTCACCCCGCTGGTGGCGAACCCGCCCAGCGCCTTGAAGAGCGCGCTCGGGATGTTGCGCACGGAGAAGAACAGGCTCGTCATCGTCGGCTCCCCGGTGTCCGGGCCCACCACGGCCTCCCGGGACAGGACGACGAACCGGGTGGTGTTGTCGGGGTCGTCCTCGACCCCGGCACGCAGCACGTCGAGGCCGTACAGCCCGGCCGCGGCGGGCGGGGCGAGCGCCGCGTGCCGCGGGTCGCCCAGTTCGGCCACCTCGCGCGCCGCGCCGGCGGTGTCGTCGGTGACGAGGGTGCGCCAGCCGCCGTCCCGCAGCACCTTGCGGCACTGCCCGAGGGCGTGCACATGGCTGCGTACGCACTCCACCTGGTCCGCCGTCGCGCCGGGCACGCCCATCAGGTCGAAGCGGATGGCGAGGAAGTACTCGGCGATGATGAACAGCCCCGACTCGGGGAGCAGGTGGTGCACGTCCGCCACCCGTCCCGCCGCGGAGTTGTCCACCGGGATCACGGCGACGTCGGCCGTGCCGAGCGTGACCGCGTCCAGCGCCTGCTCGAAGCCCGTGCAGGGCTGCTCGGCGCACCCCGGGTACAGGGCGTTGGCGGCGGTCGCCGAGTTGGATCCGGGTTCACCTTGGTAAGCGACGGTCGTCACGGGCTTCGGTCTCTTGTCGTCGGGCGGCAGAAGCTCCGTAACGTACCAGGAACGCCCGATCCGGGATCAGGGCGTCCAGCAACGCCGCCGCCGCTCACGCCTTGCGGGGTCGGGCCCGTACGTGCATCCGCTCCCCCTGCGGCCCGAAGAGGCTGAGGAACTCCGCCGGCCCCTCCCCCGTCGAACCGAACCAGTGCGGCACCCGGGTGTCGAACTCCGCCGCCTCCCCCGCCGCCAGCACCACGTCGTGGTCGGCCAGCACCACCCGCAGCCGCCCCGCCAGCACGTACAGCCACTCGTAGCCCTCGTGGGTGCGCAGTTCCGGCTCCTCCTCGCGGCGCGGCACCAGCACCTTGAAGGCCTGGAGGCCGCCCGGCTGCCGGGTGAGCGGCCAGAAGGTGCGCCCGTGCCGTTCGAGCGGTGCCGAGCGCACCCGGGGGTCGCCGACCGGCGGGGCGCCGACCAGTTCGTCCAGCGGCACCTGGTGGGCCTGGGCGATCGGCAGCAGCAGCTCCAGGCTGGGCTTGCGCAGGCCGGACTCCAGGCGGGAGAGGGTGCTCACGGAGATGCCGGTGGTCTCCGAGAGGGCCGCGAGGGTCACCTCCCGGTCCTTGCGCAGCCGCCTGAGCCGGGGTCCCACCTCGGCGAGAACTTCGTCGGTACTCATACCCGTATTGCAGAATCGGCAAAGTTGTTTGTCAATCCCGCGTCCCCGGAGCGACCGTGTCGGCATGACCGAGACATACGGCGAGACATACGAAGTGATCGTGGTCGGTGGCGGCGCGGCGGGTCTGTCCGCCGCCCTGGTCCTGGGCCGGGCCCGGCGTCGCACCCTGGTCGTCGACGCGGGTGAACCGCGCAACACGCCCTCCGCGCACATGCAGGGCTTCCTCACCCGGGACGGCATGGCACCCGCCGAGTTCCTGGCGATCGGCCGCGAGGAGGTCGAGGGGTACGGCGTCGAGCTGGTCCGGGACCGGGTGACCGAGGTCGCGCCGGGCTTCACCGTGACCCTCGCGGGCGGACGCGTGGTCCAGGCCCGTCGCCTGGTCGTCGCGACCGGCCTCAGGGACGAGCTCCCGGACGTGCCCGGGGTCGCCGAGCGCTTCGGCAAGGACGTCCTGCACTGTCCGTACTGCCACGGCTGGGAGGTCCGCGACCAGGCCTTCGGCGTGCTGGCCACGACCCCGCTGAGCGTGCACCAGGCGCTGATGGTCTCCCAGTGGTCGAAGGACGTGACCCTGTTCCTCCACACGGTCGCCGAGTCCGAGCTCGCGGACGACGACCTGCGCAGGCTGGCCGCGGCCGGCGTCAAGGTGGTGCCGGGCGAGGTCGCCGGACTGGAGGTGACCGACGACAGGCTCACCGCCGTACGGCTGCGGAACGGCACGGCGCACCCGCGCGAGGTCGTCTTCACCGCCCCGCGGGCCGTCCCGCAGAACGGCCTGCTGGAGCGGCTCGGGGCGGAGTTCCAGGAGACGCCCTTCGGCAGCTACCCCGTGGTCGACGCGACCTGGCGGACGACCGTGCCCGGGGTGTACGCGGTGGGCAACGTGGCCGGCTTCGGCGAACAGGTGATCAACGCGGCGAGCGCCGGGTACCGGGCCGCCGCGACCGTCAACGGCGAGCTGCTGATGAGCGACCTCGACGCGGCCGCCGGGGTGTAGACCGGCCGTCTCCGGTACACCCTGGAGTCATGTTGCTTGCCCGGCTGGCCCAGGTGTCCCAGGACGTCGCCGAGACCTCGGCGCGCTCGAAGAAGATCGCGCTCCTCGCCGAGCTGTTCCGCGACGCCGAGGCGGACGACGTCCCGATCGTCATCCCGTACCTGGCGGGACGGCTCCCGCAGGGCCGGCTCGGCGTCGGCTGGAAGGTGCTGAGCCGCCCGGTCGCCCCGGCCGCCGAGCCGACCCTGACCGTCGGCGCGGTGCACGCCCTGCTGAGCGAGCTGGGCAAGGTCGCGGGCGCGGGTTCCCAGGCCGAACGCGCCCGGCTGGTCGGCGCGTTGATGGGTGCGGCCACCGAGCCCGAGCAGCGGTTCCTGCTCGGTCTCATCACCGGCGAGGTGCGGCAGGGGGCGCTGGACGCGGTGGCGGTCGAGGGCCTGGCCCAGGCGACCGGGGCGCCCCCGGCCGACGTCCGCCGTGCCGTGATGCTCGCCGGCTCCCTCCAGACCGTGGCCGAGGCCCTGCTCACCGACGGCCCGCCCGCCCTGGACCGCTTCCGGCTCACCGTCGGCCGCCCGGTCCTGCCGATGCTGGCGCACAGCGCCTCCTCGGTGGCCGAGGCGGTCGAGAAGCTCGGCACCTGCGTGGTCGAGGAGAAGCTGGACGGCATCCGCGTCCAGATCCACCGGGACGGCGACGTCGTGCGGCTGTACACCCGCACCCTCGACGACATCACCGACCGGCTGCCCGAACTGACCGCAGCGGCACTGGAGTTGCGGGGTGAGCGGTTCATCCTGGACGGCGAGGTGATCGCCTTCGACGAGGACGGGCGCCCGCGCTCCTTCCAGGTGACCGCGGGGCGGGTCGGCTCCCGGGTGGACGTGACGACGGCCGCCGAGGCGGTGCCCGTCTCGCCCGTCTTCTTCGACGCCCTGTCGGTCGACGACCGCGACCTCCTCGACCTGCCCTTCGCCGAACGGCACGCGGAGCTGGCCCGGTTGGTGCCGGAGCCGATGCGGGTCCGGCGCACGCTGGTGTCGGGTCCCGAGGACGTCCACGAGGCCGAGGAGTTCCTCGCCGAGACCCTGAAACGCGGCCACGAGGGCGTGGTCGTGAAGTCCCTCGACGCGCCCTACAGCGCGGGCCGGCGCGGCGCTTCCTGGCTGAAGGTCAAGCCCGTGCACACCCTCGACCTGGTGGTGCTGGCCGCCGAGTGGGGCCACGGCCGCCGTACCGGCAGGCTCTCCAACCTGCACCTCGGCGCCCGCACGGCCGACGGCGGCTTCGCCATGCTCGGCAAGACCTTCAAGGGCATGACCGACGCCATGCTCACCTGGCAGACCGAGCGGCTCCAGGAGCTGGCCGTCGACAGCAGCGGTTACGTGGTGACCGTACGGCCCGAACTCGTCGTCGAGATCGCCTACGACGGCCTCCAGAGGTCGACCCGCTACCCGGCCGGGGTCACCCTCCGCTTCGCCCGCGTGGTCCGCTACCGCGAGGACAAGCGCCCCGAGGACGCCGACACGGTCGAGACGCTGCTGGCCGCGCACCCCGAGGTGCGGCCGTGAGGACGAGCGCGGGCCTGCTGTTGTTCCGGCACACCGGGGACGGCCTGGAGGTATTGCTGGGCCATATGGGCGGCCCGTTCTTCGCCCGGCGCGACGCCGGGGCCTGGACCCTCCCGAAGGGCGAGTACGAGCCCGGGGAGGCCGCCTGGGACGCGGCTCGCCGGGAGTTCCGGGAGGAGCTCGGGCTGGAGCCGCCCGACGGGGAGGCCGTACCGCTCGGTGAGGTCCGGCAGACGAACGGCAAGGTCGTCACGGCGTGGGCGATCGAGGCGGACCTCGATCCGGCGACCGTGGTCCCGGGGGTGTTCAGCATGGAGTGGCCGCCGAAGTCCGGGCAGACGCGGGAGTTCCCCGAGCTGGACCGCGTCGAGTGGTTCGGCCTCGACCGGGCCCGGTCCGTGATCGTCAAGGCGCAGGCCGCGTTTCTCGACCGGCTGGCTGAGCACTCGGCCTGACGTCCACGCGTTGCGGCCGCCCCCGCCGCGCGGGAAGGTCGAAGCACATTCAGCTCTTCAGGAGGTCGGTCATGCCCATCGCGACGGTGAACCCGGCGAACGGCGAGACGCTCAAGACGTACCAGGCCATGGGCGAGGAGGAGATCGAGCGCAGGCTCCAGCTCGCGGAGGCGACGTTCCGCACCTGGCGGACGACCTCCTTCGCGGACCGCGCCCGACTGCTGAACCGGGCCGCGGAACTCCTCGACGGCCTCCAGCAGGACATCGCCAAGGTCATGACGACCGAGATGGGCAAGCCGGTCAAGCAGGCCCGCGCGGAGGCCGCCAAGTGCGCCAAGGCGATGCGCTGGTACGCCGAGAACGCGGAGTCGCTGCTGGCCGACGAGGAGCCCGCCGAGCACGACGTCAAGGACTCCGGCGCCTCCCGCGCCCTGGTCCGCTACCGGCCGCTCGGACCCGTGCTCGCGGTGATGCCGTGGAACTTCCCGCTGTGGCAGGTCGTCCGCTTCGCCGCGCCCGCGCTGATGGCGGGCAACGTCGGCCTGCTCAAGCACGCCTCGAACGTGCCGCAGACCGCGCTGTTCCTGGAGGACCTCTTCCACCAGGCGGGCTACCCGGAGGGCTGCTTCCAGACCCTGCTCGTCGGGTCCGGCGCGATCGACGAGATCCTGCGCGACGAACGCGTCAAGGCGGCCACGCTCACCGGGAGCGAGCCCGCCGGACGCGCGGTCGCCGCCACCGCCGGGGACATGGTGAAGAAGACCGTGCTGGAACTCGGCGGCAGCGACCCGTACATCGTCATGCCGTCCGCGGACGTCGACCGGGCCGCCGAGATCGCGGTGACCGCCCGTGTGCAGAACAACGGGCAGTCCTGCATCGCCGCCAAGCGGTTCATCGTGCACACGGACGTCTACGACCGGTTCGCCGAGCGGTTCGTCGCGGGCATGGAGGCGCTCAAGGTCGGCGACCCGCTGGAGGAGGACACCGAGGTCGGACCGCTCGCCAGCGAGCAGGGGCGGACCGACCTGGAGGAGCTGGTCGACGACGCCCGGCGCAGCGGGGCGAGCGTGCTGTGCGGCGGCGAACGGCCAGAGGGGCCCGGCTGGTACTACCCGCCGACCGTCGTCGCCGACGTGAGCCGCGAGATGCGCATCCACCGCGAGGAGACCTTCGGCCCGGTGGCCACGCTGTACCGGGCGGCCGACCTCGACGAGGCGGTGCTGATCGCCAACGACTCGGCGTTCGGGCTCAGTTCCAACGTGTGGACCCGCGACGAGGCCGAGGTCGACCGGTTCGTCCGGGATCTGGAGGCCGGCGGGGTGTTCGTCAACGGGATGACCGCCTCGCATCCGGCGTTCCCGTTCGGCGGGGTGAAGCGGTCCGGGTACGGGCGTGAGCTGTCCGGGCACGGAATCAGGGAGTTCTGCAACATCACGACGGTTTGGCACGGAGCGTGACACTTGCGCGGCTAACATCCCGGGTGTGAACCGCGAAGTGACTCTGCCTCTGATCGTCGACGACCGCGGGACCCTCCAGGTGGCCGCGGCCGATGTGAGCAAGCTGCTCCGCAGTCTTGGCGGGCGGTGGCTGCACCTGGTCGAGGCCGGGGCCGACGGGCTGGACGAGGACACGGTCGCCGCGCTGACGATCGAGCTCGCGAAGCTGGCCGATCGGATCGACGTCGCGTGCATCGCGCACAGCAGCGGCGGGGCGCCGTAGCGGTCGGGGCGCCCTGGCAGTCGCCGTCCGCGGAGCGTGGGTGACCGCTCGCGCGGTCCCGCGTTCGGTGCAACCCGGCGTGACGTCGTCCGTTCCCCGGGTGATCGTGGACGGGACCAGTTCTAGGTTCCGGGACGAGACGGTGCGGGATGAGCGAAGAGACGATCACCGAGATCCTGCCCCCGCTCCGGCACTGGCCGGCACTCGACATGAAGGGCGTCGACTTCGACCCGGTGCTGACCGAGCTGATGCGCGAGGGTCCCCTGACCCGGATCCGGCTCCCCCACGGCGAGGGCTGGGCGTGGCTGGTCACCCGGTACGACGACGTACGTGCGGTGGCCGACGACCCGCGCTTCAGCCGCCAGGCGGTCAGGGACCGGGCGGTCACCCGGTTCACCCCGCACTTCGTCCCGCAGGGCTCCGGGGCGGCCGGCGCGGTCGCCTTCCTCGACCCGCCCGACCACACCCGGCTGCGCCACGCGGTGGCCGCCGCGTTCACCGCGCACGGCCTGGAACGGGTGCGGGAGAAGTCCCGCCCGATGCTCGACGAGCTGGTCGACGAACTGCTCCAGGACGGCCCGCCCGCCGACCTGACCGCGGCGGTGCTCAGCCCCTTCCCCAGTGCCGTGGTCTGCGAACTGATGGGCGTCCCGGCCGCCGACCGGCACGGCATCCACACCTGGACCGAGCTGATCGTGTCCCTGTCGCACGGGGCGCGGGTCGGCGAGCGGGCCCGGCACGAGATGGCCGCCTACTTCGCCGACCTCGTCGGCCTCCGGGAGGGCGGCACCGGCGAGGACGTGACCTCCCTGCTGGGGGCCGCCGTGGGCCGCGGCGAGGTGACGCTGGAGGAGGCCGTGGGGCTCGCGGTCCAGCTCCAGATCGGCGGCGAGGCGGTGACGCACAACAGCGGCCAGATGTTCTACCTGCTGCTGACCCGCCCCGACCTGGCCGAACGGCTGCGCGCCGAGCCGGAGATCCGGCCACGGGCCGTCGACGAGCTGCTGCGCTACATCCCGCACCGCAACACGGTCGGCCTGTCGCGGATCGCCCTGGAGGACGTGGGGGTCGGCGGCGTGCGGATCCGGGCGGGCGACGCGATCTACGTGTCGTACCTGTCCGCGAACCGGGACCCCGACGTCTTCCCGTACCCGGAGACGATCGACTTCTCCCGCGGTCCCGTCCCGCATGTGGCGTTCGGCGCCGGGCCGCACTCCTGCCCGGCCGGGCATCTGGCCCGTATGCAGTGCGAGCTGCTGGTCGAGGTGCTGCTGGAGCGGGTGCCCGGCCTGCGGCTGGCGGTCGCGCCGGACAAGGTGCCCTTCAGGAAGGGCAGATCGGTGCGCGGCCCCGAGGCGCTCCCGGTGACGTGGTGACGGCTCCGAAGGGCTTGCGGGCCCTCCGGAGCCGTTGCCGCTAGCGGATCGGCATGCCCGAGAGCGTCCGCGCGATCACCAGCCGCTGGATCTCGCTCGTGCCCTCGAAGATGGTGTAAATGGCCGCGTCGCGGTGCATGCGCTCCACCGGGTACTCGCGGGTGTAGCCGTTGCCGCCCAGGATCTGCACGGCCTGCGCGGTGACCTTCTTCGCCGTCTCGCTCGCGAAGAGCTTCGACATCGAGCCCTCGGCGGCGGTGAACTGCTTGCCGTTGATCGCCATCCAGGAGGCGCGCCAGACCAGGAGACGGGCCGCGTCGATGGAGGTGCGCATGTCCGCGAGCTGGAACGCCACGCCCTGGTTGTCGATGATGGGCCGGCCGAACTGCTCACGCGTCTTGGCGTAGTCCAGGGCGACCTCGTACGCGGCCCGGGCGGTGCCCACGGCCATGGCGCCCACGGCGGGCCGCGAGGCCTCGAACGTGGCCATCGCCGCGTTCTTCACCCGCTCGCCGCCGCTCCTGGCCCGCTCCCGGGCCCGGGCGAGGCGGTGGTCGAGCTTCTCCTTGCCGCCGAGGAGGCAGGAGCCGGGCACCCGGACATTCTCCAGGACGACCTCGGCGGTGTGCGAGGCGCGGATGCCGTGCTTCTTGAACTTCTGGCCCTGGGACAGACCCGGTGTGTTCGGCGGCACGATGAAGGAGGCGTGGCCCTTGGAGCCGAGCTCCGGGTCGACGACCGCGACGACGACGTGGACGTTGGCGATGCCGCCGTTGGTCGCCCAGGTCTTGGTGCCGTTGAGCACCCACTCGTCCTTGGCCTCGTCGTACACGGCACGCGTGCGCATGGAGGCCACGTCGGAACCGGCGTCCGGCTCGGACGAGCAGAACGCGGCGACCTTGACGTCGTTGGCGTCGCCGTACATCTGCGGGATCCAGGTGCCGATCTGCTCCTCGGTGCCGTTGGCGAGGACGCCGACGGCGGCCAGACCGGTGCCCACGATCGACAGGGCGATGCCCGCGTCGCCCCAGAACAGCTCCTCCATCGCCATCGGGATGCCGAGCCCGGTGGGGTCGAAGTACTGCTGGGCGTAGAAGTCGAGGGAGTAGATGCCGACCTTCGCGGCCTCCTGGATGACCGGCCAGGGAGTCTCCTCACGCTCGTCCCATTCGGCGGCCGCGGGGCGGATGACGTCGGCGGCGAAGCCGTGCAGCCAGTCCCGGACCTCCTTCTGTTCGTCGTTGAGCTCCATGGTGAACTCGGCCATGTCCCCTCCAGCGGCGACGCACGTGCATGTTACTTGCGGTAACCGAAGTCTGTTACCCGCGGGTAGGAAAAGTCAACTCCCCATGACCGGTCAGCAGCCTGTTCGATGCCCTTCACCCGCCGGGTGTTAGTTTGCGCAGGCGTTACCGATTCAGCACGGGTGGGGAGAGCTCATGGACACCACACAGCGGACCGACCAGCAGCGGTCCGCCGACCGCCGCCGGCGCGAACTGCTGGAGGCCGCGGACAGGGTGGTGCTGCGCGACGGCCCACAGGCCTCCATGAACGCCATCGCCGCGGAGGCCGGCATCACCAAGCCGATCCTCTACCGGCACTTCGGTGACAAGGGGGGACTCTACGCCGCGCTGGCCAAGCGGCACACCGACGCCCTGCTGGACTCGCTGCGGGCCGCACTGGACGCTCCCGCGGACCGGCGCGAGCGGGTGGAGGCGACCCTGGACACCTATCTGGCCGCGATCGAGGCCCGGCCCCAGGTGTACCGGTTCCTGATGCACCCCGCCGAGGGCGGGCAGCCCGGGGACCCGGGGTTCGACGTCGGCCAGCACTCCGCGCCCCTGCTGCGCAGGATGGGCGAGGAGCTGGGGCAGGTCATCGAGGACCGGCTGGATCTCGGCCCCGGGAGCCAGTTGCTGGCCCGGGTGTGGGGGCACGGGATCGTCGGGATGATGTACGCGGCGGGCGACTGGTGGCTGGGTGAACGGCCCTGTGCGCGGGCGGAGTTGGTGCGGAGCATGGCGGACCTGTTGTGGGGTCGGCTTGCGGCGGCGGGGGACAAGGTCGGAGGTCCGGGGTTCTGACGGGCGTATGCCGAGTGCGGGCCGGCGGGGGCTTGTCGCGCCCACGCGGCGGAGCCGCACATGGACACAGCCCCGCGCCCTAGGCGGGATCACTCACCCTGCGCCAAGGGGATCTGGTCACTTGTCGCATGAGCTTGCGCTTGCGCCGGCCCGTCAGGTGGTCCGCGTAGGTCCTGCCCCGCAGGTGGTCCGTCTCGTGTTGTAGACATCTTGCGAAGAAGCCCGTGCCGTGAATCGTCACGGGCTCTCCTGTCACGGTGAAGCCCTCCACCACGGCGTGGTCGTGGCGCTCCACACCCGCCTCCAGGCCCGGCAGGGACAGGCAGCCCTCCGGGCCCCGGAGCACCACGCCGTCCTGCTCCACCAGGCGGGGGTTGACCACGTGGCCCAGGTGACGGGTCTCCTCGTCGTCGGGGCAGTCGTAGACGAACACGCGCAAGGGGACGCCCACTTGATTCGCCGCGAGGCCCACGCCCTCGTGCGCGTACATCGTCGCGAACAGGTCCTCGACGAGCGTCGCCAGCTCCGGGCCGAAGTCCGTGACCTCCGCGCAGGGTTCGTGCAGCACGGGGCTGCCGAGCAGGGTGAGGGGCCGGACCCGGCCACGGGTGCCCGGAATGGAGCCGTTTCGCATGGCCGCAAGGGTACGGCGATTCGGGAGTGCCTACGGATCTCGATAGGCTGAGGTCCACACCACGTGGCCGGAGGCAGAGTCGCGGCGCGTACGCAAGGAGGATCGAGAACTGATGACAGGCAACTCGGACCCGCTCTCGCCGCGGGCCAAGCTGGCCGTGACGGCGGGCAAGGCCGTCGCGGCGGCATCCCGAGCCGCGGGACGCGGCAGCGGTTCGGTCATCGGCGGCCGGGTGGCCCTCAAGCTCGACCCCGACCTCCTCGCCCGGCTCGCCCAGAACCTGGACGTCGTCCTCGTATCGGCGACCAACGGCAAGACCACCACGACCCGTCTGATCGCGGAGGCCCTGGGCGCCGCCGGACCCGTCGTCTCCAACGCGCTCGGCGCCAACATGCCCGCCGGCATCACCTCGGCGCTCGCCGGCGGCTCGGACGCCCGGTACGGCGTCATCGAGGTCGACGAGAAGTACCTCGCGGGCGTGGCCAGGGACACCGACCCCAAGTGCATCGCCCTGCTGAACCTCTCCCGCGACCAGCTCGACCGCGCCGCAGAGACCCGCATGCTCGCCGAGAACTGGCGTGAGGGACTGGCCGGTTCGAAGGCCGTCGTCGTCGCCAACGCCGACGACCCGCTCGTCGTGTGGGCCGCGTCCTCCTCCCCCAACGTCATCTGGGTCGCCGCCGGACAGATGTGGAAGGACGACGCCTGGTCCTGCCCGTCCTGCGGTGGCGTGATGCAGCGCCCCGGCGACGACTGGTTCTGCGGCGAGTGCGGCTTCCGCCGTCCCACGCCGAGCTGGGCGCTCTCCGGTGACCACGTGCTCGACCCGCACGGCTCGGCCTGGCCGATCCACCTCCAGCTCCCCGGCCGCGCCAACAAGGCCAACGCCGCCTCGTCCGCCGCCGTCGCCGCCGTCTTCGGCGTACCGCCGCAGGTCGCCCTGGAACGCATGTACCAGGTGCAGGCCGTGGCCGGCCGCTACGACATCGTCCAGTTCCAGCAGCGCGACCTGCGGCTGCTGCTGGCGAAGAATCCGGCCGGCTGGCTCGAGACGTTCAGCCTGATCGACCCGCCGCCGACCCCGGTGATCCTCTCCGTCAACGCCCGCGGCGCCGACGGCACCGACACCTCCTGGCTCTGGGACGTCGACTACACGCGCCTGACCGGCCACCCGATCTGCGTGATCGGCGACCGGAAGCTGGACCTCGCGGTGCGCCTCGAGGTCGCGAACCAGAACTTCCAGGTCTGCGACAACCTCGACCAGGCCGTGCAGATGAGCCCGCCCGGCCGCATCGAGGTCATCGCGAACTACACCGCCTTCCAGGACCTGCGCCGCCGCGTCGGCAACTGAGACTCAGGGGACTTTTGTGAGCGACAACCAACTGCGGGTCGTCTGGATCTACCCCGACCTGCTCAGCACCTACGGCGACCAGGGCAACGCCCTCGTGATCGAGCGCCGGGCCCGCCAGCGCGGTCTCGACGTGGCCCGCCTGGACGTGCGCAGCGACCAGCCGATCCCGACCTCCGGCGACATCTACCTGATCGGCGGCGGCGAGGACCGGCCCCAGCGGCTGGCGGCCGAGCGGCTGCGCCGGGACGGCGGTCTGCACCGGGCCGTGGGCAACGGCGCGATCGTCTTCTCGGTGTGCGCCGGCTACCAGATCCTCGGCCACGAGTTCATCAACGACCTCGGCCAGCGCGAGCCGGGCCTCGGCCTGCTCGACGTGGTCTCGGTGCGCGGCGAGGGCGAGCGCTGCGTCGGCGACGTGCTCGCCGACATCGACCCGCGGCTCGGCCTGCCCCCGCTGACCGGCTTCGAGAACCACCAGGGCGTCACCCACCTCGGCCCCACCGCCCGCCCGTTCGCCAACGTCAAGCTGGGCAAGGGCAACGGCACCGGGGACGGTACGGAGGGGGCGTACAACGACACCGTCTTCGGCACCTACATGCACGGGCCCGTGCTCGCGCGCAACCCGCTGATCGCCGACCTGCTGCTGAAGCTCGCGCTCGACGTCAACGCGCTGCCGCCGACCGACGACCGCTGGTACGAGGCCCTGCGCAACGAGCGCATCGCGGCCGCGCAGCAGCCCGCCTGAGAGAGGCGTTCACCTCGGTTCCAGGCACCGGTCACCAGCCCGTCTGACGAGGTGTCCGCACAGGTGAGCGGGGCCGTCCAGCAGGCGGACGCATGCTTCGGCCCCGCCCCCTCCTGCCGCTAGGGTGGCGGGGTTCCAGCCGGACAGCGCGGTCCGGACCCATGCCACGTCCCATCGCTGAAAAGGTTCTCGCGGCTATGCGCATTGGTGTCCTCACGTCCGGCGGCGACTGCCCCGGCCTGAACGCCGTCATCCGGTCCGTCGTGCACCGTGCCGTCGTCGACCACGGCGACGAGGTCATCGGCTTCCGGGACGGCTGGAAGGGCCTCCTGGAGTGCGACTACCTCAAGCTCGACCTCGACGCCGTGGGCGGCATCCTGGCCCGCGGCGGCACGATCCTCGGCTCCTCCCGGGTCCAGCCCTCGCATCTGCGGGACGGCGTCCAGCGGGCGAAGGGACATGTCGAGGAGCTCGGGCTCGACGCGATCATCCCCATCGGCGGTGAGGGCACGCTCAAGGCCGCCCGCCTGATGTCGGACGCCGGGCTGCCGATCGTGGGCGTGCCGAAGACCATCGACAACGACATCGCGGTGACGGACGTCACCTTCGGGTTCGACACGGCCGTCGGTGTCGCCACCGAGGCCCTCGACCGGCTCAAGACCACCGCCGAGTCGCACCAGCGGGTCCTCGTCGTCGAGGTCATGGGGCGGCACACCGGCTGGATAGCGCTGCACTCCGGGATGGCGGCCGGCGCGCACGCCATCGTGGTGCCGGAGCGTCCCTTCGACATCGAGGAGCTGGCCCGGCGGGTCGGCGAGCGGTTCGAGGCGGGCAAGCGGTTCGCGATCGTCGTCGCGGCGGAGGGTGCCAAGCCCGCGCCCGGTTCCATGGCCTTCGACGAGGGCGGCAAGGACATCTACGGCCACGAGCGCTTCGCCGGGATCGCCCGCCAGCTCTCGATCGAGCTGGAGGAGCGGCTCGGGAAGGAAGCCCGGCCGGTCATCCTCGGGCATGTGCAGCGGGGCGGTACGCCGACCGCGTACGACCGGGTCCTGGCCACCCGGTTCGGCTGGCACGCGGTGGAGGCCGTGCACCGCGGGGAGTTCGGTCACATGACCGCGCTGCGGGGCACCGACATCGTGATGGTGCCGCTGGCGGAGGCCGTGGAGACGCTGAAGACGGTCCCCGCGGACCGCTACGAGGAAGCCGAGTGCGTCCTGTAGACCGGCGCGCAGGGCACTGAGGAATCCGCCCCCGGTCGCAGTCGCGGCCGGGGGCGGTTCTAGTCTGTGTGGCGGACAGACTTGCACAACCCCCACGAATCAGGAGCCGCCGCGATGGACCACAGCGGGCACGGCATGACCCACGATCTGCCGCCGTTCACGCTGGGACGAGGGCTTCAGTGGTCGGCCGACCCCTTCTTCCTCGTCGCCTGCCTCCTCGCGCTCGGCCTGTACGCGTGGGGCGTCGTGCGGCTGCGGCGGCGGGGGGACGCGTGGTCCGTGGGGCGGACCGTCTCCTACGTGACCGGTGTGCTGTCCATCGGGCTGATGATGTGCACCGGGCTGAACGACTACGGCATGGTCATGTTCAGCGTGCACATGGTGCAGCACATGGTGATCAGCATGCTGTCGCCGATCCTCGTCCTGCTCGGCGCCCCGGTCACCCTGGCCCTGCGGGCGCTGCCCGTCGCCGGCAAGGGCCACAAGGGGCCGCGTGAGCTGCTGCTCGCGCTGCTGCACAGCCGGTACATGCGGATCATCACGCATCCGGCCTTCACCATCCCGCTGTTCATCGCGAGCCTGTACGCCCTCTACTTCACGCCCATCTTCGACTTCCTGATGGGGTCGAAGACCGGCCACGTCGCGATGATGGTCCACTTCCTCGCCGTCGGTGTCGTCTTCTTCTGGCCGATCATCGGCGTGGACCCGGGACCGCACCGGCCCGGGTACCTGATGCGGATGCTGGAGCTGTTCGCCGGGATGCCGTTCCATGCGTTCTTCGGCATCGCGCTGATGATGGCGTCCGAGCCCATGGTGGAGACGTTCAAGAACCCGCCCGCCTCGCTCGGCATCGACGCGCTCTCCGACCAGAACTACGCCGGCGGTATCGCGTGGGCGTTCAGTGAGATTCCCTCCGTTCTGGTGCTCATCGCACTGCTGTTCCAGTGGTACGGCTCCGAACAGCGGCAGGCCAAGCGCTCGGACCGGGCCGCCGACCGGGACGGCGACAAGGAACTCGAGGCGTACAACGCGTATCTGGCCTCTTTGAGCACCCGCGAGCGATAAGAGGCTTCGCCTTTCCGGAGCATTCAGTAGCATGAAGCGCGTTGGGGGAACCGCCGGGGGGAGCGGTCATGACACTTCGCGCATTTATGCACAGGATCGCCGTCCTGGCGATTTCCGCGCTGCTGCTGAGTGGCTGTGCGCAGGGAAATCCACTGACGGTGGTCAAGGCGGTCGCCGTCGGTGTGCCCTCGCTCGCGCCGTTCTTCGAGGAGAACAGCGGGCTGGGCAGGGACACCGCCGCCGTGCGGTCGCGGCCCGTCCAGGGAAGTCTCCAGCAGGGGGACACGCCCGGCCTGTACGGCGGCAGCAAGCAGCCGACCATCTGTGACGTCGCCAGACTCAAGCGATTTCTCACCGATCCCAGGAATCACGAAAAGGCACAGGCGTGGGCCGGCGTGCTGAACATCGGCACGAACGGGATACCGGAATATCTGGATCGGCTCACACCGGTTCTGCTCCGTCACGACACTCTCGTCGAGAACCACGACTACAAGAAGGAAAAGGCCGTCCCGTACAACTCCTTGCTCCAGGCGGGAATCGCGATTCTTGTCGATGAACAAGGGCTTCCGGCTGTGAAGTGCTCGTGTGGAAATCCCTTGCGGCCCTTCACCGGCGACACCGGCCGGATTTCCGTCCGGTTCGAGGACGGCAACAAGAAGTGGGCGGGATACGCACGCGAGTCCGTGATGGCCGTGAAGCCCGCGCCGCGGAAACTGGAACGGGTCGCTCTCGTCGACGTCCGGGAACCGGCCCGCGGCATCGACCGCCCGGTCGGCACCGCCGGGGAGAAGGACACCGTCTTCGATGCGCGCAAGCGGCGCACCGTACCGGACCTCGCCGGGCGGACCTTCGCGCAGGCGAGCCGGGCGCTGATCGAGGCGGGCCTGGCGGCCGGGTACGCCGGGCAGGGGACACCGTCCGACGCGGCGAGGGTCACGGCGAGCGATCCGCCCGCGGGGACCGAGCTGCCGTTCGGGCGGTACGTGACGCTGACCGTGACCGGGGACGGCACGGGTGCCTCCGGCGGGGGGACCGGGCCGACGACCACTCCCCCACCGCCGTCCCCGCCGCGAAGGTCGCCGCCGGGCACATCGCCGCCGCCCCCGTCGTCGGGGCCCTCGGGCTCGCCGGGGTCGTCCTCGGCCGGCGGCGGGCCGGGCGGCACGTCCTCGGCACCGCCGGCCTCGGCCGGCAACAGGCCCGGTGCGTCGTCCTCGGCACCGCCGTCCTCGGCGCCGCCGTCGTCCAGCGCGCCAGCCGACACCCCGAGGACCAGCACCGCCCCAGCGCCACCGTCACCGCCGCCTGCGTCTCCGCCTCCGCCTCCGTCGACGACCAGCGCCCCCGTCTCCAGCGCCCCCGTCACGAGCGCGCCCGCCACCGGTGCGCCCGCGACCGACGCGCCCGTCACCGGCGGGCCGAGCGCCACCGTCGCCACGTAGCGTCCCGCAGAACCGGGGAGTCACCGGATGCCTTCAGGATCACCGACGTCGGGAGTGGGCCGGATCATCGCCGGTCGGTACCTGCTGCTGAACCCGCTCGGCAGCGGCGGCATGGGTCATGTGTGGCTCGCCCACGACCAGAGACTCGCCTGCGAGGTCGCGCTCAAGGAGATCGTCTTCCGCGACCCCGGGGAGGCGGGCCACGAACGGGAGGCCCGGGTGGCGCGGGCCCGCGCCGAGGCCCGGCACGCGGCGGGGCTGCGCGGCCACCCCCACGTGGTGACCGTGCACGACGTGCTGGAGCACGACGGGCTGCCCTGGATCGTCATGGAGTACGTCGCGGACGCCGTGGACCTGCGCGACCTGGTCGGGACCCGCGGACCGCTCGCCCCGGCGGAGTGCGCGCGCATCGGCCTCGCCGTGCTCGACGCGCTGACCGCCGGGCACCGGCGGGGCGTGCTGCACCGGGACGTGAAGCCGGCGAACATTTTGCTCGCGCCGGACCGCGGCGGGTCCCCGTACGGGCGCGTCCTGCTCACCGACTACGGCATCTCCGTGCGGCCGGAGGCCGGGGAGACCCGCTACACGCTGGCGTCGGTGCTGGTGGGCACGGCGGGCTATCTGGCGCCGGAACGGGCCACGGGCGGCACGCCCACCCCGGCCGCCGACCTGTTCTCCCTGGGCTGCACGCTCTACCACGCGGTGGAGGGGGTGGGCCCCTTCGAGCGGGAGTCCCACCTCGCCGAGGTGACCGCGGTGGTCATGGAGGAGCCGCGGCCCGCCGTGCGCGCCGGCGCGCTGGGTCCCGTACTGCGAGCGCTGCTCGCGAAGGACCCCGGGCGGCGGCTGTCGGCGGAGGAGGCGGAGGCCGCGCTGTCGCGGATCGTGACACCGCAGGCCGAGCCGTACGTCCGGACGCAGACCGACCTCGGTTCCCAACCGCCTTGGGCCGCCGTACAAGCGCCCCCGCCCGGACCGCCGCACGGGTACGGGCCGCACCCCGAGGCCGTGCCGCCCCGAGGCGGCCGTCGGCGGCGGGAGCGCTCGCACGCCCTGCGGGCCGTCCTCGCCTGCGGACTCGGGCTGCTGCTGGCCCTGGGCGGTGTCTGGTACGCGATGGCCGACCGGTCGCCGGACGGCGGGGTCGGCCCGCGGGGCGCGCGGCAGCCGTACGGCGGGACGGTCGGGCTCGCCGCGCCGCTGCGGGACGGCGACTGCGTGATCGCCGACTGGCCGGGGTCGGAGCGGTTCCGGGGGACGCCCAGGCTGCGGCTGGACCCGGCCTGCGACACCGCCCCGGACGGCCAGGTGGTGGCGTTCGCCAGGGCCGCCTCGGCACAGGAGGCGCGGCGGACGGGGGCGGCGGAGTGCGAGGAGCGGACCCGGGAGGTCCGGGAGCGGCTCGCGGACGTCCGCAGCCAGGCCGTCGTACCGACCGACGGCGGCTTCCGGGCGGCGGGGCGGCGCACCGCCTGTCTGGTGCTGGGCGCGCACGGGCCGGTGTACGGGCCGCTCGGGGCGCATCGCGCGCCGGGTTCGCCGTTCGCGGACACGGCGACCATGCAGCGGCGGGACTGCCTGGACGTGCGCACCAACCGGGACGCCCGGCTGGTCTCCTGCGCGGGCTCCCACGACGAGCAGGTGCTCGGATTCACCCGACTGGACCCCGACGTCACCCTGGCCGAGGCACGCACCGAGTCGGACCCGGCCTGCGCCCGGGACGTGCCGCCGGGCGACTACGGCTTCGATCCGTCGGTCTACACGGCGGGCTCCTGGACCAGCGAAGGCCCCTGGAAGAACGGCACACATTTCGTCGTGTGCACCGTGCGCAGGCAGAACGGGGGCACCATGGAGGGGGACGAATCCTGAGGAGGGTGTTGCGATGCCCGGTAGCGGTTCCACGGACGGCTCGACCCGAACGATGGGGGTGCTCACCGTAGGCGGTCTCGTCGCGGTGACCGCCTACACGGTGGCGCTCGGCAGCAACGGCTGGCTGTGGTTCGGCTGGGTCGTGCTGGGTCTGATCACGCTCGGCATGGTGGCCACCCGCAGTACCTGACCGTCAGCCGCCCGTGAGGCGGCTCGCCGAGTGCACGCCCGGCTGGTACTTGGGCAGCCGGGCGGTGATCCTCATGCCCGCGCCTACGGCCGTCTCGATGACGAGGCCGTAGGCGTCGCCGTACACCTGGCGCAGCCGGTCGTCGACGTTGGACAGGCCGATGCCGCCGGAGGGGCTGACCTCGCCCGCGAGGATACGGCGGAGCAGGACCGGGTCCATTCCGGCGCCGTCGTCCTCGATGACGACGAGGGCCTCGGCGCCGGCGTCCTGCGCGGTGATCTGGAGGTGGCACTTCTCGGCCTTGCCCTCCAGGCCGTGCTTGATGGCGTTCTCGACCAGCGGCTGAAGGCACAGGAAGGGCAGGGCGACCGGCAGCACCTCCGGGGCGATCTGGAGGGTGACGGAGAGGCGGTCGCCGAAGCGTGCCCTGACGAGCGCCAAGTAGTGGTCGATGGCGTGGAGTTCGTCGGCGAGGGTGGTGAAGTCGCCGTGCCTGCGGAACGAGTAGCGGGTGAAGTCGGCGAATTCGAGGAGGAGTTCGCGGGCGCGCTCGGGGTCGGTGCGGACGAACGAGGCGATCACCGCGAGCGAGTTGAAGATGAAGTGCGGGGAGATCTGGGCCCGGAGTGCCTTGATCTCGGCCTCGATCAGCCGGGTGCGGGACTGGTCCAGGTCGGCCAGTTCGAGCTGGACGCTCACCCAGCGGGCGACCTCCCCGGCGGCGCGGACCAGGACCGCCGACTCGCGGGGCGCGCAGGCGACCAGGGCGCCGTGGACGCGGTCGTCGACGGTGAGCGGGGTGACGACCGCCCAGCGGACCGGGCAGTCGGGTGTGCCGCAGGTGAGCGGGAAGGCCTCGCCGCGGCCGGTCTCCAGCGGCCCGGCGAGGCGTTCCATGATCTCGGTGCGGTGGTGGCCGCCCACGCCGTCCCAGACCAGGACCTGTTTCTGGTCGGTGAGGCACAGCGCGTCCGTGCCGAGCAGCGAGCGCAGTCGGCGGGCCGACTTGCGGGCGGTCTCCTCCGTGAGCCCGGCCCGCAGCGGGGGCGCGGCCAGGGAGGCGGTGTGCAGGGTCTCGAAGGTGGCGTGCTCGACGGGGGTGCCGAGGCCGCCCAGGGTCTGCGGGCGGGCCGTGCGCCGGCCGAGCCAGAATCCGGCGGCGAGCAGCGGGAGGATCGCGACGCACAGGCCGGCCAGGAATCCGCTCACGCCTTCACCTCCGCCCTGAGCTCCTCCGGCAGGTGGAAGCGGGCCAGGATCGCCGCCGTGCCCGCCGGTACCCGGCCCGCGGTGGCCAGGGACACCAGCACCATGGTGAGGAAACCGAGCGGCACCGACCAGAGCGCGGGCCAGGCGAGCAGGGCGTGCAGGGGACCGCCGGCCGGGAATCCGGCCATGGTCGCGGCCACGGCGAGGAAGGCGGAGCCGCCGCCGACCAGCATGCCCGCGGCGGCGCCGGGCGGGGTGAGCCGCCGCCACCAGATGCCGAGCACGAGCAGCGGGCAGAACGAGGAGGCGGAGACGGCGAAGGCGAGCCCCACCGCGTCGGCGACGGGGAGTCCGCCGACCAGGACGCTCGCGGCCAGCGGGGCGCACATGGCGAGGACCGTGCCGAGCCGGAAGTGCCGTACGCCGCGGGAGGGCAGGACGTCCTGGGTGAGCACGCCCGCCACGGCCATGGTGAGTCCGGAGGCCGTGGACAGGAAGGCCGCGAAGGCGCCGCCGGCCACCAGCGCGCCCAGCAGGTCGCCGCCGAGGCCGCCGATCATGCGCTCGGGGAGCAGCAGGACGGCCGCGTCCGCGTCGCCGGTGAGGGTGAGTTCGGGGGCGTACAGGCGGCCGAGGGCGCCGTAGACCGGGGGCAGCAGGTAGAAGCAGCCGATCAGGCCGAGGACGGCGACCGTGGTGCGGCGGGCGGCGACGCCGTGCGGGCTGGTGTAGAAGCGGACGACGACGTGCGGCAGGCCCATGGTGCCGAGGAAGGTGGCGAGGATCAGTCCGTAGGTGGCGTACAGGGGCCGGTCCTCGCGGCCCGCAGCGAGGGAGGTCGACATGCCGTCGCTGGTGCCGCGGTCGGCGGCGGGGACCGTGGTGCCCTTGGCGAAGGTGAGGCGGGTGCCCTTGGCGATGGCGTGGGTGCCGGCGCGCAGTCGCAGCGTCCGGTCGTCATGGGTGCGGCCGTCGACCGTGCCGGTGACCGTGACGGTCAGGGGGCTCTCCAGCTTGAGGTCGAGCGTGGAGTCGACGCGGACCACGCGCTGTTCGCGGAAGGTGGCCGGTTCCTCGAAGGCGTGGCTGGGGGCGCCGTCGCCCTGCCAGGCGAGGATGAGGAAGAGGGCGGGGACGAGCAGGGCGGTGAGCTTGAGCCAGTACTGGAAGGCCTGCACGAAGGTGATGCTGCGCATGCCGCCCGCGGCGACGGTGGCGACCACGACGGCCGCGACGATCACTCCGCCGAGCCACTGGGGCGCCCCGGTCAGGACGGTCAGCGTGAGCCCGGCGCCCTGGAGCTGGGGCAGCAGGTAGAGCCAGCCGACGCCGACGACGAAGGCGCCCGCGAGCCGTCGTACGGCCTGGGAGGCGAGGCGGGCCTCGGCGAAGTCGGGGAGGGTGTAGGCGCCGGAGCGGCGCAGCGGGGCGGCGACGAACAGGAGCAGGACGAGGTAGCCGGCGGTGTAGCCGACCGGGTACCAGAGCATGTCGGGGCCCTGCACGAGGACCAGGCCCGCGATGCCGAGGAAGGAGGCGGCGGAGAGGTACTCGCCGCTGATGGCGGCCGCGTTGAGGCGGGGGCCGACGGTGCGGGAGGCGACGTAGAAGTCGGAGGTGGTGCGGGAGATGCGCAGGCCGAAGGCGCCGACGAGGACGGTGGCGACGACGACCAGGGCGACGGCCGGCACCGAGTAGCTGGAGTTCACCGGTCCTCGACCAGCCGCACGAAGTCCCGTTCGTTGCGTTCCGCGCGGCGCACGTACCAGCGGGCCAGCAGGACCATGGGGACGTACAGGCCGAAGCCGAGGACGCCCCATTCGAGGCGGTGGGCGTCGGGCATGGCCGCGAAGAGCAGCGGGAGCGGGCCGATGAGCAGCCCGAGGAAGGCGAACACGGCGAGGGCGGCGCGCAGTTGGGTGCGCATCAGGGAGCGGACGTAGGTGTGGCCGAGGGTGGTCTGTTCGTCGATCTCGGTGCGCGGCCGGTAGTAGCCGGAGGCGGGGCGGCCGCGGCGGGGCGGGCCGGTGACGACGACCCGGCGCTCGACGGGGTCCTGGTGCGGCACGGTCAGGGCCTCCTCATCAGCAGGTCCCGCAGCTCGCGCGTGTGGCGGCGGCTGACCTGGAGTTCCTCGCCGCCGACGAGGACGCTCACGGTGCCCGCGTCCAGGCGGAGTTCGCCGACGTGGCGCAGGGCGACGAGGTGGCGGCGGTGGATGCGCACGAACCCGCGTGAGCGCCAGCGGTCCTCCAGCGTGGACAGCGGGATCCGGACGAGGTGGCTGCCCTTGTCGGTGTGCAGCCGGGCGTAGTCGCCCTGGGCCTCGACATGGGTGATGTCGTCGACGGCGACGAAGCGGGTCACCCCGCCGAGTTCGACGGGTATGTGGTCGGGGTCGGGTTCGTGCACGGGTATGCGGGGTGCGGCGTCCAGGCGTTCGGCGGCGCGGCGGACGGCCTCCGCGAGGCGTTCCTTGCGGACCGGTTTGAGGACGTAGTCGACGGCCTTGAGGTCGAAGGCCTGGACGGCGAAGTCCTCGTGGGCGGTGACGAACACGACGAGCGGCGGTTTGGCGAAGCCGGTCAGCAGCCGGGCGAGGTCGAGGCCGTCGAGGCCGGGCATGTTGATGTCGAGGAAGACCACGTCGATGGCCTCGGGGCCGTGCGGCCCGGACTCCAGCGCGCGGTTGATGCGGCGCAGCGCCTCGGTGGCGTCGCCGGCCCCCTCGACGCTGCCGATCCGGGGGTCGGTGCTCAGGAGGTAGAGCAGTTCCTCCAGCGAGGGGCGTTCGTCGTCGACAGCCAGGGCGCGCAGCATGAACCCGGAGTGTAGGAGCAATTCGTACGACTGGACACGTGCGGAGGTGTGGGCGCCGGTGCTGGATACAGTGCCGACATGAACAGCAGGACCGTCGCGTTCGACGAGCTGGACCGGAAGATCGTCACCGCGCTGATGGCGAACGCGCGGACCTCCTTCGCGGAGATCGGGTCGGCGATCGGGCTGTCGTCCACGGCGGTGAAGCGGCGCGTGGACCGGCTGCGGGAGACCGGGGTGATCACCGGGTTCACGGCCACGGTGGAGCCGTCGGCGCTGGGCTGGCGCACGGAGGCGTACGTCGAGGTGTACTGCGAGGGCGCGGCCCCGCCGCGGCGGCTCGCGGAGGTGGTCCGCAACCATCCGGAGATCACCGCGGCGATGACCGTGACCGGCGGTGCGGACGCGCTGCTGCACGTGCGGGCGCGGGACGTGGAGCACTTCGAGGAGGTGCTGGAGCGCATCCGGGTGGAGCCGTTCATCCGCAAGACGATCAGCGTGATGGTGCTGTCCCATCTCATCCCGGAGAGCCCCGAGGCGGGGGCGAGTCAGCCGGCACCGGAGGCGTAGCGGATAAACGCAGCAGGCGTGCGTTTCACCGGCAGAATTCGCAGCATTCCTGCGCAGACACGCAATTCTTGTTGCTTGTCGGGCCTGCCCGTCACTTCCTACCGTGGTGTCAACCCTCAGTAGACACCGCAGGAAGCGGAGGAACCCCTCTGTGTCCGACTCCCGTGTGCCGCGCCGACGGCGTTTCCTCGTCTGCGAACCCAGACACTTCGCCGTGCAGTACGCGATCAATCCCTGGATGCATCCCGACACCCATGTCGACGTGGACCTCGCGCAGGAGCAGTGGCGGACCCTGATCCGCGCCTACGAGGCGCACGGTCACAGCGTCGACGCCGTGGAGCCGGTGCCCGGTCTCCCGGACATGGTCTTCGCGGCGAACTCGGCGGTCGTCGTCGGCGGCCGCGTCTTCGGCTCCCTCTTCCACGCGCCGCAGCGGCGCCCCGAGTCCACGCACTACGACCTGTGGTTCAAGAAGGCGGGCTACGACGTCCAGCGCCCCCGGGCGGTCTGCGAGGGCGAGGGCGATCTCGTCTGGACCGGCCGCTACGTGCTGGCCGGCACCGGGTTCCGCACTACCAGGGAGGCGCACCGCGAGGTGCAGGAGTTCTTCGGGCACCCGGTGATCAGCCTGACACTGGTGGACCCGCACTTCTACCACCTGGACACCGCGCTGTTCGTCCTGGACGACGACAACATCGCCTACTTCCCGGAGGCCTTTTCGCCGGGCAGCCGCGAGGTACTCGCACGGCTGTACCCGGACGCGGTGCTCGCGACCCGCGACGACGCGATGGCGTTCGGTCTGAACTCCGTGTCCGACGGCCGGCACGTCTTCATCGCCCCGCAGGCCGAGGCCCTCGCCCTGCGCCTCGACGACCACGGCTACGTCCCCGTCCCCGTCGACCTCTCCGAGCTCCACAAGGCCGGCGGCGGCATCAAGTGCTGCACCCAGGAGATCCGCTCATGACCGCACCCGCAGGCACGCGTTCCTCCGCCGATCTCATCCGCGCCGAGGAGCCCGTCCTCGCGCACAACTACCATCCGCTGCCCGTGGTCGTGGCCCGGGCCGAGGGCACCTTGGTGGAGGACGTCGAGGGCCGCCGCTACCTCGACATGCTGGCCGGCTACTCGGCGCTGAACTTCGGACATCGCCACCCGGCGCTGGTCGAGGCCGCGCACCGGCAGCTCGACCGGCTGACGCTGACCTCCCGCGCCTTCCACAACGACCGCCTCGCCGAGTTCGCCGAGCGCCTGGCGGCGCTGACCGGCCTGGACATGGTGCTGCCGATGAACACCGGCGCGGAGGCGGTGGAGAGCGGCATCAAGGTGGCCCGCAAGTGGGCGTACGAGGTCAAGGGCGTCCCGGCCGACCGGGCCACGATCGTGGTGGCGGCGGACAACTTCCACGGCCGGACGACGACCATCGTGTCGTTCTCCACGGACGAGACGGCCAGGGCCGGCTTCGGTCCCTTCACACCGGGCTTCCGGATCGTGCCGTACAACGACCTGGCGGCGCTGGAGGAGGCGGTCGACGAGACGACGGCCGCGGTGCTCCTGGAGCCGATCCAGGGCGAGGCGGGCGTGGTGATCCCGGACGACGGCTACCTGACCGGGGTCCGCGAGCTCACCCGCCGCAGGGGCTGCCTGTTCGTCGCGGACGAGATCCAGTCGGGCCTCGGCCGCACCGGGCGCACGCTGGCCGTCGAGCACGAGGGGGTGGTCCCGGACGTCCTGCTGCTGGGCAAGGCGCTGGGTGGCGGCATCGTCCCGGTCTCCGCGGTGGTCGCCCGCCGGGACGTCCTCGGCGTCCTGCGGCCGGGCGAACACGGCTCGACCTTCGGCGGCAACCCGCTGGCGGCGGCGGTGGGCACGGCGGTGCTCGAACTCCTGGAGACGGGCGAGTTCCAGCGCCGGGCGGCCGAGCTGGGCACGGTCCTGCGGGACGGCCTGGCGGACCTCGTCGGCAAGGGCGTGGTCGGCTTCCGCGCGCGGGGCCTGTGGGCGGGCGTGGACGTCGACCCGGCGATCGGCACGGGCCGGGAGGTGAGCGGGCGGCTGATGGACGAGGGAATCCTGGTCAAGGACACCCACGGCTCCACGATCCGCCTGGCACCGCCGCTGACGATCACGGCGGAGGAGCTGGAATCGGCGCTCGCCGTACTCGGAAGGGTGCTGCGGCAGTAGCTCACCCGCCGCCCCCGGGCCGCGCTCTCCCCCACACCGGGTGAAGATGTGACGAAGAGGTGGTAGACCACTCTCAGCGACAGAGAGGTCGGCCGTGGGCGCTCAGGAGGAGCACGACACCGCGCGGCACCGGTTCGACGTGGCCGATGCCGCGCCTCTGCTGCTCGATGGCCGGGGGGTCGTCAGGGGCTGGACCAGGGACGCCGAGCGTCTGCTGGAGTACGGCGCCGCGGAGGCCGTGGGAATGACGGCCTCCGCGCTGCTCGTCGCGGAGGAGGCCCGGCGGCTGCCGGAGCTCGCCGAACGGTGCCGCAGCGACGGCGGCTGGGCCGGGCTGCTGACCGCCCTGCGCAGGGACGGCCGGCCGCTGCCGGTCATGGTGCGGATCACCGCCGCCGACGACTCCGACGGCTCCGCCCGCTGGCTGGTCCTGCTGTCGGAGATGGCGGAGGCCCCCGGCTGGGACATGAGCCGCCGGGTGCTGGAGCAGATGGTCACCCGCTCCCCCATCGGCATAGCGATCGTCGACACGGACCTGCGCTGCGTGTGGTCCAACCCGGCACTGGAGCAGTTCGGCAGCGCCCCGGCCCAGCGGCGGCTGGGGCTGCGGTTCGCCGAGATCCAGCCGGGCCTGGACGCGGACGCGATAGAGGCACAGATGCGGCGGGTGCTGGAGACCGGCGAGCCGGTCGTGGGGTACGAGCACGTCGGCCGGGTCCGCTCCGCCCCGCACCGCGAGACCGCGCACACCATGTCGTTCACCCGGATCGACGACGACCGGGGCCACCCGATGGGCGTCTACTACACGGTCGTCGACATCACCGAGCGGCACCGGGCCCGGCAGCGCCTCGCCCTGCTGGACCGGGCCGGCGAGTACATCGGCCGCAGTCTCGACATCCGGAGCACCGCGCAGGAGCTGGCCGACGTGGCGGTGCCGGCGCTGGCCGACTACATCACCGTGGACCTGCTGGAGTCGGTACTGCACGGAGCGGAACCCGCCGCGCGGGTGACGCTGCGGCGGGCCGGGCAGCAGTCGGTGAACGAGGGCGTGCCCGAGGCCGTCGTCGAGGTCGGCGAGGTGGCCGCCTACCGGCCCGGCTCCCCTCCGCTGCGGTGTCTGGCCGAGGGCACGCCCCTGCGGGAGGAACGGCTGGACCCGCTGGCCGCGGAGTGGGCGACCGACATACCGGGCGGGCGGCAGGCCACCTTCCTGGAGTTGGGCCTGCACAGTGTGCTGGTCGTGCCGATCCGCGCGCGGGGCGCCACCCTGGGCGTCACCACCTTCTTCCGCCGGCGCCGCCAGGAACCCTTCGACGAGGACGACCTGAGCCTCGCCGAGGACCTCGTCTCCCGGGCCGCCGTGTGCGTGGACAACGCCTGGCGCTACACCCGGGAACGCGAGGCCGCGCTCGTCCTCCAGCGCAGTCTGCTCCCCCACCAACTGCCCGAGCAGGACGCCGTGGAGGTGACCGCCTGCTACCGGCCCGCCGACGAGCTGACCGGCCTCGGCGGGGACTGGTACGACCTCATCCCGCTCTCCGGCGCCCGGGTCGCCCTCGTGGTCGGCGAGGTGCCCGGGCACGGGATCGGCGCCGCCGCGGCGATGGGCCGGCTGCGGACCGCCGTACGGACGCTGGCGGCGCTGGACCTGCCGCCCGAGGAGGTGCTGGGTCACCTCGACGACCTGGTGGCCCGGGCGGCGCGCGAGGAGGGCGTGGGCGCGGAGCCGGAGGACACCGGCAGCGCCCGGGGCTCCGGGTGCGTGTACGTCGTCTACGACCCGGTCGACGGGCAGTGCACGATGGCCACCGCCGGGCATCCCGCGCCCGCCGTGATCCTGCCCGACGGCGAGGTCGCCTTCGTGGACCTGCCGCAGGGGCCGTCGCTCGGCGTGGGCGGTCCGCCCTTCGAGTCGGTCGAGCTGGCCCTGGCCGAGGGCAGCACCCTGGCGCTGCACACCGACGGGCTGCTGGCCCGCGGCCGGGAGTGGGCCGTGGACGCGGGCCGGCACCGGCTGCGCCAGGCCCTGGAGAGGTCCGCGCCCTCGCTGGACCTGCGCTGCCGTGCCGTGGTCGACGCCCTGGCCCCGGACCGGCCGCACGACGACGTGGCCCTGCTCATGGCCCGCACCCGGCTGCTGGGCCCCGACCAGGTCGCGGACTGGGACGTGCCCGTCGACCCGGCCCGGGTCGCCGAGGCCCGCAAGACGGCGTCCCGCCAGCTCACCGAGTGGGGCCTGGAGGAGTTCGCGTTCACCACCGAACTGGTGGTGAGCGAACTGGTCACCAACGCCATCCGGCACGCCGTCGGCCCGATCCGGCTCCGGCTGATCCGGGAGCGGTCCCTGATCTGCGAGGTGCTCGACAGCGGGGACACCGCGCCCCATCTGCGCCACCCGCGCACCACCGACGAGGGCGGCCGCGGACTGCTGCTGGTGTCCCAGTTCGCCCGGCGCTGGGGCACCCGCTTCGTACCGGAGGGAAAGATCATCTGGGCCGAGCAGTCCCTCGCGGATCCACCGGACTGACCACCTGAACCTCATACCATGCGAAAATGGGGCGATCCTGGCGGGGAGGCGGCAGCCATGAGCGACAGACCCATCGACACCGACTCCATCGACTACCCAGCCGTGTTCCAGGCCCTGCCCGGCATGGTCGCCCTGCTCACGCCCGACCTGGTGTACGCGGACGTCAACGAGGAGTTCCTGCGCATGGCCGGGCGCCGGCGCGAGGAGGTCGTGGGCCGCTATCTCTTCGACGTCTTCCCGGACAACCCGAACGACACCGCGCCGAGCGGCATGCGCAACCTGGCCGCCTCCCTGCAACGGGTGCTGGAGACCGGGGAGCGCGACTCCATGGCCCTGCAGCGGTACGACGTCGAGGCACCGGGCCGGCCCGGGGTGTGGGAGGAGCGCTACTGGAGCCCCTGCAACGCCCCCGTGTTCGGCGCGGACGGCAAGGTCGTGCTGCTCGTGCACCGGGTGGAGGAGGTCACCGAGCTGATCCATGCCCGCGGCGGCCCGAGCGGCGGCCGCGACCGCGTCATGGAGGCCGAGCTGTACACCCGCGCCCGTGAGCTCCAGGCGCTCAACGAGCGGTTGCGGCAGGCCCACGCCCGGGACCGCGAGGTCGCCCTCACCCTCCAGGACGCCATGCTGCCCACCCGTCGGCAGACACTGCACCACCGGGCCGCCGTGCGCTACCGGCCGGCCGTCGGCGCGCTGCACGTGTGCGGCGACTGGTACGACCTGGTCGACCTGGTGGGCGGGCACCGTGTCGGCGTCTCGGTCGGTGACGTGGTCGGCCACGGGCTCGCGGCCGCCGGGGTGATGGGCCAGCTCCGCAGCGCCCTGAGCGCCGCCTCCCGGGTGGCCGCGGGTCCGGCCCAGGCCCTGGACGTGCTGGGCCGGTACGCCCATGTCGTCGACGGTGCCGAGTCCGCCACCGTGGTCACCACCTTCATCGACTTCGACCACGGCACCGTCACCTACAGCAGCGCGGGCCACCCCCCGCCCATGCTGGTGCACGCCGACGGCCGGGTGGAGTGCCTGGACAAGGCGACCGACCCGCCGCTCGACGCCCGCCCCGACCCGATGCCCCGGCCGCAGGCCGCGACCACCTTCACCGACGGCGCCACCCTCGCGCTCTACACCGACGGTCTGGTGGAGCGGCGCACGGAGGACATCGACACCGGGCTCACCCGGCTGGCCGACTCCCTGGCCCGGCACCGCAAGGACGACCCCGAGACGCTCGCCGACGCGGTCCTGCTGGAGCTGCTTCCGCCTGGCGGCGCCACGGACGACACGGCCCTGGTCATCGTGCGGTTGTGACGGCGGACCGGGTGCGGACGCGGGCGCCCCCGCGGGCCCGTTCACGGCCCTGTTCCGGCCGTCGCGCGCTGCGCCTACACTGACAGCCCCCGCCTCACGCCGGTTGACCAGCCACAACGCGGAGTTGAGCCGTCCGCCCGACCGAGGAGCGCCCCCTCTTGTTCTACTACCTGCTCAAATACGTGCTGTTGGGGCCGTTGCTGAGACTGGTCTTCCGGCCTCGAATAGAAGGTCTGGAGCACATCCCGGAGTCGGGTGCGGCCATCGTCGCCGGCAACCACCTGTCCTTCTCCGACCACTTCCTGATGCCCGCGGTGCTCAAGCGGCGCATCACCTTCCTGGCGAAGGCCGAGTACTTCACCGGCCCCGGCATCAAGGGCCGGCTGACCGCCTTCTTCTTCCGCAGCGCCGGGCAGATCCCGGTCGACAGGTCCGGCAAGGAAGCGGGCCAGGCCGCCATCCGCGAGGGCCTCGGCGTGCTGCGCAAGGACGAACTGCTCGGCATCTACCCGGAGGGCACCCGCTCCCACGACGGCCGCCTCTACAAGGGCAAGGTCGGCGTCGCGGTGATGGCGCTCAAGGCGCAGGTCCCGGTCGTCCCCTGCGCGATGATCGGCACCTTCGAGGCCCAGCCGCCCGGCAAGGTCATCCCCAACATCCACCCCGTGGTGATCCGCTTCGGCAAGCCGCTCGACTTCTCCCGCTACGCCGGGATGGAGAACGAGAAGGCGATCCTGCGGGCCATCACCGACGAGATCATGTACGCCATCCTGACGCTGTCCGAGCAGGAGTACGTCGACCAGTACGCGGCGGTGGTGAAGGCGGAGGAGGCCGCCGCGGCGAAGGAGCGCAGGTTCCCGCGGCTGCCGTTGAGTTGAGCTCTGCCGTCGGCAGAACCCCCTGGAGGAACCGGAGTCGGCCGCCTACGGTCGCCCCATGACACGACGTGCTGTGGTGGTCGGAGCGACGGGACAGATCGGGCGGGCGGCCGTGGGTGCGCTGGCCCGGGACGGCTGGGAGGTGACGGCCGTCTCCCGGGGCGGCGGACGCGACGAGAGCTGGCCCGCGCGGGTGCGCACCGCGCGGGCCGACCGGGCGGACGACACCGCCCTGGTGGCCGCGGTGGGCGACGGCTGCGAGGTCCTGGTCGACGTCGTGGCCTACGGACCCGCGCACGCACGGCAGTTGCTGTCGCTGGCCGACCGCGTGGGCTCGGCCGTGGTGGTCTCCAGCGTGTCGGTGTACGAGGACGACAAGGGCCGGGGCTTCGACACCCAGGAGGAACCGGACGGCTTTCCGCGGTACCCGGTGCCGCTGACCGAGGACCAGCGGACGGTGGCCCCGGGAGACACCTCGTACAGCACCCGCAAGGCGGGGCTGGAGCGTGAACTCCTGGCGGCCGGTGAGCGGTTGCCCACCACTCTGCTGCGGGCCGGCGCGATCCACGGACCGCACTGCCGGACACCGCGCGAGCTCTACTTCGTCAAGCGCAACCTGGACGGCCGGTCCCGGCGCGTCCTGCCGTTCGGCGGCCGGAGCCGCTTCCATCCCGCGAGCGTCCACAACATCGCGGAGCTGATCCGGCTCGCGGCCGCACGGCCGGGCACCCGGGCCCTGAACGCCGTGGATCCGGACGCGCCGACGGTGGCTGAGATCGCCGCCGCGATCGACGCCGTGATGGGTGCGGAGACCGAGACGATCGTGCTGGACGGGCCGCCGCCGTCGCCGACCGTGGGCGACACCCCGTGGTCGGTGCCGGCGCCGGTGGTGTGCGACATGTCCGCCGCCGAGCGGGAGTTGGGCTACCGCGCCGTCGTGCGGTACGCGGACCGGCTGCCGGAGACCGTCGCCTGGATCGAGGCGCGTCTGGCCGGGCGGGACTGGCGCGAGGCGTACCCGAGGATGTTCGAGACCTACGGCGACCTCTTCGACTACGCGGCGGAGGACGCGTACCTCGGCTCGCTCGGCGCATGAGAGAGGCGGCCGGTGGTGAACCGGCCGCCTCGTCCCGTCCTTCGTGCTACGGCTTGGGCGTGGCGTGCGGGGTGCACGTCACGTCGGCCTTGTCGAGCTTTCCGGTGAGCAGGTAGCTGTCGACCCGCGCGTTGATGCAGGGGTTGACCAGACCGGTCACGCCGTGGGAGCCCGCGTCCTTCTCGGTGATCAGACGGGAGCCCTTGAAGCGCTTGTGGAGCTCGACGCCGCCCTCGTACGGGGTGGCCGCGTCCCGCTCGGACTGCACGATCAGCACGCCGGGCAGACCCTTGCCGGTCCTGACGTTCACCGGGGTCTGCTGCTTGACCGGCCAGGTGGCGCACGGCAGGTTCAGCCAGGCGTTGGCCCAGGTCATGAACGGGTACTTCTTGTGCAGCGCGGTGTTGTCCCGGTCCCACTTCTTCCAGCTCGTGGGCCACTTGGCGTCGGTGCACTCGACGGCCGTGTAGACGGCGTTGCCGTTCTCCGAGGAGATGTTGCCCGCGATGTCGGTGAGGTCCGGGGCGGCCGCGTCGACCAGCGCCTGGGTGTCACCGGCGACGTACTTGCTGAACGCCGTGGCGACCGGCACCCACGAGGAGTCGTAGTACGGGGCGCTCTGGAAGAAGCCGATCAGCTCGGCCGGGCCCACGACCCCGCCGAGGGGGTTCTTCTTGGCGGTGGCCCGCAGTTCGAGCCACTTCGCCTCGACCGCGGCCCGGGTGGTGCCGAGGTGGAAGGTGGCGTCGTTGGCGGCGACCCAGTCCTCCCAGTCCTTCCAGCGGCCCTCGAAGGCGATGTCCTGGTCGAGGTTGGCCTCGTACCAGATCTTCTCCCGCGAGGGGTTGACCACGCTGTCGACGATCATGCGGCGCACGTGACCGGGGTACATCGTGCCGTAGACGGCGCCGATGTAGGTGCCGTAGGAGACGCCCAGGTAGTTGAGCTTCTGCTCGCCGAGCGCGGCACGGATGACGTCCAGGTCGCGCACGGTGTTCGGCGTGGTCATCTGCTGGAGCATCGCCTTGCCGGTGCGCTCGGCGCAGCCCTCGGCGTACTCACGGGCCAGCTTGCGCTGGGCGCGCTTGTCGGCCTCGCTGTCCGGCACCGGGTCCATCTTGGGCGCCTTGACGAACTCCTGCGGATCCATGCAGGAGATGGGCGCGGAGTGGCCGACACCGCGGGGGTCGAAGCCCACGAAGTCGTACGCCTTGGCCGCGTTGGCCCAGATCGGGTTCTTGGTGGTGACACGCAGCGGGAAGCGCATGCCCGAGCCACCGGGTCCGCCCGGGTTGTAGACGAGGGCGCCCTGGCGCTCCGCCTTGGTGCCGGTGTTGCCGATGCGGTCGACGGCGAGCTTGATCTGCTTGCCGTTCGGCCTCGCGTAGTCCAGCGGGACGCTGACCCAGCCGCACTGGACCGGCTTCGCGATCCCCCAGTCGGCGGGGCAGTCCGCCCAGTCGATGCCGGCCTTCGCGGCGCGGGCGGCGGCGATCGCGGCGCCCACGGCCTCGCGGTCCTGCACGTGCCGGCCCGTCCGGTCGGACGTGTTGGCGCCGGACGCGGGTGCCGCGACGGCACCGGATATCAGTGTGGCCGTGATGAGCACGCCGGCCGAACCGAGTGCCGTCGTCCGCCACTTCGGTCTCGTCTCCCTCAAGAGGGACCCCTCCCCGTACGTCGTTTCGATTCCTTCGGGGATCCTCGTGCTTGTGAAGTGACTGTGAACAGGGTTTGTTGGGGTTCTTTGCCAATCCGATAAACGGAAGAAACTGTTCGCTCGGCGGACTAGGGAGCCAGCGCCCCGAGAGCCGCGTCCAGCACCCGGCGCAACAGCAGCGCGTCCGGGGCCACGGCGGTGACGAGCGCGGCCGGTCCGGCGAGGGGCATGACGGCGGCGCCCTCGCCGAGCACCCGGGCCGGCACCGGCTCCTCGGCGAACTCCGGCCGTACGACGAGGAGCTGGCCGACCGCCCGGTGTCCCGCGAGGCCGGCGGGGCCGTCCCAGCCGCCGGGCGCCCCCGGTCCGCAGGCCAGCTCCTGGTCCAGCACGGTCCGTCCCGCGACCCGCAGCACCAGCCGGCTGGTGAGGCGGCCGGGCTCCTCCCCCGCCCGCCCGAGGACCTGCTCCTCGCGCAGCACGAGCCGGCCCGTCGCCCCCATGTCGATCCGGGTGCCGACGTACAGGTCGCTGCCGCAGGCGGAGATCAACTGCTCGGGCAGCCAGTGCAGTTCGCCTCCGTCGGCGACGGCGAGCCGTACGTCGTAGCGGGCCTCGCCCTTGGCCTGTCCCGGCAGGGCGATGGTGGCGGCGGCCGACCCCACGCGCAGCCGGGCGCCCGTGCGGACGTCGGCCGCCACGGTGAAGTGGTCGCCGCCGAGCGGTCCGCTCATCGCGCCGACGAGCATGACCCGCGTCTGTGTACCGCTCCCCCGGGTCCGCCGCAGCGCCAGCGGTCCCTCGCTCTCCAGCACGGGCAGGGCCGTGCCGCCGCGCCCGTCGTCCCGTGCCACCAGCCGCGCGGTGGCCCGCACGCCGGTCGCGGACGCGGTCACGCCGTCCACGCGGCGAGCCGCGCCCGCACCCAGTCGGCGACGGCCGTGACGCCGGCCTCGGTCCTCAGGGACTGGAACACGACGGGGAGTTCGGCGCGCTGGGCCTTGGCGTCGGCGGCCATCCGTGCCAGGTCGGAGCCGACATAGGGAGCCAGGTCGGTCTTGTTGACGACGAGCAGGTCGGCGGTGGTGACGCCGGGGCCGCCCTTCCTCGGGATGTCGTCTCCCCCGGCCACGTCGATGACGAAGACCTGGGCGTCGACCAGGCCCTTGGAGAAGGTGGCGGTGAGGTTGTCGCCGCCGCTCTCCACGAGGATGAGGTCCAGGGGGCCGACCGCGTCCTCCAGGTCCTCGACGGCCTCCAGGTTGGCGGAGATGTCGTCCCTGATCGCGGTGTGCGGGCAGGCGCCGGTCTCCACGGCGGTGATCCGCTCGGGCGGCAGCACGGCCTCCCTGAGCAGGAACTCGGCGTCCTCGCGGGTGTAGATGTCGTTGGTGACGACGGCGAGCGAGAGTTCGTCGCGCAGGGCCCGGCACAGGGCGGCCACGGTGGCGGTCTTGCCGGAGCCCACCGGGCCGCCGAGGCCGATGCGGAGGGCTCGGCGGGTGCCGTCCTTCCGGTGCGCGTCGGCGCTCAGTGCCGCGGGGCCGTCGTGGGAGTGGTCGAGGTGCATGTGCGGCTCCTTGTGGGGTTCGTCGTCGGTGCGGGTTCGGTGGGGGCTGGTCGCGCAGTTCCCGGCGCCCCCGGTGGGTGACCAGGCCGCCCCTTATGACGCGAACAGGCGTACCGGCCAGGCCGCGTGCAGTTCCGCCCCGATCTCCAGGAGCGGTGCCGACGCCGACGGCAGTGCGTCAACACCCTCCTCGACCGCTCTGCCCGCCGCCTCCACCGCCAGGTCCGCGACGCGGTCCAGCTCCGGTGCCAGGCGGGCCAGTACCCCCGTGGCGTCGAAGGGGTCCAGGCTCAGCAGGCGGACCGTCGCGCTCGCCGGGCCGCTCACGCTCTCGTACGCCGCGCAGTGGGCCGCGTCCAGCGCCTCCAGGCCGGCCGCCCTGGCCGCCAGGCCCAACACCACGGGTTGGTGTGCCCCTTTCGGGAACTCCCGTGCGAGCGCTGCGAGTTCGTCCGACGGCCAGGTCGCCCGGGCCGCACGCAGCAGTTGCCGACCCAGTTTCCTGGCGGCGACCCGCAGGGCTGGGGACGGGGTGCGGGCGTCGGCGGCCTCGTCCAACTGCCTTGCATCGACGCCGAGTACGGCCGCCGCGGCCAGCGCCGCCGCCACCAGGCCCGCCGTGTGCAGTCGCCCGCGGCAGAAGGACTCCAGGCTCTGCGCGTCCGTGATCCGTCCGGACTTGACCGCCGCCTCCGCCCCGCCGGAGTGCGCGTGGCCCCCGGCGGGAAAACGGCCGTCGGCCAGGACCAGAAGTGCGGCCCGTGACATCACGACCTCGCCATCAGAAGAGGAAGTAACGCTGGGCCATGGGCAGTTCGGCCGCCGGAGTGGCCTCCACCAGCTCCCCGTCGATGTGCACGGCGAAGCTGTCGGGGTCGACGCGTACGTCGGGCCGGGCGTCGTTCTCCCGCATGTCGGCCTTGGTGACCCCGCGCGTCGACTCGATCGCCACGAACCGCTTGGCGAGCTGGAGCCGCTCCGGCAGCCCGTCCTCTATGGCGAGGGGGGCCACGAAGTTGAAGGAGTTCGCGGCGGGCGCGCGGCCGATCGCCCCGTACATCGGCCGGGGCAGGATCGGCTGCGGGGTAGGGATGGACGCGTTCGCGTCGCCCATCTGCGCGTAGGCGATCTGCCCGCCCTTGATCACCAGATGCGGCTTGACCCCGAAGAACGCCGGTTCCCAGAGCACCAGGTCGGCCAGCTTGCCGGTCTCGACGGAACCGATCTCGTGGGAGAGGCCCTGGGCGACGGCGGGGTTGATCGTGTACTTGGCGACATAGCGCCGTACCCGGTGGTTGTCCGCCCGTCCGTCGCCCGGCAGGGCGCCCCGGCGCCGCTTCATGACGTGCGCGGTCTGCCAGGTGCGCATGACGACCTCACCGACCCGGCCCATGGCCTGGGCATCGGAGGAGATGATCGAGATGGCGCCCAGGTCGTGCAGGACGTCCTCGGCGCCGATGGTCGTGGGGCGGATGCGGGACTCGGCGAAGGCGAGGTCCTCCGGGACGGCCGCGTTGAGGTGGTGGCACACCATCAGCATGTCGAGGTGTTCCTCGGCGGTGTTGACGGTGAAGGGCCGGGTCGGGTTGGTCGAGCTCGGCAGCACGTGCGGCTGGGAGACAACGGTCATGATGTCCGGCGCGTGCCCGCCGCCCGCGCCCTCGGTGTGGTAGGCGTGGATGCCCCGGCCGGCGATCGCGGCCAGTGTGTCGCCGACGAAACCGGCCTCGTTGAGGGTGTCCGTGTGGATGGCGACCTGGATGCCGGTCCGCTCGGCGACGGTCAGCGAGGCGTCGATGACGGCGGGGGTCGAGCCCCAGTCCTCGTGCAGCTTCAGGCCGAGGGCGCCGCCGCGGATCTGGGAGAGCATCGCCTCGTGCGAGACGGTGTTGCCCTTGCCGAGGAAGCCGATGTTGAGGGGGTACTGCTCCATCGCCTCCAGCATCCGGGCGAGGTGCCAGGGGCCGGGGGTGACGGTGGTGGCCTTGGAGCCCTCGGCGGGGCCGGTGCCGCCGCCGACCAGGGTCGTGATGCCCGCGGCCAGCGCCTCGTCGGCGATCTGCGGGCAGATGAAGTGGACGTGCGCGTCGATGGCGCCGGCGGTCAGGATCCTGCCGTTGCCCGCGATGATCTCGGTCTCGGGACCGATCACCAGGTCCGGGTGGACCCCGTCCATGGTGTCGGGGTTGCCCGCCTTGCCGATCCCGGTGATCCGGCCGTCGCGGATGCCGATGTCGGCCTTGACGACCCCCCAGTGGTCGACGACGACCGCGCCGGTGATCACCGTGTCCGGGGTGCCCTCCGCGCGGGTGGCCCGCGACTGGCCCATCGACTCGCGGATGACCTTGCCGCCGCCGAACACGGCCTCGTCACCGGCGCGTCCGGGGCCGCCGGAACGATCCTCCTCGACCTCGATCAGCAGGTCGGTGTCGGCGAGCCGGATGCGGTCGCCGGTGGTGGGCCCGAACAGGTCGGCGTAGGCGGCACGGGAGATCTCAGGCATCGAGGGCACCTCCGGTCTCCCCGCGCAGTCCCGGCACCACGCGGGCGCCGACGAGCGGGACGAGTTCCACCTCGACCGGGATGCCGGGCTCGAAGCGCACGGCGGTCCCGGCGGGGATGTTCAGCCGCCTGCCGCGGGCCGCGGCCCGGTCGAACTCCAGGCCGAGGTTGGTCTCGGCGAAGTGGTAGTGGGAGCCGACCTGGACGGGCCGGTCGGCGGCGTTGAGGACGGTGAGGCGGATGACCTCGCGGCCCTCGTTGTAGGCGATCGGCCCCTCGTCGAAGAGGATCTCCCCGGGAATCATCGGGCCCCTCAGACGATCGGGTCGTGGACGGTGACGAGCTTGGTGCCGTCCGGGAAGGTGGCCTCGACCTGCACGTCGTGGATCATCTCGGGGATGCCCTCCATGACGTCGTCGCGGGACAGCAACGTCCGCCCGGAGGCCATGAGTTCGGCCACGGTACGGCCGTCACGCGCGCCTTCGAGGATGTGCGAGGTGATGAGCGCGACCGCCTCGGGGTGGTTGAGCCGGAGTCCGCGGGCCCGACGCTTCTCGGCCACGTCGGCCGCCACGTGGATGAGCAGCCTCTCTTGCTCGTGCGGGGTCAGTTGCACGTCCCACCTCACAGTCCTCGCTCCGGACCGTGCGGGGCCCGGTTGCCTCACCCCCGGGGCAAAGTCCCTGGTGGCGTGGATCCGCAGGCTAGTTGGATCCGGTTTCAGGCACGTTAACCGAGCTGTGATCCATCAGGGCGTGTCGGCAGCGGCCCGCATGCCCATCAACGCCCGCAGACCTCCCGCGAGGTCGTCGGCGGAGGCGGGCCCGAACAGCGCCTGCTGCGCGAGGAAGCCCATCGCGGCCGCCATCATGGTGCGGGCCACGTGCTCCGCGGGGACGTCCGCGCGCATCATCCCGGCGTCCTGGTACTCCTTGACGATCCGCGTCCAGGCCGCGCGGACGGCGCCGTAGCCCTCCCGCAGGATCGCCGAGAGCTGTTCGTTGCGGATCGTCTCCGCCCACACCTGGACGACCAGACCCGGGAACGCGGGCCGGCCGTCCACGGTCAGGTACTCCTTCGTGGCGAGGACCCGGCTGAGCACCGACGTGACGAGGAGGTCCGGCGGCGGGGGCGGGGTGCTGCGGGCGGCCTCCTCGAATCCCTCACGGACCTGACCGAGCACCTCTTCGACGATGGCGCCGATCAGCTCCTCCTTGCCGCTGAAGTAGCGGTACACCGCTCCCGCCGAGAGGTCGACCTCCTTCAGGACGTCCTGCATGGACGTGGCGTGGAAGCCGTTGCGGGCGAAGCAGAGGGCGGCACCGTCGAGGATCTGGCGGCGGCGGGCGTCGAGGTGTGCCTGGGATACGCGGGCCATGCCGTCAAAACTAAAACGAACATTCCTTCTTGACAAGGAGCGGACGCGGCGGGACGGTGATGAGGCACCTAAAACGAACGATCCTTCTTTTTGGAGTCCCCATGTCCACCCGCCGCCTGCTCGCGGTCGTCGTCCTCGTGCCGCTGCTCGCCGCCCTGGCGCTGTGGGCCTTCGCCTGGCCCGCCGCCCGCACCGCCCCCCGCGACCTGCCGCTCGGCGTGGCCGGGCCGGCCGCCGCGACCGCACAGGTGGAGGAACAGCTCCGGCAGCACGAGGGCGCCTTCGAGATCCACCGCTACGCCGACGGGAGGGCCGCGCGGGCCGCGATCGAGGACCGGACCGTATACGGCGCGGTCGTCGTCACCGACCGGGGCCCGGAGCTGCTCACCGCGTCGGCGGCGAGCCCGGTCGTGGCCCAGCTCCTCCAGCAGGCCGTTGCCCGGCAGGCCGCGGCGGGCGGCGGCGAGGTGCGGACCGTGGACGTCGTGCCGGCCTCGGCGTCCGACCCGCGGGGCGCGGCACTGGGCTCGTCGGTGCTGCCGCTGGCACTGAGCGGCATCATGGCGGGCGCGGTCGTGACCGTGCTCGGACTGCGCGGGGTGCGCGCCGTGACCGCGCTGGTCCTCAGCGCCGCGCTGGTGGGCGGCATCGCGGCCGCCCTGGCCCACAACTGGCTCGGCGTCCTCGCCGGGGACTGGTGGGCGGAGGCGGGGACGCTCGCCCTGGCGACGCTGGCGGTGAGCGCGGCCGTCGCGGGACTGGCCGCGCTGGCGGGCCCCGCGGGGATCGGGGCCGTCTCCTTCGTGGTGATGTTCCTCGGCAACCCGTTCTCCGGCGCCTCCTCGGCCCCGCAGTTGCTGCCCGAGCCGGTGGGCGCGATCGGCCAGTGGCTCCCGCCGGGGGCCAGCGCGACCCTGCTGCGCTCGGTGTCCTTCTTCGACGGCGCGGCGGCGACCGGTCCCGCCCTGATCCTCACCTGGTGGGCGGCGTTGGGCCTTGGGGCCGTGGTGCTGGGCAACGCGCTGAAGTCACGGGCGAGGGGTGCCGCGTCCCCCGCCGACGAACGCGCGCCGGCCCCCGTCGGCTGAAGAGGCGGGTGCCGCTCGCACACCCGCTCCCCCGTACCCCCGGCCGCGACGGCCGGGGGTCTCGCGTTTCCGATCCTCAGGAGGCGCCGGTGCCCCGGTGGTGGGCCGCGATACCGAAGCGCTGCTGTTCGCGGGGAGCGGACGCGACCTCGCGCACGGTGGAGACCGCGCTGATCACGGGTTCCTCCACGGGCTCGGGCAGCTCCTCCAGTCGTTCGAGGTCGGCGGCCGAGACCAGGGCGACCAGCGGCTTTCCGTGCCGTGTGACGACGACACGCTCGCCGCCGTACACCACCCGGTTGATCAGGTCGGCGAGCTCAGCCCTGGCTTGCGTCACCGGAATCTCGTAGGCCATGTCCCCATCATAACGTCACGTACATCCTGTACATTTTTTACAGACGCTGAAGGAGGGGCCACCCATGACCCGACCGACCGCCCGCTACGTCCTGCCCGAGTTCCACGAGCGCACGAGCTTCGGGCAGAAGTCGATGGATCCGTACTCGAAGCTGCTGGAGGAGCGGATCGTCTTCCTCGGGACGCGGATCGACGACATCTCGGCGAACGACCTGATGGCGCAGTTCATGTACCTCGAGTACCAGGACCCGGACCGGGACATCGCGCTGTACATCAACTCCCCCGGCGGCTCGTTCAGCGCGATGTCGGCGATCTACGACACGATGCAGTACGTCAGTTGCGACGTGGAGACAACCTGCCTCGGGCAGGCGGGATCCTCCGCGGCGGTGCTGCTGGCGGCCGGCACCCCGGGCAAGCGGTCCGTGCTGCCCGGCGCCCGGGTGGTGCTCCACCAGCCCGCCCTGAGCGAGCCGGTGCAGGGACAGGCCAGTGATCTGGCCATCCAGGCCGACGAGTTGCTGCGGGTGCGGGGCCGCCTGGAGGAGCTGCTGGTCCGGCACACCGGGCGCAGCCCCGAGCAGGTGAGCGCGGACATCGAGCGGGAGACGATCCTGGACGCGCAGGGCGCCCTGGACCACGGCCTGGCGGACGCGATCGTCCCGAGCCGGAAGTCCTCGCGCACCACGCCGGGCGCGAGGTGAGCCGTCGATGGTGCCGGACCTTCCACCGCTGCCCGCGCTCACACGCGCCGAGGGCGAGCTGATCGACCGTTATCTCGACGTCGTCGACCTGCTGGGCCGGATCAACCCGGCCCGGCGCGAGGACACCTACGGCGGGCTGCGCGCGGCGCAGGCACTGGTGGCCAGGGCGGCCGAGCTGCGCGACGCGCTGGTGCTGATGCACGGCCGGGGTGAGCGCGAACTGCACGCCCAGACGCTGGCGAGGGCCCTGCGGGTGCTGGACGGCGAGCGGCGTACGGCCAGGGTCACCGTGCCCCCCGAGTCCGGCAATTGACGCATCGGCAGCGGTTCCGGACGCCGCGGTCTGACAGGGCGTCCGGAGCGCGTTTGAAACGGACCAAAAGACGTACCGCCATTTGCAGGAGGCGCGGCTCCTTTTTCAGGCCCGCCGAGGTTGCGCAACGCGCGTAGTTCAGGGAGGGAATGAGGAGTTTCTGTGCTGGTCGCGCGGTCTGTGGACCCCTCGACGCGCCCTCGTTGGTTCAGGTGTCCACCCGAACGGGTGAGTGGTGAGTAACAACACAAACCCCCGGTTCCGTTGGGTTTTTGGGACATCCGTGCGCCAAGATCCCTGACTGACGACAAGCCCCCGCCGCAGCGGCGGGGCGATCCGGGCGGACGCCGAGTCCTGCCGCCGCCCGGATGACCGGTCGACAGGAGTGGATCGGCAGGAGTGGAGGACCCAAGCACGACGGGTCGCCGGAACGGTCACGCCATGACCGGGCCGAGCATCCCTTGGGGTGAAGCCGCGTCAGCGGCCGGGCAACTTCGCCAGCCCGAATCCGACAGGTCATCCTTCACAGGCGGCTGACGAAGGGTTGCGCATGACTGCGCTCAATCGTGTCCCGTCGCTGATGGTCCGGGCCGGTACGGCCTCGGCCTTCGCCATCGCCGCCGTGGGCGGCTCCGTCGTGGTGCCGGGTGTCGCAGCAGACGCCGCCGCCGCGACGCCGGCGACGAAGGCGCTCAAGGTAGCGGCCTCCAAGAAGGGCTCGCCGTACAAGTACGGCGCCACCGGGCCCCGCCGCTTCGACTGCTCAGGGCTCACGCTGTACTCGTTCAAGAAGGCGGGCAAGAAGCTCCCGCGCACGGCGGCCCAGCAGTACAACAAGACCCGCCACATCGGCGTGGGCAGCCGCAAGGCCGGCGACCTGGTGTTCTTCCACTCGGGTTCGAACGTCTACCACGTCGGCATCTACGCCGGGAAGGGAAAGATCTGGCACGCCCCGAAGACCGGGGACGTGGTGAGGCTGCAGAAGATCTGGACGAAGAGCGTCTGGTACGGCCGGGTCAAGTGACGCCCCCGAGGGGACGGCGGCGACCTGACCTCCCGCCGTCCCCTCGGGTTTCCGCGGGCGCGTGACACGGGCTCAGGCGGTTGTCCGTACCCGTATGGCCGACCACCGCCCGTGCACCGCCCGCAACGAGACGCCGCTGGAGCGCGCCGACCGCAATTTCGGCGAGCTGCTCCAGAAGCGCGCCACGTACGTCACCACACCGCTCCTCGCAGTGGTCGCGGCGGCCCTCTTCACCGCGCCGGCCGCCCCGGTGAGACCCGCCCGTCGGACCAGCAGGGGGAGCAGCCACCACAGGCCCCGACACACCACCAGGGTCGCCGCGCCCGCGGCCACTCCGCCGGCCCGGCCGGTCGTCACGTCCACCACCAGCCTGCACCGCTCGCTGTTCCGACCCGGCGCCAAGGCCCGCATAGTGCAGGTCTCCTCCCGGCTCGCCGGAGCGCAGCGCGGCACCCTCGCACCCGGCTCCCCGGTCGACGGAGCGCGAGGTGATCAGGCCGCGTACCGCCGCCCGGCCGGGAGCCTCACCCCGCGAGCCGTCACCGCGCCTGCGCTGACCCCGGGTCACCTGTCGTCCGTCACGGCTCCTGCTGTCCCGCCGCGGTGACCGGCTGTGCCGGTACCGTCCACGGGAGTTCGATCGAGACGGTCTTGCCGCCCTCCCGGGTGGGCCTGACTCTGAGCTTGCCGCCGCACTCGGCCGTGAGCCACCGGATGATCACCATTCCCCGGCCGTTGTCCTGCTGGACTGCGGCCGGCAGCCGCTTGGGGAAGCGGGGGTGGCTGTCGGTGACCCCGATGCGCAGTTGTTCGTCACGGTCCAGCTCGATGTCCACCGTGAAGGTGGGTGACTGCCCGAAGGTGTGCTGTACGGCGTTGGTGGTGAGTTCGGAGACGATGAGACGGACGGTCTCGGCGGTGTCCGTGGTGGGCGGCAGCCCCCACTCCGCCAGTGTGCTCAGGACATAGGTGCGGGCCGCGGAGACCGAGGCGGGTTCGCTCGGCAGAGTGACGGATGCTTCCAGGTGGTCTGCCATGGCGACGTCGTCCCTTTCCCACGGGACCGGAGTCCGACACGGTGCGGATGGTTCGAGTACGGTCCCGGACTGGTGGTTCATCGCCAGAGTGCCATCACGAAGGCTGTGACGGGTGCCGATCCACCAAGATATGCATATATCTGTCGCTCGAAGCGGTGAACTCTACGACGCGAGACCGTATTTGGGCGGCTCGTAAGGAGTAAGGAGGAGCGCATGCAGCACGGCCCCGCGGTGCGCCGGCGGAAACTGGGCGCCGAACTGCGTGCGCTGCGCGCGAGTGCGGGCCTCACCAGCGGTGAGGCGGCCCGGCTCGTGGGCTGGCACCAGTCGAAGGTGAGCCGCATCGAGACCGGTGCCAGCGGGGTGAAACCGGCCGATGTGCGGTTACTTCTCGACGCCTACCGCGTGGGGGACGCGAATCTGCGGGAGCTGTTGCTGGTATTGGCGGGCTCCGACGAGACCGGCGGCCGGCACCACTGGTGGCACGCGTACCGGGGTGTGCTGCCGCCGACGTACCGGGACTTCATCAGTCTGGAGTCCCAGGCGAGCGCGATGCGCACGCTGGAGACCTCGGTCGTGCCCGGGCTGCTCCAGACCCGCGAGTACGCCCGGGCGGTGACCCGGGCCGCGGTGGACGGCCTGGACGACGAACGCCTCGACGCGCTGGTCGAGGTCCGGCTCGCCCGGCAGGACATCCTCCGCGCGCAGCCGCCCCTGGAGCTGAGCGCCGTCCTGGACGAGGCGGTGCTGCACCGGGAGGTCGGCGGCCCGGAGGTGATGGCCCGTCAGTTGGAAAGGCTCCTGGAGGCGGCGCGGCTGCCCCAAGTGCGGCTGCAGGTACTGCCGTTCACTGCCGGGGCGCATGTGGGCATCACCGGGCCTTTCGTAATCTTCTCATTCTCGCGCACTTCTGATCTGGATGTGGTTGTTCTCGACCACTTGACGAGTAGCCTCTATCTCGAACGGAAAGAAGACCTCCAGGCCTACACCGAGGCCTTCAACACCCTTCGGATCCACGCCCTTTCGCCCGAGGACTCGTTGGATTACCTCGCCGGGATGGGTGACGGCGCGTAAGGAGGCACCATGACAGCACTGCCTCGGAACGTAACCTCCAGTACCCGACTGCCCGAAGTGCGCTGGCTGCGCAGCAGCTACAGCACCGGGGCGAACAACTGTGTGGAAACGGCGAGGCCGTCGGCCGGGCCCTGGGCCGGGCTGCTCGCCGTTCGCGACTCCAAGAACCCGGACGGACCCGCGCTGCTCTTCTCCCCCGAGAGCTGGGCGGGCTTCACAGCCGCGTTCTGACCCTCAGTCCGTCCGGCGCACGGCCGTGTCACGCCGACTCATGGTCGTGTCTCGCCGATCACACGTACAGCGCGTTCGATCTGCTCCTCGGAGAGGTCCGCGCGGGCGGTCAGCCTGAGCCGTGAGATGCCGTCGGGCACCGACGGGGGCCGGAAACAGCCCACCAGGAGCCCGGCGGCACGGCAGTCGGCCGCCCACTGCACGGCCTCCTCCGGGGAGGGCGCGCGCACCGAGACCACCGCGGCGTCCGGACGTACCGCTTCCAGACCCGCGGCGGTCAGGCGTGCGTGCAGTCCGGTCGCCACCTCGCGCGCGCGTGCGGCCCGCTCGGGCTCACGGCCGAGCAGCCGCAGGGCCGCGAGGGCGGCTCCCGCCGCGGCGGGAGCCAGACCGGTGTCGAAGATGAACGTCCGTGCCGCGTTGACCAGGTGCTCGACGACCCGTGCGGGGCCGAGGACGGCACCGCCCTGGCTGCCGAGCGACTTGGACAGCGTGACCGTGACGACCACGTCGTCGGCGCCCGCGAGTCCCGCCGCCTGCGGGGCGCCGCGGCCGCCGGCGCCGAGCACGCCCAGGCCGTGGGCGTCGTCGACGACCAGGCCCGCGCCGTGCTCCCGGCATGCCGCGGCGAGGCCGGCCAGGGGTGCCGCGTCGCCGTCGACCGAGAAGACCGTGTCGGAGACGGCGAGGGCGGGCCCGTCGTGCGTCCCGAGCGCCTTGCGCACCGCGTCCGGATCGGCGTGCGCCACCACCTGGGTGGTGCCGCGGGCCAGCCGGCAGCCGTCGATGAGCGAGGCGTGGTTGCCCGCGTCGGAGACGATCAGCGAGCCGTGCGGTGCGAGCGCGGTGACGGCGGCGAGGTTGGCCGCGTACCCGGAGGAGAAGACGAGCGCCGCCTCGAAGCCGCAGAAGGCGGCCAGTTCGCGTTCGAGCTCGGTGTGCAGCTCGGTGGTGCCGGTGACGAGCCGGGACCCGGTCGCGCCGCCGCCCCACGTCCGCGCGGCCGCCGCGGCGCCCGTCACGACCTCGGGGTGCCGGGCGAGGCCCAGGTAGTCGTTGCTCGCGAGATCGAGCAGCGGCGAGTCGGCCGGCCGCGGCCGAAGGGTCCGTACGAGTCCGGCCCGCCGGCGCGCCGCCGCCTGTTCGTCGATCCAGCCGAACGCCATGGGGTCCTCCGGGGCTTTTGTAGACAACGGACAGACCCTAGCGGCAGCAAACGCTACCCACGGTGTGGCAATACCCACACGTCGTGAGGGGTGTGTTGTGCGATCCCTACCTTGGCCGCAGGCGGGTCCGTAGGACAGGATCGGCTCTCATGGACCTGCTGAACACGCTGGTGGACAAGGGGCTTCGGCGCGAGCTGCCGACCCGCGAGGAGGCGCTGGCCGTGCTGGCCACCTCCGACGACGACCTGCTCGACGTGGTGGCCGCGGCCGGAAAGGTGCGCCGGCACTGGTTCGGGCGCCGGGTGAAACTCAACTACCTCGTCAACCTGAAGTCCGGGCTGTGCCCCGAGGACTGCTCCTACTGCTCCCAGCGGCTCGGCTCCTCGACGGGCATCCTGAAGTACACCTGGCTCAAGCCCGAGCAGGCGTCCGAGGCCGCCGCCGCGGGCCTCGCCGGTGGCGCCAAGCGGGTCTGCCTGGTGGCCTCCGGACGCGGTCCGACCGACCGTGACGTGGACCGGGTCGCGGGCACCATCAAGGCGATCAAGGAGCAGAACGACGGCGTCGAGGTGTGCGCCTGTCTCGGTCTGCTCTCCGACGGTCAGGCCGAGCGGCTGCGCGAGGCGGGCGCGGACGCCTACAACCACAACCTCAACACGTCCGAGTCGACCTACGGCGACATCACGACCACGCACACCTACGCCGACCGGGTCGACACCGTGAACAAGGCGCACGCGGCCGGTCTGTCCGCCTGCTCGGGCCTCATCGCGGGCATGGGCGAGTCGGACGAGGACCTGGTCGACGTCGTCTGGTCGCTGCGCGAGCTGGACCCCGACTCGGTTCCGGTCAACTTCCTGATCCCGGTCGAGGGCACCCCGCTGGCCAAGGAGTGGAACCTCACCCCGCAGCGCTGTCTGCGCATCCTGGCGATGGTCCGCTTCGTCTGCCCGGACGTCGAGGTCCGCATCGCGGGCGGCCGCGAGGTCCATCTGCGCACGATGCAGCCCCTGGCCCTGCACCTGGCCAACTCGATCTTCCTCGGCGACTACCTCACCACCGAGGGCCAGGCCGGCAAGGCCGACCTGGAGATGATCGCGGACGCCGGGTTCGAGGTGGAGGGGGCGGACCAGGTCACCCTGCCGGAGCACCGGGTGGGCGGCGGCTGCCACGAGAGCGCGGGCTGCGGCTCCCACGAATCCGCGGGCTGCGGCTCGCACGAGGGCGGCGGGGTCTGCGGTACGACGCCCGCGGCCGCCCCGGCCAACGAGGCGCGGACCGACCTCGTCGCCGTGCGCCGCCGGGGCGCCGGAACGGACCTCGCGCCCAATGCCTGAACTGACCGACCTGCCGGTGCCGGAACTGCTGGCGCTCGACCGGCGGCACGTGTGGCATCCGTACGGTCCGATGCCCGGCCGGGTCGACCCGCTCGTCGTGGAGTCGGCGAGCGGGGTCCGGTTGCGGATCGCCGGCGGCCCGGAGCTGGTCGACGGGATGTCGTCCTGGTGGTCGGCGATCCACGGCTACAACCACCCGGTGCTGAACGAGGCCGCGCGCGAGCAGCTCGGGCGGATGAGCCATGTGATGTTCGGCGGGCTCACCCACGAGCCCGCCGTCCGGCTCGCGAAGCTCCTTGTCGACATGTCTCCGGACGGCCTTGAGCATGTGTTCCTCGCCGACTCGGGGTCGGTGTCGGTCGAGGTCGCGGTGAAGATGTGCCTCCAGTACTGGCGCTCGCTGGGCCGCACCGGCAAGCAGCGGCTGCTGACCTGGCGCGGCGGCTACCACGGCGACACCTGGCAGCCGATGTCGGTGTGCGACCCCGAGGGCGGGATGCACGAGCTGTGGTCGGGGGTTCTGCCCCGCCAGGTGTTCGTGGACGCGCCCCCGGCCGAGTACGAGGAGTCGTACGCCGATCGACTGCGCGAGACCATCGCGCGGCACGCGGACGAGCTGGCCGCGGTGATCGTGGAGCCGGTGGTGCAGGGTGCGGGCGGGATGCGGTTCCACTCCCCCGCGTATCTGCGGGTGCTGCGCGAGGCGTGCGACGCACACGACGTACTGCTGGTGTTCGACGAGATCGCGACCGGGTTCGGCCGGACGGGCGCCCTGTTCGCGGCGGACCACGCGGCGGTGACCCCGGATGTGATGTGCGTCGGCAAGGCGCTGACCGGCGGCTACCTGACGATGGCGGCGACCCTGTGCACGCCCCGGGTGGCCGACGGCATCTCGCGGGGCGAGGTGCCGGTGCTCGCCCACGGCCCCACCTTCATGGGCAACCCGCTGGCCGCGTCGGTGGCCTGCGCCTCGATCGGGCTGCTGCTCGGGCAGGACTGGCTCGCGGAGGTCAAGCGGATCGAGGCGGGACTGCGGGAGGGGCTGGCCCCGGCCCGTGCGCTGCCGGGGGTGAAGGACGTACGGGTTCTCGGCGCCATCGGGGTCGTGCAACTGGACCACGACGTCGACATGCGGGCCGCGACGGAGGCCGCCGTGCGCGAGGGCGTGTGGCTGCGGCCGTTCCGCGACCTCGTCTACACGATGCCGCCGTACGTCACGGGCGACGAGGACGTGGCACAGATCGCGCGTGCGGTGTGCGCCGCCGCTCGGGAGGGATGACATGCCGGTACTGGTGATCACGGGGACGGGCACGGAGATCGGCAAGACGGTCACCACGGCCGCCGTCGCCGCCGCCGCGCTCGCCGCCGGACGGACGGTCGCCGTCCTGAAGGCCGCGCAGACGGGCGTACGGCCGGACGAGGCCGGGGACGCCGACGAGGTCGCCCGGCTCGCGGGTGCCGTGACGAAGGCCGAACTCGCCCGCTATCCGGATCCGTTGGCCCCGGCGACGGCCGCGCGCCGGGCCGCTCGTGAGCCGGTGCGCCCGCGGGAGGTCGCCGAGGCCGCCGCCAAGCTGGCCGCCGGGCACGACCTGGTGCTGGTGGAGGGGGCGGGCGGGCTGCTCGTCCGCTTCGACGACGAGGGCGGGACGCTGGCCGACGCGGCGGAGCTGCTGCGGGCGCCGGTCCTGGTGGTGGCGTCGGCGGGCCTCGGCACGCTGAACACCACGGAGTTGACGGCCCGTGAACTCCGCCGCCGTGGGCTGGACTTCGCGGGCGTGGTGATCGGTAGCTGGCCCGACTCCCCCGACCTCGCCTCGCGGTGCAACCTCGCGGATCTGCCGGACGTCTCCGGGGCCCCGCTGCTCGGTGCCCTGCCGGCCGGTGCGGGCGCGCTGCCGCCCGCCGACTTCCGTGCCGGGGCCCCGGGTTGGCTGGCGCCGGAGCTGGGCGGGACGTGGGACGCGACGGCGTTCGGGGTGCGCGAAGCGCCCTGAGAACCGGTCAGGGCACCTCGCTGTCGGCGATGAGCCGCACCAGTTCGATGCGGGAGCGGATGCCCAACCGGGTGAAGACGCCCCGCAGATGGTGGTCGATCGTGCGCGGGCTGAGCGCCAGGCGGGCGGCGATCTCCCGGTTGGTGGCGCCCTCGGCGACCATGCGGGCGACCAGCAACTGCTGGGCGGTCAGGCGCGCGGTCGGCTCCACGGCGTGCGTGGGGGCGGCGGGGGCGCCGAGCGCGCGGAGTTCGGCACGGGCCCGGGCCGCGCAGTGGGGCGCTCCGAAGTGTTCGAACGCCTCCAGGGCGCTGCGCAGGCGGTCCCGGGCCTCCGTGCGGTGGCGCAGCCGGCGCAGTGCGCTGCCGAACAGCAGCTCGGTGCGGGCGCGTTCGAAGTCCCGGGTGCCGTGTGCGTGGAGGTCGAGGGCGGTGCGGTAGTGCTCGACGGCCGCCTCGCCGGGGGCCAGCAGGGCACGGCAGCGGGCGCTCAGGGCGAGGTCGTCGGGGCTGGCCACGGCGGTCGCCCAGCGGTGGTAGTCGGCGTGGGCGCCGCGGGCGGTCCGGGTGTCGTCGGTGCGGACGGCGGCCTCGACGTAGTGCGGGGTGGCCAGGTGCCGGATGGCCCGGTGGCCGTGCCCGGGGCCGAACCCGGCGAGGGCACGCAGCCGGGCCGCCGCGCCGGCGAAGCGGCCGTCGGTGAGGTCGAGGAAGGCGAGCGCCCACTGGGCGAGGGCGGCGGGCAGGCCGAGACCGCGGGAGAGGGCGTACGAGCGCGCGGCGGCCGCGCGTTCACGGCAGACGTCCGCGTCCCCGGTGATCGCCGCGAACATGGCGAGGGCGGCCTGGAGGTGGCAGGCGCCGTTGTCCTGGCCGGTGGCGTACGCCTGGTGCAGGGCCTCCGCGGCGGCGGCCTGTCCGGCCCGGGGGCGGCCGGTCCAGAAGTCGGCGTAGGCGCGGAACTCCATGGCCTGGGCCGTGACGGCCGTCGCGCCCCGGGCGCGGGCGGAGGCGGCGGCCCGCAGGGTCGCGGTGGCGGCCCGGGTGTGGTCGCCGAGCATCAGGGCGGCGATGCCGGCGTGGACGAGGAGGGTGGGGTCGCCGCCCGGGCCGCAACGCCCGGCCGCCGCCCGCAGATGGTCGCGGGCGTCCTCGTAGCGCCCCTCGAAGGCGGCCGCGAGTCCGCCGAGCGTGCCGGGCGGGGTGATCCCGAGGCGTCCGGCGACCTGGGCGGCCTCACGGCAGCGGCGCAGGTCGCCGGTGTAGATGACGGCCTCGGTGGCGCGGGCGAGGAGGTGGACGCCGGGATCGACAGGTTCCACGCCGGCCGCAGAACCGTTTTCTCGGACCGAGTAGGCCGAGTAGGCCGAGTAGGCCGAGTGGACCGGGTGAACCGGGTGGTCCGGGTCAGGCGGTCCCGGCCGGTGTCTCAGCGTCGTCAGCAGACCGTCGAACGCCTCCGTCGCGTTGCCCGCGCGCAGGGCGAAGAGGCCGCCGAGGGCGTCGTCGGCCGGGCCGCCGGCCGCCGCGAGACGGCGGGCCCGGTCGCCGTCGCCCGCGTTCCAGGCGTCCAGGGCGGCGCGGGTCAGGAGGCGCGTGCGGTCCGAGGGGTCCGCGCTGAGGACGGCGGCGCGCTCCAGCAGGGCCCGTGCCAGGGCGAGTCGGCCGGTGCCGCGGGCCTTGTCCGCGGAGCAGCGCAGCTCCGTGGCGAGCCGTCCGCTCGGGCCGAGCGCGCCCGCGCCCCGGTGCCAGGACCGGCGGGGGGTCTCGCCGTCGCCGTGCAGGACACGGGCCAGCAGACGGTGGACGTCCCGGCGGTCGGCCGGGGAGCCGGACTCGTACGCGGCGATCCTGGTCCAGGCGTCCCGGAAGACGACTCCGCCCGCCCCGCCGTGGGCCACGCCCGCCGCCTCTGCGGTCTCCAGCGGGCGGGTGTCGAGGCGGGCGGCGGCGACCGCCCGCAGGAAGGCGTGGGTGGCGACCGGGTACTGGTCGGCCGCCGCGAGGAGCAGGAGGAGCTGGGTGTCGTCGGGCAGGGCCCGGATCTCCGCGCGTAGCGTGCGCAGCAGGGCCGGGGCGAGGTCGACGGGGTCGGTGGGCAGCGGGTCCAGACCGGCCGACTGACGGTCGGTCAGCCGTGTCACGAGTTCGGCGGCGGCGCGCGGATCGCCGTGAACGGAATGCAGCAGCCGCACCCTGACACCCTCGGGAAGGGCGGGAATCACGGGCCGCGGTGGCGAAGTGCGGTTCTGATGCGGAGGGTTCACCGGAGTCACCACGCAACTCACGTTACTGGCGAGTTAATTGACCCGTAAAGACCGGCGATTTCGCCGATGCGGCGCGCGTAGACCCCGCCCGACACTCCTGACACCCCCACTCGTTTCAGGAGGCATCATGCAGCGCTTCGGGCGTCGCATCGCCGCGGCCGCCACGGCCGTGGTCTCTTCTCTCCTTCTGTCACTCTCCTTCGCCGCGGTCCCCGCTCACGCGGCGACCCACAACCCCGTCGTCTTCGTGCACGGTCTCAGCAGTGACGCGAGCAGTTGGGACGACTGGATCGCCGACTTCGAGGCCGACGGTTACAGCGCCGCCGAGCTGGACGCCTGGTCGTACGGCTGGTCGCAGTCGAACGTGACCACCGCCCAGCAGCTCGCCACCGAGGTCCAGCGGGTGCTCCGGGCGACCGGTGCCTCGAAGGTCGACCTGGTCACCCACTCGATGGGCGCGCTGAGCGCCCGCTACTACCTGAAGAACCTCGGCGGTACGGCGTACGTGGACGACTTCGTCTCGGCCGCCGGCGTCAACCACGGGACCACGACGGCCTCCTGGTGCTCCTGGCTGTACACCTCGTGCGCGGAGATGTACACCGGCAGCTCCTTCCTCACCGCCCTCAACTCCGGTGACGAGACGCCGGGCAGCGTCTCCTACGCCAGCTACTGGTCGAACTGCGACGACGCGCTGACCCCGGACACCACGGCGATCCTGAGCGGCGCGACGAACGTCGAGGTCGGCTGTGTCTCGCACACCGACATGAACAACGACCACGGCGTCTACCAGCAGGTGCGCGCCTTCGTGCAGTAGGCGTCCGAGGGGGTGCGACGGGGTCGCGCGGGGGACAATCACGGTAGGGCCCGTCCTCTGCGAGGGAGGCTGTCATGCCGCTACGGTCCGCCGGCACCGGCAAGGTGTCCCGGGACCCCGTCCACCATCCCCTGTTCGCCCGGTACTACGCCCGGGTCAGTGTCGCCGCCGAGACCCGGATGGGCATGGCCGGGCTGCGCGAGCGGCTGCTCGCCGGGCTGTCCGGGCGGGTGATCGAGATCGGCGCGGGCAACGGCCTGAACTTCGCGCACTACCCGGGCACGGTCTCCGAGGTCGTGGCGATCGAACCGGAGCGCCGGCTGCGGCAGTTGGCGGTGGAGGCCGCCCTGCGTTCGGAGGTGCCGGTCGACGTGGTGCCCGGCGCCGCGGAGGCGCTGCCGGTCAAGAGCGAGGCCTTCGACGCCGTGGTGTTCTCGCTGGTGCTGTGCAGTGTCCGTGATGTGCCGCGCGCGCTCGGCGAGGTGCGCCGGGTGCTGCGGCCCGGCGGGGTGGTGCGGTTCTTCGAGCACGGCAGGGGCGGCGGCCCGGCCATGCGCCTGACCCAGCGCGCCCTGGACCGCACGCTGTGGCCCCCGCTGACCGGCGGCTGCCATCTGGGCCGGGACCCGGTCGGGGCGCTGCGCGCGGCCGGTTTCGAACTCGGCCCCTACCGGCGGGTGTTGATGCCCGAGAAGGGTCCGACGCTGCCCACGTCCTTCTGCGTGCTGGGCACGGCCTGGCGGCCGCCGTCGGCGCAGCGCTGATCAGAGGGTCCATCTGCGCAGCTCGCGCGCGATGTCGTGGACCGAGGCGTCGCCCTTCTTGGCGACCTTGGCGAGGTCCCGGACGAGTTCGGGCGAGGTGACGACCCGCAGTCCGCTCGCGACCAGGTAGGCGTACCCGACCGCACAGGCGAAGAGCGCGTTGGTGCGCTCCAGCGCCGGGACGTGGATGAGGAGTTGCAGCAGGGCCGCGGCGCGCAGGTGCGGGTTGTCGTAGACGGGGATGTCGAAGATCTCTGCCTGGTGGCGGGCCACGGCGGCGACCAGGGCGCCCCAGTCGGTGACCTGGGGATCGCCGGGGGTCTTCTGCTCCGCGAGCATCAGGAGCCAGGCGAGATCGATGTGCAGATCGCTCAACGACCCTCGTGTTCCTTGCTCTCCTTGCCGAACTCCTCCGCGAAGACGGATTCGTACTGCTTCATGAAATCGGCGGCGGCCTCCACGAAGGCCTGGCCCGCCTCTCCGGTGTCCTTCATGACCAGTTCCTCGATGTAGCGGTTGACGCTGACGCCTCGGGCGAGGGCGCGTTCACGGGCGGCGCGGGCGGTGCCCTCGTCCACCCGCACGTTCAACTGGGTCTTCGCCATGCTTCGAAGCTAGCGCCGAAACGCTAGCACTGGCAAGTGGGGTCTCCCGCACGGACCGCCGAGGCAGGTGCCCCTTACACGGGCATCGGGGGACCGACCTGGGGTGGAGGTCGCATCGACCGCAAGAGGGATATCGAGTGTGGGCCGGGTCACACTACCCTCGGCCCCATGGCAACCGCTGCGGAGGACGCACCAGGCACCGCCCCGGCCGACACGATCGCGGCCCGCGCCCGCGGTCTCACCAAGGCGTACGGCTCGGGCGAGACGGCCGTGCTCGCCCTGGACTCGGTGGACGTGGACATCGCGCGGGGCCGCTTCACCGCGGTCATGGGGCCCTCGGGCTCCGGGAAGTCCACCCTGATGCACTGCCTCGCCGGGCTCGACACCGTCTCGGCCGGCCAGGTCTGGCTCGGCGGCACCGAGATCACCGGGCTCAAGGAGCGCGAGCTGACCCGGCTGCGCCGGGACCGGATCGGGTTCATGTTCCAGTCCTTCAACCTGATCCCGACGCTGAACGCGGCCGAGAACATCACCCTGCCCATGGACATCGCGGGCAAGAAGCCCGACGAGAAGTGGCTGGACCAGGTCATCGACACCCTGGGCCTGCGGGACCGCCTCAAGCACCGGCCCTCGCAGCTCTCCGGCGGTCAGCAGCAGCGCGTCGCCTGCGCCCGCGCGCTCGCCTCCCGGCCGGAGCTGATCTTCGCGGACGAGCCGACCGGCAACCTCGACTCCCGGGCCGGTCTGGAGGTCCTCGGCTTCCTGCGCGAGGCCGTGGACCAGCTCGGGCAGACCGTCGTCATGGTCACCCACGACCCCGGTGCCGCCGCCCACTCCGACCTGGTGCTCTTCCTCGGCGACGGACGGATCGTGGACAGCATGGAGCGGCCCACCGCGGAGGCCGTGCTGGAGCGCATGAAGCGGTTCGACGTGCTGCGCGGACCGTCCGGCGACGACCCCGGCGAGGGATGACCCCGTGCTGAAGGCGACGCTGCGCAGCTTCCTCGCCCACAAGGGACGGCTGCTGCTCTCCGCGCTGGCCGTGGTCCTGTCCGTGGCCTTCGTCTCGGGCAGCCTGATCTTCTCCGACACCCTGAACCGCACCTTCGACCGGCTCTTCGCCACCACCGCGCCGGACCTCACGATCAGCCCCAAGGAGGACCTGAGCGAGGCCATCCCGTCCGGCACGACGGCCACCCTGCCGGCCGCGCTCGCGGACCGGGTCGCCCGCGTCGACGGGGTCGGCGCCGCCCGCTTCGACGCCGAGGAGGACGGGATCACCGTCGCCGACGCAGAGAACGAGTCGGTGGGCTCCACCACCGGCGCCCCCACCATCGGCACCGACTGGAACCCGACCTCGCGCAGCCCCGTGGAGCTCACCTCCGGCCACGCCCCGCACGGCCCGGCCGAGGCCCTGATCGACTCCGAGACCGCCGACCGCAGGAACCTGCGCATCGGCGACCCGCTCACCGTCATCGCGGCGCCGGGCTCGTTCAAGGTGCGGATCGTCGGCATCGTCACCTTCACCACCACCAACCCCGGCGCCACCCTGGTCTACCTCGACCCGCCGACCGCGCAGGCCAAGCTGCTCGGCTCCGCCGAGGCCGCCACCAGCATCTCGGTCGACGCCGCCGAGGGCGTCGGCAACGACCAGCTCAAGCAGCGGGTGGCCGCCGCGCTCGGCACGGGCACCTACGAGTACCGGACCGCCGACGAACAGGCGAAGTCGGACCTCGACCAACTGGGCGGATTCCTCGACGTCATCAAGTACGTCATGCTCGGCTTCGCGGGCATCGCCGTCCTGGTCGGCATCTTCCTGATCGTCAACACCTTCTCCATGCTGATCGCCCAACGCACCCGGGAACTGGGCCTGTTGCGCGCGCTCGGCGCGGACCGGCGCCAGGTCCGCCGCTCGGTGCTCACCGAGGCCACCCTGCTCGGCCTGGTCGGCTCCACGGTCGGACTCGGCACGGGCATCGGCCTCGCCGTCGGGCTCATCGCGCTCATGAACGCCTTCGGCATGAACATCCGCACCGGCGAGATGGTCATCGGCTGGGGCACCCCCGTGGCCGCGTACGTCGTCGGCGTGGGCGTCACCTTCGTCGCGGCCTACCTCCCGGCCCGGCGCGCGGCGGACGTCTCCCCCATGGCGGCCCTCGCGGACGCCGAGATCGCCGGGACCGGACGGCCGCTCCGGGTCCGCGCGATCGTGGGCGGCCTGGTCGGCGCGGCGGGCGCGGCCGCGCTCGTCGGCTGCGCGCTCGCGTCGAGGACGGCCTCCGCGGCCTCCCTCCTCGGTCTGGGCGTCGTCCTGACGCTCCTCGCCACCGTCGTCGCGGGCCCGCTGCTGGTGCGGCCGGTGATCCGGGTGCTGGGCGGCGCCTTCCCCGCCCTCTTCGGCCCCGTCGGGCGGATGAGCCAGCGCAACGCCCTGCGCAACCCCCGCCGCACGGGTGCCACCGCGGCCGCCCTGATGGTCGGTCTCGCCCTGGTCGGCGGGATGTCCGTGGCCAGCGCCTCCATGTCCAAGTCCTTCGACGACCAGATCGACAAGACCCTGGGCGCCGACTTCGTCGTCCAGAACGGCAACTTCCTGCCGTTCCCGCAGGAGGTCACGGACACGGTCCGCGGCACCGAGGGCGCCGGGCTCGTCGTACGGTCGCGGTTCGCGCCCGTCGCCGTACGGCTGCCGGACGGCAAGCGGGTCGAGACCACCGCCGCCGGGTACGACCCGCGGCTCGACGAGGTCGCCCACATCACCTACGCGCGAGGGGACACCGCTGCCGCGCTCGCCTCCGGGCACCTGGGCATGGACATGGACTTCGCGCGCGACCACGGTGTGAGGGTGGGCAGCAGGGTGCCCGTCGAGTTCCAGGGCGGGCGCAGGACCGAACTGACCGTGGGCGCGCTCACCGACCAGGACTCGGCGGACGGGTTCGGGACACAGGGGGGTCTCTACTTCGGGCTGGGCACGCTGGAGCGGTTCGCGCCGGGCGGCCAGGACTCCGCGCTGTACGTCAACACGGCCCCCGGCACCGGTGCCGACCGGCTGCGCGCGGGGCTGGAGAAGACGCTCGACCCGTATCCGCAGGTCCAGGTGCGCGACCTCGCCGACTACAAGGACCTGGTCCACGACCAGATCGCCGTCCTGCTCTACCTCGTGTACGCGCTCCTCGGGCTCGCGATCGTCATCGCGGTGCTCGGCGTGGTCAACACCCTCGCCCTGTCGGTCGTGGAGCGCACCCGGGAGATCGGGCTGCTGCGCGCCATCGGGCTCGCCCGGCGGCAACTGCGCCGGATGATCCGGCTGGAGTCGGTGGTCATCGCCGTGTTCGGCGCGGTCCTCGGGCTCGCGCTCGGGCTGGTGTGGGGGGTGTGCACCCAGCAGGTGCTGGCGCTCCAGGGCATGAACGCGCTGGCGATCCCCTGGGGCACGATCGTGGCCGTCGTCGTGGGCTCGGCCGTGGTGGGCATCGTGGCGGCCCTGCTGCCGGCCTTGCGCGCCTCGCGCATGAACGTACTGGCGGCGATCGCGCACGAGTGATGCAATCGCGGGGCAGACAACTCAAGTCGCTTGCTGCTGAGGAGAGTTCATGCCCCGCACCTTCCGCTTCGCCGTCAATCTGACCGCGGCCGCCACCGACGCCGACTGGCGCGCCAAGTGCCGCCGGGCCGAGGAACTCGGGTACGACGTGATCCTGGTCCCCGACCATCTCGGCAAGATCGCGCCGTTCCCGGCGCTGGTCGCGGCGGCGGAGGTCACCGAGCGGCCGCGGCTCGGGACGTTCGTCCTCAACGCGGGCTTCTGGAACCCGGCGCTGCTCGCCCGCGAGGTGGCCACGGTGGACGCGCTGACCGGCGGCCGCCTCGAACTCGGCCTGGGCACCGGCTATGTGCAGTCGGAGCACGACGGGGCGGGGCTGCCCTTCGGTTCGCCGGGCGAGCGGGTGGACCATCTGCGGCGCACGGTCGAGGAGTTGGAGCGGCTGCTGTCCTCGCCGGACCATGTGCCGCAGCCCGTGCAGCGGCCCCGGGTGCCCCTGCTGATCGGCGGCATCGGCAACCGGATGCTCGAACTGTCCGCCGAGCACGCCGACATCGCGGCCTTCACCGGGGCGATCCTGGTGCCGGGCGACACGAACGGCAAGCTGATCCCGACCACCGCCGAGCAGCTCGACGAACGGGTCGCGCGCTACCGGCGGCTGGCCGAGGGGCGCAAGGAACCGGCCGAACTGAACCTGCTCGTCCAGACGGTCGTGGTCACCGACGACCGCGAGGCCGTCGCCACGCCGTTCCTGCACCGACTGCCGGACCTGACCCTCCAGCAGGCCCTGGACCTGCCCATCATGCTGATCGGCACGGTCGAGGAGATCGTCGCGCAGGTGCTGGCGCAGCGCGAGCGGTACGGCTTCACCTACCTGGCGGTGCTGGAGGCGTCCATGGAGGCGTTCGCACCGGTGCTGGCGGAGCTGCGCGGCCGGTAGCCGTCCGGATGCTGGAACTCCGGGTGCCGGACTGTCGGGCGTGATGGGATCGTCGTATGACCGACCTGCGGATACGGGCCGCGACGCCCGACGACCTCGACACCGTGCTGGCCTTCTGGAAGCGGTCCGCCGAGGGCACGAGCATCAGCGACGACCGGGACGGCGTGGAGCGGCTGGTCACACGGGACCCGGAGGCGCTGATCCTCGCCGAGCTCGACGGTGAACTCGTCGGCACGGTGATCGCGGGCTTCGACGGCTGGCGGTGCCATCTGTACCGGCTCGCGGTGCACCCGGAGCGCCGCCGGCGGGGCATCGGGGCGGCCCTGCTCACGGCCGCGGAGGAGCGGTTCGTACGGCTCGGCGGGCGGCGCGGGGACGCGATGGTGCTGGTGCGCAACGAGACGGCACAGCACGCATGGCGCGCGGCGGGGTACGCGCCCGAGGAGAAGTGGCGGCGTTGGGTGAAGCCCTTCGCCGGGTAGGACGGGCGATCCTGGGGACCCTGTCCGATCATGGGACGGAGGTGACCCGATGACCGAAGTGCTCCTCCTGCTGGTGGCGATCCTGCTCTCGCTGGCCTGCGGTGCCTTCGTGGCGGCGGAGTTCTCGCTGACCACGGTCGAGCGCGGAGAGTTGGAGCGGGCGGCGGAGCGCGGCGAGCGGGGTGCGTCCGGCGCCCTGAAAGCCGTACGGAGTCTGACGTTCCAGCTTTCCGGGGCGCAGCTCGGGATCACCGTCACCAACCTGGTCGTCGGCATGCTCGCCGAACCGTCGATCGCGGCGCTGATCGCGGGGCCGCTGGAGTCGCTGGGGGTCTCGCCGTCCACGTCCCGGTCGCTGGCGCTGGTGCTGGGGACCGCGCTGTCGACCGTCTTCCTGATGGTGGTCGGCGAGCTGGTGCCCAAGAACTGGGCGATCTCCTCGCCGCTGGCCATGGCCAAGCGGGTGGGCACCGCGCAGAGCTGGTTCAGCGCTGCCTTCCGGCCCTTCATCACCCACCTCAACAACACGGCCAACCGGGTGGTGCGCCGCTTCGGCCTGGAGCCCGCCGAGGAGCTGGCCTCCGCGCGGGGCCCGCAGGAGCTGGCGGCGCTGGCCCGGCACTCCGCGCGGGCGGGCGCGCTGGAGGCGGACACCGCCGAGCTGTTCGTCCGCACGCTCAACCTCGCGGACCTGACCGCGGAGAACGTCATGACCCCGCGCGTGCAGGTCATCGCCCTGGACGTCCAGGCGACCTGCGAGGACGTGGCGAACGCGACGCGCGCGACGGGGCTGTCCCGGTTCCCCGTCTACCGGGGGAGCCTCGACTCGGTCGTCGGCATCGCGCACATCAAGGACGTCCTGGCGGTGCCCGCCGAGCGCCGGCCCCGCGCCTCGGTCGCCGAGCTGCTGCGGGAGCCGCTGCTGGTGCCCGAGTCCCTCACCGTGGACCGGCTCCTGGACCGGCTCTCCGGCAAGCGCACGATGGCGGTCGTCATCGACGAGTACGGCGGTACGGCGGGCGTGGCCACGCTGGAGGACATCGTCGAGGAGGTCGTCGGCGAGGTGCGCGACGAGCACGACCCGCACGAGACGCCCGACCTCGCCCCCGCGGGCACCGACGACGAGGGCAGGGAGCTCTTCCGTGCCGACGGTTCGGCCCGCATGGACCAGCTCGCCCGCGTGGGGCTGCGGGCCCCCGAGGGCCCCTACGAGACCCTGGCCGGCCTCCTGGCGACGGAACTCGGCAGGATCCCGGCCACCGGCGACTCGGTCCGTGTCGCCGGCTGGCAACTGGACGTCACCGACGCCCAGGGCCGCAGAGCCGCCCGCCTCCTCCTCCACGCACCCCTGGCCGGGGACGGGGAAGGGGTGAGCTCATGACTTCGGTTCAGTGGGGGTCGGAGGGGGCTCACGATGTGCCGCCACCGGAGGGGACATGCAGGGTGGGTGCCGTCGAGGGACCTGCGGCTCGCGCGGCGACTGCCGTACAGGCACCCGCCGAAGCGATCCGCGCGGCGGTTGCCGTCCGGTCACCGCACCGGGAGACCCGAGCCCGATCCGCGGTACGGCCGCCCCGCGAGGCAACCCGGCCAGGCAGCGGCGCGCAGCCGCCCGGGCGGCGGCAGCCCCTCGCGGCGACCGCCGGCCCGGCAACGCGAAGGGCGCCCCGGACCATACCGGCCGTCCTGGCGCCGCCGGGCGCGGCCCGGTCGCCGCGCCAGGAGATCCCGTCCGGATGCACCGCCCGCCCGCCCCGCGATGAACCCCGACCGTGCAGCAGGGCTCGGCAGCCCCTCCCCGTGACCGCCGGCCCGGCATCGCGAGAGACGACCCGGACCATGCCGGCCGTCCTGACGCCCGCGGGCACGGACCAGTCGCCGCGCCAGGAGATCCCGTCCGGATGCACCGCCCGCCCGCCCCGCGATGAACCCCGACCGGGCGGCAGGGCGCGGCAGCCCCTCCCCGCGACCCCCGGCCCGGCAACGCGAGAGACGACCCCGGCCGTCCAAGCGCCCCCGGGCGAGGGCTCCGCCACGGCTACGCTCCGGCCGCCGTACTGGCAAACCGGCACCCGAAGCACCGCCCGGCCGCCCCGCAACGAAGCCCGGATCAGGCCCGTCGGCCGGCCCGCACGCGTACGGAGGAGCTTGCGATGACCGTCGTCCAGTTGTTGATCGGGCTCGCGACGCTCGTGCTGAACGCGTTCTTCGTGGGGGCCGAGTTCGCGTTGATCTCGGTGCGGCGCAGTCAGATCGAGCCGTACGCCGAGCAGGGCGACCGGCGGGCGAAGGCCGTGCTGTGGGGGTTGGAGCACGTCTCCGCGCTGCTGGCGGCCGCGCAGCTCGGGATCACGCTGTGCACGCTGGTCCTGGGTGTGGTCGCGGAGCCGGCGATCGCGCATCTGCTGGAGCCGGTGTTCCACGCGGTGGGGGTGCCGGAGGGCGCCGGGCACGCGGTGTCCTTCGTGATCGCGCTGGCCCTGGCGACCTATCTGCACATGCTGCTCGGCGAGATGGTGCCGAAGAACATCGCGCTCGCGGAGCCGGTGCGCAGCGCGCTGCTGCTGGGGCCGCCGCTGGTCGCGCTGGCGCGCGGACTGCGCCCGGTGATCTTCACGGTCAACGCCTTCGCGAACGCCCTGCTGAAGCTGCTTCGCGTGGAGACCAAGGACGAGGTCACGGCCACCTTCTCGGACGCCGAGCTGGCCCGGATCGTGCGGGACTCCGGCGAGGCGGGCCTGATCGACGAACGCGCGCGGGAGCGGCTGCACGACGCGCTGGAACTCGGCCGGCGTCCCGTACGGGACGTGGTGCTGCCCCTGGAGGGCGTGGTCTACGCGCGCGTGGGCGTCACCCCGGAGCAGTTGGAGGCGCTGTCGAACGAGACGGGGTTCTCCCGGTTCCCGGTGGTGGACGAGGGCCGCCGGATCGTCGGCTACCTGCACGTCAAGGACGCACTGGACGCCTCCCCGCGGGATCTGCCGTTCCCGGTGCGGGACATGCGCCCGATCGCACGGATCCGGGAGAGCACACCGCTGGACGACGTGATGACGGCGATGCGGCGCAGCCGGACACACCTGGCCGCGGTGCTCGGCGCGGACGGCCGGCTGGCCGGTCTGGTCACGATGGAGGACGTGCTGCGGGAGCTGTTCGGACGGCAGGTGTGAGCACATCCGAACCCACCGACCGGTAAGTATGTGAGCGCGTTACCATTTCTTCCGCCATGCAGACGAATCCCACTTACTCCAGCCTGGTCGCGGTCGGCGACTCCTTCACCGAGGGCATGTCGGACCTGCTCCCGGACGGTTCCTACCGGGGCTGGGCCGACCTCCTCGCCGGCCGGATGGCCGCCGTGACACCCGGCTTCCGGTACGCCAACCTCGCCGTGCGCGGCAAGCTGATCCAGCAGATCGTCGACGAGCAGGTCGACGTGGCGGCGGCGATGCAGGCGGACGTGATCACGCTGGTGGGCGGGCTCAACGACACCCTGCGGCCCAAATGCGACATGGTCCGGGTGCGCGACCTGCTCACGGAGGCCGTGGAGCGGCTGGCCCCGTCCTGCAAGCAGCTCGTCCTGATGCGCAGCCCCGGCCGCCAGGGCCCGGTCCTGGAGCGCTTCCGGCCGCGCATGGAGGAGCTGTTCACGGTCGTCGACGAGCTCGGCGCACGGCACGGCGCGGTGGTCGTCGACCTGTACGGCGCCCCTTCCCTCTCCGACCCGCGCCTGTGGGACGTGGACCGGCTGCACCTGACGGCCGAGGGCCACCGCCGCGTCGCCGAGGCCGTGTGGCAGACCCTCGGCTACGACCCCGAGGACACCGAGTGGCGTACGCCGGTCCCGGCGACGGTCCCCCCGCGGTGGGTCGCGCGGCGCATCGCCGACGCCCGCTTCGCCCGGCAGCACCTGCTCCCGTGGATCGGCCGCCGGCTGACGGGCCGTTCCTCCGGTGACGGCCTGCCGCCGAAGCGGCCCGACCTGCTGCCCTACGAGCACTGAGAAAACCGTGCACACGCGCGTGGTCAACGTCCGGGGCCGTATCCACGAGTACGGCCCCCGCCTCGAACACGCGCCCGCCGACCTCGTCTACGTCGGCCGCCGCTGGACGATGGGCGGCTGGGACCTGCCGAAGCACCCGCTGTACAACCCCTTCGCCTACGACACCCCCACGCGCCGCCGGGACGGCACCCGGGCCGAGGTGATGGCGAAGTACCGGGCGCATCTGCTGGGGCGGCCGGATCTGCTCGCCCTGCTGCCGGGCCTGCGCGGCAAGGCCCTGGCCTGCTGGTGCGCGCCCGAACCGTGCCACGCCGAGGTCCTCGCGGAGCTCGCGGAGGAGCTCTCGTAGGTTCCGACGAACGGCACCCCGGCGCTGGCCTGCACGAATCGCCAGTAGAATCCGTACACGTGACTTCCGCTCCCGCCAAGCCCCGCATCCCCAACGTCCTCGCCGGACGCTACGCCTCCGCCGAGCTCGCCACGCTCTGGTCGCCCGAGCAGAAGGTGAGGCTCGAGCGTCAGCTCTGGCTCGCCGTGCTGCGGGCCCAGAAGGACCTCGGGATCGAGGTCCCGGAGCAGGCCCTCGCCGACTACGAGCGGGTCCTCGACACCGTCGACCTGGCCTCCATCGCCGAGCGCGAGAAGGTCACGCGGCACGACGTGAAGGCGCGGATCGAGGAGTTCAACGACCTCGCCGGGCACGAGCAGGTCCACAAGGGCATGACCTCCCGGGACCTGACGGAGAACGTCGAGCAGCTCCAGATCCGGCTCTCCCTGGAGCTGATCCGCGACCGCGGTGTGGCCGTCCTGGCCCGCCTCGGCAAGCTGGCCGGCGAGTACGGCGAGCTGGTCATGGCCGGCCGCTCCCACAACGTGGCCGCGCAGGCCACCACCCTCGGCAAGCGCTTCGCGACCGCCGCGGACGAGCTGCTGGTGGCGTACGGCCGGGTCGAGGAGCTCCTCGCCCGCTACCCGCTGCGCGGCATCAAGGGCCCGGTCGGCACCGCGCAGGACATGCTGGACCTGCTGGGCGGGGACGCGTCGAAGCTGGCGGAGCTGGAGCAGCGGATCGCCGGTCACCTGGGCTTCTCGCAGGCCTTCACCTCGGTCGGCCAGGTCTACCCGCGCTCCCTGGACTACGAGGTCGTCACCGCGCTGGTGCAGGTGGCGGCGGCCCCCTCCTCGCTGGCGAAGACGATCCGCCTGATGGCCGGGCACGAGCTGGTGACCGAGGGCTTCAAGCCGGGCCAGGTCGGCTCCTCGGCGATGCCGCACAAGATGAACACCCGCTCCTGCGAGCGCGTCAACGGCCTGATGGTGATCCTGCGCGGCTACGCCTCGATGACCGGCGAGCTGGCGGGCGACCAGTGGAACGAGGGCGACGTGTCCTGCTCGGTGGTGCGCCGGGTCGCGCTGCCGGACGCGTTCTTCGCGCTCGACGGCCTCCTGGAGACCTTCCTCACCGTGCTCGACGAGTTCGGTGCCTTCCCGGCCGTGGTCGCGCGCGAGCTGGACCGCTACCTGCCGTTCCTCGCCACCACCAAGGTGCTGATGGGCGCGGTGCGCGCGGGCGTCGGCCGTGAGGTGGCGCACGAGGCGATCAAGGAGAACGCCGTCGCCTCGGCCCTCGCGATGCGCGAGCAGGGCGCCGAGCGCAACGAACTCCTCGACAAGCTGGCCGCCGACGAGCGCATCCCGCTCGACCGGGCGCAGCTCGACGCGCTGATGGCCGACAAGCTGTCCTTCACGGGCGCCGCCGCCGACCAGGTCGCCGCCGTCGTGGGCCGCATCGAGGAGATCGTCAAGCAGCACCCGGCGGCCGCGGGCTACTCGCCCGGGGCGATCCTGTGACCCTCCGCACGCGATGACGCGCTTCACCCCCGAGGAGCTGGAGGCCGCCCGCGACCGGCTGGTGCCGGACGTGGTCGCGGACGGTCTCCATGTGCTGTTCTGCGGTATCAACCCCGGGCTGATGACGGCCGCGACGGGCCATCACTTCGCCCGGCCGGGCAACCGGTTCTGGCCGGTACTGCATCTGTCCGGCTTCACACCGAGGCTGCTCAAGCCGTCGGAGCAGCAGGAGTTGCTGTCGTACGGGCTCGGGATCACCAATGTCGTGGCCCGGGCGACGGCGCGGGCGGACGAGCTGACCGCCGAGGAGTACCGCGAGGGCGGGCGGCTGCTGGCGGAGAAGGTGGCGCGGCTCGGGCCCCGCCGGCTGGCCGTGGTGGGGGTCACCGCCTACCGGGCGGCCTTCGACGACAAGAAGGCGAAGGTCGGGCCGCAGGAGCGGACGATCGGGGGGGCGCGCGTGTGGGTGCTGCCCAATCCGAGCGGTCTCAACGCGCACTGGACCGCGGCGACCATGGCGGAGGAGTTCGCCCGGCTGCGGGTGGCGGCGGAGCGGGACTAGCGGGTCAGACCGGGTCGATGTCCGAGGCCACGGCGAGGACATGGACCTCGTCGGTCTCGTCCCGGTAGCCGACGCCGAGGGCTATCCAGCGGTCCGAGCCCGGGAGCTGCCACAGGTCCAGGTCGTCCGCCACGGAACTCGCCGTGGCCCAGGGTTCGGGGATGTCGTCGCCTCGCTCGCCGTGCACCCGGAGCGTGCCCATCCCCCAGAGCGGCTGCTGCCTGCCCCAGCGGTCGTCCAACTGCTGCGCTATGGAGCTCCGCAGGGCGTAGAAGTCCGCCACGGCCGCCATGCGCAGCGTCGCGTCACCGGTCCGCGTCCCGTGGCTCACCTCTAACGACTCGATGCGGTAACCGGGTCCCGCCCCGTAGGGGACCGGCTCGCCGTCCGCCGCGCTCAGGTCGCGGGCGCACAGCGATTCGATCGCGGCGAGGTACTTCGCACTGTCCATGTGATCCAGTAAACCGGCCGCCACTGACATTTGGCGGGGCGTCAGGCGATACGGGGTTCAGGCGTCCCGGTGTCGCACGCTCCAGGCCCCCGCGACCAGGGCGGCGGCCGTCCAGGCTGCGGTCACCGCGAGGCCGGTCCACGGCCCCAGGGGCCCGTCGTGCGTCTCGTACAGGACGATCTGTCCCGCCCGGTCCGGCATGAAGTCGGTGACGCCGCCGGCCACGTCGCCGATCACGAACGAGACGACCAGGACGAACGGGATGAGCAGCGAGAGTGCCGCCACCCCGCTGCGCAGCACCGCCGCGAGACCGGCCGCCAGCAGTGCCATCAGGGTGAGGTAGAGGGCGCAGCCGCCGACACCGCGGGCCTGTTCGCCGGTGCTGAGGCCGCTCGCCGCCCCGCCGAGTCCGGCACGGGCCGCGAGAAGGGCGGCGAGGGCGGTCACCAGTCCGACCACGAGGGTGGGGACCGCGATGGCCGTCGCCTTGGCCGCGAACCACCGCCCGCGCCGCGGCACCGCGGCCAGCGACAGCCGGAGCCCACCCCCGTGGAACTCCGAGGACACCGCCATGGCGCCGAAGGAGATGGCCGCGATCTGGCCCGGCGCGACCCCGGACAGCGCCATGAACAGCGGGTCGAACTCGGGGTCGGAGGTCTCGGAGACCCCGGCGATCGCGGAGAACGCGGTGGTCGCCGCGAACAGGGCGAGCAGCGCGCCGAGGAGGGAGCGCAGCGTACGGATCTTCAGCCACTCGGAGCGGAGTACGGGCGTGAAGTGCATGTCAGGCCTCCTGGGACTGTGCGGTGAACTCGGTCTCGGCGGAGGTGAGGTCGAGGTAGGCCTGCTCCAAGGTGGCCTTCTCCGTGGTCAGTTCGAGGAGGGGGGCGCCGGCGGCGGAGGCGAGGACGCCGATCTCGTCCACGCGTGCGTGCCGTACGGTCCAGTGCCCGTCCTCGTGCTCCACGGCGTCATGACCGTGCCGGGCGAGGGCGTTCCCGAGCGCGGTCGGGTCGGTCGTGCGGACGCGGACGCCGGGCCGCACGCGCGCGTGGATGAACTCCCGCATCGGGGTGTCGGCGAGGAGGCGGCCCCGGCCCAGGACGACGAGATGGTCGGCGAAGGACGCGGTCTCGTTCATGAGGTGGCTGGAGACGAGGACCGTGCGCCCCTCCGCGGCCAGCCCCCGCAGCAACGCGCGGATCCAGATGATGCCTTCGGGGTCGAGGCCGTTCGAGGGCTCGTCCAGCATCACCACGCCGGGGTCGCCGAGCAGGGCGGCGGCGATGCCGAGCCGCTGCCGCATGCCCAGGGAGTAGGTCCGCACCCGGCGCCGGGCGACCGCGGCGAGCCCCGTCCGTTCCAGCAGCTCGTCGACCCGGCGGTCGGGGACGCGGTTGCTCGCCGCGAGGACGCGCAGGTGGTCGCGGCCGGTGCGGGAGCCGTGCGCGGCCTGGGCGTCGAGCAGGGCGCCCACGTGCCGCAGGGGTTCGTCGAGCCCTGCGTAGGCGCGGCCGCCGATGGTGGCCGTCCCGGAGGTCGGGCGGTCGAGGCCGAGGACGAGCCGCATGGTGGTGGACTTGCCGGCGCCGTTGGGGCCGAGGAAGCCGGTGACCCGGCCGGGCAGGACACGGAAGGTGAGGTCGTCCACGGCTCGTCGGGTGCCGAACTCCTTGGTGAGCGACTGGACTTCGATGCTGGTCATGGCCCCAGCCTCGGCTCTGCCGCGGGGGCGGGGCCTCCCCCGCGCGGGGAGATCGTCTCCCCCGGGCGGGGGAGGCCCGTTGTCGGTGGTGGCTGGCACGATGGCCGGATGGTCCGCCTGCTGCGCCCGTTCAAACGGGCGGTGACGTACACACGATGGCTGCATCTGTTCATCGCCGTCGTGTGGCCGGCCATGTGGCTGTTCGTCGAGGAGGCGTGGTGGACCTGGGCGGTGGCGGCCGTGACGCTCGCGCCCGCCGGCCTGGTGCCCGCGATGCGGACCGTGGAGGGGCTCCAGGCGAGGCTGCTGCTGACCGGTCACCGGCACAACAGCGAGAGCACCGACATCGTCGTCGCGCCCTCGGTGTCCTGGAGCGACCGGGGCCGGCTGGTGCTGTGGCTGGAGGCGCGGCTGCTGCTCGGCATCACGACGGCGCTGCTCAGCGTGCACCTGCTCGTCACCTCGGTGGACCTGGTGGCGTCGGCCTTCGGGCGGGACGTCGACGAGGGGGCGCTGCTCCTCCTCGACGGCCACCGGTGGTGGCACGTCCTGCTCGCGCCCCTGTCGCTGGCCGCGCTGGCGGCGATCGTGGTCGTCTCGGGCCGGCTGGTGACCGCGCTCGCGCTGCGGCTGCTGGGCCCCTCCCCCGCCGAGCGCCTGGCCGCCCTGGAGGAGCGCACCGAGCAGCTCCTGGAGCGCACCCGTATCGCGCGTGAGTTGCACGACTCCATCGGGCACGCGCTGACCGTGGCCGTCGTCCAGGCGGGCGCCGCGCGGGCGGCCGGCGATCCGGCCTTCACGGACCGCGCGCTGGACGCCATCGAGGAGACGGGCCGGGCCGCGCTGGAGGACCTGGAGCGCGTCCTCGGCATCCTGCGCGAGTCCGAGCGGCCGGTGAGCAGCCGTCCGACGCTGACGGACGCCGACCGGCTGCTGGAGTCCGCGCGGGCGTCCGGGGCCAAGGTGGACGCCGAGCTGTCCGGGCCGGTGGACACCGTGCCGGGGCCGGTCTCCCGCGAGGGCTACCGCATCCTCCAGGAGGCGCTGACCAACGTGCTGCGGCACGCGGGGGCCGTCCCGGTGCGGGTCCGCGTCGACGTCACGCGCGATGCCCTCGCGCTGGAGGTCCGCAACCCGCTGACGGCCGGGGCACCCGGCCCCGGGCGGGGCAGCGGGCTGCGCGGCATACGCGAGCGGGCGGCCCTGCTCGGCGGCCGCGCGCACACCGGACCCGACGGCGGTGACTGGCAGGTGCATGCCGAGCTGCCGCTGCGCTGATCTACGCTGGCCGGATGCCCGTCACCGTTCTCCTCGTCGACGACGAACCCCTCGTACGCGCCGGACTGCGGGCGGTGCTGGAGGCGCAGCCCGACATCGAGGTGGTGGGCGAGGCGGCCGACGGGGCGGCGGTGATCCCCCTCGTGCGGCGCCTGCGGCCCGACGTGGTCGCCATGGACGTACGGATGCCCCTGCTGGACGGCATCGAGGCCACGCGCGCGGTGCTGCGCACGGTCGAGGAGCCGCCGAAGATCCTGGTGGTGACGACGTTCGAGAACGACGAGTACGTCTACGAGGCGCTGCGGGCCGGCGCCGACGGGTTCCTGCTGAAGCGGGCCCGGCCGGCCGAGATCGTGCACGCGGTGCGGCTGGTCGCCGAGGGCGAGTCCCTGCTGTTCCCCGCCTCGGTCCGGCAGCTCGCCGCCCGGTACGGCGACGAGGGCGGCAACCTTGCGGCCCGGGCCGTGCTGGAGCGGGCCCGACTCACCGAGCGGGAGGAAGAGGTGCTGCGGCTGATGGCGCGCGGTCTGTCCAACGCGGAGATCGCCGCGCGGTTGGTCGTCGGCACCGAGACCGTGAAGTCGCACGTCAGCGCCGTGCTGGCGAAGCTCGGGGCGCGCGATCGCACCCAGGCGGTGATCGCGGCGTACGAGTCGGGGTTCGTGGCGCCGGGATGAACCGGGCGTCCCGACCGGGCGCGGGCCCGTCTGTGCGAACCCGGACTGCCCGCAGGGCGTCCCGCCGAGTACGATCCGCCCAACACGCGCACGAGCTGGGAGGACGGACGTTGGGGCGACTGACCGGCGGGGACCCCTCGCTCCTGCGAAGGATCAATTCCGCGGTGGTGCTGCACGCGCTGCGTGCCACGGACTGCGCGACGCTGACCGAGATCACCCGCGTGACGGGGCTGTCCCGGCCGACGGTCGAGGGGGTCGTCGAAGGGCTCATCGAGGGCGGCCTGGTGGTCGAGAAGGCGGCGGACGAGAGCGTCGCCCGACGACAGGGGCGGCCCGCGCGGCGGTTCCGGTTCCGGGCCGAGGCCGGGCACCTGCTGGGCCTCGACATCGGGCCGCACCGGGTCGCCGCGCTGCTGTCCGACCTCGACGGCCGGGTCATGGGCGCCGTCTCCAAGGACGTCGACGAGACGGCCTCCGCCGACGAACGCCTGGAGCGGCTGCGCACCGCGGTCGCCGACCTGCTGCGCCGGGCCGGGGTCGCGCGCGACTCCCTGTGGGCGGTGGGGGTCGCCTCGCCGGGCATCGTGGAGGCGGACGGCACCATACGGCTGTGCGCGGCGCTGCCCGAGTGGACGGGGCTGCGGCTGGGCGAGCGGCTCAGCCGTTCCTTCAAGTGCCCGGTGCTGGTCGAGAACGACGCCAACGCGGCCGCGGTCGCCGAGCACTGGAAGGGCTCCGCGACCGAGTCCGACGACATGGTGTTCGTGCTGGCCGGGCTGAGCCCGGGGGCCGGTTCGCTGATCGGCGGGCGGCTGCACCGGGGGTACGGCGGGGCGGCCGGGGAGATCGGCGCGCTGCATCTGCTGGGCCGCGAGGTCACCCCGGAGACGCTGCTGTCGACCACCGACCAGCCCCTGCACCCGCTCGACGAGCAGGCCGTCGCCGAGGTCTTCGCACAGGCGCGGGAGGGGGACCAGCGGGCGCGGGCCGCCGTGGACCGCTTCATCCAGCGGCTGGTGCACGACGTGGCGGCGCTCGTCCTGGCCCTCGACCCCGAACTCGTCGTGGTGGGCGGCTGGGCGGCCGGCCTGGACGGCGTACTGGAGCCGCTGCGGCGGGAGTTGTCCCGCTACTGTCTGCGTCCGCCGAAGGTGGCCCTGTCGCTCCTCGGGGAGGCGGCCGTGGCGACGGGCGCGCTGCGCCTGGCCCTCGACCACGTGGAGGAGCAGTTGTTCGCCGTGGAGGGCACGGTCACCGCACGGCGCTGAGCGGTCCGGCCACGCACGGCGGTGCCCCGGACGAGGGTCCGGGGCACCGCCGTGTCGCTCAGGAGGCCCGGCGTTCGGGGCTCTCGTGGATCTCCACCGCGCCGGAGTCCCCGAAGGTCAGCCGGCAGGTGTCGGCGCGGTAGGTGGCCACCGAGACCGCGGCGGTGCGGCCCGCGGCCAGGTAGCGGGTGGTGACGACCAGCACCGGGGCGCCGGGCAGGCGGTCCAGTTCCTTCGCGTCGTCCGCGCGGGCCGAGCCGAGCTCGACGGCGTTCTCCCGGCTCTCCAGCTCCAGGCGCTGCAGTTCGCGCAGTACGGCACGCGCGCGTGCGGCTCCGGACGGCGCGTCTATGGCGGACAGCTCCGGCACCGACGCCTCGGGGATGTACAGCAGCTCCGCCGCGACGGGCTGGCCGTGGGTCACCCGGGAGCGGCGCACGACGTGCACGGTCTGCTCGCCGTCGGTGCCGAGGGCGTCCGCGACGGAGGCCGGCGGCACCGCGGCGGCGCAGTCGACGGGCTGCCAGTCGTCGCCGGCCGCGCCGGGCCAGGCGTGCTGCTCGGTGCCGACGGCCACGCCCACGCGCGGCGGGGCGACGGTCGTGCCGACACCGCGGCGGCGCTGGAGCCTGCCCTCCAGTTCGAGCTGCTCCAGGGCCTGGCGGAGCGTGGCGCGGGCGACGCCGAAACGGGCGGCGAGGTCGCGCTCGTTGGGCAGGATCTCGCCCACGGTGAATTCGGAGTCCAATGCCTCACTGAGCACGGTTTTGAGATGCCAGTACTTCGGTTCCGGCACCGTTTCGAGCTGCGTGGTCCCCACCCTGTCCTCCGCAATCGCCGTGGTCCGGCGGCGTTTTAGCGCCCTTGTTTATTAAAGGTTGTTGCACTTATCTGCGACCATAGGGCGGCCCCCACCCTTGGTCAAGACCAATCCGCGATCCCCTGCCTGCCGCGCGGACGCGCCGCCGCACAAGGGGGACGGGGCGTTCAGGCGGCGGCCAGGGCGGTCAGCTTGTCGGGATTGCGGATGATGTAGACGGCCTGGATGCGCCCGTCGAGGACGTCCATCTGGAAGACGGAGTCGGGCTTGCCGCCCGACAGGACGAGCACCGCGGGCCCGCCGTTGAGCTCCAGGAAGCGCCAGGAGAGGTCCGGGACGCCCTTTCCGGCCACGCCGACGATGAAGCGGCCCACGTGGTCGGCCGACTCCAGGACCCGCAGCGGCGCCTTGCTCTTGCCGCCGCTGTCCCCGACGAGCCGTACGTCCGGGGCGAGCAGCGCCATCAGCCCCTCCAGGTCGCCGCCGCCCGCCGCGGCGAGGAAACGCTCCGTCAGATCACGGCGCCGGACCGGGTCGACGTCGTAACGGGGCCGCCGTTCGTCGACGTGCCGGCGGGCCCGCCCCGCGAGCTGGCGTACGGCGGGTTCGGCGCGGTCGAGCATGGCGGCGATGTCGGCGTAGGGGTATCCGAAGGCCTCCCGGAGGACGAACACCGCGCGCTCCAGGGGCGACAGCGACTCCATGACGACCAGGACCGCGAGGGAGACGGAGTCGGCGAGGACGGCCTGCTCGGCGGTGTCGGGGACGGTGTCGCCGAAGTCGGTCGCGTACGGCTCGGGCAGCCAGGGTCCGACGTAGGTCTCGCCGCGCGCCTTGACCTGGCGCAGCCGGTCGATCGCCAGGCGCGTGGTGACGCGGACCAGATAGGCGCGCGGCTCGCGCACCTCGCTCCGGTCCGCCGCCGACCAGCGCAGCCAGGCTTCCTGCACCACGTCCTCGGCGTCCGTGACGCGCCCGAGCATGCGGTAGGCGACGCCCAGGAGGACGGGACGGTGTGCTTCGAACACGTCGGTGTCGGTGTCAGTGGCCACGCCTTCATCCCAACGCAGACGCCGGTTCGTGTCCAGGCGGTATCAGGCGCGGCGCGCCCCGGCCACCGAAGGGGTCTACCCGCGAGTAGCAATTGCTGACAAGCTGTCTACGACGTGTCCGCCGCGCGTCGTCGCGTCAGCCCCGTGAGCCGCCGTCAAGGAGCCCTCATGTCCGAAACCGTCTCCTTCGAAGTCCCCTCCGCTGAGGGGCCGCAGCCCGTGACCGTCTCCTACACGCGCGTGGGCCGCGGTGAGCCGCTGCTCCTGCTGCACGGCATAGGTCACCACCGGCAGGCCTGGGACCCGGTGGTGGACATCCTGGCGACCGAACGCGACGTGATCGCCGTGGACCTGCCGGGGTTCGGCACCTCACCGGGGCTGCCCGAGGGACTGTCGTACGACCTGGCCACCACGACGTCCGTGTTCGGGGCGTTCTGCGAGGCGCTGGAGCTGGACCGCCCGCACGTGGCGGGCAACTCCCTCGGCGGCCTGCTGGCCCTGGAGCTCGGCCGCGAGCGGCTCGTACGGTCCGTCACCGCGCTGTCTCCCGCCGGGTTCTGGTCGCAGGCCGAGCGGCGCTACGCGTTCGGGGTGCTGCTCACGATGCGGCGCATCGCCCGGCGGCTGCCGCTGCCACTGGTGGAGCGGCTCTCCCGCAGCGCGGCCGGCCGCACCATGCTCACGAGCACCATCTACGCCCGCCCCGGCCGCCGTTCACCCGAGGCCGTGGTCGCCGAGACGCTCGCCCTGGCGCGGGCCACCGGGTTCGACGAGACGCTGCGGGCCGGTACCGCGGTCCAGTTCGGCGACGACGTCCCGGGGCTGCCGGTGACGGTCGCCTGGGGCACCAGGGACATGCTGCTCGTGCGCCGCCAGGGTGTGCGGGCCAAGCAGCTCATCCCCCGGGCCCGGCTCGTGCGGCTGCCCGGCTGCGGCCACTGCCCGATGAACGACGACCCGGCCCTGGTCGCGCGGGTCATCCTCGACGGCAGCCGCTGAACCCTTCCGCCGTCCCAACGCCCCGGATCCCAGGGCGACTCCGGCGCCGACCAGGGCACTTCCCACCACCTGCGCGGCGCCGTAGGAGCCCGTGCCGACGAGGGGCGCGGTGCAGGCGGCCGCGACCGGGATGAGGCCGGAGAACAGCGTGGCGCGCTCCGCGCCGATCCGCTGCATGCCCATGTACCAGCACACGAACCCGACGACGGTGACGACCGCCGCCTGCCACAGCAGCGCGGCGGCCTCGGCGGTGTCGGGGCGGCGCAGCCACGCGGTGCCGTCCAGAAGCAGTCCGGCCGCCGCGGCCTCGACGGCGGCGACCGCGCAGACGGTGGCGGACAGCAGCCGCGGCCCCAGGGGGCGCAGCACCGGTACGGCCAGGACAGCGAAGCCGACCTCACCGGCCAGCGCGCACACCGAGAAGGCGAGGCCCGCGCCGTCGGTGCGGCCCCAGCCCTGCACCGCGAAGGCGCCGAGGGCCACCAGCAGCGCGCCCCGCAGGACCTGGCGCCGGGGCCGGCGTCCCTCCAGCAGCGGGACGAGGACGGCCACCAGCACGGGCGCGCAGCCCACGAGGACCCCGGGGACGGCCGGTTCCGCGGTGCGCTCGGCGGCGATGACGGCGAGGTTGAAGCCGACCATGCCCACGGCGGCGAGGAGCGCGAGCCGCGCCCACTGACGGGGCCCGAGCGCGCGCAGCCGTGCCCCGGCGCCCCGCGCGGCCAGGGGGAGCAGCAGCAGCGCGGCGAGGGCGTAGCGCAGGGCCTGGCCGCCCGCGTACGGGTAGTCGCCGAGGAGGCTGTTGGCGGTGAAGGACGCGCCGACGAGGACGCAGGCGAGCGCGGCGAGGAGGGAGCCGCGCGTGGTGGTGGCGTTCATGGTGACGACGCTAGGAAGCGCGGCGGTCCGGTTTAAGGTCCAGTGCCATGACGTCATCGGGGACCAATCCGGAGCGGCGGCCGCACGGCGATCCCCTCGGGTCGGCCGCCTGGGAGCTGCTGCTGCCCGCCGTCTCGGCGCCGGCACGCACGCGTGGCCGTTCCCTCCAGGCGGCGCTCAGGGAGGCGGTCCGGTCCGGGCGGCTCGTGCCGGGCACGCGGCTGCCGTCGAGCCGGGACCTGGCCGCCGACCTCGGGGTGTCGCGCGGTCTGGTCACCGAGGCGTACGAACAGCTCACGGCCGAGGGCTATCTGCGCAGCGGCCGGGGCGCGGGCACCTGGGTCGGCGGTGCCGTGCGAGCCGCCCGGCCACGCGCGCGTGACCTGGCCCCGCGTGCTCCGGGCAGCCGCGCGGACTTCGTCGCGGGAACGCCCGACCTGTCGTTGTTCCCGCGCACCGCCTGGGTCACCGCCCACCGGGGCGTGCTGGCGGAGCTGGCGCACCAGGACCTCGGCTATCCCGACCCGCGCGGGCTGCCCCGGCTGCGGGCCGCCCTCGCCGAACTGCTGACGCGCCGCCGGGGCGTGGTCGCCGACCCGGAGCGGATCGTGGTCGTCTCCGGCGTGGCCCAGGCGTCGGCACTGCTCGGATCCGCGCTCCACGCGCGCGGGTTGCCGAGCGTCGGCGTGGAGGACCCGGGGAGCCCGCAGCACGACGCCCTGTACGCGGCGGCGGGCGTCACCACCGTTCCGGTGCCGCTGGACGACGACGGGATCCTGCTCGGGCCGCTGCGCGACGCGGGCCTGCGTGCCGTGGTCACCACCCCCTCCCACCAGTTCCCCACCGGCATCGCCTACTCGGCGCGGCGGCGCGCGGAACTCCTCGACTGGGCGCGTGCCGTGGACGGCATCGTGCTGGAGGACGACTACGACGGCGACTTCCGCTACGACCGGGCCCCCGTGGGCGCGCTCCAGGGGCTCGACCCCGACCGCGTCGCCTACACGGGATCGGTCAGCAAGTCCCTCGCGCCCGGACTGCGCCTGGGCTGGCTGCTGGTACCGGAGACGCTGGCCGAGGAGGTCGTCGAGCGCAAGCGGACCATGGACCTCGGCCATCCCACCGTCGACCAGGCGCTGTTCGCCCGGTTCGTGGAGCGCGGCGACTACGACCGCCAACTCCGCCGCTGCCAGCGCGCCTACCGGGAGCGGCGCGACGCGCTGGTCGCCGCGCTGGACGAACACCTCCCCGGCACACGGGTGTCCGGGATCGCGGCCGGGCTGCATGTCATCGCCGCGCTCCCGCCCCGGTACGGCCCCCAGGAGCGACTCCTCGCGCGCCTCGGCGCGGCCGGGGTGGCCGTGCGGCCCCTGACGGACTACGCCCACGCGCGTGCCGAGCCCGAGGACCAGGGGGACGTGCGGCTGGTCCTGGGATACGCGCACCTGCCTCCGACGCGGATCCGGGAGGGCGTGCGGCTGATGGCCGAGGCCGCGCGAGACTGACGAGACGGCGCCGGCTGAACCGGTTGACCGTCGAGACCGTCCCCGGCCTGAACTGGTTGACCGTCGAGACCGAACGAGACCGTGCGGCACCGAACCGGCCGACCGTCGAGAGCGTCCCCAGCCTGAACCGGCTGACGTCGAGACTCTTGTTCCCGCGGTCGGTTGTTCACCTGCGGTTTGCGTGGGCGCTGCGGTGCCCCAGTAGTTGTGGCATCGCACACCGGCCGGATCCCGTCCCTGGAGGCGCCTCCATGTCCCACCGTCCGCTCCCCGGCCGCCGCAGCGTCCTGCGCGGCTCCCTCGCCGCATCGGCGGCCCTCACCCTGCCCGCCGTCTCCGGGGCCGCGCCGGCCTTCGCCCTGTCCGGACGTCCCGGGGCGGGCTGGGGTGTGCAGACGGGCGACGTGACCTCCGACTCGGGCCTGGTGTGGGTGCGTTCGGACCGCCCGGCCCGGATGATCGTGGAGACGTCGTCGACCGAGTCGTTCCGCAACCCGCGCAGATGGCACGGCCCGCTGCTCGGCGCGGACACCGACTTCACGGGGACGACCCGACTGCGCGGGCTGCCGTCGGGCGAGCAGATCCACTACCGGGTGCTGCTGGCCGACCCCGACGACCCGCGCCGCACCGGCGAGCCGGTCACCGGCACCTTCCGTACGGTGTCCCACAAACGCCGTGACGGGGTGCGGTTCCTGTGGTCCGGCGACCTCGCGGGACAGGGCTGGGGCATCAATCCCGACTTCGGCGGCTACACGATCTACCGGGCGATGGCCGAGCGCGACCCGGACTTCTTCCTGTGCAGCGGCGACAACATCTACGCCGACGGTCCGATCGCGGCCACCGCCGCCCTGCCGGACGGCAGCACCTGGCGGAACATCACCACCGAGGAGAAGTCCAAGGTCGCCGAGACCCTGGCCGAGTTCCGCGGCAACTTCCGCTACAACCTGCTCGACCAGAATCTCAGGGCCTTCAACGCCCAGGTGCCGTCGATCATCCAGTGGGACGACCACGAGGTGCGCAACAACTGGTACCCGGGCCAGACGATCCTGGACTCCGACACCCGCTACACCGAGAAGCGCGTCGACGTGCTCGCGGGCCGGGCGCGGCGCGCGTTCAGCGAGTACTTCCCGATCTCCACGCTCCGGCCCGGCGCGCGGGACGGCCGGGTGTACCGGGTGCTGCGGCAGGGGCCGCTGCTCGACGTGTTCGTGCTGGACATGCGTACGTACCGCAACGCCAACTCCCCCGACGACCAGACCGTGGACCCGCAGGGCATCCTCGGCCGGGAGCAGTTGGAGTGGCTCAAGCGGGAGCTGTCGCGCTCGCGGGCGGTGTGGAAGGTGATCGCCTCCGACATGCCGCTCGGCCTGGTCGTGCCCGACGCCACGGAGGGCAGGACGAACATCGAGGCCGTCGCGCAGGGCGACCCGGGCGCCCCGCTCGGGCGTGAGCTCCAGATCGCCGAGCTGCTGCGGTACATCAAGCACCGCAGGATCACCGGCACGGTGTGGCTGACCGCCGACGTCCACCACACCTCGGCCCAGCACTACCAGCCGTCGCGGGCCACGTTCACCGACTTCGAGCCGTTCTGGGAGTTCGTGTCGGGCCCGTTGAACGCGGGTGCCTTCCCGGCCAGCGCGCTCGACGGGACCTTCGGCCCGGAGCGGGTGTTCGTGAAGGCGCCGACCGCCTCGAACGTCTCCCCCGCGGGCGGCTACCAGTTCTTCGGCGAGGTCGACATCGACGGCCACAGCGGTGAGTTGACGGTACGGCTGCGCGAGCAGGACGGCACGGTGCTGTTCACCAAGGTGCTCCAGCCGGGCCGCGTGGGGCAGTAACTCCCGTACGCTGTACGGCGGGTCGCGTATCGGCGTCATCCCCCGGTGCGCGACCCGTGAACCGTTGAAAACGGCACAAAGTACACGGACCACACTTTACCGATCAGTCACAATGCGTTCGTGATCACGCAACACGATTCCTCCACAGTGGTCGCATGACTCGAGACATGTCTGATGTGACCCGTGCGAAACACGGTCGCCCCGTGCACCACTGGCGGCGCGACGTGATCGAACTCGCGGCCCTGTTCACGGCCGTCGCGGTGGCCGACACCGTGGCGAACCTGATCGGGCACGGCCCCGACGGGACCGCGCTGCTGGTGATCTCGGCGGTGGCCCTGGCCGCCACGGCGGGATTCCACACCTGGTGGGCACGGCGCCACGGCCACGCTCCCCCGACGGGCGATACCGGCGCCCGGCCGCTGCCCGAGGGGGAGCCGGCCGGGCCGTCCGAACAGCCGTCGCGGGGCTCGGACCCCGCGGCAGCGGAGAGCACGCTGTGGCGGATGCGGACCACGGTGAAGGACGAACCGGGCTCGCTGGCCGCCCTGTGCACGGTCCTCGCCGGGCAGCGGATCGACATCCTCAGCCTGCAGACCCACCCGTTGGCCGAGGGCACGGTCGACGAGTTCCTGCTGCGCGCTCCCGGCACGCTGGAGGGCTCCGTGATCACCCGTGCCGTCGCGCGGGCCGGCGGCGCCGACACCTGGATCGAGCGGGCCGACGCCCACGATCTGGTCGACGCCCCGACCCGGGTGCTCGGCCTCGCCACCCGTACCGCGCTGGACGCGGCGGAACTGCCGCTCGCACTGCGGCAGTTGTTGGGCCGGTGCACGATCCGCTCCCTGCCGGCCGCGCCGGTGGGCGGCGGTCGCGGGCCGGAGGGGGTGCCCGTGGAAGGGGCTCTGGAGGACACCGTGATGCGGTTGCGGGCCCCCGAAGGCGGCGTGATCACCGTGGAGCGGCCGTATCTGCCGTTCACGCCCACGGAGTTCGCCCGGGCCCGGGCCCTGGTCGAGCTGGACACCCGGCTCGGTCCGCGGGTGCCGCGCGGCCAGGACGTCCTGACGTTGCCGAAGGGCCACGACATCGTCGTACGGCGGGCCGACACCGGTGATCTGGCGGCCGCGGTGGCGATGCACGAGCGGTGCTCGCCACGGACGTTGGGCATGCGGTACCACGGGCCCGTCGGGGACGCCGACCGCTATCTGAACCACCTGCTCAGTCCGCGGTTCGGGCGCACGCTCGCCGTGCAGACCGCCTCCGGGCGGATCGTCGGGCTCGGCCACCTGCTGTGGGACGGCGACGAGACCGAGGTGGCGCTGCTCGTCGAGGACGCGTGGCAGCGGCGCGGGATCGGGGGCGAGCTGCTGGAGCGGCTGGTCGCCCTGGCCGCCGAGGCCGGCTGCGAGAGCGTGTACGCCGTCACGCAGTCGTCCAACACCGGGATGGTCGCCGCGATGCGGGGGCTGGGACTCCCCCTCGACTACCAGATCGAGGAGGGAACCCTGGTGATCACGGCCCGCCTCGCCCCGCAGGCGGAACCGGAGCGCGCGGAAGTCACGGGCATCGAGACGTTGTAGGGGCGGGGGCCTCTGGCGGGACTGGCCCGGGCCGGTCCGGCTGCGGCCTGCCGGAGGGACGGGTCCGGGCCGGTCCGGCCGCGGTCTGGTCCGGGTCCGTCCGACCGGGGTCTACCCGAGGACCTGGTCCAGGCCCGCCCGGCCGGGCTCTACCCGATGACCGATCCAGGTTCGTCCGGCCAGGGTCCAGCCGAGGGCCTGATCCAAGTCCGCCCGACCGGGGCCCACCCGGGACCCTCCTGACCGCGGCCCACCCAAGGACCTGGCCCAGATCCGTCCCCCTGGGGACCCCCGAGGACCTGAACCAAGACCGCCCGGTCGGGGCCCCCGAAAACCCGGCCCAAGTCCGCTCAACCGGGGCCCAGTGGAAGACCTGAACCAAGTCCGCCCGGTCGCACTCCGCCCGAGGACCCGGCCCACCCCCGACCCCGCTCCACCCGAGGACGCCGCCCAAGTCCCCCCAACCCCACTCCACCCGAGGCCCCAGCCCAAGCCCCCCCAGCCGCGGACTACGAGGCCCCACCCCGTCTACCCCAGCGCCTCGTCCAGGTCCCCCCACAGGTCCTCCACGTCCTCCAGGCCCACCGACAGGCGTAGCAGGCGGTCGCTCACGCCGGCGTCGCGCCGGTCGTCCGCGGCCACGATGCGGTGGCTGATGGAGGCCGGGTGCTGGATAAGGGTGTCAACGCTGCCCAGGCTCACCGCCGGGGTGACCAGACGGACCCGGTCGATCACCTCGTGCGGGTCGCCGTCGACCTCGAAGGCGATCATCGCGCCGCCGATGCGCGGATAGTGGACCCGTGTGACGCGGGGGTCCACGGCGAGGCGGCGGGCCAGTTCCGCGGCGGTCGCGGAGGCGGCACGGACCCGGACCGGGAGGGTGGACAGACCGCGCAGGAGGAGATAGCCGGCGAGGGGGTGCAGGACACCGCCGGTGGCGAACCGCACCTGCCGCAACCGCCCGGCGAACTCCTCGTCGCAGGCCACCACGCCCGCCATGACGTCCCCGTGGCCGCCGAGGTACTTGGTCGCGCTGTGCAGGACCAGCCGGGCGCCCTGTTCCGCGGGACGCTGGAGCACCGGTGTGGCGAAGGTGTTGTCCGCGAGGAGGGGCACGGAGCCGCAGGAGTGGGCCAGGGCGCGCAGGTCGAGTTCGGCGAGGGTGGGGTTGGCCGGGGACTCGACCAGGACCAGGCCGGTGTCCGGGCGCAGGGCGTCGGCGACCCCCGCCGGATCGGTCCAGGTGACCTCCGTGCCGAGGAGTCCGGCGGTCAGCAGGTGGTCGCTGCACCCGTACAGGGGGCGTACGGCCACGACGTGGCGCAGGCCGAGGGAGGCCCGTACGAGGAGGACCGCCGTGAGCGCGGCCATGCCGCTGGCGAAGGCGACCGCGGCCTCGGTGTTCTCCAGACGGGCCAGGGCGGTCTCGAAGCGGGCGACGGTCGGGTTGCCGAGGCGCCCGTACACCGGCGGGCCCTGCGGTTCGGCGCCGGTCTTGGCGAAGGCGTCGATCCGGGCGGCCTCGCCGCGGCTGTCGTAGGAGGGGTAGGTCGTCGACAGGTCGATGGGCGGGGCGTGCAGTCCCTGCCGGGCGAGGTCGTCGCGGCCGGCGTGGACGGCCTCGGTGGCCAGTGCTCTGAGCGGCGTACGGGAGGCGGTGGCGGTGCGCGCTGAGTCCATGGCCGCAAGAGTGAACACTGACCGGCCTTTGCGGGGGCAAGCCCGTGCTACGTTCGGCCGATGGCCGAATCTGTCGTACTGGACCCGGTGGACCTGCATCTGCTGCGGTTGCTGCAGAACGACGCCCGGACCACCTACCGCGATCTCGCCGCGCAGGTCGGCGTCGCCCCGTCGACCTGCCTGGACCGGGTGACCCGGCTGCGCCGCTCGGGCGTCATCCTCGGGCACCAGCTCCGGCTGGATCCGGCGAAGCTCGGCCGAGGTCTTGAGGCGCTGCTGTCGGTGCAGGTCAGACCGCATCGGCGGGAGCTGGTGGGGCCGTTCGTGGAGCGGATCCGGGCGCTGCCGGAGTCACGGACCGTCTTCCATCTGACCGGCCCCGACGACTACCTCGTGCACGTGGCCGTGGCGGACATGACGGACCTGCAACGGCTGGTGCTGGACGAGTTCACGTCCCGGCGCGAGGTGGCCCGGGTGGAGACCCGGTTGATCTTCCAGCAGTGGGAGTGCGGGCCGCTCCTTCCGCCGGCCACGCCCACAGCGGAATCGGGGTGACTCCCGCGAGGTCCGCGTACGAGGATGGACCGCATGTCTGAGACTCAGAGCCCGCTGCCCCGTCAGGTCGCCGACACCTACGTCGACGAGCTCATCGCCCTCGATCCGGTCACCGGCACCTACCTGGGTGTGAAGGAGAGTTCGAGCAAACTGCCCGACACGTCGCCGGCGGGCCAGGAGGCGCTGGCGGAACTCCAGCGGGCCACGCTCGCCCGGCTCGACGAGGCCGAGCGGCGGCCCGGCGCGGACAGCGACATCGAGCGCCGGTGCGGCCGGCTGCTGCGGGAGCGGCTGATGGCCGAACTCGCGGTGCACGAGGCCGACGAGGGGCTGCGTGCGGTCGGCAACATGGCCACGCCCGCGCACTCGGTCCGCGAGGTCTTCACCGTGACGCCGAACCGGACCGAGGAGGACTGGGCGGCGATCGCCGAGCGGTTGCGTGCCGTGCCCACGGCGTACGCGGGCTACCGCGAGTCCCTCGCCCTCGGTCTGGAGCGCAAGCTGTACGCGGCTCCGCGCCCGACGGCCACCTTCGTCGAGCAGCTCACCGAGTGGGCGGACACCGACGGCGACGGCCGCGGCTGGTTCGAGGACTTCGTCTCGGCGGGTCCCGACTCGCTGCGGGCCGAGCTGGACGAGGCCGCCCGTGCCGCGACCGCCTCCGTGGTGGAGCTGCGCGACTGGATGCGGGACGTGTACACGCCGACCATCGAGGGCGCCCCGAACACCGTGGGCCGGGAGCGGTACGCCCGCTGGGCCCGCTACTTCAACGGCACGGACCTCGACCTCGACGAGGCGTACGCGTACGGCTGGTCGGAGTACCACCGGCTGCTCGGCGAGATGCGGCAGGAGGCCGAGAAGATCCTGCCCGGTGCCGCGACGCCGTGGGTGGCGCTCGCGCACCTCGACGAGCACGGCAAGCACATCGAGGGCGTCGACGAGGTCCGCGACTGGCTCCAGGGCCTGATGGACCAGGCGATCGACGCGCTGGACGGCACCCACTTCGAACTCGCCGAGCGGGTCCGGAAGGTGGAGTCCTGCATCGCGCCGCCCGGCGGTGCCGCGGCCCCGTACTACACGCCGCCGTCGGAGGACTTCTCGCGTCCCGGCCGCACCTGGCTGCCGACGATGGGCCAGACCCGTTTCCCGGTCTACGACCTCGTCTCGACCTGGTACCACGAGGGTGTCCCCGGTCATCACCTCCAGCTCGCCCAGTGGGCGCATGTGGCGGAGAACCTCTCCCGCTACCAGGCGGTGGTCGGCGGGGTCAGCGCCAACGCCGAGGGCTGGGCGCTGTACGCGGAGCGGCTGATGGACGAGCTGGGCTTCCTGACCGACCCGGAGCAGCGGCTCGGCTACCTCGACGCGCAGATGATGCGGGCCGCCCGGGTCATCGTCGACATCGGCATGCACCTGGAGCTGGAGATCCCGGCGGACTCCCCCTTCCACCCCGGTGAGCGCTGGACGCCCGAGCTGGCGCAGGAGTTCTTCGGCGCGCACAGCAGCCGTCCGGCGGACTTCGTGGAGAGCGAGCTGACCCGCTACCTCACGATCCCCGGCCAGGCGATCGGCTACAAGCTCGGCGAACGGGCCTGGCTGCTGGGCCGGGAGAAGGCCCGGGCGCGGCAGGGCGACGCCTTCGACCTCAAGGCCTGGCACATGGCGGCCCTGTCGCAGGGCTCGCTGGGCCTCGACGACCTGGTGGACGAGCTGGCCCGGCTGTGATCCCCGCGGCCGACGGGCGCCGGATCCGGCCCCGCGACCCGGTCACCTGACGGGAATCGCGGGTCCCGGATCCGGCCCCGCGAGCCGGTCGCCTGACCGGCATCGGCCCGCCTCGCCGTCCTCAACGGAGCGGTGGGGCGGGCCGGTTGCGCAGGTCCGTACCGGTGCGGCCGTCAGTCCGGGAGCCGCCGCAGGTGGACGAGGCCGAGCCAGGTCTCCGGCCCGGGGCGGACGTCGGCGGCGCGCACCGCGTACCGGCCGGGGGCGAGCGAGACCTTCAGGTGGTCGGTGCCGACCGAGTCGTTGCCGGGCCAGGCCGCGTCGAAGAGGACGACCGGGCCGGGCACCGTCCAGCTCACCTCGTCCTCCCAGACGGCGGTGGCGAGGGCGTTCGGGACCTCGGCGAGGAGTTCGTCCTCGGAGTCGGCGGCGCACCACCGTACGAAGGTGTCGTGGTCGGCGAGATAGGTGGTCGAGGCGGGCTCGTCCCCGAGGACCAGGGCCGCGGCGTCGCCGACCGGCAACAGGCCCACGCAGCCCTCGACTTCACAGGCCCGGTCGTAGTCGGAGGCCGTCTCGTCGCCGTCGGCGCCCGCCCAGAACGGCAGCACCGTCTCCGGCACCGCTATGAGCGGCCCGCCGCCCGACTCCACCCACTCCGCCGCGCCCGGCTCCGCGTATCGCACCATGGGCCAGAACCTACACGCACCGCAACCTCAGGGTTGCGCCTGCACAGGAACCCCACGGGAATCCCCAGGACTCAACAGCCGCAGTCCTCGGAGTCGGCCGGTGCGGTCAACGGGTCGGCGGCGCGCCGCTCCTGGCCCTCCCAGGTCTCGAACGCGAAGCCCTCCCGCACCCAGTACTCGAATCCGCCGAGCATCTCCTTGACCTGGTAGCCGAGTTCGGCGAGGGCCAAGGCGGCGCGGGTGGCGCCGTTGCAGCCCGGGCCCCAGCAGTACGTCACCACCGGTACCGACCGGTCGAGGAGCTGTTCGGCCTGCTCGGGGACGAGGGCGGTGGGCAGGTGGACCGCGCCCGGGACATGGCCCTGGTCCCAGGCGGCGGTGGAGCGGGAGTCGAGGACCACGAAGCCGGGATCACCGTCCGCGGCGAGCGCGGCGGCGACGTCGGAGACGTCGGCGTGGAAGACCAGACTGGCGCGGAAGTAGGCGGCGGCCTCGGCCGGAGCGGCGGGGGCGACGCGCAGGACGGGGTTCGAGGCGAGCGAGGCGGTTGTCGTCATGCCCGGAAATCTACGGTCCGTGATCCCCTGTCTGAAGGGCGATTCCCCGGCGTGAACCTTGCCCGGCCGGGGAATCCCCTGCTATCTCTCGGACATGACCGCGTATTCCCCGGACGCCACCGACTGGCGCATCCTCGACGTCCTCCAACGGGAGGGCCGGGCCAGTTTCGCCGAGCTCGCCCGCGCCGTCTCGATGTCCGCGAGCGCGGTCACCGAGCGGGTGCGGCGGCTGGAGGAGGCGGGCGTCATCCAGGGGTACGCGGCCGTCGTGGACCCCGACCGGCTCGGCCTGCCAATCCTCGCGTTCGTCCGCCTCCGGTACCCCAACGGCAACTACAAGCCCTTCCACGACCTGGTCGCCGTGACGCCCGAGATCCTGGAGGCGCACCACGTGACCGGCGACGACTGCTTCGTCATCAAGGTCGCCGCGCGCTCGATGCGGCACCTGGAGGAGGTGTCGGGCAAGATCGGCACGCTGGGCTCGGTGACCACGAGCGTCGTCTACTCCTCCCCGCTCCCCCGGCGGCCCCTGGGACGCTGACCTCAGGCGCCGCCGCGCTGTCTCAGCACCGACCCCGACCGGCCCTTCACGACCTCCAGTTGCGCGTGGACGCGGCGGCGCAGATCGGCGACATGGCTCACGATGCCCACGCTGCGGTCGCGCTCCCGCAGGGAGTCCAGGACGTCGAGGACCTCGTCCAGGGTCTGGTCGTCGAGGCTGCCGAAGCCCTCGTCGATGAAGAGCGTGTCGAGCCGGACGCCGCCCGCCTCGTCGGTGACGACGTCCGCGAGACCGAGGGCCAGGGCGAGGGAGGCGAAGAAGGTCTCGCCGCCCGACAGGGTGGCCGTGTCCCGCTCGCGTCCCGTCCAGGCGTCGACGACGTGCAGCCCGAGGCCGCTGCGGCCGCGGCCGGTGCGGTCGTCGGAGTGGACGAGGGTGTAGCGGCCGGACGACATCCGTTGCAGGCGCACGGTCGCGGCGGCCGCCACCTGCTCCAGACGGGCCGCGAGCACATAGGACTCCAGACGCATCTTGCGTTCGTTGTCCGCGGAGGTGCCCGCGGCGAGCGCGGACAGGCGGGCCACCCGGTCGTACTCCTCGCGCAGCGGCGCCAGCCGCCTGAGGCCGGTGGCCGAGCGGGCGGAGAGCCGGTCCAGTTCCGCGCAGCGCCGGGTGGCCGCGTCGAGTGCGGAGGCGGCCTCGCGGACCCGGCGCCCCGCGTCGGCGGCGGCCCGCTCGGCCGCGAGGACGTCGGCGGGCGGCTGCTGGGCCGCCTCGGCGGTCTCGGCCTCGGCGAGAACCGCGCGTACGGCGGCCTCCTCGGCCTGCCAGGCGTCCAGCCGGTGCTGGAGGTCGCGGTGGGCCGCCTCGTCGAGGAGCGCGGCGGCCGCGGCCTGCGGGGTGTCGAAGCCGGCCCGGAAGGCGGCGTCGGCGAGGCGGGCGTCGGCGTCCTTGAGCCGCTGGGCGGTGTCCTCGGCGACGCGCGCGGAGTCGGCGGCGTCGGTGAGCAGCGCGGCCTGCCGTTCGAGCTGGGCGGCGCGGTCGGCCACGCTGTCGGCGGCCCCGCGCGCTTCGGTCAACTCCGCTTCCAGGGTGGTGCGTTCGCGGTCCAGGGCGTCCCGGCGGGCGCCGCGGGAGGCGGTGCGCACGGCGGCCTCCTGCTGGGCGGTCAAGCGGCGTTCGCGTTCCCGCTCGGCCTGCCGGAGCTGTTCCGTGGCGGTGTGCAGCGCCGAGGCGAGGGTGCGGACCCGGGCGTACTCGCGCTCCAGCTCGTCCACCTGGACGGCGAGGTCCTCGGTGGAGGTGTCACCGGCCTCGCCCTGGGCGGCGGCCAGCGCCCGCTGGACGAAGGCGAGGCGCCGCTCGGCCTCGGCCCGCTGCTCGTCGGCGTGCTGCGAGGCGGCGAGCGCGCGCTCCTCGGTCTCCCGGTCGACGTGTCCGGCGTCCTTGCGGGCGGGGGCGGGATGCTCGGTGGCGCCGCAGACCGCGCAGGGCGCGCCGTCGGTGAGCTGTGCGGCCAGCTCGGCGGCGATGCCGTTCAGTCGCCGCTCCTTGACGTCCAGCCAGTCGGCGCGGGCCTTCTGCGCCCGGTCCGTCGCGTCGATGACCTGCTGCTGGGCGTCGTCGGTGTCCCGGGCGAACTCGTCGCGCTGGCGTGCGGCGGCGAGGCGCCTGCGGGCGGGCTCCCGCTGCACGTCGAGCTGTTCGGCGCGGGTGGCCGCCTCCTGGGCCGACTCGACGGCGTGCTGGAGATCCGCGCGGGCCTCCTCCCAGCCGGCGAGCCATGCCTCGGCCTCCTGGAGGACGTCCTCGTCGGAGCGTTCCTCGCTGTCCAGGTCGGCGCGTTCGCGGACGAGTCCGGCGAGTCGCTGCTCGGCGCGCCGGGCCGCGTCCAGGCCGCCCAGCTCCTCGGCGGCCCGGCGTGCGGCGGCGGCGAGTCCGGCGGCGCCCGCCCCGGCGAAGGTCTCCGGCAGCAGCCCACGCGCGCGTGTCTCGGCCGCGGCCGCCCTCCGGTGCTCGGCCTCGGCCGCCTCCCGCAGCTCCAGCGCGGGCGCCACCGCCTCCGCCTTGCGGGCCCGCTCCATCCGGGCCTGCGCCTGGTGGTAGCCGTCGGCCCGCTCGGCCAGCAGCGCGGCCCGCTCCCGCGCCTGCGTGAACCGGCGCTGCAGCCGGTCCACTTCGCGTACGTCGGCCAGGGCGCGCTCGGCGGCGGCCTGGGCGGACTCGGCAGCAGCGAGGCCGCAGTGGGCGATCGTCACCTGTTCGCGGGCGGTGCTGCGGGCGACGGCGGCCGCGCCCAGGACGGCCTCGGCCAGGCCCGGCTCACCGGGCGCGAGCCCGGGCAGTTCCATGGCGTCGCCGGCCGCCTGCTGCATGCGGTGCGCGTCGGCCAGCAGCGCGGCGTCGCCCTCGCGGACCTGTGCCTCGGCGGCGCGGCGGCGCTCGGCCAGCCGCTTCTCGACCTCGGCGAACCGGTGGGTGTCGAAGAGGCGTCCCAGCAGTTTGCCGCGCGCCTCGGCGTCGGCCCGCAGGAAGCGCGCGAAGTCGCCCTGGGGCAACAGCACGACCTGGCAGAACTGTTCGCGGCTCATGCCGAGGAGCTGGGTGATCTCCTCGCCGATCTCCTGGTGGGACCGGCTCAGGTCCTTCCAGGCCCCGGTGGACCCGTCGTGCTCGCGCAGCCAGCTCTGCGCCTTGTCGAGTGTCGTACCGGTGCCGCGCTTCTTGGGGCGCTCCCACGGGGGTTGCCGGGTGATCTCCAACCGGCGTCCCGCGACGGTCAGTTCGAGACGGATCTCGGTGCGGGTGGCGGGGGCCGCGTGATCGCTGCGCAGGGCGGTGCCCTGGCCGCTCTGCCGGGCCCCGGGCACCGAGCCGTACAGCGCGAAGCAGACGGCGTCGAGCACGGAGGTCTTCCCGGCGCCCGTCGGTCCGTGCAGGAGGAACAGGCCGGCCGCCGACAGCTCGTCGAAGTCGACGGTCTGGGAGCCGCCGAACGGTCCGAACGCGGTGATGTCCAGCCGGTGCAGCCTCACCGGGCCACCTCCCGCACGGCGTCGTCCGCGCGCACGGCGTCGAACGCGTCCCGCAGGACGTCCTGTTCCCGCTCGTCGGGTCCGGCGCCCCGCACGTGGGCCACGAAGTCCTCGGCGATCTCCTGGTCGCTGCGCCCGGCCAGCCGCCGGGCGTACGACACGTCGGGGTCGTCCGGTGACCGCTCGGGGTCGAAGACGAGGCTGAGGGTGTGCGGGAAGCGCTCGCACAGCCGGGCCATGGGTTCGGCCGGGCGGACCGGGTCGGTGAGGGTCGCCTCGATCCAGGCCTCCTCCTGCGGGACGAGCCGGGGGTCGGCGAGGAGTTCCTCCAGCGTCCCCCGGATCCGGGCCAGGGGCCGCGGCACCGGGCAGTCGACGCGCTCGGCGGTGACCGCGCCCCCGGCGTCCAGGTCCACCAGCCACATGCTCTTGCGGTGGTCGGTCTCCGAGAAGGAGTACGGCAGCGGGGAACCGGAGTAGCGCACGCGCTCGGTGATGGTCTGGCTGCCGTGCAGATGTCCGAGGGCCGCGTAGTCGACGCCGTCGAAGACACCGGCGGGGACGGCGGCCACGCCTCCCACGGTGATGTCGCGCTCGCTGTCGCTGGCCTCGCCGCCGGTGACGAAGGCGTGCGCGAGGACGACGGACCGCGTCCCGGGCGCGCGTGTCGCGAGGTCGGCGCGGACCCGGTCCATGGCTGCGGCGAGAACGGCCTCGTGGCCCGCCTTCTTCACGCCGAACTCGTCCTTCACCAGGGCGGGTTCGAGATAGGGAAGGCCGTAGAAGGCGACGTCGCCGTGGGAGTCGGGGAGCACCACGGGAGTTCCGCACGCCGCCGGCTCGGTCCGCAGATGGATGCCGGCGCGCCCGATGAGTCCGGCACCGACCCCGAGGCGGCGGGCGGAGTCGTGGTTCCCGGAGATCATCACCGTCGGCACGCCGAGGTCGGCGAGCCGGTGCAGGGCGTCGTCGAACAGCTCGACCGCGGCGAGCGGCGGCACCGCGCGGTCGTACACGTCCCCCGACACGACCACCGCGTCCACGGCGTGCTCCCGCACGGTCGCGACGAGGTGCCCGATGAACTCGGCCTGGGCCCCGAGCATGTTGACCCGGTGGAAAGCGCGGCCGAGATGCCAGTCGGACGTGTGCAGCAGTCTCATGATCCCCGACCCTAACGGCAGGGTCTGACATCACGGGCGGTTACTCCCGTATCGACCCGTCATGACCTGACCCCGGAAAGCCCGTTATGTCCCGAAAGCCCAACTAGGCGTCCCCGTACGCCTCTCCCCCGAGCTCGAACCCCGCCGTCCCCGCCGTCACGTCCGCCAGCCACCCGCGGAACGCCTCCACGTCCGCGTCCGGCAGCCCGATCTCGATCGTGACCGCCTCGCCGTAGCGGACGTCCCGCACCGCGCGGCCGGTCGACCGGAGGTCGTTCTGCACCTTGCCCGCGCGCTGGTGGTCGACGGTCACCGTGGCGAGGCGGAACCGGCGGCGCGTGAGGGTGCCGAGGGTGTCCAGGGCCTCGCCGACCGCGCCGCCGTACGCCCGGATGAGTCCGCCCGCGCCGAGCTTGACGCCGCCGTAGTAGCGGGTGACGACGGCGACGACGTACCGCATGTCGCGGCGCAGCAGCATCTGGAGCATGGGGACGCCGGCGGTGCCGCCGGGTTCGCCGTCGTCGCTCGCCTTCTGGATCGCCGCGTCGGCGCCGATGACGTACGCGTAGCAGTTGTGGGTGGCGTCGGCGTGCTCCTTGCGGACGGCGGCGACGAAGACCTGGGCCTCCTGCTCGGTGGCGGCCGGGGCGAGGGCGCACAGGAAGCGGGAGCGGTTGACCTCGGTCTCGTGCACGCCCGCGCGGGCCACTGTGCGGTACTCGTCCTGCATCCGGCCACCCTAGTCCGTGGCTGAGCGGGCCCGCCCCGGTCACTTCCTCCCGCGCGGCACCATCACGGACGTGAGCAGCGCCGTCCCCGGCTCCAGGGCCCGCCAGGACGTGCCGTGCCAGGCCAGCACGGCGATCGCCGACGTCGGGAACTTCACCCGGACCTCGTCCAGCGCGTCGTCGAGGCCGTCCCCGGCCAGCGTCAGGACGAGCTCCTCCAGACCGGGGTTGTGCCCGACGAGGAGCAGGGTCACGACCTCGGGGGGCGTCCCGTGCACGGTCGCGAGCAGTTCCGGTACGTCGGCCGCGTACAGCTCGGGGTCGAGGCGTACCGGCGGCGGGGTGCCCCACTGGGCGGACGCCAGCTCCCAGGTGTGCCGGGCGCGTACGGCGGTGGAGCACAGGGCGAGGTCGGGCAGCAGGTCGGAGGCGGCGAGGACACGGCCCGCCTCCGGCGCGTCCCGGAGGCCGCGGGGCCCGAGGGGGCGTTCGTGGTCCGGGACGCCCTCCGGCCACGCGGACTTGGCGTGTCTCAGCACGACCAGGCGGCGCAGCGGGCCCGCTCCGGGACGCTCGATCATGCCGGGGATCCCAGGTCGCGGGTGAGGTCGAGGCCGAGCAGGCGGTCCGCGTAGGCGTACGTCTCGAAGCGGGCCCCCTCCGGCAGGTCCGACTCCTCGACCCGGCGCAGCACGCGCAGCACCTCGGGTACGTCCAAGTCGTCCTCCCAGGCGGTACGGAGCTGTCCGCGCACCTTGTCGGGCACGGGCCGTGACGGATGCCGGGCCCAGGCGGCGACGGCCCGGCGCCAGCGCACGAGGGTGCCGTGCGCCTCGGCCAGGGCCGCCTCGTCGAGCCGTGCGGGCGTGCTCCGGGGCGGGGTGAGCAGGGCCAGCCGGACCGCGGCGGGGTCGGCGTCCTGCGGGAGGTCCGGCGTCCCCACCGGGGCGACGGCGACCCGGACCCCGTCGGGGGCGGCGCCGTCCTCTCCCACCACGTGGACGGCCTGCGACTCGCCCCAGCCGGGGCCGACGTCCCTGCGGTCCTCGAAGGGCCGGATGCCCAGGGCGGCGGCGCCCGCCTGCAGCTCCGCCTGTTCGCGGTCGCCGGTGAGCAGCGCCCACACGGGTGTACCGCCGATCTCCAGGGCCCGGACGAGGAGGTCGGCGACGAGCAGGACGCGCAGGGCGGAGGTGTCGTAGCCCGGCACATGGGCCTCGACTCGGGTCAGGCCCCGGCGGGCGGGGACGGCGTCGACGGGCTCGCCGGTTCGGGCGTCGGTGATGCGCAGCACGGGGCGAGCGTAGGCGGACGGAGAGCCCGACGCAGGTGACTGACCGGTATTCCGGACAAGGTCACGGGATACGGCCGGACGCGCCGGCCCCTCCTCGACCACGCCGGCCCTGCCTCTTCGTCCGGCGACTCACTCGTCGGTGTGCGGGGAGTGGATGCTGACGCGGTCCAGTACGGCGACCGCGGACGTCTCGCCCAGGACGTCGGCCACCAGCGGCAGGAACGAGCGCAGCCGCGGCTCCTCGTCGACCAGGACCACCGCGCAGGGGCCCTTGGCGGACCGGGGATCGCCCGTCCCGAACCCGGTGACGCCCTGGAAGACGCTCGCGCCGGCCAGCCCCGCGCGGTGTGCGCGGTGGACGAGCTCGGCATAGGCGGGCCGGTGGTGCCAGAGCTGCGCGGCGTCGAGATGGACGGTGAGACGTCCGGCGGGCGTGTCGTACCCGGACATCGGCCACCCCCTGCCGTGCGGTTGTCGCGCAAGCTACTCCCCGCCGGGGGTGCGGGCCAGGGGTTCCGGAGCCGTGCGCGCGGCGCGCGTGGGCTTCCTCACCTGCCCGATCGGTCGTCCGGTTCCGGCTGCTCCAGTTGCGAGGCCAGGACCGCGGCCTGGACGCGGCGCTGGACGCCGAGCTTGGCCAGCAGCCGGGAGATGTGGTTCTTGACCGTCTTCTCGGAGAGGTAGAGCTTCTTGCCGATCTCGCGGTTGGTCAGTCCGTCCCCGATCAGCGCGAGGATGTCCCGCTCCCGCGGCGACAGGCTCGCCAGTTCGGGCGCGACCGCCGGGGTCTCGGCGGGGTCGGCGCGCAGGGAGCGCATCAGGCGGGCGGTGGTCGCCGGGTCCAGCATGGACTGGCCGGAGGCGACCGTGCGGACCGCGGAGACCAGGTCCGAGCCCCGGATCTGCTTGAGGACATAGCCCGAGGCCCCGGCCATGATGGCGTCGAGCAGGGCGTCCTCGTCGTCGAAGGACGTCAGCATCAGACAGGCCAGCTCCGGCATCTGGCTGCGCAGTTCGCGGCAGACGGTGATGCCGTCGCCGTCCGGGAGGCGTACGTCGAGCACGGCCACGTGGGGGCGCAGCGCCGGACCGCGCACCAGGGCGTGCTCGACGGTGCCGGCGTCGCCGACCACCGAGATGTCCGGTTCGGCGTCGAGCAGGTCGGTCAGGCCCCGGCGTACGACCTCGTGGTCGTCCAGCAGGAAGACACGGATCGGGTTCTGCTCCGTGAAGGTGCCTGGCTCGGACATGACGTCCCCTCGTTCGCCGGTTGCTGGACGGGCAGCGGGCGGCCCGTGAGGTCGATCGTCGCGCGGACTAGGGCCGATCGACTAGGGCCGACCGGCCCAAGATTCGGCAGACACCGGGGTCACCGCATGCCGGTGCTCAGGAGGGCCGGGCGGCGGACACGGGGTCCGGCGGCCCCTGCCCCTCCGGCTCGAACTCCACGTCCACCACGCCCTCGACGGCACGCACCAGCCGGGCGGCCACGGGGAGCAGCGACGGATCCCGGACCCGGCCGGCGAGCCGTACCGCACCGTCGTCCACCCGTACGCGGACCGACGAGGCCGGGGGCGGGAAGAGGTACGCCACCACCTCGCGCCGTACCTCCTCGGCGATCTCCTCGTCGTCGCGCAGGAACACCGTGAGCAGGTCTGCTCTGCTGACGACGCCCTGGAGCAGGCCGAGTTCGTCCACCACGGGCAGCCGCTCGACCCTGGCGCGGGCCATGATCCGGGCGGCCTCGGCGAGCGTCGCGTCCGGCCGGGTGGTGAGCGCCGGGAAGGTCATCAGCTCGTCAGCGGTGAGCGCCCCCGCCTTCGCCAGGTCGGGCAGGCGCCGCACCCGGGTGCGCCGGTCCGGGTCGCTGTCGCGGAACTCCTCCTTGGGCAGCGGATCGGCCTCGGAGACGACCCCGACGACCCGGCCCCCGCCGTCGAGGACCGGCAGGGCGCTGCTCCCCCGGTCCCGCATCAGCCGCACGATCTCCTTGAAGCCGGCCGTGCGGCCGAGCGCGGCGACGGTGCCGGTCATGACGTCGCCGACGATGCGCGGAGTGCCGTGCATGACGACTCCCGCCCTCAGACGATGCTGCCGGAGCCGTACGGGGCGTACAGGTCCAGGAGCCGGATGCGCGCGGAGTGCAGCCGGTGGGCGAGCACGTCCCCGACCCACTGGGCCACGGCGCTGCCCATGGCCGGGTCCTCCCGGCACATCAGGCGGACGGCCGTGGCGTCGAACTCGTACGCCCGCACCGGGCTCGTCGCCTCGGCGCCGAGGTGCCAGGTGTGCGGGGTGAACAGCCAGGACCAGCCGACGAGTTCGTTGTGGCGCAGGGTCTCGATGACGGCCGGCCGGCGGCCCGGTACCCGCATGTCGAGCTCGACGGTGCCCGTGCGGACGATCCAGAACCGGTCGGCCCGGCTCCCCTCCTCGAACAGCCGCGTCCCCTGCGCGAAGGACACCTCACGGGCGACGCGCATCAGCCGGTGCCGGTGCTCGACGGGCAGGGCGCGCAGCATGCTGGGCGTGGGCGTGGTGATCATGGCGTGCCTCCCGACGGGTGGGGGAACTGCTACCGCCACCGTCCTCCCACCGCGGGCTCCGCCCCATGGGCCGACCGGCCCCCGCGCCGGGCCACACGGCTCCGACACGACGACGAACGGCTCCGCCCCGCGAACCGGTCCGCGCGCCACCTCCCGTCCCCGCGAGCACCGACGGCCCCCAACCGGCCCTCGAACCAGGGCCGTTCAGCCCCACGGCCACCGACCTTCGGCACCCGGCGGTCGGGGCCGCGCCCCGAGCAGCATGAGGGACGTCAAGCACCGACCGGAGCTCCTCGAAGGGATCACCACCATGGCCGTGCACGAGCACCCTCACCGGAGCCCAGGCCTCCACCTGCCGTCCTTCCGCGGGGACCGGGCCACCCCCGCGGCGGAGCCCGCCGTGTCGGCACGCACCGGCGCACGGGCCTACGCCTTCGCGTCGCTGCGGGTGCTCACCGGGTTCGTCTTCCTGTGGGCCTTCCTCGACAAGACGTTCGGACTCGGCTACGCCACCCAGGCGGGCAAGGGCTGGATCGACGGCGGCTCGCCCACCAAGGGCTTCCTGGGCGCAGTGGCCGCGGGACCGATGGAGTCCACCTTCCACTCCTGGGCCGGGGACGCCTGGGCGGACTGGCTGTTCATGCTCGGTCTGCTCGGCGTCGGCGTCGCCCTGATCACCGGTGTGACGCTCCGGTTCGCGGCGGTCGCGGGCACCGTGATGATGGCGCTGATGTGGGTCGCCGAGTGGCCGCCCGCCCAGCACCTCTCCGACGGCTCGCCGAGCATGTCGACGAACCCCTTCGCCGACTACCACCTCGTCTACGCCCTCGTCCTGATCGTCCTGGCCGCCGGCTCCGCGGGCGACGCCCTCGGCCTCGGCAAGCTCTGGGCCGGGCTCCCGTTCGTCAGCCGCCACCGCTGGCTGCGCTGACCGCGGGAGGCGCGGCGGGCCCCCGGGAAGGCGGGCCCGCCGCACCGAACCGCACGCACCGAACCGCACGCACCGAACCGCACGCACCGGCCCGCACGCACCGGCCCGCACGCACTGACCCGGGCCGGTCGGCCCCGGCAGGGACGTACGACCCCTGCACCGGGCCCGTTCCGAGGACGACGCTCGTATCAGGAGGTGGAGATCATGGTCCGTATCGTCATCGCCGGTCTCGACGGCTCGCGCGAGAGCCGCGCGGCGGCCGAGTGGGCCGCCCGGGAGGCAGCACTGCTGGGTCTGCCGTTGCGGCTGGCGCACGTCTGGGAGCCGGTGCCCGAACCCGTCGCGCAGGCGCCCCTCCTCGGAGTGGAGACCCGGCAGCACTGGACCGAGCGGATACCCCGGGAGGCAGCCGAGGGCGTCCGGTCGCGTCACCCCGGCCTTGAGGTGGGCACCGTGCAGTTGACCGGCCGCCCCGCCGAGGAACTGCTGGGCGCGGCGAAGGACGCCGAACTGCTGGTGCTCGGCTCGCGCGGACTGAGCGGGATCGGCGGGTTCATGGTCGGCTCGGTCGGACTCTCCGTCCTGGCGCACGCCGAGCGGCCGGTCGTCCTGGTCCGCGCCGACCAGCAGGCCGCCGACGAGCACGAGAAGGATCCCGTCGGCATCCCATCCGCCGCCACGCCGTTCCGGCCCGTCGTCCTCGGCCTCGACATCGAGAGCCCGGACGAGGAGCTGATCTCCTTCGCGTTCGCCGCCGCCGTCCGCCGCGGCACCTCCGTGCGGGTCGTGCACGGCTGGAACCCGCCCCCGTACTACGCCTACGGCCTCGCCGTGGACCTGGAACTCCACGCGGACCTGGCCCGACGCGCAACCGTCGCACTGGCCGAGGTGCTTGCCCCGTGGCGCAAGGCGTTCCCGGACACCGAGGTCGCCGAGGAGTCGTTCTACGGCACCCCCGCGAACCACCTCGTCGACGCCTCCCGGGCGGCCTCCCTGGTCGTCGTGGGCCGCCGGATCCGCCGTGGCCCGCTCGGCGCCCACATCGGCCCCGTCACCCACGCTGTCCTGCACCACTCCCTCGCCCCCGTCGCCGTCGTCCCGCACGACTGACGCGACAGTGCCAAGGAGTTGCACCATGAAGGCAGCGGTCGTACGAGCCTGCGGCGAGCCCCTCGCGGAACGCCCCCGAGCCCGGCCGGGTCCGGGTGCGCGTCGAGGCCTCCGGGCTCTGCCGCACGGACATCCACGCCACCCGCGGCGACCGGCCCGTCAAGCCGAGTCCGTCCTACGTGCCGGGCCACGAGGACGTCGGCCTCGTCGAGAGGCTGGGCGAGGGGGTCACCCACCTGTCGGTCGGACAGCGGGTCGCCGTGCCCTGGCTCGACCCGAGTGCGGGAAGGTGAGCGTGATGGAGCTTCCGGTCGTGGTCGGCGTCGACGGGTCCGAGCCCGGTCTGCGGGCCGTCGACTGGGCGTCCGACGAGGCCGCCCTGCGAGGTGTGCCGCTGCGGATCGTCAACGCCTGTCTGTGGGAGCGCTACGAGGGCGCCGCCCTCGCCCATGACCTCGGCGAGCCCCGGGAGCGGGACCTGCCGCAGGACCTCGTCCGGGCCGCCGTCCGGCGCGCCGGCGCCCGGCGTCCGGACCTGAAGGTGACCTCGGAGGTGGTCTTCGAGGAGCCCGAGTACGCCCTGGTGCGGGAGAGTCGCGGCGCGTCCGTGCTGGTCACGGGCACCCGTGGCCGCGGTGGCATGGCCGAGGCACTGCTCGGTTCGGTGAGCCTGACGGTGGCCGGGCATGCGCACTGCCCGGTGATCGTCGTCCGGGGCAGCCACGACAACCAGGCACGGTCCGGGCGGCACGGCCGTGTCGTGGTCGGGGTCGGCGCGAGGTCGACCGTGGACTTCGCCTTCGCCGAGGCCGCGCGGCGCAAGGTGCCGGTGGAGGCGATACGGGCCTGGCGGTGCCCGGCGCACGAGAGCACCGACCATCCGATGCCGGCCGGGGAGCCCGCCCGGCTGCACGAGCAGCAGGCGGTGGACGCCCTGGAGGCGGCGCTCCGGGACGCGCCGGCCGAGGTCGAACTGCACCGCCGCACCCTTGAGGGCCCGGCCGGGACGGTGCTGGTTGGGGCCTCGCACCACGCCGACCTCCTGGTCATCGGCGCCCGGCGGCACGCACGGCACTTCGGGCTCCAGCTCGGCCGGGTGGCACACCGGGTGCTGCACCACTCGGACTGCCCGGTGGCGATCGTGCCCGAGGAGGGGTGACCGCTCAGAGGCTCGCCGCGTGGTCGGGGACGTAGGTCTGCAGATCGCGCGGCGGGCGCTCGTACCCCGTCGTCCTCGGCCGCTCGGGCAGTTCCAGGACCGGTGGCGGCACCTCGCGGTACGGCACCGACCCGAGCAGGTGGGCGATCATGTTCAGCCGGGCCCGGCGCTTGTCGTCGCTCTCCACGACGAACCAGGGCGCCTCGGAGATGTCGGTGTGCACCATCATCTCGTCCTTGGCGCGGGAGTACGCCTCCCAGTGGGTGATGGACTCCAGGTCCATCGGCGACAGCTTCCAGCGCCGCAGCGGGTCCTCCAAGCGCTTGCGGAACCGCTCCTGCTGCTCGGTGTCGCTCACCGAGAACCAGTACTTGCGCAGCACGATCCCCGCCTCGACGAGCATCCGCTCGAAGATCGGGCACTGGCGCAGGAACAGCCGGTACTCCGCCTCGGTGCAGAAGCCCATGACGTGCTCGACGCCGGCGCGGTTGTACCAGGACCGGTCGAACAGCACGATCTCGCCGGGCGCCGGCAGATGCTCGACGTAGCGCTGGAAGTACCACTGGCCGCGTTCCCGCTCGGTCGGCTTCGGCAGGGCCGCGATCCGGGCGACACGGGGGTTGAGGTGCTCGGCGACCCGCTTGATGGTGCCGCCCTTGCCCGCCGCGTCCCGGCCCTCGAAGACGACGACCACCCGGGCGCCCTCCGCGCGCACCCACTCCTGGAGCTTGACCAACTCCGTCTGAAGACGCAGCAGTTCCTTCTCGTAGGTCTTGCGCGGCAGTTTCTCCGCGCCCTTCTCGGTCATGCCGCCTCCACCCTCCGACGACCGCCGGGACAGCCGTCCCGCGCCCGGGGCCGAACACCTGGCCGCCACCGTACTTTCCGGCGCCGGGCCGCGCACGCCGGAGGCCGGGGCCGACCGGTCCCGCGGGACGGGGACGGGCGTGCCCGGGACGCCGGGAAGACCCGGAGGGCGGCCGGTGTTCCCTCCCATGCACCAGTTCCCGCTCCCCTAGGAGACCCGACGTGTACGGCGATTCAGCCACGATCCGCAAGATCCTCACCGAACTCGGCGACACCTGGGCCGTCGTGGGCCTGTCCTCGAACCAGGGACGTGCGGCCTACCGCGTCGCCGAGGTGCTCCAGCGCCACGGCAAGCGGATCGTGCCGGTCCACCCCAAGGCGGAGACCGTGCACGGCGAGCAGGGGTACGCCTCCCTCGCGGACATCCCGTTCGACGTGGACGTGGTCGACGTGTTCGTGAACAGCGACCTCGCCGGGGCCGTCGCCGACGAGGCCGTGGCCAAGGGGGCGAAGGCGGTGTGGTTCCAGCTCGACGTCGTCGACGAGTCCGCGTACGAGCGCACCCGTGCGGCCGGCCTCGACATGGTCATGGACCGGTGCCCGGCGATCGAGATCCCCCGTCTGGGCTGAATTCCCTCCCGAATTCCTGAAGCCCTCGCAAGGAATTCCCCGCAACGAAGTCAAAGACGTCAAATATGCGACAACCGCCTTTAACCCAAAGGCGGTTGATTCGTATTCTGGGGCCGCTCGCACACTAAGTGCAAGTAATTCGTGAGAGGCCCCTTAATTTATGGTAAGCGTCGATTCAGCACCTGGGACGAAGGGGACACCGGGCGGCGGGCTGCGGCGGGACGTGGGGCTGATCGGGCTCATGTGGGCCTCGGTGGGTTCCATCATCGGTTCGGGCTGGCTCTACGGAGCCCAGGAAGCCGTCGTCGTGGCCGGCCCCGCGGCCGTGATCTCGTGGGTGATCGGCGCGGTGGCCATCGTGCTGCTCGCCCTGGTCCACGCGGAACTCGGCGGTATGTTCCCGGTGGCGGGCGGCACCGCCCGATATCCGCACTACGCCTTCGGCGGCCTCGCCGGAATGAGCTTCGGCTGGTTCTCCTGGCTCCAGGCGGCGACCGTGGCGCCCATCGAGGTCGAGGCGATGATCGGTTACGCCGGTCACTGGTCGTGGGCGCAGGGACTCCAGCACGCGGACAAGACGCTCACCACGAGCGGTCTCCTCGTCGCCGTGCTCCTCATGGCCGTCTTCGTGGTCGTCAACTTCCTCGGCGTACGGGCGCTCGCCCACACCAACAGCGCCGCCACCTGGTGGAAGATCGCGGTGCCGCTGGCGGCCATCTTCATCATCGCGGTCGGCAACTTCCACCCGGGCAACTTCCACTCGCAGGGCTTCGCGCCCTTCGGTGCCAAGGGCGTCCTGAGCGCGATCAGCACCAGCGGCATCATCTTCGCCCTGCTGGGCTTCGAGCAGGCCATCCAACTGGCGGGCGAGAGCCGCAACCCGCGCCGCGACCTGCCGCGCGCGACGATCGGCTCGGTCGCGATCGGCGCGGTCATCTACGTGCTGCTCCAGGTCGTCTTCATCGGCGCGCTGCCGCACGGCACGTTCGCGCACGGCTGGGCGAAGCTCGACTACCCGGGGATCAGCGGCCCCTGGGCCGGTCTGGCGACCCTCGTCGGCCTGGGCTGGCTGAGCGTGGTGCTCTACCTGGACGCCGTGATCTCGCCGGGCGGCACCGGGCTCATCTACACGACCGCGACCTCCCGGGTCTCCTACGGTCTGTCCAGGAACGGCTACGCGCCCAGGCTGTTCGAGCGCACCGACCGCAGGGGCGTGCCCTGGTTCGGCCTCGCCGTCTCCTTCGTGACCGGTGTGATCTGCTTCCTGCCCTTCCCGAGCTGGCAGCAGTTGGTCAGCTTCATCACCTCGGCGAGCGTCCTGATGTACGCCGGTGCCCCGCTGGCGTACGGCGTCTTCGCCGACCGGCTGCCCCACTACGAGCGCCCCTACCGGCTGCCCGCGGGCTCGGTCCTGTCCCCGGTGTCCTTCGTGGTGGCCAACCTCATCATCTACTGGGCCGGTTGGCACACCCTGTGGCGGCTCGGAGTGGCGATCGTCCTCGGCTATGTGCTCCTCGGCGGTTACGCGCGCTATGCCGTCGTCAAGGGACTTCCCGACGCGCCCCGCCTGGACTGGCGGGCCGCGCAGTGGCTGCCCGCGTACCTGGTCGGCATGGGCCTGATCTCGTGGCAGGGCGGCTTCGGCGGCGGCTCGGGCCGGATCGCCCTGTGGTGGGACATCCTGCTGATCGCCGCCTTCTCCCTGGTGATCTACTACTGGGCCCGGGCCACCGCGTCCCCGGCCGCGGAGATCGAGCGCAGCATCGACGAGGTCGTCGTCGCCGACGCGCCCGCGCACTGACACCGGCGGTCCGGGTGCCTCCGCCCGCCGGGGCACCCGGCCCTCCCCGCCCTCGCCGCGGGCCGACATAATGAGCGGGTGACCTCCCACCCCAACTCCGTTGCCCCACAGCGCTTTCCGGTCGTCATCGTGGGTGCCGGACCCGCCGGACTGACCATCGGCAACATCCTGCGGGCCGCGGGTGTCGACTGCCTGGTGCTGGAAGTGGAGACGCGCGCGTTCATCGAACAGCGGCCCCGCGCGGGCGTCATCGAGGAATGGGCGGTACGGGGTCTGGAGCAGCGCGGCCTCGCCGGCAGCCTGCTGGAGGGCGCCCAGTCGCACACCGAGTGCGAGTTCCGCTTCGCGGGCGACCGCTTCCGCTTCGCCTACGGCGAGCTGACGGGACAGCACCACTTCGTCTACCCGCAGCCCCTGCTGGTCACGGACCTGGTCCGCGAGTACGCCGACGTGCGGGGCGGCGAGATCCGCTTCGGCGTCCGGGACGTGAACCTGCACGACCTGGAGTCACCGCGGCCGTCCGTGTCGTACACCGACGCGGACACGGGTGAACGGCACCTGGTGGAGTGCGAGTTCGTGGCCGGCTGCGACGGGGCCCGCGGGGTGACCCGCACGATCCTGCCGGACACCGCGAGCATCGCCCGGCACGACTACGGCGTCGGCTGGCTGGCGCTGCTCGCCGAGGCGCCGCCGTCCTCCGACTGCGTCCTGTTCGGCATCCATCCGAACGGTTTCGCCGGGCACATGGCCCGCAGCCCCGAGGTCACCCGCTACTACCTGGAGTGCCCGCCGGGGGACGACCCCGGGAACTGGCCGCACGACCGCGTCTGGGCCGAACTCCAGCAGCGGCTGGCGGCGGACGGCGTCCCGCCGCTCACCGAGGGCCCGCTGATCGAGAAGCGCGTCCTAGACATGCACAACTACGTGGTCGAGCCCATGACGTTCGGCCGTCTGTTCCTCGCGGGCGACGCCGCCCACCTCACCGCGCCCATAGCGGCGAAGGGCATGAACCTCGCCCTGCACGACGCCTTCCTGCTCGGCGACGCGCTCGTGGCCTACCTCGGCAAGGACGACGGGAGCGGCCTCGACGGCTACTCGGAGGCCTGTCTGCGGCGCGTGTGGGACTACCAGGAGTTCTCCCAGTGGCTCTCCGAGGTCTACCACGGCACCTCGTCGGGCGACGAGTACCGCGCGGGCACCACCTTCGCCCGCCTCCGCCGCCTGTTCACCTCCCCGGCCGCCGCGACGGCCTTCGCGGAGCAGTACCTCGGCACGTCGGCCGCGTACTGAGCGCTCAGTCGTGCACCGGGTCGTCGCTGAGCCGGTGGTCGGCGACGTTCAGCGCCTCGTCCACGAGCCTGCGCAGATGGCCGTCGCGCAGTGCGTAGATCACCCGGCGGCTCTCCTTGCGCGTGCTCACCAGCCCGGCCAGCCTGAGCCGCGCCAGGTGCTGGCTCACCGCCGGCCGGGCCGCCCCGCACGCCTCCGTGAGCGTCGTGACGTCTGCCTCTCCCCCGGCCAGGGCGTGCAGCAGGGCGAGGCGGGTGCGGTCGCCGAGCAGGGCGAGGATCTCGGCGGCGAGGGCGAACTGCTCCTCGCCGGGGGTGCGCGGGTGCGCATCGTGCGCAGGTGATAGGTGCATGCGTGCGCTCATACGCACATAATGGCGGGGTGGACGCGGTACGTCCACCATCGCGCGCACCGGAAGGGGCAGCACGTGAGCCACCACGAGCACGGGCACGACCATCCGCACGGGCACGGGCACGAGCACGGGCACGACCATCCGCACGGGCACGGACATGAGCACGGCCACGAACATCCGCACGCGCACAGGCATGAGCACGGACGCCGTGGCCTCCGTCACCGCCTGGGGCACCTTCTCGCCCCGCACTCCCACGAGAGCGCCGACAAGCTCGACTCCGCCCTGGAGTCCTCGGCCCGCGGCATGCGCGCCCTGTGGGTCTCGCTGGCGGTGCTGGGGGTGACGGCCCTGGCTCAGGCGGTCGTCGTGGCCGTGTCCGGGTCCGTCGCACTGCTCGGGGACACGGTGCACAACGCGGCGGACGCGCTGACCGCCGTACCGCTGGGCATCGCCTTCGTGCTGGGCCGGCGTGCGGCCACCCGACGGTTCACGTACGGCTACGGCCGGGCCGAGGACCTCGCGGGCATCGTGATCGTGCTGACGATCGCCGCGAGCGCGGCCTTCGCGGGGTGGGCGGCGCTCGACCGGCTGCTCGATCCGCGCCCCGTGGCGCATGTCCCGGCGGTCGCCGCGGCCGCGCTGGTGGGCTTCGCGGGCAACGAGTGGGTGGCCCGCTACCGCATCCGGGTGGGCCGGGACATCGGCTCGGCCGCACTGGTGGCGGACGGACTGCACGCCCGCACCGACGGGTTCACGTCACTGGCCGTGCTCGTCGGGGCCGGTGGCTCGGCGCTGGGCTGGCAACTGGCCGACCCCATCGTGGGGTTGGCGATCACGGCGGCGATCACGCTGGTGCTGCGGGACGCGGCCCGCGAGGTGTTCCGGCGGGTGCTCGACGCCGTCGACCCGGAGCTCGTGGACCGTGCGGAGGTCGCGCTGCGTCACGTCGAAGGGGTGCGCGCGGTGGGCGAGTTGCGGCTGCGCTGGATCGGGCACCGGCTGCGCGCGGAGGTGGCCGTCGTCGTGGACGGGGAGATGACGGTACGTCAGTCGCACGCGGTGGCCGTGGCGGCCGAGCACGCCCTGCTGCACGCGGTGCCGCGGCTCACGGCGGCCCTGGTGCACGCCGATCCGGCGCCGGTGCCGGGCGAGGCCGACCCGCATCACGTCCTCGCCCACCACGCGCCGGTCTGAGCTCAGGCGACGCCGAGCCCCTCCAGCACGACGGCCCCCGGCAGTTCCGCGAACGCCTTGCCCGGCACCAGCAGTTTCCCGCGCCGCCGCCCGCTGCCGACCAGGACGTAGGGCAGGTCGACCACGGCCGAGTCGACCAACAGCGGCCAGGCGGCGGGGAGTCCGATCGGGGTGATGCCGCCGTACTCCATGCCGCTCTCCCCGGTCGCCGTGTCCATCGGGGCGAAGGACGCCTTACGCGCGCCGAGTTGGCGGCGGACGACTCCGTTGACGTCGGCCCGGGTGGTGGACAGCACCACGCACGCGGCCAGCGTGGTCTCGCCGCCGCGCTTGCCGGCCACCACGACACAGTTCGCCGACCGCTCCAGGAGCTCCTGGCCGTAGTGCTCGACGAAGACCGCGGTGTCGGCCCATCGCGGGTCGGTGTCGACGTACACGATCTGCTCGGCGGGGACGCTGCCGCTCCAGTGGCGTACGGCGTCGGCGACCGGGCGGATCAGCTCGTCGAGGGCGGCGGGGGCGGGGGTGGCGTGGTCGAAGTGTCCGATGGGTGCGTCCATGGCGGCACGCTAACAGCCGCTCAGGGCACGGCCGGCACCGAGACCGCCAGCATCCACCGCGCGGGGACGTCGCCCTGGTTGGCGTAGACGTGCTCGGCGTTGGCCTCGAAGGTGACGCTCGCCCCGGCGGGGACCCGGTGCTCGACGCCGTCGACGGTCAGGGTCATCTCGCCCTCGGTGACGTGCAGGATCTCGACCGTCCCGGCGGGGTGCGGATCCGACCTGCTGCTCTCCCCCGGCATCATCCGCCACTCCCACATCTCCAGGGGCCCGGGGGCCTCCGCGCCCGCGAGGAGCCGGCTCCAGCTTCCCGCGTCCGTGCTCCACAGCCGCACCACCTGCTCGGGCGGGACGACCCGCACCTTGGGGCCCTGCTCGTAGTCGAGCAGCGTGGTGATGCTGATGCCGAGGGCGTCGCCGATCTTCACGACGGTGCCGAGGCTGGGGTTGGTGCGGGCCTGCTCGATCTGGATCAGCATGCCGCGGCTGACTCCGGCCCGGGCGGCGAGGGCGTCCAGGGTGAAGCCGCGCTCGGTCCGCCAGCGCTTGACGTTGCGCGCGAGGGACTGGGTCAGCAGGTCGAGGTCCGACACGTCACGTCCAATATTCTGTATGACACCGTGCAACTGAATGAACTACGGTGGGGTGCACCCGATCGTTCACCGAACTGTACTGCGAGGCGAGCCGTGACAGCATTCTTCGCCCTGGCCACCAGCCTGCTGTGGGGCCTGGCCGACTTCGGCGGCGGGGTGCTGACCCGGCGGCTCCCGGCGCTCACGGTGGTGGTGGTCTCGCAGGCGATCGCGGCGGGGGTGCTCGGCGCGATCGTGGTGGCGACGGGCGGCTGGAGCGAGGCGGGCCCCCGGCTGTGGTTCGCGTTCGCCGCGGGGCTGGCCGGGCCGGTCGCCCTCATCTGCTTCTACAAGGCGCTCGCGCTGGGCCCGATGGGAGTCGTCTCCCCGCTGGGCACGCTCAGCGTGGCGGTCCCGGTCGGCGTGGGCCTCTTCCTCGGCGAGCGGCCCGGGCCGGTGCAGGCCGCGGGGATCGCGGTGGCCGTCACCGGTGTGATCCTGGCGGGCGGCCCGCAGTTGCGCGGAGCCCCGGTGCAGCGCGAGGCGATCGTCCTCACCCTGATCGCGGCCCTCGGTTTCGGCACGGTCTTCGCCCTGATCGCGGAGGCGTCCACGACGGTCACCGGCCTGTTCCTGGCCCTGTTCGTGCAGCGCCTGGTCAGCGTGGTGGTGGGGGGCGCCGCGCTGTACGGCGCGGTGCGACGGGGCACCCCCGCCCTGCCGACGCCCGGTTTCCCCTGGCCGTCCCTGCCCGCCCTCGCCTTCGTCGGCCTCGCGGACGTGGCGGCCAACGGCACGTACTCGGTGGCCGCCCAGCACGGCCCGGTCACGGTGGCCGCCGTCCTCGCCTCCCTCTACCCGGTGGTGACGGCCCTGGCCGCCCGGGGCTTCCTCAGCGAACGCCTGCGCACCCTCCAGGCCGCGGGCGCCGGCCTGGCCCTCCTGGGCACGCTGCTCCTGGCAACGGGCTAGTACCGCACCGCGCTCCTCAGGGGCGCGGGGAACTGCGCGACAAGCCCCCAACGACCGGCTGCCGCCCGACCACCCTCCGCGACACCCCCGTGGGCACCGGGCGCCGGCCTGGCCCCCTGGGCACGCTGCTCCCGGCAACAGGGTGACACTCCGGCACGCTCCCGCAGGGGCGCGGGGAACTGCGCGACAAGCCCCCACCGGCCGACTGCCGCCGACCACCCTCCGCTACAGCCCCGTGGGCACCCTCCAGGCACCGGACGCCCACGCTGCTCCTGTCAACGGGGTAACGCCCCGGCACGCTCCCACAGGGGCGCGAGGAACTGCGCGACAAGCCCCCACCGGCCGACTGCCCCCCGACCACCCTCCGCGACACCCCCGTGGGCACCCTCAGTCCAGCTCAGCCAACCTCGCCACCGTCTCCTCGTCCAACCCCGCCAACGCGCTCAGCTCCTCCGCCGTCGCCCCCGGAGGGATCGGAACCGGAGCCGGCGTGCGCAGCGGCGGCTGCCACCCCTCGTCGGCCGTCCATCGCCGGACGACCCGGGCGGGCGCCCCCGCGACCACTGCGTGGTCCGGCACGACTCCCCGTACGACGGCACCGGCGGCCACGACGACGTTCCGCCCGATCCGCGCGCCGGGCAGGATCACCGCGCCGGTCCCGATCCAGCAGCCCGATCCGATCTCCACCGCCTCCATCCGCGGCCACTGCTTGCCGATGGGCTCGTGGGGATCGTCGTAGGAGTGATTCGTCGAGGTCACGTAGACGTACGGCCCGAAGTAGCAGTCGCTGCCGATGGTGACCGTGGTGTCGGCGATGACATGGCTGCCGCGCCCCAGCACGACCCCGTCGCCGATGCGCAGGATCGGCTCCGGGCCGAGGTCCAGGTCGGGCATCAGTCCCGCGGTCAGGGTGACCTGTTCGCCGACGATGCAGTGGGAGCCCACGTGGATCCACGGCTCGCCGAACACCGTGCCGAGCGGAAAGGCCAGCCGGGTGTGCGCCCCCAGCGCGCCGAAGCGGAAGCGCCCCGGGCGCTCGGCGGTGACGGAGCCGGTGCGCTGCACCCAGGCCCAGCCCGCGTGGACGGCACGCTGCACGAGGCGGCCCCGCCAGGATGAGAACGTGTTCTTGCTCTTCGGCACGAGCTCACCGTACTGAGCGCACGCCGTCCGCATGAGACCGCGGGCTTGTGATCTTCGCCCCAACCGGGTGGCGTACGGTGCGGGATATCACGAACCAGGAGGCGGAATGGCGCACAAGGCGTTGATCACGGGCATCGGCGGAAGGGAACCGCAGATCGACGAGGAGGCCTTCGTGGCCCCCACGGCGTCGGTGATCGGAGACGTGACGCTGCGGGCGGGGGCGAGCCTCTGGTACGGCGCGGTGGCCCGCGGCGACGTAGAACGCATCTCAGTCGGCGCCCGGAGCAACATCCAGGACAACTGCACGCTGCACGCCGATCCCGGCTTCCCGGTGACGATCGGCGAGCGCGTGTCCGTGGGGCACAACGCGGTCGTCCACGGTGCCACGGTCGAGGACGACTGCCTCATCGGCATGGGCGCGACGGTGCTGAACGGCGCGGTGATCGGGGCGGGTTCCCTCGTCGCGGCCCAGGCCCTGGTGCCGCAGGGCATGCGGGTGCCGCCGGGTTCACTGGTCGCGGGCGTACCGGCGAAGGTGCGGCGGGAGCTGACTGAGGAGGAGCGGCAGGGCGTCACCCTGAACGGCACGCTCTACGCGGACCTGGCCAAGGCCCACCACGAGGTGCACGAGACGCCGTGAGGATCAGTCGGCGGCCGGGACGGTTTCCGGCTCGGCCGCCTGCCTCTGGGCCGCCGCCGTCGCCGTGGCCCTGGCCGCCTTGCGCTTGAGCACCAGCATCGAGGTCAGCCCGATGAGCACGGCCAAAACGAGCCCGAGCCACGAGAACCGCTTCAGCCAGGACTCCGCGACGATGCCGACGTAGTAGATGACCGCGGTCGTGCCGCCGGCCCAGACGATCCCGCCGAGGACGTTGGCGATCAGGAACTTCCAGTACGGCATCCGCAGCACACCGGCGAGCGGTCCGGCGAAGATCCTCAGCAGTGCGACGAAGCGGCCGAAGAAGACCGCCCACATGCCCCACTTCTCGAAGGACCGCTCCGCCGTGGCGACATGGCCCTCGCTGAAGTGCCGGGGGAACTTGTTGCCCAGCCAGGTGAGCAGCGGCCGTCCGCCCTTGCGTCCGATCGCATAGCCGATGGAGTCGCCGACCACCGCACCGACGCTGGCGCACGCGCCGAGGACCACCGGGTTGATGCCGGCGTGCTGTGAGGACAGCAGCGCGGCGGAGACCAGGATGATCTCGCCGGGCAGCGGGATGCCCAGGCTCTCCAGGCCGATGACCAGGCCCACCAGGGCGTAGACGGCGGCCGGGGGCACGGTGTCGAGCCATTCCTGGACGTGCAACGCCGGTTCCTCCCAAGTCGCGTTCCCGGCGTGCGTCACCTTCCGACGCACGCCCGGGAAGCCTACCGGTTCGGGAGAACCGGCGTCGGGGGCACGGACTCACCCGCCGATGGCAGCCCCCGCACCGGTGGCGAGCGCGCCGAGGGCCGACGCTCCGGACCCCGTCACCGACGCCGTGGTGTCCAGGACCGCGCCCACCGCCGCTCCGGCCCGCTCGACCGGGACGGCCGGTCCGGCGTCGCTGTGGCCGACCTGGGCGACCCGGGTCCCGTACTGCTCGGGCGGGCTCTCGTGCTGGTCGGGCGGGCCCTCGTGCTGCTCCGGCGGCCGGCCGGAGTCCTCGTCCCGGTGGGCGTCGGAACCGGCGGGCGGGGACTGCGGCGCCGACGGGGCGAGACCGGGTGCGTCCGGGTTCCCGCCCGGCCCTCCCGGGGTCAGGCCCGGCCCCGTGTCCTGCGGCGAGCGCGTGCCCCGCCGGTCCGGCGCGCCCGCGTCGGCGGACTCCAGCAGCCAGCTCTGCCCCCGCGACCCGTCGCGCTCGGTGACGATGACGGTCTCCCCCTTGCCGGGCGCGACCAGGAGCCCCTTCCCGCGGCGCAGCAGCAGTTCGCCGCGCACGGTGAGGTCGTAGCGGACCTCTCCCCTCCCGGTGAGACAGTCGGCGACCACGACCGACCGCTTCCCGGTGTCCGAGTCGAGGCAGAGCCGGGGGTCGGCCGCGCTGCGCAGCAGTCCGTCCTGCTGGTAGGTCCACTGCTGGGTCGCGGCGGAGGAGCACTCCGCGAGCACGGCCCGTGTGCCGTCCGCGCTCCCCGCGTCCCGGGCGTCCAGGCACCGGCCGTCGTCGGCGTTGCGGAGCGTGCCGTGACCGACCTCGACGGGGTTGCCCATGGAGGCGGCGGACGGGGAACCGGCGTCCCGCGAGACCTGCGACGGGCTCGGCCGTACGGTGTTGCCGCTCACCGCGCCCCAGGTGGCGCCGGGCCCGGGAACACCGCCGTCGTCGGACCAGCCCTTGGTGGCCAGCACCGTCGCGAGCAGGACCAGGGAGGTCAGTCCGGCGCCCACGAGCACGGCCCGGGTGCTCCTGCGCGGCTGCGAGAGGAGGCCCGCCGGGACGGGGCGGTGCCGTCCGCCGGGCTTGGCACGGGCCGCGCCGGACGGTGCCGGGGCCGGACGTCCGGCGGCACGCGCGGGCCGTGAGTCGAGATAGCGGTGGGCGCCCCAGCCGAGGACCGTCTCGGCGAGCAGCACGTCGAGGCCGCTCTCGAAATGGCTGAGCTGTTCGGCGGCATGACGGCAGTAACGGCATTCCGCCAGATGCTTGCGGACATCGGGCAGAAGGTCCCCGCCCCGACGAATCGGGACATCCAGGAGACGATTGTAGAAACGGCATTCACTGGTGGGTGCGAGTTCGCGGTGGGCGCGGACGCAGCCGCTGCGGAATTGCTCGCGCGCCTGTTCCAGGGCGGCCGTCGCGCGGGCCGTGTCCACTCCCAGCAGACCAGCCGGTACGGATATGGGTTCGGCCTCGACCTCGGCATGCCACAGAAGACATTGGGAAGCACCGGGAAGGGCCCGGAATGCGCGCTCGGCGAGCAGTCGCCTTTCGGGGGTGACGGACCTCGCGGCGCGCAGACCGCGGCCGCCGATCGTCTTGCGAAGTTCCGGCAGCACGGCGGCGATTTCATCGTCCGCGGCCCACTCCTTGACGAACTCCCGGACGGCGACGAGAAGTTGAGGTCGCAGTGCGCCGTGGCCCGCCCGACCGAGCACACGGTGGAAAGCCGCGGCGGCCGCCATCGAGGCCGAACCCGACCAAGAGGCCAGGCAGATGACCGAGTACTCGTACGTCGCCTGCCAGTGGCGCGCCATCAGCAGCGCGACGGCATGGCCGTCCACGCGGTTCTCCCCCAGCCTCGCCAGGAGATTGCGGTCGGACTCCGCCGGAAGGGATCCGGGGCGTGGCGGGTAAGGGGGTCGTGGGGGGTGAGCGGATTGCACGGGACCAATTCCTTCCAAGCCGCAGGACCGCATGGAATATGCGCGTCCTCGGAAAGCAGGCGCCTGATTGGTGCGTACCTTTGCCGCGTCTGATGAGACCCGGCGGTCGGGGGGCGCTCACCTTCGCACAATGAACGCACAGCAAACAAGAAGATGGGGTGACCCATGTTCAAAAAGAGGCGAGTTCAGAAAAGTTACCGCCGGTATCCGCACCCGCATTCGAAATAAGCGGGAGTCGGGCGTCGAGTTGGGCCCGGCGGTCCGATGCCCGGCACGCGAAAGTTCCCCTTCCGGCCGGGTCCGCAACGCCGGGCCCACAGCGGGCTCCCAGGCTTCTCCCGGGGCGCTCTCATCCCCGTGACGCAGCATGTCCGGCATGATCGTCCCCCACACGACAGACGCCCCCGCCCGTACCGTCCGCAAGGCGGTCGTCCCGGCCGCCGGGCTCGGCACCCGGTTCCTGCCGGCGACCAAGGCGACGCCGAAGGAGATGCTCCCGGTCGTCGACAAGCCGGCCATCCAGTACGTCGTCGAGGAGGCCGCCGCGGCCGGGCTCGACGACGTCCTGATGGTCACCGGCCGCCACAAGCGGGCCATCGAGGACCACTTCGACAACGCCTTCGAGCTGGAGCAGGCCCTGGCGGCCAAGGGCGACGCGGTGCGCCTCGACGCGGTGCGCGACCCGGCCCGCCTCGCCGCCATCCACCACATCCGGCAGCGCGAACCGCTCGGCCTCGGCCACGCGGTGCTGTGCGCCCGCCGCCATGTCGGCGACCAGCCGTTCGCCGTGCTCCTCGGCGACGACCTGATCGACCCGCGCGAGACCCTGCTCAGCACGATGCTCGACGTCCGCGAACGGCACTCCGGGAGCGTGGTCGCCCTCATGGAGGTGCCGCGCGAGCAGATCCACCTCTACGGCTGCGCGGCGGTGGAGCCGACTGCGGAGGAGGGCGTGGTCCGCGTGACCGGCCTGGTCGAGAAGCCCTCCCCCGAGGACGCGCCGAGCGCCTACGCGGTCATCGGCCGCTACGTCCTCGACCCCGCCGTCTTCGGCGTCCTCGAACACACTCCGCCCGGCCGCGGCGGCGAGATCCAGCTCACCGACGCCCTCCAGACCCTCGCGGCCGACGGCACGGTCCACGGCGTCGTCTTCGACGGCCTCCGCTACGACACCGGCGACAAGGCGGACTACCTGCGCACCGTGGTCCGCCTGGCCTGCGCCCGCCCCGACCTGGGCCCGGAGTTCACCGACTGGCTCAAGGGGTTCGTGGCGGAACTGGAGAGCGGCGAAGGGGTCGTACGGCGGCGGCTGGCGGCCTGAACGACGGAGGAAGCGGGCGGCCGGTGCACTGAGCAACGAAGGACGGCGGTGACCGGGCCGGGGCGGGCCTGCCGCCCCGTGCACACCGGTCACCCCAACTCGGCTGTCTTGCTCAGCCGTTCGGCCGCAGTGTCCACACGACCGTCATCTCGCCCGTGACCGCCCCGTCCCCGCGGCGGATCTCGATCGTGACCGGGAACTCGGGGCGCTTGCCGGCGTCGAGCTCGGCGACGACCTCGGAGGCCGGGCGGCCCAGGGTCGCGGTGGCGGTCACCGGGCCCATCGCGAGCTTGCGGTAGGCGATCTCGGCGTTGACGGCAAGGGGTACCGCGCGCGAGAGCTGGTCGCCGAACGCGGCCAGGACGACCGCCCCGCTGGCCGACTCGGCGAGCGTGAACATCGCCCCGGCGTGCGGTCCGCCCACGTGGTTGTGGAACTCCCCCTGGTCGGGAAGGGCGACCACGACCTTCTCCGGGCCGGTCTCCAGGAACTCGAGGTTCAGGGTCCGCACCATGGGCACGGTGGCGGCGAGCATCTCGCCGACGGACATCTGGTCTGCGCTCATGCTCGGAGGTTACCCGTCAGTAGATCGCGCTGACCAGGTCCGGCGCCAGTGATCGGCGTCTCCTCGCGACGGACGCGGACGAGGTCGGCACCGGCGGCCGGTTCGCCCGGTCCGGCCTGCAAACGGTTTGGCAAGGCGGCACCCGGGCGGCGATAGTCGGCCGGTGACCCCCTCCGCCGCTTCCCCCCGCTCCCGCAGACCCGCCTGGGCCAGCCGCAACTACGGCCTGCTGACCGCGGCCGCCTTCGTGACCAACCTCGGCAGCAACGGCGCCCTGATCGCCGCCGCGTTCGCCGTGCTGGAGGCGGGCGGCGACAGCGCCGACGTGGGTCTGGTGGCCGCCGCGCGCACCCTCCCGCTGGTGGTGTTCCTGCTGATCGGCGGGGCCGTGGCGGACCGTCTGCCCCGGCACCGCGTGATGGTCGCGGCCAACTCCCTCAACTGCCTGTCGCAGGGCGCGTTCGCCGTCCTCGTCCTGACCGGTGAGCCCCAGTTGTGGCAGATGATGCTGCTCACCGCGCTCGGCGGAACGGGCCACGCGTTCTTCAGCCCGGCGGCCGAGGGCATGCTGCTGTCCTCGGTGAGCGGCGAACAGGCCGGCCGGGCCTTCGCGGTGTTCCGGATGGCGATGCAGGGCGCGGCGCTGGGCGGTGCCGCGCTCGGCGGGGCGATGGTCGCGGCCGTCGGCCCCGGCTGGGTGCTGGCGGCGGACGCCGTCGCCTTCGCGGCGGCCGGTTCGCTGCGCGCGTTCCTCGACGTCAGCCACATTCCGGCCCGCGCACCGGGTGCCGGCCTCCTCGCCGACCTCCGCGACGGCTGGCGGGAGGTCGCGGGGCGGCCGTGGCTGTGGGGCATCGTCGTCCAGTTCTCGGTCGCCAACGCGGTCCTGGGCGCCGCCGACGCCGTCTACGGCCCGCTCGTCGCCCGGGACGACCTGGGCGGGGCGGGCCCCTGGGGTGTGGCCCTCGGCTTCTTCGGCGCGGGCACGGTCATGGGGGCCCTCCTCATGACCCGCTGGAAGCCGCGGCGCCTGCTGTTCACGGGCATCCTGTGCGTGTTCCCGCTGGCCCTGCCGTCCGCCGCGCTGGCCGTGCCGGTCTCGGTGCCCCTCCTGTGCACGGCGATGTTCGTGGCCGGCGCGACCGTCGAGGTGTTCGGCGTCTCCTGGATGACCGCCCTGCACCAGGAGATACCGGAGGACAAGCTGTCCCGGGTCTCGGCCTACGACTGGTTCGGCTCGGTCGCCCTCATGCCACTCGCGGCCGCGCTGGCCGGCCCCGCGGAGTCGGCGTTCGGCCGCGACACCGCGCTGTGGGGCTGCTCCGGCCTGATCGCGGCCGTCACGGCAGCCGTCCTGTGCGTCCCGGACGTCCGCAACCTGCGCCGCAACACCAAACAGATCACCAAGTCCCCAACCACGTCACCCCAGTCCGACCACCCCACCCCAGACCCCGGCTGACGGTTTCACGCACCCCGGACACCTGCGACTCACCCGCGCCGCGGGCTGGCCACCGCCACCGCCCGACCGCCCCAGCCGATCCCGACCGCCCCACCGGGAAGCCCGGCTCAAGGCCCTACGCCTCCGGGGCCCTCCATAACCCACCGCCTCAGCCGATCCCGACCGCCCGGTCAGGGAGCCCGGCTCCACCGTGCCAGCCCCCTCGACGGACCCACTCAGCCGACCCCGAACGCCCCCTCAGGGGGCTCCGGTGATGGCACGGACTCCTCGTCGCGTACCGGGCGGGCCGGGCCGATGAATCTGCTCAGGCCCTCGCCGTGTTCGACCCGGGCGGGGAACGCGTCGGCCGCCGTACGACGGGACAGTGCCGCCGTGTCGAGCGGTCGGCGCGCGGCGACGAGCACCGCGTTCCCGAACCGCCGCCCGCGCAGCACCCCCGGCTCGGCGATCAGCAGGAGTTCCTCGAACACCTCGGCGAAGTTGGCGAGTTGGGACCGCAGAAAGGCGAAGGGCGCCCCGTCGGCGAGGTTCGCGAGATAGACGCCGTCGCTCCGGAGCACCCGCGCGACCTCGCGGGCGTACTCCAGCGACGTCAGGTGCGCCGGGACCCGCGAGCCGCCGAAGACGTCGGCGACCAGCACGTCCGCGCTTTCGGCCGGGGCGTTCTCCAGCCACGTCCGCGCATCGGCCGCGTGCAGCGCGATCCCCGCCGACTCCGGCAGCGGCAGATGCTCGGCGACCAGCTCCAGCAGCCCCCGGTCGAACTCGACGACGTCCTGCCGCGACCCCGGCCGGGTGGCCGCCAGATAGCGCGGCAAGGTCAGCGCGCCCCCGCCGAGATGGACGACGTCCAGGGCCCGGCCCGGCTCCCCGACGCCGTCCAGGACGTGCCCGAGCCGCCGCGCGTACTCGAACTCCAGATGTGTCGGCTCGTCCAGGTCGACGTACGACTGCGGAGCCCCGTCCACGGTCAGCAGCCAGGCCCGGTCCCGATCGACGTCGGGCATCAGCTTGGCGAACCCGTGGTCGACGGCACGGGCGACGGGACGAGACTCGGTCATCCGGCAATTGTGCCTGCGCGGGGAACCGCGCGACCGGCCACCACCGGCCCGCGGTCCCCCACCCACTCCGCCGCCTAGCCGACGGCCGTCACCGTGCCCGCGCCCACGGTCCGCCCGCCCTCGCGGATGGCGAACCCGAGCCCGGCCTCGAGCGGCACGTCCCGGCCCAGCTCCACGGTCATGACGACCTTCTCCCCGGGCCGCGCGACGGCGACCTCACCGAGGTCCACGTCGCCCACCACGTCCGCGGTACGGATGTAGAACTGCGGCCGGTACCCGGTGGCGACCGGCGTCGTACGCCCGCCCTCCCGCGCCGACAGCACGTAGACCTGCGCGGTGAAGCGACGACTGGGCACCACGCTGCCCGGCGCGGCCACGACATGCCCGCGGCGTACGGCGTCCCGGGGAACACCCCGCAGCAGCAGCGCCACGTTGTCCCCGGCCTGCCCCTCCTCCATCGGCTTGCCGAAGGTCTCGACGCCGGTCACCACCGTCTCCACGGCGGCCCCGAGCACCTCGACCCGGTCACCGACCCGCACGGTGCCCCGCTCGACCGCGCCGGTCACCACGGTCCCCCGGCCGGTGATGGTCAGCACGTTCTCGACGGGCATCAGGAAGGGCGCGTCCAGATACCGCTCGGGGATGGGCACGTACGTGTCCACCGCGTCCAGCAGCGCCTCGATCGACGCCGTCCAACGCGGGTCCCCCTCCAGGGCCCTGAGCCCCGAGACCCGTACGACGGGCACGGCGTCGCCGCCGTAGCCGTGCGCGGTGAGCAGCTCACGGACCTCCAGCTCGACGAGCTCGACCAGTTCCTCGTCGGCCGCGTCCGCCTTGTTGAGGGCGACCACCACGTGGTCGACGCCCACCTGCCGCGCGAGCAGCACGTGTTCGGCGGTCTGCGGCATGATCCCGTCGAGCGCGGAGACGACGAGGATCGCCCCGTCGAGCTGCGCGGCCCCGGTGACCATGTTCTTGACGTAGTCGGCGTGGCCCGGCATGTCCACGTGCGCGTAGTGCCGGGTGTCGGTCTCGTACTCGACGTGCGCGATGTTGATGGTGATCCCGCGCGCGGCCTCCTCCGGAGCCCGGTCGATGCGGTCGAACGGCACGAAGGTGCCGCTGCCGCGCTCGGCGAGGACCTTGGTGATGGCGGCGGTCAGGGTGGTCTTGCCGTGGTCGACGTGTCCCATCGTGCCGATGTTCAGGTGCGGCTTGGTGCGCACGTAAGCGGTTTTGGACATGGCTGTACCTCGAAGCCTCTTCGTGTTCGCTGAAGAACGGGGACCCCGAGGACTCGCCGACCCTCCCCCTGCGGGGTCCGCCGGACGATCCGGGAAGGGTCAGCTTCGGGCGCCGTCTGCGGCGGCCGGGAAAACGGGAACGGCAGCCTTCGGCGCATCCGCGACTGCGGATGCTGCGAGAGCGAAGGCGTACCGGAACATGACGCAGATCATGTCCGACGCGTCGTCCCACGTCGAACGGTTTTTTGCGGCCACCCGTCACCGTACGTCCGCACAACCGGCGGCATCCGTACGGCGATCACCCCTCCGTGTCGGTTACCGTCACAGGATGCTCGATGCCACCACCCGCTCTGGGGGCACCGCCACGGCCACTCCCCCGGCCCTCGCCACGGAGCTCGTTCTCCCCGTCCCCGCTCCGGTGCGTCTCACCGCCCGCTGCACGAGAGTGCTGCTGTCGCCGTGGTTCCGGCTCTCCCTGCTGGTCGCGCTCCTCGCGGGCGCCGCGTCCACGGTGCTGCTGTTCGAGCCGCAGAGACTGCTCTCGGACGGCTGGCCGCCCCAGCTCGGCGGGCTCGCGGCCGCGGTCGTCTTCGGGGTGGCGTACGGGCTGTGCACGGTGGCGTTCGTGCCGCGACCGCTGCTCAACCTCGCCGCCGGCGCGCTCTTCGGGTCGCAGCTAGGGCTCGCCTCGGCGCTCGCCGGCACGGTCCTCGGGGCGGGCATCGCCTTCGGCCTGGGCCGGGTGCTCGGGCAGGACGCGCTGCGGCCGCTGCTGCGGGGGCGGTGGCTGAAGGCGGCCGACGGGCAGTTGAGCCGGCACGGCTTCCGCTCGATGCTGGCGGCCCGGCTGTTTCCCGGGGTGCCCTTCGCCGCGGCGAACTACTGCGCCGCCGTCTCCCGGATGGGCTGTGTCCCGTTCCTCGCCGCGACGGCGCTCGGGTCGATCCCGAACACCGCCGCGTACGTCGTCGCCGGGGCGCGCGCCTCGGCGCCCACCTCTCCGGCGTTCGTGATCGCCATGGCCGCGATCGCCCTGCCGGGTCTGGCGGGGGCGATCGTGGCATGGCGCAAGCGGCACCGGCTCGGACCCCGATGAGCGCCTGACCGGAGGGGGCCGGGCGCGCTCCTCACACCCTTTCGAGGATCACCGCGTTGGCCAGCCCGCCCGCCTCGCACATGGTCTGCAGGGCGTACCGGGCCCCGCGTTCCCGCATCGCGTGCACCAGCGTCGTCGTCAGACGGGTGCCGCTCGCGCCCAGGGGGTGGCCGATCGCGATCGCGCCCCCGTGCACGTTGACCTTGGCCAGGTCGGCGCCCGTCTCCTGCTGCCAGGCCAGGACCACGCTGGAGAACGCCTCGTTGACCTCGAACAGGTCGATGTCGTCGAGGGTGAGGCGGGCCCGGCGCAGGACCAGTTCCGTGGCCGGCACGACTCCGGTGAGCATGAGGACGGGGTCGGAGCCGGTGACGGCGAAGCTGTGCAGGCGGGCCAGGGGGCGCAGACCCAGCCGTTCGGCGGTCTCGCCCGCCATTATGAGGACCGCCGAGGCGCCGTCGTTGACGGGGCTGGCGTTGCCCGCGGTGACGTTCCACTCGATCTGGGGGAAGCGCTCGGCGAAGTGCGGGTCGTAGTAGGCGGGCTTGAGGCCGGCGAGGATCTCGGGGGTGCTGCCCGGGCGTACGCACTCGTCGCGCGTGACGCCCTCCAGGGGCGCGACCTCGGCGTCGAACAGGCCCCGCTCCCAGGCGTCCGCGGCCTTCCGGTGCGAACGGACGGCGAACGCGTCCATCTGCTCCCGCGTGATCGACCACTTGGCGGCGATGAGCTCGGCGCTGATGCCCTGCGGGACCAGGCCCTCCTCGTAGCGTGCGGCGATCCCGGGGCCGAAGGGGTCCTTGCCCTCGGGGACGTTCGACCACATCGGCACGCGGCTCATCGACTCGACGCCGCAGGCGACGACGATGTCGTAGGCGCCCGCGATCACGCCCTGCGCGGCGAAGTGCACGGCCTGCTGGGAGGAGCCGCACTGGCGGTCCACGGTGGTCGCCGGGACCGTCTCGGGGAAGCCGGCCGACAGGGCCGCGTAGCGGGTGGTGTTCATGGCCTGCTCGCCGACCTGGTCGACGGTGCCGCCGATGACGTCGTCGATGAGGGCCGGGTCGACGCCGGAGCGCTCCACGAGGGTGCGCAGGGTGTGGGCGAGGAGTTCGACGGGGTGCACGTGCGCGAGGGAGCCCTTCGGCTTGCCCTTGCCCACGGGGGTGCGTACGGCTTCGACGATGACTGCGTCACGCATGGTGCGGGCCTCCATCAGTGAGGGCTGCTACTGGTGAGTAGGAAATCCGAACTCACCATAGCCTCGTAAGTTGGAAAATCAAACCCTTGAGTTGGAGAACCAAACCCTCCCCTAGACTGGGCATCATGGCCGCCACCCGAGACCCGCGCCCCTGCTCCATCGCCGACGCCCTGGCGCTCGTCGGCGAGAAGTACTCCCTGCTCGTGCTGCGCGAGGTCTGCCTGGGCAACGGCCGCTTCGACCAGCTCGTGCGCAACATCGGGGCCCCGCGCGACATCCTGGCCACCCGGCTGCGGCGGCTGGTCGACGCCGGGATCCTGACCAAGCGGGTCTACAGCGAGCGGCCGCAGCGCTTCGAGTACCGGCCCACCCAAGCGGGGCTGGAACTGGAGCCGGTGCTGCTGACGCTCATGGCGTGGGGCGACCGGCACCTGCGCACGGACGGCGACCGGCCGATGGTCCTGGAGCACGCCTGCGGCCATGAACTGGAGCCCGTCGTCGTCTGCTCCGCCTGCCGCGACACGGTGGTGCACGACGACCTGACGTCCCACCCGCAGGCCCCCGGCTGGACGGTGACGGGCCCGACGGCCGCGTAGGCGCTCACCGGCCGCATCCCGGACCCGGCCGCCCCTGTGGCGGGGCCGTCACCGCGGGGCGCTACGCTGCCCTCGCACCCCGATCACCGCGCCCGGTGATGCGGCGCGCCCGACTTCCGTCACACGACCAGCACTTGGACGCCGTAACTTCATGTCTTGGTTCGAATCACTCATCCTCGGACTCGTCCAGGGGCTGACCGAGTTCCTCCCCGTCTCCTCCAGCGCGCATCTGCGGCTGACCGCGGCCTTCTCGGGCTGGAAGGACCCCGGGGCGGCCTTCACCGCGATCACCCAGATCGGCACCGAGGCCGCCGTGCTGATCTACTTCCGCAAGGACATCGGGCGGATCGTCTCGACGTGGAGCCGTTCCCTCGTCAAGAAGGAGCTGCGCAGCGACCACGACGCCCAGATGGGCTGGCTGGTGATCGTCGGATCGATCCCCATCGGGGTGTTGGGGCTGCTGTTCAAGGACCAGATCGAGGGGCCGTTCCGCGATCTGCGCATCACCGCCACCATGCTGATCGTCGTCGGCATCGTCATCGGCATCGCCGACCGGCTGGCGGCACGCGACGAGAGCGGCGGACGGCACCGCGCGCCCAAGCAGCGCAAGGGACTTGAGGACCTCGGCGTCAAGGACGGCCTGATCTTCGGCCTGTGCCAGTCCATGGCGCTCGTGCCCGGTGTCTCCCGCTCCGGCGCCACCATCAGCGGCGGCCTCTTCATGGGCTACAGGCGCGAGTCGGCGGCCCGTTACTCCTTCCTCCTCGCCATCCCGGCCGTACTGGCCTCCGGGCTCTTCGAGTTGAAGGACGCGCTGGAGAGCGACCACGTTTCCTGGGGCCCGACGATCTTCGCCACGGTGATCGCCTTCGTCGTCGGCTACGCGGTCATCGCCTGGTTCATGAAGTTCATCTCGACGAAGAGCTTCATGCCCTTCGTCTGGTACCGGATCGCCCTCGGCATCGTCATCATCGCCCTGGTCACGATGGGCGTCCTGAGCCCGCACGCGGCGGAGTCGGCGGGCTGAGCCGCGGGTGGCCCTGACACAGCAGTTCGCGCGGGTCGCACCGGAGTACCTGGAGCGCTGCCGCGTCACGGCCCTGGACGCGCCGGGCGCGGCACCGGGCTGGGACCCGCCGGCCGCGGACCTCCTGGACACCGACTGGGCGGTGTGGGGGCTCATCCGGCACTGCCGCGCGTCGCGCGTCGACCCCCGCACGCAGGCCCTGCTGGACCGCGCGGTGTCCGGCGACCCGGACGCCGCTCCCGGCTTCCTGGACCACCCCGACGTCCACGACGGCTTCGGGGACCCGCCCCGGCTCCTCACCCCCGGCGCAGTCGCCGAGGTCACGCGTGGCCTCGACGCCATCGACACGGACGTCCTGCTCGCCGGTCTGCCGGACTCCCCCGACGAGGCCGCCGCCGTCTGCGGTTTCGGCCCGTGGGCCGGCGGTGACGTGCGCGCCCACCTGGTGGAACACTTCGACGCGATGCGGGAGTTCTACCGCGAGGCCACCCGGCGCCAGCCGGTGCGTGGTCGTCTGGATCGACTGACCCGCGGCACCGATACAGGGCGGTCGCCCCGAAACCCGTGACCCATCACATACGTTGTGCGTAGCCGTCCGGTAGCGCACTGTCAGTGCTTGCGCCTAGGCTTGTGCGCATGTCCCCCGATTCCGTGACCCCTGGTTCCGTGCGGTCCGCTGCCGAGGTGAACGAGCAGATCCGGGCGCTGTGGATGCGCGCCTGCGGCACCCTGTCGGCACAGGAGCGCGCGGAGTACGAGCTGTTGGTGGTCGAATGGGCGGCCGCGATCCGCGGTGACGTCATCAAGGCGGCCTGAGCACCCCCTGAAGAAGGCGCGTCCCTCGAAGTGAGGTCATGCCATGAGAGCGATCGTCGTGGGCGCCGGCATCGGTGGACTCACCGCGACGCTGAGCCTGCGCCGGGCCGGCCATGACGTGACGCTCGTCGAGCAGTCGCGGCGGCTCACCGAGATCGGCGCCGGCATCCAGCTCGCCCCCAACGCCACCCGCGTACTGCGCCGGCTGGACCTGCTCGACGCCGTCGCGGAACACGCCACGCGCCCGTCCCACGTGAGCTTCCGCACCTGGTCCGACGGCTCCGAGATCTGTCGCTACGTCATCGGCCGGGAGGCGGAGGAGGAGTTCGGGGCGCCGTACCTCCAGCTCCACCGGGCCGATCTGCAACGGGCCCTGGTCGCCACCGTACCGCCCGGGTCGCTGCGCCTGGCCACCGCCGTCGTGGGGATCGACCAGGACGACAAGGAGGTCCGGGTGAGCACGGCGGACGGTGCACGCCTGGACGCCGATGTCGTCGTGGCCGCCGACGGCATCCGCTCCGCCGCCCGCCAGTGGCTCTTCGGCGCGGACGAGGCGGTGTTCTCGCACACCGCCGCCTACCGGGCCCTGCTCCCCGCCGCCGAGGTCGCCGACCTGGACCTCCCGGAGTACGCCGCCTGGCTCGGCCCGGACCGCCATGTCGTCCACTACTGGCTGCGCCGCGGCGAACTCCTCAACGTCGTGGGCGTGTTCGTGACCGACCGGGCGGCCCGGGAGTCGTGGACCGCGCAGGCGGAACCCGGCGAGCAGACACGCACCTTCGCCGGCTGGGACCCCCGGGTGCTGACCCTCCTCGACCGGGCGGGCCAGGTCTTCCGCTACGGCATCCACACCCGCGCCCCGCTCCCGCGGTGGAACGTCGGCCGGGTCACCCTGCTCGGGGACAGCGCCCACGCGATGGTGCCCTTCCAGGCCCAGGGCGCGGCCCAGGCCGTCATGGACGCGGCCGTCCTCGGCGACTGCCTCACCGGCTCGGCACCCGACGAGGTGCCCGACGCACTGGACCGGTACGTCCGCAGACGGGCCCCGGCCGCCACCGCCGTGCAGGCCAGTTCCGCACGCGCGGGCCACGACTACCACGTACCGGACGGCCCCGAGGCCGAGGAGCGCGACGCCCGCCTGGTCGCCCTCGCCGCCGAGAACAGGTTCGGCCCCCACTCGGCCGCCTGGCCGGTCGACGTCCTGGCCGACGGCTGAGAAGCACCTCCCCCGGGGCGACCGCCACCGCCGGCCGTCCGAATGTCACCGCACGCCCCTTGGCTCGGCCCGCCCCATGCCCAACACTGAGCCGATGACGCAGCGTGTGGAGCTCGCGACCGTGATGGACCGGCTGGCCGTGGACGCACTCGTCACCGACTACGCCGTGGCCGTGGACGACGGCGACTGGGAGGCGTACCGAGGACTGTTCACCTCCGACGGACGGGCCGACTACCGCTCGGCGGGCGGGGTGGAGGGAGACGCGCGGCGGGTCGCCGCCTGGCTCGCGGAGAGCCTGGAGCTGTTCTCGATGCGGCAGCACCTGATCGTCAACCGCCGCGTCCGGTTCGGCACCCTGGACCAGGACACCGGCGACACGGCCCGGGTCCAGGCCGACTACATCAACCCCATGCGGCTCGCCGCCGACACCCCCGCCACCGCCCCCGACTTCGTCTGCGGCGGCCGCTACGCCTTCGCCGTGCTGCGCACGGCGGACGGCTGGCGGCTCAGCGAGGTCGTCGTGCGGGAGAAGTGGCGGCGTCTGCCGGACCCCCGGCCCGCTCCTGTGATCAACTGAGCCGACGCGCTCGGGTGGTCAACCCCACGCACGTCACAGACCCACACGGGGTAGGAGGCGCCGTATGAACACGTTCGGCCACTGGCTTGCCTCCCCGTGGCGGCGCTCGACCGTCGCGGTGCTGGCAGGCGCCCTCCCCGTCCTCGCGTTCCCGGCCCCGTCCCTGTGGTGGTTCGCCTACGTCGCCCTCGTCCCGTGGATCGCGCTGATCCGCACGGCCCCGACGGCGAAACGGGCGGCCTACGACGGCTGGGCCGGCGGTTTCGGGTTCATGGTCGGGATGCACCACTGGCTGCTGCCGAGCCTGAGCGTGTTCATCTTCGTGATCGGCGCCCTGCTCGGCGCGCTGTGGGCCCCCTGGGGCGCGCTGGTGCGCCGTCTCCTGACCGGGACGCCCTCGCGCGGCCGGATCGCCGCCGCCCTGGCCGTACTGCCCTCGGGCTGGCTCGGCATCGAACTCGTCCGCTCCTGGCAGGGGCTCGGCGGTCCCTGGGGCGTGCTCGGCGCCAGCCAGTGGGAGGTGGCGCCGGCGCTGCGACTGGCCTCGGTGGGCGGGGTGTGGCTGATCAGTTTCCTGATCGTGGCCGTCAACGTGGCGTTCGCCGTGTTGGCGACGGTCCGTGAGTCCCGGGTGCCCGCGGTGGCGGGCCTGGCCGCCTGCGCGGCCGTGACCTCGGCGGCCTGGATGTGGTCGCCGCGCCCCGACACCGGCGGCGCCACCCGGATCGCGGTCGTCCAGCCCGGTGTCGTCGACGGCCCCGACCGGCGCTTCGCCCGTGAGGAGCAGCTCACCCGCGACCTCGCCGGGCAGGACGTCGACCTGATCGTCTGGGGCGAGAGCAGTGTCGGCTTCGACCTCGGGGACCGCCCCGACCTGGCGAAGCGGATCGCGGCGCTCTCCGCGGAGACCGGCGCCGACATCCTCGTCAACGTGGACGCCCGCCGCTCCGACCAGCCCGGCATCTACAAGAGTTCGGTCCTGGTCGGCCCCGACGGGCTCACCGGCGACCGCTACGACAAGATGCGCCTGGTCCCCTTCGGCGAGTACATCCCGGCCCGCTCGCTGCTCGGCTGGGCCACCTCGGTCGGCAAGGCGGCCGCCGAGAACCGCAGGCACGGCTCCGAACAGGTCGTGATGGACGTCGGCCACGGCCTGAAGGTCGGTCCAATGGTGTGCTTCGAGTCGGCGTTCCCCGACATGAGCCGTCATCTCGCCGAGGACGGCGCCCAGTTGCTCGTCGCCCAGTCGGCGACCTCGTCCTTCCAGCGGAGCTGGGCCCCCGAGCAGCACGCCTCGCTCGCCGCCCTGCGCGCCGCCGAGTCCGGCCGCCCGATGGTGCACGCGACCCTGACCGGGGTCTCCGCCGTCTACGACGCGAGCGGACAGCGCGTCGGCCGGTGGGTCGGCACCGACGCCAGCACGTCCCGCGTGTACGACGTACCGCTGGCGACCGGGACGACGCCGTACGTCCGCCTCGGCGACTGGCCGGTGCACGCATCCCTGCTCGTGCTCGCCGTGTGGTGCGCGGTCGAACTGGGCCGGCGGTTCAGGCGGCCCGCTCCTGAACCGCGCGTACCACCCGCTCGCACAGCTCATGGGTCGCCAGCGCGTCCCGGGCGCTGAGCACCTTCCCCGCGCGCACGGCGTCGAGGAAGGTGAGCACCGCCTGCTCGATGCCGCGCTGCCGGGCCACCGGCACCCAGTCGCCGCGTCGGCGCACGGTCGGCTGGCCCTTGTGGTCGATCACGTCGGACAGGTTCAGGACCTGCCGTTTGGTGTCCTGCCCGGACACCTCAAGGATCTCCTCGGCCGAGCCGCTGAGCCGGTTCATCACGCCGAGTGCGGTGAAGCCGTCCCCGGCGAGCTGGAGCACGACGTGGTGCAGCAGTCCGTCCTCCACGCGCGCGCGTACCGTCACGTCGTCGACCGGCCCCGGCACCAGGAACCGCAGGGTGTCGACGACGTGGATGAAGTCGTCGAGGATCATCGCGCGCGGCTCCTCCGGGAGCCCGATCCGGTTCTTCTGCATGAGGATCAGCTCGCGCGGGTGCTCGACGCACTGCGCGTACCCGGGGGCGAAGCGCCGGTTGAAGCCGACGGCCAGACTCACGTCCCGCTGCTCGGCGAGCGCCACCAGCCGTTCGGAGTCGGCCAGTTCGTAGGCGAGCGGCTTGTCGACGTACGTCGGTACGCCCGCCTCCAGCAGGCGGGCGACGATCTCGGGGTGCACGGCGGTCGGCGCGTGCACGAACGCGGCGTCGAGGTCCTGGGCGAGCAGCGAGTCGAGGTCCCGGTGCCGTTGCCCCTCGGGCAGATGGAGCCCGTCGGCGACCCGGGTCAGCGTCGCCGGCGTCCGCGTCTGCACATGCAGCTCGATGCCGGGCCGACTGCCGAGCACCGGCAGGTACGCCTTCCGCGCGATGTCACCGAGTCCGATGCAGCCGACCTTCACGTGGACTCCTTCATCTTGTCCGGTCAGGGCGTTGCCGGAAGCATACGGCGGCGGCTCCGGGGCCCGATCGAGGGCCGGGAATTCGCTGGTGATCGGGGGTCGGGTGGGTCAGGATGCGAGGATGACGACGCAGCGCCGGGAACCCGCGACCACCGCCGACGAACGCAGCATGCTGGAGGGCTGGCTCGACTACCACCGGCAGACCCTCGCCTGGAAGTGCGAGGGCCTGACCGACTCCCAGCTCAGGACCCCCGCGGTGGAGCCGTCCACGCTCTCCCTGATGGGCCTGGTACGGCACATGGCGGAGGTGGAGCGGAGCTGGTTCCGCCGGGTCCTCGCCGACGAGGAGGCGGGGCCGATCTACTACAGCGAGGCCGACCCGGACGGCGAGTTCCGCCTCACCGAGGCGGACACCTGGCAGGAGGCGTACGGCACCTGGCAGGCCGAGATCGACCGGAGCCGGGAGAACGCGGCCCGCTTCGGCCTGGACGACCTCACCGTGGGCAAGCACCGCCGGACCGGCGAGCGCTTCAACCTGCGCTGGCTCTACACCCACATGATCGAGGAGTACGCGCGCCACAACGGCCACGCCGACCTGATCCGCGAGCGGCTCGACGGCGTCACCGGCGACTGACGTCAGCACCGGACACCCCGAGCACGCCGTACGGGGGCGGAGATCACCCGTGCGGGGCAACCTCCGCTTGTCCGCTGTCGCCGAGGTCGCCCGAACCACCAGAGTGACGCGGGTGCATCGAACCACGACTACCGCAACGCTCCTGGTCACCGTGGCTGTATCGGCCCTCACCGGCTGTGTGACGGTCCAGCGTCCACCCGTGTCCGGGCCGCCGCCGACGTCAGCGCCGTCGCAGCTCCCGGGACCGGGGGACGCCCGTCCGGACGGTCAGGCGGAGCCGCAGATCTTGCAGGCCCCGGCCCAGGAGGCGCTGTCCATGATCGATCCGTCCCCGCGCTCCGAGCGGGAGGGGACCGCACCCCACGACAGGACCCCGGGGGCCGCGGCGGCCCCCGCGCACCCGCGGGACCGGCAGCCCGCACACGCACATCCGGCGCACCCGGAGCGCCCCGCACGCCGGGCCCATCCGCAGCCGTGGCACCAGGACGCACCGCACCACCGGCAGCCGCGCGTCGAGATCCCGGACGTGGCCCGCTCCGTGCCCAAGTCGGTGCCCAAGTCCGTGCCCAAGGGGCCGAAGGACGTCTGCGCGCTGGGCAGGAAGTACGGCCGCTGGCAGGAGGGCAGCCCGGAGTCGGTCATCTGCGACCAGACCTACGGGCGCTGAGGCCGCCGGGGTCTCAGGGCCGCTGACGCGGCGGCCCCCACCTGCCGTCGGTCGAGCCGCCCTCGCCGAGTCGCAGCTCCAGTCTGCTGATGGCCGCCCGCACCCCGTCGCTGTAGCTGTCCTCCCCCAGGGCGTCCGCCGCCCTGCGGGCCCGGCGCAGATGGGTGCGGGCGGCGTCGGCGCGGGCGAGCCGGACGTAGTCGGCGGCCAGGTTGAGGTGCAGCGAGGGGTACAGGGCGCGTACCGCGAGCGCGCTCTGGTGCCGGGCCGTCCGGTCGTCGGTGAGTTCCTCGGCGGCCGTCAACGCCCTGAGGTCCCAGGCGAGTTCGTCACAGGGGTCGTCCTGGGCGTCGGCCATGTAGTGGGCCAGGGTGCAGCGGTGCAGCGGGTCGCCGTCCTCGCCGATCTCCGCCCACAGCGCCAGGAAGCGGTGCCGGGCCTCCTCGCGGTCCCCCGCGTGGCACAGCATGACGACCTGCCCGATCCGTGTCATCACGGCATCCGACGCCGTCTGCTCCTGTCGCTCCGTCACGCATCCTCCAGGCCCGGTCGGCTGTCGTCGCTGTCCCTCCCGACGCTAGCCGCCACCACTGACAATCCCGGTCAGGCGGGACCGGGCCGGCCCGTCCTGCACCGGCCCGGTGGAGGGATCAGCCGAGGTTCGGGATCGTCCAGTCGATGGGCTCGTGGCCCTGCCGGGCGACCGCCTCGTTGATCTGCGTGAACGGACGCGAGCCGAAGAACTTCTTCGCCGACAGCGGCGAGGGGTGCGCGCCCTTGACCACCGCGTGCCGGCTCTCGTCGATCAGGGGGAGCTTCTTCTGCGCGTAGTTGCCCCACAGCACGAAGACCGCCGGGTCGGGGCGCTCGGCCACCGCGCGGATCACCGCGTCGGTGAACTTCTCCCAGCCCTTGCCCTTGTGCGAGTTGGCCTCTCCGGAGCGGACGGTGAGCACCGCGTTGAGCAGCAGGACGCCCTGCTGGGCCCACGGCATGAGGTAGCCGTTGTCCGGGATCTCCAGGCCCAGCTCCTCCTTCATCTCCTTGTAGATGTTCCGCAGGGAGGGCGGGGTCTTCACACCGGGGCGGACCGAGAAGCACAGGCCGTGTCCCTGGCCCTCGCCGTGGTACGGGTCCTGACCGAGGATCAGGACCTTGACCTGGTCGTACGGCGTGGCGTCGAGCGCGGCGAAGACCTCCTCACGGGGCGGGTAGACGGGACCCTTCGCCCGCTCGTCCTCGACGAACTCCGTCAGCTCCTTGAAGTACGGCTGCTGCAGCTCGTCGCCCAGAACCCCGCGCCAGGACTCGGGCAGCATGGCGGTGTCGGTCACGTCAATTCCTCACGATGTGCGGTCACTTGCAGGGTTCAGAACCTACAGCCGCGCACTGACAATCGCTGCTACCAGCTCGTCTTCCAGTACAGCTCCCACATCGTCATCATGGTCGCCGGGTCGATGACCCTCTCGAGGCCGGCGATCTCCTCGCTCGCGGCCACGTACTGCTTGCCCTGCCACAGCGGCACCAGCCGCGCGTCGTTCACGAAGACCTGCTGGGCGTCCTCGATCTGCTGGCCGACGGCCCCGCGGTCGCTCTCCGCGCGCGACTCCGGGAGCAGCTTGCCGGTGATCTCGGGGGCCTCGTAGGGGGTGCCGAGCGCGTTCTGCTTGCCCACGAAGGGCGCGATGAAGTTGTCGGCGTCGTGGAAGTCGGGGAACCAGCCGCGCCCGAACACCGGGTACTCGCCCTTCTGGTAGCCCTCGACATAGGTCTTCCACGGGCGGCTCTTGAGGGTGATCCTGAAGAGACCGGAGGCCTCGAGCTGCCGCTTCAGCTCCTCGAAGGCGGGCTTGGTGGTCGAGCCGTAGCGGTCGCTGGTGTACCAGAGGGTCAGCGGGACCCGCTCGGTGATCCCCGCCTCGGTGAGGTACTTCTTGGCCTTGGCCACGCTGGGGTCGCCGAAGTCGTCGAAGAAGCCCGTGGTGTGGCCGGTGAGCCCGGCCGGGACCATGGAGTACAGCGGTTCGACGGTGTCCTTGTAGACGTAGTGCACGAGCGCCGGACGGTCGACGAGCTGGGCGACGGCCTTGCGGACCGCGGGCTTCGCGGACCACGGGTCGCTCGGGTTGAACACCAGGTAGCTGATCTCGGTGGTGGGGTTCTCGATGAGCTGGAGCCCCTCCTTCTTCTGGTTGACCTCGATGTCCACGGTGTCGGCGGCGCCGAGCCCCCGGTAGACGACCGAGATCTCCTTGTTCTTGAGGGCCTTGACCATCTGGTCCGACCGCGGGAAGTAGCGGATGGTGACGGCCTTGTTCCTGAGGTCGGCGATGCCCTTGTAGTGGTCGTTGCGGACCAGCTCGGCCTTCTCGCCCTCCTGGTAGGAGTCGAGGGCGTAGGGCCCCGAGCCGCTGATCTTCCCGTCCTTGCGGATCGCGTCCTCGGAGTACTCCTCGGGGTCCACGATCGACATGGCCGGGGTGGTGAGCACCAGGGGGAAGGTGGCGTCGGGCTGGCTGAGGCGGAAGACGACCTCGCGGTCGCCCTTGACCTGCACCCGGGAGAGCGTGCCCAGCAGGCCCGCGGGGCCGCCGTTGACGTTGATCCTCTTGATCCGGTCGATCGAGTACTTGACGGCCTGGGCGTCCAGGGCGTGTCCGTTGGAGAACTTCAGCCCCTCGCGCAGGGTGCAGGAGTACACGGTGCTCGACGAGTCGGTGAACTCGCAGTGCTCGGCGGCGTCGGGCTCGGGGTCGGACGCGCCCGGCGAGTAGTTGAGGAGCGTCTGGTAGACGTTGCGGAACAGCTCCCACGAGTTGTCCCAGGAGGCCGCGGGGTCGAGCGTGGCCGGGGCACTGGTGGTGCCCACGACGATCGCCTTGTCGCTGTCGGACGGGTCCGAGGAGAACACACCGCAGCCGGCCGTCGTGGATATGGACACGAGCGCCGCGAGAGGCGGCAGGTATCGGTTCCGCTTGAACACGCGCTTGCTCCTCGAAATGCCGTGCCGAGAGTCGGCAAAACATACCGCAGCGCCACGCACACTCAACCGGTTCGGCAAGAGGGGGTTTGATCACCGCACCGGTGATGACCCTGTAATGCACCTGTGCGGCTTTTGTGCGTCGACACGGGCGCCGTCGGTGTCAACGGGCGCCCGTGCCGAGGCGACCGGGGTCAGCCCACGCCGGCGTTGAGGAAGATGCCGCCGTCGACGACGAGGGTCTGGCCGGTGACCCAGTCGGACTGCGCCGAGGTGAGGAAGGCCGCGGCGCCGCCGATGTCGGAGGGCACACCGAGCCGGGCCAGCGGGTAGGACGCGGCGGCCTCCGCCTCCCGGCCCTCGTACAGCGCCTGCGCGAACTTGGTCTTCACGACGGCCGGGGCGATCGCGTTGACCCGCACCTTGGGCGCGAACTCGTGCGCGAGCTGCTGGGTGAGGTTGATCATCGCGGCCTTGCTGACGCCGTACGCGGCGATGAAGGGCGAGGGCGCGATGCCCGCGACGGAGGCGATGTTGACGATCGCGCCGCCGTTGTCCTTCTGCCAGGCGTGCCAGGTCTTCTGGGCGAAGCCGAGCGCGGAGATCACGTTGGTCTCGAAGACCTTGCGCGCCACGTTGAGGTCGAGGTCGGCGATGGGCCCGAACACCGGGTTGGTACCGGCGTTGTTGATCAGGTAGTCGACGCGGCCGAAGGCGTCCATGGCGCGCTCGACGGCGACCCTCTGGTGCTCCTCGTCGTGCGCCTTGCCGGCGACGTGGACGGCGCGCTCGGCGCCGAGCCGCTCGACAGCCTCCTTGAGGGCGTCCTCGGTGCGGCCGGTGATGACCACCCGGTCGCCGCGCGCGACGAGCGCCTCGGCGACGCCGTAACCGATGCCGCGGCTGGCGCCCGTGATGAGCGCGACCTTGCCCGAAGGCTCGGGGAGTTGCGAAGTCATGGTCCTGTTTCCCTAGTCGAGCGGTCCGCCGGCGACGTACAGCACCTGGCCGGAGACGAATCCGGCCGCCTCGCCGGTGAAGAAGGCGATGGCGTTGGCGATGTCGTCGGGCTCGCCCACGCGGGCGACCGGGATCTGGGTGGCGGCCGCGGCCTTGAACTCCTCGAAGCCCATGCCGACGCGCTCGGCGGTCGCGGCGGTCATGTCGGTGGCGATGAAACCGGGGGCGACGGCGTTGGCAGTGATGCCGAACTTGCCGAGCTCGATGGCGAGGGTCTTGGTGAAGCCCTGCAGGCCGGCCTTGGCGGCGGAGTAGTTGGCCTGGCCGCGGTTGCCGAGCGCCGAGGACGAGGACAGGTTGACGATCCGGCCGAAGCCCGCGTCCACCATGTGCTTCTGAACGGCCTTGGTCACCAGGAACGAGCCCTTGAGGTGCACGTTCAGGACGGTGTCCCAGTCCGAGACGCTCATCTTGAACAGCAGGTTGTCGCGGAGCACGCCCGCGTTGTTCACGAGGATCGTCGGCGCGCCGAGCTCCTCGGCCACGCGCGCGATCGCGGCCTGCACCTGGGCCTCGTCGGAGACGTCCGCGCCGACGGCGATCGCCCGGCCGCCGGCCGCGGTGATCTTCTCCACGGTGTCCTTGCAGGCGGCTTCGTCGAGATCGATCACGGCGACCGCACGGCCCTCGGCCGCCAGTCGTACGGCGGTGGCCGCGCCGATGCCGCGCGCGGCGCCCGTGACCACGGCTACCCGCTGCTCAGTGGTGGACATTGCTGGTTCTCCTCGCCCTTGAGAAATCGCCCTGGGAAATCGACCTGCGAAAGAACGGCCCGTTCGGTGAGCGACCGCTTAGTACCTTCAGCAGACGTGACGCTAGAAGCCATGGCACGCGGTGTCAACGTCACATGAGCCGTGTGTGATCCATTACCTGACCAGCAGATCGAGCAGACGCTCCGGTTCGGCGGCCGGATCGGTGGTGAGCCCGGTGTGCACGGGACCCGGCTGGACCACGGTGGAACGGGGCGCGATCAGCCAACGGAAGCGCCGGCCGGCGTCGTCGCGCGCCGCCTGCCCCGCCGCCGCACCGCCGGCGCAGACGCCCTCGACGGCCTGGAGCGCGGCCCGTACGCCGGCCACGTCCGCGTCCGGGTCGAGCGCCCGCAGCCGGGCCTCGTCGAGATGGGTGCGCACGCCCACGTACGCCTTGGCGCGGCAGTACACGAGGACTCCGGCGTTGATGCCCTCGCCGCGCTCGATCCGGGGGACGACCCGCAGCAGGGCGTACTCGAACACCTCGCGGTCGTCGGTGCGGCCGCCCCTGATGATGTGGCGCTCGGTCACTTGATCCCCTCGATCCGCTCGTGGACGACGGCCGCGCGGGCGAGCAGCGGCCGTGCGTAGGTGCGCCGGAGTTCGTCCGGCGACTCGAAGCCGGGCTCGTCCGCCAGCCAGGCGTCCGGGATCTCGGCGGTGACCTCGGCGAGCAGGTCCTCGGTGACCCGGGGGGCCAGCTCGGCGGCGGCAGCGGCGACATCGGGCGCGAAGGGCTTGAGGACGTGGTCCGAGGCGTCGTAGGGACGGGCGGCGGACTTCTCGGCGCCGGGCCAGTTGTGCTGCCAGATCATGGTCGCGCCGTGGTCGATGAGCCACACCTCGCGCTGCCACCACAGCAGGTTGGGGTTGCGCCAGGAGCGGTCGACGTTGTTGACCAGCGCGTCGAACCAGACGATCCGGCCGGCCTCCCCGGGCTCCACCGGGAAGGCCAGCGGGTCGAAGCCGAGGGCTCCGGAGAGGAAGTCCATGCCGAGGTTGGTGCCGCCGCTGGACTTCAGGAGTTCCTGCACCCGCTCGTCGGGCTCGCCGAGCCCCAGGTCGGGGTCGAGGTCGAGGGTCAGGAGCCGCGGCACCCGGAAGCCCAGCCGGCGGGCGAGTTCCCCGGCCACCACCTCGGCGACCAGCGTCTTGCGGCCCTGTCCGGCGCCGGTGAACTTGATGACGTACGTCCCGCGGTCGTCGGCCTCGACGAGCCCCGGCAGCGAGCCGCCCTCACGCAGGGGCGTGATGTAGCGGGTCGCGATGGCTTCCTTGAGCATCGCCCCAGGTTACTGGGGGGTGACTGAACAACGGGCCCTCCGGGGCCGTACCTCAGGGCAGTCCGGAGATTCCTTGGAAGGGGACGTCAGCATGGCCAGCGAATCGATTCATCCCGCATCGGGCCCCAGTCGTCGGGTCGTGGTGACGGCGGTCGGCGCGGCGGGGCTCGCCCTCACTCTGAACGCGTGCGGGTCGGAGGACGACTCCTCCTCGTCGTCCTCGGACGCCGACGCCGGTGCCGGCGGCAGCGTCATCGCCAAGACCTCGGACATCCCCGAGGGCGGCGGCAAGATCTTCAAGGACTCGGGCGTGGTGGTCACCCAGCCCACGGCGGGCGAGTTCAAGGCGTTCTCGTCGAAGTGCACGCACCAGGGGTGCGCGGTGACGGGGATCGCCGACGGGGTCATCACCTGCCCCTGCCACAAGAGCGCGTTCTCGGTGGCCGACGGCAGCGTGAAGAAGGGGCCGGCGACCCAGCCGCTGCCCGAGGAGAAGATCACCGTCAGCGGGGACTCGATCACCCTCGCCTGAGGTGTCAGGCACCGCGGGGCCGCAGGAGACAGGCCAGCACCTCGTCCGTCGTCGCGAGGGTGGCGACGAGGGCGAGCGTGTGGCGGATCATCACCGGGGTGTAGTCGGAGGGCACCCCGGCGATCGCGTCCGTCACCACCAGGGCCCGGTAGCCGCGGTTGACGGCGTCGAAGACGGCGTTGGGCACCGCCACGTTGGCGGAGACCCCGGTGACGACCAGGGTGCGGCAGCCCAGGTTGCGCAGCAGCGCGTCGACCTCGGTGCCCTGGATCGGCGACAGTCCGTGCAGCCGTCGTACGACGAAGTCCTCCTCGCTCACCTCGACGGGGGCGGCCACCCGCACCGCGGTGGTCCCGGAGAGCTGCTGGACGGGCAGCCGCTCGGCGGCGCTGAACAGGCGGGCGTTGCGGTTCGCGCCGCGCCCGTCCGGACGGCGTTCGGCGATCGCGTGGATCACCTGGACCCCGCTCGTGTGCGCGGCGGCGACCAGGCGGGCGACGTTGGCGAGTGCGCCCGAGGTCCGTGCCGCACGGGCGAGTTCGGGCAGGGCGCTGTCCGGACCGACGACGCCCTGCTGGCACTCGACGGTGAGCAGCACGGTGGTCCCGGGATCGAGCAGTTCGCTTAAGTGTTCGTACGACGGCACGGTTCCCCCTCGTCGCCGGTGGCCCGGAGCCGAGGTCCGGGGCCGCGGTCCGCGCACGGTGGCCCGGAGCCGGTGACAGTAACGACCATTGCGTGGGGACGGAAGACGACCCATCCTTTTCTGACGTGATGTCAGAGGATCTCTCCTCTGACACGACGTGAGAGACAGAGGGGGATGTATGACCGTCACGCAGCGCCGGGGCCGGAAGATCATGATGACGCCGGGTGAGCTGGACGAGTTCCTCACCGGCCAGCGCACCTGCCGGGTCGCCACGGTCTCGGCCGACGGCGCTCCGCATGTGAGCACACTCTGGTTCGCCTGGGACGGCACCTCGATGTGGCTGTACTCCGTGGTGCGCAGCAAGCGCTGGACGGATCTGCGGCGCGATCCCCGGGTCGCGATCGTGGTCGACACCGGCGAGGAGTACGACGAACTGCGCGGCGTCGAGCTGTCCGGGACCGTGGACTTCGTGGGCGAGGCCCCGCGCACCGGCGAGCTCCGGGCCGAACTCGACGTCCCCGAGACGCTGTTCGCCCGCAAGAACTTCGGTCTGGAGGAGATGCCGCACGACGGACGGCACGCGTGGATACGGCTGACCCCGGAGAAGATCGTCTCCTGGGACTTCCGCAAGCTGGGCTCCGCCTGACTCAGACGGCTTTCTCCGCCGCCGACTTGAGTGCCTCGACCGCCGCCCGGATCGACGGGCGGCGGTCGGCGTCCGCGCGCCAGACGGCGTAGATGTGCCGGCTGACCGACTGCCGCACGGGCACGGTCCGCACGCCCTCCGGGACCGGTCCGCGGCCGAGCCGGGGCGCCACACACACCCCGAGCCCGGCGCCGACCAGGGCCAGTTGGGTCGGATGCTCCTGCACGCGGTGCGCGACGCGCGGTTCGACGCCCTTGGAGCGCAGGGTGTGCATCAGCCACTCGTCGCAGAAGGCGCCCTCGCCCCAGGTGATCCAGTCGTCGTCGGCGAAGTCCTCCAGGTCGACCTCGTCGCGGTGCGCGTGGCGGTGGGTCGCGGGCATCGCCACGTCGGCCGTGTCGTCGACGATCGAGGCCTTCACCAGGCCCTCGGGCATGGGCAGCGGCTTGTTGTACCAGTCCAGGACGACCGCGAGATCGTGGTCGCCGCGGAGCACGGCGAGGACCGCGGGCTCCGGCTCGATCTCGCGCGAGCCGATCCGCAGGCCCGGATGCGCCGCGCGCAGGGCGGCGATCGCGGCCGGGAACAGCCCGCGTGCCGCCGTCGGGAACGCCGTGAGCGTCAACTCCCCCACCACCTGGCCGCGTTGCGCCTCCAGGTCGGACTGGGCGAGCTCGACCTGGGAGAGGATGCGGGCCGCGTGGTCGGCGAGGAGCCGGCCGGCGTCGGTGAGCCGCACCCCCCGGCCGTTCTTCGCGAGGAGCTGCTGGCCGACCTCGCGCTCCAGCTTGGACATCTGCTGCGAGACGGCCGAGGTCGTGATGTGCAGGCCCTCGGCGGCGCCGCTGACCGAGCCGTGCCGGGCGAGAGCGTCGAGGGTGCGCAGGCGCTCCAGGTTCAACATGTAAGCAATACTACGAGATATCTCGCTGAAATACTCGCTTGTGCTACGAGATCGTATGCCGGATCGTGGTCGGCATGACCACCGCGACCGTCGCCGAGTCCCCGGTTCCCACCGCCCGCCGCCCCGCCCTCGACTGGCGTCTGCGCTTCGGCGCGCTCTCGCTGATCTGGGGGTTCAGCTTTCTGCTCATCAAGGTGGGCACCGACGGGTACGCGCCCTTCCAGGTGACGCTCGGGCGACTCGTCTTCGGGACGCTGGTGCTCGGCGCGGCGATGGCGGTGAAGCGGGAGCGGCTCCCTCGCGGGATGCGGACATGGGGACATCTGACGGTCGCCGCGTTCCTGCTGAACGCGCTGCCGTTCTCGCTCTTCGCCTACGCGGAGTTGACGATCCCGTCCACGCTGGCGGGGATCTGCAACGCGACCTCACCACTGTGGGGCATGGCCCTGTCCCTGGTCGCGCTGTCCGAGGACCGGCCCACGCGCGTGCGTGTCGCGGGCCTCGGACTCGGGTTCCTGGGAGTGCTGACGGTTCTCGGCGCATGGCAGGGGTTCAGCGGCCTGGACGGCAGGGGGACGGCACTGGCCCTGCTGGCCTCGCTCAGCTATCCCGTCGGGTGGATCTACGTACGCCGGACCCTGGCCGGGGTGGGGTACTCCCACATCTCCCTGACGGGCGCGCAGTTGCTGCTCGCCACCCTGCAACTCGCCGTCGTGACTCCCCTGTTCACCGGTGCGCCGACTCACTTCGATCTGCTGCCCCTGCTCGCCGTCGCCGCCCTGGGGGCGCTCGGTACGGGGCTGGCCGTGCTCCTGCAGTACGGACTGGTGGCGGAAGTGGGGCCCACCACCGCGCAGATGGTCACGTATTTCATCCCGGTCATCGCCACGGCGGCGGGGGTCGCCCTGCTCGGGGAGCCGCTGAGCTGGTCCACGCCGGTGGGGGCGGCGGTCGTACTGGCGGGGGCGGGGCTGAGTCAGGTGCGGCGCGGGGGCTGAGAAGAGGAGTGCCGGGTCCGAACCGTCGCAGTCCCGGTCGGACTCCGCACCCCGTACCGCCACTCACGTTCCCCAGACCCCCACACCGCCACTCACCTGTACGTACCCGCAGTCCGCACCGACCCCAGCGCCCTCGCGACCGTGTCCGCCAAGGGAGCCACCTCGGCCTCCGTCAGGGTGGACACGGTCACCCTGATCCCCTGTGGGGCGCCCATCCTGAAGCGGGCGCCCGGGGCCACCGCCCAACCCGCGTGCAGGAGGCGGGACACCGCGCCCGTCTCGTCGGGAACCGGGATCCACACGTTGAGGCCGCTGCGCCCGTGGGCCTCGACCCCGCGTACGGCCAGGGCGTCGATCAGCCGGTCGCGGCGCTCACGGTAGGCGGCCGCCACCTTCGCGGTGTCGAGTACGCCGTCCGCCCACAGGCGCACCACCGCCCGCTGGGTGACGAGGCTGACCCAGCCGGGCCCCAGCCGGTGCCGGCCGTGGACGCGGTCGACGGTGACCTCGTCGCCGGTGAGGACGGCGAGGCGCAGATCGGGGCCGTAGGCCTTGGCCACCGAGCGGACGAAGGCCCAGTGGCGGGTGACCCCGGCCAGGGGATGCAGGGGCAGGTCGACGATCCCGTGGCCGTGGTCGTCCTCGACGAGGAGGACGTCTCGGTGGCCTTCGAGGACCGAGCGGAGGGCACGCGCGCGCGTGGCGCTCACCGAGGCGCCGGTCGGGTTCTGGGCCCGGTCGGTGACGATCAGGGCGCGGGCGCCGGATTCCAGGGCCCGGCGCACGTCGTCGGCGAGCGGGCCCTCGTCGTCCACCCCCACCGGGGCGGTGCGCAGGCCGAGCGCCGGGGCCAGGTCCAGGAGGCTGCCCCAGCCGGGGTCCTCCAGGGCGACCGTGTCGCCCGGCTTGAGATGGGCGGCCAGAACCCGCTCGATCACGTCGAGGGACCCGGAGGCCACGGCGAGAGGGCCGTCCGGGACGCCGTCCGCGTCCAGCGCCTCTCGCGCCAGGCGGGCCAGTTCGGGGTCCACGGTCGCCTCCCCGTACAGGACCGGCTCCCGGTCGCCCTGTGCGGCAGCCGCCGCGAAGGCGGGCGCGAGCGGGGGCAGCAGCGCGGGGTCCGGGTTGCCGTTCGACACGTCCCGCACGCCCTCCGGGACCTCGACCCGGATGGACTCGCGGCCCGTGGTCGCCGGCTTCGACCGGACCCGGCTGCCCCGCCGCCCGGAGGTCTCGATGACCCCGCGCTCCCGCAGGGTGCGGTACGCGGCCGCGACCGTATTGGGATTGACGCCCAGCTCGGTCGCCAACTCCCGCATGGGGGGCAGCAGTTGACCGGGCTCCAGCTCCCCGGCACCCACCGCGCGCTCGACGCTCGCCGCGATATCCGCTGCGCGTCGCCCTTCGATCCGATATTCTCCTAGCACAAAGCAGATTATGCACTAGTGCAATGGAGACCGCAATGCAGGGGACCACCGCGACCACGCCGGAGCCGACCGCCTACGCGCCGACCGACCGCACCGTCCCGACGCGCTCCCCCGACCGGGCCTCGTACGACAAGGACCTGGTGCACTCGATACTCGACGAGGGCTATGTCTGCCACCTCGGCTTCGTCCGGGACGGCACCCCCGTGGTGCTGCCCACGCTCTACGGCCGGGTGGGCGAGCGCCTCTACGTGCACGGCTCGACCGGCTCGCGCCCGCTGCGGATGACCGGCCAGGCCGACCCCGGGCTTCCGGTGTGCCTGACCGTCACGCACGTAGACGCGCTGATCCTGGCCCGCTCGGCCTTCCACCACTCGATCAACTACCGGTCGGTGGTGGTGCACGGGCTCGCGTACGACGTCACGGACCCCGAGGAGAAGCGCCTCGCCCTGGACGCGCTGGTCGACCACGTGGTCCCGGGGCGCGCGGTCGACTCCCGCCCCGCCAACAAGAAGGAACTGGCCGCCACCGCCGTCATCCGCCTCGACCTCGACGAGGTCTCCGCCAAGCTCCGCACCGGCGGGGTCAACGACGAGCCCGAGGACCTCGACCTCCCCCACTGGGCCGGCGTGGTCCCGCTGCGCAAGGGCTACGACGCCCCGGTCGCCGACGGGCACCTGGCCCCCGGCACCGAGGTCCCGGACTACCTCGCGGTGCTGTGATGCTGATCCCCCCATGGGACGCGGCCCGCGACGACGCCGAGTGGCAGCAGTGGCTCGCCGTCCACGACTTCGGGCAGTTGGCCGTCAACGGCCCTGCGGGCGAGCCGCCGTTCGTCCAGCCGCTGCACTTCGTCCACGACCCCGCGCGGGGCGAGGTCCTCACCCACCTCGCGCGGCCCAACCCGCTGTGGGCCGCGCTGGAGGCGAGTCCGGTCTGTCTGCTGAGCGTGGTCGACGACTACGCGTACGTCCCGGGCCCGTGGCAGGCCGAACCGGACGGCCCGTCGGAGCACGGCACGCCCACGAGCTTCTACGCGGCGGTCCAACTGCGCTGCCGTGCGCATGTGGTGGACGACCCGGCCGAGAAGGCCGCGCTCCTGAACCACCAGGTCGGCCACTTCCAGCCGGAGGGCGGCTCCGCGCGGGTGGCGGTGGGCGAGGTGCCGTACGGGCGGATGCTGTCGGGGATTCGGGGGCTGCGGCTCGAAGTGACCGGGGTGCGGGCCAAGTTCAAGTACGCCGGGAAGCGGAACGCGCGGGTGCGGGAGCGGATCGCGGACGGGCTGGCCGGCCGGGGCGGTCCCGGGGACGCGGCCGCACGCGACCACCTGCTGCGCCGGCAAGGCGCCTGACGGAGGGGGCCCTTCACGGAGAAGGGTCCCCTCGCTCGTCAGGCACACGGAGTTACGCGCACAAAGCAGTTACCGGCCGCGTTTGTGAAGGGCGGTCACGGCCGGTCTGCCGCCCGCCACCGCTTCCACCCCCACTTGAGCGGCCGCGGGCACGCGCGCCTCGCCCACCGCGAGCCCCGCGACGGCGCCCAGCATCAGCAGGGTGCCGAGGAGAACGGCCGGGGTGAGGTGCTCGCCGAACGCCACGACGGCCAGCACCGCCGCGCTCACCGGTTCGAGCAGCATGATCACGGACACGGTGGTGGGACGGACAACAGCGGCTGCCGCGAAGTAGAGGCCGTAGGCGAGCGCCGTCGGGAGGGTCGCCAGATAGACCAGCAGGCCCAGGAGCAGCGCGGGCCGGGCCGTGTGCGGGAGCAGCCCCTCGTTCAGCGCGAGCGGCAGCAGACACAGGCTGGTGACCGCGAACACCGCGACGGACGTCCCGGAGGACTCGGCCCGGGCGGCACGGGTGATCAGGGTCATCACACAGCAGCCCGCGGCGGAGAGCAGCCCGAACAGCACCCCCACGGGGCGCACCGACGCGTCGGCACCGCCCAGCGTCAGCACGCCGAGTCCGGCGAGTGCTCCGGCGACGGCGAGGGTTCCGCCGCGTCCGAGCCGCTCCCCGAGGGTGAGGCGGGCCCCGAGCGCGATGAGCACCGGGCCCGCGCCGAGGGTGACGACGGTGGCCACGGCGAGCCCGGTGGACCGTACGGCGGCGAAGTAGGCGGTCTGGAACACCGCGAGCCCGACGCCCGAGGCGCCGACCCGCAGGGCCCTGCGACCGAGGGGCTCCGGTGCGGCCGTACGCGCGCGTGGCCGTACGAGACGGACCGCGAGCAGCACCGCGAGCCCGGCCGCACAGCGCCAGAAGGACAGGGAGACCGGACCCAGGTCACTGGTCCGGTAGGCCAGGGAAGCGACGGCTCCCGCGGTGCCCCAGGTGACACCGGCGACGATCAGATAAAGGAGGCCCCGCCCGACGGGCAGGCCTGAGGAAGCATGCGACACGTGTTCTCTCCGCAGTCGCGCCGAGGCGCGGAAGTTCGGAAGAGGACGCCCGCTCGGCGGCGGGGTCCCGCGGACTTCGTCTGCGGGCAGCACCGTTCGGCCCGGCGACGGCCGGGCGTGGTCTCCGGAGGGCCCGCCTCAGACGGCCGGCGGAGAGACGATGCGGGTACGCGTGTGCATGGTCCGGGAGCCTAGGCGGCGTTCTCCCGCGCGGACAACCGACTTTCGGCGCCACCGGCCGCGACCGGCTCCAGGGAACCCTTGGCGGGCGTCGAGGACTGCGCGATGAAGGCGCCGAGCAGGACGACCGCGCCGCCCACGATCTGCGGGGCGGAGAGGTGCTCGCCGAGCAGCACCCAGGCGAGCACGGTCGCGACGACCGCCTCCAGGCAGGCCACGACCCCGGCGATCGCCGGCGAGAGCCGGCGTACCGAGACCACTCCGGTGACGTAGGCGAGGACGGTGGCGATCAGCACGATCCAGCCGAGCAGCAGTCCGGCCGCCACCGACGTGCCGTTCATGTCGGCGGGATGTGCGAGGAGGGAGAAGTCCATGGTCCACGGGTGGGCCACGGCGGTCAGCACGGCGGTGCCCACGAGCAGGCCGTAGGCGATCACACCGAGCGGGTCGGGGGCCTCGCCGGAGTCGCTGCCCTGGTCGGACAGGACGAAGTAGCCGACCTGGCAGCAGGCGGCGCCGAGCGCGAGGAGCAGTCCGAGGGCGTCGAAGCTCAGGCCCGACCAGACCTCGACGACACAGGCGAGCCCGCCGACCGCGAGGACCACACCGAGGGCGGCGGCCCGGGTCACCGGCCGTCGCTGCACGAACCGCACCCAGCCGAGCACCAGGGCCGGGGCGAGGTACTCGACGAGCAGGGCGACACCGACCGGGATGCGGGAGATCGAGGCGAAGTAGAAGGCCTGGACGCCGGCCACGCCGAGCAGCCCGAAACCGGCGAGCAGGGCGGGGCGGCTGCGCAGCAACGCGCGGTGCCGGACGGCGAGCGGCAGCATCACCAGGGCGGCGCCCGCCACCCGCAGCCACACCACGTGGAGCGGGTCGAGGCCCGCCTCGATCAACGGCTTGGCCGCGACCCCGGAACCGCCGAAGGCGAGCGCGGACACCAGCGCGAGACCGAGCCCGACTCCCTTGCCGCCACCGGCCCTGCTGCTCTCAGACGTATGCACCGGCCCATGATGACAGGGCACGACATGAGCGTCACCCCCGTTGACTCCTGTCTCAGCGGCTGGACCGGGGCGGGCCGCCCCACAGGTCTCCGGCGAGGCGGCCCTCGATCCGCGCGACCACCGCCCGGGCGTCGATTCCCGCCCGGGTCAGCACCTCCACGGCCCGGGACTCCGGGTCCGCCAGGATCGCCGCGAGCAGGTCGACCCCGCGGGCGGGGCCGTCGGCGCGGTGCCCGGCCCGGGCCCAGGCGAGTTCCATGGCGCCGGCCGCGAGCGGCGAGAAGCCCTCGGCCGCCGGGACGACGGGGACCGCGCCCGAGTCCTCGACGGTGCCCTGCCAGCGCAGTCCGTATCCGATGCTGCGCTGCACGAGGTATCCGAGGAGCCGCGGCAAGTGGGGCTCCGCCTCCAGGACGGCGTACGCCTCGGCGTCGGCGTCCAGCAGCGAGTGCAGCAGGTGGGCCGTGTCGATCTGCCGGTCCCCGTCCCGCAGCGCGCGTCTGCGGGCGCCGGACACCACCGCTGCCAGTTCCGCGCTGAGCCTGACATCGCCGTCCGGGCGGACCGGCGGCAGGCCGCTCTGTTCGCGGTCCGACTGCCGGGGGATACGGGGGTGCACATCCCCTACCTCATCAGTCCCACCGAATCCGGGCATCCCCGGAGGGAAGCATTTCCGCGTCCCACGCAGAGCGGACCCCCGGGCGGAATTCTCCTCCTTACGGATGAGATCAAACCGCTTCCGCCCCGGTGGGCGCGCGCCACCTTGCCGCGCGCCCCTCGCGCAACCGCCGCGCCGCGCCACTCGTCCCCCACAGGCGTGGAGAGCTGGAGCTGGCTGGTGGCACTGCCGGCCGTGGACGGCAAGCAGTACGTGTACCGGGTGTACGCCCCGGAGGACGCGTTGCCCGCCGACCTGTTCTGGGAGGCGTGGCACTGCCACGACGAGAGCGCCTTCCCGCGCGCGTGGGACCTGTTCGACGCGGCGGTGATACGACGGGTGGGGTGAGCCCGCTCCGGTGGAGCCCTCTGAGGTCGGTCCCCGCCGCGATGAAGTCCCCACACTTCCTGACGGTTCATCAGTATTGAATGTTGTGCCCCCTGCGGCTACTTTCCGCGACACCACAGCCCGACACGAAGAGGTGGCCGCATGGCGGAAATCAGCGCGGAGGCACGCATCCCGGCACCCGCGGAGAAGGTCTGGGCCCAGCTCACCGACTGGTCGGCGTACGGGGAGTGGAACGCGACCCACACCAGCTTCCCCAAGGGCGGTCCGACGGCCCTCGAACCGGGCGGGACCTTCCAGGAGAACATGAAGCTGATGGGCTTCCCCGCCGAGGTCGAGTGGACCATCGACCAGGTGGAGCCGGCCCGGCTGTTCGCCATCCGGGGCAAGGGCCCGATGGCGGTGAGCGTCGCCACCCGCTACACCCTGACCCCCGACGGGGACGCCACCACGGTCCGCATCGACGGCGAGTTCACGGGCGCCGCCGTGTCCCTGATGGCGGGCAGGCTCAAGGACTCGGGCACCGCCGCGCTGAACGAGTCGCTGCGCAAACTGGCCGGCCTGGTGTCCTGACGGCCCGGGCACACGAAGGCGCCCCGGGAGGGTCTCCCGGGGCGCCTGTCGCCGCCGTCGGGCGGTGATCCGTGATCAGTCCTCGTCGGCGAGGATGAGGTACAGCTTCTTGCGGGCCTCGTTGATGACGGCCACCGCCTTCTCGCGCTGTTCCTTGCTGCCGGTCTTCCAGACCTGGCCGAAGGCCTCCATCAGACCGAAGCCGGCCTGCCGGATCTCGCCGAGCGCCTCGAAATCGATGCCGCGGGAGGCTTCCTCCCAGGGCGCTTCGGGCCCCTCGTCGGCCGCGGTGCGGCCGGCCTCGGTGAGCGAGAACAGCTTCTTGCCGCCCTCGGTCTCACTGGCGATCAGCCCCTCGTCCTCCAGCAACTGGAGGGTGGGGTACACCGAGCCCGGGCTGGGCTTCCACGCCCCGCCGCTGCGCTCGGCGATCTCCTGGATCATCTCGTAGCCGTGCATCGGCCGGTCCTTGAGCAGGGCCAGGATCGAGGCGCGCACGTCACCGCGCCGCGCCCTCCCCCTGGGTCCGCCCCGCCCCCGGTGACCCCAGGGCCCGGGACCGAAGCCCGGCCCTCCGAAGCCGGGGCCGCCGGGGCCGCCCGGCCCGAAGGGACCGAAGGCACCTCGCAGCCCCTCGGGACCACCACGGCCCCGACGACCGGCTCCACCATGTCCACGCTCGAATCCGTGGGAACGCATCGCAATCACTCCATCCATCGTTGATCTGTCGCGATGCCTCAACGATATATCGGAACCGATCGCCTGGCAAGGCCCTCGTTGATGGCTCTGCCATCTCGCACTGGCAGGCCTCGTTAAAATCTCCTGATCATGGACGTGATGACGGGGAACGAGATGATCGCCATCCCGCCGGGGCAGGTGACGCTGTCGGACCGGCGGACACAGCGCAGTTGGTCGGTCGAGCTCGCGCCCTACCAACTCGCGGCATTCCCGGTCACCCAGGCGTTGTACGCACAGATCACAGGCCGGCGGCCGAGTACCGCCCCTGGGGACCGGATGCCCGTCGAGTCCGTCTCCTGGTGGGACGCGGCGCGGTTCTGCAACGCCCTGTCCCAGTGCACCGGCCTCACGCCCGCGTACCACTTCTGTGCCGAGGCCGAAGACATCGACTGGGACGCGTCCGCAGACGGGTATCGACTGCCCACCGAAGCCGAGTGGGAGCACGCCTGCCGTGCCGGGACGACCGGGCCGCGCTACGGGGATCTCGACGAGATCGGCTGGTACCGCGGTAACTCGCAGGAGCGCCTTCACGAGGTGGGCGGCAAACGCCCCAACTCGTGGGGGCTTTACGACATGCTCGGCAACGTCTGGGACTGGTGCTGGGATGTCTACGACGCCGAGGTCTATGGCGCCTACCGGGTGCTCCGTGGCGGGGGTTGGTTCGATGAGCACTGGAGTTGCCGGGCCTCCGCGTGCCGCCGCAGCCACCCGACTTTCCAGGTCGACGATGTGGGATTCCGCGTCGCGCGTTCCGTCGTGAGCTGATCCACGTCGTGTGCGGCCCGGCCCGCGCTGGGCCGGTCGGGCCCTAGCGTGAGCCCCATGACGGCTGGAGACGAGGCGCTGACCGGCGGCATGGCGAACGCAGGAGCAGTCTTTCGCCGAGGGGAGTGGGTGGAGCGACCGGCACCGGGCAACGCGTGGCCCTCCATGCCTATCTCCTTGCGTTGAAGCAGCACTGCTTCGACGCGGCGGGCCAACCCCTCGATCTCACCTCGGATGGTCATGAGCATCTGACCTACATCCCTGGCGACGTGGCTCTGCCACCGTGTTCTGCCCTCGAATCGGCGGGGAGCCTGCTGCGGCGTCTGCGTGAGACCAGCGCGGCCGTCGCCGTCGACACCCGCGGCGAGTGGCCCCTGGACCTCGCCGACCCGGAGGAGGAAGAAGGCTCGTCGCCGCCAGCGCAATGGGCGCGGTGCCGCTCCCCCGTCAACGCCGGCCGCGGAACACCGGGGGCCATGGAGCGCGGACGGACACCGGGGCCGTAGGACCGGGCTACCAGGGCCGTAGAACCGGGCCACCATGCCGAGGGCCGGAATTCGGTCCAGCGGCCCGGGATTGGCCTTGTCCCGGCCGCAAGATCACCCCGTACCGTCGGGCCATGCGCATCCGAATCGTCGACGCCTTCACCGACCGCCCGTTCGCCGGCAACCCGGCCGGGGTCCTGCTCCTGGACGACGCCTTCCCGGAGGACGACCGGCTCCAGAACATCGCCCTGGAGGTGAACCACGCCGAGACGGCCTTCGCCCACCCCCTCCCCGCGGGCGGCGAGGCCGACTGGGCGCTGCGCTGGTTCACGCCCGCCACCGAGGTGAACATGTGCGGGCACGCCACGCTCGCCACGGCCCACGTCCTGCACGGCACCGGCGCCCACCGCGGTCCGGTACGGTTCGCCACCCGCAGCGGGGTCCTCGTCGCCACGCCCGGCGAGGACGGCTCGATCACCCTGGACTTCCCGACGGCCCCACTGACGTCGGTCGCGCTGCCCGAGGGGGTCGCCGAGGCGCTGGGGGCCGAGCCGCGGGCCGCCTTCGACACCGGGCCGAACATCGGTGACCTGCTGCTCGAACTCGCCGACGAGAGGACCGTGCACGCCCTGCGCCCGGACCTGAAGGCGCTGGCCGCCTACTCCGAGCGCGGGATCATCGCCACCGCCCGCGCCGAGAACCCGGAGCTGGGCTACGACTTCGTCTCCCGCTGCTTCTTCCCGAACGTCGGCATCGACGAGGACCCGGTCACCGGCAGCGCCCACACCGCCCTGGCGCCCTACTGGGCGGAGCGGCTCGGCCGTACGGACCTCACCGGGCTTCAGGCCTCGCCGCGCTCGGGCCGGGTCCGCACCGGACTGCGCGGTGGGCGCACGCTGCTGACGGGCCGGGCGGTCACGGTCATCGAGGGCGAACTGCTCGCCTGATCACGCGGTCGGCAGCCAGCCCACCTTGCCCGCGAGCAGCGCGTATCCGACGAACGCCCCGATGTCGAGGAGGGAATGCGCCACCACCAGGGGGCCCACCCGCCCCCACCGCCGGTACAGCCAGACGAACACCACGCCCATGACCATGTTGCCGAGGAAGCCGCCGATGCCTTGGTAGAGGTGGTAGCTGCCGCGCAGTACGGAACTGGCCACCAGGGCGGTGCCCGGGGTCCAGCCCAACTGGTTCAGCCGGCGCAGCAGGTACCCGACGACGATCACCTCTTCGAGGATCGCGTTCTGCATCGCCGAGAGGATCAGCACGGGGTACTTCCACCACACGTCGGGCAGCGCCTCGGGCACCACGGTGAGGTTGAAGCCGAGGCCGCGCGCGGCCAGGTAGAAGGCGATGCCGGTACTGCCGATCACGGCCGCGATCCCGGCCCCGCGGGTGAGGTCGGGGCCGGGCCGGGTGCGGTCGAAGCCGAGGGTCCGCAGGCTCTGCCCCTCGCGCAGCAGGAAGTGCGCGACCAGGGCGACGGGCACCAGGGCGGACGCGATCCCGAAGAGCTGCCAGGCGAGATCCAGCCAGGGACGGCCGGGCGCGGCCGAGGCGTTGAGGGTCGCCGCCTGGTCCTTGAGACCCCCTGGTTTGGTGACCGATCCGACAAAACTGATCAGCGCGGACACACCACTCGCACCGAGCGAAAGCCCCAGAACGAGCAGCGTCTCGTCACGGAAGAACTTCCGTGAGAGCGCCCTCTGCGGAAAAGAATCGGCCACTGCCCCTTCCTCCGCCTGCACACCTGCCTCCAGTTGAGTAATCCAGCCTCATCCGTATCCCCGCCCCGCTAGGGTCCTTCGAAAGAACTTACGAAGATCGTGCGCAAGGCCGTCGGGGGGACGGACGCCGTACGGGGGCGTACCTCCCTCTTTCCTGTCGTACACGGCTGTGCCGGCACGGACATCAGGGGAGGGCACCACCGACATGGGACGTCACAGCTTGCCCGATCAGTATGGGGCGGGCGGCAGCGGCCCCCGCCCCCGCGCGCGCCGCCGCACCGTCGCCATCGCCACGGTGCTGGTCCTGACCGTCGCCGGCGGTACGGCCGCGGCCGTCCAGGGCGGCCTGCTCTCCTTCGGCTCCTCCTGCCGCGACGAGGCGGTACGGCTCACGGTCGCCGCCTCCCCCGACGTGGCCCCGGCCCTGCGTGCCGCGGCCGAGCGGGCCCACGACGAGAACCTCACCTCCGATGGGCGCTGCCTCGACATCTCGGTGACCGCCCGCGAGTCGTACAAGGTCAGGGACACGCTCACGGCCGGCAAGAACCCCGGCGCGCAGGTGTGGGTGCCGGACTCGGACGTGTGGGTCGAGCAGATCTCGGCGGACACGGGCGCGACGAAGGTGGCCCGCGTCGGCAACGTCGCCTCCAGTCCGGTCGGCATGGCGATGGTGCCGGCCGCCGCGAAGTCGCTGGGCTGGCCGCAGAAGACGTACGGCTGGCTGGAACTGGCCGGCGCCGCCCTGCGGGACGACTCCCTCCGGCTGGGCGCCGCCGACCCGGCGCGCAGCGCGTCCGGGCTGCTCGCCCTGACCCAGCTCAGCAGTGCGGCGGGCCGGGCCGAGGGCGGGGCGACCCAGGCCGCGGCGATGATGAAGTCGCTCTCGCAGCGCATCTCCGACAGCGACGGCCAGCTCGTGGAGACGCTGCCGCGGGACTCCTCGGGCACCGAGCAGGGCAACCCGAAGCGCAACCAGGCGCTCGTCCTGTCCGAGCAGGCGGCCTTCGCCCACAACACCTCGGCGGAGGCCGGTGACGGTCTCGACTTCTTCTACCCGAAGGACGGGGCACCGCGGCTCGACTACCCGTACGCGCTCGTCGACGAGACACGGCTGAGCACCGACGAGAGCCGGGCGGCGATCCGTTTCATGACGTATCTGCGCAAGCCCGAGCAGGAGCAGCTCCTGACGGACCGGGGGTTCCGCACCTCCGACGACCAGGTGTCGTCCTCACTGGTCGCCAGGGCCGGGGGCGAGGTGCCGCAGCCGTTCGCGGCGGCGGCCGGTGAGCCGGCCTCCGCGACCGCGCTCCAGGAGGCTCTCGGCACCTGGACGATCACCGTCCAGAGCGCGCGGATCACCACGGTCGTGGACGCGTCCTCGTCCATGTCGGAGACCGTCCCGGGCACCGGCCGCTCCCGCATGGACGTCACCAAGGCGTCCCTCCTCCAGGCCCTCGCCACCTTCACCCAGGAGGACGAGATCGGCCTGTGGGAGTTCTCCACCAAGCTGGACGGCGCCAAGGACTACAAGATCCTGGTGCCGACCGACCGGCTGGGCGACAGCACGGCCGCGGGCGGCACCCAGCGGGACCGGCTGTCGGCGGCCTTCGGCGGCCTGGAGCCGGTGCCGGGCGGCGCGACGGGCCTGTACGACACCACGCTCGCCGCGTACCGGGCGGCGACCTCGTCCTACGCCGAGGGGAAGTTCAACGCGCTGGTGGTGCTGACCGACGGCGTCAACCAGGACCCCGGCAGCATCTCCCGCGGGGCGCTGATCTCCGAACTGGAGAAGCTCTCCAGCCCCGAACGCCCGGTCCCGCTCATCGTGATCGCGGTGGGCCCCGACGCCGACCGCGCGGAGGCCCAGCAGCTCGCCGAGGCCACCGGCGGCTCCGGCCAGCAGGTCAACGACCCCGCCCAGATCCACACGGTGATCCTGAGGGCGATCGTGGCCGCGGGCGCCCAGGGCGGTGCCTGACCCCGCGCCCCACAGCGGCCCTCGCCCCATCGACCCTGACCCCAGTGGCCCTCACCCCAGCGGCGCCGGCTCCGGCAACCCCACCGGCCAGGTGTGCACCGGCTCTCCCAGGCGCATCAGCTCGCCGTACCGCCGTGTGGTGGCGGCCAGCGCCGCCTCCCGCGACAGCCCCGCCTCCAGGGCCCGGTGGAACGTCGCCGCCTGCCAGGACGCCCCGTTGGCCCGGCGCCGGCACCGCTCCTCGATCACCCCGAGGTACAGGTCCCGGTCGGCGGGCTCGACGCCCCAGGCCGCGAGCCCCGTCTCGGCCAGCGGCAGCAGTTCGTCGCGTACGAGGGTCACCGCGTCGACCTCGACCGTGCCGCCGTGGCGGCCGCGCCGGGGCCAGGTCATGCGCGCGTCGATGCCGTGCCGGCAGGCCGCGTCGAAGTTGGCCGCGGCCGCCTCGAACGGCATCCGGGTCCACACCGGCCGCTGCTCCTCTGCGAGGGCGCGCACGAGGCCGTAGTAGAAGGCCGCGTTCGCGATGACGTCGGTGATGGTGGGGCCGGCCGGCAGCACGCGGTTCTCCACCCGCAGGTGCGGGACGCCGTCGGCGATGTCGTAGACGGGCCGGTTCCAGCGGTACACCGTGCCGTTGTGCAGGACGAGTTCGGCGAGCGAGGGCACCCCGCCCTCGTCGAGCACCTTCAGCGGGTCCTCGTCGTCGCAGATCGGCAGCAGGGCCGGGAAGTAGCGCAGGTTCTCCTCGAAGAGGTCGTACGCCGAGGAGATCCAGCGCTCCCCGAACCAGGTGCGCGGCCGCACGCCCTGGCTCTGGAGCTCCGGCGGACGGGTGTCCGTGGACTGCTGGAAGAGCGGGGGCCGGGACTCCCGCCACAGCTCACGGCCGAACAGGAAGGGCGAGTTGGCCCCCAGGGCGATCTGCGGGCCGGCCACCGCCTGGGCGGCGTTCCACACGTCCGCGAAGCGCCCCGGGGTGACCTGGAGGTGCAGTTGCACGGAGGTGCACGCGGCCTCCGGGGCGATGGACTTGGAGGTGCAGGTGAGGCGCTCCACCCCGTCGATGTCGAGCAGGAAGTCCTCGCCGCGCGCGGCCACGATCTGGTCGTTGAGCAGGGTGTAGCGGTCGACGTCGGACAGGTTGGAGGAGACCAGGTGGTCCCGGTCGAGCGTCGGCAGAATGCCGATCATCACGATTCCCGCGTCGACCTCGCCCGCTTTGCGGTCGGCGTACGCCAGCGAGGTGCGGATTTCCTCCGCGAGCCGGTCGAATACCCGGCCGCCCAAGCGGTGTGGGGCTATGTTGACTTCCAGGTTGAACATGGCGAGTTCTGTTTGGAAGTCGCGGCTCGCGATGCGTTCGAGGACCTCTCCATTCAGCATTTTCGGCATACCGTCCGGGCCGACCAGGTTCAATTCGATCTCCAGCCCCATCAGGTTCTTGGGGCGATCGAACCGCTGCTCCGCCAGAAGCCGCTCCAGCCCCGTCAGGCACTGTCGGAGCTTGTCGCGGTAGCGCTGGCGATCGGACAGGTCGAACTGGCCTGCCACGACCTTCTCCCCCATGGAAGGGTCCTTCCTCGTTGCGTCATGAGTCAGGTGGGATGATGCCCCGCCGGAACGATCGATAACGTCCCGCGACCGCTCCGGGACCGCTACGCTGTTGGATGTGACCGGTGGCACATTCACTCGGCATGGAGCTGTCAGCAGTTTCGGGTGCCCCGAAGAACTCGTGAAAAACGCCGACGAGAATTGGCCGACCGCTTCCGGCACATTTCCCGAGGTCACCGCCTCGAAGTAGGCGCGGTATCGGGATGATTCCCCGCGTATCGCCGACCGAATGACTCCTTGCCGGATACGGCGGAAACGGCTAGACGAAACATCGTCTGAACACATGTCGTATAAACTCCGCGAACAAGGCAGAGGGTTGGCGCCCGCGGTCCTGATCCTGCCGTCGGGTGACGTACGGCGGTCCTCGTCCGCCCCCGCGTCACCGGACCCCGGCCCCCGCCTCTCTGACCCCCTGAGCTGACAGCGTCGTCCGCCCCCGCCCTCGCGCCACCGTGCCTGTCGAATGAGAGGCGACCCACCATGCCGCTGCATGTACCCCCGGCTCCCGCACCCGCACTTCGTTCCGTCCTGACCGCACTCGCCTCGCCCACCGCGGTCCGCGAGGCGCGGACCCCGTCCCTGCTGCGCGCCCAGGGACCTGTCACACCCGAGCTGCCGCTGCCCGTGCACGTCCTGGACGGCACCACCACCAGGCTGGCCGGGTGGCGTTTCCTGATCCGCTGCGGGGAACGCGCGGTGGCCGCGGCCGAGACCATGCTCACCCCGGACGGCTGGGCGTTCTCGCACTTCTTCGAGGGGCCCTACATCCCGTCCACCGAGCGCGCGCTGCGCCAGGCCGAGCTGATGCCCCAGCCCTACCAGCCGCGGCTGCTGTCGATCCCGGGCCTGTACATGCTCGCGCTGTGGCTGCACGGCGACTGTGCGGCGGACGCCGGCACGGGCCGTCTCGCCGCCACCGATCTGCTCGTCCCGCTGGCACCGGCCCCACCCGGTATCGCCGCCCACCGCCCGCACCAGGCCGCCGAACTGCTCCCGGTCCTGACCCATCGGGTGACACCGGCCCCGCTGCTCGGCTCACCCGCCTGAGACCTCGCCCCTCCCGCTCTCGTACCCCGCCCCGAATTCCGGGCAGCGGGGTACGACTTCGTTCCGGGCGCCATTAGGGTCGTACAAAATCCCCGGGGACCACAGAACAATTCGCTCGTACGAGCACACAATTGCTCGGACGAGCCGACAGGGAACGTGACTCCAGGTGGACTAGCCCTTTCCGGCCCCCTCGAACCACCCGAAGGGACAGTGCAGTTGGGATGAACCGTCCGGCCGGGTGACGCGTCTCCAACCTGTGAAGAAGTGGTGATGCGAAATCCCTGCGGATCGACGCCCGTAGGGCAACACTGGGTTCGGACTGAGTTATCGCAACGGGGGCCGTCATGACCACAACACAGCGAAAGATCCCACCAATGTGCCAGCACCAGCCACCGTGTCCCACCGCCGACTCCGCCGACCGGGAATCCGCCCGCCTCGTGGCGCACCACCCGGAACAGGGCTGGAGCCTGCTGTGCAACGGCGTTCTGCTCTTCGAGGACACCGGTGAGCTCCTGCCCGACGGTCGGGTCATCGCCCCGCACCGCCCGCTCGCGGTGGCGACAGCCGCCTGAGCACGACCGGGCGGCCGTCGAACCGCCCGGGGACCTTGAGGGGCCGGCTCGCAGCGACCGCCTGCGCACCGGCCCCGACGCATGTCCGCCCACGATCACTCCCTGTGACGCCTTGTGTGGGAGCGCACTTTTCCGGAAGACTCCTGGAAGTTTCGAGCGCGACGCTTCGGCGCTCCGACGCGGAGGTGGGCAAGTGACAGCAGGCGAGACCGACGCCGAGCCCCGGGGCAGAGTCACCATCACGGAGATCGCCCGGCAGGCCGGGGTCTCGGTGCCGACGGTGTCCCGGGTGGTCAACGGCCGGTCGGACGTGGCCCCGCACACCCGCGCCCGGGTCGAGGAACTGCTCCAGAGGTACGGCTACCGCAGGCGCCCCGCGGCCCCCGGCACCCGCGCGCCCCTGCTCGACCTGGTCTTCAACGACCTCGACAGCCCCTGGGCGGTGGAGATCATCCGGGGTGTCGAGGAGGTCGCGCACGCGGAGGGCGTCGGCACCGTGGTCTCCGCGATCCACGGCCGCTCGGGCGACGCCCGCGAGTGGATGCGCAACCTGCGGGCCCGCGCCTCCGGCGGGGTCATCCTCGTCACCTCGGCGCTGGACATGGTCCTCCACGACGAACTGCGCGTGCTGGGCGTGCCGTTGGTCATCGTGGACCCGGCCGGCTCCCCCGCGCTGGACGCGCCGACCATCGGTGCCGCCAACTGGTCGGGAGGGCTCGCGGCCACCGAGCACCTGCTGTCCCTCGGCCACCGCAGGATCGGCCTGATCGCCGGGCCGCCCCGGCTGCTGTGCTCACGCGCCCGCCTCGACGGCTACCGCGCAGCCCTCGAAGGTGCCGGGCTCACCCTCGACGAGGCGCTCGTCGTGCCGGGCGACTTCCACGCGGAGTCCGGCTTCGCGGGCTGCGAGAAGCTCCTCGACCTGCCCGACCCGCCGACGGCCCTGTTCGCGGCCAGCGACCAGATGGCCCTCGGCGCGATCGAGGCGCTGCGCAGGCGTGGACTGCGGGTCCCGGAGGACATGAGCGTGGTCGGCTTCGACGACCTCCCCGAGGTCCGCTGGTCGGCACCCCCGCTCACCACCGTCCGCCAACCCCTCGCCGACATGGGCAAGTTGGCCGCCCGCACGGCCCTGGAGCTGGCCCGCGACGAACACCCGGCCTCCCCCCGGGTGGAACTGGGCACAGAGCTGATCATCCGCTCCAGCACGGCACCTCCGACGCCTGGGTGAGGGGCGGCGGGAGGAGGGACGGACGCACCGGACGCCGACCGCCCCTCGCGGCCGACGTCCGGTGCGCACCCCCCGACCGGCCACCCCCGGCCCGGCCAGGGCCCCGGTGCCGGGCGGCGACCCCCACCCGGCACCGGCGCCTCCCGCCCCTACTTCAACGCCGACCGGATCGCGAAGTACGCCGGCTTCGGCTGGAGTTGCTCGTCCCAGGGCAGCGCGGCGCCCTCGCCCTCGAAGAACGCCGGGATCCAGGAGTACTTGTCGGTGTAGTCCCAGACCGTGATGCCCACGCACCGGCGCACCGCGAGGCACGCGTCGGTCAAGTCGGCGTACCAGTCGGCCTGTTGGGCCAGCTTCTCCTCCGTCGCCGGCAGGATCATCCGGATGTCGACCTCGGTGAGCGCGGTGTCGAGGCCCAGCCGGGCGAAGCGCCGGAGGTTGTTCTCCAGGGTGGTGGGATAGCCGTACTGGAGCGCCAGATGGGCCTGGAGGCCGATGCCGTCGAGCGGGACGCCCTGCGCCTTCAGCTCCTTGGCCAGGTTGTAGTAGGCGTCGCTCTTCGCGCCGACTCCCTCGATGTTGTAGTCGTTGAGGTACAGCTTGACCTTCGGGTCGGCCTGCCGGGCCCAGCGCAGGGCGTCGGCGATGTACCCGGGGCCGAGGGTGTTGTAGAAGACGGTCTCGCGGTACGTGCCGTCCTCGTTGAAGGCCTCGTTGACGACGTCCCAGGCGAACACCTTGCCCCGGTAGTGCCGTACCTCGGTCTGGATGTGCCTCTTAAGTACCGGCCTCAGCTCCTCCGCCGTCCACGCGCGGGAGGTGATCCAGTCGGGCAACTGGCTGTGCCAGACGAGGGTGTGGCCGCGCACCTTCTGGTGGTGGGCCCGGGCCAGGTTCACGATCTCGTCGCCCTGGGAGAAGTCGAAGACACCCGGCTGAGGTTCGGTGGCGTACCACTTCATGCCGTTGCCCGGCGTGATCTGGTCGAACTCGCTGCCGAGGATCTTCTTGTACGGCTCGTCCACGAGCTCGGGATTGTCCGTGGCGCTGCCGAAGTACCGGCCGTGGCGCTGGGCGAGGTCGGCGAGGGTGGCCGACTTGTCGTGAGCCTGGGCGGGTGCGCCGAGCCCGGTGACGACCAGGGCCGCGGCCAGGACTCCGACGAGTCTGAGACGGTTCGTGCGCATGGGGCGACTCCTCACGTGCGGTTGGGGTCCCCCGCTCGAGCACTTCGCGAGCGGGGGAGGGTGAGCCGTACTGGAAGGGAGAGCGCCGCCGTCAGCCCTTCGTGGCACCGGCGGTGAGGCCGCCGACGAGCTGGCGCTCGGCGACCGAGTAGAAGGCGAGGGCGGGCACCATCGCCAGGACGAGATAGGCGAAGACCCGGGCGTACTCCGCGGAGTACTGGCCCTGGAACTGCTGCACGCCCACCGGGAGCGTCCACCACGTGTTGTCGGTGAACACCAGCAGCGGCAGCATGAAGTTGTTCCAGCTCGTGACCACGGCCAGCACCGAGACCGTGCCGAGCGCGGGCCGCGCCATGGGCAGCAGCACCCGCCAGAAGAAGCCGAAGGAGCTGCACCCGTCGAGGGTGGCCGCCTCCTCCAGCTCGCCGGGGATCTCCCGGAAGAAGGCCCGCAGGATGATGATGGTCATCGGCAGTCCGAAGGCGGCCTGCGGCAGGATCACACCGAGCGGGTTGTCCAGCAGGCCCAGCGAACGCAGCAGCAGGAACAGCGGGAGCACCGCCACCGCGAAGGGGAACATCAGCCCCATCGTGAAGAGCGTGAACAGCGCCTCCCGGCCGCGGAAGGCGAAGCGCGCGAACGAGAACGCGGCCAGCGCGGACAGGGCGACCACCAGCACCGTCGTACCGACCGCGATCAGTGTGCTGCTGCCGAGCAGCCGCCAGAAGTCGCCGCCGCCGAGGATGTCGGTGTAGTTGCTGGTCAGCCACCGCTTCGGCAGTCCGAAGGGGTTGCTGGAGAGCTCGTCGGTGGACTTGAACCCGGAGAGGACGGCGTACACCAGGGGTACGACCATCACCGCGCCGACCACCACAAGGATCGCGTGCAGCGGCAGGGTCCGGACTCCCCTTGTACGGCTGGTCACTTGCCGTCCCCCCTCATCGTCGTGGTGGCCCCTTCGAGGTCGCGGCGGAGCACGAACCGCTGGTAGGCGAGGGCGAAGACGAGGCAGATGCCGAACATGACCACGCTGATCGCGCTGGCGTAGCCGACCTGGTAGCGCTTGAAGCCGTACTGGAACATGGTCACGGCCATCGTCTCGGAGTGGTGGTCGGGCCCGCCCTGGGTGATCACCCAGACCAGGTCGAAGAGCTGGATCGCCCCGATGACGGAGAGGAAGACGCTGATCCTGAGGGTGGGCGCGAGCAGCGGCAGGGTGACGTTGCGGAACCGCTGCCAGGCACTGGCCCCGTCGATGAGCGCGGCCTCGGTCAACTCCCGCGGGATCGACTGGAGTCCGGCCAGGTAGAGCATCATGTGGAAGCCGAAGTACTTCCAGGTCATCACGATGAAGAGCGTCGCCATGACGTAGGAGGGGTCGGCGAACCACAGTCCGCCCAGGCCGTCGAGCCCGACCGCGCCCAGGACGTGGTCGGCGAGTCCGTCGTCCGGGGCGAAGACCATGCTGAACAGCACGCCGGTGATCGCCTCGGACAGCACGTAGGGCGCGAAGAACAGCATCCGGTAGACGGCCCGGCCGCGCAGCTTCTGGTTGAGCAGGACGGCCATGGCGAGCGCGAAGGGCAGTTGGACGACCAGGGAGAGTCCGACCAGGACGAGGCAGCGCCACAGGTCGCCCAGGAAGACCGGGTTGTCGAACAGGTCGGTGAAGTTGTCCGTGCCGACGTAGTCCGAGGGCATGCCGAAGCCGCCCCAGCGGAAGAAGGCCGCGTACAGCGCGAACAGCATCGGCAGCAGGACCATGCCGATGAACAGCACCAGGGCGGGCAGTTGGAAGCCGACCGCCGTGAGCCAGTGCAGTACGCGCCGGCGGCCCCGCCCCCGGGCCCTGACTGCTTCCGGGGGCGGGAGATCGGTGCCCGGACCGCTCCGCTTGTCTGCGAGGAACGTGGAGGTCATCGCGGGCTACTGCTCTTCCTTCGCCGTCTGCGTGATCGACTGGGCGACCTGTTCGGGGGACTTGGAGCCGGCGATCAGGGCGGCCACGCTGTCGTTGACCTCCTGGCCGACGGCGGGGGCGTACGCCTGGTCGAGGTAGAGCTGGAAGCCGGTGGCGGCCTTCAACTGCTGCTGCACGAGCTTGAGGTTGGGGTCGGTCATGGCCTTCTCCGCGTTCGGGAGCACGGGAAGGACGCTGGTCTTCTTGACCAGTTCCAGTTCGGTGGCCTCGGAGGCGAAGAACTTCAGGAAGTCGACGGCCGCCTGCGGGGCGCCCCGGCGCAGTGCGTGTCCGCCACCGCCGCCGAACACCTCGGTGATGGCGCCCTTGCCGCCCTCGACCGCGGGGAACGGGAAGAAGCCGAGGTCGTCGCCGAGCCCCTTGCCGGAGTCGGCCTGCACGGACGGGGCCCACTGGCCCATGAGTTCCATGGCCGCCTTGCCGTTGCCGACGGTGGCCGCCTGACCGGTGGGGGTGGAGTAGGCGGCGTTGAGGAAGCCCTTCTGGAAGGGCTGGAGGTCGACGAGTTCCTTGAGGTGGCGGCCGGCGTCGACGAACCCGGCACCGGTGAAGTCCTTGTCCTCACTGGCCTTCTGGAGGGCGTCGATACCGGCGGTGCGCATCGCGAGGTAGGCCCAGTAGTACATGCCGGGCCACTTCTCCTTGCCGGCCAGGGCGATGGGCGTGATGTTCTTCGACTTCAGCTTGCTCACGGCCTCCAGGAAGCCGCCCCAGGTGGTGGGGGGTTCGCTGACACCGGCCCGCGCGAAGAGGGCCCTGTTGTACCAGAAGCCGATCATGCCCATGTCGAAGGGAACGCCGTAGAGCTTGTCGTCGAGGATGTACGGCTCCTTGGTGACCTTCAGCAGGCCGTCGGACCAGGGCTTGGTCCGCTCGGTCAGATCCTCGACGAGGCCCGCGTCGACCTGCTGCTTGAGGACGCCGCCGCCCCAGGTGTGGAAGATGTCGGGGAGCTTCCCGGACGCGGTCAGCGCCGTCATCTTCGACTTGTAGGCGTCGTTCTCCAGTTGGACGACCTTTATCTTGACCTTGGGATTCGCGGCCTCGTACTTCTTGACCAGGCCCGCCCAGACACTCTTCGCCGGCTCGGTGGTGGAGATGTTCCACCACTCGACCGTGGTCGTGTCGTCGGACGATCCTCCGTCCGAGTCGCCGCCACAACCTGTCAGTGCCGTCATGCCCAGACCGGCCGCGGCGGACGCCGCCAGAAAATTACGGCGGGACAGTGCCGGGTCGCCCATGATGCGCTCCTTGGGTACGGGACGGAGCCGTCCTTGTCCGTCCTGCGGTCCGAAAGTTTCGGAGTAGATCCAGAAAGCTTCGCTGCTGCCGCACCCTAGAGACAGCTACTAAACGGTGGCAACCCCCTGTGCACGGGGAATGTTCACGGATTGCGCCGACGACTCCCCCGACAGGGCCCGGCGCCCCACCGGACGCTCCGCGGTGACCGGACTTCGGGGCATGGAGGGACGCGGGGCGGTCAGCCGTGGGGCAGTTGATCCGCAACGGAACGGTTCCCGGCACGGGCAGCCGGAGGTAACCTCCGACTGCCGGGACCCGACAACGCTGTCGCCCGGACGACCCTCCGAAGTCGCGAAACATTCGGCAACACCGGCGAACATTACGAAGCACCTCGCCGTCACCGCTCGACGCGCCCTTCGAAGCGGTGCGTCGCGTGTCGCCGCTCAGGACGCGCACCGCTTCCCCTCGCACTCCGTCATGACGCTGCGTGTCCATCCGCCCGGGCTCCTGCGCGAGCAGCACCGGCAGGGCCGTGCAGCCCTCCAACCAGGCCCGTCTCCTGCCTCCGACGCCCGCAGCCCGAGTCTTAACGGAAGTTTGACGCCCTTCGACCCTCCATTCACAGGCCCGAGCGTCACTCTCTGCTTACGCTGGTCCCGCCGTCGGACAGACGGCCCGAACGAACCGAGCGGCACCGAGGAGCACCCCGAGATGGCCACCACCGAGCACCCTCCCCCGAGTCGTCTGCGCTCCTGGATGCTGGAAGGGCTGTCGGACATGGGCAAGGGCGGCGGCCACGTGGGCCCGCACGCCGAGCCCGAGGCCCCGCACCGGGGCCAGCCCTGGTACCGGGTGATGTGCCTGACCGGCGTCGACTACTTCTCGACCCTGGGCTACCAGCCGGGCATCGCCGCGCTGGCGGCCGGCTTGCTCTCCCCGGTCGCGACCGTCGTCCTCGTCCTCGTCACCCTGGTCGGCGCCCTGCCCGTCTACCGCCGCGTGGCCGAGGAGAGCCCCCACGGCGAGGGCTCCATCGCCATGCTGGAACGCCTCCTGTCCTTCTGGCAGGGCAAGCTCTTCGTGCTGACCCTGCTCGGCTTCGCCGCCACCGACTTCCTGATCACCATCACCCTCTCCGCCGCCGACGCCTCCACCCACCTGGTCGAGAACCCCCACCTCACCGGCGTCCTGCACGGCCGGCAGATGCTGATCACCCTCGTCCTGGTCGCCCTGCTCGGCGCGGTCTTCCTCAAGGGCTTCCTGGAGGCCGTCGGCGTCGCGGTCGCCCTGGTCGGCGTCTACCTCACCCTCAACGTCGTCGTCGTGGTCGTCGGCCTGTGGCACGTCGTCACCGCGGGCCATGTCGTCACCGACTGGTCCAGCGCCCTGACCGCCGAGCACGGCAACGTCCTCGCCATGGTCGGCGTGGCCCTGCTCGTCTTCCCCAAGCTCGCGCTCGGCCTGTCCGGCTTCGAGACCGGCGTCGCCGTGATGCCGCACGTCAAGGGCGACCCGGACGACACCGAGGAGCGCCCCACAGGCCGCATCCGCGACACCAAGAAGCTGCTCACCGCGGCCGCCCTGATCATGAGCGTCTTCCTGATCGCCACCAGCTTCATCACCACCCTTCTGATCCCGGAGAAGGAGTTCGAGTCGGGCGGCCAGGCCAACGGCCGCGCCCTCGCCTACCTGGCGCACGACTACCTGGGCGGCGTCTTCGGCACGGTCTACGACATCTCGACCATCGCCATCCTGTGGTTCGCCGGCGCCTCCGCGATGGCCGGCCTGCTCAACCTGATGCCCCGCTACCTGCCCCGCTACGGCATGGCCCCGCACTGGGCCCGCGCGGTACGCCCCATGGTCATCGTCTTCACCCTCATCGGCTTCCTGGTCACCTGGATCTTCGACGCCGACGTCGACGCCCAGGGCGGCGCCTACGCCACCGGCGTGCTGGTCCTCATCAGCTCGGCGGCGATCGCGGTGACCATCGCCGCCCGCAAGGCCGGCCAGCGGGGCTGGACCATCGGCTTCGCGGTCATCTCGGCGGTGTTCCTCTACGTCACCGTCGCCAACGTCATCGAGCGCCCGGACGGCGTCAAGATCGGCGCCTGCTTCATCGCCGGCATCATCCTCGTCTCCCTGCTGTCCCGGCTGGCCCGCGCCTTCGAGCTGCGCGTGACCAGCGTGCGGCTGGACGCCATGGCGGAACGTTTCATCAGGGACATCGCCAGCCGCAAGATCCGCTTCATCGCCAACGAACCCGACCAGCGCGACCAGGCCGAGTACCGCGACAAGATCGAGCAGATCTGCGCCGACAACGACATCCCCGGCGAGGACTTCGTCTTCGTCGAGGTCACCGTCCTCGACCCCTCGGAGTTCGAGGCGAGCCTGACCGTCCGCGGTGAGGTCCTGCACGGCCGCTACCGCGTCCTGACCTTGGAGTCCTCCTCCATCCCGAACGCCCTGGCCGCTCTCCTCCTGCACGTCCGCGACGTCACCGGGCGCATCCCGCACATCTACTTCGAGTGGACGGAGGGCAGCCCCTTCCACCACTTCCTGCGCTTCTTCCTCTTCGGCCAGGGCGAGGTCGCCCCCGTCACCCGGGAGGTCCTGCGCGAGGCGGAACCCGACCGCGCCCGCCGCCCGCGCGTCCACACCGGCTGAGCCGCGCATGCCGGGCACGGGCGGCACCCGGTCCTAAGTTGCTGTCCATGACCTTGAGCATCCGCAACCAGCTCCCCGGCACCGTCACCGCCGTCACCCCGGGCGAGGCCATGGCGACCGTCAGGATCCGTCTCGACGGCGGCCAGGACCTCACGGCCGCGATCACCCTCGACGCCGTGGACGATCTCGGCCTCGTGCAGGGCTCCTCCGTCCGCGCTCTGGTGAAGTCGACGGAGGTGTCCCTCGCCACCGGTCCGGTCCAGGGCGTGTCCATCCGCAACCAGCTCCCGGGCACGGTCACCGCCGTGGCCACGGGCGCCGCCATGGCCACCGTGCGGATCGCCGTCGAAGGGGGCGAACTCACCTCCGCGATCACCGCGGACTCCGCGACCGACCTCGCCCTGGCCGTCGGCTCCCCGGTCGTCGCCCTGATCAAGTCGACCGAGGTGTCCCTGGCGACCGCCTGACGACACGGGAAAGGGCCCCGCCGCAGCGGGGCCCTTCTCACGGCAGGTCAGTCCTCGTACGCGTCCAGCGGCGGGCAGGAACACACCAGGTTCCGGTCACCGTAGGCCTGGTCGATCCGCCGCACCGGCGGCCAGTACTTGTCCGCGACCGAGACACCGCCCGGGAAGACGGCCTCCTCGCGCGTGTACGCGTGCTCCCACTCCCCGCCGAGCGCACCGGCGGTGTGCGGGGCGTTCCGCAGCGGGTTGTCCTCCGCGTCCCACTCCCCGGCGCCGACCTTCTCGATCTCCGCGCGAATGGCGATCATCGCCTCGCAGAACCGGTCCAGCTCGCCCAGGTCCTCGGACTCGGTCGGCTCGATCATCAGCGTGCCGGCGACCGGGAACGACATGGTCGGCGCGTGGAAGCCGTAGTCGATGAGCCGCTTGGCCACGTCGTCGACGCTCACCCCGGTCGCCTTGGTCAGCGGCCGCAGGTCGATGATGCACTCGTGCGCGACCAGCCCGCCGGGGCCGGTGTAGAGCACGGGGTAGTGCGGCTCCAGCCGCTTGGCGATGTAGTTGGCGGAGAGCACGGCCACCTGCGTGGCCCGCTTGAGCCCCTCACCGCCCATGAGCCGGACGTACGCCCACGAGATCGGCAGGATCCCCGCGGAGCCCCAGGGCGCGGCCGAGATGGGCCCGACGCCCGTCTCCGGACCGGCCTCGGGCTGCATCGGGTGGTTGGGCAGGTACGGCGCCAGGTGCGCCCGTACGCCCACCGGTCCCACGCCGGGACCGCCGCCGCCGTGCGGGATGCAGAAGGTCTTGTGCAGGTTCAGGTGCGAGACGTCACCGCCGAAGTGCCCCGGCTTGGCCAGCCCCACCAGCGCGTTCAGGTTGGCCCCGTCGACGTACACCTGACCGCCGGCCTTGTGCACCTGGGCGCAGATGTCGGCGACGTGCTCCTCGAACACGCCGTGCGTGGACGGGTAGGTGATCATCAGCACGGCCAGCTCGTCGCGGTGCTTCTCGATCTTGGCCCGCAGGTCCTCGACGTCGATCTCGCCGTCCTCGGCGGTCTTGACCACGACGACCTTCATGCCCGCCATCACGGCGCTCGCGGCGTTGGTGCCGTGCGCGGAGGACGGGATCAGACACACGGTCCGCTGCTCGTCGCCGTTCGCCCGGTGGTACCCGCGCACCGCGAGCAGTCCGGCCAGCTCGCCCTGCGACCCCGCGTTGGGCTGCAGGGACACCTTGTCGTACCCGGTGACCTCGGCGAGCCGGTCCTCCAGCTCCCGGATCAGCGTCAGATAGCCCTGCGCCTGCTCGGCGGGCGCGAAGGGGTGGAGCTGCCCGAACTCGGGCCAGGTGACCGGCTCCATCTCCGTGGTCGCGTTGAGCTTCATGGTGCAGGAGCCCAGCGGGATCATGCCGCGGTCGAGCGCGTAGTCGCGGTCGGCGAGCCGGCGCAGGTAGCGCAGCATCGCGGTCTCGGAGCGGTGCTGGTGGAAGACGGGGTGGGTGAGGAAGTCGTCGCCGCGCAGCAGCGCGTCCGGCAGCGCCTCCGCGGTGGCCGCGTCCAGCGCCTCGATGTCGCCCTCGACCCCGAAGGCGCTCCACACGGCGGCCACCTGGGCGCGCGCGGTGGTCTCGTCACAGGCGACGGAGACCTGGTCGGCGTCGACGAGGTGCAGGTTGACGCCGTTCTTCCGCGCCGCGGCGACGACCTCGGCGGCCTTCCCGGGCACGCGCACGGTGAGCGTGTCGAAGTAGGAGCCGTGCACGACCTCCACCCCGCCGGCGGTGAGCCCCGCGGCGAGGATGTTGGCGTACCGGTGGGTCCGCTGCGCGATCGCCCTCAGCCCGTCGGGCCCGTGGTAGACCGCGTACATCCCGGCCATGACCGCGAGCAGCACCTGCGCGGTGCAGATGTTGCTGGTCGCCTTCTCCCGGCGGATGTGCTGCTCACGCGTCTGCAGCGCGAGCCGGTAGGCCTTGTTGCCGTCGGCGTCCACGGACACGCCCACGAGCCGCCCGGGCAGGCTCCTGGCGAACTTCTCCTGTACGGCCATGTAGCCGGCGTGCGGTCCGCCGAAGCCCATCGGCACACCGAAGCGCTGCGTCGTCCCGACCGCGATGTCCGCCCCGAGCTCGCCCGGCGACTTCAGCAGGGTCAGCGCCAGCAGGTCGGCGGCCACGGTCACGAGCGCGCCGAGCTCGTGAGCCTGGTTGATGAGCGGCTTGATGTCCCGTACGACACCGGAGGCGCCGGGGTACTGGACGAGCACGCCGTTGATCTCACGCCCGGCGACCTCGGCCGGGATGCCGTCGCTGAGGTCGGCGACCACGACCTCCAGGCCGGTCGGCTCGGCACGGGTCTCGATCACGGCGATGGTCTGCGGCAGCACGTCGGCGTCGACGAGGAAGAGCCCCTTCTTGTTCTTCCCCATCCGCCGGGACAGTGCCATGGCCTCGGCCGCGGCGGTCCCCTCGTCGAGCAGCGAGGCCCCGGAGGTCGGCAGCCCGGTCAGGTCGGCGACCACGGTCTGGAAGTTGAGGAGGGCCTCGAGCCGTCCCTGCGAGATCTCCGGCTGGTACGGCGTGTAGGCCGTGTACCAGGCCGGGTTCTCCATGACGTTGCGCAGGATGACGGGCGGGGTGAAGGTGCCGTAGTACCCGAGCCCGATCATGGAGTCGAGCACCTGGTTCCGGTCGGCCAGCGACCGCAGCTCGGCCAGCACCTCGGCCTCGGTGCGCGCACCGGGCAGGTCCAGCGCATCGGCGTTCTTGATCACATCCGGGACCGCGGCGGCGGTGAGCTCGTCGAGCGAGCCGTAGCCGACCTGCGCGAGCATCTTGGCCCGAGCCTCGTGATCGGGGCCGATGTGACGCTGCTCGAAGGGGATTCCCTGTTCGAGCTCGGAGAGCGGGGTGCGATGGGCGGTCATTGCGGAGGCCTCCTGGTCTGACGCGACCTTCGAGGGGTACCCCGGCGCGGGTACCCCGACGGCCTCCCCCTCTGTCATCTCGACCTGAGAGCTTCACCGGCCGCCCGAAGGCCGCCGGCTTTCACCGTCGGTGAGAGCGGAAGCCGTCGACACCCGCCCTGCTTTCCAGAGTGACCTCGTCCGTGCGGTACGTGAGCCTGAGAGATTCCGGGGAGGATTTGCTCCTTCGGCGCCTCCGATGGTGTCTGGAGGACTCTCCCGCACGGGGTCAGCAGCCGTTCGCAAGCCTACCAGCGAGGTCGCCGCACGAGTCTTCGAGTGTCTTCGAGTGGCCGCACACCCCGATGTGCTCTTTTGTAGTGCTTACGACCGCTTCGGATGAGTTGCGACCAAGTGGAGGGCACGTGCAGACCGACATCGATCCGCGCAACCTGATCGGCCGCAAGGCGTTCGACCGCAACGGCACCAAGATCGGCACCGTCGACGAGGTCTACCTCGACGACGCGACGGGCGTGCCCGAGTGGGCCGCCATACGCACCGGTCTCTTCTCCCGGGACGCCTTCGTCCCCCTGGAGCCGAGCCGACTGGTCGAGGGCACCCTGCACGTCCCCTTCGACCGCACCCTCATCAAAGAGGCCCCCGACTTCGGCGTGGGCCGCCACCTCTCCCCCGACCAGGAACTCCAGCTCTACCACCACTACGGCCTCGACGTGGCCTCCCCCTCCACCCTCCCGGACCACGACTTCGGCAAGCTGGCAGGCACGGAGGACGCGGGCACCTGAGGCCCTCCCGACCACCCTGCACGGAGAGACCCACGGCTGCTCACCAGGACCGGCGGGACGCTCGGCCCCACAGGTCCACGCCCTCAGTCTCGACTGGCCACCCCCTCCGCAGGTCACCCCACCCCTCAAGACTGCCGCTCCCGAACCCCCACCCCCTCGACCAGCGGCAACGGCTCAGCCGCCTCCAGTGCCGGGTCGTCGACAGGGAACGTCCGTACCCGACCCGGCTCCGAGTCCGGTGTCTCGAAGCGCACGGTCACTCTCCCCAGCCCGCTCCCCTGCACCCACCCGTGCCCGAACTCGGAGTGGCGCACATCGTGTCCGGCGACCCACCGCCGCTCGTCCACCACGTCCCGCTCCTCGGCCGGGACGTCGTCGGCCACCTCCTCGACGGCCTGCTCCGCCCCCTCCCCCGCGGCCTGGGCGAACAGATCCTCCTGGGTGAAGTCGGCAAGCCCCGAGACCCCCACCCCCAGCAACCGCACACCCCCCGTCGAGTCGACACCCTCCAGCAACCGCAGGGCGGCCTCCCGCACCACCGCCGGGTCGTCCGTGGGCCCCCGCAGGGTCTCGGACCGCGTCAACGTCGAGAAGTCGTACCGCCGCACCTTCAGCACGATGGTCCGCCCCGACAGCCCGGCCTGCCGCAGCCTCCGCACACACCGGTCCGCCAGCCGCTGCACCTCGAGCCCCACCCGGACCCGGTCGTGGATGTCCACGTCGTAGGTGTCCTCCACCGACACCGACTTGGCCTCCCGCTCCGCCACCACGGCCCGCTCGTCCCGCGCCAGTGCCATCGCGTACAGCCCGTGCCCGTGGGCCTTCCCGAGCAGCCGTACGAGCTCGTCCTCCCCCGCCTCGACGATCTCGTCCACCGTGTGGATCCCGGCCCGCCGCAGATGGTCCCCGGTCGCCGGCCCCACCCCCGGCAGGGTCCGCACCGACATCGGCCCCAGCATCGCCCGCTCGGTGCCCGGCTCGATCACCACCAGCCCGTCCGGCTTGGCCTGCTCGGAGGCGATCTTCGCGAGCATCTTCGACGCGGCCAGCCCCACCGAGCCCGTGAGCCCCGTGAAGGCCCGTATGTCGGCCCGCAGCCTCGCCCCGACCAACCGAGCCGACGCCTCGTCCCAGGCCGTTCCCCCGGCCTCCAGATCCACGAACGCCTCGTCCAGGCTCAGCGGCTCCACCAGCGGCGACAGCTCCCGCAGCAGCCCCATCACCTGCTCGCTGATCGCCTTGTAGAACCCGAAGCGCGGCACCAGATACGCGGCGTTCGGCGCGAGCCGTCTCGCCTGGGCCATGGGCATCGCCGAGTGCACCCCGAACACCCGGGCCTCGTAGGACGCGGTGGCCACCACACCCCGCGGCCCCAGCCCGCCCACGACGACGGCCTTCCCGCGCAGACTCGGCTTGGACGCCTGCTCCGCCGAGGCGTAGAAGGCATCCATGTCGAGATGCAGGATCGTGGGCGCTTTTCTCACATGTCCGATGCTGCCCTACGCCACTGACAATGCCCCGCCGGAAACAGCGGGCGGCTCAGACCGCCTTGTTGCGGCGCCTGGCCAGCTCGTCGGTGGGGTTGTGCCCGACCAGCGTCTCCCCGGTGTCGATGCGCTCCCCGTGCAGTTGCGACAGCGCGCTCTCGACGTCCCGCCACACGACACCCACGGCGATCCCGAAGATCCCCTGGCCACCCTGGAGCAGCGCGTGGACCTCGTCGGGCGAGGTGCACTCGTAGACCGTGGCCCCGTCGCTCATGAGCGTCATGCGCTCCAGGTCCTGGAATCCGCGCTCACGCAGGTGCTGGACCGTGGTGCGGATGTTCTGCAGCGACACACCGGTGTCGAGGAACCTCTTGACGATCTTCAGGACGACGACGTCCCGGAAGCTGTACAGCCGCTGCGTCCCCGACCCGTAGGCGGGCCGCACGCTCGGCTCCACGAGCCCGGTGCGCGCCCAGTAGTCCAGTTGCCGGTAGGTGATGCCGGCCGCCGCACACGCGGTGGGACCGCGGTAGCCGATCTGCTCGGACGCCATGGACGTCGCCCCTCCGCTGCTCGGCACGGCCGCCGGTCGCTGCGGAGCGTGATCGGCCGCGTTACCGAGATGAGGGTCCCCCCAACTCGAACGCAGTTGAGAGCTCGGGGGAGGGTACGGACCGCTCGCCCCAAGACTCCGTCCGGGGGCACCCCCAGCCGTACCGTCGCCGCTGCTTCTCACGCCGACCTCCGTCCTTGACCTGCCTTCTCGACGGTAGGCAGTCACCAGGGGTGCGTCAACGATCGCCACACTCGGCACGCCGAGTGATAATCACCCAAGGAGTGGTTTGCCGTACCCCACCGCGGGGAAAGGCTAGCCGAATGCGCTCCGAGCGGGCCGTAGGACGCACTCACGCGCCGGTGGCAAATGCCGGCATTTGCGTGACGACCGGACACCGCCGAACCGTCACGGACCTCCGCCGACTCCGCCGGATCCGCCTCACTGGCTGCTGGTGCCGAAGTCCTCGGGGGAGATCTGGTCGAGGAACTCGCGGAACTTCTCCACCTCGTCCTCCTGCTCGTCCGGGATCGCGATACCGGCGTCGTCGAGCACCCCGTCACTGCCGTAGATCGGCGTCCCGGTGCGCAGGGCCAGCGCTATGGCGTCGGACGGCCGCGCGCTCACCTCGACCCCGCTGGCGAAGACCAGCTCCGCGTAGAAGACGCCCTCACGCAGGTCCGTGATGCGCACTTCGGTGAGCTCCTGGCCGACCGCCTCCAGCACGTCCTTGAACAGGTCGTGGGTCAGCGGTCGTGCGGGGGCCATGCCCTGCTGCGCGAAGGCGATCGCGGTCGCCTCCCCGGGCCCGATCCAGATGGGGAGGTAGCGGTCGCCTCCCACTTCACGCAGGAGCACGATCGGTTGGTTGGAGGGCATTTCGACCCGGACACCTACGACATCGAGCTCGTTCACACAGCAACCCTAGGCCGTGCCCGGGACGTTTGGGTAGTCGGGCAGGAAACGGGGGACGATCCGGGGCCCGCGCGCCCTCAGGGCAGGCGTACGCCGAGCGCGGTCTGCACAAGTGCCGCGTGCAGCTTCACCGTGAGCCCCGCGAGCTCCTTGGCGCGGGCTTCCGCGTGAGCGCGGGTCTGCGGGTTGCGGTGGCGCTTCAGCGGGGCTACCACCTGGTCCACGAGCCCGGCCTCCCGGTCGGCGGCCGCCTTCATCGCCCGCAGGTGCCGCGGCTCGATCCCGAACCGCCCGAGTTCCACGACGAGCGCGGCCACGGTCACCGCCTCGGCGTCGTAGGCCCCGTCCGGCAGCGGGGTGATGAGCCCGTACGACTCCCACTCCGTCAGCTCCGTCTCGCCGATCTCGGCGGCGGCGAGCAGCTCGGCCCGGCCGATCCTGGCCGCGGTCGGGCTCTCGGAGACCTCCAGGACCGTTTCTCCATCCCGCTGGCGGCCCACGGTGGGCAGCGCGACGGCCTCGCCGCGCTCCATGGCGTCCAGGTGCTCCCGGATCACCTTGAGCGGCAGATAGTGGTCCCGCTGCATCCTCAGGACGTGACCGAGGCGCTCCACGTCCCGGTTGCTGAACTTGCGGTACCCGGAGGGGGTCCGCTGGGGCTCGATGAGGCCCTCGGACTCCAGGAAACGGATCTTGGAGATCGTGACCTCGGGGAACTCGTCGCGCAGCACGTTCAGCACCGTGCCGATGCTCATCAGCCCACTGTCCGTGGCGGCGGTGCCGTGGCCGGCACCGCCGCTCGGTGTTTGAAGCATGGACCTTCCCTGGGAGGGTCAGTAGCCCCGCTGGCTCGCGTAGAACACCAGGCGGTACTTGCCGATCTGCACCTCGTCGCCGTTGTTCAGGGCGACCGAGTCGATCCGCTCGCGGTTGACGTACGTGCCGTTGAGGCTGCCCACGTCGGACACCGTGAACGAACCGTCCTGACCGCGGCGGAACTCCACGTGCCGGCGCGAGACCGTGACGTCGTCGAGGAAGATGTCGCTCTGCGGGTGCCGGCCGGCCGTGGTCAGCTCGCCGTCCAGCAGGAAGCGGCTGCCCGAGTTCGGTCCGCGGCGCACGACCAGGAGCGCGGAGCCCAGCGGGAGCGCGTCGACAGCGGCCTGCGCCTCCGGCGAGAGCGCCGGCATCTGCGTCTGGCCGGTGACCTCGGAGTCGTAGGCCTCGAGGCCCGAGATGGAGATGGTGGAGGTCGTCTCCGAGGGGCGCTCGGGGACGGCTCCGGGCCGCAGCGGGGCGCCGCAGTTGGAACAGAAGCGGCTGTTCTCCGCGTTGCGGTTACCGCACCTCGTACACACCAGGGCCGACATAGGGGAAAACCCTCCACCCGTACTTGAGGTTGACGGCTGCCCGAAACCTATGCCGCCGGACTGGGCAGGGTCAACAGACGGCACGCCCTGACCTCCGGAAACGTCACCACCCTGACCGGCGACCTGGTCCCGGAACAGCGGGCGCTGACCCTCGGCGTCGGGCTGTGCGCGATGGCGGGCGGTGGCGTTTTCGTTGCCTTCTCGCGCGCTCTTGCCGAACAACTTCTGAAACAACTTCACGGGCGATTCCCCTTGACCGAAACAGACCCGCCCGTGGGGCAGGACGAACCCTGATTGAACACACCGGTCGACCCGGACATCCTCACAACGTCCGTTTCCACCAGACAGTTTCCACCACGCACCACCCAATCGGTGCGCCGACCCCCCGCAACCTCATGCCCTGGCCGGATGCCCCCCATGCACCCCCGGTTCACTGGGAGGACGACCGAGCGTAGTCAGGCTGCTTCGCTGCTCGCAAGGCGTCCACGACGATCTTGTCCGACCGCTCGACGGCAACGGTGGCCTGCTCCTTCTCCAGAGTCTGCACCACGCCTCCAGGGATGTTCAGCGCCGGTTCGAGGTCCTGCGGATTGCCGATGACCTTGAAACGAAACGGCGCGGTGATCTTGTTCCCGTCGACGCTCACGCTCTTGCCCGATTCCGACAGATACGTGTTGGCGACGACCCGGACGCCGTTCACCTGGATCGCCTCCGCCCCGGCCGCTCGCAGTTCCTGGACCGCGTCGAGCAGCATGTCCGCCTCGACCGTCCCCTTGGTGTCATCGATCGTCATCGTGATGCCCGGCCCCTGCGCGGCCACCGTGCCCGCGAGGATGCCGAGTTGCCGCTCCTTCTCGACCGTCTGCTTGCGGGCCTCCTCCGCCTGGTCGGAGCTGTTCTCCAGCTCGTCCCGCTGCTTCTCGAGGCCCTGCTTCTCGTCTTCAAGACGCTGAGTACGGTCGTCCAGTTCATCGAGGATGCGTACAAGATCTTCCTGTCGCGCCCCTCGCAACGCGCTGTCGCTGTCACTGTTGGACGCCACCTGGACGGCGAGGCCGAAGCCCAGGCCGAACAGCAGTACCGCGACGATGAGTTGGGCCCTGGTGACACGCGGCGGCCACAGCCCCTGCACGAGGCGCTGCCGGCCGGTCAGCCCGGTCTCCGCTGCCGGGGCGCCGGGGCCCTCGCTCTCCTTGGCGGGCGCTGCCGGACGTTCCTCCGGCAGTTCCCTGCGCAGCCCGCCTCCGGGCGTCTCCTCCTGCTCGCGCATCGGCCTCACGCCCTGAAGACGTGCCGGCGGATCGCCGCGGCGTTGGAGAAGATCCGGATGCCGAGCACGACGACGACACCGGTCGACAACTGGGCGCCCACACCCAGCTTGTCGCCCAGGAACACGATCAGCGCGGCCACGACCACGTTCGACAGGAACGACACGACGAACACCTTGTCGTCGAAGATGCCGTCGAGCATGGCCCGCAAGCCTCCGAAGACGGCGTCGAGCGCCGCCACCACGGCGATCGGCAGATAAGGCTCGACAACCGCCGGAACCTCAGGCCGGACCAACAGGCCGGCCACGACTCCCACGACGAGGCCCAGTACGGCGATCACGATGTGCCCTTCTCAGTTCTCGGCTCTGCTGTACGTACGATCACACTCGGTGCGGCGGGCAGCCGGAGGTCGTCCTCCACGGAGATTGCCGTCCGGATGCCGTAGTTCTCCTGCAGCGCGTGCAGGTACAGCCCGTCGGCGCTGTCCTGGAACCTGGTGCTCAGCCGCTTCCCGTCCCCCACGGCAAGCACCGTATACGGCGGAACCAGCGGCTTGTTGTCGACCAGTATCGCGTCACCCGCGGCCCTGATCGCCGACAGGGCGGTCAGCCGCTGTCCGTTGATGGAGACGGCCTCGGCGCCGGACTCCCACAGTCCGTTCACGACCCGCTGCATGTCCCGGTCGCGGACCCGACCCGTGTCGGAGAATCCCGAGGTCTCCCGCGGATTGCCGTCGCCGCCGCCCGTGCTGGCTTCCTTGGCGTCGTTCACGACCAGCTTGACGCCCGGGCCGTGCACCTCGACAGCGCCCGACAGGATGCCCACGAGATCGGCCTGGCCGCTGTCGCCGCTCTGCTTGAGGGCCTCGCGCTGCCGGGTTCCCACGTCGTCGCGCAGCCGGTCGACGCTCTCCTCGAGCTTGTCCGCCGTCTCGGTCTCGCGGTCGATGCGGTCGATGAGCTCCTCGCGCTCCTTGGCCACGACCGGCGCGGCCACGCGCGCCTGCGCCGCTCCCACGGTGACCACGAGGGCGGCGAGCACCAAGCCCAACGCGAGACCGAGTCTCGCCCGCAACGTCTTGGGCAACCCACCGTCACCGGCGGCCTTCTTGCGGGCAGCGGCCTCGGCGTACCCGTCGTCGAGGCTGTGGTCCATGACGTTGGTGAGCAGCGACATGGAGGCGTCCGGGCGCGACGGGCGCGTGGGGGTGCTCCGAATGGGGGGCTGCTGCGGCATGCCGCACATCGTCGCACGTCGCGGCCCTTACCTCCGAATGGCCCCATCAGCGTGCCGGACAGGCCCCGTTGGGGACACTTGTCCGGCACGCGCGCGTGGGGTGGCTCAGCGGCCGGCGCTGTCCACGACCGCCGCCCACTCGTCCAGCAGGGCCTGCGCGGACGCGTCGTCCGGCCCCTCGGCCCACAGGTGGGTGACCGCCTCCGCCGGATCCGGCAGCACCATCACCCAGCGTCCGTCGGTCTCCACGACCCGGACACCGTCAGTCGTGTCGACAAAGCGATCGCCCGCCGCCTCCACGACCCTGCGCATCACCAGTCCCTTGACGGCCCACGGAGTCGCCAGATCCCGCTTGAGGACGTGCGCCCGCGGAATCCGCGCGTCGATCTGGCTGAGCGTGAGCTGCGTCCGCGCCACCAGGCCGATCAGCCGTACGAAGGCCGCCGTACCGTCGAAGACGCTGCTGAACTCCGGGATGATGAAGGCACCCTTGCCGTCACCGCCGAAGATCGTCGAGTCGTCGCGTCCGACCCGGGTGAGGTCGTCGGGCGAGGTGGTCGTCCACTCGACCTGCGTCCCGTGGTACGCCGCCACCTGCTCGGCGATTCGCGTGGTGGTCACGGGAAGGGCCACCCGGCCGCTACGACGCTCCGCGGCGACCAGGTCGAGCATCACGAGCAGCGCCCGGTCGTCCTCGATGATCCGCCCCTTCTCGTCCACCAGGGACAGCCGCTCGCCCACGGGGTCGAACCGCACGCCGAACGCCGCCCGCGCGGACGCCACGATCTCGCCCAGCCGCACCAGCCCCGACCGCCGGGCGTCCGCCGTCTCCGTCGGCCTGGACTCGTCGAGCCCCGGGTTGATGGTCAGCGAGTCCACCCCGAGCTTCCCGAGCAGACTCGGCAGCACCAGCCCCGCACTGCCGTTGGACGCGTCCACGACGACCTTCAGCCCGGACTCGGAGATCCCGGTGATATCGACGTTCCGCAGCAGCGAACCGGTGTACGAGTCGAAGACGCTGGCGGGGAAGTGGAGGTCCCCGATCTCACCGGGGAACGCACGCCGGTACTCCTGCCGCGCGAACACCCGGTCCAGCTTCCGCTGACTGCCTTGCGAGAGGTCGGCACCCCGCCCGTCGAAGAACATGATGTCCACGGAGTCCGGCACCCCGGGCGTGGTCCGGATCATGATCCCGCCGGCACTGCCCCGCGCGGTCTGCTGCCGCGCGACGGGCAGCGGTACGTTCTCCAGGTCGCGTACGTCGATGGCGCTGGCCTGGAGAGCGGAGATGACGGCCCGCTTCAGCGCCCGCGCGCCACGGGAGTGGTCGCGGGCGGTGGTGACCGTCGAACCCTTCTTGAGGGTCGTCGCATAGGCACCGGCCAGCCGCACCGCGAGTTCCGGAGTGATCTCGACGTTCAGGATGCCGGAGACACCGCGGGCGCCGAAGAGATGCGCCTGCCCTCTGGACTCCCAGATGACCGAGGTGTTGACGAAGGCACCGGCCTCGATGGTCTTGAACGGGTAGACCCGTACATTCCCCTGAATGATCGATTCTTCGCCGACGAGGCACTCATCGCCGATGACCGCGCCGTCCTCGATACGAGCCGCCCGCATGATGTCGGTGTTCTTCCCGACGACACAGCCGCGGAGATTGCTCTGCTGCCCGACGTACACGTTGTCGTGCACGACGGCCTTGTGCAGGAACGCCCCGCTCTTCACGACCACGTTCGAGCCGACGACGGTGTGCTCCCGGATCTCGGCGCCGGCCTCGACCTTGGCGTAGTCACCGATGTACAGCGGGCCACGGAGGACGGCGTCGGGATGCACCTCGGCACCCTCGGCCACCCATACGCCCGGGGAGAGCTCGAAGCCGTCGATCTCGACGTCCACCTTGCCTTCCAGGACGTCGGCCTGCGCCTTCACATAGCTCTCGTGGGTGCCGACGTCCTCCCAGTAGCCCTCCGCGACATAGCCGTAGATCGGCTTGCCTTCCTTCATCAACTGCGGGAAGACATCACCGGACCAGTCGACGGGCACATCGGGGTCGACGTAGTCGAAGACCTCGGGCTCCATGACATAGATTCCGGTGTTCACGGTGTCCGAGAAGACCTGGCCCCAGGTCGGCTTCTCCAGGAAGCGCTCGACCTTGCCTTCCTCGTCGACGATGGTGATGCCGAATTCGAGCGGATTGGGTACACGCGTCAGACAGACGGTGACCAGCGCGCCCTTTTCCTTGTGGAAGTTGATGAGCTCGGTGAGGTCGAAGTCGGTCAGGGCATCACCGGAGATGACGAGGAAAGCATCGTCCTTCAACGCCTCTTCGGCGTTCTTGACGCTTCCGGCGGTACCGAGTGGCTTCTCCTCGTTGGCATAGGAGAGCTCCATGCCGAGCTCTTCACCGTCACCGAAGTAGTTCTTGACCAGTGAGGCCAGGAACTGGACGGTGACGACGGTCTCGTTGAGCCCATGCCTTTTGAGCAGCCGCAGAACATGCTCCATGATCGGCCGGTTCGCCACCGGCAGGAGCGGCTTGGGCATGCTCGAGGTCATGGGACGAAGGCGCGTGCCTTCGCCTCCGGCCATCACGACGGCCTTCATGTCGGAAGCGTCCTCCTTAAGAGATGACGGTCCAGCCGACTTCACCCGTCCAGATTGTCCCGCACATTTCCGTCGGGGGCCATCGAGCCACTACGGCCGTGCCTATGGGCGAGTTCAGTCGGCCCTGACGTCCGCTCGGACCAGGCGGCGGACTTGGACCACATAGAGCACTCCTGCCCACCAGTACAGCGTTGTACCCCATCCGGCGAACGCCCATCCGAAAATAGCAGCGAGTGACGAGATCCATCCAGTTCCGTCACTGAGCAGCAGCAACGGGAAGGCGTACATCAGGTTGAAGGTGGCGGCCTTGCCGAGGAAGTTCACCTGCGGCGGCGGATAACCGTGACGCCTGAGGATGCCCACCATCACCAGGAGCATCAGCTCCCGCAAGACCAGTGCAGCCGTCAACCAGATTGGCAGAATCTCGCGCCACGTAAGGCCGACCAGGGTCGAGAGAATGTAGAGGCGGTCGGCCGCGGGGTCGAGCAGCCGGCCGAGGCTGCTGATCTGGTTCCACCGGCGGGCGAGCTTGCCGTCCAGGTAGTCGCTGATGCCGCTCAGAGCCAGTACCAGCAACGCCCAGGTGTCACTCTTGGGCCCTCCGAACTCGGGCCTGAGGATCAGCCACAGGAAGAGCGGCACCCCAACGAGCCGCGCCATGCTGAGAATGTTGGGGATGGTGAGGACCCGGTCCGTCTGGACCCGGGTCTCCTGGACCTCCACCCGGGGGCCTCCTGTGGGAAACGTGCCAACGATGCTCCCTGACCCTACCTCAACGCAAAAAAGCTCTGGCTCTTGGGCTGCGTGCCCAAGAGCCAGAGCTCTAAAAGGAGTTCGGCGGTGTCCTACTCTCCCACAGGGTCCCCCCTGCAGTACCATCGGCGCTGTAAGGCTTAGCTTCCGGGTTCGAAATGTAACCGGGCGTTT
>NZ_JBVJPC010000005.1:602322-796700 GCF_055582845.1 Streptomyces sp. NPDC107471 | reverse complement strand
TTTCCCTTTCCGGCGGTTCCGACTCTATCAGATCCTTTCGGGCCTGATTCCCAGTCAGAGGGGCTTGCCTTCCCGGCCGTTGGGCCGTTCCGACGAGTGAGACTTTAGCGGATTCCCGGCTCCCGAGCTAATCGGGGGGCCGCCGTCCTTTCGAACGTGGATTCCTCATTTCGCGAATACGCACGCCAATACGGCGACGGCAGACAGAGCGACTGTCGTCGTTTGTTGGCTGGTACCTGCGGAATGGCTGTCCGGGGACCGACCGGGGTCGGCGCTCACGTCGGACAACTCGGAGAACACTACGTACCCGGCTGGGGAGTGTCAACTCAGGTCCGGACGGCTCCCCGGAGGCGTAGGCTGACAGGCATGACAACGCGTACGTGCACCCAGCAGTGGTGGGCCGCCTGAAGGCGGCCGTAAGCACGTATGCACTCAACGGCCGCCGCCTCGGCGGCCGTTCGCGTATCCCCCTCCAGAACTGCTGAGGGTCGGCCGGCCGGGGACGGCGGTCTCGACCAGGAGGTGGAGAGATGACGCGGGTCTTCAGCGGGGTCAAGCCGACGGGGCATCTGACGCTGGGGAACTACCTGGGAGCCATGCGGCAGTGGGCCGCGGTGGACCAGCACCGGGCGGAGTCGCTGTTCTGCATCGTCGACCTGCACGCCCTGACCGTCGACCACGATCCGGCGCGGGTGCGTCGGCTGAGTCGGCAGGCGGCGACGCTGCTGCTCGCGTCGGGGCTGGATCCCGAGCTGTGCACCGTGTTCGTGCAGAGCCATGTGGACGAGCACGCGCGGCTGTCGTACGTACTGGAGTGCGTGGCCACGGACGGCGAGATGCGGCGGATGATCCAGTACAAGGAGAAGTCCGCTCGGGAGCGGGCTCGCGGCGGGAGTGTGCGGCTGTCCCTGCTCACCTATCCCGTGCTGATGGCCGCGGACATCCTGGCGTACGGGGCCAACGAGGTACCGGTCGGGGATGACCAGGCTCAGCATGTTGAGCTGACGCGGGACCTGGCGGTGCGGTTCAACCAGCGGTACGGGTACACGTTCGTGGTGCCACGGGCCACCGTGCCGACGGTGGGCGCGCGGGTCATGAACCTTCAGGAGCCCCTGTCGAAGATGGGGAAGTCCGACGACTCCGGGCCGGGGATCGTCTATCTCCTCGACGAGCCGGACGTCGTGCGGAGGAAGGTCATGCGGGCCGTCACCGACGGCGGTCGGGAGGTCGTGTACGACCGGGAGGCCCGGCCGGGACTGGCGAACCTGCTGGAGATCCTCGCGTCCTGCACGGGTGGGAACCCATCGGAGCTGAGCGGTGTATATGAGTCGTACGGCGCCTTGAAGAAGGACACCGCCGAGGCCGTGGTCGAGGTCTTGAGGCCCGTGCAGGAGAGGCACAAGGAGTTGTGCGCGGATCCTGGCTATGTGGAGGGGGTGCTGCGGGATGGCGCGGAGAGGGCACGGGCGATGGCGCGGCCGACCGTGGATGCCGCTTATCGCGCGATCGGGCTGCTGCCGGCCTCTTCGGATGCAGCCGCTTCGGAGACGACTGCTTCGGATACGGCTGCATCAGATACGGCGGCTTCGGATACGGCTGCTCTGGGCGGTGACGCCGTCGGGCGCGGTGACGTGCTGAACGCTGCTCGGTAGGCGCGCGCGGGCCCGGGTGGCGCTGTGCGGGGGCGGCTTCGCTTTCGTGGTGGCCGCGGTGGCTTCCGCGGGGTGGCCGCCGCCCCCGGTCGGTGTCAGTCCTTCTTGCCGGAGGCCAGTGCGCGGCTGCGGTCGCGTGCGGCTTCGAGGGCGGCGATGAGGGCGGCCCGTACGCCGTGGTTCTCGAGTTCGCGGATGGCGTTGATCGTGGTGCCCGCGGGGGACGTGACGTTCTCGCGCAGCTTGACCGGGTGTTCGCCGCTGTCGCGGAGCATCGTGGCGGCGCCGATCGCGGACTGGACGATCAGGTCGTGGGCCTTGTCGCGGGGCAGGCCGAGCAGGATGCCGGCGTCGGTCATGGCTTCGACCAGGTAGAAGAAGTACGCCGGTCCGGAGCCGGAGAGCGCGGTGCAGGCGTCCTGCTGGCACTCGGGGACGCGGAGCGTCTTGCCGACGGCGCCGAAGATCTCCTCGGTATGGGCGAGGTGGTCGGCGGTGGCGTGGGTGCCGGCGGAGATGACGGACATGGCCTCGTCGACCAGGGCGGGGGTGTTGGTCATGACGCGGACGACCGGGGTGCCCGTGGCGAGGCGCTCCTCGAAGAAGGAGGTGGGGATGCCGGCGGCGCCGCTGATGACCAGGCGGTCGGTCGGCACGTGCGGGGCGAGTTCGTCGAGGAGGGCGCCCATGTCCTGCGGCTTGACCGTGAGGATCAGGGTGTCGGCGGTCTTGGCGGCCTCCGGGTTGGTGACCTGGGTGACTCCGTAGCGGCTGCGGAGTTCCTCAGCTCGCTCGGGGCGGCGGGCGGTGACCAGGAGGTCGGCCGGGGCCCAGCCGGCGCGGATCATTCCGCTGAGCAGGGCTTCGCCGATCTTGCCGGTGCCGAGGACTGCGACTTTCTGGCTCATGCGGTTCAGTCTGGCACCGGGCCGGGAGGTGCAGGGCGGCTGTCCGGTGGGCGGGACATGGGGTCGGTGGTGTTCCTGGGCGGTCCTGGGTGGTCTAGGCGGTCCGGCGCCTCAGGGTCGCCGCTCCCAGACCCAGGACCAGCAGGGCGCAGCCCGCCACGATCAGGGCGTCGCGGACGAAGGCCGCTGTCATGTCGGTGTGCCGGAGGACCTCGTTCATGCCGTCGACGGCGTAGGACATGGGCAGGACGTCGGAGATGGCCTCCAGGACGGGGTGCATGTTGTCGCGCGGGGTGAAGAGGCCGCAGAGGAGGAGCTGGGGGAAGATCACGGCCGGCATGAACTGGACGGCCTGGAACTCGGAGGCCGCGAAGGCCGAGACGAACAGGCCCAGGGCGGTGCCGAGCAGGGCGTCGAGCAGGGCGACCAGCAGCAGGAGCCATGGGCTGCCGACGACGTCGAGGCCGAGGAACCAGACGGCGAGGCCGGTGGCGAGGGCGGACTGGATGATCGCGAGGGTGCCGAAGGCGAGGGCGTAGCCGGCGATGAGGTCGCCCTTGCCGAGCGGCATGGCGAGGAGGCGTTCGAGGGTGCCGGAGGTGCGTTCGCGCAGGGTGGCGATGGAGGTGACCAGGAACATCGTGATCAGCGGGAAGATCCCGAGGAGGGAGGCGCCGATGCTGTCGAAGGTGCGCGGGCTGCCGTCGAAGACGTAGCGCAGCAGGAACAGCATCAGGCACGGGATCAGGATCATCATCGCGATGGTGCGCGGGTCGTGGCGGAGCTGGCGCAGGACCCGGGCCGCGGTGGCGGTGGTGCGGGCGAGGCTGAGGCCGCTGGTGGGGGCCGGGGTGAGCCTCGGCGTGGTCGTGGTCATCGCGTGTGCTCCTTGGTGCGGCTTGCAGCAACGGCCTCGTCGACCAGGTGGAGGAAGGCTTCCTCGACCGAGTCGGAGTGGGTGCGGGTGCGGAGGGCTTCGGGGGTGTCGTCGGCGAGGATCCCGCCCTGGCGCATCAGGAGGAGGCGGTGGCAGCGCTCGGCCTCGTCCATGACGTGGGAGGAGATGAGGAGGGTGGCGCCGCGGCGGGCGGCGATGTCGTCGAAGAGGTTCCACAGGTCACGGCGCAGGACGGGGTCTAGGCCGACGGTGGGTTCGTCGAGGACGAGGAGTTCGGGGGCGCCGAGGAGGGCGACGGCGAGGGAGACCCGGCTGCGCTGGCCGCCGGATAGGTTGCCCGCGAGGGAGTCGGCGTGGCTGGCGAGGTCGACGTCGTCGATGGCGCGGGTGACGTCGGAGTGGCGCCGGTCGGCGGCGGCGCGGCCGGGGGCGAGGATCGCCGCGAAGTAGTCGAGGTTCTGGCGGACGGTCAGGTCGTCGTAGACGGAGGGAGCCTGGGTGACGTAGCCGATGCGGGTGCGCAGGGCGGGGTGGCCGGCGGGTTGGCCGAGGACGTCGAGGGTGCCGGTGACCTTGGCCTGGGTGCCGACGATCGAGCGCATCAGGGTGGACTTGCCGCAGCCCGACGGGCCGAGGAGGCCCGTGATCTGGCCGCGTGGCACGTCGAAGGCGAGGCCGCGCAGGACGGTGCGGGGGCCGCGGACGACGGTGAGGCCGTCGGCATGGACGGCGGGTGCGGCGGGCCCTTGGTCCGTGCTGTCGGCGGGCGGTCCGGGCTCTTTATTCATCATGCGATGAATAATGCTCCTGAGGGTTTGAGTCGTCAAGCGGATCGGGTGCGGAGGCGGGGGCGCGCGGTGGTGGGGTTGGGCGGTGGTGGGGTTGGGCGGTTGCGTGCGGGGCGGCAAGGACTGGGGCATGGAGCGGGGCCGGGGCAGAGGCGCGTGGGGCAGGGGCGCGTGGGGCAGGGGCGCGGGCGGCCGGGGCGCTGTCGCGATGGCGGCCGTGATCGTGCGGGATGCGGGTGCACTTCGGGTGGGTCCACGGTCGGGGCAGCGGCTCCGGGCGCGCGGGGCGGTGGGCGGACCCGCGACCGGGAGCAGCGGGCCGGGCGCTCTCGCAACGACGGCCGTGATCGTGCGGGACGCAGGTGCACGTCGCGTGGGTCCACGGTCGGAGCAGCGGCTCCGAGCGCGCGCGGGTGTGCAGATCCGCGCCCCGGAGCGGTGGGCCCGGGGGGAGCCGCGCGATCTGCGACGGGACGGCCGGGCGGCCGGTGCGTGGTGGAGACGGACCGGCCCGCGGCCGGAAGTGACGGGAGGCCGACGGGGGTGTGTTGGGCGGGCCCGCGATCGGGAGCCGGGGGTGGCGGTGGGCGCACCGCAGGGGGAGCCGGCGGTGCGCCCAGGAGACCGCATCGGCAGCCCCCGCGGGTGCCGGGCATGCCTCGGTCCTGCGGCTCACTCGGGCGCTGGGGCGTGGGTGTGGCCGCGGGCGCCGGGCATGCCTCGGTCCTGCGGCTCTTTCGGGTGCTGGGGCGTGGGTGTGGCCACGTCTGGGTCAGGGGTTGCGGGCGAGCAGCAGTTCGACGTCGTAGGTCTCCTCGACGGTGCCGTCGGGGAAGCGCTGGAGCAGGATGCGGCGCTCCTCGGTGAGGAAGTCGGCCGTGTGCTCCTCGCCCGCGACCAGGAACAGGGAGTGGCTGCCGATGTTGGCGAGGTGGGTGTCGACGGGCACGCGGCGGCTCCAGCGGACCACTCGGTGAGTGAAGTCCAGGCGGCCGCTGGGGTCGGCCTGGGCGGCGCGGGCTCCGTTGCCGTTCACCTCGACGGCCGGGTGGGCGCCGTACTCCTTGAAGTGCTCGGCGACCCGGGTGACCTGGCCGGTGATCCAGGGGATGTCGAGGGCGTAGGTGTTCCACCACAGGGCCAGGGCGCCGCCCGGGCGCAGGACGCGGCAGGCTTCCGGGACCGCGCGGGCCGGGTCGGTCCAGTGCCAGGACTGGGCGTAGGTGAGGAGGTCGGCGGAGTCGGTGAGGAGGGGGAGGTCGTTGCCGTCGCCCCTGATGATCGGGAGGTGGGGGTGGGTGCGGCGGAACTGTTCGGCCATGCCGTCGCCGGGTTCGACCGCGAGGACCTCGGCGCCCCGGGCGTGCAGCAGGGCGGTCGCTATGCCGGTGCCGGCCCCGATGTCGGCGACCCGGGCTCCGCTGAGGGGGCGGCCGGCGAGTTCCTCGATCGTGTCGAGGAGTGCGGGCGGATAGGAGGGGCGGTTGGCGGCGTACTGGGCTGCGGCGGCGTTGAAGGAGTGGGCTCGGGCGGTGTGGAAGGAGGCGGCCATGAGGCCATGGTGGCCGCAGAGGGAGCGGGCGGCGGTGTGTTTTGGGTGAGAGAACGCCCTGCGGGTGCCACGACTGCGGGGCGCCGGCAGGGTGGTACTCCCGCCGCCGGTGAGCGCGCCGTCGGAGCGGCCCAGCAGCTCGCCGACGCCCGGTTGAGGCGAGTGCGTTCAGGTTGGTGTTGAGCCCCCGGCCGTGACGACGGCTGCGGCTGACCGGCAGGGCTCAGCGGCGGCGCTTCTTCTTCGCCGGGTTCCCCGTGCGGCGGGCGCCGCGCTTCTCGTGCTCCCGCAGGGCGGCCTCGTACTCCTGCCGGTGCAGCTTCTCGCCCGGGGCCTCCGCGAGGGAGCGGAAGAAGTACGCGAGGAGGGATCCGACGAAACCGATGGCCAGGAGGCCGCGGAGGGAGGCCTGGCGGTCGGGGTCGGGGCGCTTGCCGAAGCCGTCCCAGGTGTTGCGGAAGGCCAGCGCGCTGCAGATGGCGAACATCGCGATGACGAGGAGGGTCACGAAGCTGCCGGTGTCGGCGATCTGGAGGCCCTCGTAGGCGAAGCGGAGGACCAGGCAGGAGGCCACGGCGGCGGCGAGGGAGCCAACGGCGGCGCCGGCGCGGCGGAGGGCGTAGCCGCTGTCGTGGTTCACCCAGGTGGTGCCGAAGAAACGGATCGGCTCGGGGTGGGGGGTGCCGGCTGGGGAGCCCGCGGTGTCCTGGGGGCCGGGTTCGTCGCTCACGGGACGATTATGGCTCCGGGACGGGGGCGGGCTCCCGCCGGGGATCAGGAGCAGCGGTCGGCCACGTATCCGTCGCTGCCGGTGTTGATGTACGCGTCGGAGACGTACTGGCCATTGCTGATGTTGTCCCAGATGTTCGAGGTGCCGTACGGACCTGTCACCGTCTGCCCCGGTGTCTGGCAGTGGATCGGGACCATGGAGCCCTCGGGTAGCACCCGGACGAGGCTGTAGACCGTGCTGGGTCCGCTGCGCACGTTCAGCCGGTAAGCCGGGAGCCACCGCGTAATGGCGTATCGACGCTGGTGGATCCCCTTCGGATGGGTGCCGAGATCAGCCGCAGCGCGAGGCGACGTAGCCGTCGCTGCCGGTGAGAACGTAGGCGTCCGAGACGAACTCACCGTTGGCGATGTTGTCCCAGATGTTCGACGTGCCGTACGGACCGACCACCGACGTCCCCGGCGTCTGGCAGAAGATCGCGACCTGCGCGCCTTCGGGCAGGACCCGGACGATGCCGTACTGGGTGCCGGGGCCTCGGCGGACGTTGAGGCGGTAGCCCGGGGCGACCGAGTAGTAGTGCACGGCCGCCGTTGCGGCGACTGCCGTCGTGACGGTCCTGCTCTCGCCGTTCTCGACTTCTTCGACGCGCTCAACAGACATGAAAATCCTCCCCCGTTGCTCCCCATGACTGCCATGGGGTCCCGTTGATTCCCCTAAATCACGCCATGAAACACATGTACGCAACTCGCACGCGGAGACTAGCAAGCCGCCTCTGTCCCGAACGAGTCATCGACTAGGCTCCGTGCGTCGCGCGCGCGGACGATCAGCACGGGGGTGGTTCCATGGCGCCACAGAGCAACACCGGAGCGGGCGCGGAAGCGGAACTTCCCGAGTACGCCGGTCACTACCGGCTGGAGTCATTCCTCGGGTCCGGCGGGATGGGCGTCGTGCATGTCGCGCGCAGCACCTCGGGGATGAAGCTCGCGGTGAAGATCGTGCATGCCGAGTTCGCCAGGGATCCCGAGTTCAGGGGGCGTTTCCGGCAGGAGGTGGCGGCGGCGCGGAAGGTGAGCGGGGCGTTCACCGCGTCCGTCGTCGATGCCGACCCCGATGCCGAACGGCCGTGGATGGCCACGCTGTTCATCCCCGGACCGACGCTCTCCGACGAGGTGAAGCGGAACGGTCCCATGGCGCCTGCCGAGTTGCGTCGGCTGATGGCCGGGCTCGCGGAGGCGCTGCGGGACATCCATCGGGTCGGGGTGGTCCACCGGGACCTCAAGCCGAGCAACGTGCTGCTCGCCGACGACGGCCCGAAGGTCATCGACTTCGGCATTTCCCGGCCAAAGGACAGCGAACTGCGCACCGAGACGGGGAAGTTGATCGGCACTCCCCCGTTCATGGCGCCCGAGCAGTTCCGGCGTCCCCGGGAGGTCGGTCCCGCCGCCGACGTCTTCGCGCTCGGGTCCGTGATGGTCCATGCGGCGACCGGACGCGGGCCCTTCGACTCGGACAGCCCGTACGTGGTCGCCTACCAGGTCGTGCACGACGAGCCGGACCTGACCGGCGTACCGGCGAATCTCGCGCCGCTCATCATGCGCTGTCTCGCGAAGGAGCCCGAGGACCGTCCGACTCCGGACGAGTTGATGCGGGAACTGCGGTCGGTGGCGGCCTCGTACGACACGCAGGCGTTCATACCGGCGCAGCGCACGGGTGAGGTGCCGGAGCCCGAGCAGGAGGTCGCGGAGCCGGTACGACAACCCAAGCGGCGTCTGCGTCGGATCACGTTGTGCGTCGGCGGAGCGTTCGTCCTGGTCGCGGCCGGTGTGTTCGCTTCTGTCCAACTGCCTGACGCAGGAAAGGTCGAGGCGAAAGGCACCGGCACACCCCAGGCCAAGGCCGGTGCGTTCCGCGCTTGGGCCGCGCGACCCGAATCCGGGGGCAAGGGCACGCCCCGGTGCTCCTACGGAGCGGGCAGGCTCCTCTGTGTCCGCTCGGGTTCGGTCTACGCCCTGGACCCGTCCGACGGCAGCCTGCTGTGGCGCCACTCCGCCGACACGGACCGTTGGAGCGTCCCGCCTGTCCTCTCCGGCGGCCTCGTACAGCCATTGGCCGACTACGGCACCCACCTGGAGGCGCTCGATCCCGCGTCGGGCCGGGCGCGTTGGCAGCGTGACGTGCCGACGTACAACGGCATGTGGTCGACCGGGGGCATGCTCCTGGTCGCCGAGGCGGACGGGACGATGACCGGTGTGGACAGCGCGACCGGCGACACCAGGTGGAGCAAGGAGATACCCGGCCATGTCACGCCGTCATTCTCCACGTTCCCCGGTGACCCGTTGTTGTACGTGACGAGTACGTCCGTCGACGAGTCGACCACCCGGGTCACCGCCGTGGACCCGGCCACGGGTGATGTGCGCTGGGACGAACGTCTCGACGGTGCCCTGACGCCGATCGGCTCCGAGGACGGATCGGTCTGCTTCCTCTCCGTCGACCAGGTCTTCGACTATGCCAAGGCCGTGGTCCGCTACACCCCCGAGTCCAGGGCGACCCGGAAGGTGACCCTGCGCGTGCCCCGCCAGGGCGCCCAGGCCACGGTGCACGACGGCGTCGCCTACGTCCTGGCCGCAGGGGGCTCGCTGGAGGCCGTCGCCCTCGACACGGGCCGACGGTTGTGGCATCTGGAGACGTCCGTCAGCCGTGGGTCCGTCCCGGTCTCGGACGGCAGCCACGTCTTCGTCACCGCTACCGACGGGCGGCTGCTCGCCGTGGACGCGCACAGGGGCACCCTCGTCGGGCAGACGCCGTCGAGGCTCGGCACCAGCGGGAGCGAGGTGGCCGCAACGCTGCCCAGACCCGCTCTCGCCACCCACCACGTCTACGCCACCGCCCCCGACGGCACCGTCTTCGCCGTGGACGCCCGCAAGCCCTCGGGCTGGTGACGCGCAGGCTGGCACGCACGGGCCGGTGACGCGAGCACGCCGAAGGGGCCGCCCCGAAGGGACGGCCCCCGTCGAACGGGAACTCAGCCCAGCTTCGACACGTCCCGCACCGCGCCCTTGTCCGCGCTGGTCGCCATCGCGGCGTAGGCCCGCAGCGCCGCCGACACCTTGCGCTCGCGGTTCTTCGGGGCGTACACGCCGCCCAGTGCGGCCTCGCGGCGCGCCAGCTCGGCGTCGTCGACCAGGAGCTCGATCGTGCGACCGGGGATGTCGATGCGGATGCGGTCGCCGTCCTCGACGAGGGCGATGGTGCCGCCGGCCGCCGCCTCCGGGGAGGCGTGGCCGATGGACAGGCCGGAGGTGCCGCCGGAGAAGCGGCCGTCGGTGATCAGGGCGCAGGCCTTGCCGAGGCCGCGGCCCTTCAGGTACGAGGTCGGGTAGAGCATCTCCTGCATGCCGGGGCCGCCCTTGGGGCCCTCGTAGCGGATGACGACGACGTCGCCCTCCTTGACCTGCTGGGTGAGGATCTTCTGGACGGCCTCCTCCTGCGACTCGCAGACGACCGCCGGGCCCTCGAACGTCCAGATCGACTCGTCGACGCCGGCCGTCTTCACGACACAGCCGTCGACCGCGAGGTTGCCCTTGAGGACCGCCAGGCCGCCGTCCTTGGAGTAGGCGTGCTCGACGCTGCGGATGCAGCCCTCGGCGGCGTCCTCGTCCAGGGAGGCCCAGCGCTCCGACTGGGAGAAGGCCTCGGCGGAGCGGACGCAGCCGGGGGCCGCGTGCCACAGTTCGAGGGCCTTCGGGGAGGGCGAACCGCCGCGCACGTCCCAGGTCTTGAGCCAGTCCGCGAGGGAGGGGCTGTGGACCGAGTGCACGTCCTCGTTCAGCAGGCCCGCGCGGTGCAGTTCGCCGAGGAGGGCGGGGATGCCGCCGGCGCGGTGCACGTCCTCCATGTAGTACGTGCGGTTCTTCGCCACGTTCGGGGCGACCTTCGCGAGGCAGGGGACGCGGCGGGAGACCTCGTCGATCTCGGCCAGGCCGAAGGGGACGCCGGCCTCCTGGGCGGCCGCCAGCAGGTGCAGGATCGTGTTGGTGGAGCCGCCCATGGCGATGTCGAGGGCCATGGCGTTCTCGAACGCCGCGAAGGTGGCGACATTGCGCGGCAGGACCGTCTCGTCGTCCTGCTCGTAGTAGCGGCGGGTGATGTCCATGACCGTCTCGGCCGCGTCGACGTAGAGCTGTTTGCGGGCCGTGTGGGTGGCCAGGACCGAGCCGTTGCCGGGGAGCGAGAGGCCGATGGCCTCCGTCAGGCAGTTCATCGAGTTGGCCGTGAACATGCCGGAACAGCTTCCGCAGGTCGGACAGGCGTTCTCCTCGATGCGGAGCATGTCCTCGTCGGAGATCTTCTCGTTCACCGCGTCGGACATCGCGTCGACAAGGTCGAGCGTGCGGACCGTGCCGTCCACGAGGGTCGCGCGGCCGGACTCCATCGGGCCGCCGGAGACGAAGACCGTGGGGATGTTGAGCCGCAGCGCGGCGTTCAGCATGCCCGGGGTGATCTTGTCGCAGTTGGAGATGCAGATCAGGGCGTCGGCGCAGTGGGCCTCGACCATGTACTCGACGGAGTCCGCGATCAGGTCGCGGGAGGGGAGGCTGTAGAGCATCCCGCCGTGTCCCATCGCGATGCCGTCGTCGACGGCGATGGTGTTGAACTCGCGCGGGATGCCGCCCGCCGCCACGATCGCCTCGGAGACGATCCGGCCGACCGGCTGGAGGTGGGTGTGACCCGGCACGAACTCCGTGAAGGAGTTCGCGACCGCGATGATCGGCTTGCGGCCGATGTCCGCACCGGGTACACCGGAGGCGCGCATAAGGGCGCGGGCGCCCGCCATGTTGCGGCCGTGGGTGACTGTGCGGGACCTCAGCTCGGGCATCGTCGCTCGCTCCTTCAGACAGTTCTGGCTGCTATCGAGCGTACGCCGGTCATCCAGGGGGCGGGACAGGGTGTCCGGAATGCGGGACGCCCGTCTCGGGTCAGGGGCCGGTCAGGTGGCCCTGCACCACCGGGGCCACTCGCGCGATGATCTGCTCGACGTCCGTGGACGCCAGCGGCTCCACCTTGATCACGTACCGCAGCATGGCCGTCCCCACGAGCTGCGCGGCCGCGAGCTCCGCCCGCAGCTCCGCGTCCGGCAGGTCCAACCGGTCGGCGATGCGGCGCAGCAACTGGGAGGCGACGAGGCGGCGGAAGACGGTGGCCGCGGTCTCGTTGGTCACGGCGGAGCGGACGATCGCCAGGAGCGGCATACGCGTCGCGGGGTTCTCCCAGACGCCGAAGATGAACCGGGTCAGGCGCTCCCCGACCTCCTCCACGGGCCCCTCGGCGAGTGCGTCGGGCGCGCTCAGGGCGGGCGCGGCGGCGACCTCCACGGCCGCCTCGAAGACCTGTTCCTTGGTGCCGAAATAGTGGTGGACCAGGGCCGAGTCGACCCCCGCGGCCTTGGCGATCCCGCGCACGGACGTCTTCTCGTAGCCCCGCTCGGAGAACTCCTCCCGGGCCGCGAGGAGGATCCGGTCGCGGGTGCCGGCTCCGTCGGATTCCGTACGCCGGGGCCGGCCGCGCCTTCGCGCGGTGACGTCGCTCACCGCCGCGGCACCTTCACCGGCGAGGCCAGGTGGAGGCGGGTGAAGGCCAGGGCCTCGGCGAGATCGGCCTCGCGTTCGGCGCCGGACATCGCGCGGCGGGTGTTGACCTCGATGACGACATGGCCGTCGAAGCCGGTCAGCGCGAGGCGCTCCAGGAGCTCGGCGCAGGGCTGGCCGCCGCGCCCCGGCACGAGGTGCTCGTCCTTCGCGGAACCCTTGCCGTCGGCGAGGTGGACGTGGCCGAGCCGGTCCCCCATCCGGTCGACCATCTGCATCGCGTCGGTCCGGGAGGTCGCCGCGTGGCTGAGGTCGATCGTGAAGTGCCGGTAGTCGTCCTTGGTGACGTCCCAGTCGGGGGCGTAGGCGAGCATCTCGCGGTCGCGGTAGCGCCAGGGGTACATGTTCTCGACGGCGAACCGTACGTCCGTCTCGCCGGCCATGCGCCAGATCCCGCTGACGAAGTCACGGGCGTACTGGCGCTGCCAGCGGAACGGCGGGTGCACGACGACCGTGCTCGCGCCCAGCTTCTCGGCGGCCGTCCGGGCCCGCTGGAGCTTGACCCAGGGGTCCGTCGACCACACCCGCTGCGTGATGAGCAGGCAGGGGGCGTGCACGGCGAGTACGGGGATCCCGTGATAGTCGGAGAGGCGGCGCAGGGCGTCGATGTCCTGGCTGACCGGGTCGGTCCACACCATGACCTCGACGCCGTCGTACCCGAGACGCGCGGCGATCTCGAAGGCCGTCGCCGTCGACTCCGGGTAGACGGAAGCCGTCGAGAGGGCGACCTTCGCATCCGGGATCCGTACGACTGGTTCTGCCACGGTCGTCAGCCTACGGCGTCCGCCGGGGTGGGACGGAACGCCCGCTCGCCGTTGTGGCGCTTGCCACTGGGCGGGTACGGGTGCGCTGTGGTCGCGCACACATCTCCCCGCGCCCCTAGAGCCCCTGCGCGGAACCCATGTGGTCAAGTCTGCGCAGGATCACGCCTTCCCTCAGCGCCCACGGGCATATCTCGACCGTTTCCACGCCGAACAGATCCATCGCGCCCTCGGCCACCAGGGCGCCCGCGAGGAGCTGGTTCGCCCTGCCCTCCGAGACGCCCGGGAGCTCCGTCCGCTGGTCCGTCGTCATGCCGGCCAGCCGCGGGACCCAGGCCTCCAGGGACTCGCGTTTCAGCTCGCGCTGGACGTACAGGCCCTCGGCGGAGCGGGCGGCGCCGGCCAGGCGGGCGAGCTGCTTGAAGGTCTTGGAGGTGGCGACCACGTGGTCGGGGGCGCCGAAGCGGGCGAACTCACCGACCGTACGCGCGATCTGGGCGCGCACGTGCCGGCGCAGGGACCGGACGTCGTCCGGGCTCGGGGGGTCGCCGGGGAGCCAGCCCGCGGTGAGACGGCCCGCGCCCAGCGGCAGGGACACCGCCGCGTCCGGTTCCTCGTCGATGCCGTAGGCGATCTCCAGGGAGCCGCCGCCGATGTCGAGGACCAGCAGCTTGCCCGCCGACCAGCCGAACCAGCGGCGGGCGGCGAGGAAGGTGAGACGGGCCTCCTCGGCGCCGGTGAGGACCTGGAGCTCGACGCCGGTCTCGGCCCGCACGCGCGCGAGGACGTCGTCGGCGTTGCCGGCCTCGCGGACGGCGGAGGTGGCGAACGGCAGCAGGTTCTCGACGCCCTTGTCCTCGGCGGCCTGGAGCGCGTCCTTGACGACGGAGACCAGTTTCTCGACGCCCTCGGGACCGATCGCCCCGGCCTCGTCGAGGAGTTGGGCAAGGCGCAGTTCCGCCTTGTGCGAGTGCGCGGGCAGGGGCCGGGCGCCGGGGTGCGCGTCCACCACCAGCAGGTGCACCGTGTTCGATCCCACGTCGAGGACACCGAGTCTCATGTAGGGAACGCTACTGCCAGCAGGGCGTTCGACTGTCTCCGGAGGGGCCTCGGGCGACTTACCCTGGACGCGTGCCAAAGACGAAAAAGGTGAAGGACGACAAAACGGCCGTATCTGCCGACGGTCCTTCGCGGGTGAAGCCGCCGAAGCAGTCGCGGAAGGCCCTGAAGGCTCTGAAGGCCGACGAGAAGGGCCTCGACTTCGCGCGCGCGTGGGTGGAGTTCCCGGATCCGGCGGACGACGAGCAGGTCTTCCGCTGCGATCTGACATGGCTGACCTCTCGGTGGAACTGCATCTTCGGCAGCGGCTGCCAGGGCATCCGGGCGGGCCGGGCGGACGACGGGTGCTGCACTCTGGGTGCCCACTTCTCCGACGAGGACGACGAGCAGCGGGTCGCCGAGCACGTGGCGCGACTCACTCCGGACATCTGGCAGCACCACGCCGAGGGCACGCGGGGCGGCTGGGTCTCGGAGGACGAGGACGGCGACCGGCAGACCCGCCCCTTCGAGGGCTCCTGCATCTTCCAGAACCGGCCGGGCTTCCCGGGCGGCCAGGGCTGCTCGCTGCACATCCTGGCCCTGCGGGAGGGCCGCGAGCCGCTGGAGACCAAGCCGGACGTCTGCTGGCAGCTCCCGGTGCGGCGGACGTACGAGTGGATCGACCGGCCCGACGACACCCGCGTCCTCCAGGTGTCCATCGGGGAGTACGACCGGCGCGGCTGGGGCCCGGGGGGTCACGACCTGCACTGGTGGTGCACGTCGGCGACCTCGGCACACGGCGCCGGCGACCCGGTCTACGTCTCCTACCGCCCCGAACTGATCGAGCTGATGGGCAAGGAGGGCTACGACCGCCTGGTCGAGCTCTGCGAGCAACGCCTGGCCTCCCAACTGCCCCTGGTGGCACCGCATCCGGCGGATCCGACCGTCTGAGGGACGCGGACGGGGGTGCCAGGGGCACGCCTGTGGTGGGCTCCCCCCGGCACCCCTGACGGCTCCCCCGGCGACCATTACGACGCCGACGGACTCGGTACGTCGCTGTCCGTCGGGGAGGCCGTCGGGCTCGCCGAGTCGGACGGGGTGGGGTCCGGCGGGGTCGGGGAGGGCGACGAGGACGGAGGGTCGCTCGGGGTGGGGTCCGACGGGGTCGAGGCCGTGGGGCTGGGGCTGGACGGGGGTGTCGTCGGCTCCCCGGGGTCGGACGGCGCGGGAGCCGTGCCGTAGCCCTCGATGGTGATGACGGCGCCTGCCGGTGCGATGGCCACGCGCGCGCTCCAGGGGCCGGAGGGCTCGCGCAGATGGTCGACGTACACCTTGATCGTCAACGACTCGCCGGGCTTCAGGGTTCCCGAGGACTGGCTCAGGTAGAGCCAGGAGGCAGCCGTGGTGGCCGACCAGCGGACCGGGGTGTCGCCGGTCGCGGTGAGGGTGACCAGCGTGGTGTCGCCGTTGTTGCCGGCCCCCACCTCCAGGTGCCCGGCGCCCTTCCCGCCGGCCCCGGCGACGCTCACAACCTCCACCGAGACGTCGGGCCGGCCGTCCTTGGCGAAACGGTTGCCGGGTTTCGCGCTGGCGTTCCCGGCGTTCTGGTAGCCGCCGCTCGCCGCCACGCCGTCCAGGCTGTCGGGGCCGTGCGCCTCGCTGGCGCTGGTGGAGTGTCCGTCGGTCCCCTCGCCGGGTCCGCCCCGGTAAGCGGCCCACAGGGCGAGCACGGGGGCGGCGACGACCGTGGCGACGACGGTCGTGGTGACGGCACGCGCGCGGAGACGGTCGCGGCGGGCGGCCCGGTCCTTGGGGTCCATCGGGAAGCCACGCCGGTCGAAGCGGGGCACGGCCACGCCACGCGCGCGTGGCGGGTGCGCCGACGCCTTGTGCAGGGCCGCGCGGGGTGCCTCCAGCACGGGCAGCTCGGCGGGCGTGATCATGGCGCCGGGCCAGCGGCCGGGGATCGCGCGCTCGGCACTGCGACGGCAGCGGGGGCAGTCGTCGACGTGGCGCACGAGTTCGCGGCGCAGGGCGGAGCTGAGCACGAACTGGCTGTCGCCGGTGAGCCGCGCCACGCTCGGGCAGTCGCCGGTCTCGACGACGGCGAGGGCCGCGCGCGTGCGCTCGACCTCGCAGGCGGCGGAGGCGAGCAGTTCACGGGCGCCGGCGAGGTCCATGCCGAGGACCGCGGCGACCTCGTGGGCGGCGAGGTGGTGGCGCACGGCGAGTTCGAGCGCCTCGCGCTGCTCGGGGGTCGTACCAGCCGCCTCCGGCCAGGCCAGCAGGGCGAGTTCGCGGCGCCGGGCCTCCAGCACGTCCTCGGCGACGGGGGGTTCGGCGGAGCGCTGGGACGCTCCGTGCCGGCCTGCCGCGTGGGTGGCCTGACGTTTCTGCTTGGCCTCGGCGAGCTTGCGCAGACAGGCCCAGCGGGCCAGGGCGTACAGCCAGGCCCTGCGGTCGCCGGCCGCGTCCGGGCCGCCGCGCTTCTCGGCGAGCGCGAGGACGTCGGCGAGGGCGGCGGTCGCCGCTTCGTGGTCGCACAGCACGGACATGCAGTAGGTGAACAGGCCGTCCAGGTACGGCTCACAGCGCGCGGGCGGCCGCTGCGCCAGGGTGCGCGCCGCGCCGCGGTCGCGCTCCTGCCGTTGCGCCCGGTGCGCGCCGGTGGTGCGGGTCGAGGTCTCCGGACTGCTGCTCATCATCCGTGGACCGTAGGACGCGAAACATGGCCCCTTCCTGCGGCTTGAGCACATTTACTCCGTACGGGTGAAACGATCCCTCAATAGGGGACAGGAACCCCCGATTCCATGGCTCGTTCCCGTCGTGACGTGGCCGATTCACGTGTCGGGGCGGGGGCGGGGGCGGATCCGCGGGGCGGGGCGGGGGGCGGATACGCGGGTCGGGGCGGGGGTGGTTCCGGATGTCGGGCAGCGTGCCGTCCGGCGGGCGGCGACGGCGTTGTCAGTGGCGGCCGTTACGGTTCGTGCATGGCCACCCGTACGAAGTCCGCCAAGGAGCGTCCGTCCTACCGCTGCACCGAGTGCGGCTGGCAGACGGCCAAGTGGCTCGGTCGCTGCCCCGAGTGCCAGGCCTGGGGGACGATCGAGGAGTACGGCGCGCCCGCCGTGCGGACGACGACACCCGGCCGCGTCACCACCTCCGCGGTGCCCATCGGCCAGGTCGACGGCCGCCAGGCCACCGCCCGCTCCACCGGCGTGCCCGAGCTGGACCGGGTCCTCGGCGGCGGCCTCGTGCCCGGCGCGGTGGTGCTCCTCGCGGGCGAGCCCGGCGTCGGCAAGTCCACGCTGCTGCTGGACGTGGCGGCCAAGTCGGCGAGCGACGAGCACCGCACGCTGTACGTGACCGGTGAGGAGTCCGCGAGCCAGGTCCGGCTGCGCGCCGACCGCATCGGCGCGATCGACGACCACCTGTACCTCGCCGCGGAGACCGACCTCTCGGCGGTCCTCGGCCACCTGGACGCGGTGAAGCCGTCGCTGCTGATCCTGGACTCGGTGCAGACGGTGGCCTCCCCGGAGATCGACGGCGCCCCCGGCGGCATGGCCCAGGTGCGCGAGGTGGCCGGCGCGCTGATCCGGGCCTCCAAGGAGCGCGGCATGTCCACCCTGCTGGTGGGCCATGTCACCAAGGACGGCGCGATCGCCGGCCCGCGCCTGCTGGAGCACCTGGTGGACGTGGTGCTGAGCTTCGAGGGCGACCGGCACGCGCGCCTCAGGCTCGTACGGGGCGTCAAGAACCGCTACGGCGCCACCGACGAGGTCGGCTGCTTCGAGCTGCACGACGAGGGCATCACGGGCCTCGCGGACCCGAGCGGACTTTTCCTGACACGTCGTGCCGAACCGGTCCCCGGCACCTGTCTCACCGTCACCCTGGAGGGCCGCCGGCCCCTGGTGGCCGAGGTCCAGGCGCTCACCGTGGACTCGCAGATCCCCTCGCCCCGGCGCACCACCTCGGGTCTGGAGACCTCCCGCGTCTCGATGATGCTCGCCGTCCTGGAGCAGCGCGGCCGGATCAGCGCGCTCGGCAAGCGGGACATCTACTCCGCGACGGTCGGCGGGGTAAAGCTTTCGGAACCTGCCGCGGACCTTGCGGTCGCGCTCGCCCTGGCGTCGGCGGCCAGCGACACCCCGCTGCCCAAGAACCTCGTCGCGATCGGCGAGGTGGGCCTCGCGGGCGAGGTCAGACGGGTCACGGGCGTCCAGCGCAGGCTCTCCGAGGCCCACCGTCTGGGCTTCACGCACGCGCTCGTTCCGGGCGATCCCGGCAAGATCCCGGCCGGTATGAAGGTCCTGGAAGTCGCGGACATAGGGGACGCCCTGAGGGTCCTTCCGCGCTCGCGTCGGCGAGAGGCCCCGCGGGACGCTGAGGACCGCCGGTAGACTTTGCCCTGGTCTCGCCCGTCCGTACGAACCGAATGTGCGACACGGGAGCGTCCAAGACCCCGCGACCGGAGGAGAGCAGTGGCAGCCAACGACCGGGCAGCAGCTCCCGGAAAGTCCGGTGGGAGTGCCGGTTCCGATGGCCTGATGCGCGCCTCCCTGAGCGCCGTGGCCCCCGGCACCGCCCTGCGCGACGGCCTCGAGCGGGTGCTGCGCGGCAACACCGGCGGACTCATCGTGCTCGGCTTCGACAAGACGGTGGAGACGATGTGCACGGGCGGTTTCGTCCTGGACGTCGAGTTCGCGGCCACGCGCCTGCGTGAGCTGTGCAAGCTGGACGGCGGCATCGTGCTCTCGTCCGACCTGTCGAAGATCCTGCGGGCGGGCGTGCAGTTCGTGCCCGACGCGACGATCCCCACGGAGGAGACGGGCACCCGGCACCGCACCGCGGACCGGGTGAGCAAGCAGGTCGGCTTCCCGGTCGTCTCGGTCTCCCAGTCGATGCGGCTCATCGCCCTGTACGTCGACGGCCAGCGGCGCGTCCTGGAGGACTCGGCGGCGATCCTGTCCCGCGCGAACCAGGCGCTGGCGACCCTGGAGCGCTACAAGCTGCGGCTGGACGAGGTCGCGGGCACGCTCTCCGCGCTGGAGATCGAGGACCTGGTGACGGTCCGGGACGTCTCGGCCGTGGCCCAGCGCCTGGAGATGGTCCGCCGCATCGCCACGGAGATCGCCGAGTACGTGGTCGAACTCGGCACGGACGGCCGCCTCCTGGCCCTCCAGCTCGACGAGTTGATCGCGGGCGTGGAGCCGGAGCGCGAACTGGTCGTGCGGGACTACGTCCCCGAGCCCACCGCGAAGCGCTCCCGCACGGTCGACGAGGCGCTGTACGAACTGGACGCCCTGACCCACGCCGAGCTCCTCGAACTCCCCACCGTGGCCCGGGCCCTGGGCTACACCGGTTCCCCCGAGGCGATCGACTCGGGCGTCTCCCCCCGCGGCTTCCGGCTGCTGGCCAAGGTCCCCCGGCTGCCGGGTGCGATCATCGACCGTCTGGTGGAGCACTTCGGCGGCCTGCAGAAGCTGCTGGCGGCCAGCGTCGACGACCTCCAGACGGTGGACGGCGTCGGCGAGGCGCGGGCGAGGAGCGTCCGGGAGGGCCTGTCGAGGCTGGCGGAGAGCTCGATCCTGGAACGGTACGTGTAAGGGCTTTTAGTCCTTAGGGCTTCTGGCCCTTAGGGCCTTCTGGTTCTTTCAGGGGCGCGGGGAACGGCGCGACCAGCCCCCAAGCCCCCGCGGCCGGCGAACAACCGGACGCGGGACCCCTTGAGTCGCTTCAGTCGTTCTCCAGCACGAACGAGGCCTGAGCCGTGGCGTATCCGGGCGCCTTGACCTCCACCAGGTAGGTCCCGGCACCCGCCGACCCCGCCGGCGGCGTGGCGCACTGCGGAGCGCTCGGCTTGCGGTCCCACTTCACGGTGTACGTGATGCTGCTCCCGGCCGGAGCCCGGTAGACCAGGTGGCCCGCGGTCCTGGGGCAGTCGGCGGACGACCAGTACGCGTCGTCCTCGTCGGCCTGAGTGATCGTCAACACCGCGTTCTTGGGGCCGAGATCGACCTTGCAGTCGGTGCCGGAGGAGTTCGTCGCGGTCAGCAGCAGCGTGGGCGTCTCGCCGGGCTCGTAGGCGTTGTGCAGGCTGCGCACGCTCAACCGCACCGCGCCCGCCGTGCAGTTGGGCAGTCCGGAACCGGCCGGAAGGGTGTCGCCCTGTCCGACCCCGACGCCCGTACCGTTGCCACCGACGCCGCCGACGCCCCCGGCACCGCCGGAGCCGCCCGCACCCGCGGAGCCGCCCGTGCCGGCCGCACCGCCGGTTCCCGAGCCGCCCCCCGCGGCCGCCCCCGCGGCCGCGCCCGCGCCCGCGCCAGCGGCGGAGCCCGATCCCGCACCCCCGCCGGTGTCGCCGCCGGTCGTCGACTCGTCGCGGCCGCCCGGGGCTTGGCTGATCGCCGGCCCGGAACCGGAGGGGCCCGGGGTGATCGTGGAGGGGGAGGGATTCTTGTCGTTGGGCCCGTCCGCGCCGTTCTTGCCGCCTCCGCCGCCGGAGGTGACGATCCATGCGATCAGGAGCGCCAGCACGGCTAGGACGGACAGCATGACGGCCCTCCGTCGCCAGTAGATGGAGGAGGGAAGCGGCCCGACCGGATTGCGCAGAGATCCCACGGCGCAAACTGTACGAGAGATCGGCGAGTTCGCTGTCCTCACCCGCCGCCCGGCGCCACAACTTTTCCGGATCATCATTCCGGCACTGACACGTGCCGATCGCGGGGCGTGACCGTATCCGCCCACCGCCTACGGTCCGTGACCGCGGACTTCGAGGATGCCGGGTCCACCGGGACATCGCCGACGACGCCGACGACACCCGCACGTGGGGACGACACGGCGTCGTCACATGGACGCCGAGCGGACTCCCGCCCCTCGGCGCGCTGTTCGTCCCCGCCACCCTCACGTTCGCGATCGCGTCCCTTGCACCTCTGGCCACGGCCCCCCACCGACTCCACCGCGCGCGCCAGGAGTTGCCCGCCGCTCTCGGCGCTGACCCCTCCGGTGTCGGCCCGGCTCGTACCGCGTGTCGATCATCAGGTCGGGCGGCCCCCGGGGTGACGGTCCGCCCGCGCGGCCCCTTCACCCGCCAGGAATCTGCACCTCTGGCCACGGCCACCCACCGACTCCACCGCCCGCGCCGCAAGTTGCCCGCCGCCCCCGGCGCCACCGCCGTCCGGTACCGGCCCGGCTCGAACCGCGTCGATCATCAGGTCGGGCCGCCCCCGGGGTGGCGGTCCGCCCGCGCGGCCCCTCGGCCATGGCAGGATCGGAAGGCCATGACTGCGCCCACGAAGCCCCCGCACAGCAGCCCCGCCGACGGCAGCACCGACGCTCCCCGCGGAGCGGGCCTGCACTCCCCCGTCATCGACTGGTTCGACGAGCACGCCCGGGATCTGCCGTGGCGGCGGCCCGAGGCCGGGCCGTGGGGGGTGATGGTCAGCGAGTTCATGCTCCAGCAGACGCCCGTGAGCCGGGTCCTCCCGGTCTACGAGCAGTGGCTCGCCCGGTGGCCGCGCCCCGCCGACCTGGCCGCGGAGGCGCCCGGCGAGGCCGTGCGCGCCTGGGGCCGGCTCGGTTACCCCCGCCGGGCGCTGCGGCTGCACGGCGCCGCGGTCGCCATAACGGAACGGCACGGCGGTGACGTACCGACCGACCACGCGCAACTGCTCGCACTGCCCGGGATCGGCGAGTACACGGCGGCCGCCGTCGCCTCCTTCGCCTACGGACAGCGGCACGCCGTGCTGGACACCAATGTGCGGCGGGTGTTCGCGCGGGCGGTGACCGGTGTGCAGTACCCGCCGAACGCCACCACCGCCGCCGAGCGCAAGCTCGCCCGTGCGCTGCTGCCGGAGGACGAACAGACCGCCGCGCGCTGGGCCGCCGCCTCCATGGAGCTCGGCGCGCTCGTCTGCACGGCCAAGAACGAGACGTGTCCGCGCTGCCCCATCGCCGCCCAGTGCGCCTGGCGGCTCGCGGGCAAGCCCGAGCACGACGGGCCGGCGCGGCGCGGACAGACGTACGCCGGCACCGACCGCCAGGTGCGCGGCAAGCTGCTCGCCGTCCTGCGGGAGGCCCACACGCCCGTTCCGCAGACGGTTCTGGACCGGGTGTGGCACGAGCCGGTGCAGCGGGCCCGCGCTCTGGACGGTCTCGTCGCGGACGGGCTCGTCGAACCCCTCCCGGGTGGTTTGTATCGGCTGCCGTTGACATAGCCCGACCCAGAGCAAACTGGCAAATCCCCCTGAACCGGTGCGAATACCCGCGCCGGTTTACCCCTTTTCAGCTTCCGTTACACAACCGACGGACAGCCGATTGCCAGCCGCGCGCTGCTCCGCACAGCCCCGTGACAACAGCTCCGTAGCTTCATTGCCATGCCGCACACCAGGCGGCAGCAGACGAGAAGACAACCGGCAGGGACTGCCGGAACGGGGATCAGGAGGCGGTCGACATGGCGCAGGGCGAGGTGCTCGAGTTCGAGGAGTACGTCCGCACCCGGCAGGACGCGCTGCTGCGCAGCGCACGCCGTCTGGTCCCGGACCCGGTCGACGCGCAGGACCTGCTGCAGACGGCGCTCGTGCGGACGTACGGCCGCTGGGAGACCATCGAGGACAAGCGGCTCGCGGACGCCTATCTGCGCCGGGTGATGATCAACACCCGCACGGAATGGTGGCGGGCGCGCAAGCTGGAGGAGGTGCCCACCGAGCAGCTCCCGGACGCCTCGGTCGACGACTCCACCGAGCAGCACGCGGACCGCGCCCTGCTGATGGACGTCATGAAGGTGCTGGCCCCCAAGCAGCGCAGTGTCGTGGTGCTGCGACACTGGGAGCAGATGTCCACGGAGGAGACGGCCGCCGCCCTCGGCATGTCGGCCGGTACGGTCAAGAGCACGCTGCACCGGGCGCTCGCCCGGCTCCGTGAGGAGCTGGAGGCCCGCGACCTGGACGCACGCGCGCTGGAGCGTGAGGAGCGGGAGCGTTGCGCGGCGGCCTGACCGAACCCGGGCCCACCCGGCCGGACCTCGCTCCGGTCCGGGGGATCTTCCAGGCGGCGAGCACGGCGGTGGTCGTGCTGGCCGCCCTCGCCCTTTTGGTCTCCGCCTGCGCCACCGGCGGCACCGGCACCCGTGACGAGGGTCCGGCGCACGCGGTCGCGGGAACCGCCGCCTCCCCCTCCGTACTGCCGTCCGCCATGGCCTCCCCGCGCCTGGACCGCAAGGGCGCGATCGCCCTCCTCCGGTCCGACCCGAAGGTCTCCGAGGCGGTCAAGCGCGATCTGGAACCCTGCGGCACCGACCAGTACCCGGTCGACCTCTTCTACGGCGACCTGACCGGCAGTTCGGCCGACGACGTCGTCGTCAACGTCGTGACCTGTGCGGATCTGGTGGGCGTCGGCTCGTACGTGTATCGCGAGGAAGACGGTTCGTACCAGAATGTCTTCCAGACCGAGGAGCCTCCGGTCTACGCCGAGATCGACCGCGGCGACCTGGTGGTGACCAAGCAGGTGTACGAGAAGGGCGACCCGGTGTCGGACCCCTCCGGCGAGAACGTGATCACGTACCGCTGGGCCTCGGGGCGGTTCGCCGCGGTGTACCGGACGCACAGCGACTACAGCAACGTCGTCGGCAAGGATCCGACGCCGGTGCCCGATAGCTGAACCGGTCGGGCCCCCCGCAACGATCCCCCAGTGACCGCAACGACCCCGAAGAGTGAGAGCACCGGATGGCAGACCAGACCCACGTGCTGTTCGTCGAGGACGACGACGTCATCCGCGAGGCCACCCAACTCGCCCTGGAGCGGGACGGCTTCGCGGTCACGGCCATGCCCGACGGCCTGTCGGGGCTGGAGGCGTTCCGGGCGGACCGCCCCGACATCGCCCTGCTGGACGTCATGGTCCCGGGCCTGGACGGGGTCAGCCTGTGCCGCCGTATCCGCGACGAGTCCACCGTCCCGGTGATCATGCTGTCGGCGCGGGCGGACTCGATCGACGTGGTGCTCGGTCTGGAGGCCGGCGCCGACGACTACGTGACCAAACCGTTCGACGGGGCCGTCCTGGTCGCCCGGATCCGTGCGGTGCTGCGCCGTTTCGGGCACGCGGGCGGGACCGACAAGGGCGAGGCGGGCGCGGACGCGGCCGCCGGGGGCGTGCTGACCTTCGGGGAGCTGGAGGTCGACACCGAGGGCATGGAGGTGCGCCGGGCCGGGCAGCCGGTGGCGCTCACCCCGACCGAGATGCGGCTGCTGCTGGAGTTCTCCTCCGCGCCGGGCACGGTCCTGTCCCGGGACAAGCTCCTGGAGCGGGTGTGGGACTACGGCTGGGGCGGTGACACCCGGGTCGTCGACGTCCATGTGCAGCGGCTGCGGACGAAGATCGGCCAGGACCGGATCGAGACGGTCCGCGGCTTCGGCTACAAGTTGAAGGCCTGAGCGGAGGGCCTGGGGCATGCGGGGGATCCTTCGGGGCCCGGTGACGGAGCGCGTGGTGATGCGCACGGGCCTGAGATGGAAGCTCAGCGCGGCCATCGCGCTGGTCGGCGCGCTCGTGGCGGTCGCGCTCAGCCTGGTCGTGCACAACGCGGCCCGCGTCTCGATGCTGGACAACGCGCGCGACCTCGCGGACGAGCGGATCCAGATCGCCCAGCGCAACTACGAACTGACGGGCAAGCCGAACTTCCCCAGCATCGCGGTCGACGACCGCCGACTGCCGCCCGCGCTGCGCGAGAAGGTCGAGGAGGGCCGCCGGGCCACGTACGTCTCCGACCGGCCGGACCGGGGGCCGGACATCTGGGCCGCGGTCCCGGTCAAGGGCGGGCACGTGCTGTCGCTGCACACCGGGTTCACCGACCGCAGCACCGACATCCTCAAGGACCTCGACCAGGCCCTGGTGATCGGCTCCATCGCGGTGGTCCTCGGCGGCAGCGCGCTCGGCGTGCTCATCGGCGGGCAGTTGTCGCGGCGGCTGCGGAAGGCGGCGACCGCGGCGAACCAGATGGCCAAGGGCGAGACGGACGTCCGGGTCAGGGACGCGATCGGCGGGGTCGTACGGGACGAGACCGACGACCTCGCGAGCGCCGTGGACGCCATGGCGGACGCGCTCCAGCAGCGGCTGGAGGCCGAGCGGCGGGTCACCGCGGACATCGCGCACGAGCTGCGGACCCCGGTGACGGGCCTGCTGACGGCTGCGGAACTGCTGCCTCCGGGGCGGCCCACGGAACTGGTCCTGGACCGGGCGAAGGCCATGCGCACCCTCGTCGAGGACGTCCTGGAGGTGGCCCGGCTCGACGGTGCCTCGGAGCGGGCCGAGCTCCAGGACATCCTGCTGGGCGAGTTCGTCGCCCGGCGGGTGGCGGCCAAGGACCCGGAGATCGAGGTCCGTGTGGTGCACGAGTCGGAGGTCACGACCGACCCGCGCCGCCTGGAGCGGGTCCTGTTCAATCTCCTCGCCAACGCCGCCCGGCACGGCAGGCCGCCCATCGAGGTCACCGTCGAGGGCCGGGTCATCCGCGTCCGCGACCACGGCCCCGGCTTCCCCGAGGACCTCCTCGCCGACGGCCCGAGCCGCTTCCGCACGGGCAGCGCGGACCGCGCGGGGCACGGGCACGGCCTGGGACTGACCATCGCGGCCGGTCAGGCGCGGGTCATGGGAGCGCGGCTGACCTTCCGCAACATCCGCCCGGCCGGGGCGGCCGACGGGGTCCCGGCGGAGGGCGCGGTGGCGGTGCTGTGGCTGCCGGAGCACGCGCCCACGGCGACCGGGAGCTATCCGCTGCTGCCGTGATCGGCGGGACCTTCGCGGACAGGTCCGCTCATGTGCTCGCCACCAGCAACTCCTCCCCCCGGGAGGGTCGTACGCCGTCCGCCCGCCCCGCGAAGTACCGGCGGTCCAGCTCCTCCGCCGGAACGTGCCGGGCCTCTCGGAAGCCGGACTCCCGCGCCAGGGCCAGGATCTCGGCGGGCGCGAAGAAGCTGAGGAACGGGGTGCCGGCCGCCCGCGCTCCCCGTACCGCCGCCTCCAGTTGCGGCCTCTGGTCCGGCTCGACGTCCTGCGGCGGGCGCAGGAAGGTCGTCACGAACGCGGACCCCGGGGCGAGACCGGCGACTAGGCGGAACGTGGACTCGTTCGCCTCCTTGGTGAGGTACATGGTGACGCCCGTGGAGGCCACCACCGCGGGGCGCCCGGGATCGAAGCCCGCCTCGGCCAACCTCCCCCACCAGTCCCCCTCGAAGTCGACCGGCACGAGCCGCAGCCACTCGGGCACGCCGAAGCCGAGCTGCTCCAGCCGCCGGCGCTTCCAGGACTGCGGTCCCGGCCGGTCGACCTCGAAGACCCGCACCCCGCGCGCTACGGCGAACTCCGGTCTGCGCTGGGCGAACGTGTCGAGGCCGGCACCGAGGACGACGTACTGCTCGACGTCCCGCTCGACGACGAGGTCCTCCACGAACCGGGTCCGCGCCACGATCGACGCCCGGGTGCGACGGGTGGCGTCCACGTCCATGTCCGGCCGGTCCCGCCACCCCTCGTCCGGGTCCACGAGCCGCAGCCCGATCCCGTCCTCCAGCACGTGCGGCGGCGGATCGGCCATCAGGTGCAGGGCCCGCCAGAGGGCGACCCGGACGGCGGTGTGGTCGGCCTCGGCCACGTCCTCCGTCACGCCCAGTCCTTCGAGAAGTCCAGCTCTTCGTTGCGCTGGGTCAGGGAGTACCAGTTGCCGTTGTCGTCGCGGAAGATCGCCTCGATGCCGTACGGCCGCTCCTGGGGTTCCTGGACGAACTCGACCCCTCGCGCCCGGAACGTCTCGTAGTCCCCGCGGCAGTCGTCGGTGCGGAACGCTCCCGCGCCCATCACGCCCTTGCCGACGAGCTTCTTGAGCGCCTCGGCGGACTCGGGGTCCAGACCCGGGCCGTCGAGGCTCATCAGGGCCAGCTCGACGCCCTGCTGCTCCTTCGCGCCGACGGTGACCCATGTCATGTCGCCCATCGCGACCTCGCTGCGCACCTCGAAGTCCAGCTTCTCGGTGAAGAAGGCCTTGGTGCGCTGCTGGTCGAAGGTCCATACGGTGGTGATGCCCAGGCCCTGGATCATGGCTCCGCTCTCCTGTCGTCCGGGGGTTCCTCTCCGCCACCGTAGGCAGCGGCGGACTCCGGCCGCTTCTTCGAAGTTGCGGTCCTTGCGGTGCCTCTCGCGGTGGGGAAGCCGCCGGCCCAGAGCATGGCGTAGCAACCGGGGATCAGGGCGGCCCCGCGGCCCACGTGCTCGGTGCGGTACTCGCTCGGGGTGAGGCCGGTCCGGGCCTTGAAGCGGGCGGAGAAGGTGCCGAGGCTGCTGAACCCGACCAGGTGGCAGATCTCGGTCACGCTCAGGTCGGCTCCCCTGAGCATCTCCTCGGCGCGCTCGATCCGCCGGTGCGTGAGGTACTGGCCGGGGGTCTCGCCGTACGTCTCCTTGAACGCCCGGATGAAGTGATAGCGCGAGTACCCGGCGTGCGCGGCGACGGCGGGCAGGTCGAGCTCCGGATCGGCCCAGTCCCGGTCCATGGCGTCCTTGGCGAGCCTGATGTGCCGCACTTTGTCCATGGGCCGATGGTGACACGCGGCACTGACATCGCTCTCGCGCGCACACGAAGAAGGCCCCCCGGGGCGGACACCGGTCCGGGGGGCCTTCGGTTCGGGGCTCGGTTCAGGAGCGGGTCAGACCTCGACCAGCGGGGCCGGAGCCGCGTCCTCCGCCGACTTCTGGGGTCCCGCTCCCTTCAGCGGCACCTCCTTGACGAACACCGCCGCCACCAGCGAGACCACGGCGACGATCGAGCCGAGCAGGAACGCCGAGTGCGTGCCCGACGACACCGCGAACTGGTACGCCTCGCGCACCGCGTCCGGCAGCTTCTCCAGGCTCTTCGCGTCCAACTGCGCGGACTGCTCGGTCACCTTGGAGCCCAGCGCGCCGCCCCGCTCGGCCATGACGTCCTGGACCCGGTGGTTGAACAGCGCGCCCATGATGGCGACACCGAAGGAGGAACCGAGCGTGCGGAAGAGGGTCGTGGAGGAGGACGCGACGCCCATGTCCTTCATCTCGACGCTGTTCTGCGCGACCAGCATGGTGATCTGCATCAGGCAGCCCATGCCGAGTCCGACCACGGCCATGAAGACGCCGGAGGTGAACCGCGAGGTCCCCGTGTCCATGGTCGACAGCAGGTACAGACCGATCACCATCAGGACGCTGCCCACGACCGGGAAGACGTAGTAGCGGCCGCTGTTGGTGGTGATCCGGCCCGCGACCATCGAGGTCACCAGCATCGCGCCGAGCATCGGCAGGAGCAGCAGCCCGGAGTTGGTCGCGGAGGCGCCCTGCACGGACTGCTGGTACAGCGGCAGGAAGAGGGTGGCGCCGAACATCACGAAGCCGGTGATGAAGCCGATGATCGACATCAGCGTGAAGTTGCGGCTGCGGAAGATGTGCAGCGGTACGACCGGCTCGGCGGCCTTGGTCTGCCAGAACACGAACCCGACGAGCGCGGCGACGCCGATGCCGATCAGCTCCATGATCCGCGCGGAGCTCCAGGCGTACTCCGTGCCGCCCCAGGTGGTCACCAGCACGATGGAGGTGATGCCGATGGTCAGCAGGGCCGCGCCCAGGTAGTCGATGCGGGACTCCGCGCGCTTCTTCGGCAGGTGCAGCACCGCGCTGATCAGGCCGAGCGACACGACGCCGAGCGGCAGGTTGATGTAGAAGGACCAGCGCCAGCCCCAGTTGTCGGTGATGGTGCCGCCGACCAGCGGGCCGCCGATCATCGCGAGCGCCATGACGCCGGCCATCATGCCCTGGTACTTGCCGCGCTCCCGCGGCGGGATCAGGTCGCCGATGATCGCCATGACGCCGACCATCAGACCGCCGGCGCCGAGGCCCTGCACGGCCCGGAAGCCGATGAGCTGGCCCATGTCCTGGGCCATGCCGCTGAGCGCGGAGCCGACCAGGAAGAGCACGATCGAGCTCATGAAGACGCCCTTGCGGCCGTACATGTCGCCGAGCTTGCCCCAGAGCGGGGTCGCGGCGGCGGTGGCCAGCGTGTAGGCCGTCACGACCCACGAGAGGTGCTCGAGTCCGCCGAGCTCGCCGACGATCGTCGGCATCGCGGTGCCCACGATCATGTTGTCGAGCATCGCGAGCATCATGGTGATCATCAGCGCGAGCAGGACAACCCGCACGCTGCGCTGTTTCTTCTCCGGCTCCGTCTCGACCGTCTGTGTGTCCGCCATCGTTCCCACTCCCCTGAGGTCCTGCGGTACTGCCCCCGCCGGGGTACTTACTTGCCGCCCGGCTAGTTGTCTACACTGGGGAAGGTAGACGCGTAACTAGCCGGGCGTCAAGTAAGTTTTATGGAAAGCCGAGGAGCACGAGGATGGGCGGCACCATGGACGTCACGAAGCAGCAGCGCCGCGGCAACACGCGCCAGCGCATCCAGGACGTGGCCCTCGAACTCTTCGCGGAGCAGGGCTACGAGAAGACGTCCCTGCGGGAGATCGCCGAGCACCTGGACGTCACCAAGGCGGCGCTGTACTACCACTTCAAGACCAAGGAAGAGATCCTCGTCAGCATCTTCGACGATCTGACGCAGCCGATCCTCGACCTCATCGAGTGGGGCCGCAAGCAGCCGCACACGCTGGAGACGAAGCAGGAGATCGTACGGCGCTACAGCGAGACGCTGGCCGGCGCGACACCGCTGTTCCGCTTCATGCAGGAGAACCAGGCGACGGTCCGCGAACTGCGCGTCGGCGAGACCTTCAAGGAGCGCATGCAGGGGCTCCGCGAGATCATCGTCGACCCCGAGGCCGACCTCACCGACCAGGTCCGCTGCGTCAGCGCGATCTTCACCCTGCACGCCGGGATGTTCTTCCTCCAGGACATCACCGCGGCCCCGGAGGCCAAACGCCAGGCGGTCCTCGAGGTAGCAACCGAACTGATCACCCGGGCCCATCGTGGGGGCGGGGAGGGGTAACGCGCGGAGGCGACGGTTGCGGGTGGGGCGAGCGGGCGCCCGGGGGGCGGCCTGGAGCGGGGCGGGGTTGCCGGTCAGGCGGGGACAGCGGGCTTGCCGGTGTGAATCGTGTCGGCGGGTTGGAGGCTGGCACCTCACGTGCGGCTCCAAGCGAGCCGCCGACCGGCGAGTGCGGATGCGGCTGCGGCTGCGGCTGGACCCGTTGGAGGGGGCATGGGCATCACGATCGGCGGCATACGGGAGATCCCCGGCGGCCGAGATGGCCGGCACCCGTGACTTGGCCCGGAGAGGGCGAGGGCCGGCTCCCGTGGTTCACCGACCAGGCGGCCGGCCGGCGTGAAGGTCGACGCCTTCGGGACGGCCGGTGAAGGACGGAGGGGCCGCCGGTGCGCAATGCGCCGGAGCAGCCCGCACGGCCGGCACACTGCGGAGCCACTCAAACCGAGGCGCCTCCTGGCTGACACGAAGGGCGCCCAGGGACGCGGCCCGGAAAATGGCGACGGCTGACAGCCGTAGTGCGCGGAACACGCGGGGGGCGCCACACGGCACCGACGCCCCGCCCAGGGCCGCACCGCACCACACCAAGGAGTCACCCCCGCCGATCCACCCCGCCCGCGCCCGGCGGCACTCCACCCCGAGGCGCCAACCCCCGGCACCCACAACGCGGTTCACAGCAGGCGGGCCGGGGACGGCAGTCAGGTCGGCGTCAGACCTTCACGCCCTTGGCCCGCAGGAACGCGACCGGGTCGATGGCCGAGCCGTAGTTCGCGGTCGTGCGGATCTCGAAGTGCAGGTGCGGGCCACTGGAGTTGCCCGTGTTGCCGGACAGGGCTATGCGCTGACCGGTCTTGACGACCTGGCCGACCTTGACCTTGATCCGGGAGAGGTGGGCGTACTGCGAGTACGTCTTGCCGCCATGCTTGATCACGATGGCGTTGCCGTAGGCGGAACCGTCACCGGCACCACCGGGGCCCGCCTTGACGACGGTCCCGCCGTGCGCGGCGACGACGGTCGTACCGCTCGGCACGGCGAAGTCCTGACCGCTGTGGGTGGAGTGCCACATGCTCCCGGCCTGCGCGTAGCTCGCGCTGAGCGTGTACTTCTTGACCGGGTCGACCCAGGAGGCCGAGGAGGACGCGGCCGAGGCGACTCCGGCCCCCAGCACAGCCGAGGCACCGACGGACGCGGCCATGACGGCCACACGGGTGCGGAGCAGGGACGTACGGGAGGAGCGGTGGGAGACGCGCTGGAACATTCGGAACCTCATGAAGCAGGGGACAGGGAACCACCCGGCGCACAAGGCGTCCGGATGGCAGATCCCTTGGTAACCCCGAGGGCCCAAATCCCCCAAATGGCGCATCTACGACGGAATGTAGTAATGAGCCGAGAAGGGACGCCCGAGAAGTCCGTCTCCCTCCCGGAATCACACCCCTGATCACCCCACTATTCCGCCTAGTAATGGACAAATCACCTGTGCGGCAAGTCACCGGTGGCCCCGAGGGAAAAACATCCCCATGTGACGCACATCTCTGGCCACTTACCAACGAGTAACCCTACGGTTCCCCTCGCGCCACCCTCGCCACCGAACATGCAAGACAACGGCATACGGACGTGAGAGGACCCCCACGCATATGAGAAGCCGACGCCCCTGGGCGCGCCGCACAGCCGTAAGCACCGCCTCCGCCGCCGCACTGGTCGCCCTCGCCTTCCCCGCCGAGGCCGCGACGACCACCGCGAGCACGACGAGCACCGCGAGCAGCTCCACGACCGCCACGGCCGCCGCCGCGGACGTCGACTACGCCACCTGGCAGACCGACTGCCAGGCCGTGATGAACCAGGCCCTGCCCTACCTGAAGACGCGCATCGCCGCCCCCGAGCCCGGCGAGAAGCAGGCGATCGTCCTCGACATCGACAACACCACGCTGGAGACGGACTTCGGCTTCAGCTACCCCTCACCGGCCAACAAGCCGGTCCTGGACGTCGCGAAGTACGCCCAGGAGCACGGCGTAGCCCTGTTCTTCGTGACCGCCCGCCCCGGCATCATCGCCTCGGTGACCGACTACAACCTCAAGCACGTCGGCTACCGGGTCGACGGCCTCTACGTCCGCGGCTTCATCGACCTGTTCAAGAACGTCGCCACCTACAAGACCGCCCAGCGCGTCGACATCGAGAACAGGGGCTACACGATCATCGCGAACATCGGCAACAGCGCCACCGACCTGTCGGGCGGTCACGCCGAGAAGACCTTCAAACTCCCGGACTACGACGGCCAGTTGTCCTGACCGACGACGAGGCCGGGCCCGGCCGCAGGTCGTGCCGCCGGGCAGGTCGCAGCAGAACGCGAGAAGGGCCGGTGCTCTGGGAGCACCGGCCCTTCTCGTCGGCTCTGCGGCCGGTGAGGCTTACGCCTCCTTGCTCAGGTTCGGCCCGGCACCGCCGGCCGCCTGCTCGATCGGCGGGACGTCGGGCAGCGCCGACTTCTCCTCGCCGCGGAAGGTGAAGGTCTGGGTCTCGCCCTCGCCCTCCGTGTCGACGACCACGATGTGACCGGGACGCAGCTCACCGAAGAGGATCTTCTCCGACAGCGTGTCCTCGATCTCGCGCTGGATCGTGCGACGCAGCGGACGCGCGCCCAGCACCTGGTCGTAACCCTTGGTCGACAGCAGCTCCTTGGCGGACTGGGAGAGCTCGATGCCCATGTCCCGGTCCCGGAGGCGCTCGTCCACCTTGGCGATCATCAGGTCGACGATCGCGAGGATGTCCTCCTGCGTGAGCTGCGGGAAGACCACCACGTCGTCGACGCGGTTGAGGAACTCGGGCCGGAAGTGCTGCTTGAGCTCGTCCGAGACCTTGTTCTTCATGCGCTCGTAGTTGGTCTTCTTGTCACCCGAGGCCGCGAAGCCCAGGTTGAAGCCCTTGGAGATGTCCCGGGTGCCGAGGTTGGTCGTCATGATGATGACCGTGTTCTTGAAGTCCACGACCCGGCCCTGGGAGTCGGTCAGGCGACCGTCCTCCAGGATCTGCAGCAGCGAGTTGAAGATGTCCGGGTGGGCCTTCTCGACCTCGTCGAACAGGACGACGGAGAACGGCTTGCGGCGGACCTTCTCGGTGAGCTGGCCGCCCTCTTCGTAGCCCACGTAGCCGGGGGGCGAACCGAAGAGCCGCGAGACCGTGTGCTTCTCGCTGAACTCCGACATGTCGAGGGAGATCAGCGCGTCCTCGTCACCGAAGAGGAACTCGGCGAGCGCCTTGGACAGCTCGGTCTTACCGACACCGGACGGGCCGGCGAAGATGAACGAACCACCGGGACGCTTCGGGTCCTTGAGGCCCGCACGCGTACGACGGATCGCCTTCGACAGCGCCTTGACGGCGTCGACCTGGCCGATGACCCGCTTGTGGAGCTCGTCCTCCATGCGCAGCAGACGCGAGGACTCCTCCTCGGTCAGCTTGAAGACCGGGATGCCGGTGGCGGTCGCGAGGACCTCGGCGATCAGCTCGCCGTCGACCTCGGCGACGACGTCCATGTCGCCGGCCTTCCACTCCTTCTCCCGCTTGGCCTTGGCGGCCAGGAGCTGCTTCTCCTTGTCGCGCAGGGAGGCGGCCTTCTCGAAGTCCTGCGAGTCGATCGCGGACTCCTTGTCGCGGCGGACGCCGGCGATCTTCTCGTCGAACTCGCGCAGGTCCGGCGGCGCGGTCATCCGGCGGATGCGCATCCGGGAACCGGCCTCGTCGATCAGGTCGATCGCCTTGTCCGGCAGGAAGCGGTCCGAGATGTACCGGTCGGCCAGGGTCGCGGCCTGGACGAGGGCCTCGTCCGTGATGGACACCCGGTGGTGGGCCTCGTAGCGGTCGCGCAGACCCTTGAGGATCTCGATGGTGTGCGGGAGCGAGGGCTCGGCGACCTGGATCGGCTGGAAGCGGCGCTCGAGGGCCGCGTCCTTCTCCAGGTGCTTGCGGTACTCGTCCAGCGTGGTGGCACCGATGGTCTGGAGCTCACCGCGGGCCAGCATCGGCTTCAGGATCGAAGCGGCGTCGATGGCGCCCTCGGCGGCACCCGCACCGACCAGCGTGTGCAGCTCGTCGATGAACAGGATGATGTCGCCGCGGGTGCGGATCTCCTTGAGGACCTTCTTCAGGCGCTCCTCGAAGTCACCGCGGTAGCGGGAGCCGGCGACCAGCGCGCCGAGGTCCAGGGTGTAGAGGTGCTTGTCCTTGAGGGTCTCGGGCACCTCGCCCTTGACGATGGCCTGGGCGAGGCCCTCGACGACGGCGGTCTTGCCGACGCCGGGCTCACCGATCAGCACCGGGTTGTTCTTGGTACGGCGGGACAGCACCTGCATGACCCGCTCGATCTCCTTCTCGCGCCCGATGACCGGGTCGAGCTTGGACTCACGAGCGGCCTGGGTGAGGTTCCGGCCGAACTGGTCGAGGACCAGGGACGTCGAGGGGGTGCCCTCGGCAGGCCCGCCGGCGGTGGCGGTCTCCTTGCCCTGGTAACCGGAGAGGAGCTGGATGACCTGCTGCCGCACCCGGTTGAGATCTGCGCCCAGCTTGACCAGGACCTGGGCGGCGACGCCCTCGCCCTCACGGATCAGGCCGAGCAGGATGTGCTCCGTGCCGATGTAGTTGTGGCCGAGCTGAAGGGCCTCGCGGAGCGACAGCTCCAGGACCTTCTTGGCACGGGGGGTGAAGGGGATGTGCCCGGACGGGGCCTGCTGCCCCTGCCCGATGATCTCCTCCACCTGCTGGCGGACCGCCTCGAGCGAAATCCCGAGGCTCTCAAGGGCCTTGGCGGCGACACCCTCACCCTCGTGGATCAGGCCCAGGAGGATGTGCTCGGTGCCGATGTAGTTGTGGTTGAGCATCCGGGCTTCTTCCTGAGCCAGGACGACAACCCGCCGCGCGCGGTCGGTGAACCTCTCGAACATCGTTAATCGCTCCTCAGAGCGGTCAGGCAGTGGGGGGAACTTCCCCTCCCTGTCCTTCCGCAGCTTAGTCCCGCAAGCGGGGACCGCTCATTCCAACTGCCGACACCGTCGATGGCCTCCTGACCCCGAACGCCGACATCTGCTCCAACCCGATGGTGCGAGACGATGTTCCCGCAGGCCAGGCAGTTACCCCAGTCGCCAGTACGCCGATGGCGAACGTGAGACGTCCTTTCCTGCGTGTCGCCCCCTCCCACTAGGGATGTCTTACCCGCTCCCACCGACACTCCATGCCGTACGCCCCCCGTCCCTCCGCTACGGGCGAACAACCTTGTGCCACCCCGCACCCCCGCACGCCCCCTTTTCAAACACTCTTCGCACACGTCGGTACACCCAGCGTAACTCTCGCGCCCTTCCGGCGGTTGCACTCGGCATGGTTGCCGGTCACCTCCCTCGCACCTCGGACCGCACGACGGTCCCGCTCCCCCGGCGGCCGCCCGACCGGGCCGCCACCGGCGACGATCAGGTCCGCCGCTGGTACGAGAACGAACTGGGCTGGCCCACGGTGCCCGCGAGCACCCCCGAATCTCCCGTACGACTGCGGCTGGGCCTGCGTTTCGACGTCCTGGACGTCCCGGCAGAGGCGGGCCGCGCGGCCCTGCGCCACCTGGCCGGGGCGTCCCCGGTGGCACTGCGGGGCGACCGGATGCGGCTGCTGGTGGCGGCGGGCAGCGCGGAGGAGCTGCCGGGAATCCTGGAGTGGCTGGAGTGGGGCTCGCTCCCGCTGGACCTGCGGGCGATCGGCGCGGACGGCTCCATGACGGCTCCGGCGCCCCCGCAGACGCTGCCGGGGCTCGTCCGAGGGGCAGGGAGGCCCGGCGGGCCCGGGGGGACGCCGTGGGGCCAGGTCTCGGGCCCGGGCGGTCTCACCGCGACCGCAGCAGGTCGCATCAGGACGCCGGTCGGTTACCCGGCCCGGTCGTCGGCATCAGGGCGGGGTGATCTCGTCGCGCCGGCGCTCCCGGATGCGTGCCAGGGTGCCGGGGAGCTCCCCCCGGGTCACCCGGGCGCCCTGCAGGGGGCCGCCGTGTGGCTGCGGCCCCCCGAGCCTGGGTGCGAGGTCGAGGCCTCGCTGCCGACGGTGTCGGCGCTGGGGGGCGGTGGGGGCGCCCCCGATCTCGTACGCGTCGTGAACACGGTGGCGACGCGCTGCCACCGGATGCGGCTGCGGGGCGCTCGGGCATAGGCCTTCGCGAGCCCCGGCCTTCGTGCACCTCTCGATCAGGCGTTGGCCTTCTCGTAAGCCTCGCGAATGCTCGCCGGAACACGGCCGCGGTCATTGACCTCGTAACCGTTCTCCTTGGCCCAGGCACGGATCTGCGCGGTGTCCTGGCTGCCGCCGGCAGCGGCCCGCGTCTTTCCGCGCCCGCCCGAAGCACGGCCTCCGGTGCGGCGACCACCCTTCACGTAGGGCTCGAGAAGGCCACGAAGCTTGTCCGCATTGGCGGTCGTGAGATCGATCTCGTACGTCTTGCCGTCCAACGCGAACGTGACGGTCTCGTCCGCCTCGCCGCCGTCGATGTCGTCGACAAGAAGGACCTGAACCTTCTGTGCCACCGGATTTCCTTTCATCCAATACTTGAGGGCCGGGGGCCTGCGGCGTCCGCCGTTTCGCCGTCCCCTGTTATATGCAGTACTGCAGTACGTCGGAAAGCAAACCGCTTTTGCTGGAAAAACACAAACCCCCGGGAGGAACCCACAGGGACCGCCCCGTCCGGAAACATGCGCGTTTCGGACATAGGGAACCTGGGCACGGCCGAGCGCCGGAATCCTTGACGATCACAGATGCAGAAGCATCCGACTGTTGCCCAAGGTGTTCGGTTTCACTCGTTCGAGACCGAGGAACTCTGCCACGCCTTCGTCATAGGAACGCAGTAGCTCTGCGTAGACATCGGTGTCCACGGGTGTCTCACCGATCTCGACGAAGCCGTGCTTGCCGAAGAAGTCCACTTCGAAGGTGAGACAGAAAACGCGGCGAACACCGAGCCAGCGGGCCGTCTCCAACAACTTCTCCAGCAACTGATGCCCGACCCCGGCACCCTTCAGCCCGGGCTTCACGGCGAGAGTGCGTACTTCCGCGAGGTCTTCCCACATGACATGCAGGGCGCCGAAGCCGACCAGCTCGGCGTTGTCGTCGCGCTCGGCGACCCAGAACTCCTGGATGTCCTCGTAAAGCGTCACGGTCGCTTTGTCGAGCAGGATGCGGTCGCGGACGTAGGAGTCAAGGAGCCGACGGATGCCGGCGACATCGCTGGTGCGGGCCCGCCGGACGGTGATGGCTTTTGCGGTGACTTCGGGGTTCTCGGCGGAGGGGCTCTTCGCGGACATGAGCGGACGCTATCGCCCGCCGTCCCGCGTTGCCGAGTCGGGGTTCTCCACGGTCGGTCCCCCGACGATCCGTACGGCGTCCTGGAGTGCCTGTCGCTGTTCCTCGCTCATCATCCCGAAGAAGGCGACGAGAGCGGCGGCCGGGTTGTCGCTCTGCGACCAGGCGTCGTTCATCAGTGCGGCGGCGTAGGCGGCCCGTGTGGAGACCGCCTCATATCGATAGGCCCGGCCTTCCGCCTCACGGCGCACCCAGCCCTTCTGATGGAGATTGTCCAAAACGGTCATCACGGTGGTGTACGCGATGGACCGTTCCTGCTGAAGGTCTTCCAGGACTTCTCGAACGGTGACCGGGCGGTTCCACTTCCACACCCGCGTCATGACCGCGTCTTCGAGTTCTCCCAATGGGCGAGGCACAGCTCAGCACAATAGTGGGAGATCCGGCTATCGGCGTGACGGACGTGCGCTTTCGACGTCAAACAGCAACAAAAAGGGCGTACGACTCCGAAAGCACGGTGGCTCGGAGAGTCGTACGCCGACGAGCGAGCGGCCGGTCAGTCGGCCTGCTTGGTCGTCTCCGCGCGCGCGAGGACGGCGTCGACGGCCGCGTCCTCCTTGGCCTTGTTGGCCCCGCCCTGGGTCTTCACGATGACCCGGATGACTCCGATGAAGAACACGGCCATGACGACCGGGGGCACGAGCGCGGAGACGTAGTCCATGAGTCCAGGGTAGCCAGCGGCACCGGGACGACCCGGGCGGGGTGCGGCTGTCCCGCGTTCAGCCGGCCGCCAGGTGCTGGGGCGGGTTCGCCGGCGGCTCGGCAGGCTTGCGGCGGGGGAAGACCTCGCCCGGGGTGGGGATGGGCCGGGAGGGCTTCGGGGCGGCGGGGGCGGGTTTCTCCGCGGGCTTGACCGGGGGCTTCTCGGGACGCTTCGCCGGTTCCTTGGCGTCCTGCACCGCCGTACCGCCGCGGGCGACCCCGGGCCACCCCGCGCCGAGCCCTCCGGAAGGACCCCGGGAAAGCCCTCCGGGCAGCGCCAGGAGGCGGGTGCGGGACGCCGGGACCGCGGGGGCCGCCGGGGCGCGCCGGGCGTCCGTGGTGGCCGCGAGGCGGGCCCTCACGTGCCGTTCGGCCAGCATCTGGCAGCGGATCAGCAGTGCCGCGGCGGCGGGGTTGCCGCGCAGGGCCCGGAGCGCGGCGAGATCGTCCGGCTCGGGCCGGTACCCGGCGCCCAGGGCCTCCTCCAGCAGCGTGAGGTAGCCGGCGGCGGTGCCGGGCAGTGCGGCGCGGTACCGGGCGAGGTCGGCCACCAGGAAGGCGCGCAGCCGGGCTCCCTCGCGCACCGCCTCGTCGAGGGACTCGGCGAGGCGGTGGCAATCCTTGATGTCCTCGGCCGAGGCAGGGGCGGGGTGAAGGGCGAGGGCGAGAGCGCGGCGGAGCACACGCAGCTCCTCCACGCCGAACGCCATGCCGCCGCGGGATCCGTATGGCGTGGGCATGCGGCGACAGTACGCGCTAATCAGACAAATTCGTCATAAGGGATGGGTGTGGCGTGACCGGGCCACCCCAATGCCGGTCCGGGTGTCCCGGCCCGCAGGTCACATCCGCGAGACGTTCCGCTCGTACACCAGCCGCAGGCCCACCAGCGTCAGCCAGGGCTCGTGCTCGTCGATCACGGACGACTCCCCGAGCACCATCGGCGCGAGCCCGCCCGTGGCGATCACCGTCACGTCCTCCGGGTCCTCCGCGAGCTCCCGGGCCATCCGGCCCACCACGCCGTCGACCTGCCCGGCGAAGCCGTACACGATCCCGGACTGCATCGCCTCGACGGTGTTCTTCCCGATCACGCTCCGCGGCCGGGCCACCTCGATCTTCCGCAGTTGCGCGCCCCGCACCCCGAGCGCCTCCACGGAGATCTCGATGCCGGGCGCGATGACCCCGCCGACGTACTCCCCGCGCGCGGACACCGCGTCGAACGTCGTCGCCGTACCGAAGTCCACGACGATCGCGGGGCCGCCGAAGAGCTCGACGGCCGCCACGGCGTTGATGATCCGGTCCGCGCCGACCTCCTTGGGGTTGTCGGTGAGGATCGGCACCCCCGTCTTCACCCCGGGCTCGACCAGTACGGCCGGCACGTCGCCGTAGTAGCGCCGCGTCACCTCGCGCAGCTCGTGCAGCACCGACGGCACGGTGGCGCAGATCGCGATGCCGTCGATGCCGTCGCCCAGTTCGTCCCCGAGGAGCGGGTGCATGCCCATCAGGCCCTGGAGGAGGACCGCCAGCTCGTCGGCCGTCCGGCGTGCGTCGGTGGAGATCCGCCAGTGCTCGACGATGTCCTCGCCGTCGAACAGCCCGAGGACGGTGTGCGTGTTGCCCACGTCGATGGTGAGGAGCATCGCGACTACTCCGCCTCGCGCAGATCGAGGCCGATGTCGAGGATCGGCGAGGAGTGGGTGAGCGCCCCCACGGCGAGGTAGTCGACGCCGGTGCCGGCGTACGCGCGCGCGTTGTCCAGCGTCAGCCGCCCGGAGGCCTCCAGCGCGGCCCGCCCGTGCACGAGCGCGACGGCCTCCTCGCACTCGCCGGGGGTGAAGTTGTCCAGCAGGATCAGGTCGGCGCCCGCGTCCACGACCTCCCGCAACTGGTGCAGGGTGTCGACCTCGACCTCGATCGGCACGTCCGGGAATGCCTCCCGGACGGCCTTGAAGGCCTGGGCGACGCCGCCGGCGGCGACCACGTGGTTGTCCTTGACCAGCGCCGCGTCGGACAGCGACATCCGGTGGTTGACGCCGCCCCCGCAGCGCACCGCGAACTTCTCCAGCGACCGGAGTCCCGGAGTGGTCTTCCGGGTGTCCCGTACGCGCGCCTTGGTGCCCTCCAGCGCGTCCGCCCACGCGCGGGTGGCGGTCGCGATGCCGGAGAGCCGGCACAGCAGGTTCAGCGCGCTGCGCTCGGCGGTGAGCAGGTCACGCGTGCGCGTGGTGACCGACAGGAGCTTCTGTCCCGCCTCGACCCGGTCGCCGTCCTCGACGTGCCGCTCCACCTCGAACTCGTCCTCGCAGACCACCGAGACGACCGCCTCGGCGACCCTGAGGCCGGCCACGACGCCCGCCTCGCGCGCGACGAAGTCGGCGGTGGCGACGGCGTCCTCGGGGATGGTCGCGACGGTCGTCACGTCCACGCCGTGGTCGAGGTCCTCCTGGATGGCGACGTTGGCGATGTCCTCGACCTCCACGGGGTCGAGCCCGGCGTCGGCCAGGAGCTGGGCGAGCGCGGGGTCGAGCCCGCACTCCAGGTACTCCTCGTCGAGACCGTCGGCGGCGCCACAGGCACAGCCGTCGCCGCAGCCGCCGGACGGGACGAGGGGAAGGTCGTCGGTGCTCACTGGTGTCACTGCTCCTGAGGGTGCTGCCGGGTCGGGGGGAAGTCTGCGGTATCGGTGGTGTGTACGGCGAGGGTCCGGTCCGGATTCAGCCGTACGACGATGTGGCGGCGCCATGCCGTGTCGTCCCGGTCGGGCTCGTCCTCGCGCCAGTGGCAGCCGCGCGTCTCCTCGCGCAGCAGGGCCGCGGCGACCAGGACCCGGGCCACGCACAGGAGGTTGGTAGCCTCCCAGGTGTCGACGCCGGGCTCGGCCGTCTTGCCGTTCTCGGTGAGGGCGTCGCGGGCGTCGGTGTGCAGTCGCTGGAGCAGGTCGGCGGCCTTGGCCAGGGACTCCGCGGAGCGCAGCACGCCCGCTCCCTGGGTCATGATCCGCTGGATCGCGAACCGGGCCTCGGGGGCGAGCAGCGGGTGCGCGGGCCGCTCGGGCTGTTCGACGGGGGCGGGCACACGCGCGTGCAGGCCGGCGCGGCTCGCCGCGATGTCGGCCACGATGCGCTCGGCGTAGACCAGGCCCTCCAGCAGCGAGTTGGAGGCGAGCCGGTTCGCGCCGTGCACACCGGTGCAGGCGACCTCGCCGCACGCGTACAGGCCCGGGACGGTCGTACGGCCCTGCGGGTCGGTGCGCACGCCGCCGGAGGCGTAGTGGGCGGCCGGTGCGACCGGGATGGGTTCGTGGACGGGGTCGATGCCGTGGGCGCGGCAGGCGGCGAGGATGGTCGGGAAGCGGTGCTCCCACATCTCGGCGCCGAAGTGCCGGGCGTCGAGGAACATGTGGTCGGCGTCGTGCTCCTGCATGCGGCGCGTGATGCCCTTGGCGACGATGTCGCGGGGGGCCAGCTCGGCCAGTTCGTGCCGGCCGACCATGAAGCGCACGCCGTCGGCGTCGACCAGGTGGGCGCCCTCGCCGCGCACGGCCTCGGAGACGAGCGGCTGCTGGCCCTCGGCGTCCGTGCCGAGGAACAGCACGGTGGGGTGGAACTGCACGAACTCCAGGTCGCTGACCTCGGCTCCGGCACGCAGGGCGAGCGCCACGCCGTCGCCGGTCGACACGGACGGGTTGGTGGTCGCGGAGAACACCTGGCCCATGCCGCCGGTCGCGAGGACGACCGCGGGGGCGTGCACGGCGCCCACGCCGTCGTGCTGGCCCTCGCCCATGACGTGCAGGGTGACGCCCGCGGTACGGCCCTCGGCGTCGGTGAGCAGGTCGAGCACGAGCGCGTTCTCGATCGTGCGCAGTCCCCGCGCGCGGACGGCCTCGACGAGCGCCCGGGAGATCTCCGCGCCGGTCGCGTCGCCGCCCGCGTGGGCGATCCGGCGCCGGTGGTGGCCGCCCTCGCGGGTGAGCTCCAGGTCGCCCGCCTCGGACTCGTCGAAGTGCGCGCCGGTCGCGATCAGGCGGCGTACGGCGTCGGGTCCCTCGGTGACGAGGATGCGCACGGCCTCCTCGTCGCACAGGCCCGCGCCCGCGACCAGCGTGTCGTCCAGGTGCTGTTCGGGGGTGTCGCCCTCGCCGAGGGCCGCGGCGATGCCGCCCTGCGCCCAGCGGGTGGAGCCGTCGTCGAGGCGGGCCTTGGTGACGACGACGGTCCTGAGGCCCTCGGCTTCGCAGCGCAGGGCCGCGGTGAGACCGGCGACGCCGGAGCCGACGACCACGACGTCCGCGTCGATGGCCCATCCGGGCGCGGGTGCGTGCAGTCGTATGCCTGTGCTGGTCACGAGGCGGCTCCGAGGGTTTTTCCGAAGGTGAGGGGGATGTTGTCGATCAGCCGGGTCGTCCCCACCCGGGCGGCGACGGCGAGGACGGCCTCGCCGGTGAAGTCGTCCTCGATCTCGGTGAAGTCCGAGGGGTCGACGAGCGCGAGGTAGTCCAGGGCGAGCGGCGGGTCCAGGCGCGCGGCGTCGTCCAGGACCAGACGGGCGGCCGCGCGGACCGCGGAGGGGGCTCCCGGCAGGGCCTTGGCGACCGCGTGCGCGTCGGCGGCCGCGCGGGACTCGCCGAGGGCGCTCAGGGCCTCGGCACGCGCGTGCGTGGCGGGCACCTCGCGGGCCCGGGCGCGCAGCGCCTCCTGTGCCGCGTGCCGGTCGCGGCCCGCGAACAGCGCGCGGGAGAGCGCGAGTGCCGTGCGCCGCTCCTTCGGCGAGAGGTAGCGGTTGCGGCTGGAGAGGGCCAGGCCGTCGTCCTCGCGCACGGTGGGCACGCCGACGATGTCGACCCCGAAGTTCAGGTCGCGCACCATGCGGCGGATCAGGGCGAGCTGCTGCGCGTCCTTCTGGCCGTAGAGGGCGATGTCGGGGCGGGTGAGGTGGAGCAGCTTGGCGACGACGGTCAGCATGCCGTCGAAGTGGCCGGGGCGGGAGGTGCCCTCCAGGCGCTCCCCCATCGGGCCCGCGCTGACGCGCACCTGGGGCTCGCCGCCGGGGTAGACCTCGTCGACGGCGGGCGCGAAGACGGCGTCCGCGCCGGAGTCCTCGGCGATCTTGAGGTCGGCGTCCAGGGTGCGCGGGTAGCGGTCGAGGTCCTCGCCGGCGCCGAACTGGAGGGGGTTCACGAAGACGGTGACGACGACCTCGCCGTCCGGTCCGGCGATCTCGCGCGCGGTGCGGATCAGGGTGGCGTGCCCCTCGTGCAGGGCGCCCATGGTCATCACCACGGCCCGGCGGCCCGCACGCGTGCGTGCGTGCAGTTCGCCGGCGGTGCGCAGCAGGGTCGTGGTCATCGGGCGTCTCCCTCGGCGCCGTCGGTCCCGGTGGCGAGTACCCCGAGGAGGTCCTCGGCGAGCTCCGGCTTGAGCAGTCCGTGGGCAAGCGCCCGGTCGGCGGTCGCGCGGGCCATCGCCAGATAGCCGGAGACGGTCTGCGGGGCGTGCTTGCGCAGTTCCGTGACGTGCGCGGCGACGGTGCCGGCGTCCCCGCGCGCGACCGGGCCGGTGAGGGCCGCGTCGCCGGAGCGGAGGGCGTTGTCGAGGGCGGCGCCGAGCAGGGGGCCGAGCATCCGGTCGGGGGCCGTCACGCCGGCCGAGCGCAGCAGCTCCATGGCCTGGGCGACCAGGGTGACCAGGTGGTTGGCGCCGAGGGCGAGGGCCGCGTGGTAGAGCGGGCGCTTCTCCTCGTCGATCCACTCGGGCTCGCCGCCCATCTCGATGACGAGGGCCTCGGCGGCCAGCCGCAGTTCCTCGGGGGCGGTGACGCCGAAGGAGCAGCCCGCGAGGCGCTGGACGTCCACGGGCGTGCCCGTGAAGGTCATCGCCGGGTGCAGGGCCAGCGGCAGGGCGCCCGCGCGCAGGGCGGGGTCCAGGACCTTCGCGCCGTACCGCCCGGAGGTGTGCACGAGGAGCTGGCCCGGCCGCACCGCACCGGTCTCGGCGAGCCCTTCGACGAGACCGGGCAGGGTGTCGTCGGGGACGGTCAGCAGCACCAGGTCGGCACGCTGGAGGACGTCCGCGGGGGTGACCAGCGGGACGTCCGGGAGCATGAGCTCGGCGCGCCGCCGGGAGGCGTCGGAGACTCCGGAGACGGCGACCGGACGGTGTCCGGCCAACTGGAGGGACGCGGCGAGCGCCGGCCCCACCCGGCCGGCGCCGACGACGCCGACGGTGAGCCGCGCGGGGCGGTCCTTGCTGTCTGGCTGTTGGACTGTAGTCACGCGACGGCGGCCTTCCCGTTCCAGTCCGCATCTGGGTACCGGACGATTTCTCGTCATGTTAACGCGATCGGTTCGAGGGGCGTCCGGTTGTCCACAGGCTGTGGGTTTCCGTGGGCCGGGAGTGCGGAAATGGGCGTGCCCGGGGTCCGGGGCGCACGAGATGATCCGCGCATGAGTGACAAAGACGAGCAAGGGGCCGGACAGACGGCCGACGGGGGACGACCGGAGCAGGTCACGCCCGAGGAGCCGGAGCAGGTCACGGAGGAGGAACGGCTCCGGCGCCGCCGCGTACGGCGCATCAGCGCCTACCGGAGCGCGGACCGCACGCTGGCCCGCCTCGGACTGCTCGCACCCCTGCGCGAGCGGCTCGCGCTGCTCGACGGGGCGGACGCCCTCCACGACCTGGACGAGCCGTCCGACATCTACGGCAACGGCATCGTCGCGGCCCTGGAGGAGAAGGTCGCGGGACTGCTCGGCAAGGAGGCCGCCGCCTTCTTCCCGACCGGCACGATGGCCCAGCAGGTGGCGCTGCGCTGCTGGGCCGGCCGCACCGGCAACCCCACGGTCGCCCTGCACGCGCTGGCCCACCCCGAGGTGCACGAACGCGACGCGTTCCGGGAGGTGTCCGGCCTGCGCCCGGTGCATGTGACGAGCGAACCGCGGCAGCCCACGGCCGACGAGATACGGGGCTTCGAGGAGCCCTTCGGGGCGCTGATGCTGGAACTGCCCCTGCGGGACGCCGGTTACCTGCTGCCCACCTGGGAGGAGCTCACCGAGCTCGTGGAGGCGGCGCGCGAGCGGGACGCGGTGGTGCACTTCGACGGGGCACGCCTGTGGGAGACCACCGTCCACTTCGGTCGCCCGCTGGCCGAGATCGCGGACCTCGCGGACAGCGTCTACGTGTCGTTCTACAAGTCCCTCCAGGGCTTCGGCGGGGCCGCGCTCGCCGGTCCGAGGAGCCTGGTCGAGGAGGCGAGGACCTGGCGGCACCGGTACGGCGGCGCGGTCTTCCAGCAGTTCCCGACCGTCCTGTCGGCCCTCGCCGGTCTGGAGCAGGAGCTGCCCAGGCTGCCCGAGTACGTGACCCACGCGCGCGTGGTGGCGGCCGCGCTGAGCGAGGGCTTCGACGAGGCCGGGATCGGGTGGGCGCGGGTCCGTCCCGAGGTGCCGCACACCTGCGACTTCCAGGTCTGGCTGCCGTACGGCGTCGACGAGTGCTCCGAGGCGGCGATCCGGCAGTCGGAGGAGACGGGCACGGCCCTGTTCGTGAACGCCTGGGACGAGAAGGGCCCGGGCCTGTCCATGACCGAGGTCTACGTCCGTGCCGCCGCCCTGGAGTGGACGGCGGCCGACGTGCGGGCGGCGGCCGCCGACTTCGCCGCCAGGCTGCGGGAGACCGGCAGCTCCGGCAGCTAAAGGACGTCGCCGGTGGGTCGGCAACCGGGGCCGGTCCGCCGTTGCAGCCACCGGCGCAGCGCGTGCCGTACCCGGCCCCGGGCGGGCCGTCCCGCCAGGACCGCCCGGAACCGCCGGTACGCACGCAGTTCGCGCACGGTCCGCACGTCGTGGGTGCCGGGAGCGGGCGGGACGGGGTCGCCGAGGTGCCGGGCGCGGTAGGTGTCGAGGAGGTGCTGCTGGGTGATGCTCATGGCTCCCAGGCTGCGCCGCCGCGGCGGCCGCGTCGCGTCGATTGACGCCCCCCGTCAATCGGCGACGGCGTTGTCAGTGGCGGGGTGCACCATGAGGTCATGAGCGTGCGCATCGACATCGCGGGGCTGCGGCCGGAGAGGGTCGCCGTCGTGCCCTCGCCCCTGGCCGAGCTCGGCATGGCGCTGCACGCGCTGGCCGAGCCGGGGCACCATCCGGGACTCCAGGCCTGGGTGACGGGCGTGACCGCGCGACTCGACCCGCACCTCGCCGACCGGATGTGCGAGGCGGACTTCCTGTGGCGGACGACGTTCTCGGACCTGTTCATGCCGTTCGCCGGCGTGGCGGGCCGGAGCACGCTCCCCGGGTCCTGCATCGCCGAGGACCTGGACCTGCTCGACAAGCTGACGGACGAACAGTTCGTGGACGCGGCCCTGGAGTTCACCTGCGCGCTGCCGTACTGCTCGCACGGCCCGAGCGTGCTCTCCGACAGCGCGTTGCACCGGCGTGCCCTGGAGCTGGCCGCCTCGCGCGGGCCGCGGCAGGTGCGGTTCGCCGAGCGGCTGCTGGCCGACCCGCCGCGGATCCGGGCCTGGTTCCGGCAGTTCGTGGAGGACTGCGACGAGGCGTTCTTCGCGGACACCTGGTCGCGGCTGCGCCACCAGCTCGCGGCGGACGCCCGCCACAAGACGGAGCTGCTGCGCCGCAAGGGCCTCGCGGAGGCGCTGACCGCGGTGTCACCGGCGGTCACGCTCGACGAGGCGGCCGGCCGCATCACGGTCGACAAGCTCGGCACCGGTCACAGCGCCACCGCCGAGGGCGGTCTGCTGCTGGTCCCGACGAGCCTGGGCTGGCCGCACCTGAGCGTCCTGCACCGGTACGGCTGGCAGCCCGCCCTGCACTACCCGGTCGGCTCCCCCGAGCTCGCCTCCCCGCCCTCGGTCGAGCAGTTGGCGCTGCGGCTGGGCGCGCTCTCCCATCCGGTGCGGATGCGCCTGTGCCGTCATCTGGCCCGAAGCGCCTACACCACCAGCGAGCTCGCCCAGGTGCACGGCATGACCGCCCCGGAGATATCCCGCCACCTGAGCGTCCTCAAGAAGGCGGGCCTGCTCACCACCCGCCGCCGCGGCCGGTACGTCCTGCACCAGCTCGACGTCACGGTGGTGGCGCGGCTGGGCAGCGACTTCCTGGAAGGGATCCTGCGGTAGCCCGGGCCGCCCGGCCGGGTCGTGCGCACCCGGTCCCTGAGACCCAGCCTGGTCAGGACGCCCGCCGACGCGGGTCTTCACGGTCGCCCCGAGCCGCCCGGTCCGGGCCGTGTCTCAGCCCTGGCCGCCCGCCCGCACCAGCCCCGTCTCATAGGCGAGGACCACCACCTGCACCCGGTCCCTGAGACCCAGCTTGGTCAGAATGCGGCCGACGTGGGTCTTCACGGTCGCCTCGGACAGCACCAGCCGGGCCGCGATCTCGCCGTTGGACAGCCCCTGCGCGACCAGCACCATGACCTCGCGCTCACGGCCGGTGAGGCGCTCCAGCTCCGCGTGCTGGGGCTCCTTGCCGGTGGTGGGCAGCATGGGGGCGAACCGGTCGAGCAGGCGCCGGGTCGTCGAGGGGGCGACCACGGCGTCACCGCTGTGCACCGAGCGGATCGCGGTGAGCAGTTCGCCGGGGGGCACGTCCTTGAGCATGAACCCGGAGGCGCCCGCCTTCAGCCCGGAGAAGGCGTACTCGTCGAGGTCGAAGGTGGTCAGGATCAGCACCTTCGGCGGGTCGGGCTCCGAGCAGATGCGTCGGGTGGTCTCCACGCCGTCGAGCTTCGGCATGCGCACGTCCATCAGGACCACGTCCACGGCGGTCGCGCGCAGCACCTGGAGGGCCTCCACACCGTCCCCCGCCTCCGCGACGACCTCCATGTCCGGCTGGGCTGCGAGCACCATCCGGAACCCGGTGCGCAGCAGCACCTGGTCGTCGACGAGCATCACGCGGATCGTCATGGGGCCTCTTCCGTTTCCTAGGGTTCGTACGGGGTCTCACCAGGGGGCGTGACAGGTGTCAACAGGGGGCGCGTGTCGGCGTCAATGCGCTGGTTTGAGCGGGAGCAGCGCGCTGATGCGGAATCCTCCGCCGGGACGGGGGCCCGCGTCCAGGGTGCCGCCGACCATGCCGACCCGCTCGCGCATGCCGATCAGGCCGTGGCCCGCTCCGTCGGCACCGCCCTCCTCGTACAGCTCGTGCGGGGCGCCCTTGCCGTCGTCCTCGACGAGCAGGCCGAGGCCGTCGTCGAAGTAGACCAGGCGCACGCTCGCACCCGCGTTCGGCCCGCCGTGCTTGCGCGTGTTGGTGAGCGCCTCCTGCACGATGCGGTACGCGGTGAGCTCGACGCCGCTGGGCAGCGGGCGCGGGGTGCCCTCGATCTTGAAGTCGACGGGGAGCCCGGAGCCCCGGCACTGCTCGACGAGGTCCTCGATCTGCTCGACGTCGGGCTGCGGGACGTACTCGCCGCCCTCCTGGTGCTCGCCGGTGCGCAGCACGCCCAGCAGGCGGCGCATCTCGGCGAGGGCCTGACGGCCGGTGGAGGAGATGGTCTCCAGGGCCTTCTTGGCCTGGTCGGGCGCGGCGTCCAGGACGTAGGCGGCACCGTCGGCCTGGACGACCATGACGGAGACGTTGTGCGCGACCACGTCGTGCAGTTCGCGGGCGATCCGGGCGCGCTCGGCGGCGACGGCGACCTTGGCCTGCGCCTCGCGCTCCTTCTCCAGGCGGGCGTTGCGCTCCTCCAACTGCGCGAAGTAGGCGCGGCGGGTGCGGATGGAGTCGCCGAGCACCCAGGCCAGGGCGAACGGCACGGTCTGGAAGACCATGATCGCGACGCTGCCGAGCACGCCGGAGTTCTCGTTCGGCCAGCGCAACTGCGCGACGGGGGCGGCGCACAGGCCGACCGTCAGCGCCAGCCGGGACGCCCAGCGGGTGCCCGTGGCGGCCACGGTGTAGACGATCACCAGGAAGGCGAAGTCGGCGGTCGTGGTCTCCACGTCCAGCGCGACCTGCGCCACGCCGAGCGCGATGGCCAGCAGCAGCATGCGCTCCGGCATGCGCCGGCGCAGTGCGATCACCACGCACAGCAGCACGACGACCGGGACGATCGCCAGCGGGGACTCGGTCCCCCGGGCCTCCCCGCGGGCGGTTTCGCTCACGAGCGAGATCCCGAGCAGGAAGACGGCCCAGAAGACGTCGACCCCGGTCGGGTGCCTGCGGAGGAAGTCATAGAGGCGCTGCACGTAACCCAGCGTAGGGAAGCGTGATGTGTGCAGGGGTCAACCGGAGGACCGATCCGTACCGCCCGCGCGTACTCCCCAAGGTGGAGGCCCTGTTCACCGGTGCGCCTAGCCTGACCGCGTGACCAATGACACGACGGACGGCTGGACCGGCTGGCGGGCCGCCACCGAGGCCGCCCTCTACGGCCCGGAGGGCTTCTACCGCAGGCCGGAGGGGCCCGCCGGGCACTTCCGTACGTCCGTGCACGCCTCCCCCTTGTTCGCGGTGGCCGTGGCCCGGCTGCTGTGCCGCCTCGACGAGGCGCTGGGCCGGCCGGCCCGGCTCGACTTCGTCGACATGGCCGCGGGACGCGGCGAGCTGGCCACCGGCGTCCTCGCCGCCCTGCCGGCGGAGGTGAACGCCCGCACGCGCGTGCACGCCGTCGAGGTCGCCGACCGCCCCGCCGGGCTCGATCAGCGGATCGAGTGGCGGGCCGCGCCGCCGGAGGACGTCACCGGCCTGCTGTTCGCCAACGAATGGCTGGACAACGTACCCGTGGAGATCGCCGAGACGGACTCCTCGGGTGTGCCGCGGCGGGTTCTCGTACGCCGTGACGGCCGCGAACGTCTTGGGGAGCCGGTCGCCGGGGCGGAGGCCGGGTGGCTGGAGCGATGGTGGCCGCTGTCGGCCGAGCAAGGGCTGCGCGCCGAGATCGGCCTGCCCCGCGACGAGGCGTGGGCGGCGGCGCTCGCGTCGGTCGGGCGGGGCCTCGCGGTGGCCGTCGACTACGCCCACACGGCCTCCACGCGCCCCCTCTTCGGGACGCTCACCGGCTTCCGTGCGGGCCGCGAGTGCGCCCCCGTACCGGACGGGACGTGCGACCTCACGGCCCATGTGGCGCTGGACGCGTGCGCGCTCCCCGGAGGGCGGGTGCTGACCCAGCGCGAGGTTCTGCGCGCTCTGGGCATCACGGGCGCACGCCCCCCGCTCGCACTGGCCTCCACGCATCCGGCGGAGTACGTACGCGCCCTCGCGCGCGCCGGGGAGGCCGCCGAGCTCACCGCGGCGGGCGGACTCGGCGACTTCGGCTGGCTGCTCCAGCCGGTCGGCGTCGACGGCCCGCTGGGGGACGGCTCCCTGGTCGGCTCCCTGGTCGACGCCCTACTTGTCGATGTCCCCGACCACGAAGAACAGTGACCCCAGGATCGCCACCATGTCGGCGACCAGCGTGCCGGGCAGCAGCTCGACGAGCGCCTGGATGTTGTTGTACGAGGCCGAGCGCAGCTTCAGCCGGTACGGGGTCTTCTCGCCCTTGCTGACGAGGTAGTAGCCGTTGATGCCGAGCGGGTTCTCGGTCCACGCGTACGTGTGCCCCTCGGGCGCCTTGAGGACCTTGGGCAGGCGCTGGTTGATCGGCCCGGGCGGCAGCTCGGCGAGCCGGTCCAGGCAGGCGTCGGCGAGGTCGAGGGCGTTGTGGGTCTGCTCAAGGAGGACCTCGAAGCGGGCCAGGCAGTCGCCCTCCTCGCGGGTCACCACCTTCAGGGTGTCCTGGAGCTCCCCGTAGGCGAGGTACGGCTCGTCGCGGCGCAGGTCGAAGTCGACGCCCGAGGCGCGCGCGACGGGCCCGCTGACGCCGTACGCGTGGACGGTCCCCGGGGCGAGGACGCCCACGTCCCGGGTGCGCCCGCGGAAGATCTCGTTGCCGAGGACCAGGTCGTCGAAGCGGTCCATGCGCGAGCGCACCGCGGAGACGGCGGCACGCGCACGCGTGGCCCAGCCGGCCGGCAGGTCCTCCTTGAGGCCGCCGACGCGGTTGAACATGTAGTGCATCCGGCCGCCGGAGACCTCCTCCATGACGTTCTGGAGGACCTCCCGCTCCCGGAACGCGTAGAAGACCGGGGTGATGCCGCCCAGCTCCAGGGGGTACGAGCCGAGGAACATCAGGTGGTTCAGCACCCGGTTGAGCTCGGCGAGCAGCGTGCGCGTCCACACGGCCCGCTGCGGGACCTCCATGCCGAGCATGCGCTCCACGGCGAGGACCACGCCCAGCTCGTTGGAGAAGGCCGACAGCCAGTCGTGGCGGTTGGCGAGCATGATGATCTGCCGGTAGTCGCGCGCCTCGAAGAGCTTCTCGGCGCCCCGGTGCATGTAGCCGATCACCGGCTCGGCGCTCATGATGCGCTCGCCGTCCAGGACCAGCCGCAGACGCAGCACGCCGTGCGTGGACGGGTGCTGCGGTCCGATATTGAGCACCATGTCGGTGCTCTCCGCGGCGCCGCCGATGCCGACCGTGGTCTCCGTCGTAGGAGTCATGGACACAGTCTGACCTACGTACGCTGGCCTTATGGAGACGGGGAGCGGGCAGGACACGGAAGTCGCCGGGGCCGAACCGGTGTGGACCGGGCTGCCGCGGGGGCTGCTGCGGATGCGGCGGCTGTTGCTGGTGGTGTGGCTGGGACTGCTCGCGGTGGGCCTGGGGGTGCTGCTCGGCCTGCTGTGCGGGGCGCCCTGGGCGGCGTTCGCGCTGCTGCCGCTCGCCCTGGCCGGCTGGGGCTGGGTGCTGCTCGGCCGCAACTGGCGGTCCTGGCGCTACGCCGAGCGCGCCGACGACCTGCTGATCAGCCGGGGCGTGCTGTGGCGCGAGGAGACCGTCGTGCCGTACGGCCGGATGCAGCTCGTGGAGGTCACCTCCGGGCCGGTGGAGCGGCACTTCGGGCTGGCCAGCGTCCAGCTCCACACCGCCGCCGCGGCGACCGACGCGACCATCCCGGGCCTCGACCCGGCCGAGGCCGAGCGGCTGCGCGACCGGCTCACCGAACTCGGCGAGGCCCGATCGGCGGGCCTGTGACGGCGCCGGGCGTCGACGACGCCGTACAGGAGAAGCCGGACGAGGCACGTCTTGCCGAGCGGCGGCTGCATCCCATAACGCCGCTCAGGCGGGCGTGGGCGCCGGTCGCCGTCGTCATCGGGTGGGCGGTGCACGACCCCGACCAGGCACAGCGCCAGTTGACCCGGCTGACGACCACCACGCTGCTGCTCGCCCTCGCCGTCATCGTCCCGGCCGCCGCTCTGTACGGCTTCCTCACCTGGTGGTTCACCCACTTCGCGGTCACCGACACCGAACTGCGCATCCGGACCGGCCTGTTGTTCCGGCGCACCGCGCACATCCGGCTGGAGCGGATCCAGGCGATCGACGTCACCCAGCCGCTCCTCGCGCGCGTGGCGGGCGTCGCCAAGCTCCGCCTGGACGTCGTCGGCACCGACAAGAAGGACGAACTGGCCTTCCTCGGGGAGCGCGAGGCGCGGGCGCTGCGCGCGGAACTCCTCGCCCGCGCCGCGGGGTTCGCCCCCGAGACCGCGCACGAGGTCGGTGAGGCACCGGCGCGCGAGCTGCTGCGCACGCCTCCGCGCGATCTCGCGCTCTCCCTCGTGCTGACGGGCGCCACCTGGCTCAGCCTGGTCGCCGCCCTCGTCGTGCCGTCGCTGCTGTGGTGGGCCACCCACAGCCTGTGGACGGTCCTCGCGACCGCCGTACCGCTGCTCGGCGCGGCGGGCGCGAGCAGCGTGGGGCGGTTCGTCACCGAGTACGACTGGACCGTGGGCGAGTCCCCGGACGGGCTGCGCATCGACCACGGGCTCCTGGACCGCACCCACGAGACGGTGCCGCCGGGACGCGTGCAGACCGTACGGATCGTGGAGCCCCTGCTGTGGCGGCGGCGCAACTGGGTGCGGGTCGAGCTGGACGTCGCCGGCTCGTCCAACTCCGTGCTGGTGCCCGTCGCCCCGCGCGAGGTCGCCGAGGCGGTCGTCGCGCGCGTGCTGCCCGGAGTCGTCGTACCGCCCGCGTCGGCCCTGTCACGGCCCCCGCGGCGGGCCGGACGGTGCGTGCCCGTGTGGTGGCGCGGCCACGGACTCGCCGTCACCGACGCGGTGTTCGCCTCGCGGCAGGGGCTGCTGCGCCGGAGCCTGGCGCTCGTCCCGCACGCGAAGGTCCAGAGCGTACGGCTCACCCAGGGGCCCTGGGAGCGGCTGTGGCGGGTCGCGGACGTGCAGGTGGACACGGGGGCGAACAAGACCGTCACGGCCCGCCTCAGGGACGCCCAGGAGGCCGCGGAACTGCTCGGGGCGCAGGCGGAGAGGTCGCGGACGGGACGGAAAGGGGCACGGCCCGACCGCTGGATGGTCTGACCGTGCCCCTCGCGAGCAGCCGTACGTCCGTCAGGAGACCGCGCTGCGCAGCCCCTGCAGGTCGATCTGCTCCGTCTCGTCGTGCGCCGTCAGGTCGATGACCTGGCCGATGCCCCGCGACTCCTCGTCGGCCGGCTTGAACTCCGCCTCCGACTCGGCCTTGTGCAGGGCGAGGGCCTCCTGGCCGACGACGTCGGCGAGGTCCTCGTTCTGCACGGCCTCCAGCGCGTCGCGCGAGGCCCCCGGCTTCGTGCCGAAGAAGTCGAACCCGCCCTCGACCCGCGGGCGCCGCACGGGCGCCGAGGGCACGACCGCCACCGCGGTCGGAGCGATGAAGTGCCCGGCGGGCTGCTGCCGCGGGGAGGTGGCTCTCGCCGTGGTGGAGGCGGCCGCGTGCTCATGCCCGTCGACCGCCTCGGGCTTCCCCCGCGCCTCGTCCTCCTGCGCGGCCTCCGCCCGGGTACCGGCCGTCTTCGCCGCGGCGGAACCGGCCTTCGCCGGCTGCTCCGTGGAGTCGGCCTGGTCCTTGCCGCCCGTCTCCGGCCCGAGGTCGGCCTCGGCCTTCTTCTCGGGCTTCGCCTCGGTCTTCGTCTCGGGCTTCGTCCTGACGGCTCCGTCGCCGCCCTCGTCGAGCCGCTTCAGTGCCGCGCTCGCCCGCAGGAACAGCCGGGAACCTTCCGGGGAGAAGATCGCGGGCCGCTCCGGGTCCTCCTCGGAGGCATCCGAGGAGGCGTCCGACGAGGTGTCCGAACTCTCCGCGGACTCCTCGGCCTTCGCGGCCTCCCCGACCTTCGCGGTCTCCAGGTCCTCGGCCCCCACCGCGGTCCCGGTCCCGCTCGCGGGCCCGTCCTCGGCAGCCACCGCCTCGGCCTGCGCGTCGACCGACTCCCCCGGCGGCAGCGCACGCGCGGGGGCGGCCTCTATCTCCAGCAGCCGGCGGCCCTCCAGGGCGCTCGCCCGCTCGGTCTCCGCCGTGGCGTACCGCCGCAGCAGCGCCGCGTGTTCGTTGCGCAGGCCCGCCAGCTCCGCGCGCTTCGCCCGCAGCCGCTGCTCCAGCTTGACGCGCAGCTCCCGCGACTCCTCGAGGTCGGTCTCGAGTTCGGCGACCCGCTCCTCGTGCCGCCACTCGTCGCTCGCACGCGCACGCGTGAGGTCGGCGACCTGTTTGCCCGCCTGCGCGTCCCAACGGCGCATGACGGCCGCCCCGACCACCGCGACCGCCGCGGCGACCGCGGCTATCACGCGCAGCACGGCCTGCTGCGAGAACACCCAGGGACCGAAGGCGCAGACGAGGGAGACGCCTGCGATCGCCGACGGAGGAAGCAGCCTGTGCAAAGGCGGGGAATGGCGGTGACGTCCACGTGGCATGGCCAGAAACTTACCGCGCGTAGGCGAACCATGGTGCCCCGCCCCGTAAAAACACAGCCACCCCGCACTGTTCACACGACATCAGGAATCGGAACACCCGCCGAATTCGCCGTATTGATCACTCAACGGTCGCTCGGCGCCCGCTCGTCGCCGCCGAGCCGCCCGCTCACCCACTCCAGGGTCGCCGGGATCTCCCGCCGCCAGGTGTTGAAGTTGTGGCCGCCGCTTTCGAGGATGATCGACGAGATCCGTGTCGTTTCCGTCGCCTTCACCCGCTCTATGAACTTCAACGTGTCCTTGTAGTTCGCTTCGCCCGCCCTGCTGCTGCTGACGAGCAGTGAGGTGTCGGGCGCGGGCCGGTGCTTGAGGCACCACCACAGGTCGGCGCGGTTGCGCAACGCCTTGTCGCCCTGGAAGAGATCGCCCGTGGTCGCGTCCACGGGCGCGTTGTAGTACGGCGACAGGCCCGCCCCCGCGGCGTACACCGCGGGGTGGTGCATGGCGAGTTTCAGCGCGCAGTAGCCACCCGTGGAGTCCCCGATGATCCCCCAGCTCCCCGGTTTCCTGCCCACCCGGTAGTGCTCGGCCACCGCTTCCGGAAGATCCTTCGCGAAGAACGACTCGGTCTGCGGGCCGTCCGGAACGTCCGCGCACTCGGTGTCGCGCGGCGGCGCCACCGTCGGCCGCAGCATCACCAGGATCATCGGCTGCATACGGCCGTCCTTGGTGAGTTCCAGAGCCGTGCGCGGATAGTGGAGTTTGTCCACCAGCGCTCTCGCGGTGCCCGGATAACCGGTGAGCACGACGGCGGCCGGGAAGGTGCGCGCCTGATAGCGGGCCTGGAAATACTCCGGAGGCAGATAGACGTACGCGGGACTCGCGATGCGACTCGTGGGGCCGACGATCTCGACCTTCTGGACCTGTCCGACCGACGACGGCCGAAAGCCGCCCCTTCCGGGCACGTCACCGACCTCGGTCACCCGCAGGGGCCCGCTCGACCGCTGGCCCGGGGTGTGGTCGACCACCACGCCCATGTCGGTCTCCCGGCCGAACAGATCGGCCCAGGAGGCGTAGAACCCGAAAGCCTGGTTGGCGGCCAGCCCCACCGACACGAAGATCAGGAGCTGGGTCGAGAGCAACAGCCCGACACGGCCGCTGACGGACCGCCAGCCCCGGCGCGCCAGCCGTGGCCAGAGCCACACCGTGGCGCCGAACACGGCCACGGCGGCCAGGACCGCCAGCACCAGCGTGTTGTTGCTCGTGAGACCCATTGCTTGCTTTCGCTTTCCTCGGCCTTTGAAACGGCTTTGAGGAGCTGAGTGAACCTCTCCTCACGAGACACCGTCCTAGAGGGCGCAATGTCGCCGGATGCCCGAATCGGGGCTCCGGATCCAAAGTCACTCGCAGAACCACGGGATGCGATGTCTGTCAGGACAGATGAGGAAATGTCGGGCGGGGTTCCGATCCGATCAACACGGCTGCGGCGTGCACTGCACGGACCGCGCCCCGAGGCCGTCCCCGTCCTCGTCGCCAGAGCCTGCGCGCTCGTAGGCCTGCTGGACATCGCCGCAGGCGTCTTCCCGCGCTTCCGGCACAGCCGTATGCACACCCTGGCCGAGGTGCTGCCCGGCGCGCTCGGCCCGTTCGCGGCCGCGCTCTCGCTCAGCGCCGGAGTGCTGCTGCTGCTGCTCGCGCACGGCCTCAGGCGGCACAAGCGCCGGGCCTGGCGGGCGGCCGTGGCACTGCTGCCCGCGGGCGCGCTGGCGCAGTTCACGTACCGCCACTCCCTGCTCGGCGCGGTCATCTCGCTCGCCCTGCTCGCACCGCTGCTGCGCCACCGCGACCAGTTCAGGGCACTGCCCGACCCGCGCAGCCGCTGGCGCGCGCTCGCCAACTTCGTCCTCATGGGCGCCGGTTCCCTCGTGCTCGGCCTGGTCATCGTCAGCGTGCACCCGCACCGCTTGGTCGGCGACCCGAGCCTGGCCGATCGCCTCACGCACGTCCTGTACGGCCTCTTCGGCTTCGAGGGCCCGGTCGACTACCAGGGCGACACCTCGTGGACCGTCGGCGTCTCCCTGGGCGCCCTGGGCCTGCTCACCGCGATCACCACGATCTACCTCGCCTTCCGCCCCGAGCACCCCGCCGCCCACCTCACCGAGGAGGACGAGTCGCGACTCCGGGCGCTCCTGGCCAAGCACGGCGGCCGCGACTCCCTCGGCCACTTCGCGCTGCGCCGCGACAAGGCCGTCGTCTTCTCCCCCAGCGGCAAGGCCGCCGTGACCTACCGCGTCGTCTCCGGCGTGATGCTCGCCAGCGGCGACCCGATCGGCGACGTGGAGGCCTGGCCCGGCGCCATCGAACGCTTCATGGACGAGGCCAAGGCGCACTCCTGGACGCCCGCCGTCATGGGCTGCTCGGAGACCGGCGGCGAGGTCTGGACCCGCGAGACCGGCCTGGACGCCCTCGAACTGGGCGACGAGGCGGTGGTGGACGTCGCGGATTTCTCGCTCGCCGGCCGCGCGATGCGCAACGTCCGCCAGATGGTCAAGCGCATCGAGCGGGCCGGTTACGAGACCCGGGTACGGCGCGTCCGTGACCTCGGGGAGACCGAGCTGGAGCGCATCCGGCAGGCCGCCGACGACTGGCGCGGCACCGACACCGAGCGCGGCTTCTCGATGGCCCTGGGCCGCATCGGCGACCTCGCCGACGGCGACTGCCTCATCGCCACCGCCCACAAGGCGGACGACCAGCCCGGCCCGTACGGCGATCTGAAGGCGATCCTGCACTTCGTGCCCTGGGGCACCGACGGCGCCTCCCTCGACCTCATGCGCCGGGACCGCTCCGCAGACCCCGGCATGAACGAACTGCTGATCGTCGCCGCCCTCCAGGCCGCCCCGAGGCTCGGCATCACGCGCATGTCGCTGAACTTCGCGATGTTCCGCTCCGCGCTCGCCCGCGGCGAGAAGATCGGCGCCGGACCGGTGCTGCGCGCCTGGCGGGGCCTGCTGGTCTTCCTGTCCCGCTGGTTCCAGATCGAGTCCCTGTACAAGTTCAACGCGAAGTTCCAGCCCCGCTGGGAGCCCCGCTTCGTCGTCTACCGGGCCTCCGGCGACCTCCCGCGCATCGGCTTCGCCGCCATGCAGGCCGAGGGCTTCGTCAACCTCGCCCTGCCGCTGCCCCGCTTCCTGCGCCGCCGCTCGCACACCGCACGCGCGTGTGCCCACGTGGTCGGGGAGCGGGACGTGAGAGCCGCCTGACCGCTCGCTCCGGGACCGGCCCGGACGGAAGCCCCTCCCCTCCTCCAGCCCGGGGGCTTCCGTCCGGGCCACACGCTTCTCCGTCGCCACGCGGGGCCTAGGCTGAACGCATGAGCAAGCACAGCGGACGCGGGCGCGTCGCCGGTCTTCCGGAATGGGACCGCTGCGCGGTCATGGGAGTCGTGAACGTCACCCCCGACTCCTTCTCCGACGGCGGCCGCTGGTTCGACACGACGGCCGCCGTCAAGCACGGCCTCGCCCTCGTCGAGGAGGGCGCCGACCTCGTCGACGTCGGCGGCGAGTCCACCCGCCCCGGCGCCACCCGCGTCGACGAGGCCGAGGAACTCCGCCGTGTCATCCCCGTCGTCCGCGGCCTCGCCGCCGAAGGTGTCACCGTCTCCGTCGACACCATGCGCGCCTCCGTCGCCGGACAGGCCCTCGCCGCCGGCGCGGCCCTCGTCAACGACGTCAGCGGCGGCCTCGCCGACCCCGCGATGATCCCGGTCGTCGCCGACGCAGGCGCCCCCTTCGTCGTCATGCACTGGCGGGGCTTCCTGGAGGGCGGCAACGTCAGGGGCGTCTACGCCGACGTCGTCGCCGAGGTCGTCGACGAACTCCACGCGCGCGTGGACGCCGTCCTGGCCGGCGGCATCTCCCCCGACCGCGTGGTCGTCGACCCTGGCCTCGGCTTCTCCAAGGACGCCGAGCACGACCTGGTCCTCCTCTCCCACCTCGACCGCCTCCTCGGCCTCGGCCACCCCCTCCTCGTCGCCGCCTCCCGCAAACGCTTCCTCGGCCGGGTCCTCGCCGGCCCGCAGGGCGCCCCGCCGCCCGCCCGCGAACGCGACGCCGCCACGGCCGCCGTCTCCGCCCTCGCCGCGCACGCCGGCGCGTGGGCCGTGCGCGTGCACGAGGTGCGCGCCACCGCCGACGCGGTACGGGTCGCGCGCGCCGTGGAAGGAGCGCGCACCACGGAGGCGCGCACCGGCGGGGCACACACCGGCGAGCCGCGAACCGGCGAGGCGCGCACCGCGGACAACAGCGCGGAAGGAGCCCGGTGAGCGCCCCCCACACCGACGTGGAACAGGTGGAAGCCGCCAACACCGCCTTCTACGAGGCACTGGAGCGCGGCGCCTTCGAGGAGCTCTCCTCGCTCTGGCTCACCCCCGCCGACCTCGGCGTCGACGAGAGCTACCACGACCCGGCGGACGTCGGCGTGGTCTCCTGCGTGCACCCCGGCTGGCCCGTGCTGACCGGCCGCGGTGAGGTCCTGCGGTCGTACGCGCTGATCATGGCGAACACGGACTACATCCAGTTCTTCCTCACCGACGTGCATGTCTCCGTCACCGGTGACACCGCCCTGGTCACCTGCACCGAGAACATCCTCAGCGGCGGCCCGGCACCCGAGGGCGACGAGGAGCTCGGCCCGCTCGTCGGCCAGCTCGTGGTCGCCACGAACGTGTTCCGCCGCACCTCCGAGGGCTGGAAGCTGTGGTCCCACCACGCCTCCCCGGTGCTGGCCGAGAACGGCGAGGACGAGGACGAGGAGACCCCGTCCTGACCCGACGGGACCAAGAAGTGGTTGGAATCACGAACCCCCGGGTATGGGCGGCTACCAACCCGTGAGCCGCCGGGTTCCCCGGGGGAAACACCCGGTGAAACCTCCCGGACCCGGCACCGGCCCGCGCCCCCGTGGCCCGGCCGTGTCAGTGCTCGCAGGTAGATTCGTTCGAGGCCGGGGTACCGCCCGCACACGGTACGGACCGGCCGTCACCGACGACTGCAGGAGTGATTCGCGTGGATCGTGTCGCGCTGCGCGGCCTGAAGGCCCGCGGGCACCACGGTGTGTTCCCCGAGGAACGGCGGGAGGGCCAGACCTTCGTCGTGGACCTCGTCCTCGGCCTGGACACCCGGCCGGCCGCCGCCGACGACGACCTGACGAAGACCGTGCACTACGGCGTCGTGGCGGAGGAGGTCGTGGCCGTCGTCCAGGGCGAGCCCGTCGACCTCGTCGAGACCCTCGCCGAGCGCATCGCCCAGGCCTGTCTGAAGCACGAACGGGTAGAGGAGGTCGAGGTCAGGGTCCACAAACCCGAAGCACCGATCACCGTGCCCTTCGACGACGTGACCGTCACCATCACCCGGAGCCGAGCATGACCGCGTCCTTCGCCGCGGGTCACAGCGACCCGACCGTACAGCCGGTTCCCGCCTCCGTCGTGCAGCAGGTGGACGCCGCCGACACCACCCTCCACAACCCCAAGCGCGCCGTGCTCTCCCTCGGCTCCAACCTCGGCAACCGCCTGGAGACCCTCCAGGGGGCCGTCGACGCCCTGGAGGACACGCCCGGTGTCCGCGTCAAGGCCGTCTCCCCGGTCTACGAGACGGAGCCGTGGGGAGTGGCCGCCGACAGCCAGCCCTCGTACTTCAACGCGGTCGTCGTGGTGAAGACCACGCTCCCCCCGTCCTCCCTGCTGGAGCGGGCCCACGCGGTCGAGGAGGCCTTCAACCGGGTGCGGGACGAGCGCTGGGGCCCGCGGACCCTCGACGTCGACATCGTCACGTACGCCGAGGTGGTCTCCGACGACCCGGTCCTCACCCTGCCCCACCCGCGCGCCCACGAGCGCGCGTTCGTCCTCGTCCCCTGGCACGACGTGGAACCCGAGGCCCAGCTCCCGGGCCGCGGCCCGGTCGCCGCCCTCCTGGCCGCCGTGGCGCGAAACGGCGTGGAACCCCGCAGGGACCTGGAACTCCGGCTGCCCGAATAGCCGTTAAGGTCAACACGACCACTGTCCGTGGGACCGCCCAAGGACCTCGGGGGAGCTGAAGGGGCACCGTGAGAGAGCTGCGCATCAGGCTGCTGGCCGGCGTGTTCGCCGTCGCCGGGATCCTGTCCTGGGCGGGCGCCCGCCTGTGGAACTCGATCGGGACCCTGCCCAGCGTCCCGCTGGCCGCCCCCATCGTCCTGGCCCTGATCGCCGTGGTCCTCGTGGCCACGGCGCTCTCCCTGCGCGCCCGCCTCAAGGCCCAGCGCGAGCGCCGCCCCGAGGCGAAGGGCGTCGACCCCCTGATGGCGGCCCGCGCGGTCGTCTTCGGCCAGGCCAGCGCCCTGGTCGCCGCCCTCGTCTCCGGCATGTACGGCGGCACCGGCGTCTTCCTCCTGGAGTCCCTCGACATCCCCGCCCGCCGCGACCAGGCCATCTACGCCGGCTTCTCGGTCCTCGCGGGCATCGCGGTCATAGCGGCGGCGCTGTTCCTGGAACGAGTCTGCAAACTCCCGGAGGACGACGACCGCGACACGGGAGCACCGTCGACCGCGTGACCGTCACCACGGTTCCCGGGCCAGATGACCGTTGATCAGGAAGCTCGGGTAGGGGTCCAGTCGGTAGCTGTAGAGGGTGAACGGCTTCGGGCTCTCTGCTCGGCGCAGACGCACCGCACGCACCTCGGTCCACCCCGATTCTCGGAGTTCCAGAGGGTGCTTCTCGGGCTCGAAGGTACCGCGTGAGGGCCAGCTCTCGGCCACGACGAGATGGGACGCCCGCCCGTCGCGGCGCGGGGTGAAGCGTGCCCCGATGACCTGTGCGAGCTCGGCGAGGAACGGCACATTGGCGCTGACCAACAAGCGGCCACGCCACGTCTTGGACCTGTATCCGTCGCCGTCCGTGTAACCGTCCAGAAACCCCTCGAAGGTCTCGCGGTCCCGCAGGACCACCCGCGGAAATCGCTGCCGCATATGGTGAGCGTCACCGCCCGTGTACTGCCTCATGAGATCAGCGAGATACGACGAGACCACGCGCACGCGGAACCCCGGCGCAGCACGCTGCAGATAGCCAGAGGGGCGCGTCACGGCTTCCACACGGGCCGCCAGCCCAGTCGCCGCTGACAGACAGGCTGCGAAGCGCGCGGCGAATGCCTCGTCGTTGACGACCAGGGACACATAGTTCCGGCCGACCGTCCCGTCGGCACAACTCGCCCCGATCAGGTATCCCAGCTCGTAACCGGGATGGACGGCCAACCGCTGCCGGCACAGCTTGCGCGCGGGCGTCCAGGCGAGGACCGTTCCCTCTGCGTCCCTCGCGTGGATCCATCCGTCCGGCGTGCTGAGGATCTGGTCCGGCGCGACCGTGAACGTCAGGTGATCAGTCACGACGTCCACGACCTCGCGCACCTTGGTGGTCACCACCCGCGTCACCGCCGTCTGAACCGTGCGGTCCCCGTCCAGCGTCCACAGGCGGCAGCCCACCTGCACGCTCCGCGCCCGAAGACGGCAGCCGACGGCGTTCACCGTCTGGTTGCTCGGCAGCCCGTAGCCCACCATGACTCCCCCTGATCAGACCGACCGCTTCTGATCGGGGAACGTACCGGGCGCCACTGACAATCGGGTCAGCGAGCCAATATCAGGCTCATCGCCTCAGCCCGGGTCGTAGCGTCCCGAAGCTGGCCGCGCACCGCCGATGTCGTGGTCTTGGCGCCCGGCTTGCGAATCCCGCGCACGGACATGCACATGTGCTCCGCCTCGATGACGACGATCGCACCACGCGCCTCGAGGATCCGCATCAGGGAGTCCGCGATCTGCGTGGTGAGTCGTTCCTGCACCTGCGGGCGACGGGCGAACACCTCGACGAGACGCGCGAGCTTCGACAAGCCTGTGATCTTGCCTGTCTCCGCCGGGATGTACCCGATGTGAGCAACGCCGTGGAAGGGCAGCAGATGATGCTCACAGAGACTCACGATCTCGATGTCCTTCACCAGGACCATCTCGTCGTGCCCCAGGTCGAACGTGGTCGTCAGCACGTCCTCCGGCACCTGCCAAAGCCCCGCCAGGATTTCGCGGTACGCCCGCGCCACCCGCCCAGGCGTCTCCCGGAGGCCCTCGCGGTCCGGGTCCTCGCCGACCGCGATCAGGAGTTCGCGTACGGCGTTCTCGGCGCGCTTCTCGTCGAACTCGCCGATGGAGCCCTCGCCGTCCAGCGTCACGGGGTCGGTCATCTGGTGCCTCGTTCCTAGAGTCCTCGCGGCCGAAAAACGCCGCGACCCCCCAGGCTAAAACCTGGGGGGCGCGGCATCCATTCCGGGCCCGGTGAGGTCACCGGGGCGGGACGGTGAGCGTCAGCTCTCGGGGCGCTCCTCGGGAACCGCGTCCGGGGCCTGCTCCGACGCGGTGGCCTTGGCGGTGGTGATCGCCGGGGTCGCGCCGTTGGCGCCGTTCGTCAGTGCGAGCTCCTTGGGGGAGAGCACCGGCGGCCGGGTGGAGGGCGTACGCCGGGAGGAACCGGTCCAGGCCGGCCGCGGCGGACGCTTGACGATGGGGGCGAAGATCTCGGCGATCTGCTCCTTGCCCAGCGTCTCCTTCTCCAGAAGCTGGAGCACCAGGTTGTCGAGGACGTCGCGGTTCTCGACCAGGATCTCCCAGGCCTCGTTGTGCGCGTTCTCGATGAGCTTCTTGACCTCTTCGTCGACCAGCGCGGCGACCTCTTCCGAGTAGTCGCGCTGGTGAGCCATCTCACGTCCGAGGAACGGCTCGGTGTTGTCGCCACCGAACTTGATGGCGCCGAGACGCTCGGTCATGCCGTACTGCGTGACCATCGCGCGGGCCGTCGCCGTGGCCTTCTCGATGTCGTTCGCGGCGCCGGTGGTCGGGTCGTGGAAGACCAGTTCCTCGGCGGCGCGACCGCCCAGCATGTAGGCGAGCTGGTCGAGCATCTCGTTGCGGGTGGTCGAGTACTTGTCCTCGTCCGGCAGGACCATGGTGTAGCCAAGGGCACGGCCTCGGGAGAGGATCGTGATCTTGTGGACCGGGTCGGAGTTCGGGGAGGCCGCCGCGACCAGGGCGTGTCCGCCCTCGTGGTACGCGGTGATCTTCTTCTCCTTGTCCGACATGATCCGGGTCCGCTTCTGCGGGCCCGCCACCACACGGTCGATCGCCTCGTCCAGCATGGAGTTGTCGATCAGCTTCTTGTCGCTGCGGGCGGTGAGCAGGGCGGCCTCGTTGAGGACGTTGCTCAGGTCCGCGCCGGTGAAGCCCGGCGTGCGACGCGCGACGGCCGACAGGTCGACATCGGGCGCGACCGGCTTGCCCTTCTGGTGGACCTTGAGGATCTCCAGACGGCCCTGCATGTCCGGGCGGTCGACCGCGATCTGGCGGTCGAAGCGGCCGGGGCGCAGGAGGGCCGGGTCGAGGATGTCGGGCCGGTTCGTCGCGGCGATGAGGATCACGCCGCCCTTGACGTCGAAGCCGTCCATCTCGACGAGCAACTGGTTCAGCGTCTGCTCGCGCTCGTCGTGACCGCCGCCGAGGCCGGCGCCGCGGTGGCGGCCGACCGCGTCGATCTCGTCGACGAAGACGATCGCCGGGGCGTTCGCCTTGGCCTGCTCGAACAGGTCACGGACTCGGGAGGCACCGACACCGACGAACATCTCGACGAAGTCGGAACCGGAGATCGAGTAGAACGGCACGCCGGCCTCGCCCGCGACGGCGCGCGCGAGCAGGGTCTTGCCGGTGCCGGGGGGGCCGTACAGCAGTACGCCCTTGGGGATCTTGGCCCCGACCGCCTGGAACTTCGCCGGTTCCTGGAGGAACTCCTTGATCTCGTGGAGCTCCTCGACGGCCTCGTCCGAGCCTGCGACGTCCGAGAACGTCGTCTTCGGGGTGTCCTTGGTGATGAGCTTCGCCTTGGACTTCCCGAAGTTCATGACCCGGGAGCCGCCGCCCTGCATCTGATTCATCAGGAACAGGAAGACGACCACGATGAGGACGAAGGGGAGCAGGGAGAGCAGGATCCCGACGAAGGCGTTCTGCTTCGTCGGAGAGACGGTGTACCCGTCGGGGATCTGCTTGTCCTGGTACTTGGTCTGCAGCGTGTTGGCGATGGTCACGCCCTGGTCGCCGATGTAGCTCGCCTGGATCTTCGAGCTGCCCTCGACCTTTTCGCCGTCCTTGAGCTGCACCTTGATGGTGTTCTCGTCGCCGGTGGTCAGCTTGGCTTGTTCGACCTTGTTGTCATTGATCGCCTGGACGACCTGGCCGGTGTCCACCGTCTTGTAGCCGCCGGACGAGCCGACGACCTGCATCAACACGACCACGGCAAGGACGGCCAGCACGATCCACATGACCGGCCCACGGAAGTATCGCTTCACGTCCATCCATACGGAGCGGTGCCGCCCCGTCCCTCCTGCCATAGTGAGTTTGATAAGACAGTTCTTCTGACGGTACCCCAGCATCGTCGCCCGAAGCCGCACGGGAGGGCTGGCGGACCCGTCTGCATGCTCCAACGGCGCGAAACCCGCAAGGGTTCCCGATCGTCCTACAAAGACGGCTCTGTTGGCTCAGCGGACGCCGCAGCCACGCTCAGCCGCCGTAGACGTGGGGCGCGAGCGTACCGACGAACGGGAGGTTTCGGTACTTCTCGGCGTAGTCGAGACCGTAGCCCACGACGAACTCGTTGGGGATGTCGAAGCCGACCCACTCGACGTCGATGGCGACCTTGGCGGCGTCCGGCTTGCGCAGCAGGGTGCACACCTTGAGCGACTCCGGCTCGCGCGAGCCGAGGTTGGACAGCAGCCAGGACAGGGTCAGGCCGGAGTCGATGATGTCCTCGACGATCAGGACGTGCCGGCCCTTGATGTCGGTGTCGAGGTCCTTGAGGATCCGCACCACGCCGGAGGACTGGGTGCCCGCGCCGTAGGACGACACGGCCATCCAGTCCATCGTGACGGGGGTGGACAGCGCCCGGGCGAGGTCGGCCATGACCATCACCGCGCCCTTGAGGACGCCGACGATCAGCAGGTCCTTGCCCGCGTACTCCGCGTCGATCTTCGCGGCGAGCTCCACGAGCTTCGCGTCGATCTCTTCCTTGGTGATGAGTACCTCTTTGAGGTCGGCACCCATGTCTTTCGCGTCCACCCGCATCACTTTCGGTCGTCACACCAGCCGTCCGTCGCCCTCCGGAAGGGGGCGGGGATTCAGCCTTGCCGAATCACCAGTCTGCCACCCTGCCGCTGGGCGACGACCTTGCCGGGGAGATTGATGGCTCCCTGGCCGCGCCAGCCGGTGATCAGCCGGTCGACTTCCTCGATGTGGCGGGCGAACAGCGAGCCGGCCGGGGCGCCGGCCTCGATGGCGGCCTGGCGCAGGACGCGGCGGCGGACGGCGGGCGGCAGCGCGTAGAGCTTGGCGCACTCCAGGAGGCCGGCCGCGTCGCGTACGGAGGCCTCGGCCTGGCGGGCCCAGGCGTCGAGGGCGTCGGCGTCGTCGCGGGAGAGCTGGGCCGTGCGCGCGAGGGCCTCGACGACTCCTTTGCCGAGGGCCTTCTCCAGGGCGGGCAGGCCCTCGTGGCGCAGCCGGGAGCGCGTGTAGGCGGGGTCGGCGTTGTGCGGGTCGTCCCAGACGGGCAGGGACTGGACCATGCAGGCCTTGCGGGCGGTCTGCCGGTCGAGGGTGAGGAAGGGGCGCCGGTAACGGCCGTCGGCCCCCGAGACCGCGGCCATGCCGGACAGGGAGCGGATGCCGGAGCCGCGGGCGAGGCCGAGCAGGACGGTTTCGGCCTGGTCGTCGCGGGTGTGGCCGAGCAGGACGGCGAGCGCGCCGTGGCGTTCGGCGGCGGCGTCGAGGGCGGCGTAGCGGGCGTCGCGCGCGGCGGCCTCGGGTCCGCCTTCGCGGCCGACGGTCACGGCGGTGGACTCGACGGGGTCCAGGCCGAGTTCGCGGAGCCGGAGGACGACTTCCTCGGCGCGCAGGTCGGAGCCGGGCTGGAGGCCGTGGTCGACGGTGACGCCGCCGGCGCGGAGGCCGAGCTTGGGGGCCTCGAAGGCGAGGGCGGAGGCGAGGGCCATGGAGTCGGCGCCGCCGGAGCAGGCCACGAGGACGAGCGGTGAGGGGGGTCGCTCGTGCGGAGGCAGGTCGGCGGAGGCGTGGTGGTCGGTGAGGAGGTCGTGGAGGACGCGGCGGACCGCCAGGCGTATCGCCGCGACCGCAGGATGGGGACCCATGTCCGGTTCCCTTCATGAAGTTTTCGGGGGGTGAGCCCCGAGGTTCGGTCACTCAGAGTGTGTAGATGGTGACAGAACCGGGGCGTTCCCCGAGCATTGCACGCCTACCCATGGCTCACGGTCCCTCGGACGGGTGATTGAAGGGGCGTTCGCCTGCCGTCGGCCGGATTCCTCTCACGACGTCCGCACGTGGTTCACGACTCGGCCTTGCGGTGCACCCGCGCGACCCAGTCCGCCGGTTTGGCGATCTCCGACTTGGTCGGAAGCGTGTTCGGGGAGGTCCACACGCGGTTGAAGCCGTCCATGCCGACCTCGTCGACGACGGCCCGTACGAAGCGTTCGCCGTCGCGGTACTGGCGGAGCTTGGCGTCCAGGCCGAGCAGCTTGCGCAGGGCCATGTCCAGGCGGGAGGCGCCCTTGGCCCGCCGCTGCTGGAACTTCTCGCGGATCTCGGCGACGCTCGGCACGACGGCCGGGCCCACTCCGTCCATGACGAAGTCGGCGTGGCCCTCCAAGAGGGACATCACGGCGGTGAGGCGGCCGAGGATCTCCCGCTGGGCGGGCGTCTGCACGATCTCCACGAGCGAGCGCCCGCCGTCGTCGTCCTCCTCGCCCTCGGGCCGGCCGCCGGCCAGCGACTGGGCGGCCTCGCGGATGCGCTCCAGGACGGTCATGGGGTCGACCTCGGTCTCCCCGAGGAACGACTGGATTTCGCCCTCGAGGTGGTCGCGCAGCCAGGGCACGGCCGTGAACTGGGTGCGGTGGGTCTCCTCGTGCAGACACACCCAGAGGCGGAAGTCGTGGGGCTGGACGTCGAGTTCGCGTTCGACGTGCACGATGTTGGGGGCGACGAGGAGGAGTCGGCCGCCGCCGTTCTCCCCGGCGGGGAGTTCGCGGGTGGCCGGGGCGAAGGTCTCGTACTGGCCGAGGACGCGGGACGACAGGAACGACAGCAGCATTCCGAGTTCGACGCCGGTCACCTTGCCGCCGACGGCGCCGAGGACCGCGCCGCCGGGGGTGTTGCCGCGCCGCTCCTGCATCTTCTCCAGGAGCGGTTTGAGCAACTCCCGGAACCCGGCGACGTTCGCCCGGACCCAGCCGGGGCGGTCGACGACGAGCACGGGAGTGTCGTGGACGCCTTCCGTCCCCAATCGGGTGAAGCCGCGGACGTGTTCCTCCGAGGCCTTGGCGTGCCGGCGCAGTTCCGCGACGACGGCCCGGGCCTCGTCGCGGCTCACGTCGGGGCCCGGCCGTACGAGCCGGGTCGCGGTCGCCACCGCGAGATTCCAGTCGACCATCTCGGCACCACCGATGCTCGTCATGCGTCAACCGTACGTGAGCCCTCCCGCTTGGGGCAGGCCGCGCGGGCGGGCAACGCGGACGCCGGGTCAGCCGCAGCCGCAGGCGGCCAGCGCCGAGACGGTCCGGTCGAGCGCGCTCTGGGCGGCCGCCGGGTCCGTGGTGTCCGAGGTCAGGAACGCGAAGGCCAGCAGCCGCCCGTCCTGGTCGACGACCGTCCCGGCCAGGGTGTTGACCCCGGTCAGGGTGCCGGTCTTGGCCCGTACGACGCCTGCGGCGCCGTCGGTGTAACGACTGGTCAGGGTTCCGGTGAAGCCGGCCACCGGGAGGCCGGTCAGGACGGGGCGCAGCTCCGGGTGGCCGGGGTCGCCCGCCTTCACCAGCAGGGAGGTGAGAAGGTTCGCGCTGAGCCGGTCGGTGCGGTCGAGGCCGCTGCCGTCGTGGAAGTCGGCGCCGGCGAGCGGGAGTCCGAGTTTCGCCAGCCGGTCGTGGATGGCGTCGCCGCCGCCGTCGAAGTCGGCGCGCTGCCCGTCCGCGATCGCGGTCTGGCGGGCGAGGGCCTCGGCGATGTCGTTGTCGCTGTTGGTCAGCATGCGTTCGACGAGGGTGGACAGGGGCGGTGAGGAGACCTCGGCGAGGTCCTGGGCGCGGCCGGTGGCCTTGGAGGGGCCGGGGGAGGTCGTCCTGATGCCGTGGTCGGCGAGGAACCGCGCGAAGGTGCGGGTGGCGTCCGCCGCCGGGTCGCTCACGCGCGCGACGGGACCGCTGGCGGAGTCGTCGGTGCGGGCCTCGTCCACCATCAGGGCGGTGACGGGGGCGAGGTTGTCGTTGACCCCGATCGGGTGGATCTCGGGGCCCGCGTAGAGGGTCTTGTCGTAGGAGAGCGTGACGGTGGTGAGGTCGCGCTTCTTGAGGGCGGCGGCGGTCTTCGCCGCCAGCTCGCGCAGGCTCGCCCAGTTGTCGGCGTCCTTGCGGGCGGTGAGCGTGGGGTCGCCGCCGCCGACGAGGACGAGCTCATTGGTGTCGGGTTCCAGGGCCGTGCGCGTGGTGAGGCGGTGGTCGGCGCCGAGGGCGGACAGGGCGGCGACCGCGGTGGCGATCTTGGTGGTGGAGGCGGGGGTCAGGGCGGTGCCGGCGTCGGTGCCGTAGAGGCGTTTGCCGCTGGCGACGTCCACGACGGCCGCCGTGTGGCGGGTGCCGAGGGCGGTGCTGCCGAGGAGCGGGCGCAGGACGGCGGCCAGGGCCGCTCCGGTGGGGGCGGACTTCACGGTGGGGGCGGAGCCGCCCAGTGCGGCGAGCACGGAGGGGGCGCTCGGGGCGGGGCGGGGTCCGGCGGCCGACGTACCGGCGTGGCCTTCGTGATCTGTGCCACCCGTCCGTTCGAGGGCGACCGCCCGGTCCCGCTCGGCCGTACGCTGACCCGAGGAGTCCCACGGACCGGCGGCGGTCGCCACGGTGGCGGCCAGCGCGAGACCCGCGCCGGCGGCGCCGGCGGTGTACTGCCAGGTCTTGACGGTCTTCGGCCGGGCCATCCCGGCAACCCGTGTGACCTGCGGTTTCACAGCGGCGGCGGTCCGTGCGAGATACGGCCGCACGCTGTCCGTGGCCCGGGTCAGTCCTGGACGGACGGCGTCCGCGGCGCGCGCCAGACGCGGTCGTACGGCGTTCGCGACCCGCACCGCATGCGGTCTCGCGGCCCGCCAAGGCCTCAGTTCAGGCACGACCACCAGCCCCTTTCGCGATCACACACCTGCGTGAGGGACACTTAACCACCAGAACTATGTGTTGATCATGGAGGAGTCACCGGTGGAGTTCGACGTCACGATCGAGATCCCGAAGGGTTCGCGGAACAAGTACGAGGTGGACCACGAGACCGGTCGGATCCGCCTGGACCGTCGACTCTTCACCTCGACCGCCTACCCGACCGACTACGGCTTCGTCGAGAACACCCTCGGCGAGGACGGCGACCCGCTGGACGCGCTGGTCATCCTCGACGAGCCGACGTTCCCGGGCTGCCTCATCAAGTGCCGTGCGATCGGCATGTTCCGCATGACGGACGAGGCCGGCGGCGACGACAAGCTGCTGTGCGTCCCGGCGACGGACCCGCGCGTGGAGCACCTGCGCGACATCCACCACGTCTCCGAGTTCGACCGCCTGGAGATCCAGCACTTCTTCGAGGTCTACAAGGACCTGGAGCCCGGCAAGTCCGTCGAGGGCGCCGACTGGGTCGGCCGTGTCGACGCCGAGGCCGAGATCGAGCGGTCCTACAAGCGCTTCAAGGACCAGGGCGGCCACTGAGCCCCGTGTCACGGACGGGCCGCACGCGCACGCGTGCGGCCCGTTCGTGTGCCCGCGCATACTGAGGCTTACGGAATGTGTCGTTCAGGGAGCGTTACGGAGTGACGGAGGCGGAGCACCGCAAGCCGCAGTCGGACGAGGCCAGGAGTTTCTACGACTCCGAGATCACGTCCGAGTTCGCCGTTCCTGACGGGCTCGCGGTGCCGAGATCCGTCGGCGGCGAGTCGGAGACCACGTCGGAGTTCGCGGTCCCGGAGGGGCTGGAGGTCCCGCAGCCGGGGGCCGCCGAGCCGGAGGGGTCGGCGTTCAACACGCCCCGTACGTACAGCGCGAAGGACGCCCCGCCCGCGTTCACCCCGGCGAGCGGCATGCCGGTGGTCAGTCTCACCAAGGACCTGCCCTGGCAGGACCGGATGCGCACGATGCTGCGGATGCCGGTGGCCGAGCGGCCCGCGCCGGAACCGGTGCAGAAGTCCGAGGACGACACCGGCCCGGCCGTCCCGCGCGTGCTCGACCTGACCCTGCGCATCGGCGAGCTGCTGCTCGCGGGCGGTGAGGGCGCCGAGGACGTGGAGGCGGCGATGTTCGCGGTCTGCCGGTCCTACGGCCTGGACCGCTGCGAGCCGAACGTCACGTTCACGCTGCTGTCGATCTCGTACCAGCCGTCGCTCGTGGAGGACCCCGTGACGGCCTCCAGGACCGTGCGGCGGCGCGGTACCGACTACACCCGGCTCGCGGCCGTCTTCCGGCTCGTGGACGACCTCAGCGACCCCGAGACGGCGATCTCCCTGGAGGAGGCCTACCGGCGGCTCGCGGAGATCCGCCGCAACCGGCACCCGTACCCGACCTGGGTGCTCACCTCGGCGAGCGGGCTGCTCGCGGGCGCGGCCTCCGTGCTGGTCGGCGGTGGCCTGCTGGTGTTCGTCGCGGCCATGGTGGGCGCGATGCTCGGCGACCGGCTGGCGTGGCTGTGCGCGGGGCGCGGGCTGCCGGAGTTCTACCAGTTCGCGGTCGCCGCGATGCCGCCCGCCGCGATGGGGGTCGCGCTCACGCTGGCCCATGCGGACGTGAAGGCGTCCGCGGTCATCACCGGTGGGCTGTTCGCGCTGCTGCCCGGGCGGGCGCTGGTGGCGGGTGTGCAGGACGGCCTGACGGGCTTCTACATCACCGCCTCGGCCCGGCTCCTGGAGGTCATGTACTTCTTCGTGGGGATCGTGGTGGGCGTGCTGGTGATGCTCTACGTCGGGGTGCAGCTCGGGGCGCACCTCAACCCCGACGAGGCGCTGTCGACGGAGTCGCGGCCGCTGTGGCAGATCGCGGCGTCGATGCTGCTGTCGCTGACCTTCGCGGTGCTGTTGCAGCAGGAGCGGTCCACCGTGCTGGCCGTGACCCTGAACGGCGGTGTCGCGTGGTGCGTGTACGGCGCGATGCACTACACCGGCGAGTTCTCCCCGGTCGCCTCCACGGCCGTGGCGGCGGGGCTGGTCGGGCTGTTCGGGCAGTTGCTGTCGCGGTACCGGTTCGCCTCCGCGCTGCCGTACACGACCGCGGCGATCGGGCCCCTGCTGCCGGGCTCGGCCACGTACTTCGGGCTGCTGTCGATCGCCGGGAGCAAGGTCGACGGGGGGCTGGTGTCCCTGTCGAAGGCGGCGGCCCTGGCGATGGCCATCGCCATCGGGGTCAACCTGGGGTCCGAGATCTCCCGGCTGTTCCTGAGGGTCGGCGGGGCCGGGAAGCGGCGGGCCGCCAAGAGGACGCGCGGCTTCTGACGCGCGCCCGGCCGGCGGCTCTCGGTACGCCTGGTTGTCAGTACCCCTGGTTGTAGGGGTTCTGCTGGTTCTGCTGCCCGTACTGCTGGTTCGGCTGGCCGTACTGCTGGTTCTGGCCGCCGTACTGCTGGTTGCCGTAGCCCTGCGGGTACTGCTGGGCGTAGGGCTGCTGTTGCTGGGGCTGCTGTTGGGGCTGGGGCTGCTGGCCGTAGTACTCGTCGTAGCCGTTGTGCTGCTGCTGCGGGGGCTGGCGGTGCTCGTCCTCGGAGGGGATGCGGCGGAGCTGGGTCGTCGCGTCGTCCATCGGCTGGTACTGCTGCTGGGGCGGGGTCTGCGCCGCCGCCTTCTTCTTCTTGGAGCGCTCGCGCAGGTACTCGATGATGATCGGGACCACCGAGACCAGGACGATCAGGACGAGGATCGCCTCGACGTTCTTCTTGATGGCGTCGATCTGGCCGAGCCAGTAGCCGGCGAGGGTGACGCCGGTGCCCCAGGCCACGCCGCCGATGACGTTGTACGTCAGGAAGGTGCGGTACTTCATCCGGCCGGCGCCCGCCACGATGGGGGCGAAGGTCCGCACGATCGGCACGAAGCGGGCCAGCACGATGGCCTTGGGGCCGAACTTCTCCATGAACTCGTGGGCCTTCTCCAGGTTCTCCTGCTTGAAGAGCTTGGAGTTGGGGCGGCTGAAGAGCCGCGGCCCGAAGAACTTCCCGATCATGTAGCCGACCTGGTCGCCGAGGACGGCGGCCAGCACGATGAGCGCGCACACCAGCCACAGGGGCTGGCTGATGAAGTTCCCCTCGGCCACGAAGAGACCCGCCGTGAACAGCAGGGAGTCGCCCGGCAGGAACGCGAAGAGACCCGACTCGGCGAAGACGATCAGCAGGATTCCGGGGAGGCTGAACGTCTCGATCAGATAGTCGGGGCTGAGCCACTCGGGGCCGAGCGCGAGCGTGGTCACGGGATTGTGGCTCCTGCGTGTGGGGATCGGGCTGGGACTGGCTGCCCTCAAGTATCAACGCAGCCATGGTGGCCCAGGTTCCATGGGGGTCCCCAGGATGCACTGTGCGCCGTCTGGGACAAAGCTGTGAGCCATGGGTATTGACGAATACGGCGGCGGCCAGGAGCCCCGGCCGGACGTGCTCGTGGTGACCACGAACGACGTACCCGGTCACCGGGTGCAGGAGGTGCTGGGCGAGGTCTTCGGGCTGACCGTGCGCTCCCGGCACCTGGGCAGCCAGATCGGTGCGGGTCTGAAGTCGATGATCGGCGGTGAGCTCAGAGGGCTCACGAAGACGCTGGTGCAGACCCGCAACCAGGCCATGGAACGGCTCGTGGAGCAGGCACGCGCGCGCGGGGCGAACGCCGTGCTGATGTTCCGCTTCGACGTGACCGAGGCGGCGGACGTCGGCACGGAGGTGTGCGCCTACGGCACGGCGGTGGTCCTGACCCGGGAGTAGCCCCGGGTCAGGCGCTCTAGGCGGTGTGCCGGGCCGCGTTCGCCCTGATCGCGTCCCTGAGGTGCTCGGCGAGACCGGGGCGCATGGAGTCGTAGAACGCCTTGAAGCGCTCGTCCGACACGTACATCTCGGCCAGGCACTGGTGCATGTCGTACGGGCAGTCGTAGAACCAGCCGCAGATGTGCTGCCGGTGCTCCTCCGCCATGTCCATGGCCGCGGGCGAGGTCGGGGTGTCACCGGCTGCCATCAGGGCGTCGTAGCGCTCGCCCCAGTCGGCGACCTCGGCCTGCATGCGCCGCCAGTCGTCCTTGGTGTAGTTCGCGGCCCGGCGCTGCGACTCGGCGTACGCCGCGGTGCCGCCCCAGCGCTGTTCCGCCTCCTCGGCGTACTGCTCCGGGTCCTTGTCGCCGAAGACCTCGAAGCGTTCCTCCGGAGTCAGGTTGATGCCCATCGTGCGTGCCTCCATGGCGTGCTCCACGGCCGTCGCCATCTTCTGGAGCTTCTCGATCCGGGCGGTCAGCAGTTCGTGCTGGCGGCGCAGGTGCGCGCGCGGGTCCGCTTTTCCGGTGGCCTGATCGTCGAGCAGGGCGGCGACCTCGTCGAGCGGGAAGCCGAGCTCGCGGTAGAACAGGATCTGCTGCAACCGGTCGAGGTCGCCGTCGCTGTAGCGCCGGTGGCCCGCGTGGCTGCGCTCGCTGGGCACGAGCAGGCCGATGTCGTCGTAGTGGTGCAGCGTGCGCACCGTGACGCCGGCGAAGCCCGCGACCTGTCCCACGGAGTAGCTCACTTCGTCCGCTCCCTTCTCGGTACGCGCTCCACGGTGGCTCCTCACGTCGCGTGAGGTGCAAGCCCGGCACGGACGCCTCCGGATGTCACGTCCGTTATGTCCGCATATCGTGAGCCCGTGGCCCAGGACACCGCGCAGCAGGCGACCGCCGCCCCGGCGACCCCGGCGCGCGCCCTGCTGCCCCTGATCCTCCCCGCTCTCGCGGTCGGGGTGGGCGCGAGCCTGCTGTTCCTCGGGGTGAGCGCGGCGGCCGAGCAGCTCCAGCACGTGCTGTGGCGCAACCTTCCGGACGCGCTTGGGGTGGGCCGGTACTCCGTGCTGTGGATGCTGGTCATGCTCACCGCGACCGGGATCGCCGTGGGGCTGGTGGTGTGGAAGGTGCCCGGGCACGCCGGTCCCGACCCGGCGACCACCGGTCTGGACGCACCCGTGCTGCCGCCCGCCGTGCTGCCGGGGCTGCTCCTGGCGACCGCGCTGATGCTCGCGGGCGGGCCGAGCCTGGGGCCCGAGAACCCGATCATCGCGGTGAACGTGGGGCTCGCCTTCTGGCTGGGGCGCCGGTTCATCCCGCGGATGCCGGGCGGGCTGTGGCCGGCGCTGGCGGAGGCGGCGACGATCGGCGCGCTGTTCGGGACGCCGGTGGCCGCGGCGCTGGTGATCTCCGAGGCGCTGGCCGGACGGCAGCTCAGGGGCGCGCTGTGGGACAGCGTCTTCGGGCCGCTGCTGGCGGCCGCGACCGGCGCGCTGACGACCACCCTGCTGGCCCACCCGAGCTTCGACCTGCATCTGCCCCCGTTCGGGGAGCCCGGCTGGGGCGATCTGCTGGCAGTCCTGGTGATCGCGTCGGCCGCCGCGCTGCTCGGCATGGCGGCCGTGCTCGCCTTCCCGTACGTCCACGGCGCGTTCGCGCGGCTGCGGCACCCGATGCTGACCCTGCCCGTCGGCGGGCTCGTCCTGGGGCTGCTCGCGGCCGTGGGCGGCCATCTGACGCTCTTCAAGGGGCTCGACGAGATCGGCGAGCTGGCGGCCGATCCGACGGGCTGGTCGGCCGGACAGTTCGCCACGATGGCGGTGGTGAAGCTGGCGGCGCTGCTCGTCGCGGCCTCCTGCGGCTTCCGGGGCGGGCGGATCTTCCCGGCCGTGTTCGTCGGCGTCGCCTTCGGAATGTGCGCCCACGCGCTCGTGGACTCCGTCCACCTGGCCCTCGGCGTGGCGGCCGGGGTGCTGGGCGTGTTGCTCGCCGTCACCCGGCAGGCCTGGGTGAGTCTGTTCACCGCCGCCGTCCTGGTGGCCTCGCCCGCGATCCTCGCGCTGCTGTGCATCGCCTCGCTGCCGGCCTGGCTGCTGGTGACGGGGCGGCCGCAGATGCAGTTGCGCGCGGACGGAACCCCGGTCCGCTGACCGACGTTGATCCCTTCAGGAGGCACACCCATGCCACTGCACAAAGGTCCCGAGAAGCCGGACGAGCGTCCGTTGTCCGTCAATCCCTTCTACGGCGAGGCCGACCCGGTCGGCGGGATGACCGAGGCCCCGCCCAAGCACCGGTTGCCCGCCGCTCCCCTGCCGCCGTCGACCGCCTACCAGGTGGTCCACGACGAGCTGATGCTCGACGGCAACTCCCGGCTGAACCTCGCCACCTTCGTCACCACCTGGATGGAGCCGCAGGCCGGGGTCCTGATGGGCGAGTGCCGGGACAAGAACATGATCGACAAGGACGAGTACCCGCGCACCGCCGAGCTGGAGCGGCGCTGCGTGGCGATGCTCGCCGACCTGTGGAACGCGCCGGATCCCTCGGCGGCGGTGGGCTGTTCGACGACCGGCTCCAGCGAGGCGTGCATGCTCGCGGGCATGGCGCTGAAGCGGCGCTGGGCGCAGCGCAACGCCGACCGGTACCCGGGGGCGCGGCCCAACCTGGTCATGGGGGTCAACGTCCAGGTCTGCTGGGAGAAGTTCTGCAACTTCTGGGAGGTGGAGGCCCGCCTGGTGCCCATGGAGGGCGACCGCTACCACCTCGACCCGCAGGCCGCCGCCGAGCTGTGCGACGAGAACACCATCGGGGTGGTGGGCATCCTCGGCTCCACCTTCGACGGCTCCTACGAGCCGATCGCGGACCTGTGCGCCGCCCTGGACGCCCTCCAGGAGCGCACCGGCCTGGACATCCCCGTGCACGTCGACGGGGCCTCCGGGGCCATGGTCGCGCCCTTCCTCGACGAGGACCTGGTGTGGGACTTCCGGCTCCCGCGCGTGGCGTCGATCAACACCTCGGGACACAAGTACGGCCTCGTCTACCCCGGTGTCGGCTGGGCGCTGTGGCGGGACAAGGAGGCCCTGCCCGAGGAGCTCGTGTTCCGCGTGAACTACCTGGGCGGCGACATGCCCACCTTCGCGCTGAACTTCTCCCGGCCCGGGGCGCAGGTCGTCGCGCAGTACTACACCTTCCTGCGGCTGGGCCGGGAGGGCTACCGGGCCGTGCAGCAGTCCACCCGGGACGTGGCCCGGGGGGTCGCCGACCGCGTGGAGGCGCTCGGCGACTTCCGGCTGCTGACCCGCGGCGACGAACTCCCGGTGTTCGCGTTCACCACGGCCCCCGACATCCAGGCGTACGACGTCTTCGACGTGTCCCGGCGGCTGCGCGAGCGGGGCTGGCTGGTGCCGGCGTACACCTTCCCGCCCAACCGCGAGGACCTGTCGGTGCTGAGGGTGGTGTGCCGCAACGGCTTCTCGTCCGACCTCGCCGCACTGTTCGTCGAGGACCTGGAGAGCCTGCTGCCCGAACTGCGCCGCCAGTCGCACCCGTCGACGAGGGACAAGAGCGCGGCGACGGGCTTCCACCACTAGGCTCCGCCGGACCGCCGACTCCCGGCCCCCGGTACCGGGCCCCTGACGCCCGCGCCCGGTGGTCTAGCGGCTCAGTCGGCTGAACCTGCGGACCGCCAGCGGGAAGAACACCGTCAGCAGCACCAGGGGCCACAGCACCGCCGCCCACACGTGCCCCGGTTCGCCGCCGGGGCCGCCCAGTTGGTCGCGGACGGCCGTCGCCGTCCGGGACAGGGGGTTCCATTCGACGACCGTGCCCAGCCAGCCCGGCATGGAGTCGGGGGTCGCGAACGCGTTGGAGAGGAAGCCGACCGGCCAGATCAGGATCTGCACGGCCTGCACCATCTCCGGCTTCCCGGCGACCATCGCCAGGTGGATGCCGATCCAGAGCATGGCGAAGCGGAACAGGAGCAACAGGCCCACCGCTGAGAGGAGTCCGGCGAAGCCCCCCTGCGGCCGCCAGCCGATGGCGTACCCGACACCGAGCATCGCGGCCAGGCTCAGCACGGACTGGAGCATGTCGGCGGCCGAACGGCCCACCAGTACCGCCCCGTTGGCCATCGGCATGGCGCGGAAGCGGTCGATCACCCCCTTGTTGAGATCCTGGGTGACGGCGATCATCGTCGCCTCCAGCCCGAACGCCATGGTCAGCGCGAGCATCCCGGGGACCAGGTAGTCGATGTAGTCCCCGTCGACACCGCGGCCGCCGCCGATGAGGTGGCCGAACATCAGCAGCAGCATCACGGGGAAGGCCAGGCCGACGACGACCTGCACCGGCTGCCGTGCCCAGTGGGCGAGTTCGCGCCGGGTCATGGTCCAGGAATCGGTCAGCGCGTACGTGCTCACACGGTCTCCTTCACTCGGTTCTCGTCGCCGGTGAGGTGCAGGAACACCTCGTCCAGGGTGGGCCGGCGCAGCGCCACGTCCTCGGCCTCGATCCCGGCCTCCCCCAGGGCCCGTACGACCTCGGAGAGCGCCGCCATCCGGTCGGTGACCGGGGCGCTGAGCAGCCTGCGGTCGGAGTCGACGGAGACGCCCTCGGCGGGCACGGGCAACAGGGCCAGCGCCGCGCCCAGTTGGCCCGCGTCCCGCAGGACCACGTCGATGCGGTCGCCCCCGATGCGCGCCTTCAGCTCGTCCGGGGTGCCGTCGGCGACGACCCGGCCGCCGTCGACGAGGGAGATCCGGTCGGCGAGCTGGTCGGCCTCCTCCAGGTACTGCGTGGTCAGCAGGACCGTCGTGCCGCCACCGACCAGGGAGCGGACCGCGGCCCACACCTCGGCACGGCCGCGCGGGTCGAGGCCGGTCGTGGGTTCGTCCAGGAACAGCACCTGCGGGTCGCGAATCAGGGAGGCGGCGAGGTCCAGCCGGCGCCGCATGCCGCCGCTGTAGGCGCGGACCGCCTTGCGGCCGGTGTCGGCGAGGCCGAAGCGCTCCAGGAGCTCGTCCGCGCGCACGCGCGCGCGGCGGGCGCCCAGGTGGTGGAGGCGGCCGAACATCTCCAGGTTCTGGCGGCCGCCGAGCTCCTCGTCGAGGGCCGCGTGCTGGCCGAGCAGACCGATGCGCAGCCGTACGTCGTAGGCGGCGCGCTCGACATCGTGGCCCGCCACCTCGGCGCGGCCCCCGTCCGGGCGCAGCAGGGTGGACAGGACGCGGACCAGGGTCGTCTTGCCCGCGCCGTTGGGGCCGAGGACGCCGTGGACGCTGCCGCTCGCGACCCTCAGGTCGAGCCCGTCCAGGGCGGCCTTGTCGCCGTACCGCTTCCGCAGGCCTTTCGCGACGATCACGTCGGTCACGTCGGTCATCGGGCACCCTCCCCAGGGGCTCAGGACGTAGTCAAACTTGACTACCTGTCCAAAGTACTGCCACGGATCGCACTCGTCAAACTTGATTAGCTGACGTCCTCGGGATGCCGCTCCCCCGTCGCGTACGGGTTCTCCTCGCCCTCGGCGAGGACGCCCACGAACGGGTCGCCCTCCCCCGCGAAGGTGTACGCCCCGTCCTCGATACGGGCGATGAGCCCCTGGGTCCACTCGGCCTCGGCGTCCGCCGTGTGGATCCAGAGGTTCATGATCTCGCCGATGTGCCCGAGCTGCTGCGGGCCGTCCTCGGGGACGTAGTGCTCGGTGACCGCGGAGCGCCACTCCTCGATGCGCCGGATGCGCTCCTTGAGCAGCGCCACCGCCTCCGCGCGCGGCAGGTCGACCATGAAGCCGATCGCCGCCGACTTCATGTCCATCTTCTGGTCGTAGGAGGTCAGCGCCTCCCGCACCAGCCGCAGGTACTCCTCCGTGCCCAGGTCGGTGATCTCGTACTCGGTGCGGGGCGGGCCGCCGGCCGTGGAGGGCGCGATCTCGTGCGCGTGCAGCAGCCCCTGCTTCGCCATCTGCTTCAGAGCGTGGTAGATCGAGCCGGGCTTGGCGTTGGACCACTCGTGCGCGCCCCAGTACTCCAGGTCGTTGCGCACCTGGTAGCCGTGGGCCCGCCCGTGCTGGCGCACCGCGCCGAGCACGAGGAGACGGATCGTTGACATGCGGTCCAGGTTATGGCTTCCTCACCGCGCGGCGAGCGCCACCAGTTCGAACGCGGTCTTCCCGTCCAGGGACTCGCGGATGATGTCGGCGTGCCCGGCGTGCCGGGCCGTCTCGCGGATCAGGTGCAGCAGCACCCAGCGCACGGAGACCCGGCCCCCGGGCGGGAACCAGGGCTGGTCCGGCAGCGGGAAGGTGTCGTCCAGGCTCGGCACCGAGCGGGCGAACGCCTCCGTCTCGGCGGCCACCTTGTCCCAGTACGCCAGTTGGGAGGCGACGGTCTCGTCGCCGACCAGGGCGAAGCACTCGTGCCAGTTCGACGGCTCCCGGTGCACGGCCGGCTCCTCGCCCTTGGCACGGGCGATCCAGCTCTGCTCGACCTCGGCGACGTGCTTGACCAGCCCGCCCAGGGAGAGCTCGCTCGCGCTGGGTTCGGCGGCCGCCTGCTCGTCCGTCAGCCCGAGCACCGCCCGGCGGATCCCGCCGCGCTGCTCCTCCAGGAAGGACAGGAGCGCTCCACGCTCGTCGCCGTGCTCCTCCGCGGGAACGTGAGTGACCATGACAGCCGCCTTTCGTCGGGCTCGGGGGGCTTCCCCCCGACACCCACGAAGCTACGGGCCCTTCAGGACAGGTTCGGTCCTAAAGGGCCCGTGAGCGGCCGTCGTACCCGGGACGTCAGAACGGGAAGCGGCTCCGGCCGTGCTGGACGGAGATCCACTTGGTGGTGGTGAAGGAGTCCAGCATGGTGTCGCCGTTCAGGCGGCCGATGCCGGAGTGCTTCTCGCCGCCGAAGGGGACGATCGGCTCGTCGTGGACGGTGCCGTCGTTGACGTGGAACATGCCGGTGTCGATCTGCTTGGCGAAGGCGACCCCGCGCTCGATGTCCGCGGTGTGGACGGCGCCGCTGAGGCCGTACGGGGTGTCGTTGACCAGGCGGACGGCCTCCTCCTCGCCGTCGAAGGTGACAAGGAGGGCGACCGGGCCGAAGAGCTCCTGCTTGAGGAGCGGCGAGTCCGCGGGCAGGTCCGTGAGGACGGAGGGCTCCACCAGGTTGTCCGTCGCGGTGCCGTGGACCAGCGCGGTCGCGCCGTCGGCGATCGCCTGCTCGACGGCGCCCGTGATGGCGTCCGCCTGCGAGGAGTTGATGACCGGGCCGATGACCGTCCCGGGGTCGCGCGGGTCGCCGGTCTTCAGCGTCCGCACCTTGGCGACGAACTTCTCGGTGAACTCCTCGGCGACCGCGCGGTCGACCAGGACGCGGTTGGCGGCCATGCAGACCTGGCCCTGGTGGACGTACCGGCTGAAGACGGCGGCGTCGACCGCGTAGTCGAGGTCGGCGTCGTCGAGGACCACCAGGGCGCTGTTGCCGCCCAGTTCGAGGACCGAGCGCTTGAAGTTGGCGGCGCAGACGGTGGCCACGTGGCGGCCGACCTTGTCGGAGCCGGTGAAGGAGATGACCTTCGGGACGGGGTGCTCCAGGAAGGCGTCACCGATCTCGGCGATGTCGGTGATCACGACGTTGAGCAGACCGCCGGGCAGTCCCGCGTCCTCGAAGATCTTCGCGACCAGGGAGCCACCGACGATCGGCGTGTTCTGGTGCGGCTTGAGCACGACGGCGTTGCCGAGCGCGAGCGCGGGGGCGACCGACTTGATCGACAGCAGGAAGGGGAAGTTGAAGGGGCTGATCACACCGACGACACCGACCGGCACGCGGTAGACGCGGTTCTCCTTGCCGTCCACCGGGGAGGGGATGATCCTGCCCTCGGGGCGCAGCGAGAGGTTGACCGCCTCGCGCAGGAACTCCTTGGCGAGGTGGAGTTCGAAGGCGGCCTTGAGGCGGGTGCCGCCGAGCTCCGCGATGATCGCCTCGGAGATCTCCTCCTCGCGCTCCTCGATCAGCCGGAGCGCCTTCTCGAACACCGTGCGGCGGGCGTAGGGGTTGGTCTCGGCCCACGCCTTCTGCGCTCGGGCGGCGGCCTGGTACGCCTCGTCGACCTCGTCCACCGTGGCTATCGTGATCGACGCCAGCTTCTCGGCGTCGTACGGGTTGAAGTCGATGATGTCCCAGGAGCCCGTGCCCGGGCGCCACTCACCGTCGATGTACTGCTGGGCCAGGTCGGTGAAGTACGACGACATGTGATCCCCAAATCACTAGCAGACACACGATCAACGTCACGGTCTGATCACACGTCATCGTACGTGCGCGACACGCCAGTTGGGCACGCTGAGCAATCTTATGGGGAGAACCCTAGGAGAGTTGGAGGAGACCTCGCAGAAGGTCCCGGCTCTCGTCCGGGCCCGGGCTGTCCTGCTGGAGCTCCTTCATCGCCTTCTCGTACTGCGTGACGTCCTCGCGCTTGTCCAGGTAGAGCGCACTGGTGAGCTGCTCCAGGTAGACGACGTCCGTCAGGTCGGACTCGGTGAAGCTGAGGATCGTGAAGGCGCCGCTCTCGCCGGAGTGCCCGCCGAAGCCGAACGGCATGACCTGAAGCCGTACGTTGGGGCGCTCGGAGACGTCGATGAGGTGCTGGAGCTGTCCGCGCATCACCTGGCGGTCGCCGTACGGGCGGCGCAGGGACGCCTCGTCGAGCACCACATGGAACTCGGGACCACTGTCGTCGGCCAGGTACTTCTGCCGCTCCAGACGCAGCGCCACCCGCTTCTCGACGTCCGCCTCGCTCGCGCCCTGCATACCGCGCCGCACCACTGCACGTGCATACGCCTCGGTCTGCAACAGGCCGTGAATGAACTGGACCTCGTAGACGCGGATGAGGGAGGCGGCGCCCTCCAGGCCCACATAGGTGGGAAACCAGGTCGGCAGGACGTCGGAGTAACTGTGCCACCACCCCGCGACGTTGGCCTCCCGGGCGAGGGAGAGGAGCGAGGCCCGCTCCTGCTCGTCCGTGATGCCGTACAGCGTCAACAGGTCTTCCACGTCACGCGTCTTGAAGCTCACCCGGCCCAACTCCATCCGGCTGATCTTCGACTCGGACGCGCGGATCGAGTAGCCCGCCGCCTCGCGCGTGATGCCCCGTGCCTCACGCAGTCGCCTGAGTTGCGAGCCGAGCAGCATCCGCCGCACCACCGATCCGGGCTCTCCCGCGCTCACGTTCGCCAGCCTCCCCAACGTCTTCAGGGGCCGAAGTCTGCCACTAAAACACTCCGAGCAGTACTCGTCCGATTACAGATATGGAAAGAAGCCAAAGTTTCTGCACAGGGCTGGGACAGACAGTGGGGAGGAAGAGGCAAGAAACAGAGGAGAAGATGGCGGAAAAAATGGCCAACAAGCGGTACGGGTAGGGCCAATTCGGTCACCTGCACGTGCATCTGCACCTTGCATCTGCATCGCTCATCCGAAACCATGGTCCCGCGCAACCGCTGCATCGCAACGACCGCGAGTTCCCGGGAGTGCCTCGCATGGGGATGAATGGATCGACCATGCTCGAGCCGTTACGGCAGGGCCTTCCGCCGCTGGATCCCGCGGCCGTGTCCGACGCCGCCTCCTGTTCCCTGCCCGCCCGCTACGAAGCGGTGGGCGACGCACGGAGGTTCACCCGCAGAACGCTCGACCAGTGGGAGCTGAGCGACCACTTCGACGACATCTGCCTCGTCGTGTCCGAACTGGTCACCAACGCGCTGCGGCACGCGATGCCGGCCCACGGCGTGCACTCCGCCGAGCAGAACCCGCCCGTGCGGCTGCACTTGATGCGGTGGACGGGGCGACTGGTGTGCGCGGTGCGCGATCCCAGCCAGGAGAGTCCGGTGGCACGCGACTCCGAGGACTTCTCCGCGGAGTCGGGGCGCGGGCTGTTCCTCGTCGACTCCTTCAGCGATAGCTGGGGGTGGCACCCTATGGCGGGGACGCTGGGCGGCAAGGTGGTCTGGGCGCTGTTCCGGCTCCGGCCGCACGCGGGTCCGGCCACGGCGTCCGCCGAGTGAGACACCGCGGCGTTTTACGACGCCGCGGTTCTACGCGCGTTACTCCACACGCGATCACGATCACCGCGGGTCACGGGGGCGAGGGGGATCAACCCGCGATGAGGTGGTCGAACTCGCCGTCCTTGATGCCGAGGAGCATGGCCTCGATCTCCGCGCGGGTGTAGACGAGCGCGGGACCGTCCGGGAAGCGGGAGTTGCGAACCGCAACTCCCCCGTCCGGCAGGCGGGCGAACTCCACGCAGGAACCCTGCGAGTTGCTGTGCCTGCTCTTCTGCCAGGCCACCCCGCGCAGATCCGTGGCCGTCATGCCGTTGTACACGTCGAGGTCCACAGGTCGCTCCCCGGTGGTGCGGTGGCCTTGTGGCCAATGATGCAGCGGTCAACTAGTCCGGATCATAGCTCTGTTCACGTGCAGATGCATGAGCAGATGCACGTGCACGAGGGGTGTTCCTGCGGTTACAGATGTGACGAGTGGGCCGCTACATGCGTTCCATCGTCTGCCCCAGCGCCCGCATCACATGCGTCCGCCAGCCCCCGCCCATGATCGTCCGGGCCATGAGCTGAGCGGGGTCGTCGGGATCGAATCCCTCGTGCACTAGGAAGAGACGCGTGCCGCGCCCTTCCTGTTCCACCTTCCATGTCACGGTCCAGTCCGCGGAGTTGGCCGGGTCGGCGTCGGTCCACCGGAGGCTGAGCATCCGCTGCGGCTCGTAGGCGAGGACCTCCACCTCGACGGTGCCGGAGAAGGTGGAGTTCGGCCGCGGGACCGAGGTCATGGTGTACCGGTGTCCGACCTCCAGCCGGAACGCCTCCGCCCCTTGCATCTGCCACTGCACGAGCAGCTCGGGCTCGGTGAGGGCGCGCCAGACCTTGGCGGGCGGGTGCGGGAAGAACTGGTCGACGCGGATGACCGTGAGGTCGTCGTCGGGTGCGTTGCTCATGTCACGTCATCGTCGGGCATGCGGTCGAGCAGGGCGCCCAGGTCCTTCAGCCGGCCGCGCCAGAACCGCTCGTACGGATGGAGCCAGTCCTGCACCTCGGCGAGCGGGGCCGCCTCCAGCCGGTAGATGCGCTGCCGGCCCGAGCGCTGCTCGGAGACCAGGCCGGCCTCGCGCAGCACGCGCAGGTGCTCGGACAGGCTCGGGCGCCGCATGTCGAAGTGGTCGGCCAGGGCCTGGACGTGCTGGGGGCCGCCGTCGCGCAGCAGCCGCAGCACCTCGCGGCGTACGGCGCTCGCGAGCGCGGCGAAGACGCGGTCCGCGTCGGCCTCGGTGGTCCCGGCCTCGACGGCTCCCGGTGCGGTCATGCCGGCCTTCCTACTGGTGTGCCTCCGTCAGCAGCATCAGACCGTTGCCGTCGGGGTCCGTGAAGGAGGCCATGCGGCCCCACGGGAGGTCGTCGGGCCCCTGCACGGGGGTCCCGGCCTCCGCGAGGCGCGCGCAGTCCGCGTCGACGTCGGTCGTGACCAACATGATCCCCCGGGCCGAGCCGGGCTCGAAGCCGCCCATGCCCGGACCGGAGAGCGTGAGGACGGTCTGCGCGCCCTCCGGGGCCACCTGGAGCCAGCGCCCCTGGGGCAGGTCCCGGTCGGCTCTGACGGTCAGACCGAGGACGTCGGTGTAGAAGCGCAGGGCGCGGTCCTGGTCGGAGACGGGGAGGGTGACGAAGGAGGCGTGCGTGATGGCCATGCCCAGGAGAATAGGTAGGAGATTCCCTACGCGTCAACCGTAGGGAATCGCCTACCTATATAGCTTCACCTGCTGGAGTACGGCAGCAGTGCCATCTCGCGGGCGTTCTTGATGGCACGGGCGAGCTGTCGTTGCTGCTGGGCCGACACCCGTGTGACGCGGCGGCTGCGGATCTTGCCGCGGTCCGAGACGAACTTCCGCAGCAGGTCGGTGTCCTTGTAGTCGATGTAGGTGATCCTGGCCGCGTCCAGCGGGTTGGGCCGGTTCTTGACGGGCTTGCGCTCGGGCTTGCGAGGCATCAGACCTCCAGGAGGGTGTCGAAGGCGGGCGGGAGGCGTTTCCAGGCGTCGCGGCCGGCGGCGTACTCGGCGTCGGTGAGCAGGCAGGACTCCAGGAGCCGTTCGAGTCCGTCGCGGTCGAGGCCGGGCGAGGTGAAGACGAGGTGCTGGCAGCAGTCGCCGTGCTCCGGGTGCCAGTCCAGCGCGGCGGCCGCCCGGCGCACCGGCGGGACCATGTCCCAGGCCGCGTCCGGGAGCGAGGCCAGCCACGGACCCGCGCTCTCCACGCACAGGGCGCCGCCGGCCGCGTCCCAGTGCAGGAGCACGTCCGGCTTGTCGGCGAGCCAGAACCGGCCCCGGCTGCGGGCGGCCGCGCAGGTGATGTCCTCCAGCGCCTCGTACAGCCGCTCCGGGTGGAAGGGCCGGCGGCGGTGCCAGACGAGGGTGGCGACGCCGTGCGCGTCGGCCTCGGCGGGCAGCAGGGCGCAGGCGGGATGCTGGGCGGCCGCGGCGGACTCCACGTCGAACCCGGCGAGGGCGGCGCGGGCCAGGGCCGAGTGCGCGGAAGGCCGTACCGGGTACCGGGTGCCCGCCCCGTCGGTCGGCTCGACGTCGCGGACGGGCACCTGGCGGGCCGTCGGGTGGAGCTGGGCGAGGAGTTCGTGGTCCTCCTCGTCGGCCTCCGGGGAGTCGAGTACGGCGAGGACGGGGGCGTACTCGAGCTGGCGGGCGAAGGTGTCGGCCACCGTGCGCTGGTCGGTGGCCGCGGCGGCGAGGCCACGGTCGGCGAGGTCGTCGCCGTTGCCCAGGCAGGGCAGGACGAGGGCCGGGTCGACCGCGGTGATCACGCCGGTGACGGTGAGGCCGCCGGCCGCGACCACCTCGGCCATCGCCTTGGGCTCGACGGAGTCCCACAGCTCGACGACCGCGAGGCGCAGCGTCCCGGCCGCGTCCAGGCGGCGCAGCTCCGGGACCAGGTCGTCCCGGAGCGCGCAGCACGCGCAGTCGTTGACCAGGGGTGCCTCGGCTGCGGACACGATGCCGGTGGCGTCGCGGATCGTCCGCACGACGGTGCCGGCCGCGGCCGTGGCCAGGTCGTGGTGGAGCACGACACTGCCCGGCACGTCGGCGAGCAACTGGCGGACGGCCGCCTTGCGCGCGTCGGCGTGCAGCCCGCCGACGATCACGACGGAGAGCATCAGTCCTTCTTTCCGTACCGGCGCTCGAAGCGCTCCACGCGGCCCGCGGTGTCCAGGACGCGGGCGGTGCCGGTGTAGAAGGGATGGCTGACGTTCGAGATCTCGACGTCCACGACCGGGTAGGTGCGGCCGTCCTCCCACTCGATCGTCTTCTCGCTCGTCACCGTCGAGCGGGTGAGGAAGGCGTGGTTCGCGGCACGGTCACGGAAGACCACGGGGCCGTAGGACGGGTGGATTCCCTCGCGCACGGTCAGCGCTCCTCTCGGAAGTCGACGTGGCGGCCGGCGACCGGGTCGTACTTGCGCAGGGTCATGCGGTCCGGGTCGTTGCGGCGGTTCTTGCGGGTCACATAGGTGAAGCCGGTCCCGGCGGTGGACCGGAGCTTGATGACAGGGCGGAGTTCGTTGCGTGCCATGCTGCTATCTTACTGAAAATGAATTCCATTTACACAACCGCTTCGAGAGAGGTGCATCACCCGTGTCCGCCCACTGCATGCTGACCGGCGCACAGCCCGGCTTCGGCAACCGCATCTCCCACTCCCACCGGCGCACCTCGCGGCGCTTCGACCCCAACATCCAGTCCAAGCGCTACTGGCTGCCGAGCGAGGGCCGTCATGTGCGGCTGCGGCTGAGCACCAAGGGGATCAGGACCGTCGACTCGATCGGCGTCGAGGCGGCCGTGGCGCGGATCCGCGCGCGCGGTGTGCGGGTCTGAGGATTCGAGGGGAGAACCGGCATGGCGAAGAAGAGCAAGATCGCGAAGAACGAGAAGCGCCAGGAGGTCGTCGCGCGGTACGCCGTACGGCGGGCCGAGCTGAAGGAGATCATCCGCAGGCCGTCCTCCACGGACGCCGAACGGCTCGCCGCCCAGGCGGAGTTGCGGCGGCAGCCGCGGGACGCGAGCGCCACGCGCGTGCGTAACCGGGACCAGGTGGACGGGCGGCCGCGCGGCTACTTCCGGGCCTTCGGGCTGTCCCGGGTGGGGCTGCGCGAGCACGCGCACGCGGGACATCTGCCCGGTGTCCGCAAATCGTCCTGGTAGCCCTCACGGGCGGTGCTGGTAGCTTGCTGCGGTCGTCCGGCCGACCTACACCTCGGGAGCTTCCAGTGACTTCGGCGATCTTCTCGCGCACTGTGTCGGGTCGACGGGCCGGCCTCGCCGCCGCGGGGCTGGTGGGCGTGCTCGTCCTGACCGCTTGCGGCGGGGGCTCGGACGACGACGCGTCGCCCAGCCCCAGCGCGTCCACGCCGTCCTCCGACGCCCCCACCACCGGCGGTACGTCGTCCTCGGCGTCCGGCGAGGTCGCGGGGAGCTGGCTGGCCACCACCGGCGGCAAGGCGGTGGCCCTCCTGGTCAACGGCGACCAGGCCGGGCTGTTCGCCACCGGCGGCACGGTGTGCAGCGGCAGCGCGAGCGCGAGCACGATCCGCCTCAAGTGCGCGGACGGCAACACGGACCGGGGCGAGGGGACGGTCGAGTCGGTGAGCAGAACCAAGCTCAAGGTGAAGTGGTCGGGCACGGTCGGCACGGAGACGTACACCCGGGCCGAGGGAACCGGGCTCCCGAGTGGGTTGCCGACGGCGGGGCTGGGGTCGTAGGGGTGAGGGCGGGGGCGTAGCGCTCGGGGCAGGATGGCGCCATGCCGCTCCGGGGGGAACGTACGACGTCGATGCTCGGGGTCTGGGTGGGGTGGCGGGTGTCGGGTGGGGGGTGGGCGACCGTGGGGTGGGGGGATGCGTGATGATCCATGCACCGGATCGCTCACATCAGAGGACTTCACATGCGCGCCGCCCCCCTCGCCGTCACCGCCTTCGCCGCGGCCCTGCTCCTGACCGGCTGTTCCGGCGACAGCGACAGCTCCGGCGCTGACAAGGCCACCGCGAGCCCGAGCAACGGCACCACGTGCCGGATCGGCGCCATGGACGTGGAGGTCGGCCCCGCCAACGTGGCCCCCGCCGCCGGGGACACCGGCAACATCCCCGTCACGCTCACCAACCAGAGCGCCGACTGCACGCTGGACGGCTTCCCCGGCGTCGACCTGCACGCCGGGGACTCCTCGGCGAGTCTCGCGCCCGCGGAGGGCTCCACGGCCACGAAGCTGACCCTGGCCAAGGGCACGGCCGCCACCTTCACCCTCACGTACACGCGCGGCGAGGCCGACGCCGAGGCGAGCCTCGACGTGACGACGCTGGAGATCGGCCTGCCGGGAGCGGACACCCGTAAGAGCTTCAAGTGGTCGTACGGGCCGGTTCAGGGCAAGGACGGCAAGGCCACCGACCCGACCGCCTCCGTCGGCGCCTTCACTCAGGCCGGTGACTGAGCCGGGGCCGGTTGCCGACCTGCGCCCGGTCGGCCGCCCGGGCGCCCTCGGTCCAGCCCGCCTCGTCGCTGACACCGCGCAGCCGGGTCGTCGTGGTCCGCGGGAACATCCGCTCCACGCGGTCGGTGACGGCGACCTCGCGGGACGCGAGCACCGGCAGCAGGTCATCGGTCACCGGGGCCTCGGCGGCGGCCCGCAGGCGGTCGCCGACGCGGTGGGCGTAGGCCGCGAGGAAGGACTGCCGGAAGGTCTTGGTGCGCTTGCGGCCGCCCGCCCGTTGGGCCGCCTCCGCCTTCGCCATCGCGGACTGCGCCTGCACGAGCAGTGAGGTGTACAGGAGTTCGACCGACGCCAGGTCGCCCTCGAAGCCGACGACCGTGGAGAACGCGAACGGTTCGTTCCACACGGCCCGGCAGTGGTTGGCCGTGGCGACCGCGTCGAGGAGCACCGCCTTCGCCTGCTCGTACGGCGGCTCGACCCCGATCCGGCAGGCGCCGGGGGCGTCCTTGGCGGGCGCCCGGGCGTCGAGCAGCGCCTCGTCGACACTGTGCCGCGCCATCAGCTCCTGCGCCTTCGCGGTGAGCGCCTCCGCCTCCTCGGGAAAGCCGGTCGCCTCCGCCTTGGCGAGCAGGGCACGGATACGGCCGAGCATGCGGGCGTCGCCCTTGTGCCCCCCGTGCTCCCGCCGGGGGTCCTCCAGCGGCTCCAGCCCCGGCAGGCGCAGCAGCAGGCGGTACACCTCCAGTACGGCGGTGGCGTGCGTGAAGCGGTCGGGGCGGGCGGTGTCCTCGCCGGGCTCCTCCAACTGGGCGAGCTGGGCGAGCTGGGCGGTCCAGCGGGGTCCGCGCGGGCCGTCGTCGGGGGCCTGCGCGCGGATCAGGGCGGCGGCGAGGCGCACATGGGCGTCGTCCAGTTCACGGCGCACGATCCGTACGACGTCAGCGGGCTGCCAGCCGCGCCGCCAGGCCTGCGCGACGAACTCCGCACCGCGCCGGGCCAGTTCGGCGTCCGTGGCGGGGTCGGCGGCGAGGAGGGAGGCGCCGGTGTCCAGGGCGGTGTCGTCGTCGGTGTAGAGGGCGGCGTGGAGGGCGCGGTCGACGGTGGCGGTCGGGTCGGTGTCCTTGGTGCCGCGCCGGCCACTGTTCGTGGCGCTGCCCTTGCCGCCGCTGCTGCCGCTCCTGCTGCCGCTCTTGCCACTGCTCCTGCTCGTGCTCCTGCTCACGGGGCGATCGTCTCACTCCTCGAAAATCGGTCGCCCACGCGCGCGTGCCGCTTCGAGCATGGCCGCATGGTGGACATGTCTCTGTACGCGGCGTTTCTGGTCGCCGCCTTCGCGCTCTGCGTCACCCCCGGCCCCGACATGATGTTCATCGTGGCGATGGGCGGGCGGGGCGGGCCCGCCGCCGGGGTGATGGCCGCGTTCGGCGTGGCCTGCGCCATGCTCGTGCACACGGTGGCGGCGGCGCTCGGGCTGTCGGCACTGTTCAACATGCTGCCGACGCTGTACCACGTGCTGCGCTGGGTCGGCGCGGCCTATCTGCTCTGGCTGGCGGTGAAGGCGTTCCGGGACCGGTCGGTGCCGGGCGAGAGCGGGGAGAGCGGCGGCGGGACGGGGATGCGGCGGGCCTTCTGGCAGGGTGCCGTCACCAATCTGCTCAACCCCAAGGTGATCCTCTTCAACGTGGCGTTCCTGCCGCAGTTCGTGAACCCGTCGCTCGGGCACGTCCCGGGGCAGTTGCTGCTGCTCGGGACCACGCTCGTGGTCATGGGGTTCCTCTGGGACGGCGGTGTGGGGCTGCTCGCGGGGCGGCTCGGGGACGTTCTTCGGCGCAGTGCGCGCGTGAACCGGTGGATGAACATCGTGTCGGGGACGGTGTTCACGGGGCTCGCCGTACGGCTGGCGGCCTCACCGAAGTAGGCGAGAGGAGAGGCAACCTCTGGTTGACACCCATACGGCGTCAACCTAAGGTTGACAGCATGACGACGAACCCCAACATCACGTCATCCGTACGGCTCGACGACCTCATCACGGCCATCAAGAAGGTCCATGACGAGCCCCTCGACCAGCTCCAGGACGCGGTGATCGCCGCCGATCACCTCGGGGAGGTGGCCGACCACCTCATCGGCCACTTCGTGGACCAGGCCCGGCGTTCGGGTGCCTCCTGGACGGACATCGGCAGGAGCATGGGGGTCACCCGGCAGGCGGCCCAGAAGCGGTTCGTGCCGAGGGAGTCGGCGGACCTGAACGCCGACCAGGGCTTCAGCCGGTACACCCCCCGGGCCCGCAACGTGGTGATGTCCGCCCACAACGCCGCCATCACCGCCCGCAACCCCGAGGGCCGTCCCGAGCACCTCGTCCTCGGCCTGCTGGCCGAACCGGAGGGTCTCGCGGCCACGGCGCTCGTCGCCCAGGGGGTCACCCTCGACGCCGTCCGGCAGGCCGCGACCGACGCGCTCCCGCCGGCCGCGGAGGAGGTCCCCGAACTCGTCCCCTACGGCTCCGACGCGAAGAAGGTCCTGGAGCTCACCTTCCGCGAGGCGCTCCGACTGGGCCACAACTACATCGGCACCGAGCACATCCTGCTGGCCCTGCTGGAGTTCGAGCACGGCACGGGGGTGCTGTCGGGGCTGGGCATCGAGAAGACCCCGGTGGAAGCAGCTCTCGCGAAGGCGCTGGAGGGGTACGCCAAGACGCAGGGAGAAGGGGGCGGGGAGGGCTGAGGGGGTTCCGGCTGGGCGGCTGACCTCCGGTGGGGATGAGCGGCTGATCTCCGGTCCGGCTGCCGGTGGTCCGGCTGGGCGGCTGGTCTCCGGTCGGGCCGGGGCGCCCACGGCCCAACCAGCCGTCCGCGGTCCGGGCGCATGTGGTCCCGCGCTCCGACGCCCTCGACCCAACTCACCCTCCTGCGGCCCAGACGCCCGCGACCCGACCCAACCCTCCGCGCCCCGATGTCCGCGCCCCAGCCCCCCGGGCCCGGACGCCCGCGGTCCGACCCAGCCGTCCACGGTCCGGACGCCCGCGGTCCCGCGACAACGCCCGCGCCCGGATGCTGGCGGTCCAGTTCAGTCTTCCGCCGCCTAGGACGTCCGCGGCCCAACCACCCATCCGCGCCCCGACGCCCTTGACCCGGCTCCCCCCGGCCCGGACGCCCGTGGCCCAACCCAGCCGTCCCCGGCCCGGATGCCCGCGGTCCAACACCGCACCCCACCCCACGTCCGGGCGCCCGCGCTCCGCCCAGCCCCCAGCCCCCGAACCCCCGGACATGCGCGGCAACCGTCGATGTCCGGAAGGTCCGTTGTCAGTGGTGGCTGGCAGACTCGCTGGTGTGACTGATCGGTGGGCTCTCGCTCCGGTCGAGGACGGTGGTGTGGAGCTGGCCGTCCTCGGGGGCGACGGGCTGCCCGTCGGGCCGGTGCGGCGGGAGGCGGATCTCGTCGAGGCCGTGCGGGGGCGGCCCGAGGTGACGCGGTGGGTGTGGCGGTCCACCGCCGAGGTCTATCCGCGCCTGCTCGCCGCAGGGGTACGGGTGGAGCGGTGCCACGACATCGAGGACGCCGAGACCCTCCTGCTCGGCCACGAGGGGCGGTACGGCGAACCGCGTTCGGCCGCCGCCGCCCTGGCCCGCCTGCGCGGCGGCCCCGTACCCCCCGACCCGCCCCAGCGCGCCGCCGAACCGGGCTCGCAGTCCTCCCTGTTCGAGCCGCAGAGCGTCCACGTACCGCTGACCGACCTCGTCGAGGTCTACGCCGACCAGCAGCGGCGGCACGACACCACCGCGCACCCCGACCGGATGCGGCTGCTGACCGCCGCCGAGTCCGCCGGGATGCTGGTCGCCGCCGAGATGAACCGCGCCGGGCTGCCGTGGAGCGCCGACACCCACCGCCGGGTGCTGCACGAACTGCTCGGCGAGCGGTATGCCGGCGGCGGTGAGCCCCGGCGCCTCGCCGAGCTGGCCGACGAGGTGTCCGCGGCCTTCGGGCGCCGGGTGCGGCCCGACCTGCCGGCCGATGTCGTCAAGGCGTTCGCGCAGGCGGGCATCAAGGTGCGGTCGACCCGTCGCTGGGAGCTAGAGTCCCTTGACCACCCGGCCGTGAAGCCGCTGGTCGAGTACAAGAAGCTGTACCGCATCTGGGTCGCCCACGGCTGGTCCTGGCTCCAGGACTGGGTGCGGGACGGGCGGTTCCGGCCCGAGTTCATGGCCCACGGCACGGTCACCGGCCGCTGGGTCACCAACGGCGGAGGCGCCCTGCAGATCCCCAAGGTGATCCGGCGCGCGGTGGTCGCCGACCCCGGCTGGCGGCTCGTCGTCGCCGACGCGGACCAGATGGAGCCGCGGGTGCTCGCCGCCATCTCCCGCGACCCCGGGCTCATGGAGGTGGCCGGGCGCGAGACCGACCTCTACCAGTCCGTCTCCGACCGGGCCTTCTCCGGCGACCGCGCCCAGGCCAAGCTCGCCGTGCTCGGCGCGGTCTACGGCCAGACCTCCGGCGACGGCCTGAAGAACCTCGCCGCCCTCAGACGCCGCTTCCCGAAGGCCGTCGCGTACGTCGACGACGCGGCCCGCGCGGGCGAGGAGGGCCGGCTGGTGCGGACCTGGCTCGGGCGGACCTGCCCTCCCGCGGCCGGCGCGGAGGACGCGGAGGAGGCGGGCATCCCGCAGGACGACCCGGCAGGCCCGCCCGCTTCCGGCGAGGACGGCTGGGTGCCCGGGTACGCCTCCACCAACTCCCGGGCCCGGGGCCGTTTCGCCCGGAACTTCGTGGTGCAGGGCAGCGCCGCCGACTGGGCCCTGCTGCTGCTCGCCGCGCTGCGGCAGACCTGTGCGGGGATGGCCGCCGAACTGGTCTTCTTCCAGCACGACGAGGTGATCGTGCACTGTCCCGAGGAGGAGACGGAGGCGGTCGTGGCGGCGATCAGAGCGGCGTCGGACCTGGCGGGGCGGCTGACGTTCGGCGAGACACCGGTGCGGTTCCCGTTCACGACGGCGGTCGTGGAGTGCTACGCGGACGCGAAGTGATCACCGTGGACCGGAGTCGTCGAGCAGGGCGATGAGTTCCTGGAGCACCGCCCTCTCGTCCGTGCCGTCCAGCGCGTCCAGAGCGGCCCGCCACTGCTCGTGCGCCTCCTCGATACGACCCCGTTCGCGCAGCAGGAGGCCGTGCTGGTGGCGGGCGAGGGCGCCGGTGTAGCGGTCGGCGCGGGCGTCCGCGCGGCGCAGGAGTTCCGCGCACTCCGCGGCGGCGCGTTCGCCGTGGCCGATCAGGCGCAGGGCGCGGACCAGGCCGAGGCGGGTCTGCGACTCGCCGTGCCAGTCGCCGAGGCTGCCGAGGATGCGCAGGCTCTCCTCGAAGTGCGCCACCGCGGCGGCCGGTTCGCCGAGGGTGAGATGGGCGTGCCCGATGTTGCAGTGCGCCGAGTGCCGTACGACCACGCTGTCCATCTCCTCACCGATGGCGAGCGAGCGGCGGTGCTGCTCGATGGCGGCGCGCGGGTCGGTGTGCTCGTACAGATTGCCGAGGTTGCTGTGGGTGACGGCCTCGCCGAAGGGGTCGTTCAGCCGCCGCGCGTAGGCGAGGCTCTGGCGCAGTGCCTCGCCCGCCTCGGCGTGCCGGCCCAGGCCGTCGAGCAGCAGGCCCCGGTTGTTGAGGCAGCGGCGCGTCCAGGAGTCCCTGCCCAGCCGCCGCCAGATCGCGAGGGCCCGGTCGTTGAGGGCCAGGGCCTCGCTGTGCCGGCCGGTCAGGAAGTGCAGTCCGGCCAGGTCGCCCAGGGCGCACGCCTCGGCCTCCTCGTCGCCGAGCCGCCGGGCCACGGTGAGCGCGGCCCGGCCGAGGACCTCGGTCTCGGCGACCCGGCCGCTGCGCTGGAGGAGGGGCGACAACAGCCGCAGCAGTGTGGAGAGATGGGCGGCGGTGCGGGTGTCGGGGGTGTCCCGGTGCCGTTCGGCCAGGGCGACGATGTTCTCCAGCTCCGACTCGCCCCAGGCGAAGGCCTTCTCCGAGGAGGGGAACGGCGGGATGGCCAGCACGTGCGCCCCGTGCTCCGGCGGGTGGGCGGCGGTCGGGCGGCGGCGGTCCTCCAGGTCGAGGCCGGGTTCGACGATCGCGGCGAGGGCGCGTTCGGCGACGGCCGCGTACCAGCGCAGGGCGGTGCGGGCGATGTCGGGGGCGCGGCCGGTGCCCGCGAGTTCCCGCGCGAAGTCGCGGACCAGGCCGTGCGGGGCGTAGCGGCCGTACGCCTTCTCCTCCAGCAGGGCTACGTCGACGAGGCGGTCGAGCGCGTCCTCGGCGCGGGACTCGTCGGTGCCGTCGGTGCCGAGGAGGCGGGCGACGAGGGGGACGCCGTAGGTGGGCAGGTCGAGGGCGCCGATACGGGACAGGGTGAGCGCGGCGTCACGGTCGGAGCGGCGACCGGAGGCGGCGAGGGCGTCATGGGCGACGGCCAGGGAGCGGCGGACGGACAGGTCGTCGTACTCCAGGTGCCGCAACCGGTGCTCGGCGGCGGCCAGTTGGTCGGCGAGGACGTCCGGGGTGAGGGCGTGCCGGGCGGCCAGACGGGCGGCCACGACACGCAGGGCCAGCGGGAGGCGGCCGGTGAGTTCTATGAGGGGGTGCGTGGCGTCGATGGGGGTGGCGGCATCGGAGGAGGAGGCGGGGGCAGAGGTGAGGGCGGTATCGGCGGCGGCGGTGTGGTGGGCGGCCGGGGGCGTGCTGCCGTCGGCGGGGACGCCATCGGGGCCGGGGGCCTCCTGGCCGTCCCGGTGCTCCCTGCCTTCGCGGTACTCCTCGCCTTCCCGGTCCTCCCGGCTTTCCCGGTCCTCCCCGCCGTCCCGGCCCGAGATCGTGCGCAGCAACTCCGCGCTCTCCTCGGCCGAGAGGGGGGAGAGCGGGAAGCGGTGGGCGTCGTCGAGGGCGGTCAGCGGGGAGCGGCTGGTGACGATCACCGCGCAGCCGCCGCCGGCCGGCAGCAGCGGCCGTACCTGAGCGGCGCTCGCGGCGTCGTCCAGCACCATGAGGGTGCGGGTGGGCGCCAGCAGCGAGCGCAGCAACGCGGCTGCCGCCTCCGGGTGTTCGGGGATGCTGCGCGGATCGGCGCCGAGGTCGCGGAGCAGGGCGGTGAGGGCCTGGGCCGCGGTGAGGGGGGTCATGCCCGGGGAGGCGCCCTGGAGGTTGACGTAGAGCTGACCGTCGGGGAAACGGTCTCGCAGTTCGTGGGCGACATGCAGGGCGAGCGCGCTCTTGCCGACACCGGCCATGCCGCTGACGACTCCGACGGCCGGACCACCGTCGGGGGTGAGGGCACGGCGGAGGTCGTCCCGGGTGGTGACGCGTCCGATGAAGTGACCGGGGGGAGGGGGGAGTTGGGCGGGCCGGGGCAGAGGGAGGGGGGTCTCGGTCCCGAAACCGATTCCGCCCGTGGTCTTGTTGGCAAGGGGCGGCGGATCGGCCACCGGTGCCGAGGAGGGAGGGGAGGCCGGGTGGGACGCCGGGCGGACAGGGGGCGCCGGCGGGGCGTCTCCGCGCGTAGCGCTTGCGGGAGGCGCGCCGGGAGGGGCCGACCGGATCCCCGGAGGAGCCCCGTCGGCGTCAACTACCCGCCCCGGAAGCTCGGTTGCCTCCGTGCGGGCTGCCTCACCCCTCTCCGAGGAGTCCGGCCGGAGACGTCGGCGACGGTCCGCCGTCGGCTGCGCGGTACCGATACCGACACCAGTACTGGCGCCAGTGGCGGACCGGCCGTCGCCGGCTCCCCCGCGCAGCACCTGCACATGTGCCGCGCGGACCGCCGGGCCCGGTTCCACACCGAGTTCCTCGACCAGGCGGGTGCGCAGGTCGCGGTGGACGGCGAGGGCCTCGGCCTGGCGGCCGGTGCGGTGGAGGGCGAGCATGAGCTGGCGGTGGTAGGACTCGCGCAGCGGGTGTTCGGCGGCCAGTGCGGAGAGTTCGGGGACGAGGGCGCCCGGCCGGGTGTCGGCGAGGGCGAGCTCGGCGTCGTAGTGCCACTCCAGGAGCAGCAGCCGGGCCTCCTCCAGGCGCTGGACCAGGGCGTATCCGGCGAGTTCGGAGGGGACTCCGCTGAGCGGGGCGCCCCGCCACAGCGCGAGCGCGGCCGCACAGGCCCGGACGGTCTCGGTCCAGTTCCCTTCGGCGTGCGCGCCGCGGGCCCGGGCGGCGTGGGTCTCGAAGACCTGGACGTCGAGTTCACCGGGCGCGACGCGCAGCAGATAGCCGGGGGCCACGGCTTGCAGGCGTTCGGGGTCGTCGAGCAGCCGTCGCAGCCGGGAGACGTGGTTGTGGAGCGAGGCCTTCGCCGAAGCGGGCGGGGTGCTCCCCCACAGCGCCTCCTTGAGGGACTTGGTGGAGACGACCCGGCCGGCTTCGAGGAGCAGGGCGGCCAGCAGGATCCGCTGCTTGCGGCTGCCGACCACGCGCACACCGGCGCCGCCCTGGCCGTCGTACAGAATCGGCGGCCCGAGCAGTCCGAACCGCAGCCCCGACTGCGATCCGCGCCCCATCACGCCGCCCGTTTCTGGCGGAAACCCGCCCTCTTCACGGCGGTTTCCCGCCAGCCGTACGCCACCGGCCACTGCCGGAATCCACTGTCGCCCCGCGGTTGCCCACCGTCGGTCCCCCATCGCCGCCGTCTACTTCACGCCAACCGGCTGCTCACAAGACGTAGATGCGTTGGCCACATGTTAGCGATTTGTTGGCGCAACCTGATGTGATCACATCATCGGATCTGGCCCGAGGGCGCGCGCGTACGACGCGCAACTCGGGGGAGTGTCGCCGTCGTGGCCGGATCCGTGGGACGCGAGAGGGTCCCGGTCGGCGGAGGTGAACGACCGGGACCCTCGTCCTGTCCCGGCCCCGGGCCCTCCTCAGATCACGGGCGGGCGCCCCAGCCTGGTGAGCTGCCACACCGTGCGCCACCTCATCGGCCGCCGTTCGCCGGCCGGTTCCCGCAGCCCCTCGACGAACCCGCCGAACCAGGCGCGCAGCCCGCTCACCGAACGGATCCGCAGCAGGGTGAGCGCCGTCCACACGCCGAGGTGCACGGGGATGAGCGGCAGCGGCAGCCGGCGCCGGACCAGCCAGACGCGGTTGCGGGCGTTGACCCGGTAGTAGATGGAGTGCCGGGCCGGCGAGGTACGTGGGTGCTGGAGCAGCAGTTCGGGGGCGTACAGGATGCGCCAGCCGCGGTCGGCGGCCCGCCAGGCCAGGTCGGTCTCCTCGTGGGCGAAGAAGAACTCGGCGGGCCAGTCACCGGTCTCGGCGAGCATGGCCGTGCGGAAGGCGTGCCCACCGCCCAGGAAACCGGTGACATAGCCGCCGCGCATCGGGTCGGAGGCGCCGACGCGGGGCACGTGCCGCTGCTGGGTCTCGCCGCTCTCGTCGGCGATGCGGAACCCTACGATGCCGAGCCGTTCGTCGGCCGCGAACAACTCCTGTACGCGGCGCAGCACATCGGCGTCCACGAGCAGTCCGTCGTCGTCGAGTTCCACTACGACGTCCATGTCGCCGAAGTCCCGCAGCCGGGCGAGGGCCACGTTCCGTCCGCCGGGGCAGCCGAGGTTCTCCTCGACGTCGAGGGTGGTGACCTCGCCGGGCAGGGAGAGCCGCTCGGCGAACTCGGGCAGCCGGCAGCCGTTGCCCACGATCACGATCCGGGCCGGGGCGAGGTCCTGCTTGGCCACGGACCGCAACAGGGCGTCGACCTCGTCGGGCCGGTTCCCCATCGTCACGACGGCCACGGCGATCCTCGGCGCGCCCATGTCCTCACCTCGTCCCTGCGTCCCCTGGTCCCCGTCGTCCCGACGGGCGTCAACCGGCGCGATGCTAGCCGTTCACGGTGCGGACTTCTCGGGTATGGGGGTGCGCGGCGGGGCGGTGCCCGGCCGGGGTTGGCCCCCTGCGTCCCTCTTCCTCACCCTCGCCGGTTCTCTTTCCGGCGCACGAACTTCAGTCCCGACCAGTCCTCCCCCAGCGCCGCGACCTTCACGTCGACGACGCCGAGCGGCAGGAAGACCTCCCGCAGGGCGTTCTCGGTGATGTCACTGACGTGCCCGGCAGCCCTGCGCGGCCAGGCGACCCACAGGGCGGCGTCGTCCGCGAGGCCGGTGACCAGGTCCCCCGCCCCGGCGGCGAGCCGCGCGTACTCGCGGTGGAAGGTCACGACGACGTCCGCGCCGCGCGGGCCTCCGGCGGTGACCTCGCAGTCGTCGGGCAGCCCGGGGATGTCCCACCCGTCGGGGGCACCGTCCAGGTGCACCCGGTGCCCCGCCTTGATGCCGAGCTTCCTGGCGAGGGGCGTGGCGGAGTAGCCCCCCGGCGACCCGGTTCCTGACATACGCCACCTCCGCGCGCTGATCCGGCCCCGTCCACCCCATCGTGACGGGCCACGCGGAGGATGCCCGTCGGGACGCGGTGGCAGGGGCGGGTCGGGGGATGCCTGTCTGGAGGCAGATGTCCCGGGGCTGGCGGGCCGGAGGAAGCTCGTGCATGCACCGGCGGCCGGGGGGGGGCGGCCGGAGCATGTTCGCCCATACGGGGTGGGCGGAGGCGGGCCGGAGGATGCCCACCTCGACATGGCTGCCGGAGGCGGGCGGAGGACGTCTGCGTGGATACAGCGGCTGGGCAGATCGGAGAAGGTCGACCCCGGCACAGCGGTTGGCGGCAGGCCCGAGAACGTCCACCCCAGCACAGCGGCTGGCGGCAGACCTGAGAACGTCCACCCCAGCACAGCGGCTGGCGGCAGGCCCGAGAACGTCCACCCCAGCACAGCGGTTGGCGGCAGGCCCGAGAACGTCCACCCCAGCACAGACACCACCGGCGGACCGTCCGCCCGGACGCAGCACCCCGGGGGCAGGTCCCCATGCCGTAACGGCTACCGCACCACCCGCGCGAGCAGCGTGGCGAAGTCAGCCGGAAGATGCCCGCCCGAACACAGCACTTCGCGACAGGCCGGAAGACGCCCGCACGGACGGACACAGCAGCCGCCGCAGACCGGAGGACGTCCGTCCGGACACGGCGGCCAAGGACGGGCCAGAGGTCAGAGGATGTCCGTCCGAGCACAGCGCCCCGGGGCAGGCCGGAGACCGTCCGCCCCGACGCAGTGACCAGCGGCAGACCGGAAGACGTCCGCCCGAACACAACACCCTGGAGCAGGCCCCCATGCACTGACGGCTACCGCACCACCCGCGCGAGCAGCGTGGCGAAGGCAGCCGCAAGATGCCCGCACGAACACAGCAGGCCGCCGCAGACGGAGGACGTCCCTCCGGACACAGCGGCCCAGGACGGGCCAGAGGATGTCCCGTCCGAACACAGCGACCCTGAGCAGGCCCCATGCCGTAACGGCTACCGCACCACCCGCGCAAGCAGCGTGGCGAGGTCGGCCAGGAACTGGAGCCAGGGGCGGGCCTGTTCGGCCCGACGCCCGAAGCGTCTGCGCCAGCCGCCGGGCCGGAGGTCGCCCCGGCGCTGGATCGTCCTGTCCCGCACCCGCCGTAAGGACGTGGCGCGGCTCGTTCCGATGCGCTTGCGTCGCCTCATGCCGGGACGTTAGCGGCGGCGCGATCCGTGGCGCAGGGCGGCGGACCGCCAAAGCGGGCGGGTGGTTATTGGCGGTAACGGGTAAATCGCAACAGCGTCCGGCCCGTGCCGACGCACGTGCGTACTCGGCATCACCGTGGGCACGGTGCAGTGCAGTCCCATGTGAAGGCGTTGCCGCGCGAACTCGGCCTGCGCGACCGCGTTCAGGCGACGATCCTCGCCTACGACCTCGGCCCGACCCGACCCGGCCCGCAGCCGTCCGGCCCCACCTCCGACCGCCACCTGTGATCACGGCCTCGGACCCTCACCTCCGACCGCCACCTCTGACCGCCACCTGTGACCGCCACCTGTGATCGCGACCTCTGCCCCCCTCACCTCTGCCCCCACCTCCAACCGCCCCCGTCCAAGGGACCCCCCATGACCGCCCTGCGCAAGGCCCTCACCCACCCGGCCGCCCTCGGTTACCTGGCCCTGTGTGCCGCCCTGCTGATCTGGGCCGTGGGCGTGTCCGTCGGCGACAGCTCCGGCGAGTCCATGGCGGGTGTCATCCCCCTGCTCGCCACGGCCCCCTTCAGCCTCGTCCTCCTCGCCCTACCGGACGGGCCCCTGACGGTGGTGTTCGCGGTGGCCTTCGGCGCGCTGGTCAACGCGGTGTTCATCGGCTGGTGCGCGCGGGCAATGCGCCGGGGCCACCCCAGCCGTTGAGGAGGCGCGCGGCCGGCGCGTCAGCCGCTCCGGGGCAGGCCCTCGACGCGGTCCTCCACGAAGGCCGCGTACTGCGCGGACATCTTGTCGACGTAGGTGTGGAGGTTGAACTGGCGCTCCACGTGCCGGCGCCCCTGCTGTCCCAACCTGCCGGAGAGCTCCGGGTCGAGGACGAGGCTGCGCACCCGCTCGCCGAGCTGGTCGAGGTCGCCCGGCGTCACGACGTAACCCGTCCTGCCGTGGATGACGGCCTCCGGCAGACCGCCGGTCGCGGTGACGACGACGGGCCGTCCGGCGGACATCGCCTCCAGCGGCGCAAGGCCGAGCGGCTCCGGGTAGTCCGACGGGTACACGACCACGTGGGACTGCGCGTACAGCCGGGGCATGAGCTCCTTGGGGGTGGGGACCAGATCCACGTGGGAGCGCAGGTTCAGGTCGTCGATGAGCCGGTTGAGCCGCAGGAGGAACCCCTGCTGCTCCTCGTGCCAGTCGACGACCTCGTGCGGGCTGGTCAGCACGAGCCGCACCGGCAGACCCGTCCGGCGGAGCCTGCCGATCATGCGTACGGCCAGCTCCGCGCCCTTGTCCGGGATGAGGCGGGCGGGCAGCAGCACGGTGCTGGAGCCGTCGCGGCGGGGCGGCGGCAGATCGCGGAACCGGCTGGTGGCGATCCCCAGGTAGGTGCGCCGGGCGCGGATGCCCAGATGCGTGCGGCAGGCGAACGCGAGGTAGTCCGACACCACGTAGTGGCCGTCCCAGGACCGGCAGAACCGGGCCGTCCACGGGTCCTCGGGCCAGATGCTGTGGTACGTGTGCAGCAGCGGCTTCCCGGTGCGCTCCCGGAGCCGGCTCAGCGCCAGCGCCGGGACCGGCGAGAAGTGGTGCAGGTTGTGTCCGTGCACAAGCTGGACGCCCCGGCTCTCCACGGTTCGCGTGAGCCATTCCAACAGGTCGGCGGCCTGCCGCTGTTCGAGAGGTGTCAGGTGTCTGCGCCCCGCGTGCAGGGCGGTGCGGTGGTACTCGGCCAGCCGCAGCAGGGGGTGGGTGAGGATCTCGACCTGGTCGACCGGCTGTGGCCGCTTCTCGCCGGTGAGCAGGGTCACCCGGTATCCCCGGCGTGCCAACAGGGCGGCGTAGTCGGCCAGATGTGACTCGACGCCTCCGACCGTAGGCGGGAAGGCCCAGTGCACGAGAACTATGGAGCACCGCGTTTCGGTTGGCCCACCGCCTACCACGTATCTCCCTCTCGTCGGGGACCGTCTGCGTCAGGTCGTGCGGAACCCGGATGTCTCGATACGCCACTCCTCGTCGTCGACGCCCAGCACGTCCGTGCCGCCGTCGAGGTCCACGCGCACGTCGACCGAGCGTTCGCCGAGCCTCAATCCCCGAACAGAGTAGGGGGAATTCAGTCCCATGAGTGAGGGCGCGATCGGCCGTAGCGCCAGCCGGCGGGCGGGAACATCGACATCCGGTCGCAGCATCGCCGAGCAGAGCAGTGCCGCGGCCGCCGCCGCCCAGGCCTGCGGCCTGCAGGAGGGGGGATACGGCGCCGGCCGCCCGAACCGGGACGACGGGTAGGCCGCGTACAGCTCGGGCAGCCGGTAGTCGAAGTGGGCTGCCGCGTCGAGCATGCCGCCCAGCAGGGTCGCGGCCTCCTCGGCGAAGCCTGCGGTGGCGAGTCCGTGTACGGCGATGGCGGAGTCGTGGGCCCAGACCGAACCGCCGTGGTAGCTGAACGGGTTGAATCCGGCCAGGTGCGCGGACCGGGTGCGGATGCCCCAGGGGGTCAGCAGTTCCTCGGACAGGAGGGTCTCGGCGACCCACCGGTGTTCCTTGTCGTCCAGGAGAATGCCGGAGTTCAGCAGGTGCCCCATGTTGGAGGCCGGGCCGGTGACCGGCTGTCCGCTCCCGTCGACGGCGATGGCCGGATACCGTCGGCCGTCCTGCCGTTCGATCCAGAAGAACCGGTGGAAGGCGGCGCGCAGCCGCTCGGCCCGGTCCCGCCAGCGGGCGGCCTTCTCCTCCTCCCCGGTGAGTACGGTGAGGAGTTCGGCGTATCCGGTGGCGGCCTGGTACGCGTATCCCTGGACCTCGCACAGGGCGATGGGCGGGTCGACCCGCCGTCCCTCCGCGTCCCGGATCGCGTCCGGCGAGTCCTTCCAGCCCTGGTGGAGCAGGCCGTCCGCGCGGCCCTTGCCGTAGCTGATCAGGTCGTTGGCGTCCATCGCCCGCTCGACCCAGCCCATCGCGGCCGTCGCGTGCGGCAGCAGTGCCCTGACGTCCTCCTCGCCCAGACCCCACTTCCATGCCTCGTGCAAAAGCACGACGAAGAGGGGGGTCGCGTCCACGGAGGCGTAGTAGCGGGCGGGCAGCACCATGCCGTCGCCGTGGCGGGTCTCCGCGGGCCGCAGTTCGTGCAGGATCCTGCCCGGGGCCTCCTCGGTGAAGGCGTCGTGACGGGTGCCCTGCCGCCTGGCGAGGGCCCGCAGCGTGCCGCGGGCCAGCCCGGTGCCGAACGGGAGCATCATGCGGGCCGCCCAGATGCTGTCACGGCCGAACAGCCCCAGGAACCAGGGGCATCCGGCGGCCACGAACTGGTCCTCGCGCTCTTCGTCGGAGCTGTGGCGGTCGGCGAGCCGCAGCGCCTCCAGGTCGGCCAGCGCCCGCTCCAGCAGCGCGGCCATGCGGTCGTGACCGACCACCCCGGCCTGCTGCCAGGGGGCGTCCTGGCGGGGCGGCACCGGATAGCCCGCGACGGTCGTGGTCTTGCCGTGCACGAGCAGGTGCACGGACCACTCCTCGTCCGGCTCCAGCAGCAGCTCCCAGCGGAGCTCCACGTGGCCGGGGCGATCCTCGACCGGGGTGATGACCGGCGGGGTCCCGCCCTGGGACTCGGTGCCCCCGGGCCGGGCCCCGCCCCCGGCCGGCCGCACGGGCTCGGTCCGCAGCACGACCTCGCTGTTGTCGTACGGGCTGTGCCACCGCACGGCGGGCACGACACCCTCCACCTGCTCGTACGGGACGTCGTCGACGGGCAGGCCGGCCTTGATCGTGGCGACGTCGGCGAGGTCGGTGGCGGCCAGCACCGAGAGGGTGAACCGGGCGGCCCGGCCGCTGACGTTCTGCACCAGCACGGCGTCGCTCGACTCGCCCCGGTCCGGGCGCCGTACGGCCCGCTCGCGCGCGACCAGCAGCCAGGGGGCGGACGTCGGGTCCTCGGAGGACCGGCACACCGCCCGGAACAGCGCCTCCCGGGAGCCCTCCGGACGGTGGGCGACATGCTCCGGCTCCCGGCCGTCGACCAGCAGCCTCAGCGTGTGCAGGAGCCTGCGGTCCTGGTCGTAGAAGCCGTCGACCCCGGTCCCCCGTAGCTGTCCGTCCGCGGCGGACAGCGCGAACGACGGCGCGGCCAGGCAGATCACCGTGTCGTCCAGAAACGGCTGTCGGCCCGTCTGAGGGGAGGCGGAGTCGTTCACTGATGTACCTTTCCGAAGCGCCGCGGGGCCCACTGCGACCGTGCTGGCCCGGCCCGTCGGGCGGTCGTCGCGACCTCGCACGTGGCGAGGACGGTGCCGGACAAAACACCCGAGCAGCCGCTTGATGGGGAGCCACGATAACGGCTGGCCGCCCCCGCAGCCATCATCCGAGGTCGAACGAGCCGGGGGCGGGCGAGTCGCGGGGAACCGGCGCACGAGAGGCGAAATACCGGCGGGCGACGGGTGCGTCAACGGTTGGCGGGTGGCCCGAAGCCTGGCGGACGACAGCCGAGCCGGCGGCGGGTGAAGGGCCGTAGTCCGGTGAGCGCTTGGCGGGCGACGGCCGACGACAGGCGCGTGGGTGGGGATCCACTGGCGGGTCAACGGCGGGGTACGTGGAGGAAGACCGGCCGACGACAACCGTGTGTATGGCGGACCACCGGCGACGGCAGGCGGGTGTGGGCACGACCGGCGGACGACAGGCGCGTCAGCGGCGGACGCGTGACCGGAGACCAACGGGCGACCGACGCACACGTGGTGAGCCACCGTCAGCCGACAGGCAAACCAGCAGCGGACGCGTAGCAGGAGGACGGCGGACGACAGGCACACACGCGGCGCACCATCGGCGGACAACAGACGGACCAGCGGCGGCCACGTGGAGGAAGACCGGCCGACGACAACCGTGTGTATGGCGGACCACCGGCGACGGCAGGCGGGTGTGGGCACGACCGGCGGACGACAGGCGCGTCAGCGGCGGACGCGTGACCGGAGACCAACGGGCGACCGACGCACACGTGGTGAGCCACCGTCAGCCGACAGGCAAACCAGCAGCGGACGCGTAGCCGGAGACCGGACAACAGGTGGGTCAGCGGCACGTGGCGGAAGACCGGCCGACGACAAGCGCGCACGCGGCGTGCCACCGTCAGCCCGACAGACAAGCCAGCGGCCGGCGCCTGGCAGGAGGCCAGCGCACGGCAGGCGAAGCACCGGCGGAAGACCAGCGGGCGACGTGCGCGCACGCGCCGAACCGCCATCGTCAACAGGCAACCCAGCAGCGGCCGCATGCCAGGAGTCCGACGGACGACCGGCGCGCACGCGGCGCCCCACCGTCGGACAACAGGCAAACCAGCGGCCGACGCATGTCGAGAGACCAGCGGACGACAGGCGCCCCCAGCAACCAGCGCACGGCCGGAGGCCAGCGGACGACAGGCAAACCACCAGCCGCCTCCCGCCCAGACCCCAGCGAAGCGGCACGCAAGCCGGCAGCGAACACAAGCCGGAAGCCGACCTGCGACAGACGCCCACATGGCACCCCCCGCCCCCCGACTTGTGCAACCAGGGCGCCAAAAGTCCCTCCTCGCCCCATACTTGTTGCCTCACATGGGGGAACGGTGTCGGGCGGGGGGATCCCATGCGCCGTAACAGTCGGGGCAGGCGACGTCTGGACCAGGTGCTGGCCGTCGCGGGCGCGGCCGTGGCCGCGGGCGCCCTCGCCGGGGTGAAGTTCGTCGGCGGATGGGCGCAGTTCCTGGTGATCTGCCTGCTGGCCGCGGGCACCGGCCTGGGCGCCTACTCGGGGAACTCCCTGCGGGCACGCGCCGCCGGCACCCCACCGCAGGTGCTGATCAGCCATCCGCACGGCGACGAGCCCTGGGCGCACTGGCTGGCCTGGCGGCTCCGGCGCATCGGGTATCTCACCTCGACGCGGCCGTGGGCACCGGCGGAACACCTGTTCCCGCCCCCGCCGGAGGTCGCCCCCGACCACGAACTGGTCATCGTGTCGCGGGCGTTGGACGACGTGGACCACTCGGCCGAGCACACGCGCGTGGCCCGCGCCCGCGGCCGGTCCGTCCTCGCCCTGGTGACCGCGCACCAGGATCCCCCGCTCACCCGGTGGGCGGGCTGCGAGGTGCTGACGCTGGCCGGCCGTACCGCCGACGACGCGGCGGCCACCATCGACGCGCGGCTGCACCAGGCCGGCGCGGTCCCGCTGCCGGAGTACACGGCCTCCCACGTGGTCGGCGAGGTCGAACCCCGGTACCCGGCCCTCGGCCCCCTCGTCACCAACTTCGACAGACGGGCGGTGTCGCACTTCGCGGCGCGCCGCGAGGAACTCGCCCTGCTGCGCGCGGTCCTCGGCACGGTGAACGTCTCGGGCGGCGGCCGCACCTGCGCCATCCACGGTCTCAGCGGCATCGGCAAGACCCGGCTGGCCCTGGAGTACGCCCGCCGCTACGAGGATCTCTTCGACGTCATCTGGCGGGTCGAGGCGGCCCACGCCCCCACCGCCCGTGCGAGCCTGCTCGCCCTGGCGCACCGGCTCCAGGACCTGCGCGACCAGCAGGCCGGGTCGCGGGCCCAGCACGAGGACCGCGATCCCGAACAGACGCTCCAGCACCTGCTCTCCAACGAGTTACCGAGGACCAGAGCGCTGCTGATCTACGACGGGGCCGAGGACGACTCCACGATCCGGCAACTGCTGCCCGACACCGGCCACGGCGGCCAGGTCCTCATCACCTCCGTCAACCCGGTCTGGCAGCGCAGCGCGCCCCACCACCGCATCGCCCTGGAGGCGTTCACCGCCGAGGAGGCCGTGTCCTTCCTGCGCAACGAGAGCGGCATCGACGACGCGGCCGGACTGGCGAAGATCGTCGACAGGCTGGGGCGGCTGCCCCTCGCCCTGGAACCCGCGGCGGCCTCCCTGCGCGACGAACCCGACATAGACGCCTACCTCCAGGCCCTGGACCTCCCCTCGCAGGTCGCGCCCTCCGCCCGTCCGGAGACCAGTCCGAGCGGCGCCCCGGCCTGGATCCACTCCTTCAACCAGGCCGAGACCAAGGACGCCCTCGCGGGACTGCTGCTGCGGCTGTGCGCCTTCCTCGCCCCGCAGGGCATACCCGGCTACTTCTTCGAGGCCGAGAGCCAGCGCACCGACCTGCTGCCCCGACCCCTGGCCGAGGGGCTCGCCCAGCCGTCCCGCGACCGCCGCATCAAGGACACGGCCAGGAACTCCTCGCTGCTCACCGGCGAGGCGAAGCTGGTGATGCACACCCAGGTGCAGGCCGTGATCCGCGAGGAGATGCCCCAGACCGAGCAGACCTTCCACGCGGCGGCCGCGGCCTGCCTGGTCAACGGATGGTTCCCGGAGGACCCGGAGCAGGAGAGCACCTGGTCCCGGTGCGTCGAACTGCTCCCGCACGCCCGGGTGGTGCTCGACCACTGCGGACGGCTCGGGGTCGTCGACGAGAACACCTCGACCCTGTTGCAGAGCATGGGCGAGTACTTCCGTGTACAGGGCGACCGCACCGAGGCGGAGCGGCTCCTGGCGGACGCCCTGCGTCAGCGGGAGAACCTCTGGGGCCGGCAGAACTCGCTGGTCGCCAACACGCTGGTCTCCCTCAGCCGGCTCAAGGTGCTCAGCGCCGAGCTGCCCGAGGCGCGCAGCTTCGCCGAGGACGCCCTCAAGATCCGGCTGCGTCTCGACGGCGACCGCGACCCGCGCACGCTGGAGAGCCGGATGCAGCTCGGCCGGGTCCTGCGCGAGCTGGGCGACTTCGACGGGGCGTCCGAGGCCGCGGCCCAGACGCTGCTGCGGCTGCGGAGGCTGTCGGAGACCGACCCGGTGAAGATCGCCGACGGGCTGTGCGACCTGGGCCTGGTCCGCTGGCGGCAGGGCCGGCTCGACGAGGCGCTGAACCTGCACCGGGAGGCCCTCCAGTTGCTGGAGCGCGCCCCCGGGGACGGCGAGCCCGCGCGGCGCAACCGTACGGCCTTCGTCCACCAGGCCCTCGGGCTTGCCCTGTTGGACTCCGAGGACCTGGAGGGGGCCGAGCAGCACCTCAGGAGCGCGCTGGAGGTCCTGGAGTGCGCAGGGTACGCGGTGAGCCATCCGATCGTGCTGTCCTCGTCGGTGCATCTGGGCGAGACGCTCCGGCAGCGGGCGGCGCGCTACCGGGGACGGGACGACCGGCGCTCTCCGGCCCGCGAGCGTTCCTCGCCGGGAGAGCGGGAGGCCGAGCGGCTGCTCGCCGAGGCGAAACGGATCTTCGACCAGGTGCTGTCGGCCCCCCACATGGACGGGGACCGCGACCACCCGGACCGGGCCTGCGCGCTGGTCCGCTACTCGCACCTCCTGCACGACCAGGGCAACAGCGAGGCCGCGTTGACGGAGGTCAAGAACGCCATCCGGATCTACACCGAGAAGTACGGCTCCCAGCACCCCTACGTGGCCGAGGCCCGCTACCGCCGGGCTCTCATCCGCAAGGGCAGCGGAGGCCAGCCACCCCGCTGGCGAGAGGACCTGACCACGGCTCGGGACATCTACCTGCGGGTTCATCCCACGGACCACCCGCTCATCCAGCGGATCGAGGCGGAACTGGAGGACGGTCCCGATCGGCTCGTCCCGCGGATCGAGGGGGAGTCGGAGGACGGCTCCGGCCCCGCACCGGGCGGCCCCGCGGGCGACCGGCACCCCTGAGATTCCGTCACATCCCTTGTAGCGCACTCCGCGGGCTTCGTAGGATCGCGCCCGGCACAGCGGACTGAATCGTTTCAATGACGAGCGAGGGACGCGCATGGGTGAGAGATGGAACCGCAGGAGCTTCCTGCAGGGCACCGCGGCGGCGGGAACGGGCATCGTCGCGGCGACCACGGGCCCACCGGCCGCGGCCGCGACACCGAGGGAGAGCGGGCTGCCGCCAGGGTCAGTCCGTGCGCGGGAGTGGCCGCCGTCCGGGCTGCACATCGTACGGACCAGCGTGGAGTACGCCGAGAACGTCCTCGGCACCGACGTCGAACGCCCCCGGTTCACTTGGGAGTTGGCGGCCCCCGGGCACGGTGCCCACCAGACGGCGTACCAGATACGGGTGACCCGCGACCGTCCGAACGGCAAGCAGGTCTGGGACTCCGGGAAGGTCGCCTCCGACCGGACGGTCGGCATCGCCTACGACGGCCCCGCCCTGCTCCCCCGCACCCGCTGCCACTGGCGGGTCCGAGTGTGGGACGCGGCGGGGCGCGCGTCCCGCTGGAGCGAGTCGCACTGGTGGGAGACAACGTTGTCCGCCACCGACTGGCGGGCCCGCTGGATCGGCGCAGACGCCCCCGAACAGCCGCCCTCCTTCGAGGGGGCCTCGTGGATCTGGGCACCGGGCGCCACCACCTCCGACGCGCCCGAGGGGCCGCGGTGGTTCCGGGCCCGGCTGCCGCTGCCCGCGGGCACGGACGTACGGCGGGCCACCGTGGTCGCCACCGCCGACGACGACTTCACGCTGTGGGTCGGGGGCGCGCAGGTGCTCGACGCGCCCCAGCAGACCGACGGCTGGCGCACCGGCCGCACCGCGGACGTCACCGAGCGGGTGCGGGGCGCAGGGCCGGAGGTCGTCCTGGCCGCCCTCGCCACCAACCGCGGCGGGGCCTCCGTCAATCCGGGCGGGCTGCTGGTCCGCCTGATCGTCGACACGGCCGACGGGCAGCGCCATGAACTGGTCACCGGTCCCGGCTGGCGCACCGCCGAGACCGAACAACCGGGCTGGACGCGAGGGGACTTCGACGACTCCGGCTGGGCGCAGGCCGTCGTCCTCGCGCCGTACGGTCAGGGCCCCTGGGGCGCCGGCGTCACGGTCGTGGTGCCGGAACAGCCCGCACCCCTGCTCCGCCGCGCCTTCACCGTGCCCCGCAAGATCTCCCGGGCCCGGCTGTACATCAGCGGACTCGCCTACTACGTCGCGGAGATCAACGGCCGCCGCGTAGGGCACCAGGTCCTCGACCCGGGCTTCACCGACTACGACGAGACCGTCCTGTACGCCGTCCACGACGTGACCGACCTGCTGAGCCGCGGCGAGAACGCCCTCGGCGTCACCCTCGGCCGCGGTTTCTTCGGCATGACCACCCCCAACGTCTGGAACTGGCACAACCCGCCCTGGCACGGCGAGCCCCGCCTCCTCGCCCAGTTGGAGATCGACCACCCGGACGGCTCCCGCACCACCGTCGTCTCGGACGGCGACTGGCGCCTGACCGAGGGCCCGACCCGCTCCAACTCCCTCTACGCGGGCGAGACCTACGACGCCCGCCTGGCACCGGCCGGCTGGAGCAGTCCGGGCTTCGACGACAGCGGCTGGCGCGCAGCGGGAGTCCAGCCGGCCCCGCGCGGCGAGCTGCGCGCCCAGCCCCACGACCCCATCGAGATCGTCGAGACGGTACGGCCCACCGCGATCAGCGAACCCTTCCCCGGGGTGTACCTCGTCGACATGGGCCGCACGATGGCGGGCTGGACGCGGCTGACCGTACGGGGCGCCGCGGCGGGGACCGTCGTACGCCTGACCCACGGCGAGAAACTCAAGGCCGACGGCAATGTGCACGCCCAGACCGACCACGTGCCCGGCCGCTTCCAGACGGACGAGTACGTCTGCGCGGGCGGCGGCGAGGACGAGGTCTGGGAGCCGTCGTTCTCCTACAAGGGCTTCCGGTACGTGCAGATCAGCGGACTTCCCGCCCGCCCCGCCCCCGACCAGGTGCTCGGCCGGGTGGTGCGCACCCGGGTCGAGGAGGTGAGCTCCTTCGCCTGCTCGGAGCCGTTCTACGAGTGGCTGGACGGGGCCATGCGCCGCACGGTCCTCAACAACCTGCACGGCATCCCGACCGACACCCCGATGTACGAGAAGAACGGCTGGACCGGCGACGCCCAGCTCGGCACGCCCGTCATGACCTACGCCTTCGGGGTGCACCGCTTCCTGTCCAAGTGGCTCGGCGACCTGGCCGACAGCCAGACCGGGGAGGGCCGGCTCCCGGTGATCGTGCCGAGCGGCGGCTGGGGCTACGGCGACCTCGGGCCCTCCCCGGAGTGGACGACGGTGTACCCCTTCGTGACCCGCGAGATGTACCGGGCCTACGGCGACGAGCGCGCCGCCCGCCAGCACTGGGCCCCGCTGGTGCGCTACCTCGACTGGGAGCTGTCCCGCCTGAAGGACGGCCTCGCGATCACCGCGCTCGGCGACTACCTGCCGCCCGGTTACGGCGGCAACCCGCCCGAGGACACCCGGCTGACCGCGACGGCGTACCTGCACCGCGCCCTGCTGCACACCGCCGAACTGGGCGACCTGCTGGGCGAGAAGACCACGGCGGACCGCTACCGCCGGGCCGCGGACGCCCTGCGCACCGCCTTCAACGCGACCTTCCTGGCCCCGGAGGGCCACTACCGCACGGCGAAGGACCCGGACTACCGGCAGACCTCCAACGCCCTCCCCCTCGCCTTCGGACTCGTGCCCGCCGGCGCCCGGGCCTCCGTCCTCGACAGCCTGGTGCGGGACATCGAGGCACGCGGCAACCACCTCAACACGGGCGCCCTGGGCACCAGCGTGCTGCTGCGCGTGCTGTGCGCGCAGGGCCGGCCGGACGTGGCGCACGCGATCGCCACCCAGCGGACCTACCCGAGCTGGGGCTACTGGCACGACAACGGCGCCGACACCATGTGGGAGATGTGGCCCCTCGACTCCCGCTCCCGCGACCACTACTTCCAGGGCACGGTGGCTCAGTGGCTCTACGAGAACGTGGCCGGCCTGCGCCCCGGCGACGCGGGCTGGCGCACCTTCTCGGTCCGCCCCGACGCCCGCACGGGCGTGAACTGGGCCCGCACCTCGATCCGCACCGTACGCGGCCCCGCCGCCGCCTCCTGGACCCGCGTCGACGACCGCCTGCGCCTGACGGTGGGGGTCCCGGTGGGCGCCACGGCGGACGTCCACGTACCGGGTTCCGAACGCTCCCGGGTGACCGCTCCCCCGACCGCCCACTACCTGCGCACCGAACCGGGCTTCGTGCTGTACCGGGTGAACCACGGCGAGTGGGAGTTCACCGGCGAGGCCTGAGAGACGCCCCCCGACCAACGGAAAAGGCCAGGTCACAGAGCCTGCGACCTGGCCTTCTTTCCGGAGCCGCCTTCGGGATTCGAACCCGAGACCTACGCATTACGAGTGCGTTGCTCTGGCCATCTGAGCTAAGGCGGCGCGCTGTCCGCACTATGGTGCGATCAGCAACGTCGGTAAGTCTACACAGTTTCCGGGGGTGCTCCGCACCAGCCCTGGGGGCACCCCCGGACGCTCCGGAGACCGGGCTAGGAGCAGCGTTTGCCGGGTGCGGGAGGGGTGCCGCGGAGCAGGTAGGCGTTGATCGCCGCGTCGATGCAGGCGCTGCCGCGGCCGTACGCGGTGTGGCCGTCGCCCTCGTAGGTGAGCAGGCGGGACGAGGTGAGCTGGGTGGCCAGGGCGCGGGCCCAGCGGTAGGGGGTGGCCGGGTCGCGGGTGGTGCCGACCACGACGATCGGGGCGGCGCCCCGCGCCTCGATGCGGTGGGGCTCACCCGTGGGTGCGACCGGCCAGTACGCGCAGCCGAGGGAGGCCCAGGCGAGGCCCTCGCCGAAGACGGGGGACGCCTTCTCGAAGGCCGGGACGGCCTTCTCGACCTCCTCGGGGCTGCCGTAGGCGGGCGGGAGGTCGAGGCAGTTCACCGCCGCGTTGGCGGACATCAGGTTGCTGTAGCTGCCGTCGGCGTCCCGCTCGTAGTAGCTGTCGGCGAGGACCAGCAGACCGGCGCCGTCGTTCTGCTTCATCGCCGAGCCCAGCGCCTCCCGCAGTTGCGCCCAGGAGCTCTCGTCGTACATCGCCGCGATCACACCGGTCGTGGCGAGGGCCTCGCCGAGGGTGCGCCCGTCCGCGTCGCCGGTGGGGATCGGGTGGGCGTCGAGCCTGCGGAAGAACGCCTTGAGGTTGCGGCCGACCTGCGCGCTCGGTGTGCCCTTGGCCCCGAGTGGGCAGTCGGGCTGCTGCACACAGTCCTTGGCGAACGACTGGAAGGCCGTCTCGAAGCCCGCCGTCTGGTCGAGGTTCAGCCGGCGCGCGGGCAGCGAGGGGTCCATCGCGCCGTCCAGCACCAGCCGCCCCGAGCGGCCGGGGAACAGCCCCGCGTACGTCGCGCCGAGGAACGTCCCGTACGACGCCCCCACGTAGTTCAGCTTCGCGTCGCCCAGTGCCGCCCGCACGATGTCCATGTCCCGGGCCGTCTCGACGGTCGACACGTGTCGCAGCAGGTCCGCCGAGTGCGCGCCGCACTCCTCCGCGAACTTCTTGTAGGCGTCGACGAGTTCGGTGGTCTCGCCCGCGTCGTCGGGGGTGGTGTCCGTCTGGGTGTACGTGTCCATGTCCCGCCCGTCGAGGCATTCGACGGGCTCGCTGCGGGCGACTCCGCGCGGGTCCACCGCGACCATGTCGTAACGGGCCCGCACCTCCGCGGGGTAGCCGATCCCGGCGTACGCCTGGGCGTAGCCGACCGCCGAGCCGCCCGGTCCGCCCGGGTTCACGAACAGCGACCCGATGCGCTCACCCGGCCCGGTGGCCTTCTTGCGGGTGACGGCGAGCCGGACGTCCCCGCCGGCCGGCTTGTCGTAGTCGAGCGGCGCCCTGACCGTGGCGCACTCGAAACCGGGGACCCCGCAGCTCCGCCAGTGCGGCTTCTGTCCGTAGTAACGCGCGAGGGCGGCCGGTGTCGACCGCGGCAGGGCGCCGAGGGCCACGTCGGCGGCCGAGGTGGCCGAACTCGTGGAGGCGCCCGCGGAGCAGGCGGAGACGAGCAGGGCCGCGACGGCGAGGAGGGCGCCGCCGGTACGGGCCGTGCGCGCCGGAGCCGACGACGGCGCCGAGGACGGGGCCGGCGTCCGTGTCGGCACCTCGGGCCGCGGAAGGGGGAGCTTCCGGCCGGTGGGGCGGGGATTGCGCCTGATGTGCATCGAGCGAGCGTAACTCTCCGCAACGACACGCGTGCCCTGCGTGAACAAAGCGGCCCGTACGAGTGACCCGGTCAAACGCATGATCACCCACCGGCCCCGGTGCTCAGCCCGCTCGGAGCGCCATCGTCATGGCCTCCACCGCGAGCAGCGGGGCCACATTGCGGTCGAGGGCATCGCGGCAGGCGCCGATCGCCTCGATACGGCGGAGCGTGGCCTCCGGGGAACTGCCGCGGGCGAGCCGCTCCAGGGCGTCCTCGGCGTCCGCGTTGGCGATCGCCACCCGGGAGCCGAGCTGGAGGGCGAGGACGTCCCGGTAGAACGCGGTGAGGTCGGTCAGGGCCAGGTCGAGGCTGTCGCGCTGGGTCCGGGTGCGGCGGCGCTTCTGCCGGTCCTCCAGGTCCTTCATCACGCCCGCCGTGCCGCGGGGCATGCGGCCGCCCTGGGAGGCGCCCATGGCCGCCTTCAGCTCCTCGGTCTCCTTGCCGTCCATCTCCTCGGCGAGCTGCTTGGCGTCGTCGGCCGCCGCGTCGACGAGCTCCTGGGCCGCCTTGAGGCAGCCGCCGACGTCGTCGATCCGCAGGGGCAGCTTCAGCACGGCGGCCCGGCGCGCGCGGGCGGCCGGGTCGGTGGCGAGACGGCGGGCCCGGTCGACATGGCCCTGGGTGGCCCGGGCGGCGGCCATCGCGGCGGCCGGCTCGACGCCCTCCCGGCGCACGAGCATGTCGGCGACGGCCTCCACGGAGGGGGTGCTCAGGTTCAGGTGGCGGCAGCGGGAGCGGATCGTCGGCAGGACGTCCTCGATGGACGGCGCGCACAGCAGCCAGACGGTGCGGGGTGCGGGCTCCTCCACGGCCTTGAGGACGGCGTTGGCCGACTTCTCGTTCAGCCGCTCGGCGTCCTCGACGAGGATGATCTGCCAACGGCCGGTCGCCGGCGAGGTGAAGGACTTCCGGACGGTGTCCCGCATGTCGTCGGCGAGGATCTGGGTGCCGACGGCGGCCACGGAGGTGACGTCGGCGTGGGTGCCGATGAGTGCCGTATGACAGCCGTCGCAGAAGCCGCAGCCGGGCGCTCCGCCGAGGGCCCGGTCGGGACTGACGCACTGCAGGGCGGCGGCGAAGGCCCGCGCCGTCTGGTTGCGGCCCGCTCCCGGGGGGCCCGTGAACAGCCAGGCGTGCGTCATCTTCGACGCCTCGGGCGGCGGAGCGTCGGTGGCGACGGCGGTGACCAGGGCGTCCGCGTCCCGGGCGGCGGCGGCGAGCTGCTCGCTCACCCTCTCCTGGCCGACCAGGTCGTCCCATACGGTCATGGGTCACGCCGCCCTTTCGTTGCTACCGGTGCTGTGGGGTCCATTGTGCGGGCCGGCACTGACAACGGTCCGACGGCTGCGTGTCGACCACGGGCCGGTGGGGGCGGGTCGCGCAGTTCCGCGCGCCCCTGGGCGGGTGCGGTCGGGCCGACGTGCACTGCACCGACCAGTGAGGGGCGCGGGCACTGCGCGACCAGCCACAACGCACCCGCACCCGCACCCGCAGAACGACCGCTACCGCCCCCGGCCCCGCCGTCCCCGGTCCTCGCCGTACCCCTCGTCGTGCGGTCCGAGCAGTTCGTCGGCCAGCGTGGGCAGGTCGTCCAGCGGTGTCTCCTCGGCCCAGTCCGACCGGGTCCTGCGCCGCGGCGCGCCCTCCGCGTCGACCTGCGGCAGCTCCCGCGTCCGCTCCTCGTCCCGGAAGTATCCCGGCGGCACCCGGTCCGAGGTCCCCTCCCCCGGCGCCGGAGGCACGGGCGGCAGTACGGCCGTCTCATCGGCGGCACCCGGCGGCACGACCGGCGGAAGCACCGCCGTCTCGTCGGCGGCACCCGGCGGAACGGGAGGCAGCACCGCCGTCTCGTCCGCAGCCCCCGGCGGAACCGGCGGCTGCGGCAGCTCGGCCGTCACCTCCGCGTCGGACACGGCCGCACCGGACGCCCCGGCACCGTGCCCGTCGCCGTCCCCGTCCGTGGAGGAATCCTCGTCGTCCTTCTCCATGGACACGCGGGGCAGCACGGCCGTCTCGTCGACCGGTCCGCCCGACGCGTTCGTCGGTGCCACCACCGGGGTGGGCACGGTCGCCGCGTCCAGCCCCGCAGCGGGAGTGGCGGCCTGCCTGGGCCCCTCCTCGGCCGCGGCGGCCGCGGCCTCGGCGAGCCGTCGGGCCTCCTCCGCGCGCAGCAGGGCCTCCTCGGCCTTGCGCTGCTTCTCCAGCCGCCGCTCCTCGGCCTCGGCCCGCAGCCGCGCCTCCTCCTCGGCACGCTTGCGGGCGGCTTCCTGCTCGGCCTTGCGCCGCGCCTCCTCCTCCGCGCGGGCCTTCTCCTCGGCGAGCAGCCGTGCCCGCTCCTCCTCGGCCCGCCTGCGCGCTTCCTCGGCCCGCAGCCGGGCCTCCTCCGCCTGGCGTTCGGCCTCGCGGCGCTGTGCCTCCTCCAGCTCGCGCCGCTTGCGCTCCTCCTCCTCGGCCTTCAGCCGGGCGAGCTGCTCCTGGCGCTCCCGCTCCAGGCGCTCCTCCTCGGCCTTGCGCGCGGCCTCTTCCTCGGCCTTGCGCCGCGCCTCCTCCTCGGCCTTGCGGCGCGCCTCCTCCTGCTCCCGGATCTCCTGCTCGGACAGCGGCAGCATCTGGTCGAGGCGGTGCCGCACGACGGTCGTGACGGCCTCGGGCTCCTGCCCGGCGTCCACGACCAGGTAGCGGCCGGGGTCGGCGGCGGCCAGCGTGAGGAACCCGGACCGCACGCGCGCGTGGAACTCCGCGGGCTCCGACTCCAGCCGGTCCGGCGCCTCGGTGAACCGCTCGCGGGCGATCTCCGGGGACACGTCCAGCAGGACGGTCAGATGCGGCACCAGTCCGTTGGTCGCCCAGCGGTTGATGCGGGCGATCTCCGTCGGCGACAGGTCGCGTCCGGCACCCTGGTAGGCCACCGAGGAGTCGATGTACCGGTCCGAGATCACGACCGCGCCCCGCTCCAGGGCGGGCCGGACCACGGTGTCCACGTGCTCCACGCGGTCCGCCGCGTACAGCAGCGCCTCGGCGCGGTGCGAGAGTCCGGCGCTCGACACGTCCAGCAGGATCGACCGCAGTCGCTTGCCCACCGGGGTCGCGCCCGGCTCGCGCGTCACGACGACCTCGTGGCCCTTGGCGCGTATCCACTCGGCGAGCGCCTCGGCCTGGGTGGACTTGCCGGCCCCGTCGCCGCCTTCGAGGGCGATGAAGAACCCCGTGCCGGCGGGCACCGTCTCCGGGTCGTCGCCGCCGAGCAGCGCGTCCCGCAGGTCGTGCCGGAGGGGGACGCCGGACCGGTCGTCGACCTTGGCGAGCACCAGCGCGGCCACCGGCAGCAGCAGGGCGCCGACCAGCATCAGGGTGAACGCGGCGCCGCCGTGCGCGAACACGAACTTGCCGTTCTCCAGCCGGTGCGGTCCGATCGCCGCGGCGACCAGGGGGGCGACCAGCGCGCCGACCGCCACACCGACCCGCACGACCGCGTGCAGGTGCTCGGTGGTCCGCGTCCGGCGGTATTCCTCGGTCTCCTGGTCGAGCAGGGTGTGCCCGGTGTTGGCGGCGACGCCCGCGCCGACACCGGCCAGCGCGTCGATCAGCAGCACGGTGGTGACGTCCGGGACGAGCCCGGCGGCCAGCAGGGCGACACCGGTGAAGGCGATCGCCAGCGCGAGCAGCCGGCGCCGCGACAGCGAGACCAGCACCCTGGGCGCCGTACGGACGCCGACGACGACACCGCCGGTCAACGCGGCCACCATCAGGCCGTACATCACCGGGCCGCCGCCGAGGTCCCGGGCGTGCAGCACGGAGACGGCCACGGCCGCCGCGATCGCCCCGGCGACGGCGGCACAGGCCGGCACCAGCAGCGGGATCGCGCCGGTGCGGCCCTTGTCGACGCCGGTGCCCGTCTTGGGCCGGCGCAGCCCCTCCAGCGGCGAACGCGCGCGCGGGGTGCGGGTGTCGGGCAGCTCCAGGAAGGTCAGCAGGGACACGTTCGCGGCGAACAGTCCAGCCGCGACGTACGAGGCGAGGGCCGCCTGGTGCTGGCCGAACCAGTCGATGCCGGAACCCAGCAGGTTGTTGAGCAGGGCCGCCACGACGAGGGCGGCACCGGCGAGCGGGATCGCCACGAAGGTCGTCCGCAGCGACAGGCGGCGCAGCGCGTCCAGGTGGTCCGGCAGCGGTCGTACCGTCGCCCCCTCCGGAGGCGGGGCCGGCAGCAGGGCGGGCGCCGCGCTCTCGCGGCACACCGTCCAGAAGCGCTCGGCGACACCGGTCACGAAGACGGTGACCAGGATCATCGTGAGGGCGTCGTCCGGCATCCAGTCGATCCACAGCGGCGCGACGATGAGCAGGGCGAGCCTGACTCCGTCCGCGCCGACCATGGTCCAACGGCGGTCCAGCGGCCCTTCCTGCGCGGTGAGCGAGGTCAGCGGGCCGAGCAGGACGGCGCCGAAGAGCAGCGTCGCCAGGATGCGCGCACCGAAGACGGTCGCCACTGCGAACGCCGCGCCGCGGTAGCCGCCGCTGAACGAACCCTCGGCGATCGCCGCCTGAAGGGCCAGCAGGACCAGCACCAGGAGGGCGAGGGTGTCGCCGATCCCGCCCACGAGCTGGGCGCTCCACAGGCGTTTGAGCTGGGGCCTGCGCAGCAGGGCGCGGACGGCGCGCTCGCGGGAGTCCGCGACCAGGGCATCGTCGGGGGCCGGCTGAAGGGCCGTTGGCTGCTCGGCACGGGTCATGCATTCAGCCTATCGGGAGGCACCGACAGCCAGGGGAGTGCGTCCGCGGGTGCGCACACCCCGACACCAAAGTGATGCCGGGGCGTTCGTTTCGCGAAGCCTCGGTGGAGGAACCGGACCGGAGGACCCGGCTCCCGAGGAGGGCCGGCTCAGTCCTCGGACGCCGTCTTGGAAGCCGTCGCCTTCTTCGCGGTGGTCTTCTTCGCCGTCGTCTTCTTCGCGGCCGTCGTGGTCTTCTTCGCCGCGGTCTTCTTGGCGGCCGTCGCCTTCTTGGCCGGGGCCTTCTTGGCGGGCGCCTTCTTCGCCGTCTTCTTGGCGGGCCCCTTGGCCCGCTTCTCGGCGAGCAGTTCGAAGCCGCGCTCGGGGGTGATCTCCTCGACGCTGTCGCCGGAGCGCAGGGTCGCGTTGGTCTCCCCGTCGGTCACGTACGGCCCGAAGCGGCCGTCCTTGACCACGACCGGCTTCTCGCTGACCGGGTCGGTGCCGAGCTCCTTCAGCGGCGGCTTGGCGGCCGCGCGGCCGCGCTGCTTGGGCTGGGAGTAGATCTGCAGCGCCTCTTCGAGGGTGATCGTGAAGAGCTGCTCCTCGGTCTGCAGCGAGCGCGAGTCCGTGCCCTTCTTCAGGTACGGGCCGTAGCGGCCGTTCTGCGCGGTGATCTCCTGGCCCTCGGCGTCGGCGCCGACGACACGCGGCAGCGACATCAGCTTGAGGGCGTCCTCCAGGGTCACCGTGTCCAGCGACATCGACTTGAACAGCGAGGCCGTACGCGGCTTCACGGCGTTCTTGCCGGTCTTCGGGGTGCCCTCGGGGAGCACCTCGGTGACGTACGGGCCGTAGCGGCCGTCGCGGGCGATGATCTGGTGGCCCGTCACCGGGTCGGCGCCCAGCTCGAAGTCGCCGCTGGGCTTGGCCAGCAGCTCCTCCGCGAGCTCGACGGACAGTTCGTCGGGTGCCAGGTCCTCGGGCACGTCGGCGCGCTGGTGGTTCTCGGAGTCCTTCTCGCCGCGCTCGATGTACGGGCCGTAGCGGCCGACCCGGAGCACGATGTCGTTGCCCACCGGGAACGAGGAGACCTCGCGCGCGTCGATCGCGCCCAGGTCGGTCACCAGCTCCTTGAGGCCGCCGAGGTGGTCCCCGTCGCCGTTGCCGGCCTCGGCCGCGCCGCCGATGCCGTTGCCCTCGCCGAAGTAGAACCGCTTCAGCCACGGCACGGACTGGGCCTCACCGCGGGCGATGCGGTCGAGGTCGTCCTCCATCCTGGCGGTGAAGTCGTAGTCGACGAGCCGCCCGAAGTGCTTCTCCAGGAGGTTGACCACGGCGAAGGACAGGAAGGACGGCACGAGGGCCGTGCCCTTCTTGAAGACGTAGCCGCGGTCGAGGATCGTGCCGATGATCGACGCGTACGTCGACGGGCGGCCGATCTCGCGCTCCTCGAGCTCCTTGACCAGGCTGGCCTCGGTGTAGCGGGCCGGGGGCTTGGTGGCGTGCCCGTCGACCGTGATCTCCTCGGCGGTCAGCGGGTCGCCCTCGCTGACCTGGGGGAGCCGGCGCTCGCGGTCGTCCAGCTCGGCGTTCGGGTCGTCGGCGCCCTCGACGTAGGCCTTGAGGAAGCCGTGGAAGGTGATCGTCTTGCCGGAGGCGCTGAACTCGACGTCCCGGCCGTCGGCGGCGGCGCCACCGATCTTCACCGTGACGGAGTTCCCGGTCGCGTCCTTCATCTGCGAGGCGACGGTCCGCTTCCAGATCAGCTCGTACAGCTTGAACTGGTCGCCGGTCAGACCGGTCTCGGCGGGCGTGCGGAAACGATCACCCGAGGGGCGGATCGCCTCGTGCGCCTCCTGGGCGTTCTTGACCTTCCCGGCGTACGTCCGCGGGCTCGACGGCAGGTAGTCGGCGCCGTAGAGCTGGGTGACCTGGGCGCGGGCGGCGGTGATCGCCGTGTCCGACAGGGTCGTGGAGTCGGTACGCATGTAGGTGATGAAGCCGTTCTCGTACAGCTTCTGGGCCACCTGCATGGTTGCCTTCGCGCCGAATCCGAGCTTGCGCGAGGCCTCCTGCTGGAGGGTCGTCGTACGGAACGGGGCGTAGGGCGAGCGGCGGTACGGCTTGGACTCGACCGAGCGGACCGCGAACCGCGTCTGCTCCAGGGCCGCGGCCAGGGCACGGGCGTCGGCCTCGTCGAGGTGCAGGGTGTTCGCGCTCTTGAGCTGTCCCACGGAGTCGAAGTCACGGCCCTGCGCGACCCGCCTGCCCTCGACGGTCTGCAGGCGCGCGACCAGCGACGACGGGTCCGACGAGTCTCCCGCGCGGCCGGTCGCGAAGGTGCCCGTCAGGTCCCAGTACTCGGCGGAACGGAACGCGATGCGCTCGCGCTCCCGCTCCACGACGAGCCGGGTGGCGACGGACTGGACACGGCCGGCCGACAGGCGCGGCATGACCTTCTTCCACAGGACCGGCGAGACCTCGTAGCCGTAGAGGCGGTCGAGGATGCGGCGGGTCTCCTGGGCGTCGACCAGCTTCTGGTTCAGCTCGCGCGGGTTGGCGACGGCGGCCTGGATCGCGGCCTTGGTGATCTCGTGGAAGACCATCCGCTTGACCGGGACCTTGGGCTTGAGCACTTCCTGGAGGTGCCACGCGATGGCCTCGCCCTCGCGGTCCTCATCGGTGGCGAGGAAGAGCTCGTCGGAGTCCTTCAGCAGGTCCTTGAGCTTCTTGACCTGGGCCCGCTTGTCGGCGTTGACGACATAGATCGGCTCGAAGTCGTGCTCGACGTCCACACCGAGGCGGCGGACCTCGCCGGTGTACTTCTCGGGCACCTCGGCGGCGCCGTTGGGGAGGTCGCGGATGTGCCCGACGCTCGCCTCGACGACGTATCCGGGGCCGAGATAGCCCTTGATCGTCTTCGCCTTGGCAGGCGACTCGACGATGACGAGTCGGCGGCCGCCCTGTGCGGTCTCGCTGGTCGGGGACAACTTCGCTCTTCTCTCCGGTCGACGCTGGGGTCTCCCCAGGCCTTGGTTCCCGGGGTCGGGTCATATGGACGCTTGCGGAGTGTGACGGTACATCCCGCCCCCGTGTCAAACGGGAAAAGCCCGCAACGGCCACTCGAACGGTAACCCGACTACCGCCATTTCTGCCGCCCGGAGTACCCACCGGCCTTTTCGCACTCATCCGGAGGGCGATCTCCCCATTACCGGTCGGCCCGTTCGCGTCGACCTCCCAGGAGCCGTCCTAGAGGCCGGTGAAGCACCATGCGCCGAGGGCCAGCGTGAGGAGCGCGGCGACGGTCGCGAGGGTCGCGGATGCGACGGGACTCACACCGTGCGCCACGGGCTCGCGATGCCGTACCCGGGCCGCGGTCCACACCAGCAGCCCGCCACCGAACAGGGCGAACACCGTTCCCGCGAAGATCGCCGGTCCGCTCTCCATGGCTCCCCGTGCCCCTTTTCTCCGTCCGCGCGTGCACCTTCGATGGAGACTGGCACGCCCGGGCGGCGCACAGACGAACCCCGGGTGAACGCCGCGCCCACCCGCCCGCGAGGTCCGCCTGTCCGGCCCCGGTCCCGTCCCCGCCCGCTCGCCCGAGGGTCACCGCGGCTGTCCCGGACGCCCACGGGACCCGTCCGGTTCTCGCCCGCTTCTCACCGGGTTCCCGCACTTCCGCGACCGGGCGGGCATCGGATTCGGTACGGAAACCGACCGGATTCAGACCGCGCCGGGCGGGGGTATCTTCCCGCTCGACTTCTTGTTGTCGGTCAGGCTGACCGTGCACACGATCTTGTCGAATCCCTTCTTCCAGTCGTCCTCGTCCGCCACCCAGCCGTACACAAGGCGCTCCCGGTCGGGCGCCCAGGCGGACTCGAATTTGTTGCCGCACAACTTCGTCGCGTTGTCGCTGCCCTTCTTCTGGCTCATTCCGGCGGGGGCCCGGACCGTGCCGATCACCTGGTCGGTGTGCGGTTTCGAACAGTCGGTCAGCGGAGCCCGGTAGCCGTCGTCGAGCTGTTGGTAGACCCAGCAGTCGCCGACGCTCATCTGACCGACCCACAGGTCCGTGCCCAGGTCCCGGAAGCGGCCCACCTCACCGCCTATCGCGGCATGGCGGCCGAGCACGAGACACGCCGTACCGCGGCCGGCCGCGCGGAAGCCCGCCTCGGTCGGCACGACGGCGTACCCGGCCGCGTCCGGCAACGCGTCCACGACGGGCCGGCTCAGGTTCGCGCAGCGCCGCGCGCCCCGGGTCCGGGCGTCGGCGAAGTCGGCCGCCGTGTCGACCGCCACGACCTGGCCGTCGGGCCAGTCGTCCGCGCAGTCCACGACCCCGAGGTTGGGCGCCGACGCGAAGGGCGTCCCCGACCACACCGCATGCACGCAGTCACCGGCCTCCAGGGGCTCGTCGAGCCCGACCACCTCGCCGTACGGCAGCGCGGACCCGGTCGGGGACGCCCCCTGCGACCGGCTCGCGCCCGCGCTCGGCGACGACTTGGTCGCGGTGTCCTTCGTGCCGTCGTCCCCGGTCACCGACATGACGCCCCACACACCGCCCGCGACCACGAGCAGCACGCCGACGACGAGAGCGACAACGGCGAGCCGCTCTCGGGAGGCGGGGGGTGACGGCGGGGACGGAGGCGGAGACAAGGACCGGGGCGGGGTGAACGGCGATCCGCCCCCGTACGGCTGCGAGTACGGGGCCGGAACGCCCCCGCCGTAGGGCCGGGCCCCGGCGTACGCGGACGCTGAGCCCCCGCCGGCATAGGGCGGCGACTGCGAAGGCGAACTCGCTCCCTGGGCGTACGGATTGTTCGGTTCCGGTCCCTGCCCGGCGGGTGGCGGCCACGCGCTGTACGGCGGTGCGGAGCCCGGTGTCCCGCCCGGTGTGAACGCTCCCCCTGGTCCATGGCCGCCGTCGGCCGCGTCCCCCGGGGTACCTGCCGGTGTCCCTGGCGTGCGCGGCGTCGGCGGCGCGCCTGCGACCGGACCCCAGTTCCCGGCGGCCGCCCTGTCAGCGGCCGCCCTGTCGGCGGGCGGCCCGAACCCTTCCCCGGCGGCCCCGTACTCCGGCCCCGACGCGACCGCACCCGCCCCGGACACCCCCTGCACGACCCGCTCCAGGCCCCGCTTCGCCGCCTCCGGGGAGAACCTGCGCACAGGGTCCTTGACCAGCAACCCCTGCAGCACCGGCGTCAGTTCGCCGGCCCGGACAGGTGGGGTGGGATCCTCGCCCAGCAGGGCCGTCAGCGTGGCGTACTCACCGTGACGGTCGAAGGGGCCGCGCCCCTCGACGGTGGCGTACAGCGTGGCGCCCAGGGAGAACAGGTCGGCGGCCGGGGTCGGCGGTTCGCCCCGGACGCGCTCCGGCGCGAGGTAGCCCGGGGTGCCGAGGATGCCGGCCGTGGCGGTGAGCCGGGGTTCGCGGGACCCGGGCCGCAGGGCGATGCCGTAGTCGGTGAGCAGTACGCGCGCGTAGGGGTCGCCCGAAGCGTCCGGCGCCAGAAGGATGTTGGCCGGTTTCACATCCCTGTGGAGGATGCCGACGCGGTGTCCCGCGGTGAGGGCGTCGAGGACGGCGAGACCGACACGGGCCGCCTGACCGGGCGACAGCGGCCCGGAGCGTCGTACGAGGGCCTGGAGGTCGGTCGCGTCCGGCACGTACTCCATGACGATCCACGGCAGTCCCTCGTGGACCACCACGTCGTGCACCGTCGCCACATGCGGATGGCCGCGCAGCCGGGCCGCGTGCCGGGCCTCGCTGCGGGCCCGGGCGATGCTCTCCCACTCCCGGCTCCGCTCGGGCGGGAGGCCCTCGACGGCCGGCTCGCGCGCGTCCGCGGGCGGGTCCACGGCCGTGTCCGCAAGCGCGATCTCCTTCATCGCGACCTCGCAGGCCAGCTCCTCGTCGTACGCCAGCCAGACGCGGCCCATGCCGCCCGCGCCGAGTGTGCGCAGCAGCCGGTAGCGGCCGTTGATCGTCCTGCCTTCGCCCCGATCCGGCGTTTCCCCCGCCATCACGCCTCCCCCCGAGACCCGAGCACCGGGTCAGAGACAGCGCGCCTCCCCCGAGAACGCGTCAGCTCTGTCTCTCGAAGGTAGCTTCGCACCTGCCACTGACAGCAGCCCTTTTCCGGAGCAATCCCGCCAGAGCGGGCACAGGGGCCTCAGGAGCGCGAGGGCGCCTCAGCAGCAGCGCGGGGGAACGCCCGCGGTCACGCCGGTTCGATGAACCCCTGCTCCACCAGCAGCCGGATCTGCGCGGGCGTACGGTCGCGCAGCAGGACCGGGTCCTCGTCCATGAGCTGGGCGATCGCGTCGAGGATGCGGCCCGCGCTCAGCGAGCCGTCGCACACGCCGGCGAAGCCCGCGCCGACGGTGTCCACCTTGGTGGCCCGGCGCATCCCCCGGTGCTGGCGCAGCACCACGTGCTCGGGGTCCTCCGCGCCGGGCAGCCCGACCTGCTCCTGGACGATCTCGGGCACGAGCTTGAAGTGCGCCTCCAGCAGGGCCGCGTCGTCGTGGGCGCGCAGGTAGTCGAGGCGCTCGAAGTGCGCGCGGACGGTGTCCCCGAGCGGCTGCTCGACCGGGTGCGGCCACTCCTCCACGGTGATCGAGGGCTCGGCCGAGCCGGTCCTGCGCAGGGTGATCCAGCCGAAGCCCACGGCCTTCACCTTGCGCGCCTCGAACTCGTCCAGCCACGCGTCGTACAGCGCCTGGTACTCGGCAGGGTCGCCGCGGTGGTCACCGGCGTCCCTGAGCCACAGCTCGGCGTACTGCGTGACGTCCTGGACCTCGCGCTGCACGATCCACGCGTCGCAGCCGCGCGGCACCCACGACCTGAGCCTGTCCTGCCAGTCCTCCCCCGAGACGTGCTGCCAGTTGGCGAGGAACTGTGCGAACCCGCCCTCGTTCAGCAGCTCCCCCGCCCCCTGAACGACCGAGCGGCACAGATCGTCCCCGCCCATCCCGCCGTCCCGGTACGTCAGCCGCGCACCGGGCGAGATCACGAAGGGCGGGTTCGACACGACGAGGTCGTACGTCTCCCCCTGCTTGAGCGGCTCGAACAGCGAGCCCTCCCGCAGATCGGCCGCCGGGGCGCCGGACAGGGCCAGCGTGAGCGCGGTGATGTGCAGCGCGCGCGGGTTGAGGTCGGTCGCCGTCACGCGCGTGGCGTGCTGCGCGGCGTGCAGGGCCTGGATCCCGGAGCCGGTGCCGAGGTCGAGGGCGGCGCCGACGGGCGTACGGACGGTGATGCCGGCGAGGGTCGTGGAGGCGCCGCCGACGCCGAGGACGACCCCTTCGTCACGGCTGCCGATGCCACCGGCGCCGCCGACGGCACAGCCCAGGTCCGACACGATGAACCAGTCCTCGCCGTCGGGCCCGCCGTACGGCCGTACGTCCACCGTCGCGGTGACCTGGTCCGTGCCGGAACGCACCAGCCAGCCGCTCTCCAGGCACGCGTCGACGGGCAGGACGTCCGCCACGCGCGCGTGGAGCACCGGTTGCTGCAGGAGGAACAGGCGTACGAGCACCTCCAGCGGGGTGTCCCCGCGAGTGGCCCGGAGCGCGGGCACGGTCTCGCTGCGGGCGAGGGCCGCGTAGGCGGGCGCGCCGAGCAGCTCCAGCAGCCCGTCGGCGGTGAAGGAGGCCCCGAGCAGGGCGTCCCGCAGCCGCGCGGTGACATCGGGGAGGCCGGGAGCGGGGGCGGTGGGCAGCGTGGGCAGACTGGAGGTACTCACGCCCCCATTGTGGCCCGCGCCCGCCCCGCGACACGCCTCGGCGGACGACTCACGGCACGACTCGGCCGCGCTCACGGCACGTCCGGCGGCGGACTCACGACACGGCTCGGCCGCGGGGCGCCGCGTACGCGCCCCGCCGTCCGTCACCGGACCCGCCCGGCCGTCCGCCGCCCTGCGTGCCTGGCTGTCGGTCGCCCGGTGCGTCTAGCTGTCCGTCGCCGGGGCGGACGCCCCGGAGGACGTGGACGCCTGCTTGCAGCCCGACTGCTCGGACAGTGCCTGCTTGGTGTCGCCCGACTCCAGGTCCTTGAGCGCGGAGAGCGCGGTCTGGCGCTGCGCCTCCACCTTCTGCATCTCGGCGGAGACGTCCTTGAGACCGGTCGCGAACTTCGCCTGGTCCTTGGTGTTGAGCCCGTCCACCTGCGTCTTCATGTCGGCGTAGGACGCCGAGAGGGCCGTGAGCTGCTTGACGGCCTCCTGGAGCTTCTTCGCACCGTCCTCGGCCCCGGGAGGCGCGCCGGCGTTCTTGATGACCGTGGCGCGTGCCTTGTAGCCGTCGGACAGGTCCTGGAAGGCCTGGGAGTCGGCCTTCTGGAGCTCCGCCGGGGTGCTCTCGGTGTCCTCGGCGGCCTTGGTGATCGCGTCGTAGGCCGCCGTGATCTTCTTGTTCTGGGCCGGCACCAGGTCACAGACCTTCTTGGCCCAGGCGTCGAGTTCCTTGTTGTCCTCGCTGCCACCGCATCCCGTCAGCGCCAGTACCAGTACCGCACCGCCGGACAGTGCGGCCGCGAGCTTCTTCTTCACCGGATCGGTCCCTTCCATGGCCTCTCAGCCCCCGGACCTTACACAGCGCACGCACCGCACCCCCACACCGAAAATCCGGTAAAGGTACCTTTTGCGGCTGTTTGCACCAGGCGAGAGAAGCCTCACGGCCGAGTGGCGCACACGCACAGGGCGGGCGTGCGGCGCATGAACGCGCGCCGCACGCCCGCCCTTTGAGCTGGGCCTCGTGCCGGGACCTACGAAACCACCGCGGGGTCCGCCGACTTGGCCACCTTCTTCTCGTTGTCTTCGTCACCCACGGCGATGCCGCGCCGCTTGGAGACGAAGACCGCGCCGGCGATCACGAGGAACGCGAGAACGGCGATGAGGATCCGTACGCCGATGCTCTTGTCGTCGCCGTAACTGAACTTGATCACCGCGGGTGCGATCAGCAGCGCCACCAGGTTCATCACCTTCAGCAGCGGGTTGATCGCGGGGCCCGCGGTGTCCTTGAACGGGTCGCCGACGGTGTCGCCGATCACGGTCGCGGCATGGGCCTCGCTGCCCTTGCCCCCGTGATGGCCGTCCTCGACGAGTTTCTTGGCGTTGTCCCAGGCACCGCCGGAGTTCGCCAGGAAGACCGCCATGAGCGTGCCCGCGCCGATCGCGCCCGCCAGGAACGCGCCGAGGGCACCGACCCCGAGCGTGAACCCGATGAAGATCGGCGCCATCACGGCGAGCAGCCCGGGCGTGGTGAGTTCCCGCAGCGCGTCCCTGGTGCAGATGTCGACGACCTTGCCGTACTCCGGCTCCTCGCTGTAGTCCATGATTCCGGGATGCTCGCGGAACTGCCGCCGCACCTCGTAGACCACGGAGCCCGCCGACCGGGACACCGCGTTGATCGCCAGCCCCGAGAAGAGGAAGACGACCGCCGCGCCGGCGATGAGCCCGACGAGGTTGTTGGGCTGCGAGATGTCCATCATCAGGCTCATCGGCGCGCCGGCCCCGCTGAGCTTCTCGCCGACGTCCTGCGCGCCGGTCGTGATCGCGTCTCGGTACGACCCGAAGAGCGCCGACGCCGCGAGGACCGCGGTGGCGATGGCGATGCCCTTGGTGATGGCCTTGGTGGTGTTGCCGACGGCGTCCAGGTTGGTGAGCACCTGCGCGCCCGCGCCCTCGACGTCCCCGGACATCTCGGCGATGCCCTGGGCGTTGTCGGAGACCGGCCCGAAGGTGTCCATGGCGACGATCACGCCGACCGTGGTGAGCAGGCCGGTGCCGGCCAGCGCCACCGCGAACAGCGCCAGCATGATCGACGTGCCGCCGAGCAGGAAGGCGCCGTAGACGCCGAGGCCGATCAGCAGCGCGGTGTAGACGGCCGACTCGAGACCGATGGAGATACCGGCGAGGACGACGGTGGCGGGCCCCGTGAGCGAGGTCTTGCCGATGTCCTGGACCGGCCGGCGGTTGGTCTCGGTGAAGTAGCCGGTGAGCTGCTGGATGACGGCGGCGAGCAGGATGCCGATGGCCACCGCGACGAGCGCGAGGATCCGCGGGTCGCCGTCCCTGCCGCTGATCGCGGTGTCCGTGACCCCGTCGAGGTCGGCGTACGTGCCGGGGAGGTAGACGAAGACGGCGACCGCGACCAGCACGAGCGAGATCACCGCGGAGATGAAGAACCCGCGGTTGATCGCGGACATGCCGCTGCGGTCGGAGCGGCGGGGGGCCACCGCGAAGATGCCGATCATCGCGGTGATCACGCCGATCGCCGGGACGAGCAGCGGGAAGGCGAGTCCGGAGTCGCCGAAGGCCGCCTTGCCGAGGATCAGCGCGGCGACCAGGGTCACGGCGTACGACTCGAAGAGGTCGGCCGCCATGCCCGCGCAGTCGCCGACGTTGTCGCCCACGTTGTCGGCGATGGTCGCGGCGTTGCGCGGGTCGTCCTCCGGGATGCCCTGCTCGACCTTGCCGACCAGGTCGGCGCCGACGTCGGCGGCCTTGGTGAAGATGCCGCCGCCGACCCTCATGAACATCGCGATGAGTGCCGCGCCGAGGCCGAATCCCTCCAGGACCTTCGGCGCGTCGGCCGCGTACACCAGCACCACGCAGGAGGCGCCCAGCAGACCGAGCCCCACTGTGAACATGCCGACGACGCCGCCCGTACGGAAAGCGATCTTCATGGCTTTGTGCGAGACGGCGGTGAGATCCTTTTCCGGCTCGCCTTCCGCCGGAGTGGCTTCTCGCGCCGCCGCGGCCACACGCACATTGCTGCGCACGGCGAGCCACATGCCGATATAGCCGGTGGCTGCCGAGAACGCCGCGCCGATCAAGAAGAACACGGATCGGCCTGCGCGCTGATTCCAGTCGTCCGCGGGCAGCAGCATGAGCAGGAAGAACACGACGACGGCGAATACGCCGAGCGTGCGCAGTTGGCGGGCCAGATAGGCGTTCGCGCCTTCCTGGACCGCCGCCGCGATCTTTTTCATGCTGTCGGTGCCCTCGTCGGCCGCGAGCACCTGGCGTACCAGGACGCCTGCCACGACGAGCGCCGCCAGGGCGACGACCGCGATGATCGCGATCAGCACCCGGTTGTCGTCGGTGAGCACCGCGGCCGCGAAGGTAGTGGGCTGGTCCAACTGATCAGGGGTAGAAAGCCCCGCCATTCGTCCTCCTTGACGCTTGGGCTGAGCTCAAGATGTGGACGGATTGTAGGTACCCCGCCCTGATCAAAACAGGGCGCGGTAAACGGAATTGGCCTTTACAGAACCTGAAAGCAGTAATGCCCCGAAGGCATTCACGGCCGATATCTTGATCGTGAACCAATTCACGAAACGCATCGCACCAGACCACTGTAGGCACACAAAGCCCACGCCGACATGCGGAAGGGCCCCACCGGAGTGGTGGGGCCCTTCCGCATGTCGAACAGAAATTTGATACGAACCGGGGAGAAAAATCAGGGAAGCACTGCGGCCGGCGGCGTGGTCGGCCAGGTCATACGGATCTGTCCGCCATGCTCCCCTGCGGTGACCTCGACGTCGTCGACGAGGCCGCTGATGACCGCGAGGCCCATCTCGTCCTCCTCGGTCTCCACGTCGGGCTCCTCGCCCGGTGCGCCCGGTGCCCGGTCGCCCGGGGCCGAACGCGGTGCCTCGTCGCCGACCTCGATGGAGAACTGCTTCTCCTCCTCGATCAGCAGCACCTTGACCGGCGCGGTGATGCCGCCGCTCTGGTGCAGTCCGACGGCACGGGTGCAGGCCTCGCCGACGGCGAGCCTGACCTCGTCGAGGACGGCCTCGTCCACTCCGGCCCTGCGCGCCACCGCTGCCGCCACCAGTCGGGCGGTCCTGACGTGCTCGGGCAGCGCGCTGAAACGGAGTTCAACGGTGGCCATGCGTCCCCCTCGGAACTACGGGCGTGCTGTCGGGGGACCGGGCCGCCGAAAGCCCGGCCCCCCTCCTTTGCTTCTGTCGACGTCCTCCTGCCGCTCCGGGCACACGGGCCCGGGAACGGATCAGTCGGTCGCCGCCACCGCTTCCTCGACCGAGGTGTGGATCGGGAACACCTTGGTGAGGCCGGTGATTCGGAAGATCTTGAGAATGCGCTCCTGGTTGCAGACCAGGCGCAGCGAGCCCTCATGGGCACGCACCCGCTTCAGTCCGCCGACCAGTACGCCGAGTCCGGTGGAGTCGAGGAAGTCCACGCCCTCCATGTCGACGACAAGGTGGAAACTGCCGTCGTTCACCAGCTCGACCAACTGCTCGCGCAGCTTGGGCGCGGTATATACGTCGATTTCGCCACCGACCCTGACGATCGTGCGATCGCCGACGGTCTCGGTCGACAGGGACAGGTCCACGGATCCTCCAGCACCTTGCTATCGAGCGGTCGCCCCTCGGGACACCTCGGCAGAGCCCCCGGGACGGTTCGCCAGCCGCGATGGCATTCAATCACTTACCGGCAGGCGTGCACGACGCCTTGGTCCCATTGTCCGTCACGCCAGTGACACACTCGGTGCCGATGGCCAAGAATCTCCGATCCGATCGACCCTCGACGGACGCCGGTCCCCGCCCCACACCGAGCACGGTCCTGGACCGGCTCGCCGCCGGGCCGAGCCGGGCTGCGCGCATCACTCATACGGAGCACTTGCCCCCACGTGCGGGTCGCCATGCCGTCTGGCCCGACCGGATCCGCTCGGAGGTCATCGCGGCCGTCCAGGCGTGCGGCATCGAACACCCCTGGGCCCACCAGGCACGCGCCGCCGAGCACGCGCTGGACGGCGAGTCGGTCGTGGTCGCCACCGGCACCGCTTCCGGCAAGTCCCTGGCGTACCTCGTACCGGTCCTCTCCACGCTCCTGGACGGCTCGGAGGCCCCGAACGGCCGCGGCGCCACCACGCTCTACCTGTCCCCCACGAAGGCCCTCGCCGCGGACCAGTGCCGCTCGGTGAAGGAACTTTCACAACCGCTGGCCAATTCCGTGCGCCCCGCGGTCTACGACGGCGACACGCCGTTCGAGGAACGCGAGTGGATCCGCCAGTACGCCAACTACGTGCTGACCAACCCGGACATGCTGCACCGCGGGATACTCCCGTCCCACTCCCGCTGGTCCTCCTTCCTGAAGGCGCTCAAGTACGTCGTCATCGACGAGTGCCACACCTACCGGGGCGTGTTCGGCTCCCACGTCGCCCAGGTGCTGCGCCGTCTGCGCCGCCTCTGCGCCCGCTACGGCGCCTCCCCCGTCTTCCTGCTGGCCTCCGCGACCGCCGCCGAGCCGTCGGTCGCCGCCCGCCGCCTCACCGGCCTCCCGGTGGTCGAGGTGGCCGACGACGCCTCACCGCGCGGCGAACTGGTGTTTGCCCTCTGGGAGCCCCCGCTCACCGAGCTGCAGGGCGAGAAGGGCGCCCCGGTCCGCCGCACGGCCACGGCGGAGACGGCCGACCTCCTCACCGACCTCGCCGTGCAGGGGGTGCGCTCGGTCGCCTTCGTCCGCTCCCGGCGCGGCGCCGAGCTGATCTCCGTGATCGCCCAGGAGCGGCTGGCCGAGGTCGACCGCACCCTGGCCCGCCGCGTGGCCGCGTACCGCGGCGGCTATCTCCCGGAGGAGCGCCGCGCCCTGGAACAGGCACTGCACTCCGGAGAGTTGCTGGGCCTGGCCGCCACCACTGCGCTGGAACTCGGCATCGACGTCTCGGGGCTCGACGCCGTGCTGATCTCCGGCTACCCCGGCACACGCGCGTCCCTGTGGCAGCAGGCCGGCCGGGCCGGACGGGCGGGCCAGGGCGCCCTGGCGGTCCTCGTGGCCCGCGACGACCCGCTGGACACCTTCCTCGTCCACCACTCCGAAGCCCTGTTCGACCGGCCCGTGGAGTCCACGGTCCTCGACCCCGACAACCCCTACGTCCTCGCCCCGCACCTGTGCGCGGCCGCGGCCGAACTGCCGCTGACGGACGAGGACATGGAGTTGTTCGGACCGGAGACCGAGAGCCTGCTGGGTCAGTTGGAGTCCGCGAAGCTGCTGCGCCGCCGCACCAAGGCCTGGCACTGGACCCGCCGCGAACGGGCCGCCGACCTCACCGACATCCGCGGGGAGGGCGGCCGGCCCATCCAGATCGTCGAGTCGGGCACGGGCCGCCTCCTCGGCACGGTCGACGCGGGCTCCGCCCACACGGCCGTCCACGAGGGCGCGGTCCACCTCCACCAGGGCCGCACCTACCTCGTCCGCTCCCTGGACCTGGAGGACGCGGTCGCCCTGGTCCAGGAGGCGAACCCGCCCTACTCGACGGTCGCCCGCGACACGACCGCCATCACCGTCCTGGAGACGGACACCGAGATCCCCTGGGGCGACGGACGCCTGTGCTACGGCTCCGTCGAAGTCACCAACCAGGTCGTCTCCTTCCTCCGCAGACGCCTCATCACCGGTGAAGTGCTGGGCGAGACGAAACTCGACCTCCCTCCTCGTACGCTCCGCACACGCGCGGTCTGGTGGACGGTCACCGAGGACCAGCTCGACGAGGCCCGGATCAACCCGGAGATCCTCGGCGGCGCCCTGCACGCCGCCGAACACGCCTCCATCGGCCTCCTCCCCCTCTTCGCGACCTGCGACCGCTGGGACATCGGCGGGGTCTCCATCCCCCTCCACCCCGACACGCTGCTCCCCACGGTCTTCGTCTACGACGGCCACCCGGGCGGCGCGGGCTTCGCGGAGCGCGCCTTCCACACCGCCCGCGCCTGGCTCACCGCCACCCGTGAGGCCATCGCCTCCTGCGAGTGCGACGCCGGTTGCCCGTCCTGCATCCAGTCCCCCAAGTGCGGCAACGGCAACGACCCCTTGCACAAAAGGGGAGCGGTACGGCTCCTCACGGTGCTGCTGCGGGGGGCGCCGGAGACACCGGAGGAGGCGCTTCCCGGGGAGCCGGCAGCACCGGCCCCGCAGGGCCCGCCCGCGCCCTGACCTCCGCCGTGAACGGCCCCCGCCCCGAGGCCGCCGTCACATCGGAGACCTCGCCGACCAGCACGCACCGCACGAGCCGCACCCCCTGCTCCCGCGCCACGTCCTCCGCCCGGGCACAGGCCGTCTCCGGCCCGTCGGCCCAGTGGTCGGCCGCCGCGAGCGCCGCCAGATCCGCCCCACCGGCCGCCCGGTGCCGTACGACGACGGCCTGCCCTAGAGCCAGCACGCCCCCGAACACCACGCACAGCACCGCGATGGCACCCACACTCCACACGGTGGCGGAACCCCGATCCGAACGGCCGGCGGCGAGGCGGGCAGTGGCGACACGAACCCAACGTCCGCCCAGGCGTCGGGCTTTGACGACGAGCGCTCTGCCGAGGGGTGCGGCGGAGAACGGCGAGCGGGCTGGCCCGGTTTCGGCAGGCGGGGAGCCGACCCAGCCCGCCGCGGTGAGCTGGGTGTCGGCCAGGCCTGCCGCTGTCCGCCGGGGCTCGGCCACGCCCGCCTCTGCGAACCGGGGATCGGCCCCACCTGTCGCTGCGAGCTGGGACTGGTCCCGACCCGCCGCGGTGAACCTGGGCTCGGCCACCCCCGCTGTTGCGAACCGGGAGTCGGCCGAATCTGCCGCTGCGACCTGAGTGTCGGCCCGACCCACCGCTGTGCACCGGGACTCGGCCACGCCCGCCCCCGCGAGCTGGGTGCCTGCCCCAGGCGCCCCTGAGCACCGGGACTCGGCCTCACCCGCCCCTATGACCCTGGGCTCGGCGGCCACGCCCACCCCCGCGAACCGGGAGTCAACCCTCCCCGCCAACCCCGCGCCGACGGACCACTCACCCCCGGACCGAGCAACCGCGCCCCGCCCGGCGGCACCCCCGAGCTCACGAACCTCCTCGTTCATCCCCCTTCCCCCACCGTCGCCTCCACCAGTGCCACGGCCTCCTCCCGCACCTCGAAGGGCAGGCCCTGCAGCGCGGGTGGCTTCGCCACGACCACGACGCGGACCTGGTCGCCCTCCCGGGCGACCGTCACCTCCGCGTCGCGCGGTGCCGTGTCGCGGGCCACCCGGACAACCGCCTCGGCGGAGTCCTCCCGGGCCGCCGCGCGGGCGCCCGTCCTGGCCGCGTCCACGCACTGGATCTGGGCGGCCACCACGAGCAGCCCCCACACCAGTGCCATCGCGAACATCACCAGCACGGGCAGCACCATGGCCGACTCCGCCGTCACGAACCCCGCGTCCCCGGCCCGTTCACGCCTTCGCATCGAGCGCCCGCTTCACGATGGCCTGGAGTTCGGCGCTGACGGCCCCGCTCGTGACCACCTTGTAGAGCACCACCGCGAAGGCCACCGCCGCCACGATCCCCATCGCGTACTCGGAGGTGACCATGCCCTCGTCCCCGCGCATCGACCGCACCCGGCACACCGTCCTGCACACCAGGGCACGCATCCGCGCCCGTACCGCCTTGTACATCTCAACCCCCGTAAGGTCCAGTCCTGTTGATTGCCGTCTGATTGCTCGCCCGGATCGCTCGCCTGACTGCTCGCCCGGCTACACGCTCCGACCACTCGTCCGCCTGCTCGTCGGCCGGTTCACCGACCGTCGGCCGCCCTCACCCACCCCCTCCCCCCAGCACTCCTCCCGCGAGTCCGATCACGATCGGCAGCACGCCGACGGCGATGAACGCGGGCAGGAAACACAGCCCCACCGGCGCGGTGACCAGCACAGCGGCCCTCCGCGCCCGTGCCGTGGCGGCGCGCCCCCAGTCGGCGCGGGCGTCCGCCGCCAACCCGGCGACCGGCCCGGCCGCGGGCAGCCCGGTCACATCGGCGCGTTCCAGCAGCCGGGCCAGCGCCCCGGCGCCCGGTGTCGAGGCGAGCCTTCGCCAGGCCTCACCCGGTTCGCCGCCGAGCCGTACCTCGGCCGCCCCGCGGGCCAGCGCCTCTCCCACGGGTCCGCCCAGTGCCTCGCCCACGGCCTGCGCCGCGATGACGGGACCGGCACCAGCCGCGATACACGCGGCCAGCAGGTCGGCGGCGAGGGGGAGTTGCCGGGCCGCCTCACGCGCGTCGGCCTCCCCGGCGTCCACGCCGGCCGTCTGCCGCAGCCGCCACCGCCACAAGCCCGCCGCGACGACCATTCCGAGCACGACACCGGCGACTCCGCCGACCAGCACCCACCCGGCACACCCGACGCTGAGCACGGGCAGCCACCGCCGCGCGAACTCACGTCCCTCGAAGCGCGGGCCCTCAGCCGTGGCCTCCGCGACGGCCAGCAACTCCCCGAGCCGCCGCCGCAGTCTGCGCTCGCGCCGCACCGCCACGGCCCACCGGATGAACCAGGCCACCAGCAGTGCGGTCCCCAGAACCGCCCCCAGCCTGTGGACAACTTCCCCGCTCATGCCTCCTCCGCTCCCCGTACGATCCGCGTCGCCCACCACATCCCGACGCCCTCCAGCAGGCCACCGACCAGCAGGCAGCCCAGCCCGGTCCCGGTGTGCAGAAGCACGTGCAGGGGATCGGCGCCTAATGCGGCACCGAGACCGAGGCCCAGCACCGGCAACGCGGCGAGCATCCACGCCGTGGACCGCGCTCCCGCCAACTGGGCGCGCAGATCAGCCCGTTGGTCGCGCTCGGCCCGCAACGCCCCTTCGAGCCGGTCGAGCCCCGCCGCGAGCCCCGCGCCCTGGTCCACGGCCACCCGCCAGCACGCGGCAAGCCCGAGCAAGCCCTCGGCACCGGGCCGCCGAGCCGCCCCCGCGAGCGCCCCCGGCACGTCCCCACCGAACCGGGCCGCCGCCAGCACGACCGCCTGCGTCTCCCCGAAGCCGCCGAACTCCGGCGCCCCGGACCCCGACCCACCCGAGCCCGAGCCAATCCCGTCGTCCCCCGGCCCCTCGAAGTCCCGCACCGCGCGCACCAGCGCCTCCCCCGGCTGCCGTCCCGCACGCACTTCCCCGGCGACCACCGCACACAGCGCGATCACCGCGGCCGCCCGCCGCTCACGCACCCGACGCTCCTGCCCGGCCAGCCGCACCCGCCTCAGCAACGGCACCCCGGCCGCCCCCGCGACGACCGGCAGCACCGAGGCCCCCAGCACGGCGAGCACCAGCCCGGCGACCACCGCCCACCACTCGAACCCCAGCCGCCCACGAACCCGCCGCAGCTCACCCATCAGTCGCCGCCAGGGCGGAGGCCCGACTCCCACCACCTCGCCACCGGCCAGCAGCACCCGCGCCCGCCGCACCCCCGAACGCCGCCCGCCCCACAGCCACACAGCCGTCCCGAGGCACCCCACGGCCACTCCCGTCGACCCCACCGACATCTCCCCCATCCCGATCACCACGTCCTCCCACCGTCCAGGACCGCGCGACGCCACCCCGGCACCGCCCACGCACTCGAGCCGCCCACCTGCACGGTCATCCGCCCTTTCCCGCCTCCCGCATCGCATCCCCGAGCAGGCCCCGCAACCGCTCCCACCCCCGCTCGTACGCGAACGCCTCGGCTCCCCACCGCAGCGCCGGCACCGTGCGCACCAGCCCTGTGGGATCCCGCTCCAGCACCCGCACCTCGGCGATCCGCCGCCGCCCGGTCCGGTCGCGCACCAGATGCAGGACGACCGACAGCGCGGCCGCCAACTGGCTGTGCAGCGCGGCCCGGTCGAGCCCGGCGGCCGTACCCAGCGCCTCCAGGCGGGCCGGTACATCGGCCGCCGCGTTGGCGTGCACGGTCCCGCAGCCGCCCTCATGGCCCGTGTTCAACGCGGCCAGCAGGTGCACCACTTCGGGTCCGCGCACCTCACCCACCACGAGTCGGTCCGGCCGCATCCGCAGTGCCTGGCGCACCAGGTCCTCAAGGGTGACCAGTCCGGCGCCCTCCTGGTTGGCGGGTCTCGTCTCCAGCCGGACGACGTGCGGGTGGTCCGGCCTGAGCTCCGCCGAGTCCTCCGCGAGCACGATCCGCTCGCCGGGCCCGACGAGCCCCAGCAGCGCGCTCAGCAGCGTCGTCTTCCCGGTGCCCGTCCCACCGCTGATGAGGAAGGACAGCCGGGCGTCGAGCAGCGCCCGCAGCACCCGGTCCCCGCCCGGCGGGACCGTGCCGGCCGCGACCAGTTCGTCCAGCGTGAACGCGCGCGGCCGTACGACCCGCAGCGACAGACAGGCGCAGCCGACGGCGACCGGAGGGAGGACCGCGTGCAGCCGCGTGCCGTCCGGCAGCCGGGCGTCGACCCAGGGCCGTGCGTCGTCGAGGCGCCGCCCCGCCACCGCGGCGAGCCGCTGCGCGAGCCGTCGTACGGCGGCCGCGTCGGGAAAGGACACGGCGGTCAGTTCGAGTCCGCCGCCGCGGTCCACCCAGACCCGGTCCGGTGCCGACACGAGGACGTCCGTCACCGACGGGTCGGTGAGCAACGGCTCCAGAGGGCCGCTGCCGACCAGTTCGGACCGCAACCGCTCCGCCGCGCCCAGCACTTCGGCGTCCCCGAGGACCCGTCCCTGCTCGCGCAGCGCCTGGGCCACGCGCGCGGGGGTCGGTTCGGCCCCGCTCTCGGCCAGCCACTGCCGTACGCCGTCCAGCAGTCCCGGAGCCGTGTCCGCGCCGGCCGCCGAGGACGAAGTGGAACCACCCGCCGAGGCTGTCCGCGGCCGCGCGGGAGCATCGACCGGCGCCGAACCCGACCGCCGCCGCTCGACGGAACCCGCCACCGGGCGCGCCGCCTGCCGCACCTCGCCGGAGCCGCCCCCGACGCCCTCCACCCGTCCGACCCCCGAGAACCCCGAGAACCCGCTCATGCCGTCCCCGCCCCCGTCCCCGTCTCCGCCAGCGCGCGCTCCCAGAACTCCTTGCAGAACCGACCCAGCGGTCCCCGTGCGGCCGCACCCGGCGGTGATCCGCTCCCCTGGGGTCGCTGGAGCACCGTCTCGACCGGGATCTCACCCACCAGCGGCAGGCCCAGCAGGCGGGCCACCTCGCGGTCGTCGAGACCAGGGGCGTACGGGCCGCGTACCGCCACCCGCAGGTCGCGCAGGACCATGCCGACGCCGGAGGCCATGCGACCGGCCGCGGCGACGGCACGCAGTTCGGCGGGGACCACGAGGATCCCGAGGTCGATCTGGGCAAGGGCCTCGGCGACGCCGTCGTCGAGGCGGCGGGGCAGGTCGACGACGACGGTGCCGCCTCGGCGCCGGGCCGCGGCGAGCACCGCCCGTACGGCCTGTGGCGGGACGGCGATGCGGTCGCCGCGGTCCCAGCTCAGGACCCGCAGCGAATGCAGTTGCGGCAGCGACTCCTCCAGGGCGCCCCCGCCGACCCGTCCTCGCGAGGCGGCGAACGCCGGCCAGCGCAGTCCCTCGGTGCTCTCGCCGCCGAGGAGTACGTCGAGTCCGCCGCCCAGCGGATCGGCGTCCACGAGGAGCGTGCGCAGGCCCTCACGCGCGGAGGTGACGGCGAGGGCGCACGCGAGCGTGGAGGCCCCGGCCCCGCCGCGGCCGCCGATGACTCCGACGGTGAGAGCGGGCCGGCCGACGCCCTCGGTGACGTCGGCGATCCGGTCGACCAGCCACTGCTCGCCGTCGGGCAGCATCAGGACGTGGTCGGCGCCGATCTCGACGGCCCGCTTCCACACCCCGGAGTCGTCCTGGTCCCGGCCGACGAGGACCACTCCCCGTCTGCGGGCGGCCCCGCGCACCCGCAGGGCGGCGTCGTCGCCCACCAGGACGAGCGGGGCGGCCTCCCAGCTTCCTCTGGGCTGCGGCATCCCGTGATGGACCTCGGCCGTCGCCCCGGCCGCCGCGCACAGCCGCAGCAGGTCGTCGAGCAGGTCCGCGTCCTCCGTGACGATCAACGGCCGGCCCGGCCGCCCTCCGGCGGTGGGCTGTCCCTCGTGTGTGACGGCTGCGGTCACGGTCTCCATCCCCCTTCACCGCGCCGTGCGAGGCCCCTCCAGGGGCCCGCCCGGCGCCTCTCCCCCGAGGCCCCTTCGGCCCCGCGATTCCCAAACATGTGAAGAACCGGCAACCGGCCTCCATATGAACGGCCGATACGAACCGGCCAAACACACCCGACAAACCAGAACCGGCCATGAAGTCGGCCGGAGCGGGACGTGTGGGAATCACGGTGCAGCCATCCCGGAAATCGTGTGGATCTTGGTGGATAACTGTGGACAACTCGACGCCTGTGAATATCGCCGTCACCCATACCGGTGAGGGTGTGCCGCCTGTGTACGACTCCCGCAGAGCAGCGTGACGGCTACCCAGAGTGACGAATCATGAGCATGCCGAAAGGGCGGCCGAAGCCGCCTCGCAGGGATCACAGAACCGCGTACGGAAGAAGAAAACCCACCCGGACATGCGACGACCCCCACCGGGGGGGAGAGTGGGGGTCGTCTCCACGGCCGACTCGGGGGGGGAGGAGCCGGACCGCGTTAGCACGGTCGCGAACGATCCGTGACTTCCATGGTGTACCCGAGAGCCCTCTCAGGCAAACCCACGCGCCTCACCTTACGCCGAATGGGCTGCGCCTATGCTCGGGGTCGTGGAAAACCACTCCTTGCCCCGCACAGCGGCCTTCTTTGACCTGGACAAGACGGTCATTGCGAAGTCGAGCACGCTCACGTTCAGCAAGTCGTTCTACCAAGGCGGCCTGATCAACCGCAGGGCCGCCTTGCGGACCGCATATGCCCAGTTCGTCTTCCTCGTCGGCGGTATGGACCACGACCAGATGGAGCGCACCCGCGAGTATCTCTCCGCGCTCGTGCGCGGCTGGAACGTCCAGCAGGTCAAGGAGATCGTGGCCGAGACCCTCCACGACCTGATCGACCCGATCATCTACGACGAGGCCGCTTCCCTCATCGAGGAGCACCACACCGCCGGCCGGGACGTCGTCATCGTGTCCACGTCGGGCGCCGAGGTGGTCGAGCCGATCGGTGAACTCCTGGGCGCCGACCGGGTGGTGGCCACCCGCATGGTCGTGGGCGAGGACGGCTGCTTCACCGGCGAGGTGGAGTACTACGCCTACGGCCCGACGAAAGCCGAGGCCGTCAAGGAGCTGGCCGAGTCCGAGGGGTACGACCTGGAGCGGTGCTACGCCTACAGCGACTCGGCGACCGACCTGCCGATGCTGCGGGCCGTGGGTCATCCGCACGCCGTCAACCCGGACCGGGCCCTGCGTCGCGAGGCCCTCGCGCGCGGGTGGCCGATTCTCGATTTCCACCGGCCGGTCCGGCTCAAGCAGCGGCTGCCCGGATTCGCGGTACCGCCCCGCCCGGCCCTCGTCGCGGTCGCCGCGATAGGAGCGGCGGCAGCGACAGCAGGTCTCGTCTGGTACGCGAATCGGCGGCGGTCGACGGTCGCCTGACGTGATTCCGGCCACTTGAAACCTATTTGCGCACAAAAGTAAAGAACGGCGGCCAGGGGTTCCGCTTGCCGCGGTCCGGGAGTACAAAGGGGTTAACGGCCCGCGAGACCAAGGACATCCGAGAGGATCACCTTAAAAACGCATTTGGCCCCACGGACCGAGCATGGACACCGGGCACCCACGCGACGTCGACCCGTCGATTACGGGCCAGCCGCACCAGGTGACGGGCAAAGTTCCCGACCTGATGGGCAACATATCGAGGACGCTTGGTAACGCGGTGAACATGCCAGCGGCGGTACGAATCCTCGTACCGCCGCAACCCTGTTCAGGGGGTCCTACGCCGCCCCGCGCTGGAGCGCCTCGCAGACCGCCGTCGACTCGCGCGCGCCCAGTTCGATCGCGCTGCCGCAGTGGGCGATCCAGGCGGCCATGCCCTCGGGGGTGCCGGAGACATAGCCGTCCAGTGCCGCCAGATAGGCCGCACGGCCCAGTTCGGCGTGACCGACCTCCGCCGGGCAGACCGACTTGGGGTCGAGACCGCTGCCGACCAGGACGATCCGCGCGGCCGCGCGCGCGATGAGGCCGTTGTGGGAGACGAACGGTCGCAGGGCGAGCAGTTCGCCCTGTACGACGGCGGCGGTGACCAGGGCGGGGGCCGAGGTGCCCGCGATGATCAGCTCCGACAGGCCCTCCAGCCGGCCCGAGACCTCCGCCGCGCCCGGCAGGGGCAGCTCGATCAGCGGCTCGTCGACGCTCTCGCCGGCCTGGCGGGGGCGCCCGACCTCGTCCTCGTCGGTGGCCGCGGCGACCAGGTGCAGCCGGGCCAGCACCCGCAGGGGCGACTGCCGCCAGATGGACAGCAGTTGGCCGGCCTCGGCGGTGAGCCTGAGCGCGGCGCCCATGACGCGTGCCTCGCCGTCGACGCCGAAGTCGGAGCGGCGGCGCACCTCTTCGAGGGCCCAGTCCGCGCCGGACAGCGCGGCAGAGCCGCGGGCGCCGCGCAGGGCGGCCTCGGAGGTGATCTCGTTGCTGCGGCGCCGCATGACACGGTGTCCGTAGACCCGGTCCACGGACTTGCGCACGGACTCCACGGACTCGGCCACACCGGGCAGCGAGCCCAGGGCCGCGAGCGGATCGGCGTTCGCGCCTGTCGTACTCATGAGTACGACACTACGCAACCCGGAGCCGCGCCCCTCGATGGAGTGGTCTTCTTCACGCACGTCTGCCACGTAGAGCTATCACCCGACTACTCTTGGTGAACATGAAAATTGCTTTCGTCGGGAAGGGCGGCAGCGGCAAGACCACCCTGTCCTCCCTGTTCATCCGCCACCTCGCGGCCACCGGAGCGCCGGTGCTGGCCGTCGACGCCGACATCAACCAGCATCTGGGGCCGGCGCTCGGCCTGGACGAGACGGAGGCGGCCGCGCTGCCCGCCCTGGGCGAGCGGCTGCCGCTGATCAAGGAGTACCTGCGCGGCACCAATCCGCGGATCGCCTCGGCCGCGGAGATGATCAAGACCACTCCACCCGGCGCGGGCTCGCGGTTGCTGCGGGTGCGCGAGGACAACCCGGTCTGGGACGCCTGCGCCCGACCGGTGGAACTCGACGGCGACGTCGTCCGTTTGATGGTCACCGGCCCCTTCACGGACGCCGACCTCGGGGTCGCCTGCTACCACTCCAAGACGGGAGCGGTGGAGCTGTGCCTGAACCACCTGGTGGACGGGCCGGACGAGTACGTCGTGGTGGACATGACGGCGGGCTCGGACTCCTTCGCCTCCGGCATGTTCACCCGTTTCGACATCACGTTCCTCGTCGCCGAGCCGACCCGGAAGGGAGTATCCGTCTATCGCCAGTACAAGGAGTACGCCCGCGACTTCGGCGTCGTCCTGAAGGTCGTCGGCAACAAGGTGCAGGGCCAGGACGACCTCGACTTCCTCCGCGCCGAGGTCGGGGACGACCTGCTGGTGACCGTCGGGCACTCCGAGTGGGTGCGCGCCCTGGAGAAGGGCCGGCCGCCGCGGTTCGCGCTCCTGGAGGACGTCAACCGGCGCGCCCTGCACCGGCTGCGGACGGCCGTCGACGCGACGTACGGCCTGCGGGACGCGGAGCGCTACACCCAGCAGATGGTGCACTTCCACCTGAAGAACGCCCGGTCCTGGGGCAACGAGCGCACGGGGGCCGACCTGGCGGCGCAGATCGACCCCTCGTTCGTGCTCGGCGAGAGCGCGGTGCCGGCCGCGAGCGTCTGACGGCCACCGCCGTCCGACGACCGCGACCGCCCCGCCCGGCCGCCTTGCAGCGTGCGACCTTCCACGACCGCTACGGCCGCTTGGCCGCCGGTGCTCCCGGTACGCCCTTCGGTGCCGGGGCCGGCCGGCCCGACAGGAAGGCCGGCCAGCCCTGCCGGGGCGCCTCGCCCACCCCGAGGGTGCGCATCCTCTCGAGGGTCTTCGGGTCCTGGGCGTCCAGCCAGTCGGCGAGCTGCCGGAAGGAGACACAGCGCACGTCGGGCTTGTTGCACACCTGCTCGACGGTCTCCTCGACGGCCCGCATGTACGTGCCGCCGTTCCAGGACTCGAAGTGGTTGCCGATGATCAGCGGCGCGCGGTTGCCGTCGTAGGCACGCCGGAAGCCCTTGAGGAGGCCGTCGCGCATCTGGTCGCCCCAGAACTCGTGCTTGCCAGGGTCGCCCTGGGTCCGGGTGCCGGACTGGTTGACCATGAAGTTGTAGTCCATGGTGAGCTGCTCGTAGGAGTGCCCGGGGAAGGGCACGAGCTGCATCGACAGGTCCCACAGGCCCTGCTTCTTCTTCGGCCAGAGCTGCTCGTTGACCCCGCTGGTGTCGTAGCGGAAGCCCAGCTCGCGGGCGGCCTGCATGAAGTTCTTCTGTCCTTCCAGGCAGGGGGTGCGGGCGCCGATGAGCTCCTTGTCGTAGTCGAAGGGCAGCGGGGCGGCCTTCGTCATCCCGGTGTTGGTCTTCCAGGACTTGACGAACTTCTTCGCCTGGGCGATCTCGTCCTTCCACTCCTCGACCGACCACTGGCCGACCCCGCCGCCGCTGCCGCAGAAGTGGCCGTTGAAGTGGGTGCCGATCTCGTTGCCCTCCAGCCAGGCGAGGCGGAGCTGCTTGACGGTGTCGGCGATGCCCTGCTCGTCGTTGAAGCCGATGTCGGAGCGGCCCGGGGAGTGCTGCGGCGGCCGGTACTCGGCGCGCTTGTCCTCCGGCAGCATGTACACGCCGCTCAGGAAGTACGTCATCGTCGCGTGGTTCGCCTTGGCGACCTCACGGAAGTGCGAGAACAGCTTCTGGCTGTCCTCGCCGGCGCCGTCCCAGGAGAACACCACGAACTGCGGGGGCTTCTCGCCGGGCTTGAGGCGTTGGGCTCGGGGCAGGTGCGGCTGCGCTCCGGTGTAGGCGGTGGATCCGTCACCGATCAGACGGAACACCCGCTTGGGCGGGGCCTGGGCGGGCTTCGCCTTCTGCGGGCCCGCGGCTCCTCCCTCGGAGGCGTCGGTGGCGCAACCGGCGAGCGAGGCGGCGCAGACCGCGGCGACCACGGCTCCCGCGGCAATCCTGTGGGTGGCGGCCATGTTCCGCCCACCTTCTTCCTTCTCTCGGGGCAACGACAGCGCCGCCAAGTTCGCATGAGCCCGGGAAGGAATTAGTACGACAAGCCGATGAAATTGCCACTTCACCCATTCAGGTGGACTGTTAACCCATTTGCCCGGAAAGTCTATGCCTGTCCTTTACTCTGCATTACGATCCATTTACCGAGCGTTGATTCATCCCGCCGCTGCACGCCGTGACCCACGGCCGCGACCCGACCCCCGTCCCACACGGGGGACCACCTGTTCCGCGACCGCGCTGCCCCGGAGGAGACGGGAAAAATGTCAGCCTGTGTTCCCACCCGCGCCACCGACCCGAGCGACTCGCACCACACGAGGCGCATCCACCCTGCCCACAGCCCCCCGCCGACCCCGCCCCGCCGCTTCCGCATCGCGGGCGCCGACGTGTCGGCATCGATCGCGGTCTTCCTGATCGCCCTGCCCCTGTCCCTGGGCATCGCCCTCGCCACCGGCGCACCCCTCCAGGCCGGCCTCGTGGCCGCCGCCGTCGGAGGGATCGTCGCCGGCAAGCTGGGCGGCTCCCCGCTCCAGGTCAGCGGTCCTGCCGCCGGCCTCACCGTGGTCACCGCCGACCTGATCCATCGTTACGGCTGGCGGACCACCTGCGCCATCACAGTGCTGGCCGGAGTGGCCCAACTCGGCCTCGGCTGCCTGCGCGTGGCCCGCACCGCGCTCGCCGTCAGCCCCGCGATCGTGCACGGCATGCTGGCCGGCATCGGCGTCACCATCGCGGTCGCCCAGTTGCACATCGTCCTCGGCGGCACCCCGCAGAGCTCCGTCCTCGACAACCTCCGCGCCCTGCCCGCCCAGTTGGCACGGCTGCAACCCGCCTCGGTCTCGGTGAGCGTGCTGACATTGGCGCTGCTCTTCCTCTGGCCGCGCATCCCGGGTCGCGCGGGGCAACTCCTGCGGAAGATCCCGGCCGCGCTCGTCGCCGTCGCCGGAGCCACCACCGCCGCCTGCCTCGCCGGTCTGGCCGTGCCGAAGGTCGACCTGCCGTCCTGGAGCAGCCATGCGCTGGCCGGACTGCCCGAGGGGCCCGTGCTGGGGCTCGTCGCCGCCGTACTGACCACCACCCTGGTGTGCAGCGTGCAGTCGCTGCTGGGCGCGGTGGCCGTCGACAAGCTGGCGTCCGGACGCCCCGACCTGATCGCCGCGAGCAGCGGTGCGGGCCGCGGGGCCCGTGTCGGCCGCTCCGACCTGGACCGCGAACTGCTCGGCCAGGGCGCCGCCAACATCGTCTCCGGCTCCCTCGGCGGACTGCCCGTCGCCGGTGTGGCGGTGCGCAGTTCCGCCAACGTCCAGGCGGGTGCCGTCAGCCGGAACTCCACGATGCTGCACGGAGTTCTCGTGGTGATCGCCGCGCTGCTGATGGTCCCAATCCTCGAGTTCATCCCGCTCGCCTCGCTCGCCGCCCTGGTGATGGCCGTCGGCATCCAGATGGTGTCCCTGCACCACATCCGCACGGTGACGCGGCACCGGGAGGTCCTGGTCTACGCCGTCACCACCGTCGGCGTGGTCGTGTTCGGCGTCCTGGAGGGCGTGACGCTGGGCATCGCCGTCGCCGTCGGAGTCGCCCTGCACCGCCTCACCCGCACCCGGATCACGCACTGCGAGAGAGAAGGCGTCCATCACGTCCATGTACGCGGGCAGTTGACCTTCCTCGCGGTGCCGCGGCTCAGCCGGGCCCTGCACCTGGTCCCCCAGGGGGCGGCCGCCGTCGTGGAGCTGGACGGGTCGTTCATGGACCACGCGGCGTACGAGTCGCTGCACGACTGGCAGAAGACGCACACCGCACAGGGCGGTTCCGTCGAGCTGACCGGTCGCAGACCGGGGACGCGCATCGCCGAGCCGTCCGACGACGGGCACTGCCGCTGCCGCCCCTGGACGGCCTGGCGCAACCATCAGTGCGAGCGGCCGTACACCGCGCAGGCCGTCGCGGGCGCGGATGCCTCCGGTGAGCCCGGTGCCGCGCAGACTCCGGGCGGGTCCCGGGAGTCCAGCGGGCACGACCTGGCGCGTGGCATCAGCGCGTTCCAGCGCAACACCGCGCCGATCGTGCGGGGCGAGCTGGCCCGGCTGGCGCGCGAGGGCCAGCAACCGGACCAGCTCTTCCTCACCTGCGCCGATTCGCGGCTCGTCACCTCGATGATCACCTCCAGTGGTCCGGGTGACCTGTTCGTGGTGCGCAATGTGGGCAACCTCGTCCCCCGGCCCGGCGAGGAGAGCGGCGACGACTCGGTGGCGGCCGCGATCGAGTACGCGGTGGACGTGCTGAAGGTGCGCTCCATCACGGTGTGCGGGCACTCCGGCTGCGGGGCCATGCAGGCACTGCTCAACTCCGAGCCGGGCGGCGCCCGTACCCCCCTGAAGCGCTGGCTGCGGCACGGGCTGCCCAGTCTGGAGCGGATGGCCGACGGCGGCCGGCCCTGGGCCAGGCTCGCCGGGCGGGCGCCCGCCGACGCGGTCGAGCAGCTCTGTCTGACCAACGTGGTCCAGCAGTTGGAGCACCTGAGCGCCCACGACTCGGTCGCCCGGGCCCTGCGGGAGGGGAAGCTGGAGCTGCACGGGATGTACTTCCACGTGGGCGAGGCCCAGGCGTACCTGCTCACCGGCGGGGACGGAGACGGGCTGTTCGAGCACGTGGAGGCGGCGGACCTGTCGGCGTGAGCCGTCGCGGGGTGCGGTCCCTCCAGGAGGGGCCGCACCCCGAGCACACTGCCCGGGCGCGGGGTGGTCGGCGACCGCGTGCGGGCCGCAGGACCAAGGACACGGTCCTGCGGGTCACGGGCCACGGGCCCACGGGCGCGACACGCCGGGGCCACGCCAAGCCACGCACGCACGCACGCAGGGGCAGGCACGCAGACCCACGCACGTAGGGACACGCCGGATGTCACCGCGTCCGAGCCACGCCGGCCGTCACCGCTTCCAGGTCCGCGACACGCCGAGCCCCGATGAACGTCACCGCGCCCGGATGACGCCGACAGCACACCTCCAACAGTCCCGGCCCGCCGTCCGCCTCCGACGCACCCCGCCGCCCCCGTATCCCGGCCGCCCGCGCTCCCCACTCGCAGCGCCCGACGCCGGCGGCGCCCCCCCCACGTACCCGGACGCGGGCGGCAGGAGTGTGAAAGGCGTCATACGTACTGAACTCCGCCTGGTCGGCGTCCGTGGGTACGGATGACCCGGTCCGCCGGACTCGATGGGTCCACAGGTCTAAACCAATTTCCAGTCGACCCTTGTCATCGCATCCGCGGTCTGATGAGCTGTGGCCTGGGACACAACGGACACCCTGGGAAAGGCAGATGCCGTGAGCAACGAAAGCCTGGCCAACCTGCTCAAGGAAGAGCGCAGGTTCGCACCCCCCGCCGACCTGGCCGCCAACGCCAACGTCACGGCGGAGGCGTATGAGCAGGCCAAGGCTGACCGGCTGGGTTTCTGGGCCGCGCAGGCCCGCCGGCTGAGCTGGGCCAAGGAGCCGACCGAGACGCTGGACTGGTCGAACCCGCCGTTCGCCAAGTGGTTCCAGGACGGCGAGCTCAACGTGGCGTACAACTGCGTCGACCGGCATGTCGAGGCGGGCCACGGGGACCGGGTCGCCATCCACTTCGAGGGCGAGCCGGGCGACAGCCGCGCGATCACCTACGCCGAGCTCAAGGACGAGGTCTCCAGGGCCGCGAACGCCCTGCTGGAGCTGGGCGTCCAGAAGGGCGACCGGGTCGCCGTCTACATGCCGATGATCCCCGAGACGGCCGTCGCGATGCTCGCGTGCGCCCGGATCGGCGCCGCGCACTCCGTGGTCTTCGGCGGATTCTCGGCGGACGCCCTCGCCACCCGCATCCAGGACGCCGACGCCAAGGTCGTCATCACCTCCGACGGCGGCTACCGGCGCGGCAAGCCGTCCGCGCTCAAGCCCGCCGTCGACGAGGCGGCCGGCAAGGCCGGCAACGTCGAGCACGTGCTGGTCGTCCGCCGCACCGGCCAGGAGGTCGCCTGGGACGACAGCCGGGACGTGTGGTGGCACGAGATCGTCGAGCGCCAGTCGGCCGAGCACACGCCCGAGGCGTTCAACGCCGAGCAGCCGCTGTTCATCCTGTACACGTCCGGGACGACGGGTAAGCCCAAGGGCATCCTGCACACCTCCGGCGGCTACCTCACCCAGACCGCGTACACCCACCACGCCGTCTTCGACCTCAAGCCGGAGACCGACGTCTACTGGTGCACGGCCGACGTCGGCTGGGTCACCGGGCACTCGTACATCGTCTACGGCCCGCTCGCCAACGGCGCCACCCAGGTCATGTACGAGGGCACCCCGGACACCCCGCACCAGGGCCGCTTCTGGGAGATCATCCAGAAGTACGGGGTGACGATCCTGTACACGGCTCCCACCGCGATCCGTACGTTCATGAAGTGGGGCGACGACATCCCCGCGAAGTTCGACCTCAGCAGCCTGCGGGTGCTGGGCTCGGTCGGCGAGCCGATCAACCCCGAGGCGTGGATCTGGTACCGCAAGCACATCGGGGCCGACCAGACGCCGATCGTGGACACCTGGTGGCAGACCGAGACCGGCGCGATGATGATCTCCCCGCTGCCCGGTGCCACCGCGACCAAGCCCGGCTCCGCGCAGACCCCGCTGCCCGGCATCTCCGCGACCGTCGTCGACGACGAGGCCAATGAGGTCCCCAACGGCGGAGGCGGCTACCTCGTCCTCACCGAGCCGTGGCCGTCGATGCTGCGCACCATCTGGGGCGACGACCAGCGCTTCCTCGACACGTACTGGGCACGCTTCGAGGGCCGGTACTTCGCCGGCGACGGCGCGAAGAAGGACGACGACGGCGACATCTGGCTGCTGGGCCGCGTCGACGACGTCATGCTGGTCTCCGGCCACAACATCTCGACCACCGAGGTGGAGTCCGCGCTGGTCTCCCACCCCTCGGTCGCCGAGGCGGCGGTCGTCGGTGCCGCCGACGAGACGACCGGGCAGGCCATCGTGGCCTTCGTGATCCTGCGCGGCACGGCGAACGCCGAGGACGAGGGCCTCGTCAACGACCTGCGCAACCACGTGGGCGCCACCCTCGGCCCGATCGCCAAGCCGAAGCGGATCCTGCCGGTGGCCGAGCTGCCCAAGACCCGCTCCGGCAAGATCATGCGCCGTCTGCTGCGGGACGTCGCCGAGAACCGCCAGCTCGGTGACGTCACCACGCTGACGGACTCCACGGTCATGGACCTCATCCAGGCCAAGCTGCCGGCCACGCCCAGCGAGGACTGACCGGCCGCAGGCACCAGGGGGCGCCGGGCGCGAGAACGCGCCGGGCGCCCCTTTTAGGTAAAGTAAAGAAAACTGCGTGACCCTCAAGGTGTGCCGGGAAGTCTGGTCGGCGAGTAGCACTGCCCTGCCCACCGACCGGAGGTCCCCCCGATGCCCGCGCCCACCCGTAAGGTCCTCGGACGCCTCTCCCTTCCCGAGCGCACCTTCGTCGCGGACGCGCTGCGCGCCGAGACGGTCGGCGGTGTGCTGCTCCTCGTCGCCGCCGTCGCCGCCCTGATCTGGGCGAACATCCCCGCGCTGCACCACAGTTACGAGAGCGTCAGCCACTTCCACCTGGGCCCCGCGGCTCTCGGACTGAACCTGTCGATCGAGCACTGGGCCGCCGACGGACTCCTCGCGGTGTTCTTCTTCGTGGCCGGCATCGAACTCAAGCGCGAGCTGGTCGCCGGCGACCTGAAGGACCCCAGGGCGGCCGCGCTGCCCGTGGTGGCGGCCCTGTGCGGCATGGCCGTACCGGCCCTCGTCTACACCCTCACCAACCTCACCGGCGGCGGCTCCCTGGCCGGCTGGGCCGTGCCCACCGCCACCGACATCGCCTTCGCGCTCGCCGTGCTCGCCGTCATCGGCACCTGGCTGCCGGGCGCGCTGCGGGCCTTCCTGCTCACCCTGGCCGTCGTCGACGACCTCTTCGCGATCCTGATCATCGCGGTCTTCTTCACCGCCGACATCGACTTCGCCGCGCTCGGCGGCGCGGCCGCCGGCCTCGTGGTCTTCTGGGCGCTGCTGCGCAAGGGCGTGCGTGGATGGTACGTCTATGTCCCGCTCGCGCTGGTGATCTGGGCGCTGATGTACAACAGCGGCATCCACGCCACGATCGCGGGCGTCGCGATGGGTCTGATGCTGCGCTGCACCCGGCGGGGGGACGAGGAGCGCTCCCCGGGCGAGCGCATCGAGCATCTCGTACGGCCGCTCTCGGCGGGCCTGGCCGTCCCGCTGTTCGCCCTCTTCAGCGCCGGTGTCTCGGTGTCGGGCGGCACGCTCGGCGATGTGTTCACCCGGCCGGAGACGCTGGGCGTGGTGCTCGGACTGGTCCTCGGCAAGACGCTCGGCATCTTCGGCGGGACCTGGCTGACGGCCCGCTTCACCCGGGCCTCGCTCAGCGACGACCTCGCGTGGGCCGACGTGTTCGCGGTGGCGACGCTCGCCGGCATCGGCTTCACCGTGTCCCTGCTCATCGGGGAGCTCGCCTTCGACGGCGACGCCACGCTCACCGACGAGGTCAAGGCGGCCGTACTCGTCGGTTCGCTGACCGCGGCCCTGCTCGCGACCGTGCTGCTGAAGCTGCGCAATGCCAAGTACCGCAGGCTGTACGAGGCCGAGGAGCGCGACGAGGACCTGGACGGGATTCCGGACGTGTACGAGGAGGACGACCCGGCGTACCACCTGCGGATGGCGGCCATCCACGAGCGCAAGGCCGCCGAGCACCGCCGGATCGCCGAGCGCCAGACCGCCGAGCGGCTTGCCGAAGTGACGGGCGGGGCAGGCGAGGAGGACGACCGTCGGGCATGATCTGACGGGACGGTACCAAAGACACGGACATACAGAGTCACGTCCCACACCGAGTCAGTGAAGAGGGAGACCGCGATGAGCGCACCCGACGGCAGCCCGGTCGGCGCCGAACGCAGCATCGGCCAACTGTTCGCCTCGGCGACGACCGAGATGTCGGCATTGGTGCACGACGAGATCGCGTTGGCGAAGGCGCAGCTCAAGCAGGACGTCAAGCGGGGCGCGATGAGCGGCGGCGCGTTCAGCGTGGCCGGCGGGGTGCTGCTGTTCTCCCTGCCGATGCTCAACTTCGCGCTCGCGTACGGCATCCGGACCTGGAGCGACTGGAACCTCGCGGTCTGCTTCCTGCTGTCCTTCGCCGCCAACGTCCTCGTCGCGCTGGTCCTCGCGCTGATCGGTGTCGTCTTCGCGAAGAAGGCGCAGAAGGGCAAGGGCCCGCAGAAGGTCGCCGCCTCGGTGAAGGAGACGGCCGGCGTGCTCCAGAACGCCAAGCCGCACCCGCGTCCCGACAGCGACGCCAAGGTCCTGGAGGAGCGGGTCCGGGAGACGAAGGCCATCGAGGCTGTGGCACGCTCGTCGTCATGACCGACCCCGCCACCCCTTCGGCGCAGCAGCCCGCCTCCCTCGTACGGCCCGACGGTCCCTGGACGCACCGGGACGTGGCGGCCAACGGCGCGCGCTTCCACATCGCCGAGATGGGCGACGGACCGCTCGTGATGTTCCTGCACGGCTTCCCCCAGTTCTGGTGGACCTGGCGCCACCAACTGGAGGCGCTCGCCGACGCCGGTTTCCGGGCCGTGGCCATGGACCTGCGCGGGGTCGGCGGCAGCGACCGCACCCCGCGCGGCTACGACCCCGCCAACCTCGCCCTCGACGTCACCGGCGTGATCCGCTCCCTCGGCGAGCCGGACGCCGCGCTGGTCGGCCATGACCTGGGCGGCTACCTGGCGTGGACGGCGGCCGCGATGCGTCCCAAGCTCGTACGACGGCTCGCGGTCGCCTCGATGCCGCATCCCCGGCGCTGGCGCTCGGCGATGCTCGCGGACCTCAGGCAGACGCGGGCCGGTTCCTACATCTGGGGGTTCCAGCGCCCCTGGGTGCCGGAGCGGCAGCTCACCGCGGACGACGGCGCGCTGGTCGCCGAGCTGATCCGGGACTGGTCCGGCCCGCGGCTGCCGGACGACAAGGCGGTGGAGACGTACCGCGCGGCGATGTGCATCCCCGCGACGGCGCACTGCTCGATCGAGCCGTACCGCTGGATGGTGCGCTCCCTGGCCCGGCCCGACGGGATCCAGTTCAACCGGCGCATGAAGCGGCCCGTCCGGGTGCCGACCCTGCATCTGCACGGTTCGCTCGACCCGGTGATGCGGACCAGGAGCGCGGCGGGCTCCGGGGAGTACGTCGAAGCGCCGTACCGCTGGCGGCTGTTCGACGGCCTCGGCCACTTCCCGCACGAGGAGGATCCGGTCGCCTTCTCGACAGAACTGATCAACTGGCTGAAGGATCCCGAGCCTGATCGGTGACCGAAAGGTCGCGCCCGGTATCCGGATCTGAACGCCTGTCCTACGAACGGCCACTTGCCCGGCGCATAGGCCAATTGGGGGGCGTGGGGGCGGTTATCGACCTTGGGGCGGGGGCACACGTCCGGGTATGGGCTGGACGCACGACTACAGTGACGCGGCACGCAATCGACGCTCGGGCGCTGCTCTGAGCTCCCACCACCAGGGCGGTGCCCCGCAACTGGCGGGCGGCACCGACCTCAGGGTGGGCATTCCGCGCATCCTGCGCCGCCGGGCCCGCTGGGTCTCGGTGCGCCTGCGTCACCCCCGCGGCTGACGCGCCCGTCCCGCGGGACTTCTCACAGCGCGCAGCTATCGCTGTCCACCTGCTGGTTCGCGGTACGCCCCTTGGCGATGTCCTCCTGGATCTCGTCCGCGGTGAGCGCGTACCCGGTGTCGGGGTCGTCGAGCGACTTCGCGAAGACCACGCCGTACACCTTGCCCTCCGGGGTGAGCAGCGGGCCGCCGGAGTTGCCCTGGCGGACGGTGGCGTAGAGGGAGTAGACGTCGCGGTTCACGGTGCCGCGGTGGTAGATGTCCGGTCCGTGGGCGTCGATGCGCCCGCGTACGCGCGCGGAGCGGACGTCGTACGAGCCGTTCTCCGGGAAGCCCGCGACGATCGCGCTGTCCCCGCTGGCGGCGTCCTCGGACGTGAACCGAAGCGCGGGCGCGTCCAGGTCGGGCACGTCCAGTACGGCGATGTCGCGCCGCCAGTCGTAGAGGACGACCGTGGCGTCGTACTTCCTGCCCTCGCCGCCTATCTGGACCGTGGGCTCGTCGACGCCGCCGACGACGTGCGCGTTGGTCATGACGCGGCGGTCGCCGAAGACGAAGCCGGTGCCCTCCAGGACCTTGCCGCAACTCTGGGCGGTGCCCATGACCTTGACGATGGAGCGCTGGGCACGGACGGCGACCGCGCTGTTCACGAGCTTCGGGTCGGGCGGCTGGACCTCCTTGATGGGCTCGTTGGAGAACGGGCTGAAGACCTGCGGGAAGCCGTTCTGCGCGAGGACCGAGGTGAAGTCCTGGAACCAGGTGTCGGCCGCGCCCGGCAGCGCCTCCTGCACCCCGAGGAGCACCTTGGAGCTGCGGACCTCCTTGCCGACGGTCGGCATGGTGGTCTGGGCGAGCGCGGAGCCGATCAGCCAGGCGACCAGGAGCATCGCGAGGACGTTGACCAGGGCGCCGCCGGTCGCGTCCAGGGCGCGCGCCGGTGACCAGGTGATGTACCGGCGGAGCTTGTTGCCGAGGTGGGTGGTCAGGGCCTGGCCGATGGAGGCGCAGACGATGACGACGACCACGGCGACGACGGCGGCGACCGTGCCGACCTCCGCGTGGTCGGTCACGGCGTCCCAGACGACGGGGAGGGTGTAGACGGCGACTAGGCCGCCGCCCAGGAAACCGATCACCGACAGGATGCCGACGACGAAGCCCTGGCGGTAGCCGACGATCGCGAACCACACGGCGGCGACCAGCAACAGGATGTCCAGCACGTTCACCGGTTCGAGCCTCGCCTCATCACTTCGCGTTCACCACAGGTCGGCCGTCGGGGGCTGTCCCCGGGAAGACACAGCACGGACGCCACCCTGTCATGCGCGCCAGTCGAGCGGGACCTGCTTCTCGCGGTCCCAGGGCAGCTCCCAGCCCGCGAAGTGCAGGATCCGGTCGATGATCCCGGCGGTGAAGCCCCAGACGAGGGCCGATTCGACCAGGAATGCCGGACCTCGGTGCCCGCTGGGGTGGACGGTTGTCGCACGGTTGTCCGGATCCGTGAGATCCGCCACGGGGACCGTGAAGACGCGGGCCGTCTCGTTCGGGTCGACGACCCCGACCGGGGTCGGCTCGCGCCACCAGCCCAGCACCGGGGTCACCACGAAGCCGCTGACCGGGATGTACAGCTTGGGCAGCACGCCGAAGAGCTGGACGCCGGACGGGTCGAGGCCGGTCTCCTCCTCGGCCTCGCGCAGGGCGGCCCGGAGCGGCCCGTCGCCCTGCGGGTCACCGTCCTCCGGGTCGAGCGCGCCGCCCGGGAAGGACGGCTGCCCGGCGTGCGACCGCAGCGAACTCGCCCGCTCCATGAGCAGCAGTTCGGGTCCGCGCTCGCCCTCGCCGAACAGGACCAGCACGGCCGACTGCCGACCCGCGCCGTTCGCCGGCGGCAGGAAGCGACTGAGCTGGAGCGGCTCGACCGTCTCCGCGGCGTGCGCCACCGGGTCCAGCCAGCCCGGCAGGCCGTCCTTGCTGAGCGTCACGCCCTCCGTATGACTCGCCCGTGTCATCGCCACCCCCGTCGTCCTGCCCTGCCCAACGCCTGACGGGCCCTAGATCGTTCCACCGGGCCACCACGGACGCCGGGGCGCAACGTCCCGGTCCTGCCTGACGTCCTGGTCCTGCTCCGCGGTCCGGTTCTGCTTGACGTGCCGGACTGGTTCGGCGCCCCGGTCCGGCCCAGCGACCGCCCTCGCACGGGCACTTCCGCCGTACGGCAGCCCGGCGACCCCAGTTCACCCGGCCTGCCCGGCTCGTCCCCGGGGCGTGTCCCGGCCGTCCGTGCCGTCCCTGCCCTCACCCGGTGGCCCCCAGCGGCGGCGCGGCCTTGCCGCCCGCGTCCAGATAGGCCTGCGGGGGGTTCAGCCGCTGGCCCGGGAAGCCGCCCTTCTCGTACTTGAGGAGCTTCTGCGCCTTCTCGGGGTCCGTCTCGCCCTCGCCGTAGGCCGGGCAGAGCGGGGCGATGGGGCACGCGCCGCAGGCGGGCTTGCGGGCGTGGCAGATACGGCGGCCGTGCCAGATGACGTGATGCGACAGGTCGGTCCAGTCGCTCTTCGGGAAGAGCGCGGAGACGGCGGCCTCGATCTTGTCGGGCTCGGTCTCGTCGGTCCACTGCCAGCGCCTGACCAGCCGCATGAAGTGCGTGTCGGCGGTGATGCCGGGCCGCCCGAAGGCGTTGCCCAGGACGACGAAGGCGGTCTTGCGGCCCACACCGGGCAGCGTGACGAGGTCCTCCAGGCGCCCCGGCACCTCGCCGCCGAACGTCTCCACCAGCGCCTTGGAGAGCCCTATCACCGACTTGGTCTTGGCCCGGAAGAACCCGGTCGGCCGGAGGATCTCCTCGACCTCCTCGGGGTTGGCCGCGGCCAGGTCCTCTGGGGTCGGGTACTTGGCGAACAGCGCGGGGGTCGTCTGATTCACCCTCAGGTCGGTGGTCTGCGCGGACAGGACCGTCGCCACGATCAACTGGAAGGGGTTCTCGAAGTCCAACTCGGGGTGGGCGTACGGGTACACCTCCGCGAGCTCTCGGTTGATGCGCCGGGCGCGGCGGACGAGGGCGGTCCGTGACTCGTCCCTCGGCGGCTTCGCGGCGACCGCCTTGGTGGCCGACGCCTTCTTCACCGCGGCCGTCGCCTTCTTGGGGGCGACGGTCGCCTCCTTCACGGCGGCCGCCTTCCGCACGGGAGCCGCCTTCTTCGCCGTCTTCTTCGCCGAAGCCCTCTTCTCCACCGGAGCCTTCCCTGCCGCTTTTGCCGTTTTCCTGCCGCCCCCGGCGCCCTGTTCGCCCACAGCGGAATCGCGCCGTGCAACCACTCGCCCAGCCCCCTTGGCCTGTGCTCTCACCGGCGTTTTGGACACCCGGCCAGCCTAGAGCCCGGCACTGACATCCGCCCCGGACCCCGAAGACCGGCCCCCAATTGGACCCCTGCCGCTTACCCCGGGACATGTGTGCGGCATCCTTGTGACAGATCACACTGTTTGGACCGTCCGGCAAAATGGGCACCGGGTTCCCCTGGTACCAAGGGGGAACAAGATCCCCTGAGCAGGTCGACAAGGAGAGAACTCGTGGACGACGTTCTGCGGCGCAACCCGCTCTTCGCGGCACTCGACGACGAGCAGTCCGCGGAACTGCGCGCCTCCATGAGTGAGGTGACTCTCGCGCGTGGCGACTCCCTGTTCCATGAGGGCGACCCGGGCGACCGGCTCTACGCGGTCACCGAGGGCAAGGTGAAGCTCCACCGCACCTCCCCCGACGGCCGCGAGAACATGCTGGCCGTCCTCGGCCCCGGTGAACTCATCGGCGAGCTGTCGCTCTTCGACCCGGGCCCGCGCACGGCGACCGCCACCGCGCTGACCGAGGTCAAGCTGCTCGGCCTCGGCCACGGCGACCTCCAGCCCTGGCTGAGCGCGCGCCCCGAGGTGGCCTCCGCCCTGCTGCGCGCCATCGCGCGGCGTCTGCGCAGGACCAACGACCAGATGTCCGACCTGGTCTTCTCGGACGTGCCGGGTCGCGTGGCCCGCGCGCTGCTCGACCTCTCCCGCCGCTTCGGCGTGCAGTCCGAGGAGGGCATCCACGTCGTCCACGACCTCACGCAGGAGGAGCTGGCCCAGCTCGTCGGCGCCTCCCGCGAGACGGTCAACAAGGCCCTGGCGGACTTCGCCCAGCGCGGCTGGCTGCGCCTGGAGGCCCGCGCGGTGATCCTCCTGGACGTCGAGAGGCTCGCGAAGCGCTCCCGCTGAGCGCGGACCGTCGTACGACATCGAAGGGCCCTGCCGTGTGGCGGGGCCCTTGTCGTGTCCCCGGGGCGGGAGCCGGTCCCGGCGACGCTCATGATCGCCACTGCTGCCGCTCCCGCGGCACCCCGCTCCCCGCACGCCCGTTTCCCCCCGGTGACCACGTTCGGCCCCACACGGGCCGCCCAGGGCCGTAAATGAGCTGTTCCAGGGCCCGGCCCCGGGCACAGTGATCCCATGACCGCCGAAACAGTTCCTCCTCTCACCCCCAAGGGACTCGACGCCCAGGGGTACATCGAGCGCGAGGGCTCCCTCGGGCGGATCCCGGAGCCGTTCCGTCCGGTCGTCGCCGCCGCCCGCGACCGGGTGCTGGACCTGTTCGGGCCGAGGCTGCACAGCGCGTACCTGTACGGCTCCGTGCCGCGCGGCACCGCGCGCGTGGGCCGCAGCGACCTCGACCTCCTGCTCGCCCTGCGGGACGAACCGACCGACGCGGACCAGGAGGGTGTACGGGAGCTCGGGGAGGCGCTGGACAAGGAGTTCCCGCAGATCGACGGCGTCGGGACGCTGCTGTACAGCCGGGAGCTCCTGCTGAGCGACCCGGAACGCCACGACCTGGGCTGGTTCGTGGCCTGTCTGTGCACCCCGCTGCTCGGCGACGACCTGGCCGAGTACCTTCCGCGCTACCGCCCCGACTCGCTCCTGGCCCGCGAGACGAACGGCGACCTCGCCCTCCTGCTCCCCCGCTGGCGCGAACGGATCGAGACGGCGGACTCGGACGAGTCCCGGACTCGCCTGGTCCGCTTCATGTCGCGGCACCTGGTCCGCACCGCGTTCACCCTGGTCATGCCCCGCTGGAACGGCTGGACGAGCGATCTGGCGGAGATGGCGCAGGTCTTCGGCGCGTACTACCCCGAGCGCGCCGAGCAGCTACGGGCGGCGGCCGTCCTGGGCAGCGCCCCGGCCGCCGACATGGCCGTACTGCGCGCGTACGTCGACGATCTGGGCCCCTGGCTGGCGGACGAGTACGCGCGCGTGCACGGCGTGAAGGCTCCTAGATGAGCCCGTGCTCCTCCAGGTACTCGAGCTGCGCCCGCACCGACAGCTCGGCGGCGGGCCAGAGCGACCGGTCCACATCCGCGTACACGTGCTCCACGACGGCCTGGGGCGTCCGGTGTCCGTCCTCCACGGCCGTCTCCACCTGGGCGAGCCGATGGGCCCGGTGGGCGAGGTAGAACTCCACGGCCCCCTGGGCGTCCTCCAGGACGGGCCCGTGGCCCGGCAGGACGGTGTGGACGCCGTCGTCGACCGTCAGGGACCTCAGGCGGCGCAGGGAGTCCAGGTAGTCCCCCAGGCGGCCGTCGGGGTGGGCCACGACGGTCGTACCGCGCCCCAGGATGGTGTCACCGGTGACGACGGCCCGGTCGGCGGGGAGATGGAAGCACAGCGAGTCGGCGGTGTGCCCGGGCGTCGGGACCACGCGCAGCTCCAGCCCGCCGACCCGCACCACGTCCCCGGCGCCGAGCCCTTCGTCCCCCAGGCGCAGCGCGGGGTCCAGGGCCCGCACCCTGGTGCCCGTCAGGGCGGCGAAACGGGCGGCGCCCTCGGCGTGGTCGGGGTGGCCGTGGGTGAGCAGCGTGAGCGCGACCCGCTTGCCGGCGGCCTCGGCGGTGTCGACGACGGCCCGCAGATGCCCCTCGTCGAGCGGACCGGGATCGACGACGACCGCCAGTTCGGAGTCCGGCTCCGACAGGATCCAGGTGTTGGTGCCGTCCAGGGTCATCGCCGAGGCGTTGGGCGCTAGGACGTTGACGGCTCGCGCCGTGGCGGGGCCCGAGAGGACCCCGCCCCGTGGCTGGCCGGGGAGGGCTGCGGCGTCGGTCATGCGGGGGCTCCACCGGTCGGGATGTGTTTGGTGAACTCGTCGTGCCCCGGCCAGGAGAGCACGATCTCGCCGTCCACCAGCCGGGCCTGCGCGAGCACAGGGGTCAGGTCACGGTCGGGCGCGGCGGCGAGCGCTTCGGCGGCGGTGCCGTACGCGGTGAGCCGGCGCAGGGTGGCGATGGTGGGCGGCATCATCAGCAGCTCGCCCTTGTCGTAGCCCTCGCAGGCGTCCTGGGGTCGGATCCACACCGTGCGGTCGGCCTCGGTCGAGGCGTTGCGGGTGCGCTGACCCTCCGGGAGGGCGGCGACGAAGAACCACGTGTCGTAGCGGCGGGGTTCGAACTCGGGGGTGATCCAGCGCGTCCAGGCCCCGAGGAGATCCGACCGCAGCACGAGCCCCCGGCGCTCCAGGAACTCCGCGAAGGACAGCTCCCTGGCCACCAGGGCGGCCCGGTCCGCCTCCCAGTCCGCGCCCGTGGTGTCACCGACCACCGACTCGGCCGTCGGCCCGGCCAGCAGGACGCCGGCCTCCTCGTACGTCTCCCGCACGGCCGCGCAGACGATCGCCTGAGCCGTGGTCTCGTCCACCCCGAGCCGAGCCGCCCACCACGCGCGCGTGGGGCCCGCCCAGTGGACCTGGTGCTCGTCGTCGCGGGGGTCCACGCCACCGCCGGGGTAGGCGTACGCGCCACCGGCGAACGCCATGGAGGACCGTCTGCGCAGCATGTGCACGAAGGTCCCGGCCGGCCCGTCCTTCAGCAGCATCACGGTGGCGGCGCGCCTGGGCACGGCCGGCACGAGCGCGCCGTCCGCGAGCGCGCGGATACGGTCCGGCCATTCCGCTGGGTACCACTGCCCGTTTGCCATGGCCGGAGGCTAACTCCTGGGGCGCGGATGTTCGAGAGGGGCACCCATAGAGTGACGCGTGGGGTGGGTGCCCGTTGTGGCTGGTCGGGCGCCTGGGGGGGCAGGTTCGGTTGTGGGGCGGGTGCGGGCCGGTGGGGGCTGTTCGCGCAGTTCCCCGCGCCCCTGCGGAGTTGCAGTCGGCCGAGGAGTTGAGTCAGCCGTGCCACGACGGACCCCTTGTCACCTCGCCCGCCCGGACGGGCGCCGCAGGGGTCCAGGGGCGCGGGGAACTGCGCGAAACGCCCGCCCCCACCGAACCCGCAGCCGTACGACGACCCCGCCCGCCCAAACACCGCAGGCTTACTCGGAAGCCAGCTCCACCTGGACCTCGACCTCGACCGGCGCGTCCAGCGGCAGCACCGCCACGCCCACCGCGCTGCGCGCGTGCACGCCCTTGTCGCCGAGCACCTCGCCCAGGAGCTCGCTCGCGCCGTTGATCACACCCGGCTGTCCCGTGAAGTCCGAGGCCGACGCCACGAACCCCACGACCTTCACCACCCGGGCGATCCGGTCGAGATCACCGGCCACGGACTTCACCGCCGCCAGCGCGTTCAGCGCACACGTGCGGGCCAGCGCCTTCGCCTCGTCGGCCGTGACCTCCGCGCCCACCTTCCCGGTGACCGGAAGCTTGCCCTCGACCATGGGGAGCTGCCCCGAGGTGTACACGTACACCCCCGACTGCACGGCCGGCTGGTACGCGGCCAGCGGCGGCACGACCTCCGGCAGCGTCAGCCCCAGCTCCGCGAGGCGCGCCTCGATGGCCCCGCTCACGCCGCCTTCTCCCGCTTCAGGTACGCCACGAGCTGCTCGGGGTTGTTCGGCCCGGGCACGACCTGCACGAGCTCCCACCCGTCCTCGCCCCAGGTGTCCAGAATCTGCTTCGTGGCGTGGACGAGCAGCGGCACGGTCGCGTATTCCCACTTCTTGGTCATGCGGCCGACTTTAGCCGCTGCTCACCGCGGGCTTTCAGCCGCTGCGTCCACAGCCGGTGCCCGCGTTGTCCACAGCCTCCTGCTTAGGTTCCCCGCCGACTGGTTACGCTCGAATACGTGAGCAGGCTCCAGGTCGTCAGCGGCAAGGGCGGGACCGGAAAGACGACGGTCGCCGCAGCCCTCGCGCTGGCCCTCGCCACCGAGGGGAAGCGGACGCTTCTCGTCGAGGTGGAGGGTCGCCAGGGAATCGCGCAGCTCTTCGAAACGGAGGCGCTGCCCTACGAGGAGCGGAAGATCGCCGTCGCTCCAGGGGGCGGGGAGGTGTACGCACTGGCCATCGACCCCGAACTGGCCCTTCTGGACTACCTCCAGATGTTCTACAAACTCGGCGGAGCGGGACGCGCCCTGAAGAAGCTCGGCGCGATCGACTTCGCGACCACCATCGCGCCCGGCCTCAGGGACGTCCTCCTGACGGGCAAGGCGTGCGAGGCGGTCCGCCGCAAGGGCAAGTCGGGCCGCTTCGTCTACGACTACGTCGTGATGGACGCACCCCCCACCGGCCGTATCACCCGCTTCCTGAACGTCAACGACGAGGTCGCGGGACTCGCCAAGATCGGCCCGATACACAATCAGGCGCAGGCCGTGATGCGGGTGCTGAAGTCCGAGGAGACGGCCGTCCACCTGGTGACGCTCCTGGAGGAGATGCCCGTCCAGGAGACCGCGGACGGCATCGCCGAGCTGCGGGCCGCCCACCTCCCGGTCGGCCGGATCGTGGTGAACATGGTGCGCCCGGAGGTGTTGGACGGCACCGACCTGGAACTCGTGGGGACCACACAGCGTTCCGCGGTGGCGAAGGCACTGTCCTCGGTCGGACTCGGCGGCGCCCGCCGCGGGGGCAACGCCGAGAAGCTGGTCGACCCGCTGATCCAGCAGGCCGAGGAGTACGCCGAGCGGTACGCCCTGGAGCACGAACAGCGCTCGGTCCTCGGCGAGCTGGGGCTGCCGCTGCACGAACTGCCCCTGCTGACCGAGGGCATGGACCTGGCGGGTCTGTACGAACTGGCCACCGAGCTGCGGAAGCAGGGGATGTCATGAGCCCGGACGCCGACGCGCAGGACCGGCACCGCCGTCTTACTCCCGCCCCCGTGCTCGATCTCGATCCGCTGATCGACGATCCGGGCACCCGCATCGTGGTGTGCTGCGGCTCGGGCGGCGTCGGCAAGACCACGACCGCGGCGGCTCTCGGGCTGCGGGCCGCCGAGCGGGGCCGCAAGGTCGTCGTCCTCACCATCGACCCGGCCCGCCGGCTCGCCCAGTCGATGGGCATCGACTCGCTGGACAACGTCCCGCGCCGGGTGAAGGGCCTCGACGACTCCGCGAGCGGCGAGCTGCACGCGATGATGCTCGACATGAAGCGCACCTTCGACGAGATCGTCGAGGCGCACGCGGACGCCGAGCGGGCGGCCGCGATCCTGAACAACCCCTTCTACCAGTCGCTCTCGGCGGGCTTCGCGGGCACGCAGGAGTACATGGCGATGGAGAAGCTCGGGCAGTTGCGGGCCCGGGACGAGTGGGACCTGATCGTCGTCGACACGCCGCCCTCGCGCTCCGCCCTCGACTTCCTGGACGCGCCGAAGCGGCTCGGCTCCTTCCTCGACGGACGGCTCATCCGGCTGCTCACCGCCCCGGCCAAGCTCGGCGGCCGCGCGGGGATGAAGTTCCTGAACGTCGGGATGTCGATGATGACCGGCACCCTCGGCAAGCTGCTGGGCGGTCAACTCCTCAAGGACGTCCAGACGTTCGTCGCGGCGATGGACACCACCTTCGGCGGGTTCCGCACGCGCGCGGACGCGACGTACAAGCTGCTCCAGGCGCCCGGGACGGCGTTCCTGGTGGTGGCGGCCCCGGAGCGGGACGCGCTGCGCGAGGCCGCGTACTTCGTGGAGCGGCTGGCCGCGGAGCGCATGCCCCTCGCCGGCCTGGTGCTGAACCGGGTGCACGGCAGCGGCGCCGACCGGCTCTCGGCCGAGCGGGCGCTCGCCGCCGCGGAGAACCTCGAGGCCGCGGAAAATCTTGAAGAGCCCCGCATTGTCGATCAGGAGGGTGGGAAAGCTGGACTTCGTAACTCTCCCGACACGTACGGCAGTTCAGAATCTCCCGCTTCCGAGGCCCCGGTTCCTGACGAAGGCTCCCCCGCCGACCCGGAGAACGCAGACTCGAAGCGCACGGAGCAGGAGCGGTCCGCCCCGTCGGCTGACCGGTCCGTCGACCAGCTCACCGCAGGCCTGCTGAGGCTGCATGCCGACCGTATGCACCTGCTCTCCCGCGAGCAGCGCACGCGTGACCGCTTCACCGCGCTCCACCCCGAGGTGGCGGTGGCCGAAGTGGCCGCGCTACCCGGGGACGTGCACGACCTCGCGGGGTTGCGGGACATCGGCAACCGGCTCGCGGCCGGGCGGCCGGAGCTGCCCGAGACCGCCGTCGACTGATCCGAGTCGACCAACTTGAGTCGGTTGACCCGAATCGGCTGACCTGGGTCGGCTGATTCGAGGGGTCACCTCCTCAGCAGGAGTGTGTCCCCCTCAGCAGGGGGACGTCCCTCTCAGGGGGCGTCGCCCCGCTCAGCTCACCGCCGCGTAGTTCTCGTAGATCTCGTCGTCCTCGAGGGGCAGGATGCCGACCCCTCGCTCGTACTCGACGCGCGCCGTCTCCAGCAGCCTGCGCCACGACGTCACCGTCGGCCGCCGGCGCAGCAGGGCGCGACGCTCGCGCTCTGTCATGCCTCCCCACACGCCGAACTCGACGCGGTTGTCCAGCGCGTCGGCGAGGCACTCCGTGCGCACCGGACATCCGGTGCACACCGCCTTCGCCCGGTTCTGCGCTGCTCCTTGAACGAACAGTTCATCCGGATCGGTAGTGCGGCAGGCCGCCTGCGCACTCCAGTCGACTACCCAGCCCATACCGGCGCCGTCCTCTCCCGAATCGAGGCTCCCCCACGGCGGCAGCGGCATATTCACCGCCGCCAGTTGAGGACGTTACGGAAGGCAGGCACAGCGCAACACCCCCTTCGGGCCCAATCTTGAATGGCCCGAACGGACTATGCGTAAGCGGCAGATCACCCGGGGGAGTGAGCCCGCGACATACATGACTATCCCGGCAAACCAGGACACTTGTCTTGCGTCACAACGGGCACCTAATGACACACGAGGCGGATTCGGACACGCCCCCACCAAAAAGTCGGGGAACCTCCGGAACGATTCGGGGTCGCCGGACGTATTGATACGTGGCCCTACTGCTGTGACAGTTGAGAGCAGCTTAGGCCAACGCCTGTGCGCGTGTCCGGCGAATGGGAAGGTAGGGCGCTCCTGCCGTCATGCCCGCTCCGACGCGGTCGTGTCCTTTTCCGTCGCCATGCCGTGACACGGGCTCCCTCTGAACGCTCATGAGTACGGATTAGGCTGCCCCCTATGTCGAAGAAGCGCTCGGGCGGCGGTCTGTCACCCACGCAGCAGGCCGCCAAGTTCCTCGGTGTCAGTGTCCTCGCGGGAGCGGTGATGGCCGGCATCGCACTGCCCGCGGCCGGCGCGCTCGGGCTCGCGGCCAAGGGGTCGGTGGAGAGTTTCGACGAACTCCCCACCAACCTGAAGACCCCGCCGCTGAGCCAGCGCACCACCATCCTCGACAGCGCGGGCGGCACCATCGCCACGGTGTACTCACGCGACCGCACGGTGGTCGACCTCAAGGACATGTCGCCGTACATGCAGAAGGCGATCGTCGCGATCGAGGACTCGCGCTTCTACCAGCACGGCGCGGTCGACCTGAAGGGCGTCCTGCGCGCGCTCAACAAGAACGCGCAGAGCGGCGGGGTCGCCCAGGGCGCCTCCACGCTGACGCAGCAGCTCGTGAAGAACGTCGCGGTGGAGGAGGCCGGTGACGACCCGACGAAGGTCGCCGAGGCCACCCAGCAGACCATCGGCCGCAAGATCCGCGAGCTGAAGTACGCGATCCAGCTCGAAGAGGAACTGGGCAAGAAGAAGATCCTCGAGAACTACCTGAACATCACCTTCTTCGGCCAGCAGGCGTACGGCGTCGAGGCCGCCGCCCAGCGCTACTTCTCGCGGCACGCCAAGGACCTCAACCTGGAGCAGTCGGCGCTGCTCGCGGGCATCGTCCAGTCCCCGAGCCGCTACGACCCCGTCAACGACGAGGCCGAGGCGACCAAGCGGCGCAACACCGTGCTCCAGCGCATGGCCGAGGTCGGTGACGTCTCCCAGGCGGACGCCGACAAGGCCAAGGAGCAGCCGCTGGGCCTCAAGGTCAGCAAGCCGAAGAACGGCTGCATCACCGCGGTCAAGGGCGCCGGCTTCTTCTGCGACTACGTCCGCGAGGTCTTCCTGACCAACCCGGTCTTCGGCAAGAGCAAGGAGGCCCGGGCCAAGGTCTGGAACCAGGGCGGTCTGACGATCCGCACCACCATGGACCCGCAGGCCCAGAGGTCGGTGCAGAGCTCCATCAAGGAGCACGTCTACCAGGACGACGACGTGGCCACCGCGGCCACCATCGTGCAGCCCGGCACCGGCAAGATCCTGGCGATGGGCCAGTCGCGGCCGTACGGCATCAACAACAAGAAGAACGAGACGACGATCAACCTCTCGGTCAACGGGTCCATGGGCGGCGGAGCGGGCTACCAGCCCGGTTCGACGTTCAAGCCGATCGTGGCCGCGGCCGCCATAGAGGGCGGGATGCCGGCGACGAAGGTGTACCCCTCGCCGTACGAGATGGACTACCCGGCCCCGGTCCAGGCCTGCGACGGCAAGGTGTGGAACGAGAAGGGCGTGCCGGTCGCCAACGAGAACGAGTCCGAGGTCGGCCCGTACGACATGAAGGAGGCGACCGCCAAGTCGGTCAACACCTACTACGTGCAGTTGATCAGCGACATCGGTATCTGCCCGGTGACGGAGATGGCCGCGAAGATGGGCGTCGAGCGCGCGGACGGCGGCAAGATCCAGCAGGCCCCGTCGATCGCCCTGGGCACCCAGGAGATGTCCCCGCTGACCATGGCGAACGCGTACGCGACCTTCGCCTCGCGCGGCATGTACTGCACCCCGGTGGCCATCGAGTCGATCACCCAGCGGGTCGGTGACAAGTCGAAGTCCCTGCGGGTGCCGAAGTCGACCTGCTCGCGGGCGATGTCGGAGAACACCGCCGACACCATCAACACGCTCCTCAAGGGCGTGGTCGAGGACGGCACGGGCTCCGAGGCGGGCCTCGGCGGCGGCCGCGCCAGCGCGGGCAAGACCGGTACGACCGACGAGCGCTACGCGGCCTGGTTCGTGGGCTACACCCCGAACATGGCCGGCGCGGTCTGGGTCGGCGACCCCGCGCACAAGCGCAAGATGCAGAACATCACCATCGGTGGCGTCGGATACCAGAAGGTGTTCGGTGGCAAGGTCCCCGGCCCGATCTGGCGCGACATGATGAGCGGCGCGCTGGAGGGCAAGGACGCCCCGCAGTTCAACACCGTCTACATCCCGGACATGAAGAAGGAAGACCCCGACAAGGGCGACGACGGGGACAACGGCGACAACCGCGGGAACGACAACGGCGGGAACGGCAACGGCGGCAACGACAACGGTGGGAACAACGGCGGAGACGACGGCAACACCGACTTCCCGACGCCGACCTTCTCGATCCCGGAGAACTTCATCCAGGGCACGACCAACGGGAACGGCAACGGGGGCGGGCGCGGCTGACGCCCACAGGCCCACGTGACGGACGACAGGCGCACGTGACAGACGACAGGCCCACGTGACGGACGAGAGCCCGGCCCCGCGCAGTACGCGGGACCGGGCTCTCGTACGACTGTCGGTCTCCGGACTCAGCCGGCCAGGCGCTTCTTCACCGCGGCGGCGACGCGGCCGCCCTCGGCCAGGCCGGCCACCTTCGGGTTCACGATCTTCATGACGGCACCCATGGCCCGCGGGCCCTCGGCACCGGCCGCCTTCGCCTCCTCGACGGCCTGGGCCACGATGTCGTTCAGCTCGTCGTCGCTGAGCTGCTTGGGCAGGTACTCGGCGAGGACCCCGCCCTCCGCCTTCTCCCGCTCCGCGGACTCCGCGCGACCGCCCTGGGCGAAGGCGTCCGCGGCCTCACGGCGCTTCTTCGCCTCCTTGGCGATCACCTTCAGCACCTCGGCGTCGGAGAGCTCGCGCTTCTCCTTGCCCGCGACCTCCTCGTTGGTGATCGCGGCGAGCGTCATCCGGAGCGTCGAGGAGCGCAGCTCGTCGCGCCCCTTGATCGCGGCGTTGAGGTCTTCCTGCAGCTTCGACTTGAGCGTGGTCATGGGGGTGATTGTCGCAGGTGCGGGTCGATGGGCGCCCGCGCATTTACCCCGAGGGCGGCCGACGGTCAAGGATGCCGCAACGATCTGACACGATGGAGGCATGCGCGCGCGATACGGAGTTCCCCTGGGAATCGCGGCGGTTGGCGCCGCCGGCCTCGTCTACTCGGCGGGTTTCGAAGCCCGTTCCTTCCGGCTGCGACGAGTGACGGTCCCCGTCCTGCCGTCCGGCATGCGGCCCCTGAGAGTGCTCCAGGTCTCCGACATCCACATGGTCGGCGGCCAGCGCAAGAAGCAGCGGTGGCTGCGCTCGCTGGCGGGCCTGCGCCCCGACTTCGTGATCAACACGGGCGATAACCTCTCGGACCCGGAGGCCGTGCCGGAGGTCCTGGACGCGCTGGGCCCGCTGATGGAGTTCCCGGGCGCGTACGTCTTCGGCTCGAACGACTACTACGGCCCCACGTTCCGCAACCCCGCCCGCTATCTGTACGAGAAGGCCCAGGGCCGCCACGGCCTGAACGGCAACGCCCCCGCCGTACGAGTCATCCACAACCCGTGGGAGAACCTGCGGGACGGCTTCGACGCGGCCGGCTGGCAGAACCTCACGAACACGCGGGGCATGCTGAAGATCGAGGGTGCGTCGGTCGAGCTGACCGGCCTGGACGACCCGCACATCAAGCGGGACCGCTACGCCGAGGTGGCCGGGGGCCCGTCGGGCGGGGCCGACTTCTCGATGGGCGTGGTGCACGCGCCGTATCTGCGCGCGCTGGACGCGTTCGCCGCCGACGGCTACCCGCTGATCCTGGCCGGCCACACCCACGGCGGCCAGCTCTGCCTCCCCTTCTACGGCGCTTTCGTCACCAACTGCGACCTGGACACCGACCGGGTGAAGGGCCTGTCCCGGCACACCGCGGAGGGCAGGACGTCGTACCTGCACGTGTCGGCGGGCTGCGGCACGAGCCGCTACACGCCGGTGCGGTTCGCGTGCCCGCCGGAGGTGACGTTGATGACGTTGGTGAGCGGGGGTTGAGGGGTGGGCGACTGAGTGGGGGGCGGGTGGGCCAATCGGCGGGTGAGCTAATCGGCGGGTTGGCTCTGAGGTCGGCGGGCTGAGAGGTGCGCGGGCCGAGAGGTGTGCGAAGGGCGGCGTTAACCCACCCAGCCCACCCGAATCGCCCCTTATGTCGGTTTTGCCTACCGTGAGGGCATGACCGCGCCGATACCGAGGGACCTCCCGGACCTCCCCGCTCTCCCGGGCATGCCCACCTTCCTGCCCTCGACCGTCCCTGCCACGGCGGTGGTGGCTCCCGTACGCCACCCCCTGGCCGCCGCCTACCGCGTCCTGGTGGCACTGGTGGCCGCGGGAACCGTGACCGTCGAGCTGCTCCTGAGCAGCGCGGTCCGCACCCTGAGCCTCTTCGCGATCCAGAGCACGATCCTGCTGGCGCTGGTGCTCCTGCTGTCGGCCCGCAGGGCATGGACCGCCCGCCGCCCCCTGTCGTCCGCCCTGACGGGCGCGGCGCTGCTGTACGTCGTGATCACGGCGCTGGTGCACCACGTGCTGCTGGCGAACGCGGCGAGCCCCTTCCTCCTGACGGGCGAGGCGGCGCACCCGACGGGCTGGCACGCGGTGACCGCCCACCTCCTGCACACGGCGATCCCCGCGGCGGCACTGGCTGACTGGCTCCTGCTGACGCCCCCCGGCCGCCTGCACCTGCGCCAGGCGGCGACGTGGCTCCTGTACCCCTTGGCGTACCTGCTGTTCTCCTTCATCCGAGGCGAACTGATCCCGCCGGGCACACCGGGCCGCTACCTCTACCCCTTCCTGGACGTGGACCTCCACGGCTACAAGAACGTCCTCGGCAACGCCCTCCTGCTCGGCCTCTCCTTCTACGCCCTCGCGATCCTCCTGGTCGCCCTCGACCACGCCCGCCCGAACCCCATCCGCCACCGCGCCAAAACCGGATTTCGTCTCCAGCCACCGGTGGGCTAAAGTAAACGACGTCGCCGCGACGAGCAGCGACGATCGGGGTGTAGCGCAGCTTGGCAGCGCGCTTCGTTCGGGACGAAGAGGTCGTGGGTTCAAATCCCGCCACCCCGACAGCCGAAACAGCAGGTGAGGCACCTAGGAACGTTCCTAGGTGCCTCACCTGTTTCTGCGTGACTGACGCGTCGGATCGAATCTGCTTCCGGTGGACCTGCCCGGTGAACGCCGTACCGGAGTGCTCGACGAGCGAGCCGGAGGATTTCCTCCAGCGGGATGCTTCGGCCGTAGAGCAGGGACACGAAGCCTCATGGGGTGTGGTTCAGCCAGCGTTGCAGGGTGGTGTTGATGCCGGCGGGCAGGGCGCTGAGTTGGTTGATGGCCTCGCGGTCCTCGGGGCGTGGGGGGATGCCGGCAGTGGTCAGCGCGGCGTGCAGGGCCAGGCGGCGCTGGTCGCGGGGGGCGATGAGCGTGCTGAGGCGCTCGGAGGGGTTGGGCGGCGGGAGCAGGTAGTCCATGTCCGGACCTGCTGAGGCGGCGACCGGAGGCCAGGGGGCCTGTGCCGGGTCGGCGGCGTAGGGGTCGACGAAGGTCTGCGCCGTGTGGTGTTCCAGAGCGATGGTCATGTCCGTCTCCTCCAGCAGCGGGTGGATGTGCGTAGGGAGAGCCCTCCATGTCCGTCGGCGGTTGCGGCTTCCGGATGACATCACGCCGACGGCGTCATCGGCGGCTCATCGTCTTCTCCGACCAACACAGCAGCACGCGGGCCGCGCGTGCCCAGCCGCCGTAGGGGATTGGCGTCGGGGGGCTGTTACGCACTTTCGGGTGGCGGGCGGTGCGGCTGCTGGGGTGGCGCGTCCTGGCGATCGCGGCGGGCGGCCAGGGCCTGTACGGAGGGTTCGTGTGGTGGGGCGTCAACTTCGCGCATACGGCGCATGAATGGACGTTACAGGCGAGAGTCACGACAACATGGGCGAACGGTAACGGAGCGCCCGTATCGGGTTCACAACCCGCACGTGGTGGCCATGGTGTGAGTGCGCGGCCAAGCCGGCCGCAACCCGCACACCGCACCAGCCCGTTCCGCCCGGCCATAGGGTCGGGGCCGAGGACGGCCGGGTGCCCGTACAGCCTGGGGGCCTTGTGTCTTCTTCCACGGTGACCGCCCGTCGTCTGTCCGCCGCCGCTCTCGCGGCCGCCGCGATCGTCGGGGCGGTGGCGCTGCCGGCGTCGGCGGCCGACCACGCCCGGCCCGAGCGGCCGAAGGTGGAGATCAGCGCGGTCCAGTACGACTCGCCCGGCCCCGAGGACCGCTCGCGGCGTTCGCTGAACAAGGAGTGGGTGGAGCTCACCAACACCACGCGCCGCACCGTCAACCTCGACGGCTGGACCCTGAAGAACGGGGACGGCCGCACCTACACCTTCAACCACTACCGCCTCGACGGCCGCGCCACCGTCCGCATCCACACCGGCGAGGGCCGCGACACCGACAGCGACCTGTACATGGACCGCCACAACTACGTGTGGGACAACCACTCCGACACCGCCACCCTGCGCAACGACCACGGCCGCTTCGTCGACGACGCCTCCTGGGGCGGCCGCCACCACCGCGACGGTGGCCGCCACCACCACTGACCCCTCGTGACGGCGAGGGCGTAGGGCGTGGTCCGGCCGGTCCGGCCTGCCGGGCCACGCGCTGAGCCCCGCGGACGCTCCTCGCTCTCACAAATACGGCTGTGGCCCTGACCGGCTTACCGGTCAGGGCCGCGGCCGCGCTCAGTCACCTGAGCCTCTCAAGCTGTCCAGGTCGCCGCCCCGCCACTCCGGCCAGGGCCTGGACCAGGTCTTGACGACTACGAAGAGGCTTCTGCAACTTGGAGTTGATCGCGTGCTCGTGCTCGTCACGGGCGGACGCGGTAGCGGATGTGGGTGGCCTGCGGAGTGTCGATCACCTGGACGATCTCCAACTCGATCTCTGACGGCAACACGTCGAACAGGCGACGGCCACGTCCGAGGAGCACCGGGATCTGATGGATCTGCACCTCATCCAGCACCCCGGCCTCGAGCGCCCGTTGCGCCGTGTACGCGCCACGCACCTGTACGTCCTTGCCGCCGGCTGCAGCCTTGGCCTGTGCCATCGCGCTCTCGATCCCATCGGTCACGTACGTCACCAGTGGATAACCCCAGCGAGCGGCAGGCCCGGGCGGGCGGTGGCTGGGCACGAAGATCGGGAGACCGCCGTGGTCGCCACCCCAGTGATCCATGAGCTCGGCAGTCCGCCGTCCCGCGAGCACCGCACCGGCCGCATTCCATTCGTCCTGGAATTGCGCAGCCGGCCCGGACGGCCGGCCGGTCTCCCCGTCAGGGTCGGCCCACTTGTGCAGCCGCTCGCCGTCATCGCCGCCGAGGAAATCGTCGGTGTCTGCGATGTACCCGTCGAGTGACACCGACATGTCGAGCACTGATCTGGACACTTCGACCTCCTGTGGGCTTCCTCCAGAACTGGTTTCGATGTGTGTAGACCTGGCGGGTCGGCGTTACTCATCGGGCTGCCGGCCACCCACCGAGACCAACCCCGATGACCAGGCATTTTCAACTTACACATCGCCCATTCGTCGCCAGCGGAGGAACGGGCCGGATCTGTCCTCTGGTGGGGGGCGCGGCGGGCGCCACAGGACATACCCCACGCCGTCTATCACCCGACGTACGGACCGCGTGCGCCCTCATCGAATGACTTCGCCGCCTCCGCGCCCTGCTCGGCATCCGCTGTGTGTCCGACGCTGGAGGCCCGGACATGAAGCGAACCAACGGGAGGGGTACACCGTGGGTGAGTGGAAGCAAGGGAAGTGCGGTTGGCCGACGGCGGCCGGGAGGCGTTGTCAGAACAAGACGCTTAAGGGGACGGCACGTTGCTACCTGCATCAGGGTGACTGGACGAAGCGTGGCCAAGCCGAACTCAAGAAGCGTGCCGGCAGGCGTCGCAGGAAGTGATCCGCTCACTGTGCGGAGGCTCCAGGTGAGTTTGCTCGAGTGGGGAGTCCCGAGCGGAGGGATGCATTTGGATTGGGAAGGTGAGCAGGAGGCGTTACGTTGCCCGGGGTGTGCCCGGTGGTTATCGGGTCTGGGACAACCGGGGGCGGCGTTGGTGGGGTGAGCTCTACGCGTTGTGCCCTGATGACCTCCTGAGCGAACTCAATGGTCGTGCGGACCACGCGAGGATCACTGAGCTGATGAAGCGCTACCGGGCCCAGAAGCGGTAGATGCCGCCAGGGCGGGACACCGCGGCCGTAGCGCTCAGTCCAGCCAGATGAGCATCGCGTCGTTCGCCCCGGCAGCCGCCGTGCCCAGTCCAGTTGGCCAGGCTCGCTCACGGTGTGTTGTAGTGACGCGCCTCGGCTCCTGGGATCAGTCCGGGTCTTGGACCGCCCGGCCCTGGGACGAGGCCACTGGCAATGAGCTCGGTTCAGGGGCCTGATCCGTTTCGGACCGGGCCCCTGAGGGGAAGGTCAGCCGCACACCGTTGCCACCACCAGGCTGTCGAAGGCGAGGCGGTCTGACTGCCAGGCCGTGACGCGGAGGGCTGGGGACTCTGTGGCGTCGTGGGTGGGAAGGCGGGTTGCTGAGATGTGGCAGGGGGTGGCCAGGGCCACGGGGTGGTGGAAGGCGCTGCGCACTTCAACGGGGAGGACCCGGTACGGGGCGCAGGCTGCCTGGATGGCCTGGCGGGCGGCCTCCAGGAGGACCATGCCGGGGACGTCCGTCGTCGGGTGGTCGAAGAGAACCGGGTGGCCCGGGTCGATCCGCAGCTCCCAGGACAGGCCCCGGCGGTCGGCCGGTGAGCTCGGGACGCCCAGCACCACGTCGTGTTCGTCCAGGCGGCCCACGATCGCCGGCGGGACCGGTTCCGGCAGGGGCGGGTACCCGCCGCCCTCCCCAGCGGCGGGGTCGCGGCGGTCCGACACCCTCACGGTCAGGCGGCCCGCCCCGGCGAAGTCCCCTCCGCGCAGCAGATCCGCCTCCAGGGTGAGGGCGCTGACGGTGCCGCCTCTCCGTCGCACTTCCGTGGCCGCGAATTCCAGGCGCATCTCCGCCGGGCGGGAGCCCAGCAGCAAGGCGCCCGGAACTACCTCGAACTCCAGTTCGGTGAGGGTGACACGGTGATCCGCTGGGACTCCGTAATACGTCTGCCCTACCAGGACGGATGCCTGGCGCAGTGACTCCGCCGCCAGCAACGGGTCGTACCAGGTGCCGGCGATCGGTGCGTAGAAGTGGTGGCCGCGTGGCCACTGCGCGCCCAGGCGGAACGTGTCGGGGCCCAGTTGCCGCCAGTCCGTGATCAGTACCTCGGCCACCGCGCTGCGGGCCACGAGGTGGCGCGGTGCCGTCCGGACGAAGTTCAGGCCCGTGTCGAGTTCGGCCCTGACGCCGGCGTCCGGTGGGAGGGGAAGGGTGGGTATGGGTGCGGGGTCGATGGGGGACACGCGGGTTGCCTTTCTCATGGGCGTCGACGCGGAGGCGCGGTGGAACCGGTACGGGTGCCGGGCGGACCGGGCCGGGCGAGGACGGCCGGGTCCTGCCGGACCGGACCGAAGGCGGCGGTGGCTTCGGGCCGGTGGAGCGGGCCGGGCCGGTGGCGTCGGGCGGCTACGAGCAGCGACGGGCGGAAGAAGGAAGGCAGAGAAGGAAGGCAGAGGAGGAAGAGGAAAGCAGGCAGGGGAAGCAGGTGGAGGGGGGTGTGAGGTGGGGCTGGGGTCTTGTCGGAGTCGGGGCTGTCAGCGGTTCTTCTTTGGCCTCCACCTCACGACCGGGCCCGCTTCGACGGTCCTCAGGCCGCCGCCAGTGCCGTGAAGCGGCCCGCGTGGAAGACCAGTGGTCCCGCCTGGTCCGTCACGGCGCCCTCCAGGGCCTCGGCGATGACCAGTTCGTGGTCGCCCGCCCGGTGCAGTGTGCTGATACGGCAGTCCAGCCAGCCCAGTCCGTCGGTCGGGATCGGGTGTCCGGCCCGGGTCTTCGACCAGCCGTCGCCGGCGAACCGGTCGGCGCCCTTCGTGCTGAACAGCCTGCACAGTTCCGCGTGTCCGTCGCCAAGAATCGTCACGGCGAAGTGTCCGGTCTCGCGGATGGCCGGCCAGGTGGAGGAGGTGTCCGCGGCGCACAGGGCGACCAGCGGCGGGGTCAGGGAGACGGAGGTGAAGGAGTTGACCGCCATGCCCTTGGGGCCGTCGGCGGTGTCGGCCGTGATCAGCACCACTCCGGTGGTGAACCGGCCGAGTATGTCGCGGAACGAGCGTTGCTCCAGCATGAGTTCTTTCCGTTCGGACGGGACGCCCGGCCGGGTCAGGGCACCGACCCGACGCGCGTGACGTGACATGGAGTGACGTGACATGAAGTGGAGTGGGGGGTGGGGTGGGGGTCGGGTGGCAGGGGGTGCGAATAGCCGGGGTGTTGGGGTATCGGGGAGCTCTGCGCGAGGCAGCCGTAGGTGACCAACGATCGCCAGGTCCATCGCGTCCTCCGACCGGCCCCGGCCCGGACTCCCCCGGCCCCGGCCCCGGCCCGCGGACCACCAGTCCCCGGCCCCACGGACCCGCCCTCCCGACCTCCGCCCCCAACCCCGCCTACCCCTTACGGCTCGCGATCGCGAAGTCCACCGCCTCCTGCGGCCGCGCCGCCGACCCCGTGAGGCGCGGTGAGACATAGCGGGCCAGCAGTTCCATGCTGCGGTTGGTCTTCTCCCAGGACGTCCAGTCGGCGACGTACACGAGCAGGGTGCCGAAGCCGCCGGTGATCTCCTGAAGTCGCTCGATGCCGGCGACCACGTCGTCCACGGAGCCGACGAGCGCGCCCCCGGCCTCGACCCGGGCCTCCAGTGCCCGCTCCCGGGGTACGTCCGGGCTGAGGACCTCGCGGCCGGCCGCCTTGCCGAAGTACTCGAACAGCCAGCGGTCGTAGCCCTCGCGGACGTCCGCGTAGGCCTCCTCCCGGGTCTCGGCCACATGCACCGGAAGGGCGATGCGCCACTTGGCGCGGTCGAGGGTCCGGCCGTGCTCGGCGGCCGCCTCCTCCGCGTACTTCCACTGGTGGGCGAGGTTGATGTGGGCGGGCGCGCCCGGGGTCAGCAGGGCGAAGGGCAGGGCGAAGGACGTCATGCTGAGGCCGTACTGGCCGATCAGGCGCGGGCTGGACTGCGAGGTGCCCGAGGTCGCCACGGCCACCTCGATGCCCTGCGGGGAGAAGCGCGGGAGCTGGAGCTTGGCATCGCGCAGGTCGAACCAGTCGGTCTGCTGGGTGATCCGCTCCTCGCCGTTGACGAGTTCGAGGACCGTCGGCAGTGCCTCCTCCAGGCGGCGGCGCTGCACGGGCTGCTCCAGGCCGAACATCTTCGCGTCGAAGGGCACGCCGGGGCCGACGCCCAGGATGTACCGGCCGCGGGTCAGGTGGTCGAGGTGGACGGCGCGGCTCGCCACGTGGAAGGGGTGGTGGCCGGACAGGGGTACGACGCCGTGGGCCAGCTTGATCTGGCGGGTGCGCTGCGAGGCGGCGGCGATCAGGGTCTCGGGCGCGCCGACCAGGCCCCAGCCCAGTGTGTGGTGCTCACCGAACCACGCCTCGTCGAAGTTGAGGTCGTCGACGTACTCGACGAGGTCCAGGTTCCGGCGTATCGCCAGGTTCGGGTCCTGACCGGTCTCGTGGACGGGGGACAGGAACAGACCGATACGGCTGTGCACGATGAGCCTCCTGAGAGAGATGAGGGAAGGGAAGAGAGGGGGGCGGGCTTCAGGCGACGCGGTACACCGCGTCCTTCAGGGCGCGGACCTTCTCGTAGCCGGCCGTGAGCGTCGGCTCGTCCGGTGCCGTGAGGTAGACCCGCAGGGGGGTGGTCAGCAGGTCCACGGTGGGGCTGATCCGGGCGCCGGGGGCGAGCTTGACCGTCGCGGAGAAGACGCTCTCCAGGGAGCGGATCTCCGCCACCGCCGTCTCGTCGACGGACTCCACGACACCGTCGAGCTCGGTCGGGGTGTTGTAGACGACCGCCGGCTGGAGCCGGGTGTACGTACGGCCGCCGTACCGCGCCCGGAACTCCTCGGGGCGGGTGTACGCCTGCGCGGTGAGCGCCGCCTGGTTGTGGCCCAGGCACACGTCGTGGAAGGGGGCGCTGATGTTGCCGTTGAGGCGGGTGCCGATCTCGACCAGGACGGGACCCTCGTCGGTGACGATGACCTCGGCGTGGGCCGGTCCCCAGGCGACGTTGAGTGCGGCGAGGACCTCGTCGACGTACGCGGTGAGCGCGGCGACGACCGGGTTGCCGTCCGGGTCGGCGAGCAGGTCGCGGTTGTAGATGTTCTTGCCGGACGGCAGCAGCGTCTTCTCGTACTCCCAGACCCCGCACACATAGCGCTCGCCGCCGCCGCTGACGGTGTCGACGATGTACTCGGTGCCCTTGAGGTAGGACTGCACGAGGATCTCGGTGTTGGCGACGCCGAACATGTTCGGGGCGTCGAGGACCGCGTGGGCGGCGGCGCGGACCTCGTCGGGCCCGGCGCAGACGACGACGCCGTCGGAGGCGGCCGAGCTGAGCGGCTTGACGACCACCGGGAAGCTGCCCTGGTCCTCGGCCCAGGCCACCGCGGCCTCCGGGTCGTCGGTCTTGAACTGCCGTGCGCAGCGCACACCGGCCCGCCGCAGGGTCTCGGTCATCTCGTACTTGTCCCGGCGGGCCGCGGACAGCGCCGAGCCGTTGGACGGGACGCCGACCGCCTCGCTCAGCCGGTCGGCGAGCGGCACGGACGACTCCTGGCCGGCGATCACGCACACCGGGTCGAGGCCGCGCAGCACCTCGACGAGCTCGGCCTCGTCGGTGGCGGTGAGGGTGTCGTCGTACGCGGTGAGATCCGGCGGGGCCATCGCCGGGATCAGCTCCGGGGTGCTCTGGACGTGGACGACGGCCGTGTCGTACGCGGCGAACGCGGCGGGGTAGAAGTTGCCGGCGGAGTAGCCGTCGACGACGACGGCGACGCGGCGCGGGCCGGGTGCGGGGGACGCGGTGCTCATGCGTGGGCCTCCGATGCGGACACGAACTCGGGCAGGGACGTCGGCAGGGCCGCGGGCTCGACCTCCAGGACCGGGCCGGCCGCCGACTCGGCCCTGATGAAGCGGGCCAGACGGCCGATGCCCTCGCGGATCGCGGCCGGGGTGAGGTTGCTGAAGCCGAGGCGCAGGGCGCGTTCGCCGCCGCCCTCCAGGTGGAACATGCTCATCGGCGCCCAGCTCACCGCGTAGTCGCGCGCGGAGCGTTCCATGGCGACCAGGTCGGCCTCGAAGGGCACCTCGACGACCAGGAAGAACCCGCCGCGCGGGCGGTTCCAGCGCACCCCGTGCTCGGCGTACCGCTCGGGCGGGAAGTGCTCGGCGAGGGCGTCGAGGGTGGCGGCGAGCCGTTCCTGGTAGACCGCGGCGAGATCGCGGGTGGCGGAGCGCAGGTCGTGGTCGGCGTCGACGAGGATGCCGCCGATCGCCGCCTGGGACAGCGAGGACGAGCCGACCGTGAACATGGCCTTGGCCTTGGAGAGTTCCTGGGCGAGGGTGCGGCGCACGCCGTCCTCGCCGACGACCTCGCGGTCACCGACCAGGTAGCCGAGGCGGGCGCCGGGGAACGCGGACTTGGCGAAGGAGCCCAGGTAGACGACGTCACCGCGGGTGTCCAGCGACTTCAGCGTGGGCAGCCGCTCCTCGTCGCTCGCGAACAGCCCGTACGGGTTGTCCTCCAGGATGGTGAAGCCCTCCTCGGCGGCCAGCGCGAGCAGTCGCCTGCGCGCCTCCAGCGGGACGACCGTGCCCGAGGGGTTGGAGAAGTCGGGGACCAGGTAGAGCGCGGCGGGGCGCTTGCCCTCGGCCCGCACGGCCCGTACGGCGGCGGCCACGGCCTCGGGCTCCAGGCCGTCGGGGCCCTCGGTGATGCCCTTGACCGGGATGTCGAGCATGCGGGCGGCGCCGCGGATGCCGACATAGGCCGGGGACACGGACAGCAGCACGTCGTCGGGCGAGCGGAACAGCCCGCGCAGGGCGACCAGCGCGGCCTCCTGGAAGCCGTGCGTGATCATGATGGCTTCGGGTTCGACATCGATGTCCTCGTCCCGGGCGAGCATGCGGACGACCTCTTCCTGGATGAACCCGTTGACGGGTCCGTACTGGAAGTGCAGCCGGGTGATGCGCTGTTCGGGCACACCCCGCTGCCGCAGGTGCCTGATGTACCGGTCGACGTGGTACGAGAGCTTCGCGAGGTCGTGGGTGCCGTCGTGGGGCGCTCCCGAGGAGAACGACAGGGCCTCGGGGAACCGCATGGCCGTCTCGCTGAGCAGGCGCATGGAGTCCATGTCGGGATCGACGATGCCGGCGTGCAGCGCTTCACGGGGCAGGGCGGTGTCCTGCCGGACTGGCGTAGTGGACACGTCAGTTGGATCCTTCCGGTTCACGGGCGGGGAGTTCACGGGCGGGGAATGCGCGGGTGATGAGAAGCCGGGTGTGGGCGGGGTCAGGCCGCCGAGGGCTCGAGCGCGGCGATCCACGTGCCCTTGCCGGGGGCCCACTGGCGGACGCGGACGTGGCAGACGATGCCGCCCTGGACGTAGGGCTCCGCGGCGAGGATCTCCTGGAGGCGCTCGCGGTCCTCGGCCTCGTAGACCAGCAGGCCGCCGTTGGTGTCCTGGAGCGGGCCGGCGAGCAGGAGCACACCGCTGTCGGTGAGGGTGCGCAGGTAGTCGGTGTGGGCGCGGTGCAGGGGCTCCCGGCCCGCGCGGTCGACGTTGTACTCGAGTTCGACGACGAACTTCGCCATGGGTGCCTCCTGGGGCGGGGTGCGGATCGGGGACGGCGTCGGGGGCGGGCTCACATGTAGAGGCCGCCGTTGATGTCGATGACGGAGCCGGTCGAGTAGCCGGCGCTCTCGGAGCACAGGTGCAGCACGCTGCCGACGGCCTCGGCGACCGTGCCGTAACGCCCCATGGGCAGACGGGACATGACGTCCTTCTTGGACTCCTCGGTACGGCGTTCGAAGGCGCCGGCCACCCGGTCGGTGGCGATCGGGCCGTGCGCGACGACGTTGGCCACCACTCCGGTGCCGGCCAGCTCGTACGCCATCTGCTTGGTCATGCCGATCACGGCGGCCTTCGCGGCGACGTACGCGGCGTTGTTGAAGTGGCTGTAGGTACGGCCGCCCGCCGAGGCGAAGTTGACGATGCGGCCGTAGCCGTCGGCGGCCATCCGCGGGGCGCACACCTTGACCGCGATCCAACTGCTGACGACGTTCTCCAGGAACGTCCGGTCGAAGTGGTCCGTGGTCAGGTCGGCGTAGCCGATCACCCGGGTGTCGCCGCCGACGCCGTTGACCAGGATCGACGGGGCGAACCGCTCGACGATGTCGGTCAACTGGCGTTCCGCGGACGGGATGTCGGTGATGTCACCGACGACCGCCTCGACCTTGGTGATCCGGCCCAGTTCCTCGGCGAGCCGGTGCACGGCCGCCGCGTCGCGGTCGAACAGGACGAGGGTGTGGCCCTGTTCGGCGAGTTCGCGCGAGGTCTCCCTGAGGATGCCTCCGGCGGCGCCGATCAGCAGGGCGGTGCGGGGGGTGGGTGCGGACATGCCGGTTCACCTTGTCTCTCGGGTCAGTTCTTCAGCGGTGTCGAGGTGGTCGGTCGGGACGGCGGGGGCCTTCGTGAAGCCCGCGAGCCGTGGCAGCAGGGCGAAGCCGAGCACCACCGCGCAGCCGAGGCCGAGCACGGACAGCCACAGCGCCCCGTAGCCGTGGGCGTGGGCGAGGGCGAGGCCGGCGGGGCTGCCGACGACGAAGGCCGCGTTCCAGGCGAAGAAGTAGGAGCCCTGGTAGGAGCCGCTGCGTCCGGCGGGCGCCCGGTCGGCGATGAAGGTCGCGGACATGGGGGCCCACAGCACCTCGCCGAGCGTCCACACGACGGTGGCAAGGGTGAAGGAGACCATGTCGTCGGCCAGGACGTTGGCGCCGAAGCCGACGGCCATGAAGGCGGCGGCCATGACGAGCGGGACGTGCGCGCGCAGTCCGCCGACGAGCCGGGGCACCAGCGGCAGCAGCAGGACGGACAGCACCGCGTTGACGGCGAGGACGAACCCGATGCCCCCCGCGGTGAGCCCGCTGTCCCGCATGTCCAGCGGGAGCGCGGAGTTGACCTGGAGGTAGATGCAGGCCAGCAGGAACGTCAGCAGCAGGAAGGCGAGCAGGACCGGGGTGCGGAAGGGTTCGGCGATGCCGCGCGCGGCCGATCCGAGGGCGGCCGCGGCCCCGGCGGGCCGGTCGGCGGCCCGGGTCGGGGGGTCGGCGGGCACCGCGAACACCAGGGCCGCGTACATCAGGCTGGAGACCGCCCAGACGACGAAGAGGGCTCCGGGGCTGACTTCGAGCAGGAACCCGGAGAGCACCGGGCTGAGCGACATGCCGATGTTGAAGCCCACCAGGAAGAGGCTGTACGCCTTCGAGAACTGCTCCTGGGGCACGATCGCGGAGATCAGTCCGGCCCCGGCGGGCCGGTCGACGGCCGACAGGAACCCGGTGATCAACGACAGTGCGCACAGCGCCGCCACGTTGTCGGCGACGGCGAACAGCAGCGCCATGGCGGCGGTGAACGGCTGGGCCGCCACGATGGTGCGGCGCGGGCCGATCAGATCGGCGACCGCCCCTCCCACCAGCCCGGAAAGCACCACTCCGGCGCCGAAGAGGCCGACGACGAGCGGGGTCGTGCCGGGTGCGACGAGGTCGTTCTGCTCCAGGTAGAGGACGAGGAAGGCGGGGGCGAGCGTGCCGAGCCGGCTGACGGTCTGGCCGCACCACAGCAGCCAGAACGCCTTGGGGAGGGCCATCAGGAGCATCCCGTTCGTGTCGGTGTCGTCAGGGTCCGCGCCCGGCGTGGCGGCCGGCCGGGCTGGGGTCCGCGCGAGGCGCGGGAGGGGTGGGTGGGGGGTGCGCCGGTGCGGCCCAGGGCGCCGTAGGCGAAGGCGGCGGAGACCAGGGTCATGTGGTGGTGCCAGCCGGGGTACGAACGCCCTTCGAAGGCCCGCAGCCCGAAGTCGTCGGCCAGCCGTTCCACGGTGTCGGCGGCGCCGGTGTGCAGTCGGGCGAGGGCCTGTGTCTCCCGGGCGGGCCGGTCCACGAGGTCGGTGAGCCAGAACCGGTCGCCACCGGCCTCGTCCGGCCGGCGCTCCACGGTCAGCCGCAGGGGAACGGGCACGCCGGGGAGGCGGACCGGTACCACGGGCGCCACCGGGAGCCCGCCCGGCAGCCGGGCGTCGTGAGCGGTGAGGAGCTCCCGCACGCGCCCACCGCCGGTACCGGCGCGGCCGGCCCGCAGGGGCAGAGTCCCGGTTCCGGTCCGTACGGCTGTGGCGCCACCGGCCCGCGTGGGCGCAGACACGGACATGGCCCGGGGAGCACCGGCCGACCTGCCCGCCCCGCCCGGACCTGCGATCCCGGGCCACACCCCGGCCTTGCCGGAGGCACCGAGCCCACCGGACACTCCGGACGCCGCCCCCGCCGGCACAACCCCGTCCGTCAGCACCGCCAGGTCGCCGGCCACGGCCACCACGAAGCGGCGTCCCCGGGCCACGAGCCCGGCGACCAGCGCGGTGGTGTCCGCGAACCCGACCAGGTCGGCGACGACCGGCACGCCGTCCGTACCGGGTCCGGAACGCGTCAGGTCGACCCCGTCGACCAGGTCCAGCGCCTGGGCGACGGCCGAGTCCTGGGTGCCGGCGGTGTCCTCGGGAACGCGCGCCCGGTCACGCAGCAGCGGGTCCGCGGACCACGCTCCGGGCAGCAGCAGCCGCCAGTCGACGGGGACCGTGGCCCGGTCCCCGGCGAGGAACGCGCCGATGCCGACCTGGCAGTTGACGGTACGGCCCTCCTGCGGGACGAAACGGCGGTGCACCCCGCAGGAGCGGTCACCGCGCTTGGGCAGCACCGCCGTGCCGAGCAGCAGGGCGCGGGGGCCGGACCTGCGGACCACCCAGTCGGCCAGGCGGGCGCGGACCGGTTCCCAGTCCCAGGGGCTGGCGTTGACGAACTGGTGCAGGGCCTGGGCCGCCGTGGCCGAGTCGGAGACGGTGGCCGCGAGCCGCCGTACGGTCTTGCGGCCGGGCGTGGTCAGCAGGCCCCGTGTGTAGACGTGGGCCCATCGGCGCTGGTCGGCGCGGGGCAGCCGCTCGAAGATCTCCGCGACGAAGGCGTCGAAGGCGTCGTGGGCGGGGTGTGCCGGGTGGGCGGAGTGGTCCGGGGAGCCGGTCCGGACTCGCGGCGCGGCGGGCCCGGGGGCCACCGTGGAAAGCGCCCTCACCATGTCGCGTCCCCCTCTCTCTGACTGGGCGGACTCCGCCGGTTCGGAGCCCGCCCCAAAAAAATAGAGAACGAACTCTTTGTTTTCAAGACGGGAGTGCCCCACCGAGTACGACTTTGCCGAGTCCGACCGCACGCACCGCTGTCACCTGCGGTTTTCACAAAGGGGAGAAGGCCGGCCGCAGCAGCGCCGCCTCGCCCAGCTCCCGCTCCGCCCGGGCCGCCCAGCCCGCACCGAGTCCCCGCGAGGCGACGGCCACGGTCAGCGCGCCCTTGAAGGAGGACAGGTACAGGGAGCTCCCTGGCCCGCCGCCGGCCCCGCGGGCCGCGACCGTACGCAGTCCCGTGATCCGCGCCGCGTGCGGGCCGAGCGCGGTGTCCACCGAACCGGCGTCGACGACCCGCACCTCCGGTCCACGGGCCTTCGCCGTCCGCTCGACGGCGTGCCGGATGCCGGTGTGCGCCCGGCGTTCGGGCCGCCAGGTCCGCGCGGCCGAGCACAGCACCGCCGCGTCCTCCCGCGCCCGGTCCAGCGGGTCACCGACCGCCGCCCCGGCACCCAGCCGAGCCCTCACCAGGCCCAGCACACAGCCCGGTTCGGCGATCAGCGTCCGCTCGGCGTACCGGCGGCGCAGGGACATCGCGGTGACCACGGTGACCTCCGGCCGTCCGGTCTCCCGGGCGAGCGCGTCCGCCAGGACGGTCGTGAGGAACCCGCCCACCGTCACCCGCCCGGCCCCGCACCACTCGCGCAGCCGACGGCTCTCGTACGGCGTCAGCGCGAGCGTCACGACACCGGGCGTCCCCGGCTCGGGCGCCACGACCCCGGGCGCCGCGGCTCCGGGCGTACGCCGGTCACCGTGTCCGCGGTCGTGCCCGTCCCGGTGCCGCACCGCCGTCCGCCGTCCCCCGCGCATCGCCCCGGCCCCGCAGGCCCCGCACCCGCACCCGCCGCCCTCGTAGGTGAGCTCGTCGGTGTCGGGCGGCAGGGCCTCCGTCGCGCGGTCGGCGGCGTCGGGGCCCGGGGTGTCGAACAGGGCGTCCAGCAGCGGCCGTACGAGCCGGCCGACGGAGTACCCGTCGCAGATCGCGGGGTGGAGGGTGAGGCGGAAGAGCGTCGTGCCGCCCGGTCCCGGTCCGGCCCGCAGCCGCCACAGCCGCTCCCCCGCCACCCCGCCGTCCGTACCGGCCGGTGCCGTGCGGGAGGAGTCCGTGCCGGCCGGCGTCCCCGGCCGGAAGCACAGCCCGCCGTCCGCGCCGGTGATCCGCAGCGACAGCAGCGGGAGCCGGCCGAGCCACCGCCGCACCGCCCGCTCGACCCGCTCCGGTGCGAACGTGCCCCGGACGGTGAACGAGGTGGTGAGCCGGCCGCTGCCCGGCATGAGGGCGTGGGTCCAGGCGAACTCGGCCTCCGTGGTGCTGAGTCGGCGCTCTGCCTGCTCCGCGCTCATGATCCCTCGGGCGCGCCGGCCGAGAGCGCCGGCGACGCACAGCGCACGGTGTTGGACACCGTCACCCCGTGGCTCGCGAAGTCCAGGGTGACCCGGTCGCCGTCGGCGATGCGGAAGCCGTCGTGGAAGCTGCTGCGGTCGGCGCCGAGGTAGACGTAGTGCACCCGGCCCGGGACGCCCAGGACGTCGTACGAGAACAGCTCGGACATGATGTCGTCGAGGCCGTAGTGCAGGGCCTTGGTGCCGGTGGTGAACTCGCCCCGCCAGCACGGCCCGCCGTCCCGCTCGATCGTCACGTGCCCGGTGACGTGCCGGGGGGGTTCGCCCAGGAACAGCCAGGGCGCGACGGCCGCGTCGCAGAGCTTGGCGTAGGACAGGTGGCCGCGGTGGCGCCGGAAGCGGCCGATGTCGGTGAGGTCGTTGCCGAAGGTGTAGCCGACGTACCGGGGTCGGCCCGCCGCGTCGGTGACGTGGACGAGGACGACCTCCGCCTCCTCGGTCAGCGCGACCGACCCGACGGGGGCGCGCAGCTCCTGTCCGGGCAGTTTCAGCACGTCGCCGAGGCCCTTGAGGAACCAGTTCGGCTGGGCCGGGGTGTCCGCGTCCACCTTGACGTTGTGGGTCTGCATGAAGCCGCCGACCATCGCGCCGCCGGGGTGTTCGGGCAGCAGCGGCGGCCGCAGGGTCACCTCGCCGGCGGGGACGGTCACCGTCTCGGCGTCGGCGAGCTCGTCACCGGCGAGCAACAGGTCGGCCAGGTTGCGGTCGCCGAGCGGGACGAGGCGCAGCGGCTCGCCGTCCCGGGGCAGACCGAGCCCGACGTGACGGCGACCCCGGTAGGTGCATTCGAACAGTACGGTCATGGGAGTTCCTGCCTTTCCGGCATGAGAGAGGTGGTCACAGGTCCCGTACGGCCCAGCGCTCGGCGTGCCGGGCGAGGTCCATGCCCCAGCCGGTGCCGCCCGCGGGGCGAAGGGTGTTGGTGTCCCGGTCGACGGCAGGCGGCGGGGCGACGATCATCTGCGGGAAGAAGCGGTCGGACTGCCCGGCCTCGACGGTGAGCGCGTCCGGGTGGGCGAAGGCGAGGGCCCGGCCCGCGTTGATGAGGGGGCCGACCTCGGCGACCTGGACGCCGAACTGGTAGCGGATCCCGTTCTCCCGGGCGTACGCGACGAGCCCGGCGGCCGGCAGCGGGCCGCCGTTCTTGGAGACGCGGATGTTGAACGCGTCGCAGGCCCCGGACTCGACCGCCGTCCGGGCGTCCCGGGCCGTGCACACCGACTCGTCCAGCATGACCCGCACCCCGCCGTCCCGGCGCAGCACGCGCAGTGCCTCCCAGGAGCCCTTGGGCAGCGGCTCCTCCACGTAGTCGACGCCCGCCTCGCGCAGTCGGCGGGCGTGGCCGACCGCGTCGGCCGGGGTCCAGCTCATGTTGGCGTCGACCATGACGGGGACGTCGTCGCCGAGTTTGTCGCGGAGGGTGCGCACGGTCCGGGCGTCGTGCTCGACGTCGTCCGAGGCCTTGATCTTCACGAAGTGGAAGGGACCGCGGGTGGCGAGGAACTCCTCGGCGTCCAGGCTGAGATCGAGCACCTGGGAGACGGGAAGGCGCGACGGGGACTCCGCCCCGGCGGCCGGTCCGGGCGGCAGCAGGTCCCGCGCGCCCGCCCCGAGCGCGCGGCCCAGCCAGTCGAGGACCGCGGTCTCCAGCAGGCAGAGCAGGTTGTTGCCCCCGTCGACACCGAAGACAGCGGCGAAGCCGTCCCGGTGCAGCGACTCCAGTGTCTCCTCGGGCGGGTGCCCGGTCAGCCGGGCGAACAGGGCGTCGAGGTCGGTCTGTTCCAGCGCGCCGCGCACGCTCGCGGTGGTCTCACCGGTGACGTACGAGCGCGGCGCGCACTCGCCGAGTCCCGTCACTCCCCCGGCGGTGAGGCTCAGGACCAGGCTGTCGGAGGTGCGCCGGCGGGCGGCGGGGTGGTCGAACGGCGTCCGCATCGGCAGTTCGACGTGGTACAGCCGGGCCCGCCCGGCCTCAGACGCCACGGTTCACCCCCTGGAGCAGGGTGTACGTCGACGTCCAGTCGACCAGGTCGTCGCTGACGTCGGTGTAGAAGAGGTAGTGCCGGTCGGTGGGGAACCGCATGAGCGCCCCGCGCCCGGCGACCAGGTCCTGGAAGACGGACTGGGCGGCGTCGAGGTCGACGATCGGGTCGGTGATCCCGGAGACGAAGGTGGCGGCGGGCACCGGCGCGATGGTGGGCCCGCCGGTCAGATAGCGCTCCTCCAGGTCGAGCAGCACGGCCCGCGACCGGCGCGTCAACTGCCGTACGGCCAGGTCGTCGTGGTCGATGAAGTGCTGGTACTTGACCTCGTCGGTGAAGTCGCCGGCCCGCAGACCCGCGTCCCACCACTGCTCGCTGCGGTCGGCCGCGATCGCCTCGCGGGTGTCCGCGTCGAGGGTGGCGTGCATCCGGCCGAGCCAGGAGGAGCAGAACACGGCCGCGTCGTACGAGGTGGTGAAGCCCTCGTGGCACATCAGGGCCGCCATGAAGGACCCGCCGAGGCAGTGCCCGAACAGGGACAGGGGTACGGTGTCGCCGATCATCGCCCGGACGGACGCGAGGGCCTGCGCGTAGTCGCCGAGGACGGTGTCGGCGTCGGGTATCTCGCCCCGCGGGCCGGGGCTGATGCCGCTGCCGCGCCGGTCGAGGACGAAGAACGCGATGTCGTTGTCGGCGAAGCGCGGGCCCACTTCCCACAGCCACCCGGCGTGGCTCTGGAGTCCGTGGAAGTAGAAGACGGCTCCCTTGATCCGCTCCGGCCGCCACACGTGCAGGGCGAGCTGGGTGTCGCCGCACGGCACGTCGACGATCTCGCGGCGGATGTTCTGCGGGGGCCTGATGGTCTCGATCACAGTGAACTCTCCTTGTCGAAAGGGTGGTTGGGGCGGCTCAGTCGGTGACGAGGGCGTCGACGAAGTCGACGTCCTGCTGGAAGGGCTTGTACTTGTACTGGGTGGCGTTGCCCTGCTGACGCCGGGACTCGACGTACGCGGCGATCGCGCCCTGCGCCACCGTGCGCACCCGCAGTCCCGCGAGGCGTCCGCTGTCCCGCTTCGAGGCGTACTCGATGTTGATGACGGACAGCTCACGGTCGATCGCGCCGGACAGTTCCCGGTCCAACTCCACGCCGGGCTGCGGCACTTCGACGACGACGGTGTAGGACGGCAGCTCGTCCCAGCGCGGGCCGCACATGTACAGCCCGGTGTCCAGACCGCAGGCCGCGAGGCCCTGGCGGATGGCCTGGGTGACCTGGCCCTCGGTGATCTTCTCGCCGGTGAAGGAGTGGAAGACGCCGTCGCGGTGGGTGAAGTGGATCCAGGGCGTACCGTCCACGATCCGGTCCACGCGGTAGATGTCCCCGGTCCACAGCCGGTACAGGCCGTTTCCCTGGGACATGATCAGGTGGTAGTCGCGGCCCGCTTCCACCTGGTCGTACAGCAGCGTCTCGACCGTCTCGCCGGCGTCCAGGAGCGCGCCCAGCGGCACGTCGGCGGGGACGAACTCGAAGTACGCCTGGCTGACGGCGAGCGGCTGGCTCTCCAGGGTGTCGTCCACGGGGATCGTGGTGACGCCCTCGGTCCCGCAGCTCATGAACGGCAGCTTGGCGACGCCGGGCAGGACGGCGTCCAGCCGCGGCCGGTACAGCTCGGCGGAGGCGGACAGCCAGCAGCTATACAGGGTCAGGGACGGCCAGACGTCGACGAGGCTGAAGTCGCCCTCGGCCAGCACGCGTTCGAGGTGGGCGGCGGCCCGCTCGTCGGGGTCGGTCCACGGCCTGCCGTGCAGGGTGCCCGCGCGCAGGTCGCGCACCAGCTCGGCGCCGTGCTCCGCGATCAGGTCGCGCAGCGAGACCAGGGTGCTGGGGTTGATGGCCGAGATGTAGTGCAGGTCCTTGCCGACGAGGTTGCGCACCCGGTGGTACATCCGCCCGGCGTGACCGGTGGGCGCGTCGGGGCCGAACCAGGGGGACTCGTACCACGGCGGGTTCCAGTCCCGGCTGTTGAGCTGCGGGTGCCGGTTGCTGATGGCCTGGTGCTCGACCCCGTGCACGAAGTCGAAGACGTCCTCGCGGACGGTCTGGGTGTCCAGGGTGGCCCAGGGGTGCGCGAGGATCTCGGGGTGGAGCTCCAGGCAGGTGCCCCACATGGCCTTCATCGCGGGGATCCGGTACGTCAGCAGCCAGTGCAGCGTGTACGGGACCCGCTTGGGGGTGCCGGTCGTGCCGCTGGTCTTGAGCCAGCGCAGCACGGGGCTGCACGAGAGGATGCCGCCCTTGGTGCGGGTCTCCCGGTCGATCTCCTCGACGAAGTCGTTGTAGCGCATGACCGGCAGGACCGACCGGAAGCCGTCCGGGTCGGCGGCGATCACGTCGTACCCCTTCTCCTTCCAGTGCAGGGAGGCCGCGCCGATGTCGATGAGGTCGTCGAGGACGCGGGCCTGGGCGGCCGCCGGGTCCTTCAGGTCGGCGAGCAGGTTCTGCCGGGCCCGCAGGCACTCGTCGACGAAGGGGTCGCGCCGGGTCTGCCAGTGCTGCTGCCACGGGGACGTCTGCGGAAGCTGGGGGGTCTGGGCTGTGTCCACTGCTGTCTCTCCTCGGGAAAACCGTGCCGACGGCCCGTTTTCGGGCATGGGTCGGCACCGCGCGGCGGTGGCCGGACGGTGGGGTGGTGGATGGAGTGGGTGAGGTGCGGGTGCGGAGGTGCGGGTGGGTGAGGTGCGGGTGCGGAGGTGCGGGTGGGTGAGGTGCGGGTGCGGGAGGGCCGCTCGTCAGGCGTCGCGCGCCGGGGCGCTCTCGCCGGCCACGAGCGCGGCCAGCTCGTTCAGGTCGTACAGCGCCTGGCGGCGCGTCCCGTAACGGGTGAGCTTGCCGCGGCGGGCCCACTGGCGGATCGTGCCCTCGCGGACGTCGAGGGCGAGTGCCGCGAGGGCGGTGGGGACGCGCCTGCCGGGGGCGGGGTGTGCGCTGTTCATGCCGTCTCCTTGACCTCGGACATCGACTGGCGTCGGTTCAGCAGAAGCCACTGACGTGGCGTCAGGACGTGTCCGGCGCCGCACATCGGTCCGCGCAGCACCAGGCCCTCGCCGCCCCGCTCGGGCAGCGTCACCTCGGCCTCGCAGCCCGGTTCGACGCAGGTGCCGAGCGGGACGAGGCCGGGTTTCGGCGGGGCGACCACGAGGCGCAGGGCGGTGGCCACGCGGGCGATCTCGTCGGCCGCCGGGCCCGCGGCGGGGTGGGCGGCCAGCAGGCCGACGTGCCGGCCGAGGAAGGCTGCCAGCGCGGGCACGGTCCGCTCCGGCGGCTGCCCGTCCCCGGTCGCGTCCAGCACCAGCCGGGCCCAGGACGCCAGTTGGACGACGGCGTCGTGCCGGGCCTCCAGCGCCGTCTCGCTCACGGGCGGGGGGTCCGGACGGTGGCCGGTGACCCGGGCGAGGCCGCCCTGCCGGGCGGGGAGCACCAGGTGCTGTTCGCTGTCGTGGTGGAGGGCGGGCAGGGCGGCCAGGTCGGCGGCCAGGGCCCGTCGGCACGGGCCGCAGAGCCGGGCACCCGGTTCCGCGGGCCTGCGTCGCAGGACCCCGGAGCGGGCCGCGCGGTGACAGCGGTCGGAGGCGCACTGCGCCGGGAGGGAGCGTCGGGACGTCGGGACGGCCATGGTCGCCTCACCTTCGGGAGTTCCGGTGGAAACAGGAGGAAAAGGAGAACCCGGGCAACAAAAAAGCGCCGCTCGATGGCGGCGCTACGGCACTGCGAGGACTCCTGGAAGAAGGCAGACTGCCTCGCGAAAGAGTGTTACACGGCTGCTGCGACGGGCGCAAGGGGCTGACGGAAGAGATGCGGCGCGGGAGAACGAGGACGGCAGATGCCGTCCGCCCGGCCGTCGCGGGGCGGACGGCATCTGCCGTCTCGGGGCACATGTCAGCGGGGCACCGGCACACCGAGCACCCGGTCGCGCAGGACGGGGAACTCGGCCCGGGTCTTCGTGACGAGCGCCGGATCGAGGTCGACGACGAGCGTCTCCTCGCCGGGTCCGGCCTCGGCGACGACCTCGCCCCACGGGTCGACGACCACGCTGTGGCCGGCCTGCTCCACACCGGCGTGCGTGCCGGCCGTGTCACAGGCCACGACGTACGCCTGTGACTCCACGGCACGGGCGCGGGCCAGCAGCGACCAGTGGGCGCGGCGCGCCGCGGGCCACCCGGCCGGGACGAGGAGGAGTTCGGCACCGGCGTCCACCAGCAGTCTGAACTGCTCGGGGAAGCGCAGGTCGTAGCAGGTGGCGAGGCCCGCCGTGAGCCCCGCGGTCCCGTCCCCGTCGAGCACGGCGGTGACGGTCTCGTCGCCCCGGGCCAACAGGGCGGCCTCGCCCCGGTCGAAGCCGAAGCGGTGGATCTTGCGGTACGTGCGGGCGAGCCGGCCGTCGGGTCCGAACAGCAGGGAGGTGTTGTACAGCTCGTCCGCCGGGCCGCGTTCGACGAGGGAGCCGGCGTGCAGCCACACCTGTGCCGCGGCGGCGGCGGCGCTCATCTCGCGGGCGGTGGGGCCGTCCAGCGGCTCGGCGTGCTCGGCGAACACGTCGAAGGCGAACGCCCCTACGGTCCACAGTTCCGGCAGCACGACCAGGTCGCTGTCGTGCTGCCGGCGGACCAGCTCGAAGACGCGGGCACGCCGCTCGTCGGCCGGTTCGTCGGGTCGTACGGCGATCTGGAGGACTGAGACGCGCACGGGGTCTCCGTTTCGTGGTCGGGGCGTGGCGGTGGGACGTCCGGTCGGCAGGCGGGTCGGCGGGGCTGTCGTCAGCGCAGGTGGGAGGCGCCGTTGACGTCGAGTACGGCGCCGCTGCACCACTCGGCCCGGGCGCTGCTCAGCCAGGCCACCGCGGCCGCGATGTCCGAGGGCACCGCGATCCTGCCGAGCGGGCTCTGGCTGCGCACCTCCTCCTCGACGGCTCCGACGAGCACGGGTTCGGTGAGGTCGGTGCGGACGAACCCCGGCGCCACGGCGGTCACCGCGATGCCGAGCGGTCCCAGGGACTGGGCGAGCGACTGGGTCAGGGCGTGCAGGGCGGCCTTGGTCGCCCCGTAGGCGGGGGCGTCGGGTTCGCCGCGATAGGCGCCTCGCGAGCCGACGTTGACGACACAGGCGCCCTGCGGCCCCTGGATCCGGTGCCGCAGATGGTCGACCAGGCACCAGATCAGGTCGGCGGGGCCCAGCAGGTTGACGTCGACCAGGCGGCGCCAGTCGGCCTGCCAGTCCTCGTACGAGGTGGTGGCGACGGGCTGCTCGGCGTACACGCCCGCGTTGTTGACGAGCACGTCGACCGTGCCGAGCCCGGCGACCGCGGCGTCGATGATCTCCCGGGCCGCGCCGGGGGCGCCGACGTCGCCGGTGACCAGGACGTGTCCGGTGCCGGGCAGGGCGTCGAGGACGTCCTTCGCGGCGGCGGAGTCGGCACGGCAGTGCACGGCCACGCGGTGCCCCGCGGCGGCGAGTTCGGTCGCGATGGCGGCCCCGATGCCCCGGGAGCCGCCGGTGACGAGCGCACAGCGTCGAGTCATGGATCGAGCCTTTTCGTGGAGGGGTGCGGATCAGGGGGAGGGGCGGGACGGGTCGCGGACGGGTGCGGCGACCGCCGGGCACTCGTCGGCGCCCAGCGGTGAGCCGGTGACGAGCACCAGGGCCCACAGGCACTCCAGTTGGGCGAGCACCTCCTTGCCGGTGCGGCCCTCCCGCAGCGCCGCCTCGGCGCCGGCCGTCAAGTAGACGGCGAGCAGCTCCAGTTCCTCGGGCCGGGGCCCGCAGTCGGGGCCCGGCGGGGCGAGGGCCACCAGGTCGCGCAGGACGGCCCGCCAGACGGTGTGCCACCGGGAGGGGACGGCCCGCTCCTGGGTCAGCCGGGCCGCCGCCCGGACGGTGACCTCCTCGTCCAGCAGCCGGGCCACGACGAGGGTGAACTCCACGACCGGCAGCAGGGCGCCCATCGGGGTGAGCCGGGTCAGCGCGCCCCGGGTGATGGCCTCGGCCTCCTGGCAGACCGCGCTCGCCAGGTCCGCCTTGGCGCGGAAGTGGAAGGTGAGCGCGCCCATCGTCATCCCGCAGGCCCGGTGCACGGCGGACAGCGAGGTGCCGGCGTATCCGTGCCGGTCGAACTCGATGGCCGCCGCCGCGATCAGCGCCTGGCGGGTGCGCTCCGCTCTCACCTGCTTGACCATGGGCCTGACCTCGGTATTCATCACGGGAACTGACTCCACGGGCCGCCCGGGCAGCGGTGCTGCGCGCCGGGTGCCCAAGGAGGGGGCCCGTCGTGGGCCTCCCGTCCGCCCGCGCCGCTGTGGATGACGGGAGGCCGCCGGCCCCGGTGCTGCGAACGTACCGCCGGTTCACCGCGCGGACACCTCCCGTGCCCGGCTCCGCGACGACTTGGCCAAGTTGGACGCGACTTCCCCGGTTTCCACCCGGCTTCCGCACAACTGCGCCGATCCGCAAGGGACTTCGACAGGGGTACGGAGCCGTCGCGGCGGGCCGGCCAGGAGAGGTACGGAGCGGCGCGGCGGGCCGGTCAGGCGGCCGCGAGGTGGGCCCGGTACCAGGGTGCCGCCCCGGCCAGCCGCTCCAGCGGTCCGGGGCCCGGCGCGCAGCCCGCGAGCCGCCAGATCTCCTCGCTCCGGTACCAGTGGTCGAGCGCCAGCAGGGCGAACTGCCGCTCGCTGATCCGGCCGGGCGCCCGGCGGAACCGCTCCAGGCACTGCTCCCAGGTCAACTCGTCGGTGACCGGGGGCAGTACGTCCAGTTCGGCGAGTCTCGCCATGAGGTCGCCGCTGCGCACCGGCACCGGATGGCCGGCGTGGAAGGTTCCGGACGGCACGGCGTCCGGCGCGGTGGCCAGGGACGCGACCAGTCGCGCCAGGTCCTCGACGGCCACCAGGGAGAGCTGCCCGCGCCCGCCGTCCCAGCGGGCCGGGACCCGCCGGAGCAGTTCGCGGAGGCCGGGCACCAC
>NZ_JBVJPC010000005.1:600194-602223 GCF_055582845.1 Streptomyces sp. NPDC107471 | reverse complement strand
CACCCCGGGGGCATCGCTGACCTCCGGGAACTCCAGCGTGGCGACGACCTCCGGCGGGGCGAGGGCCGGCAGCAGGCAGCGCAGCATGCTCTCTATGCGTTCGGGCAGGTCGCCGCGGGCGCTGGAGAGCCGCGACATGATCTGCGTGCCGGTGTACGCGGCGACGATCACCTGGGCGAACGCGGCCTCGTCGACCTCGGGCCGGAGCTGGCCCAGGTCGCGGGCCTCGGCGAGATGGATGCCGAACTGCTCGGCCCACCAGTCGTAGATCGAGTAGTTGAGCAGGTTCACCTCGCTCTGCTCGACGGCGAGCCGGACGCCGGCCCGGAACAGGACGTTCGAGCGCATCTCCACGGCCAGGTAATGGCACACGTCGATGAGCTGTTGCAGGCCCTTCTTGCCGCTGGGCCACTTCAGCTCGGCGGCCTGTTCGACGATGACCGCCCGGGCCAGTTCCTCCTTCGACTTGAAGTGGAAGTACATGGCTCCGGTTGTGGTCTCGGCCTTTCTCAGGATCGCGTTGAGACCCGCCCCGTGGTACCCGACCTGGTCGAACATCTCCGCGGCCGCGCGAATGAGCGCCGCCCGGGTGCGCTCCGCGCGCTCCTGCCGTTGTCGTGCCATCGGCAGACTCCTCGTGCCTGTAGACAAACAAAAAGAACGACCTCTATTTTATTCACGTCGAGGCCGCCCTGTCACCGTCGGCGGCGTCGATTCACTTGCGCGTGCCCTACTCGGACGTCACCGCATCAGGGGGAACACCATGACCATCGACCTCGCTCAGCACGGTCTCACGAACCGTTTTGAGATGGTTTCTGCCGACTACACCCACAAGACGAACCAGGACGAAATGCTGCTGCGCAACTGGCGGCGGACCGGCCCCGACACCTTCACGGTGACGGCCGCCTGGCCCGCGAACCACCGGTTCTACGTCAGCCGCCTGGGCCTGTACGACCCGCTCCTGCTCAGCGAGACGGTACGTCAGACACTCCCGCTGCTGTCCCACGGCGCCTACCAGGTGCCGTTCGGCCACCAGCTCCTGTGGAAGGACTTCGGCTGGACCCTCGACCCCGAGGCCGCGCGCGTGGACGACGGTCCGGCCGAGCTGGAGCTGCACATCACGTGCCACGAGGTGACGTACCGCCGGGACAGAGCCTCCGCGATATCCCTGAGCGTCGAGGTCGAGCGGGGCGGACGCCCGCTCGCCACCGCCCGTTCGCGCTTCACCATCCAGGACCGCACGGTCTACAACCGGCTGCGCGGGGCGTACGCCGATGCCACCGCGGCCACCGCGCGCGCCGTGCCGCTGCCGCCGCCGGCCGGCCTGTCGCCGTTCGGCCGGGACCGTTTCGAGGACGTGGTGCTCGCCGCGACCGACCGGCCCGACCACTGGCAGCTCAGGGTCGACACCACGCACCCCGTGCTCTTCGACCACCTCGTGGACCACGCCCCCGGCATGCTGCTGCTGGAGGCCGCGCGCCAGGCCGCCCTGGCCACCGCGCATCCCCGCCCGACGGCGGTCACCGGCATGGACTCCGACTTCGTCCGGTACGCCGAGATGGACGTCCCCTGCCTGCTTCGGGCCGAACGCCTCACGGACCCGGGCCGCGTCCGGGTCAGCGCCCACCAGAACGACCGCGAGATCTTCTCCAGCCTCGTCACCCTGACCCCGGCCTCCACCGCAGCGGCCACCCCCCGCGACCTCGCCGCCTGACCCGGGCCGGGTGCGGACGCGGGGCGACGGCACGCCTGCCGGGGACCTACCGCCCGCCTGAAGGACCTGCTCGTCCCGACGCCGCACAGACGGGACGAGCGGGCCAGTGCCGCAAGGCCCCCCGCCGAGCAGCCCAGGCCGACAACTCCGACAGCACGCACCCAGCCCCGCCGCCTGACCTGCGGTGCTGTCCCGCCGACTGGCGGGCGCCGCCACCCGGGCGCACGGGCGGGGACGGGCGGGCAAGGGCTACGAAGAACCCGACCGAGAAACCCAAGCCGAGAACCCCGACAGCACGCATCCGGCCCCACCATC
>NZ_JBVJPC010000005.1:189695-600095 GCF_055582845.1 Streptomyces sp. NPDC107471 | reverse complement strand
CTGACCTGCGGTGCTGTCCCGCCGACTGGCGGGCGCCGCCACCCAGGCGCACGGACGGGCCGGGCGGGCAAGGGCTACGAAGAACCCGACCGAGAAACCCAAGCCGAGAACCCCGACGGCACGCATCCGGCCCCACCATCTGACCTGCGGTGCTGTCCCGCCGACTGGCGGGCGCCGCCACCCAGGCGCACGGACGGGCCGGGCGGGCAAGGGCTACGAAGAACCCGACCGAGAAGCCCAAGCCGAGAACCCCGACAGCACCGGAGGGCAGGGCAGGCAGGCGCCACGAGGGCCCCGGCCGGCACCCGAGGAGCCCAGTCCCACCACCTGACCTGCGCGACTGCCCCCGCCCACTCACAGGCCGGCGCCGCGCAGGCGGGATGAGCGGACAAGCGCTACGAAGAACCCGGCCGAGAAACCCAAGCCGGCACCCCAGCAGCACACCCCCGGCACCGCCCCCGCGGAGGGGACAGCGGCGCAGGTCGGGTGGTGGGCACGCCCCGGACCCTCCACCCGCCGGAGGTCACCGTGCAGCGGGGTCGTTCGTCGCCGCGTCCCGGAGGGCTGTCAGGAGGTCGCGGAGGGCCGGCTGGTCGAGGGCGGTCTCGCGGGCCACCGCCGAGATCACGCGGACCGGTTCGGGGTTGCGGACCGGGCGGACGACGACCCCGGGGTGGCGGCCGCGCAGGCCCAGTCGTGGCATCAGGCCGACACCGAGGCCGGCCGCGACGAACCCCTGCGCGGTGGCGTAGTCCTCGCTGCGAATGACGAAGTCGGGGCTGAAACCGGCCGCCGCGCAGGAGTCGATCACCGGCTCCAGGCAGGGGCCGGGCGGTTCGCTGCCGACCCACTGCTCCCCGGACAGCTCGTGCAGGTCGACGACCTCCCGGTCCGCCAGCGGATGCCCCAGCGGCAGGACGGCGGCGTACGGGTCGTCGAGCAGGTGGACCAGGCGGAACCCGTCCCCCACCCGGCCCCGCGCCTGCACGACCACGGCCAGGTCGGCCCGGCCCCGGGCCACCTCCTCGAACGGGTCGTCCGGGTCGGCGAGTTCGAGGTCGACCCGTACACCCGGGTGTTCCGCGCGGAGCCGGGCGAGGGCCGGGGCCACGAGCGTGGAGCCCGCCGTGGCGAAGTAGCGGACCGACAGGGTGCCGATGCGCCCGGCGCGGAGGTCGGCGAGAGCGGTCTCCGCCTGCGCGACCGCCGAGCTGATCAGCGCCGCGTGCTCGGTGAGCAGCAGGCCCGCCGGGGTCGGCCGCACTCCCCGCCCCACCCGTTCGAGCAGGGCCGTGCCCGCCTGCTTCTCCAGCGCCGCGACCTGCTGGCTGACAGCGGACGGGGTGTAGCCGAGGTGGGCCGCGGCCGCGGTGACCGTCCCGCTGGTGACGACCGCGCGCAGGACCTGGAGGCGCCTCACGTCAAGCATGTAGCACAGCTTAACAGACTAGGTAGAACCATTTGCTTGTCCTCACAGTTCGACTGGGGCATCGTCGAAGAACGGGACGGAACGGACCGGACCGTCGACCGAGTCGTACGGCGGCCGAACGGAGGGAAGCATCGTGAACAGCGGTACACGGAGTCTGCGGGGCGGAGTGCGGGTGGCCGTGCTCGCCCTGCTGTGGGGCTCGACCTTCCTCTGGATCGAACTGGCGCTGCGCGGTCTCTCCCCGCTCCAGGTCACGTTCGTCCGCTGCCTGCTCGGCGCGCTCGTCCTCACCGTCGCCTGCTACGCGTCGGGCCGGCGCCTGCCCCGTGGGCGGACCGTCTGGCGGCACATCGCCGTCGCGGCCTTCTTCTGCAACGCGCTGCCGTTCGCCCTGTTCAGCCTGGGCCAGCAGACCGTCGACTCCGGGCTCGCGGGTGTCCTGAACGCCACGACCCCGCTGTGGTCGATCGCCCTCGGCCTGGCCCTCGGCTCGGAACGCGGACTGCGCCCGGCCCGCCTGGCCGGCCTGCTCCTCGGCTTCGCCGGCACGATCCTCATCCTCGCCCCCTGGCAGTCGGCCGGGGCCACGAGCTGGGGAGCCCTCGCCATCCTCGGCGCGGCCGCCAGCTACGCCGTCGCCTTCACCTACATGGGCCGCACCCTGGTCCGCCGGGGCACCCCGACCATCTCGCTGTCCGCCGCGCAGCTCGTCGCCGCGAGCGGGCTGACCGCCGTGGCGCTGCCGGTCGGCGGCCTGGAGGCGATCGACCCCGGCCCGGCGGTCGTGGTCGCGGCCCTGGTCCTCAGCGTCTTCTGCACCGCGATCACCTTCCACCTCACCTACCGGATCATCAACGACGAGGGCGCCACGAACGCCGCCGTGGTCGGCTATCTGCTGCCGGTGGTCTCCGTGCTCCTCGGCGCGGTCGTCCTCGGCGAGGGCCTGAGCGTCCGGGTCGTGCTGGGCATGGCCGTGGTCCTGGCAGGCGTCGGACTGACCAGGCGCAAGAACACGACGGTCACGGCGGACACGACGGATCCGGCGGACACGACGGTCACGGCGGCGGACCGGCCCGGCGCGAAAGCGGCCCCGGCCGCGGCCCCGGACTCACCCCACGCCGACGCGGAGGACACGCCCACCGACCCCCCGTCCGCCCGCCGTCACCCGGCCCTGAACAACGCGGGATGACCTCCGGCGAGCCCGGGGACCGGCCGGCGGCCCCGCGCTGAGGACATCGGCCTCCCCGGACGGTTGCGCGACCTCTAAACTGTCGCCGTGGACGCAGCGGAGACAGTGGAGACGGCCGGCGTGACCGGCTGGGAAGTCGCCGTCCTCGACGGCGGACCGGCCCACGGGATGCGGGTCAAGGTCACCGACCGGCCCCGGGTCGTGCAGGTGTCGTACCCCTGCCGCACGGAGGGCGCGCCGTCGGGGGTGCGGGTCGATGGCGTCTACGTCTACCGGCTCGACCACGGCGTGACCGAGGAACCCCTGCGGTACGGCTTCGACATCGCCTGCCCCTGAGACGGTCAGCCGCCGGGGCGGTCACCGGTGCGGCGCCGTGCCGCCAGCAGGCCCACGGCGTACAGGGCGAGGACGGCCGCGAGCAGCGCGTAGTACACGCCGGGCAGTGCGCTCATGCCGAGGGCAGCGCCGGGCGGGGACATGGGCAGGAGCAGACCGGTCGCGGCCAGCGCCGCGGCGGACCAGGTCACCGGGCCCGGCCGGCGGCCGCCACGGCCCGCTGAGCCCAGGGACAGCAGCACCATCACCACGGCCTGCGTCAGCAGGTTCTCCGTGAACCAGCCCGAGTGGAACATCGCCTCGTCGTCGCCCGGGCCGCGCAGCGCCAGGGCCAGGACACCGAAGGTCGCCAGGTCCGCCACGGCGTTCAGGGCACCGAACCCGACGATGAACCGGAGCAGTCGCCGGGGGTCCAGGACGCTCGGCCGGCGCAGGGCGGACGGGTCGGGACGGTCGTGGGCGAAGGCCAGTTGGGCCGCGTCGAAGCACAGGTTCTGCACGAGGACCTGCGCCGGGAGCATCGGCAGGAAGGGCAGCAGGAGGCCCGCCGAGAGCATCGCGATCACGTTGCCGAGGTTGGAGGAGAGCGTGATGCGCAGGTACGTGGCGATGTTGCCGCCCGCGTGACGGCCGGCGGCGACCGCGTGGCCGACCGCGGTGAGGTCCTTCCCGGCGAGGACGAGGTCCGCGTTCTCGCGGGTCACCCCGGCCGCGTCGCGGGGGGCGACGCCCACGTCGGCGGTGCGCAGGGCGGGCAGGTCGTTGACGCCGTCGCCGAGGAAGCCGACCGTGTGGCCGCCGGCCCGCAGGGCGCGCACGATGCGGGTCTTGTCCTCGGGGGTGCAGCGGGCGAAGACGGTCGTACGGCGGGCGAGTTCGGTGAGTTCGGGGTCGGTGAGGGTGTCGAGGCGGTCGGCGGTGCGGACCCCGGCCGCCGGGATCCCGAGGTCACGGCAGGCCCGGGCCGCGGTGCCCGGGTGGTCGCCGGTGAGGACCTTGACGGTGACGCCCCGCGCGGCGAGTCCGGCGAGGGCCGCGGCGGCGGTGGGGGCGAGCTCGTCCCGGAGGGTGACCAGGCCGCGGAAGGTGAGGCCGTGTTCGCGGGGGCGGTCTCCGGCGGGCCGTTCGGCGGTGGCGACGGCGAGGACGCGCAGTCCGTCCGCCGCCTGTGCGTCGGCCAGTTCGCGCAGACGGGAGCGCTCGTCGTCGGAGAGCGCACAGCGTCGCAGTACGGCCTCCGGGGCGCCCTTGGTGATCAGGGTGTGCGCGCCGAGCCGGCCGGGGGTGCGGACGACCACGGTGGCGAGGCGCCGGGCGGGGTCGAAGGGGAGGGCTGTGACGCCGTCGTACGCCGTGAGGGCGTCCTCGTCGGCGGCGGCGAGCAGGGCCTCGTCGAGGGCGTCGGCGGCGGGGAGGTCGGCGAGCTGGAGCGACCACCAGGCGGCGGCCGCCGCCGTGCGCAGTACCTCGGAGTCGTCGTGGCCGTCCGCGTCCAGCGCGCGGTGGACGACCGGGCGGTCCCGGGTGAGGGTGCCGGTCTTGTCGACGCACAGGACGTCCATGGCGCCGATGTCGTGCAGGGCGGGCAGCCGTCGCACGATCACACCGTGGGTGCGGGCCAGCAGGGCGGCGCCGCGGGCCAGGCAGGTGGTGACGAGGACCGGCAGCATCTCCGGGGTCAGCCCGACCGCCACCGCGACGGCGAAGGGGAGGGTCTCCAGGCCGCGGCCGCGCAGGGCGGCGTTGGCCATGAGGACCAGCGGCGGGGTCAGCAGCGCGAACCGGATCAGGATCCAGGAGACCCCCCGCACGGAACGCTCGAACGCGGTCGCCGGGGGTTTGCCGGTACGGCGGTGGGCGGCGGCGAGACGGGTGTCGCCGCCGGTCGCGGTGACCACTGCGGTGGCGCTGCCGGAGGCGACGCTGCTGCCCTGGAAGCAGTGCCGGGGGTCCTGGAGGACACCGCCCTCCCCCGGCTCCCCGTCCGCGGACTTCGCCACCGGCGCGGACTCCCCGGTCAGTGCGGCCTGGTGGACGGTGAGCCCGGTCGAGCGCAGCAGTCGTACGTCCGCGGGGACCAGGTCGCCGGGGCCGAGCCGTACGACGTCGCCGGGGACGAGTTCCGCCACCGGGATCTCGCGGGTGGCCGGGGCGCTGTCCTCGGAGGCCCGGCGTTGGACCGTGACGGTGGTCGCCACCAGGTGGCGCAGTGCCGCCGTGGAGCGACCGGCGCGGTGTTCGCCGGAAGCCCGCAGGACACAGCTCACGACGACGAGCAGGAGGATCACCGAGGCGGTGCCCCAGGCGAGGACGGCGGCCGACACCAGTCCCAGGCAGAGCAGCACCGCGGTGAAGGGGTCCCGCGCGCTCCGGGCGAACAGACGGGGCCAGGAGGGGTCCCGGCCGTCCGGCAGCGCGTTGGCCCCGAACCGCGCCGACCGCTCCTCGGCCTGCGCCTCGGTCAGCCCGCGCGGCCCGACCCCGAGCCCCCGCAGCACCTCGAGAAGACTCCCGTCCGACCCGCCTCCGGGATCCGTGCCCCGCCCGGCGCCGGAGCCGACGGACGGGACGACCCGCAGAACGGGAGGTCCCGGCGAGGGCGACGAAGGGTCGGCGGCCTCGCCCGAAGGAACGGACGCAGCCCCGGCGAGCACCCCGGACTCCGACGGCACCGGCCCGGCAGGAGCAATCGGATCGACTCCCACCGACGGAGTGCCGTCCCTGGACGCACCTCCCGCCCCGGCAGAGGAGGCGCCCGCGTTCTCCCCCCGCGCCCCCAACCGCTCAGACACCGGCCTCGCGCAGGCGGTCCGAGGGTGCGGAGGAGGTCTCGCGGGCGGTCAGTTGGCCGACCATGACACGGACCACGGTCACGATGTCGGGGTCGTCGACGTAGTAGATCTGCCGGCGGCCGTCGCGGCGGGAGCGCACGAGGCCGGCGAGTTTCAGCTTCGCGAGGTGCTGGCTGACGGCGGGCAGCGCACCCCCGACCCGGTCGGCGAGGTGGGAGACGTCGCTCTCGCCCTGGGACAGCGCCCACATGATGTGCAGCCGGGCGGAGGAGGCGAGGAGCCCGAAGACGGCGGCCGCCTCGGCGAGCACCTCCGACGACGGGTCCTGGAAACCGCCGACGATCTTCGCCACAGCCCTCTCCCGTCCTCTGGGGTCAACCGCCGGACCCAGTGTAGGGGCGGCCGGTGATCGTCCCGCTTCGTCCGGTACCGGTCCCTCCCCTCGTGGGGACCGGTACCGGAGGAAGCGGGTGACCGTGGGCGGAATGTGGCCGAGAACATGCGGCGCGCTGAGTGGCATGCGGGGCGCTGGGCTGGTGGCCTGTCATGGCGTCGCCCGATGGCTGGGCCGCAGGGTCGTGATCCTGCCAGCCAGGGGCTCGACAGAGGAGGTTCCGGTGCCGGAGACAGTGCGTTGCCGCAGGTCAGCCGTATAAAGTGAGTTTTCCGGTCCGGATTCGACAGGCGAGGGAAGTAAGGGGTGGAAGACCTTGAGCTCCGACTCAGGAGCACGCACGGCCTTCGCGGAGCGTCTCGCACTGTTGTACAGGGAGGCAGGGAATCCGCCCCTCAAGCGCGTGTCCGAGGGAGTCGGCCGGCTCCAGCGCGTGGACGAGCGGGGGCGCCCGGTCCGGGTGTCCGCGCAGCGCATCAGCGACTGGCGGCGGGCCCGCAACGTACCCGCTCAGTTCACCGCCCTCGCGGCCGTGCTGCACATCCTCATTCCCGAAGCCCGGCGGATCAGTCCCACCCCCGTCTCGGCCGGTCTGTACGACCTCGGCCAGTGGCAGAAGCTGTGGGAGCGCGCGCTGGCGCCGGACGAGGACGAGAGCCCGCAGCCTGAACCCCCCGCCGGGGTCTGCCCGTACCGGGGCCTCGCCTCCTACCGGCAGGAGGACGCCCGCTGGTTCTTCGGCCGGGAACGGAGCACGGCGGCCCTCGTCCACCTGCTCGGCTCGGCGGCCGAGACCGGCACCGGCGGCCTGGTGATGCTCGTCGGCGCCTCGGGCGCGGGCAAGTCCTCGCTGCTCAACGCGGGTCTGGTGACCGCCCTGGAGGAGGGCGCGCTCGGCGGTGCCGACGAGGACGGCGGCCGCCCGGTCCTGCAGCTCGTGCCGGGCGCCGACCCGCTCACCGAACTGACCGGCCGGATACCCGAACTGGAACCGGTCGTCGCCGCCGCGCGGACCGGCGGACCGGACATCGATCACCCTCCCGAATTCGCGCACACCGTCCGGGACGCGGTCGCCTCGTGGGCTCAGCGCGAGGCCGCCACCGCCCCGCCCGTGGTGATCGTCGACCAGTTCGAGGAGGCGTTCACCCTCTGCTCGGACGAGACGGTCCGGCGTACCTTCGTCCGCCTGCTGCACGCCGCGTGCACGCCCGCCGGCCCGGACGCGCCGGCGCCCGCCCTGGTCCTGCTCGGCATCCGCGCCGACTTCTACGAGCGCTGTCTCGACCACCCCGAGCTGGCCGACGCACTCCAGCACCGGCACATGGTGCTCGGCCCGCTCACCGGCGGGGAACTGCGCGAGGCCGTGACGGGTCCGGCCCGGGCCGTGGGCCTGGAGCTGGAGCCGGGGCTCGCGGAGCTGATCGTGCGCGAGGTGAGCGCCGACGGCCCGCGAGGGGCGCATGACGCGGGCGTACTGCCGTTGCTCTCGCACGCCCTGCTGGCCACCTGGCAGCGCCGCAAGGCGGGGCGGCTGACCGTGGCCGGCTACCGGGCGGCCGGCGGTATCCAGGGCGCGGTCGCGGCGACCGCCGAGCGCGCCTGGTCCCGGCTGGACCCGGCCGCGCGTACGGCGGCCCGCCTGCTGCTGCTGCGTCTGGTGCGGCTCAACGAGGACACCCAGGCCACCCGCCGGCGCGGCACCCGGCGCCAGCTCGCCGCGGAGTCGGCCGACCCGGGGAAGACGGAGGAGTCGCTGGAGGCCCTGGTCCGGGCCCGCCTGGTGACGCTGGACGCGGAGACCGTGGAGATCACCCACGAGGCGCTGCTGACGGCGTGGCCGCGGCTGCGCGAGTGGATCGACGAGGACCGCAGCGACCATCTGCTGCGCCAGCGCATCGAGGAGGACGGCCGCTCCTGGGAGGGCTCGAACCGGGACTCCTCGCTGCTGTACCGCGGCTCGCGGCTGGAACAGGCACGGAGCTGGGCGAAGTCCGCCGGGGACACCTATCTGACCCGCAGCGCGGTGGAGTTCCTGGCCGCCTCGGTCCGACTGCGCCGGCGTACCGTCCTGATCGCCCGGGGCGCGGTGTCGGCGCTGGTCGTCCTCGCGCTGGTGGCCGTCGGCTCGGCGGTGGTGGCCTGGCAGCAGCGCAACGACGCCGTGTTCGAGCAGGTCGTCGCGGAGGCGGACCGCGTCCAGTACACGGACCCGTCGCTGTCCGCCCGGATCGACCTGGTCGCACATCGCCTCCGGCCCCACGACGAGGGCACCAACACCCGGCTGATCTCCATCGTCAACGCGCCGCTGGCCACCCCTCTCACCGGTCACACCGGGGCCGTCTACCTGACGTCGTTCAGCCCGGACGGCAAGCTCCTCGCCACCGCCAGCTACGACCGGACGGTCCGGCTGTGGGACGTCAGCGACCGCCGGCACCCCAAAGCGCTGGGCGCCCCCCTCACCGGCGGCACGAGCTGGGTGAGCAGTGCGGTCTTCAGCCCGGACGGCCGGACCCTGGCCAGTGCCGGCGACGACGGCAGGATCCGGCGGTGGGACCTTTCCGACCCCCGCCGGCCGAAACCGCTGGGCGCTCCCCTGACCGGTCACCGGGGCACCATCTATCTGATCGCGTTCAGCCCGGACGGGCGCACGCTGGCCTCCGCCGGCGAGGACCGCACCGTACGGCTGTGGAACACGGACGGGTCGAAGAAGGCGCCCGTCGTCCTGACCGGGGCCGGGGCCGCCGTGCGGTCCGTGGCGTGGAGCCCCGACGGGCGCACGCTGGCCGCCGGTGGCGACGACAACACGATCCGCCTGTGGAACACCGCCGACGCGCGGCGGCCGACGGCGTACGACAAGGTGCTGGCCGGGCACACCGGGCTGGTGCACTCGGTCGCCTTCAGTCCGGACGGCACCGAACTGGCCAGCGGCAGCGCGGACGCCGGCGTCCGGCTGTGGGACGTGCGGGACCCGGCCGACCCGGCTCCGGTCGGCTCGCCGCTCACCGGCCACACCGGACCCATCTGGTCGGTGGCCTTCAGCCCGGACGGGAGCACGCTCGCCGCCGCCAGCGCGGACAGCACGGCGAGCCTGTGGAACGTGAGCGACCCGGAGTACCCCTCACAGGTCGGCGAGCCCCTCGCCGGGAGCAGCGGTGAGATGTACGCGCTGGGGTTCAGCCCCGACGGCCGTACGCTCGCGACCGGCAGCGGCGACAGCAAGGTGCGCCTGTGGTCGATCCCGGCCGGGGACCTGGTGGGCAGCAGCGGGGCGTTCCGACGCGACGGCGACGTGCTCGCCACGGCCGGGCGGGACGGGCGGATCCGGCTGTGGAACGTGGCGGACCCGGACCGGCCCGTGGCCCTGGGCAAGCCGTTCACCCCCGTGGTGCGCGACCCGTTCTCCCAGGTGCTGTTCTCCCCCGACGGCCGCACGCTCGCGGTGCTCACCACCGGCCGGGTCCAGTTGTGGAACGTCACCGACCCCGCCCACCCCGTCCCCTACGGTCCGTCGCTCGTCCTGCACTCCCGGTTCATGGGTCCGGACGCCCTGGCGTTCAGCCCGGACGGACGCACCCTGGCCACCGCCTACGACAGCCGCCGCCTCCAGTTGTGGGACGTCACCGACCCGGCCCACCCGGTCTCGCACGGCCCGATCGCCGGCCATCGGGGGTACATCGACAGCCTCGTCTTCAGCCCGGACGGCCGGACCCTGGCCAGCGGCAGCGCGGACGGCACGATCCGGCTGTGGAAGGTGACGGACCCGGCCCGTCCGACCCCGCTCCGCACGCCGCTCACCGGGCACACCGGGCCGGTCAACGTGCTCGTCTTCAGTCCGGACGGGCACACCCTGGCCAGCGGCGGCGACGACGCCGCGGTCCGGCTGTGGGACGTGAGCGACCCCCGGCACGCCGAGCAGACGGGAGCGGCGCTCACCGGGCACAGTGAGGCCGTCGTGTCGCTGACCTACAGCCGCGACGGCGCCACGCTGGCCAGCGGTGGCCACGACAACACGGTCCGGCTCTGGGACGTGGCCGACCCGTCCGCGGCCGGCCCCATCGGACGGTCGATGAGCCCCAGCGCCAAGACCGGCGGCTTCCTCTCCTTCAGCCCCGACCGACGCATGCTCGGGGTCTCCAGCGGCGCGGACACCATCCGGCTGTGGGACCTGGACGTCGACAAGGCCATCGACCGCGTCTGCGCCACCACCGCGAACGTTCTGACGCGCGAGGCCTGGAAGGAGTACCTGCCGCGGCTCTCGTACGATCCTCCGTGCGACTGAAGCGTATTACGTGATCCCGATCACAACTTCTCCCCGCAGCCGAGCAGTCCGCTCCCGCTGTTCCTGCGGCCTTGTTAGTGTTGGCCACAGCCCGACCGCTGGTGCATCCCCCGTCGCCAGCGGTCGGGTCTTTTGCCGCCTTCTCCACCGCGGGTGAGAGGCCGGGTGACCGAACCGCCCACCTACCGGTCGAGGTCGAGTTGCAGCATCCGGATCGCGTTGCCCCGCAGCAGCTTGTAGGTCACGTCCTCCGACAGTCCCGCCACGTGCTCCCGGGCGACCTGCTCGGTGTGCGGCCAGGTCGAGTCGACGTGCGGGTAGTCGGTCTCGAAGGTCGCGTTGTCCACACCGACGGTCTCGATGGCCTCGATGCCGTGCCGGTCGCGGAAGAAGCAGCAGAAGATCTGCCGGTAGTAGTACGTGGAGGGCGGCTCCGGGATCAGGTCCCGGACCCCGCCCCAGGCCCGGTGCTCCTCCCATACGTCGTCGGCGCGCTCCAGGGCGTACGGGATCCAGCCCATCTGGCCCTCGCTGTACGCCAGTTTGAGCCGGGGGAACTTCACCAGGACCCCGGAGAAGAGGAAGTCCATCATCGAGGCCATGGCGTTGTTGAAGGACAGGGATGCCTGGACCGCGGGCGGGGCGTCGGGAGAGGCGGCCGGCATCTGGGAGCTGCTGCCGATGTGCATGTTGACGACCGTCCCGGTGTCCTCGCAGGCCGCGAAGAACGGGTCCCAGTAGCCGGAGTGGATCGACGGCAGCCCCAGGTAGGTCGGGATCTCGCTGAACGTGACGGCCCTGACGCCCCGTTCGGCGTTGCGGCGGATCTCCGCGACCGCGAGCTCGACGTCCCACAGCGGGATCAGGCACAGCGGGATCAGCCGGCCGCCGCTGTCCCCGCACCACTCCTCGACCATCCAGTCGTTGTAGGCGCGCACACAGGCGAGCCCGACCTCCTTGTCCTTGGCCTCGGCGAAGGTCTGCCCGCAGAACCGCGGGAAGGTCGGGAAGCACAGGGAGGCCTCGACATGGTTCATCTCCATGTCCTCGATCCGGGCCTTGGGGTCCCAGCAGCCCCGCCGCATCTGCTCTCGGGTGATCCCGTCGAGGGTCATCTCGTCCCGCGAGAAACCGACGGCCGCGATGATCCGCTTGTACGGGAAGAGCTCGCCCTCGTACTCCCACCAGTCCGTGAGCTGGCCTTCCGGATCGGTGCTGAACCGGTACTTCCCGCCCACGTACGCGAGGTCCCCGATGCCGGCGGTGAGCGGCTTCGGCCCCCGGTCCCGGTACTTCGCCGGAAGCCAGGTCTCGAAGAGGTGCGCGGGCTCGATCACGTGATCGTCGACGCTGATGACTCTGGGGATGTCCCGGGTTCCGCTCTCGGTGGTGACGGCCATTGCCTGCCCCCTAGCCGGTATCTGATGGGTCGTCAGATCGAAGGCTAGGGGGAGCCACCGGCATCGGCAAGGGCCGGACGGGTCGGCCCGGCGCACCAGAAGGGCCGGACGTCAGTTGTTCCAGGTCTCGTCGTACGGATCGGTCGGCGTCGGGACCGGCCGGGCCTCCGTGATGTCGAGGTAGGGGATCGGGCCGCCGTTCACCGGGTCCCTGGTCCGCTTCGCCGTGTACGTGCCGGTGACCTGGAGCCAGCCGTCCGGCTTGAGGACCGGCGGGATCCGCCCGGTCAGGCCGACCTTGACCGGCTGGGCGTCCGCCGCGCAGCAGTTGAGGGCCATCCGGACCAGGTAGGGCGCCCCCGAGCGGTCCAGGGCGACGAACCCGGTGACGGTGATCCGCCGCCCTGACAGACCCTTGCCGTGCTCGTAGACGGCCCGGCCCGCGTAGTCGGCGAGGCCGAGCCGCAGCGGCCCGCTCTCCGGGAGCCGCGCGTAGCCGTACGACTGCTGCAGGGCCGTCCCCGTGCGCATCGCGCTGTAGGAGCCGAGGGCCGGCGGGGCCACCAGGATCAGGGCGAACAGGGGCAGCACGAGGAGCCAGGAGACGCGGGGCTCGCGGTGGGCGTGCCCCTGTTCCCCGGGCGCCGCCCGCCACTCGTACCAGGCCGTCGCGAGTGCCGTCGCGATGAGGACGACACCGGCCGCGAGGACCAGCGGGCGCAGGCCCGCCTTGACGTACCGCAGATAGAGGTCGGTGAGGCCCGCGTGCAGGAGGGCCGCGCCGAGCACGAACAGGACCGCCGACTGCGCCTGCCGGTTCACAGCATCACCCACCCGGTCAGCACCGAGACCACGATCGCCAGGACGAGGGTCGCGGGCGCGAAGCGCAGGGCGAAGGCCCGCCCGAAGGTGCCCGTCTGCATCGCGAACAGCTTGAGGTCGATCATCGGGCCGACGACCAGGAAGGTCAGCCGCGCGGTCAGCGAGAACTGGGTCAGCGAGGCGGCCACGAACGCGTCCGCCTCCGAGCAGATCGACAGCACCACCGCGAGCGCGGCGAGCGCCAGCACCGCGATCACCGGGTTCTCCGCCGCCGTACGCAACCAGGTCTGCGGGACGACGGCCTTCAGGGTCGCCGCCGCCATCGCACCCACCACCAGGAAGCCGCCCGCGTGCGTCACGTCGTGCCGGACCGAACCCCAGAAGGCGGCACCCCGGCCCTGCCCCTCGTACGCGTGCCGGGCCGGCGGCTTCAGCAGGTCCGTGCGGCCGAGACGCAGCCACAGCCAGCCCATCGCGCACGCCACCAGCAGGCTCGCGACGAGCCGCGCCACCACCATCTCCGGGTCGCGCGGGAAGGCCACGGCGGTCGCCGTCAGCACGATCGGGTTGATCGCGGGAGCGGAGAGCAGGAAGGCGAGGGCCGCCGCCGGGGTGACCCCGCGGCGCACCAACGCGCCCGCCACCGGCACCGACGCGCACTCGCACCCCGGCAGCACCGCACCCGCCACCCCGGCCACCGGCACCGCGAGGGCGGGGTTCTTCGGCAGGGCGCGGGCGAAGAACGACGGCGGCACGAACACCGCGATCGCCGCCGACAGCAGCACCCCGAGCACCAGGAAGGGCAGCGCCTGCACGAGCACGGCGACGAACACCGTCATCCAGCTCTGCATGACGGGCGCGCCCAGCGCCCCGCGGATCGGCCCCTGGAGCAGCACCACGAGCAGCATCAACAGGGTCAGCACGAGGGGCGAGTTCAGGCGCCGCTCGGCCCCGCCCCGCACGTCCGGGGGGCGCTCCTCGCCGGTGTCCCGCGTGGGCGGGGGTGCTTTGGTCACGGCCACGGCCGGGGTCCCTCCGAGGTGGGGTGCTGGTCTCCCTGCCGGTGCGTACGGCCGGGAGGGTCCGATTGCTCAGCGTGCGCGGCGGTTTGGGGATTTCTTGACGGTGGGTGCGCCGTGGCACCACCCGCCCCGGTAGGGCAGTCTTCTCCCTCGTGGGGAGCGTTCCGAACCAGGGTCCCGGACTGCCGGGCGACACGGCAGCAGCGCACATGGTGGTGTGCGGGGACGACGGGCTCGCGCACCGGCTGGCGGCCGAGCTCAGAGGGGTCTACGGCGAACAGGTCACCCTGGTCGTCCCGGCCTCCGAACGATCCGTGCGGCCACCGGTGGTGGTACGGGCCCGCGCCGCCTCCGCCCTCCTCGACCGGGTGGTGACCGCCGCGGCAGGGCTGACCGGCAACGGCAGCGGCGCCGCCGCTGTCACCGCCGCCGGCGAACCCCCGGGCGGCATACGGCTGATGGAGGCCGCCGAACCGAACGAGACGGCGCTCGCCGAGGCCGGCGTGGAACGGGCGGACGCCCTCGCGCTCGTGTACGACGACGACGAGACCAACATCCGCGCCGCCCTCACCGCCCGCCGCCTCAACCCCCGACTGCGGCTCGTCCTGCGCCTCTACAACCGGCGCCTCGGCCAGCACATCGAGGAACTCCTCGACCAGGCCGCCGCGTTGGCCGCCGGCGGCCCGGCCGACGGGAGCGGCTTCGACGCCTCCACGACCGTGCTCTCCGACGCCGACACCGCCGCCCCCGCACTGGCCGCCACCGCCCTGACCGGCACCAGCAAGGTGCTCCAGACCGGCGGCCTGCTGCTGCGGGCGGTCGAACGGCCGCCGGCCGGCGCCGGGGCGAGCGCCGATCCGAGCCTCGCCACGCTCGCCCTCCTCTCGCCGACCGACACCTCCGGGCCCGGCGGCGACCAGGGCCCGACCCTGCTGCCGGACGCGGCGGCGGTACGGGACGGCGGCGGACGCGCGACCGTGGTGCTGGAGCAGGTGTCGTACGCCGGACCCGCGCTGCCCGACGGGCGTGGTGTGATGCCCTGGTTCGCGTCGCTGTTCTCACGCCGGCTGCGCTGGTCGCTGGCCGGGATGGTGGGGTGCGTGGTCGCGCTCGCCGTCGCCCTGTGGCTGGTGACCGGCATCCATCCGCTGCGCGCCTTCTACCTGACCCTGCTCGACCTGTTCGCGATCGACGACCCCGCGATCGGTGAGTCCGTCGGACGGCAGATCCTCCAACTCCTGTCCGGGCTCGCCGGACTGCTGCTCCTCCCGGTCCTCCTCGCGGCGGTCCTGGAGGCCCTCGGCACCTTCCGCACCACGTCCTCCCTGCGCAGACCGCCCCGGGGCCTCGGCGGGCACGTCGTGCTCCTCGGTCTGGGCAAGATCGGCACCCGGGTGCTGACCCGGCTGCGGGAGCTGAACATCCCCGTGGTGTGCGTCGAGTCCGACCCCGAGGCCCGCGGCCTGGCCACCGCGCGGCGGCTGCGGGTGCCGGTGGTGCTCGGGGACGTCACCCAGGAGGGGGTCCTGGAGGCCGCCAAGATCCACCGCGCGCACGCCCTGCTCGCGGTGACCAGCGCGGACACCACCAACCTGGAGGCCGTGCTGTACGCCCGGGCCGTGCGGCCCGACCTGCGGGTGGTGCTGCGGCTGTACGACGACGACTTCGCGACCGCCGTGTACCGGACCCTCCGGGCCGCGCACCCCCGGGCCTCCACGCGCAGCCGGAGCGTCTCCCACCTGGCGGCTCCCGCCTTCGCCGGGGCGATGATGGGACGACAGATCCTCGGGGCGTTCCCGGTGGAGCGGCGGGTGCTGCTGTTCGCCGCGGTGGACGTGGCCGGGCATCCCCAACTGGAGGGGAGAACGGTGGGCGAGGCGTTCCGGGCGGGGTCCTGGCGGGTACTGGCCCGGGAGGAGTCCGGGGACTCCCCGGGGCTGATGTGGGACCTGCCGGACACGTATCTGCTTCAGGCCTCGGACCGGGTGGTGCTGGCGGCCACGCGGCGGGGGCTCGCGGAGTTGCTGGGGCGCAGGGGACGGGAGCGGACGGGGACATAGCCGTTCGTCGCGGGCTGCGACCGGGTGGGGGCTGATCGCGCAGTTCCCCGCGCCCCTCGGACGGGTACGGCTGGGCCGACTTCGGCTGCACCCACCTGGGGGCGCGGGGAACTGCGCGACCGGCCCCCCACGCACCCGCAGCCGAAGTCCTCCCCGCTACCCCAAATACCTCGCCGCGAAGTCCAGCTCCAGCCTCACCTGCTTGATCCGCTCGTCCACCACCAGCGAGCCGTGCCCGGCGTCGTACCGGTACACCTCGTGCACCGCCCCCCTGGACTCCAGCCGCTTCACGTAGTTGTCGATCTGCCGGATCGGGCACCGGGGGTCGTTGACCCCCGCCGAGATGTACACCGGGGCCTTGACCTCGTCGACGTACGTCAGGGGCGACGACGCCTCGAAGCGCTCCGGCACCTCCTCCGGCGTGCCGCCCAGCAGCGTCCGGTCCATCGCCTTCAGCGCCTCCATCTCGTCGTGGTACGCCGTGACGTAGTCGGCGACCGGCACCGCCGCGATCCCGAGGGCCCACGCGTCGGGCTGGGTGCCCAGGCCGAGCAGCGTGAGGTAGCCGCCCCAGGAGCCGCCCGTGAGGATCAGCCGGGCGGGGTCGGCGAGGCCGGAGCCGATCGCCCACTCCCGGACCGCCGCGATGTCCTCCAGCTCGATCAGACCGACCCGGTGCTTGAGCGCGTCGGTCCACTCGCGGCCGTACCCCGTGGAACCGCGGTAGTTGACCCGGACGACCGCGTACCCGTGGTCCACCCAGGCCGCCGGGCCCGCCGCGAAGGAGTCGCTGTCGTGCCAGGTGGGGCCGCCGTGGATGTCGAAGACCGTCGGCAGCGGTCCCGTCGCCCCCGCTGGCTTCTGCACCAGGGCGTGGATCCGGCCGCCCGGACCCTGCACCCACACGTCCTCCACCGGCACCGAGCCGGGGGACTTCAGACCCGGCGGGTCCAGGACGACCTCGCCCGTCGTCGAGCGCACCGCCGACGGCTCGGCGGCGGAGGACCACAGGTACTCCACGCTGCCGTCGGGGCGGGCCGTCGCCCCGGAGACCGAGCCGGGCGGGGTCGGGACCTTCTCGAGCTTGCCGCTGTCCAGGTCGTACCGGAAGAGCTCGCTGCGGGCCTCGAAGCTGTGCGCGATGAGCAGGCCCGTGCCGTCCGGGTACCACTCGGCGCCCACGTCACCGGGCAGGTCCAGGGCGAGGTCGGTCTCCTCGCCGGTGGCCACGTCCCACACCAGCGGCTCCCAGCGGCCCCGCCGCTGATGGCCGACGAGCAGCCGGGTGTCGCCGTCCACCGGGGCGAAGCCGAGGACCTCCAGGCCCAGCTCCTCGGTGCCGTCCCGGGTGTCGTCGAGCTCGGCGACCGCCCTGCCGTCGGGACGCAGCACGCGCAGCGCCGAGTGCATGGCGTCGCCGTGCTCGGTGTGCTCGATCGCGATCAGCGAGCCGTCGTGGGAGAGGTCGCCGACGCCCGCCGACTCACGGTGCCGGTAGATCTCCACCGGCTCCTCGCCGGTGCGCACGAGGTGGACGGAGGTGCCCTCGTCGTCGGTCGAGCGGCCCACGACCGCCGTCCGGCCGTCCCGGCCCAGGGCCACGCCCGCCGGGTAGGAGGCGTCCAGGCCCGGTGCGGCGAGTTCGTCGGGGCCGCCCTCGAAGGGCTGGCGGCGCCAGACGCCGAACTCGTCGCCGTCCTTGTCGTCGAACCACCAGATCCACGCGCCGTCCGGGGAGAGCAGGCCGTCCGTGGTGCCGTTGGGCCGGTCCGTGACCTGACGCTGGGCGCCGGTGGCCCGGTCCCAGGCGTACAGCTCGTACGTCCCCGTGGCGTTGGACACGAACAGGGAGCGGTCGGGGGCGTCCTCCGCCCAGTCGGGCAGCGACACCCGGGGCGCCCGGAAGCGCTTCTCCCAGTCCGGCATCTCGTTGTTCCGCTCGGCCGCGGCGGACCCGTTGCTCTCAGTCATGACCCCATACTGCCTGCCCTCACAGACAATCCGCAGACGAGGTCCCCAGCCTGTGGACAACTTCTGCCCGCCACTTGCCCGAACCCCCCGCGACCAGGGCGGGGAGGCCGTTGCGGACCCGTTGTCAGTGGCGGGGTGCAGACTCGTCCGCATGACCGATCCGCGCAGGACCGTGGAGAGTTTCCGGTTCCGCCGCGCGTACCCGGGCGACCGGCACCTGCGGACCGAGCGGTACTGACCCCGCTCCCGGCCCGACGGGGACGGCCCCGTACCGTGGGGGTGTGTACCGGTTTCTGCTGACGCCCCGCTGGTTCGGCATCAACGTCTTCGTGCTGCTCGCCATCCCGTTCTGCCTCTTCATGGGGTCGTGGCAGCTCAGCCGGTTCGAGGACCGGATGGCGGAGAGCCGGGACGCCGAGCAGTCGGTCGTCACCGACGGGCGGGAGGCCGCGCGGCCGCTGGCCGAGCTGCTGCCGGTGGACAAGGCGACCTCCGGCAAGCAGGTCACCGCCACCGGCCGCTACGACAAGCAGCTCCTGGTCCCCGACCGGCAACTGGACGACCGCGAGGGCTACTACGTCCTGACGCTGCTGCGCGTCGACGGCGGCAGGGCCCTGCCCGTCGTCCGGGGCTGGCTGCCGGGCACCCCCGATCCGGCGAAGGTCCCGGCCGCGCCGAAGGGCGAGGTCACCGTCACCGGCGCGCTCCAGGCGTCGGAGACCCCGGGGGACAACGGCGTCAGCGCGCGGGGCGGGCTCCCGGCCGGACAGACCGCGGCGATCAGCGCGGCCTCGCTGATCAACCTGGTGCCGTACGACGTGTACGACGCGTGGGTCACCCTCAACGCCGGTGACGCGGGGATGAAGGCCGTACCGGCGACCGCGCCCGCCGACAGCGGGCTGGACCTCAAGGCATTCCAGAACCTCGGCTACACCGGCGAGTGGTTCGTCTTCGCCGGCTTCGTGGTCTTCATGTGGTTCCGGCTGCTGCGCCGCGAGGTGGAGTTCGCCCGGGACGCGGCGCTGGGCATCCTGCCGGACGACGACGCGCAGCCGTCCCCGGAGCAGGCGCAGGAGAAGGCGACCGCCTGAAGCCGGGCGTCCCCCGACGCCCGCACGCCCCACCGGGGGCCCTGCACCCTGTCAGGCCGTCACGCCGTCACGCCGTCACGCCGTCACGCCGTCACGCCGAGGTGAGCACACCCGTCCAGTACACGGTCCCCGCACAGGCGTTGGTCACCGTCGTGGACGCCGACGCTCCGCCGCCCTCCGTCGTGTACGTCACCAGGACGCTGCCGTCGGCCGCGCCGTCCTCCGTGACGAGCTGGGTGGAGGTGCCGGTGTCGCCGCCGGTCGAGGAGCCCTCGCCGGTGGAGGTGTCCGGGGAGGTCGACGGGTCGGGGGTCGGGTCGGTCGAGGGTTCCGAGGTGGGACAGGTCCCGGACGGCACCCAGGCGAACCGCACGTCGTAGGCGGACCCCGGCTGGAGCACGAGCTGGGAGACCTCCTGGGACGGGTCGGGCAGCCCGGCCGAGGCCGCGTCGCCGGACGTGTGCCGGAGCCCGCCGATCTTGCTGCTGTCGGCCGCGCCCTGCGCGCTCGGCGTCACGATGCCGGGACCGGCGACCGTGCAGGCGGCGGAGGAGCTGTTGGTGACGCGGAAGGTGCCGTAGACCGTCCCGGAGGCGTCGGGCACCGCGGTGCTCGCCGTGGGGGCGCCGAGCTGTGCGGCCGTGCACACCTGGGCGTTCTCGGAGGTCGTGGCGGAGGGGTCGCTGCCGCTGCCGGCGCCGGTGCTGGCGCCCGCCGTCCTGCCCTTGTCGTCGCCCTTCGGCTCGCCCTTGTCCTTGTCCTCGGTCTTGCCCGCGGAGCCGCCGGAGGTGGACTCGCCGCCGTTCTCCTGCTTGCCCTGGCCCGCGCCGCCCTGCATCTGGGAGGTGTGCCCGGCGTTGGAGGTGTTGGCACTGGTGCCGGTGGAGGAGACGTGCACGACGGCGGGGATGGCGGTGCCGAAGAAGAGGGCGGCGGCCGCCATGCCGACCACGGCCTGCCGCTTGCGCGCCCGTCTCGCGGGCACCGCCTTGCGCAGATGGTCCAGGGTGCCGTCCCGCGGTTCCATCTCCTGGACCGCCTGGTGCAGCATCCGTCGCAGTGCCAGCTCGTCCGAGTCGAACTCCCCCGTGGAGCTCAGATCATCGGGGCCCTGATTCACAGTTCCGTTCCCAGCGTGCGGTTGCTTGTGCTCTTGCCTCGCCGTCCGGGTCGGCTCGTGCTCGCCTTCCCCGGTCGGCTCATGCCACGCGTAAGGCTCGTGGCGCCGTCCATCGGAGTTGCCCTCGCCGCTCACACCGGTTCCTCCATCGCGACCCGCAGCGCGGCGATCCCCCGCGAGCCGTACGCCTTCACGGAGCCCAGCGAGATGCCGAGGGTATCGGCGACCTGGGCCTCCGTCATGTCCGCGAAGTAGCGCAGGACCAGGACCTCGCGCTGGCGGCGCTGGAGGCCCTTCATGGCCTTGATGAGGGAGTCGCGCTCGAGCTGGTCGTACGCGCCCTCCTCGGCGCTCGCCATGTCGGGCATCGGCTTGGACAGCAGCTTGAGTCCGAGGATGCGCCGGCGCAGGGCCGAGCGGGAGAGGTTGACGACCGTCTGACGCAGGTAGGCGAGGGTCTTCTCCGGGTCGCGGACGCGTTTGCGCGCCGAGTGGACCCGGATGAAGGCCTCCTGGACGACGTCCTCGCAGGAGGCGGTGTCGTCGAGCAGGAGGGCGGCGAGACCCAGCAGGGAGCGGTAGTGCGCCCGGTAGGTCTCGGTGAGGTGGTCGACGGTGGTACCGGCGGCCGTCCCGTCCTCGGCGTACTCGGCTCCGTCACGCTGACTGGGTATGCGGGCGGGCCGCGCTGCGGGCATGGGCGCGATCACCGGCATGCCACCGGGCGCCCCGGGCCTGCGGGGCCTGAGGACGGCCGCGCCGCTCGGCGCGGCAGGGAAGTCGAGTACCTGAGCCACGACAGTTGGACACGCTCACCCCGGTGAGGGTTGTACGCGGCCGTCCATCTTCTCTCAGGCAGCACAACTGACCGTGCGTCAAACGCGCTCATGCCTACCCGCTCTTCCCCTGTGTCCTGAATGACCGAGGCGTCCCCACGCCTCGCACGCATCCCCGCACCCCTGAAAGGGCGTTCGCAAAGACGCTCCCCGCCCTTCGCGCGGTTGCGGAGAGCGGGGAGGAAAATCTTCGGACGTCCGAGCGCCGGGATCAAGTGGTACGGACCATTAGTCGCACCACATGTCGCACACAGATCCTACAAAGGCTTCCGGCCGTGGCCAGGAGTTTTCCCGTAGGCACAACTGCGTACAGCAGATTCGCCGCGGGACGGGGTCACCGGAACTCGGCCGCCACCAGCTCCGCGATCTGCGCGGTGTTGAGCGCGGCGCCCTTGCGCAGGTTGTCGCCGCACACGAAGAGTTCCAGCGCGGTGGGGTCGTCGAGGGCCCGCCGGACCCGCCCGACCCAGGTGGGATCGGTGCCGACGACATCGGCGGGGGTGGGGAACTCCCCGGCCGCCGGATCGTCGAAGAGGACGACCCCGGGGGCGGTCGCGAGGATCTCGCGCGCCTTGCGGACGGTGACCTCGCCCTCGAAGCGGGCGTGGACGGTGAGGGAGTGCACGGTGACCACCGGCACCCGCACACAGGTCACGGCGACCGGCAGTGCGGGCAGACCGAGGATCTTGCGGGACTCGTCCCGCACCTTCATCTCCTCCGAGGACCAGCCGTCCTCGCGCAGCGAACCGGCCCACGGCACGACGTTCAGCGCGACCGGCTCCGGGAACGGCCCGGTGTTGTCGCCCACGGCCCGCCGCACGTCACCGGGGTGCGTGCCGAGCTCGGTGCCGGCGACCAGGGAGAGCTGCTGGCGCAGGGTCTCCACGCCCGCCCGGCCCGCACCGCTCACCGCCTGGTACGAGGACACCACCAGCTCCCGCAGCCCGAACTCGGCGTGCAGCGCGCCCAGGGCCACGATCATGGACAGGGTCGTGCAGTTGGGGTTGGCGATGATCCCGCGGGGCCGCATCCGGGCCGCGTGCGGATTGACCTCGGGGACGACGAGGGGCACGTCCGGGTCCATCCGGAACGCGCCGGAGTTGTCCACGACGACGGCACCCCGGGCGGCGGCGACCGGCGCCCACTGTGCGGACACCTCGTCCGGTACGTCGAACATGGCGACGTCGACCCCGTCGAAGGCCTCCTCCGACAGGGCCACGACCTCGACCTGCTCCCCGCGCACGGCCAGCTTGCGGCCGGCCGAGCGGGGGGAGGCGATCAGTCGGATCTCGCCCCAGATGTCCGCGTGCTGGGACAGGATCTGGAGCATGACCGTGCCGACGGCCCCGGTCGCTCCCACGACCGCGAGCGTCGGACGTACGGTCATCGGCCGGTGCCTCCGTAGACCACGGCCTCGTCGCTGTCGGAGTCGAGCCCGAAGGCGCTGTGCACGGCGCGGACGGCCTCGGCCACGTCGTCGGCGCGCGTGACGACCGAGATGCGGATCTCGGAGGTCGAGATCAGCTCGATGTTCACACCGGCGTCGGACAGGGCGGTGAAGAAGTCGGCCGTGACGCCCGGGTTGGTCTTCATGCCCGCGCCGACCAGGGAGATCTTGCCGATCTGGTCGTCGTAGCGCAGCGAGTCGAAGCCGATGCCCGACTTGTTCTTCTCCAGGGCGTCGATGGCCTTGCGGCCCTCGGCCTTGGGGAGCGTGAAGGAGATGTCGGTCAGCCCGGTGGAGGCGGCGGAGACGTTCTGCACGATCATGTCGATGTTGATCTCGGCGTCCGCGATCGTGCGGAAGATCACCGCGGCCTCACCCGGCTTGTCCGGCACGCCGACGACCGTGATCTTGGCCTCGGAGGTGTCGTGCGCGACACCGGAGATGATGGCCTGCTCCACCTTCTTGTCCCCTTGCTCGATCGGCTCACTGCTGACCCATGTGCCCTGGAGTCCGCTGAAGGACGACCGGACGTGGATCGGGATGTTGTAGCGGCGGGCGTACTCCACACAGCGGTGGAGCAGCACCTTCGAACCGGAGGCGGCGAGCTCCAGCATGTCCTCGAAGGAGATCCAGTCGATCTTCTTCGCCTTCTTCACCACGCGCGGGTCGGCGGTGAACACGCCGTCGACGTCGGTGTAGATCTCGCAGACCTCGGCGTCGAGGGCGGCCGCGAGCGCCACGGCGGTGGTGTCGGAGCCACCGCGGCCGAGCGTGGTGATGTCCTTCTTGTCCTGGCTGACGCCCTGGAAGCCGGCGACGATGGCGATGTTGCCCTCGTCGAGGGCCGTACGGATACGGCCCGGCGTGACGTCGATGATCCGGGCTTTGTTGTGGACCGAGTCGGTGATGACGCCGGCCTGGCTGCCGGTGAAGGACTGGGCCTCGTGGCCCAGGTTTTTGATCGCCATGGCCAGCAGCGCCATGGAGATCCGCTCCCCGGCGGTCAGCAGCATGTCGAACTCACGCCCGGCAGGCATGGGAGATACCTGCTCGGCGAGATCGATCAGCTCGTCCGTCGTGTCGCCCATCGCGGAAACGACGACGACCACCTGGTGGCCGTTCTTCTTCGCTTCGACGATTCGCTTGGCGACGCGCTTGATGCCTTCGGCATCGGCTACGGAGGAGCCTCCGTACTTCTGCACGACAAGGCCCACGTGCGCTCCTCGCTCAGTCCGTGTGTGTCGGCTCAGTTTACCGAGCGCCCGAATTCCACCTCCGCGGTATCGCATCGTGAGATTCGGACGCCCAGGTCAGCGCATGCCCAACTGCGCACCTCGGGAAAAGTGCACCGCGTCACACGGCCCTGTGGTGCCCCGGTGCGGTGAGAGGCTGTGCTGTGAAGTGCTGACAGTGAGGTGGGCATGACGGTGACGGCCGAGGTGCTGCTGGCCGGGCTCGTGCTGCTCGGCTCCTGCGTGCAGTGGCTCACCGGGATGGGGTTCGCCCTGGTCTCGGTGCCCGCGCTGGTGCTCCTCCTCGGCCCGGCGCAGGGGGTGGTCCTCGCCAACTGCGCGGCCGGGGTGATCTGTCTGGTCGGACTGGCGGGCGGCCTGCGTCGGGTGCGAGCCCGGGCGATGCTCCCGTTCTGCCTCGCGGCGGCCTGCACGGTCCCGGCGGGCACCTGGGTGACCCGCCGACTCCCCCAGCCCTGGCTGCTGTTGGTCATGGGCACCCTGGTGACGGTGGCGGTCCTGCTCGTCATGCGGGGCGCGCGGGCGGCGGCACTGGACGGCACCCGGGGTGCCGTGTTCGCGGGCGCGGCAGGCGGGTTCATGAACTCGGCGGCCGGGGTGGGCGGCCCGCCGTTCTCCCTCTACGCCGTCAACGCCGGTTGGACGGTACGGGAGTTCGTCCCGAACGCGATGTTCTACGGCGTGATCGTGAACGCGTTCTCGGTGGCGTCGAACGGACTGCCCGGGCTGAGCCGCACCCAGTGGCTCCTGGTCTGCGCGGCGATGGCCACGGGCTCTCTGACCGGCAGATGGCTCGCCCCCCGCATCCCGGAGAACCGGTCCCGCCTGCTCGTCCTGCTCCTGGCCCTGACGGGCGGGATCACAGCCGTGGGCAAGGGGCTGTGGGGACTGTGAGCGCCGGGATTGTGAGCGCCCGACGCCCTACGGCGTGACAGCCCGCCGCACCCGTCACACCCGGCCCCCGAACAGCGCCACCAACCCCTGGTCCAGCTCCGCGCCGACCGTTTCCTCGTCCGGGGCGACGACCGTGTACGTGCGGGCCAGGAAGCGGGTCAGGTCCGCGGTGGTGAAGCTGAGGACGGCGACGCCCTGGTCGGTGCGGAACTCGACGCAGGTGTGGACGGGGCCGGCCGGACGGACGCGGACGCTGCCGATGCCGGCCGAGGTGCGCAGCCCCTCGCCGAGCAGGACACGCGCGAAGGTCCACGTCGTGACCTCGCCGTCGACCGTGACATGGGGCGGGAAGTCGATGTGCACGGCCAGCGGGTCGGCGGAGGTGTAGCGCAGGGTCGCCGGGATCGCGATCTCCTGGTCCGTGGCCGTGATCAGGCGGGCACCTGTCGGCTGCTGGAGGGTGACGTGCATGAGGGGCTCCAAGAGGGCGGGGGCGCGGGCCGGGTGTGGCCGTCAAGCACTGAGACCACCCCAGGTGCCCGCGCATTACGCCGTTCTCGAAACCCGCCTGTATGACTCGCGTCACACGACGGCGAGGAACCCCTGCTCAGGGACGCTCAGGAGGGGTGCAGCCCGAGCGGGCCCGCGATCTCCTCCACCATCACCTTGCCCGCCTCGAACTCCAGCGTCTCGTCGCCGATCGCCTGGTCGGTGTCGAGACCGTCCAGTTCCTCCAGCGGCTGGTTCAGGCGCACGTGCGCCACCACCGACTGGAGGGCGCGCAGGGTCGCGGACGCGGTGGAGCCCCAGTTGGAGAAGTACGAGAACTGCCACCACCACAGGGCCTCGCTGGTGCGGCCCGCGCGGTAGTGGGCCATGCCGTGGCGCAGGTCGGTGATGACGTCGGTCAGGTCGTCGGAGATCCGGGCCGGGACCGGCGCCTTGCGGGGCTCGTAGGGGTCGAAGACCTCGGAGTAGACGTCGATCGGGTCCAGCAGCCGCGCCAGGTTCTCCCGGAGTTCGTCCACGTCGGCGTCCGGACCCGTGTCGGGCTCGTAGCGCTCGTCCGGGACGATGTCCTCGTGGGCGCCCAGCCGGCCGCCGGCCAGCAGGAGCTGGGAGACCTCCAGGAGCAGGAAGGGGACGGCCGAGTCGGGTTCGTCGCCCTTGGCCACCTCCATGACGGCCACCAGGAAGCTCTCGACCTGGTCGGCGATCTGGACCGCGAAGTCGTCGGGGTCCGGGGCGGTCGCGTGCAGTGTGGCGTCAGACATCTAGGAGTCGTCTCCCCTCGAAGGCGCGGCCGAGGGTCACCTCGTCCGCGTATTCCAGGTCGCCACCCACCGGGAGGCCGCTGGCCAGGCGGGTGACCTTGAGGCCCATGGGCTTGATCATGCGGGCGAGGTACGTCGCCGTGGCCTCGCCCTCCAGGTTCGGGTCGGTGGCCAGGATCAGCTCCGTGACCGTCCCGTCGGCCAGGCGGGCCAGCAGTTCTCTTATGCGCAGATCATCGGGTCCTACACCCTCGATCGGGCTGATCGCGCCGCCCAGGACGTGGTACTTGCCGCGGAACTCCCGGGTGCGCTCGATCGCGACCACGTCCTTCGGCTCCTCCACCACGCAGATGACGGAGAGGTCGCGGCGGGGGTCGCGGCAGATGTTGCACAGCTCTTCCTGCGCGACGTTGCCGCAGGTGGCGCAGAAGCGGACCTTGGCCTTGACCTCCATCAGGCACTGCGCGAGCCGGCGTACGTCCGTCGGCTCCGCCTGCAGGATGTGGAAGGCGATCCGCTGGGCGCTCTTGGGACCGACGCCGGGCAGCCGCCCCAGTTCGTCGATGAGGTCCTGGACCACGCCTTCGTACAACGGACTGCCGTCCTTCCTGGGGTTCCTTGCGATACGTACGCTAGTTGGCCGACACCCGACTCCGGAAGACGGGCCCTCAGAAGGGCAGGCCGGGGATGCCGCTGCCGCCGCCGCCGAGGCCCTGGGCGAGCGGGCCGAGCTTCTGCTGCTGGAGGGTCTGGGCGTTCTCGTTCGCCGCCTGGACGGCCGCCACGATCAGGTCGGCGAGGGTCTCGGTGTCCTCCGGGTCCACCGCCTTCGGGTCGATCTTCAGCGCGCGCAGCTCGCCGGCGCCGGTGACGGTGGCCTGCACCAGACCGCCGCCCGCCTGGCCGTCGACCTCGGTCCTGGCGAGTTCCTCCTGCGCGTTCGCCAGGTCCTGCTGCATCTTCTGGGCCTGCTGGAGCAACTGCTGCATGTTGGGCTGGCCACCACCGGGGATCACGATCAGCTCCTGTGTCCGTACAGCTTCGTGGGCGAGGTTTTTCCTCCCTGGCACGAGCCTACGTGGTCGGGACGGGCGTCGCCGCAGCACTCTTTCGAGTGAGTCGACCTGGAGTCCTATACCTGATCAAGGCCCTCTTCCGAGCGGAAAAGCGAGCAAAGCACCCCCTTCGCCACCCATTGGGCGGTAGGAAGGATCCCCGCACATCAGCATCAGGCGTCACGCAGGGTGACCGATCAGTAGGGAGCGCCGGGTGGGTCAGCCGGAGATGCAGCCCGAGGGCCCGCCTCAGGACGGACGGGCCGATCTGGCCGGGCGGACGTTTCCGCTCGGCGACTGGGGCGAGCCCGCCGTACGGCTGGACGAGTTGTACCGGTGGGTGGAGCACGGGGCGCTGGCGACGGCGTCCTGGTATCTCGCGGACCGGGTGGGGAAACGACGCTGTGCCCGGGCCCTGCGGGCCGGGGCCGCGGCCGGGGCGGTGACCGGGGCCGTGCTGCCGTTGCTGGGGCTGACGGGGGTGGTGGGGGCCGGGGCCGCGCCCTGGGGCTATCTCGCCCTGCTCCTCGCGGTGGCCTGCGTGGCCGTCGACCGCTTCTTCGGGGTGACCTCCGGCTGGATAAGGGACGTGGCCACCGCGCAGGCCGTGCAGCGCCGCCTCCAGGCCCTGCAGTTCGACTGGGCCTCGGAGAGCGTCCGCGAGGTGCTCGGCCCCACCGAGGGCACAGCCGCCGAGGCCACCGAGCGCTGCCTGGGTGTGCTGCGCCGGTTCTCGGAGGACGTGACGGAGCTGATCCGGGTGGAGACGGCCGACTGGATCGTGGAGTTCCGCAACGGGTCCGCGCCGATGGGCATCCAGGGCGCGGTCACGTCCGGGGGGCGTCAGGACCCGGGGGGCGCCCAGGGCCGCTTCCCGCTCCCGCCGGGACCGCCGGCCCGCCCGAACATGCCCCGCCAGCGTCCGCCGGAGCCCCGCTGAACCGGCTCGGGCCCGCCCCCGGGACGCGACCCGTCAGTCGCACAGCCCCGCCGCCCGCCCGCACGGCAGATGCCCCTGCGCCCTGATCACGTCCTGGCTCGTGCCCTCGTCGAGGTAGGCCAGGAAGCCCGCGGCGAGGGAACCGGGGGCCGGGGACCGGTAGGTGTAGGCGTACTCGACCCCCCGGTAGGGGTACCGCTCCGGATGCTCGATGGAGGCCACCGCGCCGCCCAGCGGCACCCGGCGCACACCCTTGTGGCCGGCGGCCAGGGTGAGCTCGCTGTAGCCGAGGGCACCGGGCTGGGCCGCGACCTTGTCCAACACGTCCTCGGTGGAGGCGAGTTCGCAGCGGGTGACGGCCGGGCGGGCGGCCGCGGCCACCGCCCTGTCGCTCAGCGGGTCGCAGTCCAGGGACGTCGTGGGGGTCATCTCCCAGGCCCCCGCCAGCACCTGTTCCTGGAAGATCTGCCGGGTCCCCGAGTAGGCGTCCCGGCTCACCAGCACGACCGGCAGGTCGGGCAGGCGCGGGAGCCCGGCGGGGCGGCCGGCGTTCAGGTCCTTCCAGCGTCTGACCTCGCCCCGGTACAGGCGCTCCACCTCGGCCCGGGTCAGTCCGCGCGCCCCGAGATCGATGCCGTCGTTGACGACGAGGGTGAAGACCGACAGGGCGGTCTTCTCGCCGTGCAGGCCCAGCCGGTCGCCCATCGGGCCGTCCGAGAAGGCGATCACGGACCGCGCCTCCTTCGCCGAACGGGCACCGGTGGCGGCGAGCCCGGCCACCCCGGCCTCGCTGCCGCGGGCCTCGACCGTGATGTCGGCCCCCGCGCAGTCCTTCTCGTACTCCTTCGCGAGCGTCTCGATGACCGGGGCGAAGGCGGTGGAGCCGGTGACCGTGAGGTGTCCCGTCTCGCAGCCCAGCGGGGGCGGGGTGTCGTCGCGGGCGACCACGATGGTGGCGAGCACCAGGACGGAGAGGGTGAGCAGGCCGGTGAAGATGCGGGCCGCGGGGCTGAGGACGGGCGGGATCTCGTCCGGGGTGGCGCTGCGGTTGGGGTGCACCTCGCCGTCCCGGAGGCCGCCGGTCATCCGGATCGGACGGCCCACGTCACCGCCGGACAGCAGCACGAGGAGCTTGTAGTGCTCGCCGCGGTTGAGGGGGACGCGGGGGACGCGCAGCCGGTTGCCCTCGTAGCCGAAGCCCCGTTCCGGGGTGAAGTGGTCCATGAGGTGGTCGGTGTCGACCGGCTGGGTGACCGAGACCCCGCGGACGGTCCGGTCGCTGAACACCGCGGTCAGACCGTGCCGTTCGGGGCCCGTGTAGTCGTCCCGGTCGATGCCCTGCGAGCCGTCGTTCTCGATGCGCAGGAGGACGAGGGTGGCGTCCGACATGTCCGGGGCCTCGTCGAAGAGCCCGAGCCGCACGTTGGCCCGGCCACTTCGGACGTCGTCGCCGATCGGGTTGTCCATCTGCACGCGGTACCCGATGCGCTTGCGGCGCGGGACCCGGCGCTCGTACCAGACCATGACCCCGGACGCGACGACACCGAGGACGGCGGTCCCCACCGCCACGAAGTTCTCCGCGCTCAGCCACTCCACTGTGGGTGCCCCCGCAACTCCCGCAGTTCGCTCGTCCGACCACCGTACGGCTGTGCGAGCGGACCCGGCGGGCCGGCGGGGCGAAGTTCGCCGGGCGTTCAACCGCCGTACGCGGAAGGGGGTTTCAGGGCGAGACCGCGGGGGCCGTCGGTGCCGTGCCGGGGCCCTCGTCGTCCAGGACGGCGTAGACCGTGCCGCCGGCGCCCAGCGCCACCACGAGCGCGGCCGCGAGGAGCGCGAGGGTGACGGCCCGGCTGCGGTCCCCCGCCGCCGGTCCCGGCTCGGACGGGTACGGCGTCAGATAGGTGCCGGGCGACCGCCGCTCCCGGGCATGCCCCCGCCCCTCGCCGTCCGCCGGGTCGGCGGCGCCGTGTTCCTCCATCGCAGGCCCTCCCCCGAGACCGCGCGCCCGCACACCTGCGCGACAGAAGACCAGTGTCTACGTCGGTGCGCCGCCCGTCGAGAGCTGGTCGAGCACCTTCGACAGCCGCTCCAGCACCCCCACGGCCTCGGCGAGTTCGTCCTCCCCGAAGGCCTCGGCGAGCCGGTCGGCGAAGGCCGCGTGCCCCGGGTCGATCCGGCGCACGGCGGCCAGCCCCTCCCCGGTCGCGGCGAGGAGCTTGGCCCGCCGGTGGGCGGGGTTGGGCCGGTACTCGGCCAGCCCCCGCTCCACCAGCAGATCGGCGATCCGCTGCACGCTCTGCCGGGTGATGCCCATCTCGCGGGCGATCCCGGCGACCGGGAGCGGCCGCGGGAGCACCGCGCCGAGCACCTGCCACCAGGCGGCCGTGAGCGCGGCGGGGGCCGCCAGCTCCTCGGCCACGGCGAGGAACTGGCCGTTGAGCCGGAACACCCCGAGCGCGCTGCGGCTGAGCAGGTCCTGCCGCTCCCGGCTCACTGCGCGGCCGCCTTCTCCAGCACGGCGTACGCCTCGGGGTCGGAGTCGTGGAACAGCCGGTACCAGGCGTCGAGCACCTCGCCCTCGTACACCCCGAGCAGCCGGAAGACCTCCCGGGCGAAGGCGACGGGCTCGGTGGGGCCTGCGGTGACCAGGACGCCGTCGGTCACGGCGTCCGCGTCGACGTACCGCTCGCCGCCGCCGTAGCCCGTGGCCGCCAGGTAGAAGGACACGGCGCTGGTGTGCTCCCGGTCGTCGAGCAGCCCCTCGCGGGCGAGCCCGGCGGTGGCCCCGCAGATCGCGGCCACGGGGACCCCGGCGTCGAGGAACTCCCGTGCCTTGCGGGCGAAGGGGGCGAGGTCGTCGCCCGCGTCCCAGAGATCGGCGCCCGGCAGGATCAGCAGGGAGCTCTCGGAGGGCCGTACGTCGCCCAGGGCGCACGCGGGCTGCACCCGCAGACCCCCGATAGACGTCACCGGCTCGCACGACGGCCCGACCGTCCGGATCCCGTACCCGGCACGCGCGAGGTAGGCCGTGGCATGGCCCGTCTCCCAGTCGGCGTAGGTGTCGTACACGGCGTGGTGCACAGGCTTGGTATTCATGACAGTATCCTGTCATTTCGACAGCAGGCTGTCAATCCTGGAACCTGGACAACCTGTCGCGGAAAGCCCCCGTCCACAGACAGGACGCCGATTCCGTTTCCGTATCGCGGACATTTACGCTCGCTCGCATGACCCCTCAGCCACACCCCGAGGTCGGCGTCGCCGTGAAGGCCGCGGACCGTGCTCATGTGTTCCACTCCTGGTCCGCACAGGAGCTCATCGACCCGCTCGCCGTCGCCGGTGCGGAGGGCTCGTACTTCTGGGACTACGACGGGAACCGCTACCTCGACTTCACCAGCGGGCTCGTCTACACCAACATCGGGTACCAGCACCCGAAGGTCGTCGCCGCGATACAGGAGCAGGCCGCACACCTGACCACCTTCGCGCCCGCCTTCGCGATCGAGGCACGGTCGGAGGCGGCCCGGCTGATCGCCGAGCGGACGCCCGGCGACCTGGACAAGATCTTCTTCACCAACGGCGGCGCGGACGCCGTGGAGCACGCCGTGCGGATGGCCCGGCTGCACACCGGGCGGCCCAAGGTGCTCTCCGCCTACCGCTCGTACCACGGCGGTACGCAGCAGGCCGTCAACCTCACCGGCGACCCGCGGCGCTGGGCCTCCGACAGCGCCTCCGCCGGCGTCGTGCACTTCTGGGCCCCCTTCCTGTACCGGTCCCGCTTCTACGCCGAGACGGAGGAGCAGGAGACCGCGCGGGCGCTGGAGCACCTGGAGACGACCATCACCTTCGAGGGTCCCGCCACCGTCGCCGCGATCGTCCTGGAGACCGTCCCCGGCACCGCCGGGATCATGGTGCCGCCGCCCGGCTACCTCGCCGGGGTCCGCGAGATCTGCGACAAGTACGGCATCGTCTTCGTCCTGGACGAGGTCATGGCCGGGTTCGGGCGCACCGGTGAGTGGTTCGCCGCCGATCTCTTCGGGGTCGTACCCGACCTCATGACCTTCGCCAAGGGCGTCAACAGCGGGTACGTGCCGCTCGGCGGGGTCGCCATCTCCGGGGCCGTCGCCGAGACGTTCGGCAAGCGGCCCTACCCCGGCGGGCTCACCTACTCCGGGCACCCGCTCGCCTGCGCCGCCGCCGTCGCCACCATCAAGGTCATGGCGGACGAGGGCGTCGTCGACAACGCCAAGAACCTCGGCACGGCCGTCCTGGAGCCGGCGCTGGCGGAGCTCGCCGAACGGCACCCGAGCGTCGGCGAGGTGCGGGGCGTGGGCATGTTCTGGGCCCTGGAGCTCGTCAAGAACAAGGAGACCCGCGAGCCGCTCGTGCCCTACAACGCGGCGGGCGAGGCGAACGCCCCGATGGCCGCGTTCGGGGCCGCCGCGAAGAAGCAGGGCCTCTGGCCGTTCGTCAACATGAACCGGACGCACGTGGTCCCGCCGTGCAACATCAGCGAGGCCGAACTCAAGGAAGGACTCGCGGCCCTGGACACCGCGCTCTCCGTGGCCGACGAGTACACGGAGTAAACCCCCGGCGCCTTCGAACGCGTAAGGTGGCGTGCTCGTAGACATATGTACGAGCACGCCATCTGCACCTGCGCGAGGGAGGCGCCCCGACCATGCCCGGCAGCAGCGGCAACGGTGCCGTCACCCGCAGTACGCTGCGGCAGCAGATCGCGGACGCGCTGCGCGACGAGGTACTGGCCGGACGGCTCCAGCCGGGGCAGGAGTTCACCGTCAAGGAGATCGCCGAGCAGTACGGCGTCTCCGCGACCCCGGTCCGCGAGGCCCTCGTCGACCTGTCCGCGCAGGGGCTCCTGGAGGCCGACCAGCACCGCGGCTTCCATGTGCACGAGTACTCCCTCGCCGACTTCCGCGGCATGATCGAGGCCCGCAGCCTGGTCACGGACGGTATGTTCCAGGCCCTCGACGCCGGCCACCGCATCTTCCAGGAGCTCGACGAACCCCGTACCGCCGCGGCCGTGGCGGGCGTACGCCGGCGTGGCGAGGAGGCCCAGCGGGCCGCCACCGCGGGCGACCTGACCGTGCTGATCGGCTACGACCTGCGCTTCTGGCGGGAACTGAGCGTCCTGTTCGGCAATCCCTACCTCGCCGACTTCCTGCACCGGCTGCGCGTGCAGACCTGGGTGTGCACGGTCCAGCACCTGCGCCGGCTCACCGATCTGCGCGGCAGCCTGTGGTCCGGGCACCCCGAGGTCGCCGACGCCCTGTACGACCGGGACACCCGGACCGCCCGCGCGCTCCTCACCGCCTACAACGGCCATTATCTGACCCTCATCGAGGGCCTCACCGCCGACTGACGGCCCCCGGCACGGGTAAGGGACCACCACGACCCGCACAAGGGGCCCCGTCCGGGGATCCCAGCGACTACCCTTCCCTGACCACCGTGTGACGACATCCGCGTACCGCGCGTATCCGAGGAGCTGTCTTTTGGCCTGTGACCTGTGGCTGGTCCCGCTCGTCGACGTGTTGTGCCACACCCCGGACAACCCGTTCGCCGAGGAACTCGCGCAATACAACAAGGTGCTCGCCGAGGCCGGGTTGCCGCCGGTGCCGGTGTACCAGTACATGCCGGGACTGTCCGGCGAGGTCGCCCCGGTGGCCGGTTTCGACTACGACGCCCTGCACTTCCTGCGGCGCGCCTACCTGCTCCAGGTCTGCGGGCTCCCGGTCACCCCGGTGGACGAACTGGGCGGTGACTACGAGCAGTTGCTGGAGATGTTCGAGACGACGGCCCAGCAGTCGCATCTGGTCTGGCACTACGACCACGCGGGCGCGTACGTCCCCGTCGACTTCCCGCACCCTCTCGCCAACGACGAACTCCTCGCGGGCGGCGGCCCGTTGGGGTCCTCGCAGGCGCTGCTGCGGGAACTGGAGTTCGTGGCCCCGGTGATCGGCATCGATCCGGCCAATCCGCCGGCGCCCCCGGAGCCGCCGCGCGCCCCGACGGAGCTGGAGGAGCCGGCCGTCCCCGCGCCGTACGACCCCAGCCCCTTCGCCCGCGAACGCCATGTCTGGCTGGGGCTGCACGCGGCGGCGACCCGGAGCCTCGCCCAGGGCTCGATGATCATCTTCAGTTGAGACCGCCGGGGACCGCGGGGGTTCAGCGTCCGAGCTGGGACAGCCCCTTCTGCAGGTCGTCGCGGTTCATCACCGGGGTGTAGCTGACCTTGGCGCCCAGGTTCATGAAGAACGGCTCGCTGATCACCGGCATCAGTGAGCTGTCCTCCATGTCGAAGAACAGGAAGGCCGTGCGCTGACCGTTCTCGGAGGTGAAGTAGGCCGCCTCGGGCTTGATCTGTTCCAGCGACGCCTCGATCAGCTTCGGCAGGGTGCCGTTGCTGATGGCCTCGTTCGCCTTCTCCGTGTCCATGGACACCTTGAGCAGTACGCGCATCGCACTCACCTTCTCCGGATCGACACGCAGAATTGCACGCTCCCAGAATATGCCTCGACGGGGCATTTCTCCCTGGCTACTCCGGCGGGAGCAGCCGGACCGCCTCCCCCGGTGCGATGCCGCTCCCGTCCCGTGCGCGCAGGCTGGACGACGCCACGAGCCATCCATGAGCAGTACCCCGCCGGCGGGTGAGCAGGGTCCAGGCCGTGGCGGTCGCCGCGGTCGTCGCGAGGACCGCCAGCAGCAGCGTGGTGTGGGCACCTGCGCTGTCGGCGGCCCGGGCGACCGGGTTGGCGAGGCCCAGGCGGTCGGCCAGCCAGCCGACCGCCGCCGTGCCGGTGAGGGCCGCGCCCGTCAGCCGCAGCACGGGCTGGACCCGCAGCCGGGCCAGGACCAGCAGCGAGGGCAGGGCGAGGCAGACCAGCAGGAGCTGGACCAGTTCGATGCCGAGGTTGAAGCCGAGGAGGCTGGTCGCCAACTGGCCGGTGGTCAGCCGCATCTCGGCGAGCACGAAGGAGAACGCCATGCCGTGGCCGAGTCCGAACACCCCGGCCACGAGCGCCTCCCGGCCCGGGAAGAGCGGCCGGACCGCGTGGACCGCGCCGACCAGGATGCTGGTCGCGATGAACGCCTCCACCGGCCAGGCGGGGATCTCGAGACGGCCGAGCGCGGTGACGGCCAGTGCGGCGGAGTGCCCGGCGGTGAAGGCGAGGGTGATGCGGCCGATGCGGGCCAGGGCCTTCCGGGGACCCACCAGTCCCCGCCAGCGGCCGCCGCTCGCCGCGAGCGGTGCGGGCAGCAACAGGATGAGCAGGAACAGCAGATGGTCGGTGCCGGTGAGGATGTGGTCGCCGCCGAGCCTCAGCATGGCGACGAAGCCCCGCCAGGCGCTGCCCGCGCCGAGGTCCACCTTCAGTGCCGGGACCTTCATGGTCCGGGTGTCGACACGGATCGTGCCGACCTGCGTGGTGCCCTCGCCGTCCACCTTCCCGGCCGCCCAGTCCTGCCGGACCGTCACCAGCACGGTGTGCGTGACGACCTGGTGGACGACGGCGTCGTAGCCGAAGGTGAAGTGCCGTACGTCGGCGCCGGCGGGCGGGGTGAGCACGGCCCGGGCGACCAGTTCGCGGTACTCGCCGGTGTCGGTCTGGACGGCCCGGCTCAGGGCCAGGCGGCCGACGGTGACCTGCCAGGTGCTGCCGTCGGTGGCGGTCGGGTGGATGTGCTGCACCAGGTAGGCGCGGACGGCGCCGGTGCGGGCGGCCAGCGTCTTCGCGGACACCTCGATCCCGCTGGCCCGGGTGAACTCGTCGACGGGCAGCTCCAGGCGGGCGGAGACGGAGTGCTCGTACACGTCGAGCACGACCACCGAGTGCGGCATCGGATGCGCGGCGGCCGGCGACGCCCCGACGAGGAGCGCCGCCGTTGCCGCGATCGCGATCCCGGCCGCCCGGCGCAGCGCTGCGGTCAGCCAGTTTCGCGGTCCGGTCATGAGAAGGAGAACTCGCTGCCGTAGTCGCGGGTGTGGTCGCGGTACACCGTGTGGTAGTGGATCTTGTCGCGGTACACCACACCGGTCTGGCAGATGAACTCGACCCACACGCTCGGACCGTCGATCCGGACGTAGTCGCCGTTGGTGTCCAGGCCGGTGCCGCCGGAGTAGCTGATGTAGGTGTCCTTCAGCTCCTTGGCGTACGTCTTCATCAGCGCCTTCGCGGTGGCGTCGTCGACGTCCGCGACCCAGGGGTGGATGGCGGCGAGGACCAGCTTCTGCTGCTTGGCGGACAGCTCGCTGACCTTCAGGCTCTGCTTGGTCTCCGGGAACTCGCCGTCGGAGCCCGGGCCGAGGAGCACGTCGCCGAAGGACTGCGACAGTCGGGCCGTGGCGAGCTGCCCGGTCGTCAGGCTGCCGGTGAGGGCGAGCATGCCGTCGCGGAACTCGGCCATCGGCTCGTACGTCGTGCCGTCGTCGGCGGTCCAGCTCGTGGGCTCGATGCCGCTGAAGAAGGGGCTGGCGCCGGCGACCTTGCCGTTCTTGAAGGTGATGTTGACGGCGAGGTGGTGGCCGCCGAAGTGCAGTTGCCAGGTGCCGGTCTTCGACGGGGTGCCGAGGAAGGCCAGGTAGTAGTAGCCGCTGCCGTACGAGAAGCCGCCCGGGCCGCCGCCGGTGCCGCCGGAGGGCGGGGTGCCCGTCGGGACGTCCGTCGGAACGTCCGTCGGAACGTCCGTCGGGGCGGCCGTGCTCGTCGCCGTGTCGGTGGCCGTCGGGCTCGGCGCCGGGGCGGCGGAGGAGGTGGACTCCGCCGAGGCGAGCACGTCGTCGGCGAGGACGGTCTGCATGACGTGGTCGTAGCCGGTGTCCTTGCCGGACCCCAGGGCGACCTTCAACACGCTCTCGGCGGCGGCCAACTGCTCGTCGCTCAGCGAACCGAAGTCGATGCCGGGACGGCAGGTGCCGGCGCACGGCAGGTTCGACCAGGCGGTCGCGTTGGCCTGGCTGAAGTCCAGGACCGTCGCCGCCTGCTGGTCGGAGTCGAGGGTGTTGAGGAACGCGTTGGCGGCGCTGACCACGGCCGCGGTGCCGGTGGCCTTCTTGTCGACCGCGAAGTGGGCCGCCGCCTTCTTGTCGGTGGTGGTCGCGGCGTTCGCCGCCACGAACCCACCACCGACGAGGACGACACCGGCGGCCACGCCGGCGACCCCCCGCCAGGTCCGTCGCCTACGCGCCTGACTGGTTCTTTCCCTGCTCACGAGCAACTCCCTGAGGACGAGGACCGAGATGGACGCGCGCGCTGCCGAGAGAACTACCAGCAAAATTGTTGACAACTCAATGCGCGCGCTCTCGGACCTCGTCCCTTTTGGGCGGCCTGAGGCAGGTATTCAAGAAATAAGCAGGGCCTGTTGACAGGTTTCGCTTATCGCGGTCTCAGGCGAAGACCGGGGTCCCGCCCTGCGTCAGCCGCCAGTTGGCGGCCGCGAAGTCCTTCGGGTCGAGCGCGCCCTTGGAGGTCACGTAGTCGATCATGAGCTGGCGGATCTCGTTGGTGGAGCTGTAGGCGATGTCGGCGGACGCGATGTGCGGGTAGCCGGAGCCGCCGTTGGCCCGGTAGTTGTTGACGGCGACGACGAAGACCTGGTCGTCGGCGACCGGGGTCCCGTTGTACGTCAGGTTCTTGATGCGGGAGCCCTCGGCCGCCGCGATGTCGATGTCGTAGGAGACACCCGCGGCGGTGTCGTACATGTAGTCCCAGAAGCTGTTGGCGTTGGTCAGCGTCGCGGTGTCCACGGCCGTGCCCGCCGGGGCCTGGTGGTAGTACTTCGCCGCGTACTCCAGGTAGTCCCTGAGCTGGGCGCCGGTGAGCTTCTTGCCGTAGAGGGTGTTGTCGTAGATGTAGAGCCCGGCGATGTCCTTGATGGTGACGCTGCCCGCGGGGATGTCGGCGGTGCGGGAGAAGGGCGCGGCGACCGAGATCAGCGGGAGGGCCGCGTCGGCGGTGGAGAGCCCCGCCTTCACCGTGTCCATCTGGACCTGGTGGATGAAGTCCATGATCGGGACGTCCTTCCAGCAGGAGTCCGCCGCGGACAGGTCCTCGGTGCAGGTGCCGACGGCCGTGTTGACGTACCGCACCACCAGCTCGTGGTCGGCCTCCAGGAGCTTTTTGATCTCCGGGTCCTCGTCCACGGTGTTCGGGTTGAGGGTCTGCGCGGTCTTCTTGGTGACCTTCCACTGGCCGCGCACCAGCTCCAGCTCGAAGTCGAAGACGCTGAGCCGGTAGCCCCAGCAGTACGGCTCGGAGAGCAGGACGTCCTCGCCGCTCTCGTCGTTCCGCACGGTGTACGACGGCACCTCGACGTGGGTGTGGCCGACGAGGATCGCGTCGATGCCGGGGACCTGCTGGGCGACGAGGTTGGAGGCGTTCTCGACGTACGGGAGCGAGTCGCCGTACGACGAACTGCCGTCCAGGCCCGAGTGGTCGGTCAGGAAGACGACGTCACAGCCGAGGGCGCGCAGCCGGGGCACGTACTTCCTCGCCTGCTCGACCAGGCCCGGGAAGACCATCCTCCCGCTGACGTTGTCCTTGTCCCACAGGGCGATGCCGGGGTTGGTGAGGCCGAGGACGCCGACCTTGATGTCGGGGGCGCCCGGCACGCGGATCCGCTTCACGGTGTACGGCCGGAAGGCGGGCTTCAGCGTCTTCGCGTCCAGGGCGTTGGCGCCCAGCAGCGGGAAGCGGCACTGGCTCTCGAACTTGCGGAGCACCTCGATGCCGTAGTTGAACTCGTGGTTGCCGAGGGCGGCGGCGTCGTAGCGCATGTGGTTCATGGCGACGGCCATCGGGTGCTTCGGGGCGCCCTTGTCGGTGATGGGCTGCACGCGCGCGAAGTAGTAGGCGAGGGAGGTGCCCTGGATGATGTCGCCGGCGTCGACGAGCAGGACGTGCTCCTCGCCCTTGGCCGCGCGCTGCTGCTTGATCAGGGTGGCGAGCCGGGCGACGCCGACCGAGTTGGCCTTGCTGTCGGAGTACGCCTTGTCGAGGTAGTAGTCCCAGTCGAAGACGTGGCTGTGCAGGTCGGTGGTGCCGAGGACGGAGAACGACCAGGTCCTCGGGGCCTTGCCGGGCTTGTGCCCGGCGGCGGCCTGCGCGGGCGTCGCGGCGGCGGTCCCCGCGGCGGCGACGGCCGCCCCGGTGACGGCCGACTTCTTCACGAACTCCCGGCGGTTGAGGGGAGGGACGGGCATGGCGGGGCTCCTGGGGCAAGGGGCGGGCGGGAGAGGGCACTACACGCGTAGATGCTGGTCTCCCACCCGTGCGCCCGGGAACCAGGAAAAGGCCATGGGCCGGTCAAGGAAGTCCTTGACCGGCCCGACGACCGCCGTGCGGAAGGGATTTACAGGAACGAGTTGATCTCGATCGTCTCGTCCCGGCCCGGGCCCACGCCGATCGCGGAGATCGGGGCGCCGGACATCTCCTCCAGCGCCTTCACGTAGTCCTGGGCGTTCTTCGGGAGGTCCGCGAAGGTCTTGGCCTTCGTGATGTCCTCGCTCCAGCCGGGCAGGTACTCGTAGACCGGCTTCGCGTGGTGGAAGTCGGTTTGGGAGTAAGGCAGTTCCTCGACCCGCTCGCCGTCGATCTCGTACGCGACACAGACCGGGATCTGCTCCCAGCCGGTGAGCACGTCGAGCTTGGTGAGGAAGAAGTCGGTGAGGCCGTTGACGCGGGTCGCGTAGCGGGCGATCACCGCGTCGAACCAGCCGCAGCGACGGTCACGGCCGGTGGTGACACCCCGCTCACCGCCGATGCGGCGCAGCGCCTCGCCGTCCTCGTCGAACAGCTCGGTCGGGAACGGCCCCGAGCCGACCCGGGTCGTGTACGCCTTGAGGATGCCGATGACCCGGCTGATCTTCGTCGGGCCCACGCCCGCGCCCGTGCACGCCCCGCCCGCGGTGGGGTTGCTGGACGTGACGAACGGGTACGTGCCGTGGTCGATGTCCAGGAGCGTGCCCTGGCCGCCCTCGAACAGGACGACCTTGTCCTGCTCCAGGGCCTGGTTGAGGACCAGGACCGTGTCGGCGACGTACGGCTTCAGCTTGTCGGCGTAGCCCAGCAGCTCCTCGACGACCTGGCCGACCTCGATGGCCCGGCGGTTGAAGACCTTGGTCAGGAGCTGGTTCTTGCCGTCGAGGGCCGCCTCGACCTTCTGGGTCAGGATCGACTCGTCGTACAGGTCCTGGATCCGGATGCCCACGCGGTTGATCTTGTCCGCGTAGGTCGGTCCGATGCCGCGCCCCGTCGTGCCGATCTTGCGCTTTCCGAGGAAGCGTTCCGTCACCTTGTCCACGGTGACGTTGTACGGCGTGATGACGTGGGCGTTACCGCTGATCAGGAGCTTGGAGGTGTCGACGCCGCGGTCGTTCAGTCCGTTCAGCTCGGAGAACAGGACCGACGGATCGACGACGACACCGTTGCCGATGACCGGGGTGCACCCCGGAGACAGGATTCCGGAAGGGAGGAGGTGGAGGGCGTACTTCTGATCGCCCACGACTACCGTGTGGCCGGCGTTGTTGCCGCCCTGGTAGCGCACCACATAGTCCACCGAGCCACCGAGCAGGTCGGTCGCCTTTCCCTTGCCTTCGTCACCCCACTGAGCACCGAGCAGCACAAGTGCGGGCACGCGCGTACACCCCTTCCGGGCGGGGCATGTCCAAGGTCGGGGGCGTACGCGTACGGTTCCTCCGTCGCGTGCACCACGGCCGTCGTCGGCCGCTGCCCGTCGGACCCGGATGCCCCGGAATAGACGAAGCCCCTGGCGCAATAGCGCAAGGGGCTCTTGCACAAAGATGCTACCCGAGGAAGCGAGGCATGGCCGAGGTGGCGACTTCCGCGACGTCCGATCAGCTACTGGTGGTCATCGACCCGGTCGCCCGGCAGACGGACGGCGAGTCCGTACGGATCGTGAAAGACGTGCTCAGCGCGGGTGCGGCGACGAAGGTGTGTCTGCCGGACAGCCCCGAGGAGTTCGCCCGGGCGCTGGCCCGGCGCGGCTCGCGGCGGCCGGTGGTGGTCGGGGACGACCGCGCGCTGATGCGGACCGTGGTGCTGCTGCACCGGCAGCGGGAGCTGGCCGGATGCCCGCTGTCGGTGGTGCCGGTCGGACCGGTCCTCGGCGTCGCCCACGCGCTGGGCGTGCCCACGGGGGCGGTGGCGGCCGCCCGGGCGGTCCTGGAGGGCGCCGAGCGGCGGCTGGACATGCTGGTGGACGACAGCGACGGGGTGGTCCTCGGCGCGCTGCGGATCCCCGCCCCTGCCGCGCGGGAGGAGCCCGCGGAGGCCGCGCGGCCCTGGCTGCGGACCTGCCAGTCCCTCGTCCGCACCCTGGTGCCGGCCCGGCCCGCCCGGGAGACCGCGCCCGCCGTCCCCGGGCCCTCACGGCTGCGGGTGCAGGTCGACGGGGTGACCCTGGTGGACCTGGACCAGCCCTTGGAGGCGGTGTGGGTGACGCCGGGGGCCGGCCTGGGCGCGGGTCTCGCCTCAGTGGAGGTCCGCCCCCTGTCGGTGGGCGCGGAGGCGTCCCCCCTGCTGGCCACCGGCCGCACGGTCACCGTCACGGGCACGGACTTCCGGTACCGGGCCGACACGGGGGTGGTGGGACCGGTACGAAGGCGCACGTGGACGGTCCGGGAGCGGGCACTGCGGTTGGTGCTGCCGGGGATGTGAGCGGTGCCCAGGGGTCGCGGGTCCGTTTCGTACGGGGGCACAGGTGGCCGCCGTATTCTCGCCCGGTGACCGTCGCCTCCCGCCCGGACCGCCGCCTCCCGCGCCGCGCGGTGCTCGCCGTGCTGGCCGGTCTCGCCGCCTCGGTGCCCGTCGCGGGGCCCGGGCGGGCACGGGCGCGGCGGCTCGTCCTGGCCACCGGCGTGGCGGGAGCGCCGTACGGGATCTTCGGCAGGCGGCTGGCCGGGGAGATCGACCGGCGGGTGCCGTCCCTCATGGTGCGCGTCGTGAACACCTCGGCGAGCGTGGACAACCTGCGGCTGCTCGGCTCCGGTGGCGCCGATCTCGCGCTGGCGCTGGGTGACAGCGCGGCGGACGCGTTCGAGGGGGCCGGCGAGTTCGGCTCCCCGGAGCCGGTCATGGCGCTGGCCCGCATGTACCTGAACTACACGCATCTGGTGGCCCACCCCGATGCCGGGATACGGGCCGTCGCCGATCTGGCCGGGCGGCGGGTCTCCCTGGGCGTCACAGGTTCCGGCACCGTCACCGTGGCCGAGCGGGTCCTGGCCGCCTCGGGGCTGACCCGGCCGGTACGGCCCCGCCATCTGGGCCTCGACGACTCGGTGACGGCGTTGCGGCGCCGCGAGATCGACGCGTTCTTCGCGTCCAGCGGCGTGCCGGCCGACGCGCTCACCGAGCTGGCCGAGGACCTGGCCGTGCGGATGATCCCGCTGGGCGGCCTCGCCGGGGCGCTGCGCGAGCGGCACGGCCCGGCCTACGTCGATGTCACCATCCCGGCCGGCACCTACGGGCAGGTCGCCGAGACACCCACGGTCGGGGTGCCGACGTACCTGATGGCCCGCTCCGGTCTGCCGGCCGGGCCGGCGTACGAGGTGACCCGGGCGATCTTCGGGGCCCGTCAGACCCTGCCGGGCCCCGAGGTGCCGGGCGCGTACCTGGACGAGCGCTACGCCATCGGCACGGACCCGGTACCGCTGCATCCGGGGGCGGTGCGGTACTACCGGAGCGTGTACGGCTGACGGGTGCGGGGGGCGACAGTCGGTGGGGGGCCGACAGGCGGTGGGGGGGCCGACAGCCTCTGCGAATCCCCGGCCGCCTCTCGCCCGCCGACCGACGGCTCTACGACCGCCTGGCCGGCCGCCGGCCGAGCGGTGCGGCCGCGCCCCGGCTGGCGGTGTTGTCGGCGCCGCTACCGCTCCCCGCCCCGCCGTGGGGCCGCCGTGCGCGGTGACCGGCTCTCGGTCAGCAGGGGCGGGCCCGGGGGCGTCCCGGGTGGTAGTGGGTCGGGCCACGGCCCGTCACCCGGGCCGGCGTCCCGCTCTCCCGCTCCCCGTCCCACCGCCGGGCCGCCGGGCGCGGTGGCCGGCTCTCGGTCAGCAGGGGCGGGACCGGGGGCGTCCCGGGTGGTAGTGGGTCGGGCCACGGCCGGCGTCCACCGCTCTCCTGCTCCCCGCCCCGCCGCGCGGTGGGCCATGGCCGGTGTCCCTCGGTTCGTTATCGCTCTGCCCCCAGCCGGAACTCCACGATCAGTCCCCTCGGTTCGGCCGACCGCAGGTCCAGCGTGCCGCCCGCCGCGTGCGCGAGTTCGTCGGCGATGGCGAGTCCGAGGCCGCTGCCCTCCACCCCGCCGTGGCGCGGGGAGCGCCAGAAGCGGGCGCGGGCGGCGGTGAGTTCCGCGGGGTCGAGGCCCGGGCCGTCGTCGGCGACCCGCAGCACCACGGCTCCGCCCTCGCCGGTGCGCAGGCTGACGTCGATGTGCCCGTCGGCCGGTACGAACTTGACCGCGTTGTCGACGGCGATGTCGGCGACGCGGCCCACCGTGTCCGGTGGGCACCACACCACCAGGGCGTCCGGCAGCGTCGTCCGCAGACGCGGTCCGGCCGCGGCCGTCACCTCGGCCCACGCCCGCAGCCGGGGGGCGAGTTCCGCCACGAGATCGACGGGGCGGGCCGGGACCGCGCCCCGGGCCTCGATCCGGCCCAGGGTGAGGAGGTCCTCCAGGAGCACGCCGACCCGGTCCATCTCCTCCATCGCCTGCCCGTACCGCTCCGCCCCGGAGGCCCTGAGGTGCGGGCGCAGGTTCTCCAGGCGGAGCGACAGCACGGCGAGCGGGGTGCGCAGCTCGTGGGAGGCGTCGGAGACGAAGGCGCGCTGTCTGTCGAGAGCGGCGGCCACGGCGTCGGCCATGGAGTTGAACCGCTCCTCCAGCCGCCGCAGTTCGGACGGTCCGCCCCGGGTGCCGGAGATCCGGGCGCTCATCCGGCCGCGGGCGATGGCCTCGGTGACCGCGTCCAGTTCGGCCACCGGTCGCAGGGTCCACCGGGCCAGGCGTCGCGCGGCCTCGACGGCGAGGACGAACGCGGCGGCGGCCGCCCCGGCCAGCGCCAGCCATACGACGGTCACGTCCCCGCGGGCGTCGGTGGTCGGAGCGGCGAGCAGCACGACGCCGGTGACCTGCGCGTCGCTGCCCACCGGCTCGGCGATCACCACACGGTCCGGCCCGAACACCGTGACCAGCGGGAGCCGTGCGGTGGTCCGGCCCGCCAGCGCCCGCCGCAGCGGACCCGCACCGCCGCGCACCGCACCGCCCGCCTCGGCCAGCACGGTGCCGCTGCCACGGACGATCCGGACGGGCGCCCCGTACAGGGAGGCGTACCGCGTGGCCTCGGCGCGCAGTACGGCGGTGTCGCTCTCCTGGATCGCCTGCTCGGCGAGATCCGCGAGCCGGGTGGCGTCCGCCCGCCGGGCCAGCAGCAGCTCGGCGGTGCGCTCCTGGGCGTAGGCCAGCCCCAGGGGGACGGCGAGCGCGAGCAGCACACCGCCGATCAGGGCGAGATAGGTGACGAGGAGCCGACGCCGCATCAGAGAACCGGCCCGCGAGGAACGCTCATCAGATCCCCAGCCGGTAGCCCACGCCCCGGTGGGTGCGGATCAGTTCCGGGCGGCCCGTCTTCGCCCTGATCCCCCGCACATGCACGTCTAGCGACCGGGACGCGGCGAGGAAGGCGTCCCCCCAGACGGCGTCCAGGATCTCCTCGCGGCTCCTGACCACCCCGGGACTGCGGGCGAGCAGCGCCAGTACGTCGAACTCGCGGGCCGTCAGCACCACGGCGACCCCCGCCACCGTCACACCCCGGGCCGACAGGTCGATGTGCACGTCCCCGACGTCCACCTCACGCGGTCCCGCGTCGCCGCCGGCCCGCGGGCTCCAGGGCTTGCGCCGGTGCACGGCCTCCATCCGGGCCAGCAGTTCCCTGATCCGGAACGGCTTGGTGAGGTAGTCGTCGGCGCCACCGTGCAGCCCCGCGAGGACCGCCCGTTCGTCGCAGCGCGCGGTGAGGACGATCACGGGGACGGACGAGACCCGGCGCAGCCGCCGCAGCATGTCGAGACCGTCCATGTCGGGCAGCCCGAGGTCGAGGAGGACGAAGTCGGCGCGGTCCTTGCGGCGCAGCCCCTCGTCGGCGCGGGACACCCGCTCGACCAGGTGTCCGCGCTCGAAGAGGGCCGTGGCGAGGGCGTCGGCCAGCCGGACGTCGTCCTCGATCAGCAGCACGCGCATGCGGGGCAGGTTAGGCCCCGACCCTGAGAGCCGGCTTCGTGACCGCCTCGGCACCTGCGAGGGAGACGTCCCGGGTCTCCCGCATGGTCAGGTACACGATGAGCGAGACGGCGGCGCATCCGCTGACGTACCAGTAGAAGCCGGATTCGAGCCCGGCGTCCTTGAACCACAGGGCGACGTACTCCGCGGTGCCGCCGAACAGGGCGTTGGCTAGGGCGTAGGGCAGGGCCACGCCGAGGGCGCGGATGCGGGCCGGGAACAGCTCGGTCTTCACCAGGGCACTCATCGAGGTGTAGCCGGTGATGATCAGCAGTCCGGCGATCATCAGCAGCAGGGCGCTGCCGAACGTCGACACATGCCCCATCGCCGTCATCAGCGGCACCGTGAACAGCATCGCGCCGACGCCGAAGGAGATCAGCAGCGGACGCCGGCCGACGCGGTCCGACAGCGCGCCCGCCAGCGGCTGTACGCAGATGAAGACGAGGATCGCGGCGAAGCTCACGAGAGAGGCGTCGGTCCTGCTGAGCCCCGCGGTGTTGGACAGGTACTTGGTCATGTACGTCGAGTACGTGTAGTCGGCCAGGGTGCCGCCCATGCTGAAGCCGATGACGAGGGCGACCGTGCGCCGGTACTCCCACAGCCCGCGCAGGGTGCCGCGCTCCTTCGCCGCACCGACCTCCTCGACGGCCTCCTCGTACGCCTCGGTCTCCACCAGGCTGCGGCGCAGGTAGAACACGACCGCGGCACCGAGCGCGCCGATGACGAACGGGACGCGCCAGCCCCAGGAGGACAGCGTCTGCTCGGACATCGTCTGCTGGAGCAGGATCTGGAGGCTGAGCCCGATGAGCTGGCCGACTTTCATGGACACCATCTGGAAACTGCAGAAGAAGCCGCGCCGGCCGGGCGGCGCGGCCTCGGCGAGATAGGTCGCGCTGGCCGCGTACTCACCGCCCACCGACATGCCCTGGAGCATCCGCGCGAGCAGCAGCACGGCCGCGCCCCCGTACCCGGCCTGGGCGTGGGTGGGGGCGAGGGCGATGAGGAGGGCGCTGGCCGACATCAGCAGCACGGTGACGTTGAGGGCGGCCTTGCGGCCCTTGCGGTCACCGAGCCGGCCGAGCAGCCAGCCGCCGACGGGCCGCATGAAGAAGCCGACCGCGAAGATGCCCGCGGTGTGCAGGAGTTGGGAGGTCGCATCACCCTCGGGGAAGAACGCCGAGGCGAAGTAGACGGAGAACGTCGAGTAGACGAACCAGTCGTACCACTCGATCATGTTGCCGATCGAGCCGCCGATGATCGCTTTCCAGGGGCCGTTCCGAGGGCTCGTGGACACAGGTGTCTCCTGTCCGTCAGAGGGGTGCACGGCTGCGGCGATGCCACATCACCGCAGGTCACAGCAGCGTGACCGAACTCCACGGACTCAACCAGACAGGGCGGCCGGATCTAACCTCCGCTTAAGACTTCGCTCGGGGCCCACTGGTCTCCTGGAGAGCCGTCCCGGGCACCGGTGAGACGGAGCGTCAGGCGCCGAACAGCTTGGCGCGGTGGGTTCTCCAGCGGTCCATCATCTGCGCCACGTCCTTCTCGATGAACTCGAAGAAGGCCAGGGTCTCGGCCAGGCGGTGTCCTGCCGGTGTGCCGGCGCCCAGGCTGGCGACGCCCTCGCGCAGGGCGTCCTCCCACCGCTTGATGATCGCCTCGCGGTTGGTGAGCGCGTGGTACCACTGGTCGGAGTGGACCCGGTAGCGCTCCCGCCGCGATCCGGGCTCGCGCTCGCGCGACAGCATGTGCACCTGCGCGAGATAGCGCACGGCCCCGGAGACGGCCGCCGGGCTGATCTGCAACTGCTCGCTGAGTTCGGCGGAGGTCAGGGCGCCGCTGTCGGAGGCGAGCAGGGCCGCGAAGACCCGGGCCGGCATCCTCTGCAATCCGGCCTCGACCAGGTGGGCCGCGAACCGCTCCACGAACCGTGAGACCGCTTCCGGGTCCCGTTCCACCGCCTTCGGCTCCGTCATGCCTCCACCCTAGCCGGACTTCATAGGCTTCCGTAACTTCACAAATTTCTGAAGTAAGTGTACGTTCTGAAACATGACCAAGGCCATCACCGTCTCCGGACTGCACAAGTCGTTCGGCAGGACCCACGCGCTCGACGGCCTCGACCTGGACGTCGAGACCGGCGAGGTGCACGGCTTCCTCGGCCCCAACGGCGCCGGCAAGTCGACCGCCATCCGCGTCCTGCTCGGCCTGCTGCGCGCCGACTCCGGGGCCGCGCAGGTCCTGGGCCGCGACCCGTGGGCGGACGCCGTCGAGGTGCACCGCCGCACCGCCTACGTCCCCGGCGACGTGACCCTGTGGCGCAACCTCTCCGGCGGCGAGGTCATCGACCTCTACGGCCGGCTGCGCGGCGGACTCGATCCCGCCAGGCGTGCCGAGCTCGTCGAGCGCTTCGAGCTGGACCCCACCAAGAAGGGCCGCACCTACTCGAAGGGCAACCGCCAGAAGGTCGCCCTGGTCGCCGCGTTCGCCTCGGACGTGGACCTGCTGATCCTGGACGAGCCGACCTCGGGCCTCGACCCGCTGATGGAGGAGGTCTTCCAGCGCTGCGTGGAGGAGGAGCGCGAGCGCGGCCGTACGGTCCTGCTGTCCTCGCACATCCTCAGCGAGGTCGAGGAACTCTGCGACCGGGTCAGCATCATCCGGCGCGGCCGCACCGTGGAGTCGGGTTCACTGGCCGAGCTGCGCCACCTCACCCGCACCAGCGTCACGGCTGAACTGGCGGGCGCCCCCGACGGACTTGCCCACCTGCCCGGCGTCCACGACCTCGACGTCCAGGGCCACCGGGTCCGGCTCCAGGTGGACACCGACCGACTGGACGGCGTGCTGCGGCAGTTGAGCGAGTCCGGGGTGCGCTCGCTGACCTCGACACCGCCGACGCTGGAGGAACTGTTCCTGCGGCACTACCAGGACGAGGCCACGGCGTCATGACCTCCCTGACGGGCACCGGCGTGCTCCTGCGCTTCAACCTGCGCCGCGACCGGCTGATGATCCCGGTGTGGGTGGCGGTGAACGCCCTCATGGTCCTCTCCATGCCGAACACCCTCAAGGGCCTGTACGGCACCGAGGCCGAGCGCGCCGACCTGCTGCACCAGGTGGCCGCCAACTCCTCCCTGCGCGCGCTGATCGGCCCCGTCTTCGACGACTCCCTCGGCGCCCTCACCGCCTGGCGCGTCGGCGTCTACGCCGGGGCGCTCGCCGCCGCGACCGGCCTCCTGGTCGTCGTACGCCACACCCGCGACGAGGAGGAGAGCGGCCGGCAGGAGATGCTCTCGTCGGGCGTGGTGGGCCGGCGGGCCTCGCTGACGGCCGCGCTGCTCGCGGCGGCCGTGGCGAACGGGGTGCTGGCCCTGCTGGTGACGGCCGGCCTCGCGAACCGGGGAGTCGCGGGCGCGCTGGCGCTCGGGCTGGGCCTCGCCGCGGTGGGCATGCTGTTCGCCACGACGGCCGCGATCGTCGCGCAGGTGACGGAGAGCGCGCGGCTGGCGCGGGGCGTGACGGCGGGGGTGCTGGGCGTCGCGTTCGTGCTGCGGGCGGCGGGCGACGCGGCCACGCCCGGGGACGCCTCCCAGGCGTCCGGCTCCGGGGGAGGGACCTCGGTGCTGACCTGGCTGTCGCCGCTCGGCTGGCTGTCGCAGCTCCGCCCCTTCGCCGGCGAACGCTGGTGGGTGCTGCTGCTGTTCGCGGCGGCCGTGGCGGTCCAGGGCGCGCTGGCCTACGTCCTCGCGGGCCGCAGGGACGTGGGCATGAGCTTCGTGCCGACGCGCCCTGGCCCCGCGTCCGGCCGCCTCGGCACCGCGGGCGCGCTGGCCTGGCGGCTCCAGCGGGGCGCACTGCTCGGCTGGTCGATCGGCTTCCTCCTCGCCGGGGTGGTCTACGGCGGTCTGACCGACGGCGTCGCCGACCTGGTCGGCGACAACGCCAAGGCCCGCGAGATCTTCGAGCGGATGGGCGGACAGTCCGGGATCACGGACGCGTTCCTCGCCTCGATGACCGGGATGCTGGGCCTGGTGGCCGCGCTGTACGTCGTCGCGTCGGTGCTGCGGCTGCACGGCGAGGAGACCTCGATGCGGGCGGAACCGGTGCTGGCGAACGCGGTGGGCCGGCTGCGATGGGCCGCGGGCCACCTGGTGATCGCCTTCGGTGGCTCGGCCCTCGTCATGCTGCTCGCCGGCCTCGGTCTCGCCGCCGGCTACGGCGAGCGGGTCGGCCCCGTCCTGGGCGCGAGCCTGGTCCAGATCCCGGCGGTGTGGGTGATCGGAGGGCTCACGGTCCTGCTGTACGGCCTCGCCCCGCGCCTGGCTCCGCTGGCCTGGGGTGTCGCCGGGGCGGTGCTGCTGATCGGCTGGGTCGGCCCGGCGCTGGACGTCCCGCAGACGGTGCTGGACCTCTCCCCCTTCGGCCACCTGCCGAAGCTGCCGGGCGGCGGGATGCGGTGGGGGCCGGTGCTGGCCCTGACCGCGCTGGCGGCGGCCCTCGTCGCCACGGGCCTCGCGGGCCTTCGGCGCCGTGACCTGACCACGTGAACCGCCCGAGGGGCGCGGCGCGTCCCTCACGGCATGCGGAGACCGGGCACGGACGCGGTGACCTGCGGGGGCTGCGCGCTGTCGGCACTGGGCGCGACGGCGGCCCCACTGCTGTGGCTGTCCATGCCCCGCACCCGGCGCCACCTGGGCGGCGGCTTCGAGAACGAGGGCATGGACGTCACGGTCCTGCTCACGGAGCTGCCGCTCGTGGCGCTGGGCGGAGCCTTCCTGCCGCTGCTCGTGCTCACCCTGCTGGTGCGGCTGCGGGACCGTCGGCGGCCCTAGCCGACGCGGACGGGCAGTCCCTCCAGACCCCGGATCACGAAGTTCGGCTTGCGTTCCGGCTCCGCCGCCAGGGTCAGCGTCGGGGCCCGCTCCAGCAGGGCGGTCATGGAGGCGGCCAGTTCGATCCGGGCCAGGGGCGCGCCGATGCAGTAGTGGATGCCGGCGCTGAAGGAGATGTGCGGGTTGTCGGCGCGGGCCAGGTCGAGGCGCTCGGGCTCCCGGAACACCTCGGGGTCGTGGTTGGCGGAACCGAAGAGCAGCGCGATCTCGGCGCCCCTCGGGACGGTCGTCCCGTCGATCTCGATCTCGTCCAGCACCCAGCGCTCGAAGAGCTGGAGCGGGGTGTCGTAGCGCATGAGCTCCTCGACGGCCCCCGGGACGAGGGAGTGGTCGGCGCGGAGCGCGCTCAGCTCGCCGGGGTTGCGGAACAGCGCCCACCAGCCGTTGACCGTGGCGTTCACGGTGGCCTCGTGACCCGCGTTGAGCAGCAGGACGCAGGTGGAGATCATCTCCTGCTCGGTGAGCCGGTCGCCCTCGTCGTGCGCGGCGATCAGCCCCGAGATCAGGTCGTCGCCGGGCTCCTTGCGACGCTCGGCGATCAGCTCCCGCAGATACTCCGAGAACTCGACGGAGGCCCGCACCGCCCTGTCCGCCACGTCCTGCGCAGGGTTCAGCTCGTACATCCCGCAGATGTCCGCCGACCAGGGCCGCAGCGGCGCCCGGTCCGCCTCCGGGATGCCCAGCATCTCGGCGATCACCGCCACGGGGAGCGGCTCGGCGACATCGGTCAGCAGGTCCCCGCCGCCCGCCGCGACCAGGCGGTCCACCAGTTCACCGGCCAGGCCGGTCACGTACGGCTTGAGCCGCTCGACCGTGCGCGGGGTGAACGCCTTGGACACCAGCCGCCGGATCCGGGTGTGGTCCGGCGGCTCCAGGTCGAGCATCCCGTGGTCGTTGAGCGTGTGGAACGGCTCGTGCTCCGCCGGAGGTGCCGTCCGGCCGAACTCCTCGTGCGTGAACCGGTGCTGGTAGGTCCGCCCGAGCCTGCGGTCCCTGAGCAGCGCGGAGACGTCCGCGTGGTGCGGGACGAGCCACTGGTCCGTGGGCTCGTAGTACTGCACACGGCCCTTGGCGCGGAGCTCGGCGTAGGCGGGGTACGGGTCGGCGAGAAACGCCGGGTCCCAGGGATCGAAGGCTGCCATGCGGGGACGCTAGCCCGGAAGGCGGGCTTCTGACCAGGGGGGTTCTCTCGGGTCCGGGGCGCGGGTTGACCCTCGACCTTGTGCAGGGCCCAGAGTTCGGGGCGTGGAGAACGACATGCGCAGCATCGGCGGGATGGCTCGCGACAGCGGACTGGGCGTGAGCGCCCTGCGGTTCTACGACCGCGCCGGGGTGCTCGTACCGGCCTGGGTGGATCCGGTGAGCGGATACCGCTGGTACGCACCGGGGCAGCTCGACGAGGCCCGGCTGCTGGCCCGGCTGCGCCGGTCCGGGATGGCACTGGCGGACATCCGGCTGGTGCTGGCCACCTGGTCCGGCGCGGACACCGAGCTGGTCCGGCACCTGCTCTCGGCACACCTGCGCCGTCTCGAACGGGGTCTGTCCGACGCCCGCGCCGAGTTCTCCGCACTCCGAACACTGCTCGACCGACGGGAGAACCTCATGACACCGCTCCGTACCGCCACCCTCCGGTTGACCGTCGCCGCGCCCGCGCTGGCGGCCGCACTGGACACCGTCCGCTTCGCGGCGGGCACCGACCCGGAGCTGCCGATGCTCCGCGGGGTCCTGTTCGACATCGAGGGCGGGAACCTCCACGTCGTGGCCACCGACCGGTACCGCATGGCCGTCGCACGGGCCGGCGTCGACGGAGCTGTCGAGAGCCGTGTCCAGGTCATCGTGCCCAGCCCGCTCGCCGACGCGATGCGGGCGCTCCTGCACGACGAGGGAGTCGTGCGGCTCGCGCTCGACGGGGACCGCGTGACCCTGGAGGCCGGGGACCGGCAGGCGGCCGGCCGGTGCCTCGACCACGACTTCCCCGACTACCGTCGTCTCCTCCCCCGGACCGGCGACCGCAGCGCCCTCGTCGAGGTCGCGGACTTCCGCGAGGCCCTTGAGACGGGCCCTGTCCGCCGCGACGAGAGCGGAACGCACGACCTCAGCGTGCTCCGGGTGACGGACGAGGGCACGGTGACCCTCTGCGGCGACGGCGAGGGTGAGGGCGAGGGTGCCTCCGACGGTGACGGTAACGGCGACGCCGGCGGCCCGGACCGTGTCGCGGTCAACCGCGGGTTCCTGCTGAACGCGCTGGCCGCCGGCGGCCGGGACCGGCTGGTCCTGGAGCTCACGGCTCCCACCGCCCCGATCGCGATCCGCCGCCCCGACGACGAGAGCGGCTTCTCGATCCTGATGCCGGTCCGCCTGGAGGACTGACACCTGCCGGGAAACGGCCCGTCACGGCACCGCGCTCCCCTGCCCGGCCCCTACCTCGGTGTCACCAGCCGTGCCTCGTACGCGAACACCGCTGCCTGGGTGCGGTCCCTGAGGCCCAGCTTCACCAGGATGCGGCTGACGTGGGTCTTGATCGTGGACTCGGCCACCACCAGGCGCTCGGCCATCTCCGAGTTGGACAGGCCCTGGGCGATGAGGATCAGCACCTCCGTCTCGCGGTCGGTGAGGTCGCCGTAGGCCGTGTGGGCCGAGGCCATGAGCCTCGGGGACTGGGACAGCTTGGAGAACTCCGTGATCAGACGCCTGGTGACCGAGGGCGCCAGGAGTGCCTCACCGGACGCCACCACCCGCACCCCCTCGGCGAGTTGACGGGCCGAGGCGTCCTTGAGGAGGAAGCCTGAGGCGCCCGCGCGCAGGGCCTGGTACACGTACTCGTCGAGGTCGAAGGTGGTCAGGACCAGGACCTTCGCCGTACTGTCGGCGGCGACGATCTCCCTGGTCGCCTCGATGCCGTTCAGCTCCGGCATCCGGATGTCCATCAGGACCACGTCGGGGGCGAGTTCACGGACCCGGTCCACCGCCTCGCGGCCGTTGACGGCCTCGCCGACCACCTCGATGTCCGGCATCGCGTTCAGCAGCACCGAGAATCCCTCGCGGACCATCATCTGGTCGTCCGCGACCAGGACCCGGATCGTCATGCCTCCCCCTCGTCCCTGAGCGGCACCGGCAGGAACACCGTGACCTCGTACCCGCCGTCGTCCGTGGCGCCGGCCGTCATCTCGCCGCCCAGCATGGAGACCCGCTCCCGCATGCCGGTGATGCCGTGGCCCGCTCCGGGCGAGGGCTTCAGCAGCGACAGCTCGGGGCGCGGGCCGTTGACCATGCGCAGGCCCAGGCCGCCCAGGACGTATCCGATCTCGACCCGTGCGCTCGCCCCGGGGGCGTGCCGCAGGGTGTTGCTCAGTGCCTCCTGGACGATCCGGTAGGCCGACAGCTCCACGCCCTGCGGGAGTTCGCGGACCGCTCCGGTGACCGCCTTGTCGACGCTCAGGCCCGCCTCCCGCACGTTGTCGAGGAGGGCGTCGAGGTCGGCGAGGGTGGGCTGCGGGGCGTCCGGGGCCTCGTAGTCCTCGGCGCGGACCACGCCGAGGACCCGGCGCAGCTCGGTGAGGGCCGCCACCGCGTTCTCCCGGATGGTGGCGAACGCCTTCTCCAGCTCGGGCGGCGGGTTCTCCACCCGGTAGGGGGCCGCCTCCGCCTGGATGGCGACGACCGACATGTGGTGGGCGACCACGTCGTGCAGCTCGCGGGCGATGGTGGTGCGCTCCTCCAGGAGGGTGCGGCGGGAGCGCTCGTGGGCGGTCACCGTCTGCTGGGCGGTCACCGTCTGCTGGGCGTCCCGGCGTATGTGCCAGACGGTCACGGCGAGCAGGCACAGCGCGGAGACGAAGAGCACCTCCACGGTGTTGGAGCGGTAGTAGTGACCGGCGCCGAGGGCACCCTGCCACACCACCCCGTAGACCCCGGTCAGCAGCCACATCCAGGCCGCCGTACGCGGCCTGGTGCGTATCGCCACCACGGTGAGCACCACCAGGTGGCAGGCGAAGCCGCCCGGCAGCCACGGCCAGCCCTGCTGCCAGGAGTTGACGAAGGCCACCGGATAGGCGACCGCGGTCGCGGCCAGCGACACCCAGAAGGCCATGACCGGCCGCACCATGGTCAGCAGGACCGGAACCAGGGCGCACAGGCCGACGAAGAGGTTGGTGGTCGCACCGCGGCCGCTGTTGTCCGCCCCGATGACCATCGCGAGCAGGCCGGCAGCGGTGATCAGCGCGTGCGGCGTCCAGACCGCGTACTCCCGCAGGCGGCCGTGCAGCAGACGGGGAAGGCCCCTGGAGACGGGGGTCGGAGGCAGCGGACGGTAGGGGAGGGCGTCACTGATCAGGTCGTGCCGCAGGCCGCGCAGGGCCTCCACGGCTGCTCTGAACTCCGGGCTGCGGGACTTGTACGTGTCGTACCCGCCGCTGCCGCCGCGCGGCGGTGTCATGTGCGTCTCGGTCGTATCGGTCACGTTCAGAACGGTAGGCGGGGACCGCGGTCCCCGTCGTCACCAGCGAGACGGGTCCTCCGGCGTCCCTCTCAGGTACTACGGGTACCGGGGGGCGGCCGATCAGTAGCCCGCAGGTCGCACCAGCCCCGACTCGTACGCGAACACCGCGGCCTGCGTGCGGTCCCGGAGGCCCAGCTTCACCAGGATGCGGCCCACGTGCGTCTTCACGGTCTGCTCGGCCACGACGAGGCGTTCGGCGATCTCGGCGTTGGACAGGCCCTGCGCGATCAGCGCGAGGACCTCCGTCTCGCGCTCGGTCAGCTCGCCGACCCGGCTCTTGAGCGGGGCGCGGGGCCGCTTGTCGAGACGGGAGAACTCGGCGATCAGCCGCCGGGTGATGCCGGGCGCGAGCAGCGCGTCCCCGGCCGCCACCACACGCACGGCCTCGGCGAGCTGCTCCGCGGAGGCGTCCTTCAGCAGGAACCCGGAGGCGCCGGCCCGCAGCGCCTCGTAGACGTACTCGTCGAGGTCGAAGGTGGTCAGCACCAGGACCCTGATCTCCGGGCGCTCGCCGGTGATGCGGCGGGTGGCCTCGATGCCGCCCAGCTCGGGCATGCGGATGTCCATCAGGACGACGTCCGGGACGAGTTCGGCGACCTTGGCGACGGCGTCCAGGCCGTCGACCGCCTGCCCGACCACCTCTATGCCGGGCTGGGCGGCCAGCAGCACGCTGAAGCCCTGCCGGACCATCTGCTGGTCGTCGGCGATGAGTACGCGGATGGGGCTGCTCGTCATGCGGTGCCGTCCTTGGATTCGCTGACCTGGTCGGGGTCGCCCGGGGGCGCCGTCGGAAGATACGCGGCCACCTCGTAGCCGCCGTCGGGGCGGGGGCCGGCGCGCAGTGTCCCGCCCAGCATGGCGGCCCGCTCCCGCATGCCGAGCAGTCCGTGTCCCGCGCCCGGTGAGGTGGCCACGCTGCGGGTGGGACGGGAGTTGGCGATGCGCACGTCCACCCCGTGCCGGTAGTGGACGAGCGCGACGGAGGCGGTCGCGCCGGGCGCGTGGCGCAGGACGTTGCTCAGCGCCTCCTGCACGATGCGGTACGCCGACAGCTCCACACCGGACGGCAGGGGCCGCCGGACGCCCCGCACGTCGACCTCGACGCTCAGTCCGGCCGCCCGGGTGTTCTCCACCAGCGCGTCGAGCCGGTCGAGGGTGGGCTGCGGGGCGTGCGGGGCGGTGCCGGTGACGGGGTCGGCGAACTCCTGCGCGCTGTCGGGGTGTTCGGCCCGCAGCACGCCCAGGACCCGGCGCAGCTCGGTCAGCGCCTCCAGCGCGTTCTGCCGGATGCCGTCGAGGTTCTCCCGGAGTTCCGCGGAGGGGTTCTCGACGAGGTGCGGGGCGACCTGCGCCTGGATCGAGATGACGGACATGTGGTGGGCGACGACGTCGTGCAGCTCGCGCGCGATCCGGCTGCGCTCCTCCAGCAGGGTGCGCCGGGCCCGCTCCTCGGCGGTCAGCGTGGTCTGCGCGACGAGCGCCCTGCTGGCCTCCCGCCGCCCCCGCAGGGCGGTGCCGAGCACCACCACCACGGTGAACAGGGTGGCCGCCAGGACCCCGGTGGGCTGGAAGTCGGCCGCGCCCAGCACGCCCTCGACGAGGTACGTGAGAAGCAGCGTCACCGCCAGCGCCTCGGCGGCCACGCGCGCGGGCACCCGCAGGGCGAGCAGCAGCAGGACGACCATGTGTCCGACGATTCCACCGGCGGACCAGGGCCAGGTGAAGTCGTGCGCGCCGCCGGCCAGCAGTTGTCTGCGCACCTCGACGGCGCCGACCACCATGGCCGCGGTCGAGAGCCACCACGCCGGGACGGGCCGCCACAGCGCGCACACCACGGCGGCCCCCTGGGCGAGACCGATCGCGAAGGCGAGGCTGGCGCCCACTCCGCCGTTGTCCTGGAGCTGCGCCACGGCGCCGACCGTGACCCCGAAGGCGACCAGGCACGCCAGGCCGTGCGGCAGCCAGCGCAACCAGACGGACGGGGGCAGTGGGTCGACCCGCAGCGTGCACAGGTCGGCGCGCAGCACTCCCAGCCAGCGCCGCACCCGGTCCTTGACCACCTGCCCGACCCCCGTCTCCCTCACGCCGACCACCCTAGGCACGACGCGCCTCCTGCGTTGCCGCGCGATCGGTCCGGCGGTGCACCCGGACCACCCGGGACGGACGGCCCCCGACCCGGCGCGGCCCCTGCTCGAAGGACCGGAAGGCCGACCGGCAGACGGCGAGGACGAGGACGAACACCGGGAGCCAGGCCGTCCGGGCCGCCACCCAGCCCCATCCGTCGGGCACGGTGTGCAGACCGGGGAGCCTGCCGAGCGCGAGGCCGGTGGCGGTGGTGGCCATCAGTGCCGTCTGGTGCCACAGGAAGATCGTCATGGCGGAGAGGTTGACGAGGGCCACCGCCGCCCACATCACAGGGCGCCGCATCGCGCCGCGCAACCGGTCGCGCAGCAGCAGGGCCAGCCCGCACTGGGCCAGGCCGAAGGCGACGGCGGCCAGCGTCGGCGGGTTCAGGTTGGACACCGGGGCGCCCGGCACCCCGACCATCGACGCCGGATACCCCGCCCACGTGACGAGCACCGCGGTCGCCGTCGCACCGCCCGCGAGCAGGAGCCACCCCGCGCGCCGCCGCTCCAGCTCGCCCCGGGTCCAGGCCGCGCCCAGGGTGTACGGGACCAGCCAGCCGGCCGCCAGGTTCACCCAGCCGAGCCAGTCCGGGCCGCCCAGTCCGAAGCGCACGAGGTCCACGTGCAGGACGACGGCCAGCGGCCACAGCGGGTGCAGCCGCAGCAGCAGCGGGGTCGCGGCCGTGAGGGCGCCGAACACCAGGAGGAACCACATCGGGGACAGGGCGAGTCTGACCAGGGTGCGGACCGTCTCGTACGGGGCGCCCGTCAGCAGCAGGGCCGTCGCGGTCACCGTCCACAGGGCGAGGACGGCGGCCACCGGCTTGAACAGCCGCGCGAGACGGCTCGTCAGCCATTGCCGGTACGTCGTCCCGCGGGCGCGGGCCGAGGTGTAGCCGCGGGTCGCCACATGGCCGCCGACCAGGAAGAACACGGCCAGGGTCTGGAAGGCCCAGGAGATCGGGGCCAGCCACGGCATGTGCTGGAGCGGGCTCGCGGTGTGCAGGACACCCCCGTCGGCGACCAGGGCGGTCACCAGCCAGTGGCCGAGGACGACCCCGAGGATCGCGAAGGCGCGCAGGGCGTCGACGGCACGGTCCCGTCCGGGAGGTGTCGCGGCGTCGATCCGGTCGGCGGCCCGGAGTACGCGGTCCGGGCCCTGGCGTATGCCGATGCCGGCCCGGGGGGCGTGGTTCTCAGGCACGGGTCACCTCCGTGGTGTCTCCGAGGACGATCCGGGCGAGGTTGGTCAGGGAGACCGAACCCGGGCTGAAGTAGTCGCTGTGGCCGCCCTCACCGGCGGCGAAGACGTGGGCGCCGAAGGCCGCGGAGAGCGGGTCGGTGCCGAATCCGACGGTGACGCCGAAAAGGTCGGTCCTGACGTGCGGGACCTCGGCGACCCAGTCGTCCGCGCCCCTGGCCGCCCACACCCGGGCGGGGGTGTGCAGGGCCGCGGCGGTGTCGGCGCCGGTGCCGGGGCTGCCGACGAGGGCCAGGTCGTCGACGTCCAGGTGGGCGGCGGCCCGGGCGCAGACCACCGAGCCGTAGGAGTGGCAGACCAGGGAGACGGTGCCGGCGCTGCCGACGACGCCTCTGAGTCGGCGTATGAAGGTGCGCAGGTCGGGCGCCGCTTCCTCGGCCCTGCCTGTGGTGAGGACCGTGGTGCTGACGGTGTCGGGGGTGCGGTAGCCGAGCCAGGCGACCACCGCGGTCCGGGTGCCGCGCGGGGCGGTGGCGGTGAGCTGCCGTTGCAGGGCAGCGGCCGTCGCCCGGAAACGGTCGTAGGTGTCCAGGGAGGTGTCGGAGCCGGGGACCAGGACGGCCACGTGGTCGGCGTGGGCGAGGTCGCCGAGGACCTCCGTCGCTCTTCCGGGGCCCCTGCCGTCGAAGGTGAGGAGATGCCGGGCGGGGCCGGCCAACTTCCGGTCCGCCGCGGCGCGGTGGGTGTCACCGTGGGCCTCGGCCGCGCGGGCGGCCTCGGCGGCGTTGGCGCTGTTGACGGCGTAGATCTCGTCGAGGGTGGCCGGGGTGGCCTGCGGAAGCGTGGCGGGAGGCGGCGACGGGATCTCGGGGCGGGCGGCCGCGGAGAGGGGGGCCACCACCGCCGCGGTGACCAGGGCGGCGAGAAGAGCGCGACGCCACGCGGGGGCGCGACGGGGGGTGGGCTTGTTGCGGAGGTGCTGCTCGTCTTGGGCATCGAGGTCGCGCTGGACGGTCCCGCAGCCTTGGACGTCGAGGCCGCGCTGAACGGTCCGGCTGCCCTGGTCGTCGAGGTCCCGCTGAGCAGTCCAGCCGCCTTGGACGTCGAGGCCGCGCTGAACGGTCCGGCTGCCCTGGTCGTCGAGGTCCCGCTGAGCAGTCCGGCCGCCTCGGGCATCGACGTCGCGCTGAACGGTCCGGCTGCCCTGGTCGTCGAAGCCGCGCTGGACGGTCCCGCAGCCTTGGACGTCGAGGCCGCGCTGAACGGTCCGGCTGCCCTGGTCGTCGAGGTCCCGCTGAGCAGTCCGGCCGCGTTGGGCATCGACGTCGCGCTGAACGGTCCGGCTGCCCTGGTCGTCGAGGCCGCGCTGGTCGGTCCGGCCGCCTTGGTCGTCGAGGCCGCGCTGGTCGGTCCGGCCGCCTTGGGCGTCGAGGTCGCCTCGGATGCCCCGCTCGGCCCGCAGCTCAGCCGGATCGGTCCCGTCGCCGACCCACTCGTCCCGGCCCTCACCCCTCCGCCGCCACGCGTCGCCGCGGCGCTCGTGCCCGTCCCTCCCGCTGCTCCCCACAGTCCCCGTCCCTCCCCGTCCGGCCGGCCATCGGGCCTGTCAGGGAAGGAAGTTACGGAGCCGGGGCTCTCGTCCGCGTCACGCCAGGGAGCTCTTCACGGTCGTAGCTCTCAGGTATTACGGGTATCACCGGGAGGCGCCGCAAGACGCTCCCGGGGCCGCCTCACCACGCCAACTGCGCGATTTCTTCCGCCACCACCGCGCACGCGTCCGCCGCCGGGTCGATCAGCGGGAAGTGGCCGACGTCCTCCAGCAGGGTCAGGCCCACCACCTCGCCCGCCTTGGCCGCCGCGTCCGCGTAGGCCTCGGCGACCGCCTGCGGTACGACCGTGTCGCTGCGGCCCTGCACGAGGGTGGTCGCGATGCCCGTGGGCAGCAGCAGGGCGGGGTCGGCGTAGGGCACGCGCGCGGTGAACCCCTCCTCCCCACCCAGGAGTTGACGACACGCGCCGCCGCACACGTCCAGTTTGTCGGCGACCGTGAAGTCGGCGATCGGGGCGAGGGCGACGACCCCGCGCAGGGGCGCCGGCCGGTCGATGCGCCACGCGGCGTCGGCCGGCAGGAGGTGCCGGGCCGCGGCCCACAGCGCGAGGTGGCCGCCGGCGGAGTGACCGGTGACCACCATGCGGCGCGGGTCGGCCTGCGGAAGGTGCTCCCGCACCAGCCCGGGCAGCGCGTCCATCGCGGCGGCCACGTCGTCGAAGGTCTCGGGCCAACGCCCGGCCACCGACCCGGCACCGGCCGCGTCAACACCCCCCGCACCGACACCCCCGGCACCCGCACCCCGCCGGTACTCCACATTGGCCACCGCGAACCCCCGCCGGGCCAGGAAGTCCGCGAACGGTGTCACATGCCGCCGGTCGTAGGGCGCCCGCCATGCCCCGCCGTGCAGGACGACGACCAGGGGCGCGAGCCCGCCCCCGGGGGACACCGCCACGCGCGGGGCGTAGAAGTCGATCACCTGGTCGGGGTCGTCGCCGTACGCCGCCGTGGCGTCGGGGTCGACCTCCGGGTGCGAGAAGGCCGACGTCTCCTCGGCCACGACACGGTCTTCCGCGGCACGGGCCTCCGCGGCGGCACGGGCTACGGCGTCGTCCGGCATGCTCCAACCTCTCAGCTACGAAACGGATCTGACGGACCGTGAAGCATCCTGGGAGAGAATTCGGCCGTTGGCCGGGACGGTATCAGGCCCATGACGTGCGCGGACACGGGGATGTCACGCTCGGTGAGGGTTAAACGGTTCTGCTGTTTCGTTACGCTGGCGACGGGTCCGCCCCCGCGGATCCGATGCACACCGAGGAGGCCGATATGTCCGCCGAACCCGGCACCGTACGTCCCGGCGGGCGTACCGCGCGTGTCCGTGCGGCCGTGCTGCGGGCGGCCGGGGACGTGCTCGTCGAGCAGGGTTTCGACCGCCTGGACCTCGCCGAGGTCGCCCGGCGCGCGGAGGTCGGCAAGACGACCGTGTACCGGCGGTGGGGGACGGTCACCGCGCTGGTCGCCGACCTGCTCGCCGACATGGCCGAGCAGTCGCTGCCCCGCACCCGCACCGGTTCGGTCCGCGAGGACCTGCGGGCCAACGCCCTGCTGGTCCAGCGCACGCTCGCCGACCCCCGGCAGGGGGCGCTGTTCCGCGCGGTCATCGCCGCGGCGGCCTGCGACCCGCGTACCGCCGAGGCGCTGCGGCACTTCTACGCGGTACGGGTCGCCGAGTGGGCCCCCTGCGTGACGGAGGGCGTCACACGCGGGGAACTCCCCGTCGGCACGGACCCGGCGACCGTCGTACGGGCGGTCTCGGCCCCCCTCTACTACGGCCTCCTCACCACCGGCACGACCCCCGACCCGGCCGCCGCCGAACGCGCCGCGGACGCGGCGGTCGCGGCGGCCCGGGCGGGCGTGTACGCCGTACAGGACTGAGTACGCCGCAGAGACCGCCGTAGAGGCCGCCGCGGAGGCCGCCGTAGAGACCGCCGCAGCGGCCTGAGACCGGCGGCACCGACCGGCCGGACCGAGAGCCGCGGACTCCCTCAGCCCGACCGGAACGGCGGAACATCCGGCCCGCCCCACTTCGACAGACCCCGTCAGCCCACCGTCCCCGCCAGCACCCGCGCCGCCCGCTCCACGTCCGCGAACCCGACGTACAACGGCGTGAAACCGAACCGCAGCACGTCAGGGTGCCGGAAGTCGCCCACCACGCCCCGCTCGATGAGCCGCTTCATCACGTCGCCCGCGTCCGCGCACCGCAGCGCGACCTGGCTGCCGCGCTCGGCGTGCGCCAAAGGGGTCACGCACTCGACGCGGCCCTCGTCGACGTACGACGAGACGCACTCCAGGAAGAAGTCCGTCAGGGCGAGGGACTTGGCGCGCACGGCCTCGACCGACACCCCGTCCCAGACCTCCAGGGCCGCCTCCAGGGCGAGCATGGAGAGGATGTCGGGGGTGCCGACACGGCCCCGCAGCGCGCCCGGCGCCGGTTCGTACGACGGCCGCATCCCGAAGGGCTCCGCATGGGAGTTCCACCCGGGCAGCGGGGAGTCGAAGCGGTCCTGGTGCTCACGGCGGACGTAGAGGTACGCCGGTGAACCGGGGCCGCCGTTCAGGTACTTGTAGGTGCAGCCGACCGCGAGGTCGACGCCGTGCTCGTCGAGACCGACCGGCAGGGCGCCCGCGCTGTGGCACAGGTCCCAGACGGCGATCGCGCCCGCGCCGTGCACGGCCGCCGTGAGCCCGGGCAGGTCGTACAGGCGCCCGGTGCGGTAGTCGACGTGGTTGAGCAGCACGGCCGCCGTACGGTCGCCCACCACGCCCGGCACCTCGGCCGGGGTCACCGCGCGCAGGGTGCAGCCCGTCATCCGGGCCGCGGACTCGGCGATGTACCCGTCGGTGGGGAAGGTGGTCGCGTCGACCACCACCTCGTCCCGCCCGGCGTCAGGACCGCCCGCCAGCCGCACCGCGCCCACAAGTGCCTTGAAGACGTTGACACTTGTCGAGTCGCCGACCACGATCTGTCCGGCCGCCGCGCCGACCAGCGGGGCGATCCGGTCGCCGATCCGCTCGGGCGCGTTCCACCAGCCGCTCTCGTCCCAGGACCGGATCCGCAGGGATCCCCACTGGCGGCGTACGACGTCCTCGACGCGCTCCGGGACGGCGGCCGGGAGGGCGCCCAGCGAGTTGCCGTCCAGGTACACCACGTCGTCGAGAACGAACTGCGCGCGCAGGCCCGCCAGTTCGTCGGCGCCGTCCAACTTCTCTGCTCGCAGGGCAAGATCAGACATGGGACCGCGCCGTCCACAGCTCGGGGAACACGTTCTTCTGCGCGCGCTTCTCGAGCCAGGCCACCCCGGCGGAGCCGCCGGTGCCGGCCTTGGCGCCCATCGCGCGGCGGGTGGCGACGAGATGGTCGTTGCGCCAGCGCCACACCAGCTCGGCGACATCCGTCAACGCCTCGCCCAGGCGGGCGAGTTCGGCGTCCTCGGGGCCGGAGTAGAGGGCCGTCCAGGCGGCCTCGACCTCCGGTGACGGCTCGTAGCGACGCGAGACGTCTCGCTCCAGGACGGAGGCCGGGATCGCGTGCCCGCGGCGGGCCAGAAGCCGCAGCACCTCGTCGTACAGGCTCGGCTCGTGCAGCGCCTTCTCCAGCTCGGCGTGGACACGGGGCGCGCCCCGGTGCGGCACGAGCATGGACGCGGACTTGTCGCCGAGCAGGAACTCCATGCGGCGGTACATCGCCGACTGGAAGCCGGAGCCCTCGCCGAGCGCCGAGCGGTAGGAGTTGAACTGTGCGGGCGTGAGCTGGCCGAGCGGCTTCCAGGAGGCGTTCAGCGCCTCCAGCTCTCGGACGGATCGTTTCAGCGCCGCGACCGCGGTGGGCACGTCGTCGGAGCGCAGGGCGGCCGCCGCGGTCTCCCACTCGTGCACGATGACGGTGAACCACAGCTCCATGACCTGGGTCGTGACCAGGAAGACCATCTCTCCGGGATCGTCGGAGAGGGTGTGCTGGAGGTGGGTGAGCACGTCCGCCTTGACGTAGTCCTCGTACGGCGTCGTGCCTTGGAAGTCGAGATGCGGGGTCTCGGGCTCCTGCGTTTCCTGAGCCTCATGGGACGACATCGCTGTCTCCTGTTGTTACTCCGGGTAGCGGTCCGCCCTGCCGTTACCGACACGGGGCCCCGGTCCCCGCCGGGCATCTTCTTCCATGGTCCGCGGAAATGGCAAGGCCCGCCCGGTCACGCGGGCGGGCCCGGAAAAGCGGTGGCGATCAGCCCAGCGTCTCGGCCGCCGTGAGCGAGGAGTCCTTCAGGAACTGCGAGCAGCGCTCGTACTCCGCCTGCTCGCCGATGGCACCGGCGGCACGGGCGAGGGCGTGCAGGGCGCGCAGGAAGCCGCGGTTGGGCTCGTGCTCCCACGGGACGGGGCCGTGGCCCTTCCAGCCGTTGCGGCGCAGCGAGTCCAGGCCGCGGTGGTAGCCCGTACGGGCATAGGCGTACGACTCCACGACGCTGCCCCGCTCGAACGCCTCGTCGGCGAGCTGGGCCCAGGCCAGGGAGGAGGTCGGGTACTTCGCGGCGACGTCCGCCGGCGGGGTGCCGTTGGCCAGGAGCTCACGGGGCTCCGGGTCGTCGGGGAGGTGGGTCGGGGGCGGGCCCCCGAGAAGGTTCTCGTGAATGGACATGGGTCCAGTCTCCCTCGCCGACGGCAGGTTTTCGGCTGCGGGTCCGAGGGGGCTGGTCGCGCAGTCCCCCGCGCCCCCGGACAGGTGGGTACAGCTCGACCAGCCTGCACCGCACCCGCCCAGGGCCACGACCGCACCCGCGGCCGGCCTACGACAGCCGCCCCCGAGCCCGCTCCCCCTCCAGCGGCGGCGCGAGAACCGCCCCATGCGTCCGGCACTCCGGCCGGCGGCACCCCGGCGGCAGCGACCGCACCGTCGCGAAGGCGACCACCGCCCCCACGACCAGCACCCCCGCACACACCACCATCGCCCGCCCGAACGCACTGTCGAACGCCGTCGGCGACCGGTACGCCTCCTCCCCCATGCCCGCGACCAGCGGCAGCGCGGCCACCGCGATCAGGCCCGCCGCCCGGGCCGCCGCGTTGTTGATGCCGCTGGCCAGCCCGGCCCGCGAGGCGTCCACCGACCCCAGCACGGTCGCCGTCAGCGGGGCGACCAGCGTGACCATGCCGGTGCCGAGGACCAGGAGGGCCGGGACCACGTCCAGGAGGTAGGACGCGCCCGGGCCGACCCGCAGCATCAGCAGCATCCCCGCCGCGCACAGCAGCGGTCCGGCGGTGAGCGGGATGCGCGGTCCGATGCGGTCGGCGAGGGCGCCCGAGCGGGCCGAGAACAGCAGCATGAGGGCGGTCGTCGGCAGCAGGGCCGTACCGGCCTGGAGGGCCGACCAGCCGACCACCACCTGGAGCTGGAGCGCGGCCAGGAAGAAGAACCCACCGAAGGCCGCGTACACGCACAGGGTCACCAGGTTGACCGCGGTGAACTGCCGGGACGCGAAGATGTCGAGCGGCATCATCGGGTCGCGACGGCGTTTCTCCACGAGGACGAAGGCCACCCCGGCGGCGAGCCCCGCGACCGCCGTGACGGCGACCAGCAGGGAGCCGGAGCGTGCCTCGATCAGCGCGTACGTCACCAGCGCGAGCGCCAGTGCGCCGAGGGCCGCGCCGAGCACGTCGAACCGGCCGTGGTCGGACCGTCCGTCCGCGGACTCGGGGACATGCCGCAGGGCGATCGGCGCGCACACCAGCGCGAGTGGCACGTTGAGCAGGAACACCCACCGCCAGCCCGGCCCGTCCACCAGCCAGCCGCCCACGAAGGGGCCGACGGCCGCCCCGATGCCCCCGAACCCGGACCACAGGCCGACGGCCCGGCCCCGGTCGTCGGGGTGGAAGGAGGCCTGGATCAGGGCCAGGGACCCGGGGGTGAGCAGGGCGCCGCCCACTCCCTGGAGGGCCCGGGCGGCGACGAGGACACCGGCGTTCGGCGCGAGGCCGCACAGCAGGGAGGCGGCCGCGAACCACACCACCCCCACCACGAAGACCTTGCGGCGGCCGTACCGGTCCCCGAGGGAGCCGCCGAGCAGGATCAGCCCGGCCAGCGTGAGCATGTACGCGTTGACCGTCCACTGGAGGGCGGCGAGGTCGGCGTCCAGGTCGCGGCCGATGCGCGGCAGGGCGACGTTGACGACGGTCGAGTCCAGCATCGCCATGCTGGAGCCGAGGACGGTGGTGAGCAGGATCCACTTGCCCTGCGGGGAGGCCAGCCTGACGTCGGGCATGGGCCCAGATATACCGTGAGCCCGGCGCGAAGGCACCGGGCTCACAGGAAACTCAGGACTTACTTGATCCGGGTGCCCGCCGAACGCAGGTTCTGCGTGGCCTCGACGACCCGGGCGGCCATGGAGGCCTCCGCGAGCTTGCCCCAGGTGCGCGGGTCGTAGGTCTTCTTGGAGCCGACCTCGCCGTCGACCTTCAGGACGCCGTCGTAGTTGCGGAACATGTGGTCGGCGACCGGACGCGTGAAGGCGTACTGCGTGTCGGTGTCGATGTTCATCTTGACCACGCCGTTCTCCAGCGCGGTGCGGATCTCCTCCTCCGTGGAGCCGGAGCCGCCGTGGAAGACGAAGTCGAAGGGCTGGGAGCCGGCCGGCTTGCCGAACTTGGCGGCCACGCCGTCGTTCAGCTCCTTCAGCAGGTCGGGGCGCAGGACGACGTTGCCCGGCTTGTACACACCGTGGACGTTGCCGAACGAGGCGGCCAGCAGGTAGCGGCCCTTCTCGCCGAGGCCGAGCGCCTCCGCCGTACGGATCGCGTCGTCGACGGTGGTGTACAGCGAGTCGTTGATCTCGTGCGTGACGCCGTCCTCCTCGCCACCGGTCGGGGTGATCTCGACCTCGAGGATGATCTTGGCGGCGCGGGCGCGCTCCAGGAGCTCCTGGGCGATGGAGAGGTTGTCGGCGAGGGTCTCCGCCGAGCCGTCCCACATGTGCGACTGGAACAGCGGGTTGCCACCGGCCTTGACGCGCTCCTCGGACACGGCGAGCAGCGGGCGTACGTACCCGTCGAGCTTGTCCTTGGGGCAGTGGTCGGTGTGCAGGGCGACGGTGACCGGGTACTTCTCGGCGACGATGTGCGCGAACTCGGCGAGGGCCACGGAACCCGTGACCATCTCCTTGCTGTACTGGCCGCCCAGGAACTCGGCGCCACCGGTCGAGATCTGGATGATGCCGTCGCTCTCGGCCTCCGCGAAGCCGCGCAGGGCAGCGTGCAGGGTCTGGGTCGAGGTCACGTTGATGGCCGGGTAGGCGAACTTGCCTGCCTTCGCCCGGTCGAGCATCTCGTTGTAGACCTCGGGGGTTGCGATGGGCATCTGTCCGCTCCTTGTGTCCGCGGGTTGGCGTACTGCGTGCTTACGGCCCTGACCTAGACCTTGTGTGGGGGTTCGACGTCATCGTCGGCCCCATCTTTCCAGACTCACCCGGATGCTTCGCCCGAGCCGTCTCAGCCTGTGGATGACTCAGGCGAGACCCAGCTCGTCCTTGCCGAATGCGAACAGGTACGGGACGCCCGCACCCTGTTCGATCTTCTCGGCGGCACCGGTCGCACGGTCGACGATCGTCGCGACTGCGACGACCTCCGCGCCCGCCTCGCGCACCGCCGCGACCGCTTCGAGCGGGGAGCCTCCGGTGGTGGAGGTGTCCTCGACGACCACGACCCGGCGGCCCGCGATGTCGGGGCCCTCCACCCGGCGCTGCATGCCGTGCGCCTTGGCCGCCTTGCGGACGACGAAGGCGTCCAGGCGCTTCCCGCGCGCGGCGGCCGCGTGCAGCATGGCGCCGGCGACCGGGTCGGCGCCCATGGTCAGGCCGCCGACCGCGTCGAACTCCAGGTCCGCGGTCAGGTCCAGGAGCACCTGGCCGACCAGCGGGGCCGCCTCGCCGTCGAGCGTGATCCGGCGCAGGTCGACGTAGTAGTCGGCCTCCAGGCCGGACGACAGGGTCACCTTGCCGTGCACCACGGCCTTGTCGAGAATCTGCTGCTTGAGGGCGGCGCGTGCGTCAGTCATGTCTGTCAGCTTAGAGGCGCCGCCAGCTCCAGGTCGTCGAGGCCTCCAGCGGCTCCAGGGGCGTGACCAGGCGCGGCAGGGTGTTGAGGCCGTTGGGTGGACCGGTCTGCGGCTCCACGCAGACGGCGGCCTCCTGCTCGTCGTAGACCACGACCCATTCCTCGCGGCTCGTGACCTTCAGCTCCAGTCGCCCGGGCCAGGTGAGCGTGACGTCGACGCCGCCGGGCATGCCGAAGCAGTCGTCCCAGGGGCCGGGCTTCGGGTCGACGCGGTTGCCGGTGGGCAGGTGGTCGTCGCCGCGCTCCTCCTGCCAGGCGGCGGTGAAGTCGAGCCGGGCGGGCTCGCCGCCGTCGAGGGTGCGGTTGAACCAGGGGTGCCAGCCGATCTGGGCCGGGAAGGAGGCGTCGTACGTCTCCACGGACATCGTGAGCGTCAGGGCGTCCGGGGTGAGCGCCACGACCTGGGTGACCCGGCCCGGGTAGGGCCAGGGCTCGACGAGGTCGTACGTGAGGACCGCCTCGTCGGTGGACGTGCGGGCGATGTTCCAGGCGCCGTCGCGGGCCGTGCCGTGGATGGCGTGCGGCGGGGAGCTGAGCGGCATCTGGTGGACGTCGGCGCCGTCACGGAACCGTCCGTCCCGGATGCGGCCGCACCAGGGGACCATCGGGAAGCAGCCGAACCGGTCGCCCTGGCGCAGCAGTTGGACGCCCCCGACTCGAAGTCCCCCGACCCGTCCGCCGTTTGCCGGCTGCAAGGTCACCTCCGCGTCGCCCGCGGTCAGTGTGATGTCTTCATGGCTCACGGGACGACCCTACTGGGCAGCCGGTCAACGGCGTTTCCGCAGTGCCCTTCCCACCACGATCGCCGACGCCAGGGCCACCGCCGCCGCCGGCGCCGCCCAGCGCAGGGGCACCCCCGAGGCGACCGTCTGGGGAGCGGGGACGGGGGCGTAGCGGCCCCTGGGGGGCGCGTGGTCGACCTCTTCCGCGCTGCGGCCGATCATCGTGCGCCGGGCGTGCGCCGCCTCGGCCGGGGGGCCGGTGGGTTCCGTGTAGTCGTCGACGAGGGGAGTGGGGGGCTGCTCGGGTGACTCCTCAGGGGTCTCCACGGCCTCCTGCGCCGCGACGGCCTCAGGAGTCTCGGGGTTCTCCGGCGTCTCGGGGCTCTCCGCGGCCGCCTCGGTCGCCTCCGGGGCGTCCGCCGTCTCCGCGGCCTCCGCCGTCTCCTGCTTCGACTCGCCCAGTGCCTCCGCGAAACGGTTCAGCAGGCGGACGACCGCGGCGCCCACCGCGTCCTGGGGGAGTTCGGTGACGCGGCCGTCCGCCGAGGCCGTGCCGTCGAAGGTCAGGGTCGTGCCGCCCTCGGTGTCGCGCAGACGGACCGTGAGGGCGAGCTTGACCGAACCGGTGCCGCGGGTCTCGCCCGCCTCGCCCTCGACGCCGTAGGAACCGTCGTCCCGGACAGAGACGCGGACCGCGCCCCGGTAGGTGATGGAGTGGCTGCCGACCCGCACCTTCAGGCGCCCGGCGACGGGCTCGGCACCGGCGTCCTGCTGGAGCCCGGGAACCGCCCGGGCCACCCTGACGGGGTCCCCCAGCGTGTCCCGCAGCCGCTCGACCGGAACCGGAACGAACACCTCATGCTCCATGGTTGCCGAGCCTACCCAGGGGCGCCGTCCCTGCACCCCCGTTGGTCGAAAGTGACAGCGCCCTTACGCCCCGGTGGCACGGTTCAGTAGCGCGGATGCACCAACGTGGACGCCGCCAGGCCGCCCACCCGGGTCGCCTGTGCCGCTCTGCGCGCCGCCCGCAGGGACTCCGCCGTCAGGGTCGCCGGCCGGGGCCCCCGGGGGTCCAGGGCCAGGGCCGGCCGCCGGCCCGGTGACGCCAGCACGAAGCCCCAGTCGCGGGGAGCGCGGGACACCCCGGCCGTGCTGTCGGGGCCGGTGCCGGGACCGTCGACGCGGTAGGGCGTGGTGCGCAGGCCGGCCGCGCGCAGGGTGGCGTCCACCGTCCAGAACACCCGGGGGCGGGAGGAGACCGGGCCCGCGTGCACGACGATCCGGCCGTCGGGGGCCAGGGCGCGGCGGACGAGGCCGTAGAACTCCTGCGAGTACAGCTTGCCGCCGGCGGTGGCGCCGGGGTCGGGCAGATCGGCGATCACCACGTCGTACGACGGTCCGGGCGCCGATGTCCGCAGCCGGCGGAACGCGTCCACCGTGCTGACGTGGACGCGTGCGTCGCCGTAGACGTGGTCGTTGAGCCGGGAGAGCGCGGGGTCGCGGCGGGCCAGGCCGACCACGGCCGGGTCGAGGGCCACGACGTCGACCCGACGGACACCGGCGTGCCTGAGCACCTCGCGGGCGGCGAGGCCGTCGCCGCCGCCGAGGACGAGCACGCGCGCGTGGGGGCCGTTCATCGCGGGGTGGACGAGGGCCTCGTGGTAGCGGTCCTCGGCACTGCCGCTGACCCGGAGGCGGCCGTCGACGTACAGGTCGAGGGGGCGGCCGTCGGTGCCGCCGGTGAGGGCGACCTCCCGGACACCGGTCTGCAGGGCGACCCGCACGTCCTGGCCGTAGACCGCCTCCCGCGCGGCCCGCTCGAAGTCGTCGACGAGGACGGTGGCGGTGGCGAGGACGCCGAGCACGGCGAGGTTGGCGACCAGCAGCAGCCGGCGGGCCCGGCGGGTCAGGTCGCCGCGGAACAGGCCGAGGACCAGGGCGCCGCCCGCGACCGCGTTGACCGCGCCGGTGAGCATCGCGCCGGTCAACTGGCCCAGCAGGGGCAGCAGGAGGAACGGGAAGGCCAGGCCGCCGACCAGGGCGCCGACGTAGTCCGCCGCGAACAGGTCGGCCACCGCGCCGCCCGCGTCCTGGCGGCGGATGCGCTGGATCAGCTCCATCAGCAGGGGGACCTCGGCGCCGATGAGCAGACCGATGGCGAGGGAGAAGGCGACCAGGAGCCAGCGCGGGCCGCTCGCCCACAGCCCGCCCCAGTCCCCGGTCCACGCGAACACGGCGTACAGCGCCATCGCGCTGCACCCGCCGACCAGCGCGAGCAGCGCCTCCAGCGCGCCGAAGGCGGCCGCCGCGAGCCGGCGCAGCCGTTTGGCGGCCAGCGAGCCGATGCCCATGGCGAAGACCATGACGGACAGCACCACGGAGGCCTGGGTGACCGAGTCACCGGTCAAGTACGAGGCGAGGGCGACCAGTTCGAGCTCGTACACCAGTCCGCAGGCCGCGCAGACGAAGACGCAGGCCAGGACGAGGAACCGGCCGACGCCGGGGCGGACCGGGAGCCGCGCGGGCCCGGCCCAGGGCGGCGGAGCGCCGGGCGGGGCGGGGGCGTGCGGCTCGATCACGGTGCGACGTTACGTCACGGCCACGGCACGCTTCGTCACCCACACGTGTGGAACTGGGAGTGAACCCGGGGACAGGGGTTTGCCCGGCTCAACCCGACGTCCCCACCGGGACCCTGACCCCGACACGGGTCCGGGTGGCCACCAACTGCCCGTCCTGCGGGTACGCGTGCCAGGTCCGCCAGTGCACCTGGCCCTCGTACCGCTGGGCGAGCAGGGCCGTGAACGCGTGCGGGCTGCCGGGGAAGACGCCGGCGAGACCGTGCGGGTGGTCGGACACCAGCGCGAGCAACTCCTGTGCCCGGCCCGCGAACTGACCCGGCGACAGGGCCTCGACGCGCGCGGCGAACTCGTACTCCCAGTCCCCCACCCGCTTGGCCACGCCCAGCGGCAGCGGTGTGCTGCTGCCGGGGATGCACGCCACCGTCTCCGAGCAGGTGCCCCGGTCCTCCTCGAGGAGCACTTGGTGGGAGGCGCCGAGGAGTCTCAACTGAAGCTTCGCCCCGGCGATGTCGAGGTCGAGCTCGGCGAGGGCGGGCAGCGGCTCGCGCCCCAGGGCCCAGGCGAGGTCGGCCGCGCGCGTGTCGGTGTACGAGGTGTTCAGGGTCGTGAGCATGGATCGGCTCCGCAAGCACGCAAAGAAAGGGTGGTGTGGGGTTCCGGCGCACCCGGGCGACTGTGGGGGGATCGGCCCGGTCAGCCCAGTGGGAGGTCAGGACGTGTCCGGAGGACGTCCGAGGGGCTGCGTTGGTGAGTTAGAGGGAATCATGAACGGTGGCGCCACCACAGCGTTTTTACCCAACTTCGTGGGGTTTCCATCCCTGCGTGGGCTCCCCAGCTCATCTGTTCAACCACGGCGCGCGCCACGGCGGCCGGAGCGTGCGCCGGAGCACCGGAGTGAAAAAGCGACAAGCGGGGGCGTGCGGCCCGACCCAGGTCCGGACCCCACGCCCCCGCTTCCCCCGTTCCCCCCGTCACGGATGCGGTTCCCCCTGGTGGAGGTGAGCTGCCCCGTGTCAGCTACCTCCCCCGCATCCGCCCCCGCCGCCGCAGGACGACCCGCCACCACAGGACGACCCACCGCCGCAGGAGTGACCGCCACCGCACGAGTGCCCGCCGTGGTGCCCACCGGAGTGGCCGCCGGAACTCCCGCCCGACGAACCGCACGTCGACCCGGACCCCGCCGTACCGCCGGCCCACCAGCTCTCCCGGTGCCCCTGGTACCCGGAGCCGCGGCCCCGCTTGACCAGCCGGACACGCTTCTTCCTGTTCGCGGCCGACACGAGGGTCCCGACGAACAGGACCAGGAACACCGCCAGGATGATGCCGAAGACCATGGCTCACCCTCCTTCCGTTACCCCCCGAAGCGACCCCCCGTGGGCGCCTCGCCGGTTGCGTGAGCAGGAGATGCCCTTCCGCGTCACGGGCCAAAGCAGAGTTGAGGAACTCCAGAGCTTGGGCGCAGGATGACCGGCATGACCTCCAGCGCGCGCCCCCTGCTGAACCGCCGTCTCACCGAGTTCGGGACGACGATCTTCGCCGAGATGTCCGCCCTGGCCCTGCGGACCGGGTCGATCAACCTGGGGCAGGGCTTCCCCGACACGGACGGGCCCGAGGAGGTCAGGGAGGCGGCCGTGCGGGCGCTGCGCGACGGACGCGGCAACCAGTACCCGCCGGGCCCGGGCGTCCCGGAGCTGCGCACGGCGGTCGCCGCGCACCAGGAGCGCCGCTACGGACTGGCCTTCGACCCCGACACCGAGGTCCTGGTCACGGCCGGCGCCACGGAGGCCATCGCCGCCGCCCTGCTCGCGCTGGTGGAGCCGGGCGACGAGGTCGTCGCGTTCGAGCCGTACTACGACTCCTACGCGGCCTGTATCGCCATGGCGGGCGGGACCAGGGTCCCGGTCACCCTGCGGCCGCACGAGAGCAGCTTCCGCCTCGACCTCGACGAGCTGCGCGCCGCCGTCACCGACCGGACCCGGCTCCTGCTGATCAACACCCCGCACAACCCCACCGGCACGGTCCTCACCCGCGAGGAGCTGACGGCGATCGCCGAGCTGGCCGTGGAGCGGGACCTGCTGGTGGTCACGGACGAGGTCTACGAGCACCTGGTCTTCGACGAGGCCGAGCACCTGCCCCTCGCGTCCTTCCCGGGGATGCGGGAGCGCACGGTCACGATCGGCTCCGCCGGCAAGACCTTCTCGTTCACCGGCTGGAAGGTCGGCTGGATCACGGCGGCGCCCGGACTGGTCTCGGCGGTCCGCTCGGCGAAGCAGTTCCTGACGTACGTGTCCTCCGGGCCGTTCCAGTACGCGGTCGCCGAGGCGCTCGCCCTGCCCGACAGCTACTTCGCCGCGTTCCGCGCGGACATGCTGGGCAAGCGGGACCTGCTGGCGGCGGGCCTTGCGGAGGCGGGCTTCAAGGTGTTCCGGCCCGCCGGGACCTACTTCGTCACCACCGACATCCGTCCCCTCGGCGGTGTCCTCGCCGAGGAGGGCGACGGCTTCGCCTTCTGCCGCGCCCTGCCCGAGCGCGCGGGCGTCGTCGCCATCCCGAACGCGGTCTTCTACGACCACCGGGAGGCGGGCGCGCCGTTCGTTCGGTTCGCGTTCTGCAAGCGGACGGGAGTGCTGGAGGAGGCCGTGCAGCGGCTGAAGGGGCTCGCGGGCTGACCGGCGGCCCGGGAGTCGCAGGCGCGGGCGAGGACCAGGGCGAGGACCAGGGCGAGAAGCGCCGTCGCGCCGGAAAAGTTACCCACAGGCTGTGGACGGACGGGCCGCCGCGCCTGCGGAGCTCGGCTCTGCGGCCGGTGGCACAACGGCGAGAGCCCGGCCCCGGCACGCGGCCGTGCTGGCCGGTGCCCTGGCCGGGCTCTCGGGTGGCGCGAGGACGCCTACTCGTCGTCCTCGGGCTTCTCCGCGTCGTTGACCTCCTGCTCGAGACCGAGCTGCTCGACGAGCCACTTGTCGAACTCGATGGCGGCGCGCACCCAGCTCACGGTGGAGGAGACGAAGTGCTCCAGGCTGACGCCGGTGCCGATGAGCATCTGCGCCTCACCGATCAGACGGACGGTGCCGTCGTCGTGGGTGTGGCTGTAGACCTTGGGCCACAGGGTGCGCCGGTTCCAGTCGTCGATGGACTCCAGCAGCGTGGACTTCTCGTCGATCTGGTGGGGCCGGTCGTAGAACGTCCGCACCGAGAAGACCTGCTGGTCGCCCTCACCGCGGAACATGAAATACGTACGGAACTGCTCCCACGGCGCCGCGAGGTCACCCTCGTCGTCGACGACATACTTCAGCTCCATCTGGTCGAGGAGCTGCTTCACGAGATCCTGATCCGGGACGACGGGGCCCGCCGGTCCTTGGGGCTGCGGCTCGGGCTGGCCCCCGAAGTTCGGAATCGAGGACGGGTCGATGGTCACCGTGAATTTCCCTTCGTACGGATTCTGCCATCCTCCCCCATGCGGGGAGGGGGGTGGCAAGCCCGGACGGACCCTGTCCTCCCAGGGCTGACATGATCCGGTCAGCCCAGGTAGAAACGGGTTCGACCACAGGGGGAAGACATGACACGGACGGACATCGCGACGGTGGCGGAAGAGCGCGGGCCGGGCAGGACCAGATGGGGGGTCTTCCTGACCATCGTGGCCGTGCCCACGCTGGTGGTGGCGGCCGTGATCGCGCTGCTGGTCGCCTGGCTGTTCACGGACGACTCGGTCGCCGCGGACGTCAGGAAGACCTCGTGCGCCGAGGCCCTGGCCTTTGGCGGGGCGAAGCTGCCTGCGGGCGCGAACGACGCCTGGTGCGGGATCCAGGCCGGGCCGCAGCCCCGCTACGAGGCACGTTTCGGGATGCCGCGCGCCGAGGTCGGCGCCTGGGTGGCCGCGACCTTCCCGCAGGGGCCGGAGCTGCGGACCACGCGGTGCGGCGACTCCCAGGTGGACGCGTGCCTGAGCGCGGGGCCGGTCGCCGGGGAAGGGGCGTCCGTGCAGATCGAGGTCACCCACGACAGCCGCAGGTGGTCCGAGGTGCGGTTCGTGGCCTTCACGCCGTGACGAGGGGGCGGCGCCCCCTCGTCACCGCGCCCCTCAGAGCGTCTTGCCGCTCGCCGGTCCCACGATCAGGCCGTCGCCGAAGGCGTCCACCCGGACCGTGTCGCCGTCCTTGACCTCGCCGGACAGGATCTCCTTGGCGAGCCGGTCGCCGATGGTGGTCTGGACGAGGCGGCGCAGCGGGCGGGCGCCGTAGGCCGGGTCCAGGCCCTCGACGGCGAGCCAGTCCAGCGCCGCGTCGGTAACCTCCAGGGTGAGCCGGCGCTCGGCGAGGCGCCGGGCGAGCCGGTCGATCTGGAGCCGCGCGATCCGGCCGAGCTCGTCCTTGGTGAGGGCGGAGAAGACGACCAGGTCGTCGAGCCGGTTGAGGAACTCCGGCTTGAAGGAGGCCCGCACCACCTCCAGGACCTGTTCCTTCTTCTCGGCCTCGCTGGTGATCGGGTCGACCAGGAACTGGCTGCCCAGGTTGGACGTCAGCACCAGGATCGTGTTGCGGAAGTCGACCGTACGGCCCTGCCCGTCGGTCAGGCGCCCGTCGTCGAGCACCTGGAGCAGGATGTCGAAGACCTCCGGGTGGGCCTTCTCCACCTCGTCGAGGAGCACCACGCTGTACGGCCGCCTGCGCACCGCCTCGGTCAACTGGCCGCCCTCCTCGTAGCCGACGTAGCCGGGAGGCGCTCCGACGAGCCGGGCGACGGTGTGCTTCTCGCCGTACTCCGACATGTCGATGCGGACCATGGCCCGCTCGTCGTCGAAGAGGAAGTCGGCGAGGGCCTTGGCGAGTTCGGTCTTGCCGACGCCGGTGGGACCGAGGAAGAGGAAGGAGCCGGTGGGCCGGTCCGGGTCGGCGATGCCGGCGCGGGTGCGCCGTACGGCGTCGGACACCGCCTGCACGGCCTCCGCCTGCCCGATGAGGCGGCGCCCCAACTCCTCCTCCATGCGCAGGAGTTTCTGCGTCTCGCCCTCCATGAGCCGTCCCGCCGGGATGCCGGTCCAGGCGGCCACGGTGTCGGCGATGTCGTCGGCGCCGACCTCCTCCTTGACCATGGTGTCCTTGGCGGCCTCCTCCTCGGCCTCGGAGGCGGCCTCCAGGTCGCGCTCCAGGGTGGGGATCTCGCCGTAGAGCAACTTGCTGGCGGTGTCGAAGTCGCCGTCGCGCTGGGCGCGTTCGGCGGTGCCGCGCAACTCGTCCAGCTTCTCCTTGAGTTCACCCACCCGGTTGAGGGACTGCTTCTCCTTCTCCCAGCGGGCGGTCAGGCCCCGCAGCTCCTCCTCCTTGTCGGCGAGGTCGCGGCGCAGCCGCTCCAGGCGCTCGCGGGAGGCCGGGTCGGTCTCCTTGTCCAGCGCGAGCTCCTCCATCTTCAACCGGTCGACCCCGCGCTGGAGTTCGTCGATCTCGACGGGCGAGGAGTCGATCTCCATGCGCAGCCGGGAGGCCGCCTCGTCGACGAGGTCGATGGCCTTGTCGGGCAGGAAGCGGGAGGTGATGTACCGGTCGGACAGGGTGGCCGCCGCGACCAGCGCGCTGTCGGCGATCTGGACCTTGTGGTGGGCCTCGTAGCGCCCCTTGAGGCCGCGCAGGATGGCGATGGTGTCCTCGACGGTGGGCTCGGCGACCAGCACCTGCTGGAAGCGGCGCTCCAGGGCGGGGTCCTTCTCGATCCGCTCCCGGTACTCGTCGAGGGTGGTGGCGCCCACCATCCGCAGCTCACCGCGGGCCAGCATGGGCTTGAGCATGTTGCCGGCGTCCATGGAGGAGTCCCCGCCGGCGCCCGCGCCCACGACGGTGTGCAGCTCGTCGATGAAGGTGATGATCTGCCCGTCGGAGTCCCTGATCTCGGCGAGGACGGTCTTCAGCCGCTCCTCGAACTCACCGCGGTACTTGGCGCCGGCCACCATGGCACTCAGGTCGAGCGACACGAGCCGCTTGTCCTTGAGCGACTCGGGCACGTCCCCCTTGACGATCCGCTGGGCGAGCCCCTCGACGACGGCGGTCTTGCCGACGCCGGGCTCACCGATGAGGACGGGGTTGTTCTTCGTACGGCGGGACAGCACCTGGACGACCCGGCGGATCTCCTGGTCGCGGCCGATGACGGGGTCGAGCTTGCCCTCCCGTGCGGCGGCGGTGAAGTCGGTCCCGAACTTCTCCAGGGCCTTGTACTGCCCCTCGGGGTCGGCGGTGGTCACCCTGCGCCCTCCTCTGGCCTTCTGGAAGGCGTCGATCAGCTTGTTCGGGGTGGCGCCCTGGCGGGTCAGCACCTCGGCGGCGGGTCCGCCCTTGGCGGCGATGCCGATGAGCAGGTGCTCGGTGGAGAGGTACTCGTCACCGAGGTCCTTGGCGCGGGCCTGCGCGTCGGCGATGACGGTGAGCAGGTCGCGGTTGGGCTGCGGGGGCGCGACGGTGGACCCGGCCACGCTGGGCAGCGCGCCGAGCGCCTTCTCGGCGCCGGACCGCACGGCGGCCTGGTCGGCGTCGACGGCCGCGAGCAGATCGACGATGTTCTCGTTGTCCTGCCCCTGGAGCAGAGCGAGGAGCAGGTGGGCGGGGGTGAGGTCCGGGTGTCCCTCGGTCACGGCCCGGTTGCTGGCCGCGTTGATCGCGTCCCGGCTCCGGTTGGTCAGCTCGGCATCCACGTGTCCGTACTCCTCCTGGTGTCGCTCCGGTACCGGCTCCTGCACTGACTCAGTCAGCGTACATAAAGTTGAGTCTATTCCACTCAAGGCGGTCCACGGGAGGGATGGGGGGACTAGCTTTCCCGGCATGACCTCCTACGCCCAGGATCCGGGTGCCCCGGACCCGTCGTTCCTCAGCTTCTGGCGCGAACGGCATCTGTGCACACTGACGACCCCGCGCCCGGACGGCACCCCGCACGTGGTGCCCGTCGGGGTGACCTACGACCCCGAGGCCCGGCTCGCCCGGGTCATCACCAACCGGACCAGCGCGAAGGTGCGGCACGTGCTGGAGGCCGGCGAGGAGGGCGCGGCGGTGGCGGTGTGCCAGGTGGCGGGGCGGTATTGGGCCACGCTGGAGGGGCGGGCGCACGTCCGCACGGAACCGGAACGGGTGGCGGAGGCGGTGCGGCGGTACGCCGAGCGCTACGAACGCACCCCTGCGCCGAACCCGCAGCGGGTGGTCATCGAGATCTCCCTCACGGGAGCGATGGGACATTTTTCAGCCATGGGGTGATCACCCGATACGCCGAAATGTCGCCCAAAACTGCAGCGGCGTCACCGTGTTCAGGTCACGGTGACGCCGCTGCGGGGGGAAGCACCTGCGCGATCTGTTACGACGGGGGAATCGCGTCAGGCACTGCGGGGGGTGGCTGAGATGGTCCGCGGGGTGGGGGTTTCCGGTTCCACCAGCCGATGGTCTCGTTGGTCCAGGTTCACAAAGATCATTCCGTACCGGATGGCACACCGAACGGGCTGCGGCGCCCCCCGAGGCCGCCGCAGACACCGGTACGCCCGCACGTCCTCGTCCTCGTCCCGGGTGACGACCACCGGTTCGCCGAAGACGGTCACCATCAACGAGTCACCGGGGTGGGGGATCGCGGTGACAAGATCGATGAAGTGCCATCCGGAGCGGTAGGCGGTGGCCATCTCCCTGCGGAAGGAGCGGTCGTCGGGTGGCGTGGTCATCGGCCTCAGTCCCACTTGCTGTCGGCCGGGACCGCGACCAGCTCGTCGTCCGCGACGACGACAGACTGCACACCACCCGTCTCGCGCGCATCGCTCTTCGCACCGGAGAGGCCACTCAGAGCTCCGAAGGCCACAACGGCGGAGAAGGCGGCGACAAGCACCGAGCGAAGCATTCTCTTACGCATAGTCGGCTTCGTCCTCACTTGAAGGTCCCCTCTTCCCCCGTCGAGTAAGACGATGGCTCATTCAGGCACGTCATGGCCACACGATCGGTGCATCATGTTCCTGCATGTTCAGGACCCTGGGGGGTGGAGATTTGGCAACAAATGGGATTAAGGCGACACATCCCCATGCGATGACCGAGTTGTGTGAAGAGGGAAGTCGCCTCTACGCGAACGCGCTGCGCACGGGACGCATTCTCCGGGCGGACATCGAACCCGCCCCCTGCCTGATGGAATTCGCCCTCCTGCACCCCGACCCCGACGACGCGAACTGGCTGCGCCCCGTCTCACCTGCCGTTGCCCTGGCCCAGCGCCTGCACCCCATAGAGCACGAGATCAGCGAGAACCGGCGGCTGTCGATCGCGCTCACCGAGGTCTTCGAGCCGTTCATGGCCCTCAGCGCGCAGGACACCACCTCCACGCACTCGATCACCGTGCTGGAGGGCCTCGACCGCATCAACGCGGCGCTCGACCTGGCCACCGCCCAGTGCCAGACCGAGATGCTCACGGTCCAGCCGAGCGGCCGCCGCAGCTCCGAGAACCGGCTCATGGAGGCCCTGGAGCGCGACAGACCGCTCATCGAGCGGGGGGTGCGGATCCGGACGCTCTACCAGCACACGGCCAGGTACAGCCCGGAGCGGCTGGCCTGGGTGGACCACTTCGCCGACGGCAAGGCGGAGTACCGCACCATCGACGAACTGGTCGAGCGGCTGATCATCCTCGACGAGACCGTCGCGTTCATCCCCACGCGCGACGACCGGCAGGTCGCCCTGGAGCTGCGCCACCCCGGCCTGGTCCGCTACCTCATCAAGGTGTTCGAGTTCATGTGGACCCGTGCCGTCCCGCTGAACGCCGGCGCGCCCTACGAGACGGCCCCCGACGGCATCACCGACATCCAGCACTCCATAGCCAAGCTCCTCGTCGAGGGGCACGTCGACGAGGCGATCGCCCGCCGTCTGGGCATGAACGTCCGCACCTGCCGTGCCCACATCGCCAAGCTCGCCACCGCCCTCGGCAGCGGCAGCCGCGCCCAGCTCGGCTTCCTCATCGCGCAGTCGGGCATCCTCAAGCCCGACCAGCCCGTATCGGGGGGAGAGGACCACCCGTGACCGGGGCTCACACGCACGGGACGGAGGAACTGTGCGAGGCGGGCCTGAACCTGTACACCCGTGCCCTGCGCGAAGGACGGGTGAGCACCGAGGACGCGGAGGGGACGCCGTGTCCGGTCGACCTGGGGCTGCTCCAGCCGGACGTGGGGGACCCGCGGTGGCTGCGGCCCGTCGCCCCGGCCTTCGCCCTCCACCGGCTGCTGCGCGGCGTCGAGGACCGCATCGCGGACGAGCGCAGACGGGAGGAGCGGCTGGCGGCGGCGTTCGATTCGCTGACGGGGATCGACAGCCGGTACGACGCTGCCGCGGAGACCCCGACGATCAGCGTCCTCAGCGGTCTCGACCGCATCGGCCAGGCCATCCACCGGGCCGTGTCGGACACCTCGGGCGAGGTCCTCACCATCCAGCCGCACACCCGGCACACCCACTCCCCCGCCGGACTCCAGGCCGACGCCCTGGCCCGCGACCAGGCCCTGCTGGACCGCGGTGGCCGGATCCGCACCCTCTACCAGCACACCCTGCGCCACGCGCCCAGCATCCTGGCCCGCTACGAGCACCTGCACGGCGACGTCGAGGCGCGCACCCTCGACGAGGTCACCCGGCGCCTGATCGTGGTGGACCGCGAGGTCGCCTTCGTCCCCGCCAACGAGGACCGCACCCTCGCCCTGGAGATCCGCCACCCCGTCGTCGTCGACTTCCTCGCCACCGCCTTCGACCGCCTGTGGCGGCTCGCCACCCCCATGTACCCCGAGGCCGTCCCCCCGCCCTCCCTCAACGGCGTCACGTCCCGGCAGCGGGCCATCGCCGCCCTCCTCGTCGAGGGGCACACCGACGCCGTCGTCGCCGACCGGCTCGGCATGAACATCCGCACCGCGCGCGTCCACATCGCCAAGCTCGCCGCCACCCTCGGCAGCGACAGCCGCGCCCAACTCGGCTACCTCATCGCGGAGTCGGGAATCCTCAAGCAGGAGGGAGTGACCGAGTGACCCCGGTGCCCCACCCCGAGCACGGCGTGGAGAACCTGTGCGCGGCAGGGACGGAGCTGTACGCGCGTGCCCTGCGCGAGGGGTACGTACCCGGCGTCGACGCCGGACAGGCGCCCTGTCTGCTCGACTTCGGGCTCCTGCACCCCGCCGTCACCGACCCGGAGCGGCTGGAGCCGGTCGCCCCCGCGGTCGCCCTGCACCGCATGCTGCGGATCGCGGAGGAGCGCATCGCGGACGAACGGCGGCGCGAGGCCAGGCTGACCGAGACGTTCGAGCCCCTCATGCGGATCGACGGCGGCCGCACCGGCACCGACGACTCCGCCATGATCAGCGTCCTCAGCGGGGTCGACCTGATCAGCCGGGTCATCGGCCAGGCCGTGGCCGCGGGCTCCGAACTGCTGGCCGTCCAGCCGAGCACCAGCGACCGGCACGCCCAGCCGCCCCCGCCCGTGCACGCGGAGGCCTTCGCCCGCGACCAGGCCCTGCTGGACCGCGGCGGCCGCATCCGCACCCTGTACCAGCACACCCTGCGCCACGCGCCGAGTGTCGTGGCCCGCTACGAGCGCCTGAACGGCGACGTAGAGGCCCGCAGTCTGGACGAGGTGACGGAGCGTCTGATCATCGTGGACCGGGCCGTGGCCTTCATCCCCGCCAACAAGGACCGCACCCTCGCCCTGGAGATCCGCCACCCGGCGCTGATCGCCTTCTTCGTCACCGCCTTCGACCGGCTGTGGCGGCTGGCCACCCCCATGTACCCCGAGGCGGTGCAGCAGCCCACCCGCGACGGCATCACGCCCCGTCAGCGGGCCATCGCCGCCCTCCTCGTCGAGGGCCACACCGACGCCGTCATCGCCGACCGGCTCGGCATGAACATCCGCACCGCCCGCGTCCACATCGCCAAGCTCGCCGCCACCCTCGGCAGCGACAGCCGCGCCCAACTCGGCTACCTCATCGGGCAGTCGGGCCTTCTCGGCCAGGAGGACACGGTCGAGTGAGCACGCCGGCAGCCCACGCGGAGCACGGCCCGGAGGACCCGTGCCGGGAGGGCGTCGAGCTCTACGCACGGGCCCTGCGCGAGGGCGGGGTGGACAGCCGGGACGCCGGGCCCGTCCCCTGCGTCCTGGGGAACGGGCTGCTGCGCCCCGACGCCCGGGACGCCGGCCGGCTGGAGCCCGTACCGCCCGCCCTCGCCCTGCACCGCATGCTCCGCGCCACCACGGACCGTGTGGCGCACGAGCGGCGGCGTGAGCAGCGGCTCGCCGAGGCGTTCGCACCGCTGATGCGGACCGAGGGGCGCGCCGCGGCGGTCGCGGAGAACCCGGCGATCCGGCTCGTCAGCGGCAACGGCCCCATCAACGAGGCCATCACCGAGGCCATGACCGCGGTCGAGGACGAACTCCTGTGCGTGCAGCCCAACGTCCACTACAGCGACAGCCGGGGCGCCGCCGCCCAGGTGGTGGCGATGGACCGGGACCAGGCGCTGCTGGAGCGCGGCGCCCGCATCCGCACCCTGTACCAGCACACCCAGCGCCACATGCCGCTCGTCCTCGCCCGCTACGAGCAACTGCGCGGCGACGCCGAGGCGCGCTCCCTGGACGAGGTCACCGACCGGCTCATCGTCGCCGACCGCACCGTGGCGTTCATCCCCGCCGACGGGGACGGCACGGTCGCGCTGGAGGTCCGGCACCCGGCCCTGGTCGAGTTCCTCGCCACCACCTTCTACCGGCTGTGGTGGCAGGCCACGCCCATGTACCCGCAAACCGTCCACCGGCCGAGCCTGAACGGCGTCACGCCCCGCCAACGGGCCATCGCCGGACTGCTCGTGGAGGGCCACACCGACGCCGTCGTCGCCGACCGGCTCGGTATGAACATCCGCACCGTCCGCGTCCACATCGCCAAGCTCGCCGCCACCCTCGGCAGCGACAGCCGCGCCCAGCTCGGCTACCTCATCGGACGGTCCGGGATTCTTGACCGGGGAGCGTGATCGAGGACACCGCCGTCGGGCCGTCCAGGCCCACCTGCGCGATCCGGACGCCCAGTTGCGTACGGCTGGCCGCCCCGAGCGTCTCCGACAGCCGCGCGATGTGGGCGCGGCAGGTGCGCACGCTGATCCCCAGCCGTTCCGCGATCACCGCGTCCTGGTGGCCCTCGGCCAGCAGGGCGGCGATGGACTGCTCGCGGTGGGAGATGCCCTCGATGCCGGTGTCGGGCAGCGGGGCGGTGAGGGGGATCGCCAGGCGCCACAGCCGCTCGAAGACCGTCACCAGGTACTCCACCAGCGCCGGGTGCCGCAGCTCCAGGGCGAGGGTGCGGTCGGCGTTGGCGGGGATGAAGGCCACCTTGCGGTCGAAGAGGATCAGCCGGTCGATGACCTCGTCCAGCGTCCGCGCCTGCACCGAACCGCCCATCAGCTCCAGGTAGTTCAGCAGGCCCTGGCCGTGCCGGGCGACATGGGTGTACAGGTCCCGCATCCGCACGCCCCGGCCGCGCAGCGCCAGCGCCCGGTGCAGGCCCTCCGTCAGCTCGTGCTCGGGGCGGATGCCGCCGGGCTGGACGGTGAGGACCTCCGTCGTGCACGCCTCGGTCGCCTCGTCCATCGCGGCCTGGATCCGGGAGAGTCCGTCGAGGACCCGGATCGCGGTCCCCTCACCGGCGCCCGGCACGACACTGGGTCCGAGGCCGGCGTACCGCTCGACCGCCGCGACCGCCTCCCCCACCCGCCGCTGGCTCGCGCTGACCTCGTCGTGGACGCCGCGCAGCAGCCGGGTCATGACCTCCTGCGGGGCGGTCGGCACCAGCCAGTCCATGTCGTCGGGGTCCGGGTGCAGCAGGGCCAGTTCCAGCAGACAGGGCACCGGTTCGGCGTCGGCGCGCGGCACACGGCCGCGTCGTACGGCCCGGGAGTACACCCGGTCCCCGGCCTCGCACAGCCGGTCAGCGCCGTGTGGATGGTTGTCCGCCCCGAGCCCGGCCATTGCCCATCCCACCCCCGGTTCCAGCGTCTACCGCCCTCTTGTCCTGTTTCCCCAGCGGAGCCTCGAAGCCCCCTCGGCTCCGCAACTATGCGCGGCCCGGACCGGCTCCGCAACACGGCTCCCCGGGCCATGGCCGGGGATACGGACGGGTATTGACGGGTATGTGCGGGCCTCCGTCCGCCCCCTTGCAACAAGCTGACGGTGTCGCGCCCGGCGCCGCCCGACGCGCGAAGGGGACCGGGACAGCACGAAGGGCCGGAGGGGAACCCCTCCGGCCCTTGTCGGCGGGCTTACTTGAGGCCGGCCGTCTGGCAGGCGCTCGCGTACTGCGAGGTGCAGATGTCCTTGACGGTGTAGATGCCGTCCTTGACGACCGTGCTCTTGATGTTGTCCTTCGTCAGGGCGACGACCTGGACGAGCTGGGCCGGGATGTCCTTGTTCGTGGGGCTGTCGACGCTGTCCTTGGCGAGGGCGTCGAACTGGATGCCCTTGCCCTGGATCTTCGTCACGGCCATCTCGGCGGCGGCCTCGGCCTCGTCCGGGTACGGCTTGTAGACGCTCATGTACTGCTCGCCCGCGACGATCCGCTGCACCGCGGACAGCTCCGCGTCCTGGCCGGTGATCGGCGGGATCTTGGTCAGGCCCGCGTCCTCCATCGCCTGGATGGCGGCGCCGGCCATGGCGTCGTTGGCGGAGTACACGGCCTTGATGTTGCCCTTGCCGATCGCGTTGACCGCCTCGGCCATGTTCTTCTGCGCGATCTCCGGCTTCCAGCCGTCGACGTCGTACGTCTTGGCGATGGTCACCTTGCCGTTGAGCTCGGACATCGCGCCCGCCTTGAACTGCCCGGCGTTCGGGTCGGACGGCGAGCCGTTGATCATCACGATCTTGTCGGAGGTGTCGATGTCCGAGCCGAGCGCCTCCAGGAGGGAGCGGCCCTGCACCTCGCCGACGAGCTCGTTGTCGAAGGAGACGTACCCGTCGATCGGGCCCTCGGCGAGCCGGTCGTAGGCGATGACCGGGATGCCCGCCTCCTTGGCCTTCTCCACCATGCCCGCGATGGCGTGCGAGTCCACGGCGTCCAGCAGGATGACGTCGACCTTCTGGTCGATCATCTGCTGCATCTGCGTGGCCTGCTTCTTGGCGTTGGCCTCGCCGTTGGCGTAGACGGTCTTGCCCTGCTTGTCGGTGAGCTCGGCGACCTTCTTCTGGATGATCGGGTAGTCGAACTCCTCGTAGCGGGTGTTCGTCTTCTCCGGCATCAGCACACCCACGGTGATGTCGTTGCCCTTCGTCGGACTCGCCTCGCTCCCGCTCGCGGCGCCGAGCGCGCCGCAGGCGGCCAGCGAGAAGGTCATCGTGGACGCGGCCACGGCTATGGCGATACGACGCATGGGGCTGCTCACTTCTGATGCTCTCCGGACGCGGGCGCGGCATTGCGGCCCATGTGACTGAAAAGCCAACGCGGCGGCGACCACCGGCGTCAAGCGGAATCACTTAACGAGTGCGCAACACCACTCTCCGCCGATGGTGTGAAGACTTGGCGCGAACACCGGTACAACCAACTTCACACCTCGTGAGTCGTGATCACAGCAGCCCCACAACTGCTGTTCCACGCCCGACCAGAGGATCGAATGAAGTCAGCCAGAGGGACGACCGCCGCCGCGGTCGTCCTCGCCACCGCCGGCACCCTGCTCACCCTGACCACGGCCCCCGCCTCGGCCGCCGTCACGTGTGCCTCCCCCGTGTTCAAGCGGCAGTTCTACGCGAACACGTCCTTCTCCGGCACCCCGAAGAAGACCGACTGCGACAACGCGATCGACCAGACCTGGACCGGCGCCCCCGTCTCCGGGCTCCCCAAGGACAACTTCGGCGTCCGCTGGAGCCTGACCCGCGACTTCGGCTCCGGCGGCCCCTTCGCCCTCAACGCCACCGGCCTGGACGGCATCCGCGTCTACCTCGACGGCGTCCGCAGGATCGACCTCTGGAAGAACGTCTCGACGACGGTCAGCAGGACCGCCAACATCACCGTCCCGTCCGGCAGGCACACCCTGCGCATCGACTACGCCAACTGGACCGGCGCCGCCAAGGTCAAGGTCACCTACACGCCCCGGACCTCGGCCGACGTCGACAAGGTCAAGCCCCTCGTCCCGACCGGCACTTCGGTCACGTACGACAAGGCGACCCGCAGGACGAAGGTCGCCTGGGCGAGGAACCAGGAGATGGACCTCGCCGGGTACCAGGTGTACCGGCGGCTCAAGGGGACGTCGTACGGCACCAGGCCGCTCACGACGACCACCTCCACCTCGTACACCGACAGCCCGCCGCCCACCGGCGCCACGTACTACTACGAGGTGCGCGCCCGCGACAAGGCCGGCAACACCTCGGGGGGCACCGCCGACCAGCCCGTGACCACCGTGGACACGACTCCGCCCGCGGCGCCGTTCCTGGAGATGGACGCGTGCCCGGACGAGCAGCCCTACGCGGCCCCGGAGCTCGTCACCACCGCGGAGAACCGGGCCGACATCGCCTGGTACGAGCTCCAGCGGCTCGCCCCGGCCACGAACACCTGGGCCACCGTGTACACCGGCGCCAAGGGCGCGGTATGCGACACCGGGCAGCCCGCCGACGGCAGCAAGGTCACCTACCGGGGCCGGGCCCGGGACGCCGTGGGCAACTGGTCCGCGTACTCGGCGGCCACCCCGTTCACCACGTTCGACATGACCCCGCCGGCGACCGCCGCCGACGCCCGTGCCGAGTACCGCTCGGGCGTTCCGCACCTGGTGTGGTCGCCGGTCGACGGGGCCGCCCGGTACGAGGTCCTGCAGTACGACCCGGCCACGGGCGGCTGGCTCGACGCGCTGCCCGGCGCGGCCGGCACCACCACGCAGACCGACGTCGTACCGCGCCAACTGGCCGCCGTCGCCGACTCCTACCGCTACGCGGTGCGCGCCCAGGACACGAAGGGCAACGCCTCCGCGCCGGTGGAGATCGCCCTCGCCATGGCGGACCGGCCGGAGGCCGTCGCCCCGTACGAGACCACCGCGACCCGATACGGCGACGGCGTGTACGTCTCCTGGGCGAGCGCCGACCCGTGGACCCACGACAGCGCCCCGCTGCTCACCTACCGGATCGAGCGGACCGACCCGGCGACCGGCGAGACCGTCGTCGTGGACAAGTGCAAGCCGGGCAGTTCCTCCGGCGGGCCGCTGACGGACCCCTCGGTGAGCTGGTGGTGGGCGGACGACGACGCCCCGGCCTACGCCGGACGCCAGGTGCTGCGCGGCACCTGCCACGAGGTCTCCGGCGCCTCCGAGACGACGTACGAGTACCGGGTCGTGACCGTCGACCCCTACGGGCACGCCTCGCAGCCCGGCCCGGCGGCCACCGCGACCACCCCGGACACCGAGCGCCCGGCCCCGGTGGAGAACCTGACCGCCGAACAGATCCCGCTCGGCGTACGCCTGACCTGGACACCGCCCGCCGACGACGACGTCTTCACGTACTACGTGTGGCAGGGCGTCACGGACCCGGACACCGGCGAGACGGCGTGGGAGCGCAACTGCTGGACAGGGGACTCGCTCGCCGAGACCGAGATCCTCTGCCCGACCGTCCCCGACGGCGCGACCCACGTCTACCGGGTGGCCGCCGTAGACGCCCTTTACGACGAGGGCCCGGAGTTCTTCCACACGGCCGACGTCCAGGTCACCCTGCCCGACACCCGGCCGCCGGGCTGGACGGGGACCGAGGTCCGTGAGGACAGCTACCCGGACCTGTACGTCGGCTGCTCCGAGAGCTCCGGCCTCGGCGACTGCGCCCGGTTCACGGGCTACCGCGTGGAGCGCTGGGACCCGGCCACGGGCGCCTACGTCACGCTGACCGAGGGGGCGGCGGGCGACGCCGTCTCCTACATGGACACGACGGTCAACGAGGACCTGCTGGGTCTGTACTACTACCGCGTCGTCCTCCTGGACTCCGCGGGCGCCGAGACCGTGGCCCGCTCGGCGGCGTACGGCATGTGGGAGTCCTGGTACTGAGCCCGCCCGCACAGCGGAAAGGGCCCGGAGAGATCTCCGGGCCCTTTCCGCTGTCCTGGCTAGTCCTTGGCCTTCTTCGGCCGCCACACCACCAGCGCGCTGGTCTGCTGGACCTCCTGGTACGGCACCAGGTCGCGGCGGTACGACGCGTGCACCGCCGCCTCGCGCTGCTGCATGGCCGCCGCGGCGCCCTCGACGGCGGACTGGAGTTCGGCCACCCTCGACTGGAGCGCGGCGACCTGGTTCTCCAGCTCGATGATGCGCTTGATGCCGGCGAGGTTGATGCCCTCGTCCTGCGACAACTGCTGGACGGTGCGCAGCAGTTCGATGTCCCTGGCCGAGTAGCGCCGGCCCCGGCCCGCGGTGCGGTCCGGGGACACCAGCCCCAGGCGGTCGTACTGGCGCAGCGTCTGCGGGTGCAGGCCGGAGAGCTGGGCCGCCACCGAGATGACGTAGACCGGGGTCTCCTCGGTCAGTTCATACGGGTTGCGTCGACGGCCGTCCATCCAGATCAAGCTCCCTTCGCGGCCTGGAACAGCTCCGCCCGTGGATCCTCACCCACGGTCGCCTCGCGATACGCCTCGAGCGCGTCACGAGCCTTCCCCGACAGCTCGGTCGGGACACTCACCTCGACGGTGACCAGCAGATCGCCCCGGGTGCCGTCCTTGCGGACCGCGCCCTTGCCCCGCGCCCTCATGGTGCGGCCGTTGGGCGTGCCCGGGGGCAGTTTCAGCGTCACGGAGGGACCGCCGAGCGTCGGCACCTTGACCTCGCCGCCGAGCGCCGCCTCCGAGAAGGTCACCGGGACCGTCACCGTGAGGTTGTCGCCCTTGCGGCCGAAGACGGGGTGCGTGTCGACGTGCACCGTGACGTACAGGTCGCCCGCGGGGCCGCCGCGTTCACCCGGCGCCCCCTTCCCGCGCAGCCGGATCCGCTGCCCGTCGGAGACGCCCGCCGGGATGCGGACCTGCATGGTGCGGGAGGACTTGGCCCGTCCGGATCCCTTGCAGATCTCGCAGGGGTTCTCCGCGATCAGGCCGCGGCCCTTGCAGTCGGGGCACGGGTCGGTGAGGGAGAAGCCTCCCCCGGAGCCCCGGGCCACCTGGCCGGTGCCCACGCACGTCGGGCACACGCGCGGGTTGCCGTTGGCGTCACCGGTGCCCGAACAGGCCTTGCAGGGGGCCTGCGAGGACATCCTGAGCGGGACCGTCGCGCCCTCGATCGCCTCGGTGAAGCTGAGGGTGACCTCGGTGTCGATGTCCTGCCCGCGCCGCGGCTGGACGCGCGTGGTGCCGGAGCTGCCCCGGTTGAACAGGCCCCCGAAGACGTCTCCGAGACCGCCGCCGAAGCCGCCGGCTCCCTGGCCCCCGCCCTGGGCGCCGCCTCCGAAGAGGTCGCCCAGGTCGAAGTTGAAGGAGCCGCCCGCGCCGCCCGGCCCGGGACGGAAGCCGCCGTTGCCGAAGAGGGCGCGGGCCTCGTCGTACTCCTTGCGCTTCTTGGGGTCACCGAGGACGTCGTTCGCCTCGGAGATCTCCTTGAAGCGCTCCTCGGCCTTGGTGTTGCCCTTGTTGGCGTCCGGGTGGAACTCGCGGGCGAGCTTCCGGTACGCCTTCTTGATCTCGGCCTCGGTGGCGTCCTTGGGGACGCCGAGGACCTTGTAGTAGTCCTTCTCGATGAAGTCCTTGGTGCTCATCCTCGACGCGCCCCCTTTCCGGTGTCCCGATCAATCTCTTCGACCTCAGCCCTCCTCAGGGCCGTTGTCCTTGTCGTCGCCGGCCTCGGACCCGTCCTCGGCCTTGACCGCCTGCGCGCCCGGCTGCGGCTCGGCCACGGCCACCCGCGCGGGGCGGATGGTGCGCTCGCCGATGCGATACCCAGGCTGCAGAATCGCCACGCACGTCGTCTCGGTGACGTCGGGTGCGTAACTGTGCATCAGGGCCTCGTGGATCGTCGGGTCGAAGGGCTCGCCCTCCTTGCCGAACTGCTGCAGACCCATCTTCGCCGCGACGGTCTCCAGCGACTCCGCGACGGACTTGAACCCGCCGAGAAGCTCACCGTGTTCCCGCGCGCGGCCGATGTCGTCGAGCACGGGCAGGAGTTCGGTCAGGAGGTTCGCGATGGCGATCTCCTTGACCGTGATCCGGTCCCGCTCCACGCGGCGGCGGTAGTTCTGGAACTCGGCCTGGAGCCGCTGGAGGTCGGCGGTGCGCTCGTCGAGCGCCTTGCGCGACTGGTCCAGTTGGGCCGTCAGACCGGCGATCTGCGCTGTTGCGTCCCCGGCCGGGGCCGCCCCTTCCTGCGGGGCGGCCTTCGGCTCGGCGTCGTCGGGGGTGGCGCCGGAGGGGACGTCGGGCTTCTCGTCGAAACCCGGGGTCTCCTCCGTCACGCGGCACCGTCCTTGCGCTCGTCGTCCACGATCTCGGCGTCCACGACGTCGTCGTCCGCCTTGGCCTGGGAGGCACCGGCGTCGTCGCCGTCACCCGCGCCCTGGGCGGCCTGGGCGTCGGCGTACATGGCCTGGCCGACCTTCTGGGAGACCGCGGCGACCTTCTCGGTGGCGGTACGGATCTCCGCGGTGTCCTCGCCCTTGAGCGCGGCCTTCAGCTCCTCGACGGCGGCCTCGACCTCGGTCTTGACCTCGGCGGGGACCTTCTCCTCGTTGTCCTTGAGGAACTTCTCCGTCTGGTAGACGAGCTGCTCGCCCTGGTTGCGGGTCTCGGCGGCCTCGCGGCGGCGGTGGTCCTCCTCCGCGTACTGCTCGGCCTCCTGGCGCATCCGGTCGACCTCGTCCTTCGGCAGCGAGGAGCCGCCGGTGACGGTCATCTTCTGCTCCTTGCCCGTGCCCAGGTCCTTCGCGGTCACGTGCATGATGCCGTTGGCGTCGATGTCGAAGGCGACCTCGATCTGCGGGACCCCGCGCGGGGCCGGCGGCAGACCGGTCAGCTCGAACATCCCGAGCTTCTTGTTGTACGCCGCGATCTCGCGCTCGCCCTGGTAGACCTGGATCTGCACGGACGGCTGGTTGTCCTCGGCCGTCGTGAAGATCTCGGACCGCTTGGTCGGGATCGTGGTGTTCCGCTCGATGAGCTTGGTCATGATGCCGCCCTTGGTCTCGATGCCGAGGGACAGCGGGGTCACGTCGAGGAGCAGGACGTCCTTGACCTCACCCTTGAGGACACCGGCCTGCAGGGCGGCGCCGATGGCGACGACCTCGTCCGGGTTGACGCCCTTGTTGGCGTCCTTGCCGCCGGTGAGCTCCTTGACGAGCTCGGCGACGGCGGGCATGCGGGTGGAGCCACCGACGAGGACGACGTGGTCGATCTCGTTGATGGAGACGCCGGCGTCCTTCATGACGTTGAAGAACGGGGTCTTGCAGCGCTCCAGGAGGTCCGCGGTGAGCTGCTGGAACTGAGCCCGGGTGAGCTTCTCGTCCAGGTGCAGCGGGCCCTCGGCGGAGGCGGTGATGTAGGGCAGGTTGATCGAGGTCTCGGTGGAGGAGGACAGCTCGATCTTGGCCTTCTCGGCGGCCTCACGGAGGCGCTGGAGAGCCATCTTGTCCTTGGCGAGGTCCACGCCGTGACCGGACTTGAACTGCTGCACCAGGTAGTCGACGACCCGCTGGTCCCAGTCGTCACCACCGAGGTGGTTGTCACCGTTGGTGGCCTTCACCTCGACGACGCCGTCGCCGATCTCCAGGAGGGACACGTCGAAGGTGCCGCCACCGAGGTCGAAGACGAGGATCGTCTGGTCGTCCTTGTCGAGGCCGTACGCGAGCGCGGCCGCGGTGGGCTCGTTGACGATACGAAGGACGTTGAGGCCGGCGATCTCACCGGCTTCCTTCGTCGCCTGGCGCTCGGAGTCGTTGAAGTACGCCGGGACGGTGATGACCGCGTCGGTCACCTTCTCGCCCAGGTAGGACTCGGCGTCCCGCTTCAGCTTCTGGAGGATGAAGGCGGAGATCTGCTGCGGGTTGAAGGGCTTCCCGTCCAGCTCCATCTTCCAGTCGGTGCCCATGTGACGCTTCACCGAACGGATGGTCCGGTCCACGTTGGTGACCGCCTGCCGCTTGGCCACCTCGCCGACCAGCACTTCGCCGTTCTTCGCGAAGGCGACGACGGACGGCGTGGTCCTGGCACCCTCGGCGTTGGTGATGACGGTGGGCTCGCCGCCTTCGAGAACGCTGACGACGGAGTTAGTCGTGCCCAGGTCGATGCCGACCGCACGTGCCATGGTTAATTCCTCCAGGCTGACTTGAGTGGAACAGGCTCAAGTGTGCACGACGGTTCCGGCTCGGTCAACAGACCTGAGTCATGGGGGCTCAACTCTTATCCGTTCCTTACACGCAACTGGGCTCTGACCTGCGTCGATACCGGACGGTGTGCGCTACCGCACTTGACACGAAGGAGTGCCAGCACGACCAGCAAGGCCCCTCCGGCGACCCACAGGGCACCGGTCGCGGCGATCCACCCGAGGTGCACCAGCACGCCGACGAGTACCCCGCCGAAGGCCGCGACACCGAGGACCACGGCCGCTCCTTGAGGAGTCAGCCCGAGCCGGCGCAGCCGGTGCGCGAGATGGTCGGGGGCGGCGCGCAGCAACGGCCGCCCGGACAGCGCCCGGGCCAGGACGACGAGCAGGACGTCCGCGCTCACCACCGCCGTCAGCGCGGACAGCACCCCGGCGCTGGAGCCCAGCTCCTGTCCCGCGCGGGTCGTCACGGCCGCGGACGCGAGCAGGAACCCGGTGAACAGGGCTCCACAGGCGCCGAGTCCCGCGCGCGCGGGATGCCAGTTGTGCATCAGGAACCCGGTCAGCGCGGCGGCCAGCACGCTCAGCAGCACGGCGAGGCCGTCCATCACCTCGGCCGCCGCGCAGGCCCCCGCCCCGAAGGCGGTGACCACGCCGACCGTCCCGGCGAGCCCGTCGGCGTGGTCGAGCGCCTTGAACCCGAGCGCCACGAAGACGATCCAGCCGACCGCGAACATCCCGGCCAGCACCCCCGTCTCCTCGTACGGCACGACACAGGCCGCCGCCACGGCCGTACCGCCCACGAGGAACCGTGCCTTGACCCGTCGCACGTCGGCAACCAGGCCGAGGAGGGCCACGCAGGCCCCCGCGACGAGCAGGCGTCCGACGTCGGGGCCGAGCGGGGTGACGCCCCGCCAGTCCCCGACGAACGCCACGCCGCAGGTGGCGGCCACCATCGCCACGCCGCCGGACAGCGGCACGGGCCGTCGCCATCGCCGGTCGACGATGCCGAGGCGCAGGGCGGCCACCCGCAGCACGGCGGTGAGCACGGCGGCGAGGAGCAGGGCGGAGGTGGCGGCGAGGATCCCGTAGAGCACGAGCCTAAATTAGCGCCGTATGTACCAATTCATCACGAATAACACGATCGGGTTTTAAGGTAACCCTCAGCGATTCAGATCACCCCGTGCCCGGCTACAGTGCGGCGGAGGATGGGGGTACTCTCAGACGGACTGCATAAGTTACCGCTTAGTAATCTCGCTCGTAGAACCCTCGCAGGCCCGAGGAGCCCCGAAATGCAACTCGCCGCGATCATCGTGTCGCTGGTACTGACCGTGGTCGGCGTGGCACTGCTCGCGCGCGCCATCGGCCAGTTCGTCCGGTACTTCAAGCTGGGCCAGCCGGTGCCCGCCGGAAGCAGGACCGACAACCCCTACGCCCGCAGCGTGACGCTGGTGAAGGAGTTCCTCGGCCACACCCGGATGAACCGGTGGGGCATCGTCGGCTTCGCCCACTGGTTCGTGGCCGTCGGCTTCCTGACCCTGCCGCCGACCCTCGCGCAGGCGTTCGGCCAGCTCTTCAAGGCCGACTGGGTGCTGCCGGTCATCGGCGACTTCCTGCCGTTCGAGCTGTACATCGAGTTCATCGGTGTGATGACGATCCTCGGCATCCTCGCGCTGATCGTCATCCGCCTGCTGAGCCTGCCCTCCCGCCCCGGCCGCAAGTCCCGCTTCGCCGGCTCCAAGGCGGGCCAGGCGTACTTCGTCGAGTACGTCATCCTCACCATCGGCCTCGCCATCTACGTGCTGCGCGGCCTCGAGGGCGCGCTGCACCACGTGGACGGCTACGAGGCCGGGTACTTCGCCTCGTACCCGCTGGTCCTGGCCTTCAAGGGCCTGAGCGTCGCCACGCTGCAGAACCTCGTCTACCTCGTCGCGATGATCAAGATCGGCACGTCCTTCGTGTGGATGATCGTCGTCTCGCTGAACACCAACATGGGTGTGGCCTGGCACCGCTTCCTGGCCTTCCCGAACATCTGGTTCAAGAGGAACGCGACGGGTGAGACCTCGCTCGGCGCCCTGCTCCCGATGACCTCCGGCGGCAAGCCGATCGACTTCACCGACCCCGGTGACGACGACGTCTTCGGCGTCTCCCAGGTCGAGCAGTTCTCCTGGAAGGGCCTGCTGGACTTCTCCACCTGCACCGAGTGCGGCCGCTGCCAGTCGCAGTGCCCCGCCTGGAACACCGGCAAGCCGCTCTCCCCCAAGCTCCTGATCATGTCCCTGCGCGACCACGCGCACGCCAAGGCCCCGTACCTGCTGGCCGGCGGCGGCAAGACGATGGAGGGCGAGGAGAAGGCGTCCGCCGAGGCTCTGAAGGACGTGCCCGCCGCGGCTCTCGCCGAGGCCGAGCGCCCCCTCATCGGCACCGCCGAGGAGAACGGCGTCATCGACCCGGACGTCCTGTGGTCCTGCACCACCTGCGGCGCCTGCGTCGAGCAGTGCCCCGTGGACATCGAGCACGTCGACCACATCGTCGACATGCGCCGCTACCAGGTGATGATCGAGAGCGCGTTCCCGTCCGAGGCGGGCACGATGCTCAAGAACCTGGAGAAGAAGGGCAACCCCTGGGGCCTGGCGAAGAAGCAGCGCCTGGAGTGGCTCAAGGAGGTCGAGTTCGAGGTCCCGGTCGTCGGCCAGGACATCGAGGACCTCACCGAGGTCGAGTACCTCTACTGGGTCGGCTGCGCCGGCGCCCTGGAGGACCGCGCGAAGAAGACCACCAAGGCCTTCGCCGAGCTGCTGCACATCGCGGGCGTCAAGTTCGCGATCATGGGCGGCGACGAGAAGTGCACCGGTGACTCCGCCCGCCGCCTCGGCAACGAGCCCCTGTTCCAGGAGCTCGGCATGGAGAACGTCATGGCGCTGAACATGGCGTTCGGCGAGGAGCTGGACGACGACGGCAAGGTGGTCGCCGAGTCCGCCAAGCCCAAGTCCGCGAAGAAGATCGTCGCGACCTGCCCGCACTGCCTGAACACCATCGGCAACGAGTACCCGCAGCTCGGCGGCGACTACGAGGTCATCCACCACACCCAACTGCTCCAGCACCTCGTCGACGAGGGCAAGCTCGTCCCGGTCACCCCGGTCGAGGGCATCATCACCTACCACGACCCCTGCTACCTGGGCCGCCACAACAAGATCTACACGCCTCCGCGCGAGATCATCGCCGGCGTCCCCGGCCTGCGCAACGAGGAGATGCACCGCCACAAGGAGCGCGGCTTCTGCTGCGGCGCCGGTGGTGCGCGGATGTGGATGGAGGAGCGGATCGGCAAGCGCATCAACAACGAGCGCGTGGACGAGGCGCTGTCCCTGAACCCGGACATCGTCTCGACGGCCTGCCCGTTCTGCCTGGTCATGCTCACGGACTCGGTGAACGGCAAGAAGAACGACGGCAAGGCGAAGGAGTCGATCCAGGTCGTCGACGTCGCCCAGCTCCTGCTCCAGTCGGTGAAGACCCCGGTCGACCCGGAGGACGCCCCGGAGGCGGAGAGCACACCGGAGCCGGAGCCGGTGAAGTAGCGGTCGCCACCGTGCCGTTCGGCGCCCTCGGGTCCCACCGGACCGGAGGGCGCCGCGTCGTTCCGGGGCTCCGCTCAGAAGTGGGTCGCGATGCCGAAGACGCGCCGCAGCAGGGCCATGTCGTGCCGGTCGCGTTCCGTCGGCTCGTAGCCCTGGTGGAAGTAGACCTGCTGTTCGGCCGAGAGGCACGGGACGGCCGTCCCGCCGACGGTCCCGGTCACGAAGCAGGACGCCGGGTACCGGAAGGGGCGATCCGGCACCCCGGACGCCTGAACGGCGGAACCGTCGCCGGCGAAGACCAGCGGGTGCAGATCGACCTCCCGTCCGCCGCCGTCGGTGACCACGAACCGCACCGGCCGCAGGTCGAGGCTCTCCACGAAGCCCGCGCCGGCCAGGGCCGCCAGCACGGCGGGCTCCTGCTCCCGCCGGTGCATCAGGTCCAGGTCCCGGTGGTCCCGGGTCCGCTCGCCGACCAGGGCGTCGATCCCCCAGCCGCCACCGACCCAGACCTCGGTCCCGGCCCGCCGCAACACGTCCAGGACGTGCAACACCGCGTCCGCGTCCACCACTTGACTCCAGGGCTGTACGGGGCTGTCGTCACCTGTCGAACACGTGCATCATTACCCGGGTCGTTGTCGATGATGCTGACGAGGTGAGCGGTGCGGGTGCGGACGGTACGGGTCGGGCGGGCCGAACCGATCGTGCGGGTCGGGTGGGTCGGGCAGGTCGGGCGGATCGGGCGGGCCGAGCAGGCCGAGCGGATCGGGCAGGTCGAGCGGATCGTGTGGGCTGGGCAGGTCGAGCGCGCCGGGCAGGTCGGGCAGGCCGGGCAGGTCGGGCAGGTCGGGCAGGTCGGGCAGGTCGAGCGGATCTTGCGGACTGGGCAGGGCGAGCGGGCCGAGCGGGCCGAGCGGGCCGAGCGGATCGTACGGGCCGAACTGGTCGGGCAGGCCGAGCGGATCGCGCGGGCCGAGCAGGCCGGACAGGCCGAGCAGGCCGGACAGGTCAGGCGAGGAGACGCGTGACGGTTCCCAAGCGTCCGGGCGGCACCCTGCTCACCGCCCCCACCGCCCTCTCCGCCCTCGCCGCCGCCCTCCTCCTCGTCGTCGGGTGCGGCCCCACCCACCACGCCGGCTCCGCGGAGCGCACCCCGGTCCGGATCGCCGACGCCCCGGCCCGCCTGCCCGTCCCGAAGGGCGACGGCAGCAGGACCCCGGACGACTTCAACGGCGACGGCCACCGCGACCTCGTCCTGGGCGACCTGGTCAAGGCGCAGGCCCACGCCGACGACCCCGGCATCGGCATCGTCTACGGCAGCGAGCGCGGACTCGTCCCGGGCGCCCGGCAGTTGATCACCCCGGCCCGGCAGGGCGCGGCCACCGACGGCCAACTCCCCGCCCTGTTCGACGCGGAGGCCACCTGCGACCTCGACCAGGACGGCTTCACCGACCTCGTCGTCTCCACCGACCCGCCCTACGACGGCCAGGGCCGGCCCCCGGTCCCGCTCCAGATCCTCTTCGGCTCCCCGACCGGCCTGACCGGCAGGGCCGTTCACCTCACCGTCCCGCCCGCCGCCCGCGTCGGCAACGACTGGCCCGACCAGCCGGTCTGCGGCGACTTCGACGGCGACGACGCCGAGGACCTCGTCCTGCACGCCACCGGCGGTCATCTCACCTACCTGCGCGGCCCGTTCACCCGCAAGGGCGCCCCACGCGAGGCCGACGCCCCCGTCCGGTCACCGGGCGAGGTCCCCACGGGCCCGGCCGCCGACGTGAACCGCGACGGCTACGACGACCTCGTCGTCCGTACGACCCAGGGCACCGGCCCCGCCGCCGTGGTCCTCGGCGGTCCGGCGGGACCGACCCGCACCGGAGCCGTGCTGCCGTCCGGAATCGACGTGGCGCTCGGCTCCTTCGGCCGCGGCAGGGCCCTGGACGCGGCGGTCGGCGCGATGGGCGGAACGTCCCTGCGCTACGACCTCCCGACCGCCGCGAAGGGCTCCCTGGCCTCCCCCGGATCGGTCCTGGACGCCGCCGACCTCGACGGCGACGGCCTGAGCGAACTGGTCTCCAGCGGCTCGCGCCTGCGCGTCTTCAAGGGCCGTACGACGGGCCCGTCCACCGAGGCGACGGTGACCGTCGAACCCCCCGCCACTGGCACCACCCGGGTCGTCGCGGTCGCCGACTTCGACGGTGACGGCCGCGCGGACCTCGCGGTACGGACCTACCGGAGCGAGACGAAGGACACCGTGGCGGTGTTCGCCGGGGCGAAGAAGGGTCTGGTCGCCGCCGAGCCGTCCGTCACCTTCTCCACCTCGGCCTTCCTGACAAGCCCCGTAGGGGACGACTGAGAGCCCCCTTAGGGGATGTCACAGCTCGGCAGCAAAGCCGTTCCCGAAACCCCGGGCGCACACGTGGTTCCCCGGGACCAGGTACGTTCGAAGGCGTGGCTGGATTCAGGATCGGACGCGGCCGGGACAACGGCGCTCCTCACGCGCGACCGCAACAACCTCCGTACGGGCAGCAGGCGCCCCAGGGACAGCCGTACGGCTACCCTCCCGCGCCGCAGCCCCACCCGGGCCAGTGGACCCAGGGCGGCGGCGGGGGTTACGACGAGCCGGAGTACTTCGGCGACGGCTCGGGCGCCCCGCACCCGCAGGGCGGCCATGACCCGTACGCGGCCAACAACCCGGGCCACACCCAGGCGTTCTCGGTCGACGAGGACCCCTACAGCCCGGGCGGCACCTACCGCGCGGGCTCGGCCCCGGCCGGACCCGTGGGCCCCCGACTGCACTGGAAGGAGCTGCTGAAGGGCATCCTGCTCTCGCCCAAGCAGACCTTCCTCCAGATGCGGGACTACACGATGTGGGGCCCGGCCCTCGTCGTGACCTTCCTCTACGGCCTGCTCGCGGTCTTCGGCTTCGAGGACGCCCGCCAGGACGCGATCAACGCCACCCTGTCGAACGCGATCCCGATCGTCCTCACGACCGCCGTGGCGATGGTCCTGTCGGCGTTCGTGCTGGGCGTCGTCACCCACGCCCTGGCCCGCCAGCTCGGCGGCGACGGCGCGTGGCAGCCCACGGTCGGACTCTCCATGCTCATCATGTCCCTGACCGACGCCCCCCGTCTGATCGTGGCCATGTTCTTCGGCGGCGACGCGTCCTTCGTCCAGCTCCTGGGCTGGGCGACCTGGGTGGCGGCCGGCGCCCTGCTCACCCTGATGGTCTCCCGCTCCCACGACCTGCCCTGGCCCAAGGCCCTGGGCGCGTCCGCGATCCAGCTCATCGCCCTGCTGTCGATCGTGAAGCTGGGCACGTTCTAGCGCCTCGCGGCGGTACGACGCTCCGGACGAGGGCGAACAAGAGGGGGCCGCGCCCGATCTCCGTGACCGGGCGCGGCCCCCCCTCCTGTGTTCAGCTCACCAGGCTCGGGAACAGGTCCCTGTCCTCCCACTCCGGGGAGAACGCCTCCAGCATCCTCTCGTAGTGCCGGATCAGCCTGTGGTCCACCCGGGCAAGGCTGTCGCGATGACGCCGTTCCACCTCGTCGCGCAGCCAGACCCACCGGAACCGGTGGGCGAAGTACTGGACGGCCTCGGCGGCCCCGGACAACTCCCGGGAGTCGACGACGTACAGCAGGGCCTGCTTCACCTCGTCCGACTCCGGATCAGGCGCCGCCGCCACCCGGTCGGCCAGCTCCGCGAGCACCGGATCCGCGACGAGCGTCGACTTCCGCTCGTCGAGGATCACGGACACCTGACGGAACCCGTCGACGAGCAGTTCGTCCAGCCGCTGCGGCTCCGGTCGAGGCACTGTCACCACCGTTCCTTGTAGCTCTTGTCGCCGACATCGAACCCGGCGTCACGGAAGGCCTGCTCGGCGGCGGCCCGTGCCTCCGCGCCCTTCGGCTGGTAGTGACCGGACCTGTTGTCGATGGACTTGATTCTGCCCTGGTAGAGCTTCAGCTCACCGGCGGCGACGACCTGCTGGCCCTGTGCCAGATCGATGTGTCCGTAGATGCTGCCGAGCCGGGTGACCCGCAGCTCACCGCCCGGCAGAACCACGTACACGAACCGTCCGGTCGCCTCGTGCAGGTCGTCCAGCTTCTCCAGCGGCACCTTCTCCAACGGGATGATCTTGTCGTCGGGTTCGAGGTTGTCCCACACCTTGCACTTGTCGGACGACGCGGACACCGACATGGTCGACATGCCGCTCAGGCTCTTCAGACAGGGCGCCTTCAAGCCCTTCAGCTTCATGTGCAGGGCCGACATCGCGAGCCCCTCGAAGCACGAGACGTCCGGCTTGGTCAGACACTTCTCGATCTCGTCCGCGCCGACGTACCAGGCGATGAGGCGGTCCAGGTAGGTGCTGGTGATGCAGCCCATGCCGCCGGCTCCGTCGGTACCGCAGACCAGGAGCGTCTCCCCCGGTTTGATGTCACCCCAGTTCGCGTGCCGGTACGTGACCAGCCGCTTCTCCAGCTCCTCCCGCAGCTCCTGGTCCGTGATCGGCTTGCTGGCCTCCTGGAGCTCCTGCTCGATCTGCTCCTTCAGCTCGGTGACGAGCTTCTCCGCGGCGATGGTCAGCGCGTCGCCGTAGGCCTTGGCCGCCGCGACGGCGTCCTTCCCGGCCGCGATCTCGGACAGCTTCGCCTGGTACGCGGACTGGTCCGCCTGCGAGGCGTACCCCCTTGCCACCCCGGCGGAGTGCTGCGCGGCCTGTGCCGAGCGGGCGGCCGACCGGGCGGCCTGCTGTGCGGACGCGGCCGCGTTCCTGGCCGTCCTCGCCGACTCGGCCGCCTCAGCGGCGGAGTCCTCGGCCTGGTCGGCGGACTTGTCGGCCTGCTCGGCGTACGCGTTCGCCTGCTTGGAGGACTCGTTGGCCTTGTTGGCCCACTCGGTGGCCTTGGCCGCATCCTTGCGGGCCTGCGCGGCGACCTTCTGCGCGTCGGCCGCGTCCTTCTGCGCGAGCGCCGCCGACTTGTAGGCGGCCTGCAGCAGGGTGTTGACCTCGGCGATGTGTGCGGCGGCGTTGGCGTCCCGCTGACGGGCCTTGTACAGACCGGAGTCCAGGAAGGGACGCAGCCCGGTCGGCGGACCCGACAGCACGGCCTGCGCCGCGGCCTTGACCTCCGGCCCTCCGGTGGCGAGGGCCGCACTGACGGCGACGCGGTCGTCGTCCTCCCGCGCCTCGTACTGCCCGGTCTCCAGGAACTCCGCCAGGTCGGCAGCCGTGCCGTCCAGCGCCTCGCTCGCGGCCGCCTTCACCCCCGGACCACCGTCGGCCGCGATCTTGGCGACCGCGACCCGGTCGTCGTCCGCCTTGCCCGGGTAGTCACGCGTGGCCAGCCACGCACGGACCTGGTCGACAGGCTTGTCCATCGTGTCCAGCGCGGCCTGCTGCTGCGCGGGGATGGCGGTGGTCGCGGCGATGTGGCCGACGCTGGCCCGGTCGTCCTGCTCCAGGGCCACGGCGAGCGTGGTGTCCACGAATTCGGCGACGTCCTCGTCAGTGCCCCGCAGGGCCATCCCGGCCGCCTGCCTCACCCAGGTCCCGGCGCCGGGCAGCAGGTTGACCGCGGCCTGCCGGCCCTTGGCCGCCTTGACCGCGGGGTCCGTCGCGGCTGCCGCCTCCGTCAGCAACTGGCGTGTCTGCGCCTGGAGTTCCTGCCGTCGGCCGATCTCGTGCTGGGCGGCTGTCACGCGGGAGTCATAGGCCAGGCTCGCCTCCTCGGCGGACAGCACCTCCTCCTCCTGCTGCTGGGCCAACCGCTCGGCGTCCGCCGTACGGGCCAGCTCGATGACGCCGGCGGCCCGCTCCGCGGCCGTCGTGGCCTGATTGGCCGCCGTGGTGGCCGCGTCGGCCGCCGCGGTGGCCGCCGCCGCCGCGTCCACGGCCTCACCCGCCGCGTCAGCCGCCGCATCGGCAGCCACCGCGGCGGCCCTGGCGTGCGCGGCCGCGTCCTTGGCCGCGTCACGCGACTGGCGGGCCGCGGTGGCGGCCTGCTTGGCGTTGGACTGCGCCGAGTTGGCCGCCCGCGTGGCCTGGTCGGCGAGCCGCTTGGCCTTGGCGGCCGCGGCGGCGGCCTGCTCGCCCCTGGCTCCGGCCTCGCCGGCCCAGCGGCCCGCGTCGGCAGCGGCGGCGGCAGCGGCGGCCGCGTTGACTCCCGCGCTGGCAGCGGCCGAGGCCGCCGTCGCCGCGTTGTCGGCGGCGATGCCCGCCTGGTCGGCGGCGTCCGCCGCCTTGTCCGCGCCGGCAGCGGCGTCCCGTGCCTTCTGCGCGGCGATACGGGCCTGCTCGGCCCGGCCGGCATCGCTTGCCGTCGCCGCCGCGGCAGACCTGGCCGCGGACGCCGCGCCGCCGGCCCGGCTGGCGGCGTAGGCCGCCTGCGCGGCCGCGGTCGCGGCCACCCGTGCGGTCGCGTTCGCCGCCGCGGCCGCGGAGACCGCCGTGCGGGCTGCCTGAGCCGCCCGGTCGGCCGCCGCCGCGGCCCGGGACGCGGCGGCAGCGGCCCGGCCCGCCGAGTCCTTGGCCTCCTGCGCCTCCGCCGCGGCCACCTGTGCCGCCGCCTTGGCCTCCTGCGTGGCCTTCGCCGCCTTGGCCGCCTCCTCCTTGGCGGTCTCGGTCAGTTCCCTGGCCCGCTTCTGCGCCGTGTCGGCGAGCTCGGCCAACTGCGCGACAGTGATCGTCTCCTGGTCACGCGCGGCCGCGACGGCCCAGCCGTCGTCCAGGAAATCCTGGACGTCCTCGTCGGTACCGTCCAGGGCCTGTCCGGCGAGCAGCTTCACGTTCGGGCCGCCGGTGTACAGCAGCTTCCCGACCTGGACCCGGTTGTCGTCGGCCCGCGCCCTGTACTGGCCCTCCTCGAGGAACGCGCTCACGTCGTCCGCGGTGCCGCTGAGGGCCGTGTTGCCTGCCTTCTTCACACCCGGACCACCGAAGGCCATGATCCGGCTGACCTGGACGCGCTGGTCCTCCTCGTAGGCGGCGGTGAAGTCGTTGTCCAGGAAGGCGTGCAGTTCCTCCTCGCCGCCGCTCAGCGCGGTGTCGGCCGCGCCGCGCACGGCCGGGCCGCCGGAGGCCAGGAAGGTGGCCGTCTGCACCCGTAGGTCCTCCACCTCCAGCCGCGGCATGTCCACGCTCATGAAGGTCTGGATGTCGGCGTCCGAACCGGCCAGCGCCACCTCGGCCGCAGCGCGTACGCCCGGACCGCCGTACTCCCATGCCTCCAGCACATCGGATCTGTAGTAGACCCACGTCTCGTCCTCGGCGGACGCCGGGCGCGGATTGATGCCCAGGGCCATCACCAGGGCTATCAGCATCACCACGAAGCCGCGCCGTCCGGGCACGACTCGCAATCTGACACTCAACGTGCTTCTCCCTCGCCGAGCACAGGGAGCAAGAACGGTGACAAATTTGCGTACGCCATCACATGACCCCCCGTGCGGACTGCCAAATCTTTAACGGCACCTTACATTTCCCCCACCGAATTCTTGCCTCGCAAACGCGCTTACGGACCCTTATGCCCGACTCGTGGCGCATCCTCCTGACATTTTCGTTACCTTTTCTCAATGAGGCTCCGTACAACCGTTTGCGCACGTGACAGAGGTCACCTGGGTCTGTCAACGCTCGCCCTATTTGGGGGAGTTCACGAAGTGGACAGGTTCGCGAGCGCGGGGTTGCATAGCCGTTCAAGCAGTTTTCCGGCAGGTGGCCAGGGGGGCTATTTCATCGCCGGGAGTGGGGGGCTGCACCTGTATTCCTCGTGCCTTCACACCCGTGCGCGAAAAGCGTTCCCGGCATTCCTCGTCGGATCGACGAATGTGATGAAGGGACGTATTCCCATGCCGTCGAGGCCGTATCGCAAAAGACTTCTGGGCACCGTTGTGAGCGCCCTGGCCGCAGGGGCCCTGGCATGGACCGCCATGACCGCGGGCGGCACTCCCGCCGACGCGGTGTCGGTGGCCGGCGAGGCCCCCGGGTACGCCGTCGAGGACTTCGACTACCCGCAGGCCGACAAGATCCTGGCCGAGAAGAACATCCTGCTCAAGCGCGGCGACGGCCACATCGTGCTGGCCGACTGCGCGAGCGGCACCGGCCAGTTGGAGGTCCAGGCGCGCGACAAGAGCAAGGTCTGCTTCGACGTCAAGGGCACCTCCGGCTGGCTCACCCTGGAGCTGCCGTCGGTCTACCTGATCCGCGGCAACGACTACACCACCGAGGCCGACATGACGGTGGGCAGCGAGCAGCAGTCGTACGACATCGCCAAGAACACCTGGACCCCGGTGGGCGAGAGCGCGGACGAACAGGCCCGCGAGTGGACCCTCCTGGAGCTCCGCACCGCCAAGTAGCGCTCCGCCGAGCCCTCTTGCCCGATCCCCACCACCCACCAGGGAACCGAACTCCATGACCTACGCCAGACCCGTGCGCCTCGCCGCACTGGCCGCCACCCTGACCCTCGGCTCCGCCGCGCTCGCGGCAGGCCCCACCGCCGCCGTCACCGGCCCCGCCGTCAGCGCCGCCGACACGACCTACGCGTACACCGCGCAGATCACCGTCGGCGACCACGACCGCGGCTGCTCCGGCGTCCTCGTCGACCGCGAATGGCTGCTGACCGCGGCCAGTTGCTTCGCCGCCGACCCGGCGACCAGCCTGAGCGTGCCCGCCGGCAAGCCCGCCACCCGGACCACCGCCGTCGTCGGCCGCTCCGACCTGACCGGGACCGCGGGCGCCGCCCGCCAGATCGTGCAACTCGTGCCGCGCACCGACCGCGACGTCGTCCTGGCCCGCCTCAACCGCCCGGTCACCAACGTCACCCCCGTCGCCCTGGCCACCGCGGCCCCCACGACCGGCGAGACCCTCACCCTGGCCGGCTACGGCCGCACCGCCACCGAGTGGGCCCCGCTCAGCCTGCACACCGGCACCTTCTCGGTGAACTCCACCGCCGCCACGAACGCCGCGGTCACCGGCACGAACGGCACGGCCGCGTGCATGGGCGACACCGGCGGCCCCCTGGTCCGCGGAACGGGCGGCACCGCCCAGCTCGCCGCGCTCGCCAGCCAGTCGTACCAGGGCGGCTGCTACGGCATCGACAGCACCGAGACCCGTACCGACGGCGTCGTCACGCGCGTGGACGACCTCGCCTCCTGGGTGAGCTCGACCGTCGGCACCGTGCGCGTCACCGACTTCAACTGCGACGGCGTCGAGGACATCGCGATCTCGGACCCGCGGGCCACCGTCGGCGGCGTCGGCGCGGCCGGCCTGGTCCGGATCGTGTACGGCGGCGGCAAGGGCACCGCCGAGATCAACCAGAACCTCGACTGGGTGCCCGGCGCCGCCGAGGCCAGCGACTGGTTCGGCGAGTCCCTGGCCACCGTCGACTGGAACGAGGACGGCTGCACCGACCTCGTCGTGGGCACCCCGGCCGAGGACATCGGCGACGCCGCCGACTCCGGCATGGTGGACGTCCTGCACGGCGCGCCCGGCGGCCTCGGCACCGGTTCGCTGAAGAACACCCACTTCGAGGAGGGCTCCGGCACCGGCTCCCTGGCCACCGCCGTCGCCCAGGCCGGCGACCGGTTCGGCGACTCCGTCGCGGCCGGTGTGACCGCCTCCGGTGAGCCGTTCACTGTCAGCGGCGCGCCGGGCGAGAGCGTCAGCGGCCTGGCGAAGGCCGGCGCGGCCTTCTACCTCCACGGCACCACCAACATCGTCTTCCACCAGGACAGCGCCGACGTGCCCGGTGCGGCCGAGGCGAACGACGGCTTCGGGGGCTCGGTCGCGGCCGACACCAACTTCTTCGCCGTCGGCGCGCCCGGCGAGGCCATCGGCGCCGACGAGAACGCGGGCAACCTTGCGGTCTTCAGCCACACCCTGACCTCGGCGGGCCTGCCCACCCCGAAGTTCGGGCTCGACCAGGACCTCGACACCGTCTCCGGCGGCGCCGAGGCGGGCGACCAGTTCGCCTACTCCCTGGCCCTCGCCCCGTACCGCCCCTCGGGCGCCGCGGCCGCCACCGACTCGATCCTCGCGGTCGGCGCCCCCGGTGAGGACCTCGACGTCGACGGCGTCGCCAAGGCCGACGCGGGAAACGTGATGACCTTCCGCATCACCGCCGCGGGCGCCGCCAGCCAGCTCAACTACATCGCCCAGGGCACCGGCGACGACGACGTGACCGGCACCGCGGAGGCCGGCGACCGCATGGGCGCCGCCCTGACCGCGATCAACACGGCACCGCGCGCGCTGAGCACCACGGCGACGATGAAGCTGGCCGTGGGCGTCCCGAACGAGGCCATCGACACCGCGGACAACGCGGGCGCGCTGCACACGTTCTCGCTCCTGGGCGCCCCCGGCGCCAACGACCGCTGGCTGGAGGCGGGCGACGGCGACGGCATCCCCACGGCCCCCGGCGCCGGCCAGCAGCTCGGCACGAGCATCCACTACACGGGCACCAAGCTGTACGTCGGCCTGCCCCTGGGCCCGTCCACCTACGGCACCCTGTACGCCCTGCCCCTGTCCAACGTCACCGCCGGCGGCACGGTCGCCCCGGTGACCACGTACCAGCCCGGCACGGGCGGCCTCCCGGCAGCGGGCGACCGCTTCGGTTACGCGGCACGGTAACCACCCACCGCTCACCACAACGAAGGGCCCCCGACGCAGGTCGGGGGCCCTTCCTCGTACCTCTGTCCAGCGACCTCAGGCGTCGAGGACCTGCCCCTGACGCCGGACTACGGGGGGTTCGACCGACCACGGGAAGTTGATCCAGTCGTCCGTGCGCTTCCAGACGTACTCGCACTTCACCAGGGACTGCGACTTCTCGTAGATGACCGCGGAGCGGACCTCGGCGACGGCGTCGAGGCAGAAGTCCCGCACCAGCTTGAGGGTCTTGCCGGTGTCGGCGACGTCGTCGGTGATGAGGACCTTCTTGTCGGAGAAGTCGATCACGTTGGGGACCGGGGCCAGCATGACCGGCATCTCCAGGGTGGTCCCCACGCCGGTGTAGAACTCGACGTTCACCAGGTGGATGTTCTTGCAGTCGAGGGCGTACGCGAGACCGCCGGCGACGAAGACCCCGCCGCGGGCGATGGAGAGCACGACGTCGGGCTCGTAGCCGTCGTCGGCGATGGTCTGCGCGAGCTCACGGACCGCGGTGCCGAACCCCTCGTAGGTCAGGTTCTCCCGTACGGCGCTCATACCTGCGTCCGGTGGAAGTTGAGGAAGGAGCGGGAGGCGGTGGGGCCGCGCTGGCCCTGGTACCGGGAGCCGTAGCGCTCGCTGCCGTAGGGGAAGTCGGCCGGCGAGGAGAGCCGGAACATGCACAACTGGCCGATCTTCATGCCCGGCCAGAGCTTGATGGGCAGCGTGGCCAGGTTGGAGAGCTCCAGGGTCACGTGGCCGCTGAAACCGGGGTCGATGAACCCGGCGGTGGAGTGGGTGACGAGACCGAGCCGGCCGAGGGAGGACTTCCCCTCGAGGCGCGAGGCGAGATCGTCGGGCAGCGTGATGACCTCGTACGTCGAGGCGAGGACGAACTCCCCGGGGTGCAGAATGAACGGCTCGTCGCCCTCCGGCTCCACGAGCCGCGTCAGGTCGGCCTGTTCCACGGAGGGGTCGATGTGGGGGTAGCGGTGGTTCTCGAACACCCGGAAGAAGCGGTCGAGGCGCACGTCGATGCTGGACGGCTGCACCATGGATTCGTCGTAGGGATCGATCCGTACCCGCCCGGCGTCGATCTCGGCCCGGATGTCCTTGTCTGAGAGAAGCACGCCCCGAGGATACGCAAGACGCGCGGGCCGACCGTCATCGGACGGACCCGCGCGCCTGGTACCGGTCTCCTACGCTTCCCTCTAGTGCTTCTCCAAGGTCACCTGCACGACGCTGCGAAGCCGGGCACAGCGAGGACAGCGGACGAGCCGTCCGGGGCCGAGGCGCTCGGCCTGCTGCATCGGGAACGAAGCGGTGCTGAACACGTGCCCATCGGCACAACGGACGACGGTGCGCTCCATCAAGTCCTAGAGTCCCTTCCCCAAGAGCCGCGTCCGGCTGCTACTTGCCTGACGACAAAAGCCACATTACGGGATGGACGGGACGGCCCTCCAGGCGGCACTCCGGTCCCGCCCGGACCCTCTCCCACGTCTCCACCGTACGCCCCAACTCCCGCGCCCCGCAGCCCCGTCCCACCCCCCGAACACACTCAGGCCCCACGGCTTCAGCGCCGGGGGCCTGGGATGAGGTAAGGTAACGTTGCGTTCGACACCGGTTCCGTCCGGCGTCCCTCGCGGGTGTAGTTTAATGGTAGAACATCAGCTTCCCAAGCTGAGAGCGCGAGTTCGATTCTCGTCACCCGCTCCATGCGAAACCCCCAGGCCAGAGGCCCGGGGGTTCTTTGTTGTCTAGACCGGTGGGCGGGTCGCGCACCACAACCGCACCATAAGCACTCGGCTAGCTTCCGGTGGACTTCCCCTTGTGGTGTGCGGGACGCTCCCCCTGCTGCTTGTGGTGCTTCGCACGCTCGGCACGGACCATGTCGTCGAGGCCGGAGGCAAGGTCTCGCTGCCGCTCCTCGTCGGAGTGCTGATAGATGAGCGCCGCCTTCTCGGAGGACTGCCCCGCACGGACCATCGTGTCTTTGAGGGTGGCTCCCGAGCGGGTCGAGAGCGTGTGTCCGGTGTGACGAAGGTCGTAGAACCGGAAGCCGTCCGGGAGACCGGCGGTGGCACGGGCCCGCCTCCACTTCCGGCCGAAGGAAGTACGCCGGAACGGAGCCCCCTTCTCGCCGACGAACACCAGCCCGTCATCACCCTTCTCCGCGAACCAGGCGAGGTGCTGCTTCACCTCCTTGTCGAGAAAGGCCGGGAGGACGACAGCGCGGACCCCCGCGTCAGACTTGGTCTCACCAGGAGCCCGCTTGCCGTTCGTGCGCTCAGGTTCGGCGACGCGGACGCGGATCACTAGGTTGTCGGCGTCCACGTCCCGGCGACGGAGGCCAGCCAGTTCCTCGGGCCGCATCGGGCCATACGCGCCGAGGTAGACCATGAGGCGCCAGCGGATGCCGATGGCGTTGGCGAGGGCGTCGACCTGGGCGACCGTGGCAATACGACGTTCGGTGGCTGACTCCTTGCCTGCGCCCTTGATTCGGCACGGGTTGCGAGTGATCAGGTCGTCGTCAACGGCTGTCTCAAGGATGGACTTGAGGAGGCGGTACGCCTTGGCGACAGTCGTCTTGGCTTTGGTGGTGCGGAGACGTTCGGCACGCCATTCGCGGACGCGGGGCGCTGTGATCTCATCCAGGTCGAGGGCGCCGAAGGTAGGCAGGATGTACAGGCGAAGCAGGTGCTTGTACAGGTCCTCGGTACGCACGGCCAGCTCTCGTTCCTCCACCCACTTCTCGGCGTAGACGCGGAAGTTGACCTCTCCGGCGTCGGGAGCGCGCCAGTCTCCTCGGCTGAGGTCTGCCTCTACCTGGGACAGCCAGACTTCCGCGTCCTTCTTGGTCTCGAAGGTCTGCTCTGCGCGGATGCGTTCACCGTCAGGACCGAGGTACGACGCGGTCCAGCGACCCGACCTGTACTGCCGCACGGCTCCGAAGCGGCGACGTCTCCCCTTCTTGTTGGCCATCAGGCGACCCTCCGAAGTGCGGTGCGCCGGAGCCTGATCGGCTCGACTGTGCGGGACTGGATGAACTCCTCGACCGCGCTCTCCGGGATGCGCACATGCCGGCCGAGCTTCACGTACCGGATGCGCCGTTCCTCGATGAGCCGCCGGGGGAAGCGGGCGGTGGTGCCGAGCAGCTCGGCGACCTGGTCGACGGACAGGTAGCGGTCGGTCATGCGGTGGGTTCTCCTTCCGTTCCGGGGGCGGGTTCGAGGGATGCGGACAGCCAGGCTTCGGTGTCGGAGAGGCCGGTTCCGGCGAAGACCCAGTGGGCGAGTACGTACGTCGTCTCGGGGCCCGGTTCGTTTGCTGCTGCCTGTGCTTGTCGCCATTCGGCGCGGGCGTTGCGGAGTGCGCCGAGGGTGGTGGAGTAGCGGCGGGACTTGGTGGAGAAGTGGCCGCGGAAGCCGAGCATGTGGGCCCAGGCGCGCAGGCGGAGGTGTTCGAGGCTCTTGCGGGCGCCGAGGGTCCAGGCGGTTCGGATGAGCCGGCGGGCGTGGTCGCTGATGTCGAGCTGGGCGAGTTCGGCGACGAACTTGAGGGGACGGTCGAGGGCGCCGGTCGCTGTTTCGGCACCCTTGGTGGCGTACTTGGCGATGTAGGCGGCGACGGCTCGTTCGGTCAGTTCCTGGCTATCGTCGAAGTCGGCGGATCGGATGGTGCGGACGTCGAGTTGGCGGCCGAAAGTGAAGGTGTGGGTGTGGCCGTCGATGACCGGGCCGTCGACGCGGACCTTGGCGGCGGCGGTTTCTATGGCGTCGGTGAGGAGTTCGGGCGTGGCCCAAGCGGGCGGTGGGGTGTTGCCGCCTTCCGGGCCGTCGATGCGGATGACTGCGTGGAAGTGGACGGCTCCGCGCTTCTGGTATTCGGCGACCTTGGCGAAGGAGACGCGGGCATGGTCGCGGAATCGGCGCTGTGAGATGCCGGCGCGCTTGGCGACCTCCCGGCGGAGGTAGATCGAGAAGCGCCGCCAGAGGGCGCCTGCGTGGGCGTTCCAGAGGACGGCGGCTTCGTAGTCGTAGGTGTCGGTGTTGAGCGGGGTGCCGAGGGTGTCGTCGTCTTGGTCGTGGTGGAGGCCGCAGCGGCAGGGGCGGCCGTCGGTGCGGCGGTTGTGGACCGGGCCGAAGCCGGGGGCGGTGAAGGTGGCGAACACAAGGGGGTGGGTGCCGACCTGTTCCGGGGTGCCTTTGCCGCCGCGCAGTCCGGCGGTGATCAGGTGGAAGGTGTCGCGGCGGTAGACCTCGGCGCAGGCCGGGCAGCGGGTGGTGCGGCGGTTGTTGCAGCGGACGAGGAGTTGGCCGGCGGGGAGGGTGGTCGAGTCGAGGTGGTGGAGGATGCGGCCGATCTCGCCGGTGGTGGTGTCGAGGTCGTATTCGGTGCGGTGGCCGTCGAGGCGGATGGGGTGGGTGCAGCCGCCGAGGCCGGAGAGCTGGCGGAGGATACCGGGGAGGGTGCCTTGGGCGGCCAGGTTCGCGAGTTCCGGCACGGGGGCCGGGGTGGTGCGGGTGAAGATGGCGTTTCCCTTCTGACTGGCTCGGTCGGGAGGAAGGCCCCGGGGCGGCGTAATGCTTGGTCGTGTGCCGTCGCCCCGGAGGCCGGGCGGGGTCTAGCGGCGGTGCTGGTCGCGGAGCAGGGAGCGCAGGACCACGGCGGCCACGGCGACGGAGATGGCCGTGACGGCGACGGCGGCCAGGAGCGCGGTGAGGACGACTCCGCCGACGACCAGGGCGACGACCGTCTTCTGATCGATGGACACCGAGGGCAGCGAGCGGCGGGCGGGTGCCGGGTCGGTCGTTGGGGTGTGGGTGTGTGCGGGCGGCGGGGTGGGGTTGCCGGGGTACTTGGGCAGGAGCACGGCGGAGCCCTTCTTATCTACTCGTCTAGATGTGTTAGCCGTTTATGACGGTCACGCCGGAGCGCGTGCCGGATTCGATGGCGGGGGCGAGGAAGGTGTGGGAGAGCCAGAAGCCGAAGAGGGCGATCAGGACGACGATCCAGGTGCGGACGCCGAGGAACTTGACCGCTCCCCAGGCGAAGAAGCCGAGGACGACGACGAGGGGCAGGCTGACGGTCACGGGGTGAGGGTCCTTTCAGCGGACGGGGCAGCGGTGGGTGCGGGCGGCCAGTTCGGCGGCGGCGCGGCTGTCGTAGTCGGCGGAGAAGTTGCAGCGCGGGGCGGTGCAGGCGGCGGTGTGCTTCTCGCGGCCCCGGCCGTCGTAGGCGGTGGCGACCTGAACGGGGCCGATGCGGGTGACATTGCGGAAGCGGCGGTTGGCGGTCATGTGCGAGCTCTCCCATCAGAGTTGGGCGGCAATGGCTTCGGCGAGAGGCGCCGGGACACCGAGGCGAGCGCGGAGGGTGGGGGTATCGATCCGGACGCCGGTGCGGGTGTGGTGTTCGGCAGCGACTTTGCGGGCGTGGTCGACCAGGGCGGTCGGCACCGGAACGGGCGGGGTGGACGGGGCTGGCTCGATGGCGGCGGGTTGGGCGGGCGTTTCGGGGGTGGCTACGGGCTCTTCCTCCTGTTCCTCGATGAGTTCCGTGCCCTTCTCGTCGGTAGCCGTTTTCGGCGCCGAGTGGGCGAGGAGAGTTCCGCCGAGGAAGGCGACCGCGGGCCAGCCCGCGACGAGGATGCGCAGCCAGGCCGGCACGTCGGTCATGTCGAGGAGTCCGGCGGTGGCGACGTTGGCGCCGAGGGAGGCGGTGAGGGCGATGACGAACCAGCACCAGGCCGCCGCTTTGGCCGTACCGGTGCGGAGTCGACGCCATGCGGCGACGAGCAGCAGGTCAACGCTGATCGGGTAGGCCCACGCTTTCCATCCGTCCTGTCCGGCCGCCATGGCGATGTCGTGGATGTGGGCGAAGGAGAGTGCTGCAGCGATGAGCGCCTGGACCAACACCGCGTCGACACGGGCCAGATGGGCGCGCACGGTCCGGCTCCTTTCGGTTTCGGGCATGGCAGGGGTAGGGACGTGGCGCGAGGCGGTCACGTCGGCCGGGTGAAGAGGGGGTGCGTCAGTCGGTCACCGGGTGCGGCAGGACTGCCGGGGCCGGGGTCTCGGCGGGGCGTACGGGGACGTCGGGCCGGAAGGGCTTGAGCGCGGGCAGGTCGGGCACCAGGTGCGCCGATTCCCGGCAGATCTCGGCGGCGTCACCGAGGGAGAGATACGGCGTGCGGATGCGGGACCAGCCGCCGGAGGTGTCGCCCGCGACGGCCAGGCCGGGCAGTTCGGGGGCGATGGCGCAGGCAGCGGAGACCGCTTCCGGGGCGATGTCGCCAAGCGCCATCTTGGCGGAGGCTTCGTCGTTGACGCGGTGGCAGACCCGGCCGGTGAGCTGGGCGCGGAGCATGGTGGCGCCCTTGCCGAGTTCGGCGCCGAAGCGTTGCCCGCAGACCTCCAGGTAGATGCCGGCCGCGCGGCCGAGCTGGGCGAGGCGGATGAGCTGGGTGACCATCTCGTCGCGGCGTTCCTCGTCTTTGCGTGTGGCGGTGAGGAAGAGTTCCGCTACCTCGTCGACGAACAGGACGACGGGTGCGGGTCGTTCGCTGTCGGGCAGGCCCCAGATGTCGGAGGTGATCTCCTCGTCCGGGGTGTCGGGCGCGATGCCCTGCCGGGCCTTGATCAGGTCGTATCGATCCTCCATTTCCTTGACCAGTACGGGCAGCAGTTCTGCAGCTTCGTCCGGGTCGGTGGCGAGGGCGGACAGGCGGGCGGCGAAGGGCGCCAGCTCGACGCCCCGCTTGCAGTCGATCCCGACGAGGGCGACGGGCTGTGGAGCCAGTTTGGCGATGAGGTGGCGCAGATACATGGACTTGCCGGACAGGGTTGCGCCGAGGGTGAGTTGGTGAGGAACGGCCCGGTAGTCCCGCACGAAGGGAGTCGCGTCCTCCCGCAGAGCAACCGGCACCTTGAGGAACCCGAAGCCGGTCTTGCGGGGCATACGCACCCGCCGCAGAACGTCGTAGCCGACGAGCCGCAGTTCCACGACACCCGGCTTGATCGTGGTGACGTAGACGGCGTGAACGCCCCAGGCGTGCCGCAGCCGTTCGGCCGGGGCTGCGACGTCGGCGGGCTCCTGGCCGGGGGCGAGCCGCAGCCGGATGCGCAGCCCGGTCGAGGTGGGCCGGATGATGCCCCGGCGGGGCGGGACCGGCCGGACCTCCCGCCGAGTGGTGGCCTTGATGGCGAGGACCCGCAGCCGGGACGGAGCGACGGTCAGGCCGCACGCTTCCATGACGGAGCTGTACGAGCTGAGCAGGCGCGCGGTGGATATCGGGCCGCCGACGGCGGACCAGTAGAGCGCCGGGTGCTTGGCCCGGGTGTAGGCGGTCCCGCCGCCGAGCGCGGCGAGGGGACCACCCACCTCCAGGAGTGTCGTCAGGTCGGTCATCAGGCGGTGGCCCCCATGGCGGCCGGGAACGCGGCCGGGGTGACGGCGGCGGCCCGGAAGGCGATGCCGTGACGCTGCTGCCCGTTGAACACCGACTCCCACGGCCGGGCGACGAGCCCCGGCAGCGAGACCGGAGCGCCCAGGTTCAGGCCCTCGGAGACACCGCCCTCGGGCACGGTGACCTTGATCAGCGAGGACTCCCCGTCCTCGATGTAGACGACGCCGAGCGTCATCAGCGCCTCACCGCTGACGGCGTCCTTGGCGATCTCGCCGGTCTGACGGTCGCGGACCTTGGGCTCAGGAGCCTCGGTAAGGAGGATCGTGGCGGCGGAGGTCTCAACACGGATGGTGCGCAAGGCAGTTTTCCTATCTACTCATCTATACATGTAGCGATCTGCGAACCCGATCTCCCGGACTCACGACGATCACCCTGCCACACAACTTGCCCACTCGTCTATACGAGTATGCATGGTGAGGTGTACGAGTTCGGGAGGGCACCCCGCGCACCATCTCAAACCGGCACGATCAGGTCGCCGGGAGCTGGTACGACAGGACGTAGGCGTCTGCCGCCATGACCGTGTCGCAGACCTCGACGGCCCGTCCCTCGGTGTCGAAGGCAGTGCGGACGAGATGGATGACGGGCACGCCGGAGGCCAGCCGGAGCGTCTTGACCTCGTCCGGCGAGGGCATCCGGGCCCGGATCTCCTCCTCGAAGTGGTCCAGGCGGTGACCGAGTTCTTCGAGGCGGGCGTAGATGCCGCCGGGCCCGGGGTTGGGTTCGGCGATCTGCGTACCGCGGGCGATGTCGAGGGGGAGGTAGGAGGTGGCGAACTCGACCGGCCGGCCGTCGAGGAGATAGCGCCGACGTCGGGCGAGCACCCGCCGCACAGACCCGAGGCGCGTGGAGATGTCCTGACTGGCCTTCTCTTCCTTGACCTCAAGGCTGTCGACCTGGGGGTGACTGCCGACCGTGTCCGCCTCGACGATGAACGCGGACTTGCCCTGCTCCCGGTGCCGGCGGGCGAACCGGTCGGAGGCGAGCCGCCGCACGGGCGGGCGGGGCCGGACGAAGACGCCCTTGCCGTGCTCGGCGTGGACGAGTCCTTCGCCCTGGAGGATGGAGAAGGAGTTGCGGACGGTCATCCGGGATACCCCGTAGTGGTCCACAAGCTCCGCCTCGGAGGGCAGCTTCTCCCCCTCTCGGAACCGCCCGCGGTCGATGGCCTCGCGCAGCTGGTCGGCGATCTGCCGGAAGACCGCACGATCGCTCGTGGGGTCGAGATCACCGAGTTGGCCGGAGGGAAGAGCAGGGGTCACGAGTGCACTCCTTTAGGTATCTAGACGTGTGGGCGAGCGTTGTTGCTACGGTGGAGAGCCTAGCCATCCGAGAGGGCCGAGGAACGTGAGCACAGAACGCCCGCACTCCGTGAGCGTGGCCGGAGTCGTCGTCGACGACTTGGGCCGGGCCCTCCTGATCCAGCGCCGGGACAACGGCAAGTGGGAACCCCCGGGCGGCGTCCTCGAACGCGAGGAGACCATCCCCGAGGCCCTGCAACGCGAAGTCCTCGAAGAGACCGGCATCAAGATCGCCCTTCCGGCAACTCTCACCGGCGTCTACAAGAACATGACGGGCCTGATCGTCTCCCTGGTCTTTCGCTGCCAGGCCGCCGACGGCACGCCCACCACCGGCGACGAGACCCGCGCACTGCGCTGGGCCACCCGCGAAGAAGTCTCCGAGCTTGCCGACGAGGCATACGCCATCCGCGTCCTGGACGCGATGGACGCGGCGTCTCCACCTGCCATCCGCGCCCACGACGGCGTGAAACTCGTCTAGCCCGAACCCGCTGCACATGGCGGCCTACCAGCATAAAGGAACTTGTATGCACGAGTATACGAGTACAGCCCGGGTCTGGGGACTCACTTGCCCAGGTTTCCCGGAAGAGGTCAGCCGGGCGCGGCGCTGGACCCGCGACATCCTCAGCGGGTCGCCATGGGCCGAGGACGCGGAACTGATCGTGAGCGAGCTGAGCGCGAACGCGATCCTTCACACGGCCAGCGGCCAAAACTCGGGCAGCTTCCATCTGGCCCTGGCGGTATCGGCGCAGGCCATCGCGCTGTCGGTCACGGACGACGGAGGTGCCGGCACCGCCCCGAAGGTCGAGCGCCAGGACCAGGACGCCGAGCACGGCCGGGGCCTGGGCATGGTCAGCGTGATCGCTCACCGAGTCGTGGTCCACGAGAGCGACGGCGGGCACACGGTCACCGCGGAGCTCTTCACGGGCCCGCCAGTGGGAGGGCACCCGTGCTGATGGACAAGCCGCAGCGCGGCTACTGGTGCGAGTGCTGGACCGAAGACCTCACCGCCGAGACACTGCCGACTCTCTGGGCATCCTTCGACGCGTACTCGGCACCACAGGCCGACAGATGGGTAGCGGTCGCACTGCGCACGATCTCACCGGCACTGGATCCCGACGCATCCCAGGAGGCGTGGGAGTGGCTGTACGACGGCCGCATCACCACGAGGAAGGCACTCCTACGCGCCGAGCCCTGCACGGTGACGCTCACCCAGGCCCGTACTCGCATCAACTGGACGATCCGACCCGTGATCTTCCTACCGCTGACCCACCGCCAAGAGGCCGAACTTCCGTCCTGCGCTCAGGACTTCAAACCGTATACAGCGCCTCACACACCCCAGCAGGCCGACTGAGTTACAACTTTCTCTACTGGTTCAAGGCGGCTCGCTCCGCTCCCCGCGCGCGGCCCGGCCCCCGGCCGGGCCTGCGCTCCTGTCTCCGCCCCGCTCCAGCCCGGCCGGCGCCCGTGCCGCGCGCAGCAATGCATAGCCAACTGTTGCCAACGAGGAATGTCCCTGAGGGGTCCACGCCTCTCCAGCCAGGGGCATCTGACTCCGACCCTACGTCCGCGAGCGGGACATCTTACACATCTCCTGACAAGCAGCCGGAGTTGGCTGTATATTCTCGGCAGCATACTCGTACCGGCCATGGGGGGACCGTGGGGCCTAATAGCTCCGAACAGTTCGCTACAGACCCAAAGAAACATTTTGAGAGTTTCCTCCTGGCTGAGCCGAGCGATGAACGCCTAGTCAATTCAAAGCTTCTCCACGGAGCCTGCTACGCACTCTCTGACGACCAGCACTTCGCGCTCAAAGAAGCGATTTCGGAGCGATTCTCCATTGCACCCCATCAAGACATTTTTCTAGTAGGGTCAGCGAGACTTGGTTTCAGCATCGCCCCCCATAAGAGGTATCGCCGCTTCGGAGATGTATCAGATATTGATGTCGCTATCGTGAGTCACGATCTGTACGAGAAGGTCTGGCACGAAGCACACACCTATGCGGACTCAGGAGCTGATTGGCCAAAGCGAAACCGATTCGAGCAGTACATTTCCTGGGGATGGATTCGTCCGGACATGCTACCGAGATCCCCATCATTCCCTTTCTCTGAGGATTGGCGTCAGTTTTTCAGAGAACTACAACAAAGCCGGAAATTTGGCCCGTATAAGATCGCCGGAGCCTTGTATCACGACATGCGCTTCCTGACCCAGTATCAGCAGCGAGCAGTTAAATCCTGCCGCGAGGCTATGGAGGTTTTGTGATGCAGACTTCAGCAACGAACAAAAGGCTGCGGATGTTGCTCACTGGGATTCGCGACAAGACGCTTATCCCCAATCCTCACTTCCAGCGTCGTCTCGTATGGTCGAACGAACACAAAGTCGCATTCGTCGCCACCGTGCTAGACGGACTTCCGTTCCCTGAAATCTTCATCTCTGCCGGTGATGTAAACCCGGACACTGGTGACGGAACCGAGTTGATCGTGGATGGGCAGCAGCGGATCACAACACTACATCAGTACTTTACGGGCTCGACCGACTTGCGTATCACTAACAACGCGATCCCGACATACAAAGAACTCACCGACGAAAAGAAACGCGAGTTTCTCGAATACGAAGTAGTAATTAGAGACCTCGGCCCCCTTACCGAAGAAGAGACGCGACAGATTTTCCATCGCATCAACTCCACCAACTATTCACTTAATGCCATGGAGGTAAACAATTCTCGTTTCGATGGAGCCTTGAAGCGATTTTCCGAAGAAGTCGCGAATCACGCCTTCTTTCAGAGTAGGAAGATTTTCACGTCGCTCGACGGTCGACGCATGAACGATATTCGTTTTGTGCTCACTTTGACCATTACCGTCATGAGTGGGTACTTCAGGCGCGATGAGGAACACGAGCAGTACCTCGATCAGTACAACGATGACTTCCCCATGGCCCGGGAGGTTAAAGAAGGGCTTGAGGAAGTATTCTCATTCATTGACGAATGCCAATTTCCCGCCAAGAGCCGGGTGTGGCAGAAGGCTGATTTGTTTACGTTGATTGTCGAACTCTACCGCACACTCATTTACGACAAGAGATCGCTACCTTCCGCCGATGTGGCGACTAAACTTATCGCCTTCTATGAGGAAGTTGAGGATGTCACACACGCGCCCAATCCCTCACCTGAAGCGGCCGAGTACTATCGACGGGTGAGGTCTGGAATCAACGATCGAAACAGTAGGATTAATCGGGGTGAGATTATCCAAGAGATTCTCGCAACGATTCCTTCGTGACCGGAGCTCGCGAATTGAGGGGCGCAGCGGGATACGCGCATGCCGGACCGGCTGGTGAGTCGCCGTCGTGACTTGACCTTTTCCGGCTCAAGCGCAACCGATCATCGAGATGACATCCCGCATTATCAGAAAGCGCCCATGGCCGCGAATTACTCATCAAGAATCAAGCTTAAAGCCGGTGTACCGGTTTAATCTTCTGTATGTCCAGCGCCTCAGTTAGCTCCCCGACTCGCATTCCAGGCTCGCAGGGGAAGCGTAATAGCAGTGCACATGCTTGCCCAGACCTAGAGCGTGAAGTGTGAGGATGCGATACCGCCGGTCAATTAATTTCACAGGAGTCTCGTGAATCAAAAGAAAGAGTGGGAAAAGTATCAGATCAAAGTATCTGAAGTATTGTCCGAGTTCGGCTTCGCCACAGAGGTTGAAGAGGTAATCGAAGGAGCCAGGGGGAGGCATGAAGTCGATGTCACAGCACGAATACGATATGCCGGGATTGAGCAACTCTGGATTGTTGAGTGCAAGAAGTGGAAGCGAGCTGTTCCGAAAGAGCGCGTCCTAGCCTTTGCCTCAATTATTGACGACGTCGGAGCGGACCGCGGCCTAATCTTTGCGGAAGGGGGATTTCAGGCCGGCGCAGTGCGCGCATCCCGCAACAGCAGCATAACTCTTACCAACCTCACTGACTTCGTCAACAATTCGGCAGACGAACTTTCCTCAATCAAGGTGAGCGACCTGGTTAAAAGGATCGCGGAGCTTGAGAACAAATTTCATTCCATTTGGGACCTTGATACGGCCGAGCGAAGTAGGGTCCACGCGCGATATATGGGGCCCGAGGTTTTTGGCCGGAAGGAACCGATTGCGGTAGGAGTATGCCTGAGCACTTTGAAGAATTCTCTTGAGGCGGCGAGTTTCCATAGATGGCCTGTACCCTACCGGCCTCTAGACCAGGCCGAAGACTATTCAAACGGTCTGATCGACGTCAAAAACTGGGATGGGCTCCTATTCGTTGCCGAAAAAACTCTTGAGACATGCGCTGCGATCTACAACCACATGATAGGTGACGGGAATAACGATATTCGCTGGCATGATTTGCAGCCACCAGAGCTCACAGACCTTTTGGATGCGATTCGCAACATGCCCTCTGATTAACCAGCGGATTTCCTCTCAAAGGCTCCGGCTTCGCAAGCTGATGCTTCGGCTCCGTCTCCACGGAGCTGGCCGTCGCGGGTTGCTCTGGTTAACGGCGCAAGCCAGTAGCGTGGCTGAGGCTGGCGGGGGTGCAGCGAGGCATACACGCGCCTGGTCGGCCGACGCACCCGCCATCGTGGCTGGCTTTCGTCGGCTGAGGTTCGTGCCACTGTCGTGCCAGATGTAGCGGTCAGCCACGGTCAACGAGGGCGTCTGGCAGTCGAGTTGCTGGGCATCTCGGCAGTTATCGAAGCCCAGGTCACCGGCACGACACCCCAGCCGCTCTCCCAAAGCGGTGCTCTGAGAAGGCATCCGGGCCTCGACTCAGATGCTGCGGTGACTCTCATCATCATGGGATGGGAGACGGGCAGCTACCGGCAGGGTGGACTCTGGAGGAGATCCGCAAGGTCTCCGGCGATCAGGAGTCTGTGGCTCTCGACACCGATCGCATCGTGACGTGGGTGGGCCGGCCGGGTGAAGACGAACGGCTCCACCCCGAGATCATCTTGGGGTTCCACGGGCTATGTCTGGTGAAGCCGGTCAGCGATGAGGACTGGTACATGGGCAGTCTGAACGACGATGGCAGTGTCGACTGCTGGAGCGCTTACGGCGACCTGTACGAGGCGCTGCGCGGTCTGTAGCCCGTTGGCCTCTCTCCAGGTCAACACACCGAGGGCCCGTCTCAGTTTCCGTCTCATTCAGCTCCGTTCACGGTCGTTCAGACGAGACCGAAGGCGGTGGCCGCTCCCGCATCCGGTCGAGCATGAACGCAGGTGAACGGCCCTGCATGCATGCCTGCGTGGCACCCCCACAGTTGGAAAGCGTGTGGGTCGACGGCAAACGGGATGCTGAGGGTGAGGGGTGGGTTGAGGTAGAGGATGCTGCCATGGCAGATGAACCGAGACGCCCTCTCAGCGAGCTTCGCCAAGGCGAGAGAGTCCAAGCAACGATCACTAGCCACCAGCCATGGGGCCTCACGGCAGGCTCGACGAGTACGACCCGGTGGGCGCCTCATTGGACACGATTCGCCGCAGAAGCGAGCCGCGAGTGAAGCAACTCGTGCAGGAGCTGCCGCCAGTGGGGGCAACCGTCGACCTGGTCATAGGCGAGGTGCGCGACTGGCACAGGAGGCCGTGGATATGGGTCGACCTCACGGCACCCAAGCCCGAGGAATGACGGTCCTTCGCACCACAACCGCACCAGAACGAGCGGGGAACAGCGGGGAACCACGGTGAAAGAACTGAGCCCACCGAGGCCCGCGCTCGACCGTTCCCCCAGGTCAGTCCAGAACCGCCCTCAAATGCCCGCAGCTTCCCAAGCTGAGAGCGCGAGTTCGATTCTCGTCACCCGCTCTTCTTGAAGCCCCAGGTCAGTGGCCTGGGGCTTGTTTCGTTGGGGGAGCCGTTGCGGCGTTTGGGAGTCTCCGTCCTTACGGGAGACGGCACTTGACCGCCGAGGATGCCCCCGTCAGAGCGGGAGGTCGTCGGGGAGCACCCGGAACGCCTTGTGACGGCCGAGCGGGCGTACGGCCCGGAAGTCTTGTCGGTCCAGGGTGAGAATCGCGTCTGTGTCGTAGTCGGCGGCGAGCGCCACGTTGACCGCGTCGGCGAGGTCGAGGTCCTGTGCGCGGTAGCGGACGCGGACGGACCGGGCGGCGGCCGGACGGTTCTCCGTGATCTCCGGCAGGACGACACGACCCCGGCTCATCCACCGTGGCAGGTCGTCGACCGCTCTGAGGGCAGCCTCACGTGCTCCACGGCCAGCAGGCCGGACGTATCGGCGATGACAATGATCACGTGGCGGATCCGGAGTCCGGGCCGGTCTCACGCCGGGCGGCGTCGGCGATCGTGTCGCGGACCTCCGACTCGGTCAGCGTGCGCCCCGGCCCATCGAAGGTACGTGAGAACAGCGGCTCGTCCCAGACCCGGTTCGCCATGGCCGCAAGGTGAATGTCCTGCATGTACCAAAGGTGGCCCATGGACCGGGTTGATGTACACGGCACACCTTCCACCGGTCGTGTGTACCCACTTCTCGCGCCCGGCCACGCTCTGTCGCGGTGGCCGGGCTCAGCAAGCGAGGGAAGAAGCCGGCGCCCGGAGGTCGTCAGCGGCGGGCTGGGCGTTTGATTCCTGCTCGGTTCGCCTTTTCGATGCGCTCCGGGGCTGCCGTGGTGCGGTCCTGTTCCCTTGCGTTCCAGTCCCTGGGCTGGAGGAAGAGGAGTTCGCCGCTGCCCGGCACGATCATCGCGCCGCCGAACGGCTCGTCGCCCGCGAACCAGACGCCGTCGGTGATGCCTGCCGGCCACCGGCCACGCCCCAGGGCGTCCTTCGCCCGCAGGGTGAAGGGGGTGCCCTTCTGATCTCCGAGGCGGAGGTAGAGCGTGTGGGTCGACTCCATGCCGATCTTCTCGACGGGAGTGCGGAATTCGAGCGGGTAGGTCCGGAACACCTTCGCGCACTTCCGGATCGAACTCACGCGGCCGGCGAGAAGGACGAGCGTCCAGACGACGCCCAGCATTCCGACAATGCCCACCGGCAGGAGATAGTCGAGCTGGAACACGTAGAGCTGGACCCACAGCAGTACGAACACCGGGAAGAACTTGAGGAACTTCTTCAGTGCGAGCCCGTAGTGGTGTCGCACCGCACCCCGGTATTCCGATCCGTCGGTCGGGTACGGCGCGGCCGGGGTGTCCGACTCCAGGCCGTCCTTCCATCGCTCTGGCACTGTCATCCGAACGGGCTCCTCTCGTCCGCCCCTGAGCCGGCATCCGGGGACGGCCCGGTCCCGGCGTCCTCTTCGGCCGGGTCCTCGAACGTCACCGTACGCGCGACGCCCAACAGCACACCGCGGTAGTCGTCGGCGAGCTCCACCGACGGGGTGACGAGTTGCACGGTGACGATCGACCCGGAGCGTGGGACCGGGATCGCCACGGTGCCCTGCCAGACGGTCCCCTGCGCGGGGCCGTCCGCACCCTCGGGTGGAGCGGTGGGTGCGGCCGTGGTCCGTTCCGTCTCCCACACGTACCCGGTGCCCGCCGGAAGTTCCACGGGCACGAGGCCGTCGTCCGCTCCGGTGCCGCCGTCGCCCAGCATCTGGATCAGCACGGCCTCGGGGTGCGCTCCCGAGGTCGGGACGGTGGAGACCGTGAGGACGGACAGGGTGGGCTCGCCGTCCTCGCCGGGGTGCATGCCGAGCGCGCACCCCATCACGGCCTGGCTGCGCAGCAGCGTCAGGACGACGCAGTAGAGCCGGAACACCTGGTCGGCACGGTCCCGTAGGCCCTCGGGGAGGGCGTCGAGCCGGCGGGCCACCTCCTGGATGCCCTCCGGTGTGGGCCGGAGGTCCATCTGGAGGTAGCCGTAGGGCAGCCCGTACCAGAACTCCGGCTTCGGCTCGGTCTCCACCGAGTCGAGGAATGTGCTCACAGTCGGATGCCGCCCATCAGTTCGCCGATGTCCCTCGCGATCGCCGTCACGCCGCCCTTGAGGCCGGTCGACGCGGCCGCGCCCTTGGTGATCTCGGAAGCGTCGTGTCCGGGGCCGTTCTTCGGGAAGACGCCCAGGTTCTCCAGGGAGGACGCCATGTTGGCCGCCACGTTGACGCCGTTGATGCCGTACTGGAGGACTCCGGTGGCGGGGTCGGTGGCCACGTCCAGCGCCTTGAAGTTGAACGCGGGAACGATCTCCCTGCCGAACGTCCCCAGCTTCGAGCCCAGGGACAGGGCCTCGCCGCCCTCCCGGGCGACCGCCGACGCGAGGGCCGCCTCGCTGCCGGCCCGGGCGAGGGCGCCGACGCCGGGCACCATGCCAAGGCCGTCACCGACCATCGCGGCAGCGGCGAACGCGCCCTCCTTGAAGCCGTACTTGCCCATCAGCGCGTCCCTGAAGTCCTCGCTGGCGAGGTTCTTCGCCATGGACACCGCGCTCGCCGCGACCGCGATGCCCGCGAAGACCGGGGCCAGCGGGGTGGGGAGCAGGGCCAGCAGGCCCGCGATGGCCCCGATGGTGCCGGCGTGCTCCACGAGGAACTCGCCGACCGCCTTGAGGCCCTCGCCGATGGCGCTCAGGGCCTTGTCGAACCACCCCGGCTCCTTGGGGGCCAGCTTGTCGTCGGCCTCGTCGAGGGTGCGGGCGACGCCCTCGGCCGCGTGGGTGTGGGTGCCCTCCAGCTCCTTCGCCTTCGCGATGACGTCGTTGTAGGCGCTGTTGGCGTTGTTGAGGTGGGTGGTGGCGTCGTTCAGTTCGCGCTCGGCGGCGCGCAGGCGCTCCGTCGCGGCGTCCGCCTCCGCCTGGCTGGGGTACTCCTTGCCGGCGAGCTTGAGGTCCGGGTTCCCCTTGGCCTCGTCGTAGCGGGTGCGCGCCTTGTCGGCGTCGGCCTTGTTCTCGCGCGCGGCGTCGTCGTACTTCTTGGCCAGGTCGCGGTGGGAGGTCAGGTCGCCTTCCCAGGTGCTCAGCGCCCCGGCGGCCTTGTCGAGCGACTGACCGGCGTTCCTCATGGCGGTCTTGAGGTCGCCGTCCAGGGTGTCCCGGAACGCGCTCGCCGCGTCTCCCTGCCAGCTCGAGCTCGCTCCGAGCAGGTACTCGATCTGGCGGTGGCAGTTGTTGAGCGTGTCCGCCGCGGCCTTCACCTTGCGGTAGAGGGAGGTGACCTGCTCGGGGACTCCGGGTACGGGGTTCCAGCCGAGGCTCGGGTACGGGTTGTCAGCCACCGGTCACTTCCCCCCGGTGTTCGCGGCGTTGGTCTCTTCCATCTTCTTGAGGGCCTGGGAGAGATTGTCCTCGAACTGCTGGTAGCTCAGCGCGGTCTTTTCCACGCCCTCGTCCACCGCTTTGATCATGTCCTTCAACTGACCCGTTCCGTACTTCCATCTGTTCTGGAAGGTCTCGCACGCCTCGTCCAGCCGCGGGGTTCCGATCTGTTCGGCACTGACAGCGGAGAGCGCTGTGCGTGCTTCCTCCAGATCGGTCACGGACTGCTTCAACACCCGGCCAAAAGAGTTCAATTGGCTCAGGTCGACCTTAAATTCATCCGCCATGAGGCGACCCCCTTCTTGGACTGCGAACGAGGCGACACGGGACGCATGGAGAGCGGAACGGGAGTTCTCGCCATGGTGCCGGCGCGCCACCAGACTAAAGTACGGGCAAAGGCGCGGTGTCGCCGTTCCCGGTGCGAAACGGCAACTCCCGGACGTTTACGGGGAGTCGAGCGGGGTCGTGACCCACCTGTCGTCCATCACCTTTGAATCTCCACAGGTTCGCCAAAAGCGGAGGGGGCGGGGCGGGCGGCAATCGGTTGCTTCGGTGACTTTCGGTGGCCGCCGGTGGCTTTCGGGGACACATCCACAGGAAGCGAGCGGGGCCGGCGGGCCGAACCGGACCAGGTCGGGTCGGGGCACAGCGAAGGATTCCCCCCACCCCCCGGGAAACCGATCAGTTTTCTTTCTGCCGGAATCGCGTTAACCTCGCTGTATGACCACCGAGGCGAAGCCGAGCCCCCGAGAGCGGCTGCTGGACGCTGCGGCCACGCTGACCTACCGCGACGGCGTCAACATCGGCGTCGAGGCGCTGTGCAAGGCGGCGGGGGTGTCCAAGCGCTCCATGTACCAGCTCTTCGAGAGCAAGGACGAACTGCTCGCCGCGAGCCTGGAGCAGCGCAACGCCGACTTCGCGGCCACCCTATTGCCCCCGGCGGACGACGGCCGTTCGCCTCGGGCGCGGATCCTGCACGTCTTCGAGCAGGTGGAGGCATGGTCGGGAGCGCCCGAGTACTACGGCTGCCCCTACCTGGCCGCGCAGATCGAGCTCAAGGACCGGAACCATCCCGCGAGTCGGGTGGCCCTTCGGGTCAAGGACGACCTGACCGCCTTTTTCCACGCCGAGGCGGAGCGGGGCGGGGCGAGCGATCCCGGTCTGCTGGCCCGGCAGCTCAGCCTGGTCTTCGACGGAGCCAGCGCCCGGGCGGGGGTCGGAGCGGACACGCTGACGGGGCTCGTCGCCCCCACCGTGGTCACCCTCCTCGACGCGGCGGGCGTGCGCTGACCCCACGGACGGGACGGAACGGACGCCACCGGTGTACCGGCCGGCGTCCGCGTCACCGAGGGCCGAGCCCCCTCCACCCGAGCCGCAACCCCACCGCAGCGCGTCTACGGCCTGGACCTGGTCGTCGTAGGTGTCGGCTCCGGGCCGTCCGCGCGCAGCGGGTCGTGGCCGGGCTTCGAGGGTTCGGCGACCACCGTGCCCTTCCTGTGGCGCCGGGGCACGACGTCCTGGGGGAACGTGAGCTGCTGGTTCATCCACTTCAGGGCCGGGGGCATCTCCTGCACCCAGGTCGGGAAGTTGTGGCTGCCGTGCTCGGGCAGGACCGACACGACCCGCATGGGCGCCTTGACGGCCTTGATGAAGGCCTGCGTCTGCGGATAGCCGCGCTCGCCGTGCTTGCTCTCGGCCACCAGGACGGAGACCTGGGGGGCGGGCAGGTGCTTGAGCCGCCACATCAGGTCGTGACCGTTGATCCGCTCGGTGCGGTCCGGACCGTTGCCGAAGAGGTTCCCGGTCGTCGGGTCGTCCTTGACCCTGTAGTCGGGCGACAGGGCGGCGGCCGTCGTGTACACGTGCGGATCACGCATGGTCAGTTGCAGGGCGCAGCTTCCGCCGGAGGAGTAGCCCATGACGCCCCAGGCACTGGCGTCGTGGCCGACGCGGTAGGCGGATTTCAGGGCGTCCGGGAGGTCCTTGGCCAGGAAGGTCTCGGTCTGCGGACCGCCCGGTACGTCCACGCACTCGGTGTCGCGCGGCGGGGCGATCGTGGGCCGGATCATCACCATGATGGTCGGCTGCATCTGACCGCTCTTCTGCAGTGCGCCGGCCGTCTGCGAGACCCGCAGGTGCTGCGCGAGGTTGAAGATGCTGCCCGGGTAGCCGCTGAGCGCGACGATCACCGGGAAGCGCTGCCGCTGGTACGCCTTCTGGAAGTACTGCGGCGGCAGGTAGACGAACGCCGGGTCGACCACGCCCGTGCGGCGGCCGATGACCTTGACGGACTCCACCCGCCCGGTCACCGCGGCGGGCCCGGTGGGCAGTCCGCTGACCCGCTTGAGCTGTTCGTCGGTGGCGGGCTGGACCAGCGCCCCCTTCACGGCGACGCCGTTGACCGTGCCGGTGCCGCCGACGTCCCCCGCCTGCGTCACGCCGACGGGGGCCGTCTCCACGCGGCCGAAGAGCTCACCCCACGAGCCGAAGAACTGGTACGACGAGTTGAGCCAGCACGCGAACGCGGCGATGATCACCACCTGGGTGGTGCCGAGGGCCACCAGGCGGCCGAGCACCTGCAGCAGTCCCTGCCGGGCGAACCGTGGCCACCACCAGACCAGCAGTGCCACACACACGGCGGCGAGCCCCGCCATCACGTACACGGTTGTCTCGCTGGTCAGACCCATACCGGTTGATCCCCAGTTTCCCTGCCTGTGCGGATTGCTTCACACAGAAGGAGGGCTCTGGGTTGCTCCGCGTTCCCCAATTAGTGCAAAAGGGGTACGTGTCCTGCTGCACACGAACTACGGCGGCCTATTGGTCGATGTAGCTGAGGTCCCCCACCGTCCAGGCGCTGACGTCCTTGATCGCGACCCGGTACATGCCCCCCGTCTCCGGGATGCCGAGGCTGCCCTGGAGGATCCGGGCGAGGTGGAAGTGCAGGTGGGTGGGCGTCTCGACAGGGGTGGGCCGGTCCCCGCGCGGCTCGCCGGCGAAGACGTCGGAGAACGGTCCGAGCCGGTCCGAGTCCTTCAGGACCTCCGCGACGCGCTCCCTCCACACGGCCTCAGGAGCCAGCCGGCCGGTGATGACGGCACCGCCGACGACCACGGTCAACGACATCTGATTGCTTCGCTCGCTCTCCACCGCGGCGGAGAGGGCGACAAGCAGCTCGTCAGGGTTCGACATGAGAGCAGATCCTATGCAGTCCCGGCGCCGGGCGGGGCCCGGGTCCCGGCGGCGGTGACGGTGCTCGGCGCGCGGGGGTCGGGCCGCGTGCCCGCCGACTCGGGGAACCGGGCGTGTTGAGCGGGTGAAGCTTGGGCCCGGGTTCGCGGGGCGGGGCATGCATGAACGTCTCCGCCGTACCCGGACGAGTCGGCGGACACGACGCGCTGGAGGCGAGTGATGAACCAAAGAGCGGCCCAGGCAGACCCCACGACCCACCGGGTACCGGTCCTCATCGTCGGCGGTTCCCTCGTCGGCCTGTCGACCTCGGTGTTCCTGGGCCGGCTGGGCGTACCGCACATGCTGGTCGAGCGGCACGCCGGGACCTCCATCCACCCCCGCGGACGCGGCAACAACGTCCGCACCATGGAACTGTTCCGGACGGCCGGCGTCGAGCCGACGATCCGTCAGGCCGCCGCCACGCTGGCCGGCAACCACGGCATCCTCCAGACCCCCACCCTGGTCGGCGACGCGGGCGAGTGGCTGTTCAAGGAGATCGACGAAGGCGGCGGACTGGCCCGCTTCAGCCCCAGCTCATGGTGTCTGTGCAGCCAGAACGACCTGGAGCCGGTACTGCTCGACCACGCCGGCCGGCTCGGCGGCGATCTGCGGTACGGCACCGAACTGCTGTCCTTCGAGAGCGGGCCCTCGGGCGTCACCGCGATCCTCAAGAGCCGAGAGACCGGCGAGCACACCACGGTCCTCGCGGACTACCTCGTCGCCGCCGACGGCCCCCGCAGTCCCGTCCGCGAGCAGCTCGGCATCGGCCAGAGCGGTCCGGGCGACCTGTTCAGCAACGTCAGCATCACCTTCCGCTCGCGTCGTCTCGCCGACGTCGTGGGCGAGCGCCGGTTCATCGTCTGCTACCTGACGGACCCGGCGGCCGACGGTGCCCTGCTGCCCGTGGACAACCGGGAGAACTGGGTGTTCCACGCGCCCTGGCACCCCGAACGCGGCGAGACGCTGGAGGAGTTCACCGACGAGCGGTGCGTGGAGCACATCCGGCGCGCGGTCGGCGTCGCCGATCTCGACGTGCAGATCACCGGCCGGGCCCCCTGGCACGCCGCCCAGCGCGTCGCCCGCAGCTACCGGTCGGGGCGGGTCTTCCTGGCCGGCGACTCGGCCCACGAGATGTCCCCCACCGGGGCGTTCGGCTCCAACACCGGGATCCAGGACGCGCACAACCTCGCCTGGAAGCTCGCCGCGGTCCTCGGCGGCTGGGCCGGGGAGTCGCTGCTGGACTCGTACGACGCCGAGCGCCGCCCGGTCGCGGAGGCGACCAGTGCCCGCGCCGCCGCCCGGTCGGCCGAGCACAGCCACCCCGGGTACGCCCCGGCCCCCGGCACCGGCGGCGGTCCGCAGCGCGGCATCCTCAACGTGGCCCTCGGCTACCGCTATCCGCAGGGCGCCGTCGTGGGCGCCGACCCCGACACCCCGGTCGTCCCGGACCGCCTCGACCTGTCCGGTGCCCCCGGCAGCAGGGCCCCCCACCTGGCGGTACGGCACCGGGGCGACCGGATCTCCACCCTGGACCTGTACGAGAGGTCGCTCGTCCTGCTCAGCGGCGCCGGGGCGGCGAGCGGCTGGCACGAGGCCGCGGTCCGCCTCGCCGGGCGGACGTCCGTCCCGCTGACGTCGTACCGGGTGGGCGAGGGCCCGGACGCCGAACTGGCCCCCGAGGGCGACGCGGACTGGTCTGCCGCCCACGGGACGACGCCCGAAGGCGCCGTACTCGTACGGCCCGACGGGTTCGTGGCCTGGCGGTCGCAGGGGCCCGTGCCGGACGCCGAGTCGGCGCTGCGCGAGGTCCTGAACGCCCTGCTGGGGTCGGTCTGACGTCCGTCCGACCGGGGCCCGTTCACCCGGCTGACCGCCTTGAGTGGTGGCCGACGGCCGCGTGACTGACGGTGGATCACGTCGGGGGCGGGCCACCCAAGCTGACGAAGCACCAGCAGCCCGGCCGCCGGCGGAAGGAACGACACATGCGCTCTGCTCGCATCCTGCTGACCACGGCGGCGGCCTCGGCCGTCCTCGTTCTCGGCGCGCCCGGCGCCCACGCGGCCGGGGACGGCTGGGACTCGTCGGACTCCTCCTACAGCAAGGAGCACACCAACCCGAAGTACGACCCGGAGACCTACAAGGACAAGGACAGCGAGCACGGCCGGGACTCCGGTGGCGGCAAGCACGAGGGCGGCTGGAGCGGCCACGAGAAGCCCAGCGGCGGCATGCACACCGGCGGCGGCGGTCTGGCCTCCCCGACGGTGACCACAGGTGGGCTCGCCATGCTGGTGGTCGCCGGAGCCGGCCTGTACGCGGCACGCCGTAAGAGGGTCGCCGGAAGCCTGGCCTGATCCATGCCGGACGCGATAGCCGCCGTGGCCGCCACGCGCGAGCCGCGTGGCGGTCCGGCCGGCCCGTCCCGTGCCCCGTCCGCCTGATATCTGCCATGTCCTGGTGAGGTGGTCCCCGATGGCAGTCAGTCCTTCTCCCCCCGCAGAAACTCCCGGCCAGGACGAACCCGCCCCGACCGGGGACGGCCCTCCCACCAAGGTGATGGTGGGCGCCGCGGCGATCCTGGTACTGGCCGTGAGCCTGTTCGGCGGGAACGACGGGTCGTCGCCCGCGGCGGCCCCACCGCCCCGGGCCGCACCCTCCGTGTCGGCTCCGGCCACCCCGCCCGGACAGGCGGCCGGGCAGCCGGCGGGCCGCCAGCTCCCGCGGTCACGGCCCGTACGACTGCTCATTCCGAAGATCTCGGTCGACGCGCCCTTCACGGACCTCGCCATCGGTCCCACGGGACGTCTCGAACCGCCTCCCGCCCATGACGTCAACCTCGTCGGCTGGCACGCCAAGGGCGTCTCCCCCGGTGAACCGGGCACCGCGATCATCGCCGGGCACGTCGACACGGCCACGTCGGCGGCCGTGTTCGTGAACCTCGGCGAACTGGCGAAGGGGGACGTCTTCCACGTCGACCGGGCCGACGGGCGCCGGGCGTCCTTCGTGGTCGACAGCGTCGAGACGTTCGAGAAGGACGACTTCCCCAGCCGGCGCGTGTACGACGACACCGCCCGGCCCGAGGTGCGGCTGATCACGTGTGCGGGCGACTACGACCGCTCGGCCAGGGACTACACCGACAACCTCGTGGTCTTCGCCCACCTCCTCTGAGTCCGCCCGCCCGGCTCCCGGCCGCCGGTCACCCCCACGGTGCATCCGAGTCGCGCGCTTCCCGGGGCGGCCTGACGATCGAGGAACGCCGACGTCATACCCCGTGGCCGACGTTCGTCCGCCCCAGCCCCCGAAGGAGATGTGCGCAGGATGACCACCACGTCCGACCGTGTTTCGAAAGCGTCTGTGCAACAGGCGTCGCAGCGAGTCTCCCAGTCCGTGTTCGACGGCTCCAGGCTCCGTGTCGTCCTGCTGGTGGACGTCTACGACGGGGCCCAACAGCAGTTCCTCGAGGCGTACGAGAGCCTGTGCAGCCAGGTCGCGTCCGTCCCCGGACACGTCAGTGACCAGCTCTGCCAGTCCATCGAGAACCCCTCCCAGTGGCTCATCACCAGCGAGTGGGAGAGCGCCCCGCCGTTCCTCACCTGGGTCAACAGCGAGGAGCACGTGCGGATGGTGCAGCCGCTGCACAGTTGCGTCCGGGACACCAGGTCGCTGCGCTTCCACATCGTCCGCGAGACCGGCGGCCCGCTCACGCAGACCGGCCCGGAGGAGCGCCGGCTCCAGGCGGCCCCCCGGATCGGTGACGGGCTGATCCGGCACGCGCTCACCTTCACGGTCAAGCCGGGCAGCGAGGAGACCGTCGCCAAGATCCTCGCCGGCTACACCTCGCCGGAGCCGCGGGTCGACGACGCCACCCGGCTGTGCCGCACCTCCCTCTTCATGCACGGCAACCGGGTCGTGCGGGCCATCGAGGTGCGCGGCGACCTGCTCGCCGCCCTGCGCCACGTGTCCCGGCAGCCCGAGGTGCGGGCCGTCGAGGAAGCCATCAACCCCTATCTGGAGCAGGACCGGGACCTGGACGACCCCGAGTCCGCCCGGCTCTTCTTCACCCGCGCCGCGCTGCCCGCCGTCCACCATGTGACGTCGGGTGAGGAGAGCCCGGACGCGGTGCGGCACGCGCTGTACTACCCGGCCCGCGAGGGGTACGGGATGCAACTGGCCGAGCTGCTCGCCCGGCAGGACGAGGCGGCCGCCGACGACCCGCGCGGACCGGTGCTGCGCAGCACGATCTTCCAGCGCGACGACATCGTGATGCGGCTGGTCGACGTGCGCGGCCCCCTCGACGGCGACGCCGGCCCGGTGCTCGGTCTCACGGACGGGGCCGCCACCGCCGAACTGACGGCGCTCCTCGACGGCGAGGCCCTCGGGGTGGCGGGTCCGGCGCTGCGGGACAGCACCCCCGCCCACCTCCTCGCGGTCTCCCGCATGGACCTCGTCACCGACCGCCGCGCGCCCGGCGCCTGACCCACCGGCCCGGGCCTTGACCGGCCACGCCCTCATGTCGAAGCAGCACATGTTCGGAGGAACGTCGTGATCAAACGTCATCCCGGAGTAGTGGATCTCAGCGAGGTCGAGCCCAACACCCGGCGCGGGGGCGACCTGCGCGCCATGCTCACCCCCACCACGGTCGGCTCCACCAGCGGTTTCATGGGCGTGGCCATCGTGCAGCCCGGCGACCGCATCGCCGAGCACTACCACCCGTACTCCGAGGAGTTCATCTACGTGGTGTGCGGGCAGCTCGAGGTGGACCTGGACGGCGAGCCCCATGAACTGCGGCCCGAGCAGGGGCTCCTGATCCCCTCCCACATGCGGCACCGCTTCCGCAACGTCGGCAACGTGGAGGCCCGCATGGTCTTCCACCTCGGCCCGCTGGCCCCGAGCCCGCCGCTCGGGCACGTCGACACCGAGGACGCCGACGGTGTGCCGATCCCGGAGGCGGTCCACGCCGGCGGGGCGGCCGAACGATCCGGGTTGCGCTCATGAGGAGGCGCGTGGCGGTCACTGGCATAGGAATCGTCGCCCCGGGCGGCATCGGTGTCCCGGCGTTCTGGGATCTGCTGACCAGCGGTCGTACGGCGACCCGCGGCATCACGTTCTTCGACCCGTCGGAGCTGCGTTCACAGATCGCCGCCGAGTGCGACTTCGACCCGGCGGCCCACGGACTGGACGCCGAGGACATCGCCCGGTGCGACCGGTATCTGCAGTTCGCCCTGGTCGCCGGGGAGGAGGCGGTCCGGGACTCCGGCCTCGACCTCGCCGCGGAGAACCCGTGGCGGGTCGGGGTCTCGCTCGGCACCGCGGTCGGCGGCACCACCCGGCTGGAGCACGACTACGTCCTGGTCAGCCACCGCGGCCAGCGCTGGGACGTGGACCCGCGGGAGGCCGGCGCACATCTGCACCGGGCGTTCTCGCCCAGCACCCTCGCCTCGGCGGTGGCGGAACGGTTCGAGGCGCGCGGGCCGGTGCAGACCGTCTCCACGGGCTGCACCTCGGGGCTCGACGCCGTCGGGTACGCCTTCCACACGATCGAGGAGGGCCGGGCCGACGTGTGCATCACGGGCGCCTCGGACTCGCCGATCTCCCCGATCACCATGGCCTGCTTCGACGCCATCAAGGCCACCTCCCCGAGCAACGACGACCCCGCCCACGCGTCCCGCCCCTTCGACGCCGGGCGCAACGGGTTCGTCATGGGCGAGGGCGGCGCGGTGCTGGTCCTGGAGGAACTGGAGCACGCCCGGGCCCGCGGCGCCCACGTGTACTGCGAGATCGGCGGCTACGCCACCTTCGGCAACGCCTACCACATGACCGGTCTGACCGGTGAGGGCCTGGAGATGGCCCGGGCCATCGAGGACGCCCTCGGCCAGGCCCGGCTCGACGCCACGGCGATCGACTACGTCAACGCGCACGGCTCGGGCACCGTCCAGAACGACCGGCACGAGACGGCCGCGGTCAAGCGGGCGCTCGGTGCGCACGCCTACGACACGCCCATGAGCTCCATCAAGTCCATGGTGGGCCACTCCCTCGGCGCGATCGGGGCGATCGAGGTCGTCGCCTGCACGCTGGCCCTGGCCCACCAGGTGGTCCCGCCCACCGCGAACTACGAGACCCCGGACCCCGAGTGCGACCTGGACTACGTGCCGCGCGTCGCCCGTGAGCGCCGACTGCGCAGCGTGCTCTCGGTGGGCAGCGGGTTCGGCGGCTTCCAGTCCGCGGTGATCATGACCCTGCCGAGGGAGGGAACCGAATGAGCGCACCGCAGCCCCGGCGCGCGGCCGTCACCGGAATCGGCGTGGTCGCGCCCAACGGAACCACCACCGAGGCCTTCTGGAAGGCCACCGTGGAAGGCGTTCCCGTCCTGGACCGGATCACCCGTGACGGGTGCGAGCACCTGCCGCTGCGGGTGGCCGGCCAGATCCGGGACTTCGATCCGCCGTCGGCGATCGAGGAGCGCTACCTCGTCCAGACCGACCGGTTCACGCACTTCGCGATGGCCGCCGCCGACCTGGCGCTGGACGACGCCGGGCTCGGCCGGTCCGACACCGACGCCGCCCCCTTCTCCGTGGGCGTGGTCACCGCGGCCGGTTCCGGCGGCGGCGAGTTCGGCCAGCGCGAGCTCCAGCAACTGTGGGGCAAGGGCAGCCGGTTCGTCGGGCCGTACCAGTCCATCGCCTGGTTCTACGCCGCGAGCACCGGCCAGATCTCCATCCGGCGCGGCCTCAAGGGGCCCTGCGGGGTGGTCGCCTCCGACGAGGCGGGCGGTCTGGACGCCCTGGCGCACGCGGCGCGGGCGGTGCGGCGCGGCACCGACGTGATGGTGGCCGGTGCGACCGAGGCGCCGCTGGCCCCCTACTCGATGGTCTGCCAGCTCGGTTACGAGGAGCTGAGCACGGTCGGGGAACCGGACCGCGCCTACCGTCCGTTCACCTCCGCGGCCTGCGGATTCGTGCCGGCCGAGGGCGGTGCCATGCTCGTCGTGGAGGCCGAGGGCGCGGCCCGGGAACGGGGGGTGCCCGTGCGGGCCACCCTGGCGGGGCACGCGGCGACCTTCACCGGCGCCTCCCGCTGGCAGGAGTCCCGCCAGGGGCTGGCCCAGGCGATCCGGGGTGCCCTGGACGAGGCCGGGTGCGCGCCGGAGGAGATCGACGTGGTCTTCGCCGACGCCCTCGGGGTGCCGGAGGCGGACCGCGCCGAGGCCCTGGCGATCGCGGACGCCCTCGGCCCGCACGGCACCCGGGTGCCGGTCACGGCGCCGAAGACCGCCGTCGGCCGGGCCTACGGCGCAGCTCCCGTGCTGGACGTGGCCGCCGCGGTGCTCGCGATGGAGCACGGGCTGATCCCGCCCACGCCCAACGTCTTCGACATCTGCCACGACCTCGACCTCGTCACCGTCCGCGCGCGGGCCGCCGAGGTGCGCACGGCGCTGGTCCTCAGCCGGGGGCTCATGGGGTCGAACGCGGCGCTGGTGCTGCGGCGCGGTGCCGTCGGCGCCTCGTAGCGAGGTCTCGTGACCACCCGTCACGAAGAACATCACGACTGAAGGAGAGGAACCCCATGAGTGACCGCATCACCGTGGAAGAGCTGGCCGAGCTCATGAAGAAGGCCGCCGGAGTCACCGTCGCCCCCGAGGAGCTCCGGCAGCGCGCCGACTCCGGCTTCGACACCTTCGGCCTCGACTCGCTCGGTCTGCTCGGCATCGTGGGCGAGCTCGAGAACCGGTACGGCACCCCGATGCCGCCCGACGCGGAGAAGAGCAAGAGTCCCCGGCAGTTCCTCGAACTCGCCAACAGCGCACTTCTGGCAGGAGCCTGACATGACCGGACACACGCAGAACGAGGTCACCATCGCGGCCCCGCTCGACCTGGTCTGGGAGATGACCAACGACGTCGCGAGCTGGCCCGAGCTGTTCAGCGAGTACGCCTCCGCCGAGATCCTGTCCCGCGAGGGCAACCGGACCACGTTCCGGCTCACCATGCACCCCGACCAGGACGGCAAGGTGTGGAGCTGGGTCTCGGAGCGGGAGCCGGACCGCGACACCCTCACCGTGCGGGCGCGCCGGGTCGAGACCGGGCCCTTCGCCTACATGAACATCGTGTGGCAGTACGAGGAGGTGCCCGAGGGCACCCGCATGGTGTGGACGCAGGACTTCGCGATGCGTCCGGACGCTCCGGTCGACGACGCCTGGATGACGGACAACATCAACCGGAACTCCAAGGTCCAGATGGCGCTGATCCGGGACCGCATCGAGAAGGCCGCCGAAGAGCGCCGGCCCGTGCAGATGCTGTCCGACTGAGCGGGACGGAGAACCTGAGGATGCATCAGTCCCTGATCGTCGCCCGCATGGCCCCGGAGTCGGCCCTGGACATCGCCAAGGTGTTCGAGGAGTCGGACCGCGGGGAGCTGCCGCACCTCGTCGGGGTCGCCCGGCGCAGCCTCTTCCAGTTCGATGACGTGTACCTGCACCTCATCGAGTCCGAGCGGGACCCCGGACCCGCCATCGCAAAGGCGGCCGGACACCCCGAGTTCCGGGACATCAGCGAGCGCCTCGCGGCGTACGTCAGCGCGTACGACCCGGCGACCTGGCGGTCACCGAAGGACGCGATGGCGCGGTGCTTCTACCGCTGGGAGCGGGACGCCGGCGCCTGAACCGCCGTACGCCCGCCGTACGACCGCCGCTCGCCGGGCACGTGATCGCGTGCCCGGCGCGCGGCTGTCCGCGGGTGCCCGCCCCGGTCAGCCGGTGACGGTGCAGTCGAAGGCGTGCAGGTAGGGGTTGACCGGCCGCACGTCGTCGATGACCAGGCCCGCCTCCGTCAGCCTGCGGGTCAGGCTCCCGGTGGTGTGCTTGGCCCCTCCGACGTTGAGGAGGAGCAGCAGGTCCATGGCGGTGCTGAACCGCATCGACGGCGAGTCGTCGACGAGGTTCTCGATGACCACCACCCGGGCCCCGGGTCCGCCCGCCTCGATGACGTTGCGCAGGGTGCGGGTCGTGCTGTCGTCGTCCCACTCCAGGATGTTCTTGATGACGTACACGTCGGCCCGGACCGGGACGGCCACGCGGCAGTCGCCGGGCACCAGGCGGGCCCGGTCCGCGAGCGCGCCTCCCGGACGCAGCCTCGGGTCGACGTTCTCCACCACCCGCGGCAGGTCCAGCAGGGTGCCGTGGAGCGTCGGGTACTTCTCCAGCAGGCTCGCCACCACGTGTCCCTGACCGCCGCCGATGTCGGCGACCGAGGCGCTTCCCGTCAGGTCGAGGAACTGCGCGACGTCCCGCGCGGACTGCACGCTGGAGGTCGTCATGGCGCGGTTGAAGACGTCCGCCGACGCCGGGGCGTCCTCGTTGAGGTACTGGAAGAACTCCTTGCCGTAGAGGTCCTCCACGACGTTGTGGCCGGTGCGCACCGCCTCGTCCAGCATCGGCCAGGCGGCCCAGGTCCACGGCTCGGTGCACCACAGCGCGATGGCGCGCAGGCTGTTCGGATCGTCCTCGCGCAGCAGCCGGGACATGTCGGTGTGCGCGAACGTGCCGTCCGGCTGCTCGGCGAAGACGCCGTAGCAGGACAGCGCCCGCAGCAGCCGGCGCAGCGTCCCGGGCTCGGTCTTCACCGCGGCCGCGAGGTCCTCGACCGCCAGGGGCCTGTCGTCGAGGGCGTCGGCGACACCCAGCCGGGCGGCCGCGCGGAGGGCGGCGGCGCAGGCCGCGCCGAACACGAGTTCCCTGAACCGCATGGACGGCGGCGGGGCGGACTGAGCGGTCGTCAGGGGCGGGGTGGTCGTCATGGGCCGTCCTTCTGCGTCGATTTCACGGGTGACCACGGCCGGTCAGCACAGTCCGGCGGGCTTGGAGGCCCGGCAGGAGTTGTGCTCGAAGGTGTTGTTCTGGCCGGCGGCCGCGTTGACGAGGTCCGCCGGGGCGTTGCCCTCCAGGACGTTGTCGGTGATCCGGTTCCGTTCGCTGAGGGTGCCCACGAAGCTCTTGAACAGGACGATGCCGCCCGACAGCGAGGATTTGCCGGTGTTGCCGATGACGCGGTTGTGCGTCACCAGGGTGTCCTCGGCGCCGGTCAGCACGATCCCGGAGCCCTGCAGCGCGTCGAGCCGCGCGGTCTTCGGGCAGGACTTGTTGTTCTTCACGACGGTGTTGCCGCGCACGGTCAGCGCGCCGGCCCGCGGCTTGTTCTCGTCGCCCACGACGAAGACGCCCGCGCAGTTGCCGGTGAGGTGGTTGTCCGCGACGGTGAGGTTCCTGAGGCGCCGGACGGTGATGCCGATCCGGTTGCCCTCCAGGCGGTTGTGCGCGACCACGGTTCCCCGGGTGTCCGCGGCGCCCGCCTCCTCCTTGATCGTGTTGGCGAGGAACAGGCCGGCGTCGCCGTTGTCCCTGGCGGTGTTCTTGCGGAACACCCCGCGCACCGAGCGCTCCTGGGCGATCCCCCACACGCCGTTCTTCACGGCGGTCACGTTCCGCACGGTCAGCCCGTCGGTCGCCATGGCGAACACCCCGGACCCGGAGAAGCCGGTCACGGTGAGGGAGGCGATGGTGACGCCCTCGACGTCGTGGTCCTTCGTCCCGAGCACGCAGATGCCGTTGCCGGCCTCGGCGCAGGGGTTGCCGGCCTTCTTCGTGCCCGGCTCGACGACCGTGCTGCGGCCCATGCCGCTCAGGGTGATCCCGGGCGTGCTCACCTTGACGCTCTCGCGGTAGGTGCCGGGGGTCAGCAGGACGGTGTCACCCGGCTCGGCGGCGTCCACCGCCCGCTGGATCGACTCTCCGGGAAAGACCACGTGGGTCATCTGGTCGGCGGCGGCGACGGGCGGGGCGGCCCCGAACACCGCCCCGATGATCGCCACGGTGCATGCCAGGCGGGAGATATGAAATCTCATCATATTCGGTACCGTACGGCCTGAAAGGTCGCAAATGTCTGGGATAGACCGTCCGGGGGCGTGTCACGGGTGCGGGCCGCCGGGAGGCTACGACCGTGCCGGGTGCCGGTCCTCGGCGGCGGTCGCGAGGTCGCGCAGCCATGCCTCCAGGCCCGCGCCGAGGGCCGCCGTCGCGGTGGGGACGTCCGCCTCGACCTGGGCGCCGGTCCAGGTCTCCTCGGTGTGGACGCGCACCCCGCCCCTGACCTCCCGAAAGGTCCACAGGTGCACGCCCTCGTCGATGCGCAGCCCCGGCCCGACCGCGGGCCCGCTCCACAGGACGCAGTCGCGGGCCCTCAACTCCCGGACCGTGGAGGTGATGTCGAGGGTGGTGGCGGGGGTCGTCGGGGTGGCCGGCGCGGGGGTCGTCCAGCGGAACAGCGACCCCTTCGTGAGCCGGCCGGGATCGAGCCGTTCGGCCGTGCGGACCGGGGGCTGCCAGGACGGCCAGCGCTCCACGTCGGTCTGGAGCTTCCAGACGGTGCTCAGCGGCGCCCTGACCAGCACGTCGGACGCGTAGCGGATGCGGGCGTCCGGGTCGACGCCACGGCCTCCGCACCGGGACGGTCCACTGTCGTGGGCCGCCTGCGCGACCGGGACGGTGCCCGTGAGGACGCCGGCGACGGCGAGCGAGACCGCGAGCGCGCGGCGGCGGGAGATGCGGGACATGGGGTTCCTCTCGTGGTGACGGTCGGTTCGGGTCTGCGCCGCTCGCTACGGGTTGAGGACGACCTTGCCGGCGACGGTGCCGGACTCGGCAAGCCGCAGGGCGTCGGCGACGCGGGCCAGCGGGAGCTGGGCGGCGATCTGGGCGGTGACCTCGCCGCGTTGGAGGGCGGCGAAGACCTGGGTGAGGTCGGCGCGCAGGCGGGCCCGGAAGCGGTTCCTGGCCAGGGCCTTTCCGGCCCACACGTTGAAGAAGTACGCGCGGCGGCGGTTGGGCAGGGCGTTCCACAGCCACACCCGGCCGAGGAGCTTGAGCACCGGCCACTGCTTGGAGCCCTCGGCGTCGCGGGTGGCGGCGCTGCCGTACGAGACGAGCGTGCCGCCGGGGGCGAGCAGCCGCCAGGAGTCGACGATGCCGCGCCCGCCGACGTGGTCGAAGACGGCGTGGACGCCCTCGCGCGGGGCGAGTTCACGGATCCGGGCGGCGAGGTCGCCGGCGCGGTAGTCGACGGGCGCGACTCCCTTCTCGCGTAGGGCTTCGTGGTGCCGCGGGGACGCCGTACCGATCACCCGGGCGCCCGCGGCCTGGGCGAGCTGGACCAGGACTGAGCCCACCCCGCCGTTCGCGCCGTGCACGACGACGGTCTGCCCGGCGCGGACGCGGGCCTTGCGGTGCAGCATCTGCCAGGCGGTGACGCCGTTGACGACGAGGGTCTCGGCCTCCGCCGCACCGATCCCGTCCGGCACCGGCACCACGTCCGCGGCGTCGACGAGCACGTGGCTGGCCCAGCCGCCGACCTTGACCAGGGCGGCGACACGGGTGCCGGCCAGATGCGGATCGACGCCCTCGCCGGTCGTCAGCACCGTGCCGACGAGGTCGTAGCCGGGGACGAAGGGGAACGGCGGCTGGTCGTAGTAGCGACCGCGGCGCATCTGCTGCTCGGCGAAGGAGACGCCGGTGGCCTCCATCCGGACCACGACCTGGCCCGGGCCCGCGGCGGGGACGGCCCCGTGCCGGATCCGCAGCCCCTCGGGCTCGACCTTGCCCGGCAGGACGACCTCGACGAGTTCTTCGGTGTTCATGACGACCTCCACACAGACGGCTGGCACGCGGTTGGTTACTTGGCTTCGCGTTCGTTAGAAGTTATAACTGCACGAGAACGGAAGTGTCAATAACTTCAGTGATACCCTCTAACGATGGTGAACCCGGAAGCGAAGACCCCCCGCGAGCGCTACCGCGCCCAGGTGCGCACGGAGATCAAGGAACGCGCGTGGGAGCAGATCGCCACCGCCGGCGCGTCCGCGCTCTCCCTCAACGCGATCGCCAAGCAGCTCGGCATGAGCGGACCCGCGCTGTACCGGTACTACGCGAGCCGTGACGAGCTGATCACCGAACTCGTCAGGGACGCGTACCGGAGCCTCGCCGACGCCTTCCGCGCGGTCGCCGCCCGGCCCGGCGCCGACGTGCCCGCACTGGCGCAAGCCCTGCGGTCCTGGGCTCTCGCGGACCCCCAGCGCTACTTCCTCGTCTACGGCACCCCCGTCCCCGGCTATCACGCGCCCGACGACATCACCGTGATCGCGTCCGAGATCATGGCGACGCTCCTGGACGCCTTCGCGCGGCTGCCGTCGAGCGGCCCGGCGACCCCGTTCGACGCCCACCTGGAGGAGCACCGGGACTGGGCCGGCGGCCACCCCGCCCCCGCTCCGGTCCTCCACCGGGCCCTGACCTTCTGGACCCGGCTGCACGGCGCCCTGTCCCTGGAGCTCGCCGGCCACTTCACCGGCATGGGCTTCGACCCCGCGCGGTACTACGCCGCCGAACTGGAGGGGCTGACCGGTCCGGCGGGCGACGCCACGATGTGACGTTCGTCGTGCCGGCGGATTTCCGGGGCCGCCACCGCCACGCCGGCCACCGGCGCCCGTGACGGTGGCGGAACACCCGTCACGGGAGGTCACAGGGGTGCGGAGGACCCGCACGGGAGGTAGGCCGCGCCCCGGGGCGCGCAATATCTGTGCCCGCAAAATGAGATACAGGACCGGGGCGCGACCCGTATTCCCCGAACACCGGTCGAATCGAAAAACAACGCCCACGCCGGGCCGATGACACCGTGCTACTGTCGATCTCAGTTGCAGGTGTGGTTGCCACAAGGTTTATTTCCGACGGGCTAATCAGCACGGCGACACGGAATGCACGCAGGGTGCGTTCCGAAAACGCCTCCGAAGGAGATATGACATGGCTACTGGCACCGTGAAGTGGTTCAACGCGGAAAAGGGCTTCGGCTTCATCGAGCAGGACGGCGGCGGCGCCGACGTCTTCGCCCACTACTCCAACATCGCCACCCAGGGCTTCCGTGAGCTGCTGGAAGGCCAGAAGGTGTCGTTCGACATCGCGCAGGGCCAGAAGGGCCCCACGGCCGAGAACATCGTTCCGGCCTGACCCCGGCACCGCCGCGCATCTTTTCGTAGCTGGGGCCCGCACCTTGGGGTGCGGGCCCCAGCTCGCGGCTTTTCAGGGCACCTTTTCCAGGCGCCTCTTTCCCGGCAGCAACTGCCGGGCACTGTTTTTCCGGGCGCATCACACATCGCCTCCGGCTCGTTCTCGCGATTCTCTGCGCCGCTCACCGGCTGCGGGACTTCCTTGATACGTGCCGCATCAAGGAAGGTTTTCTCTCGTATGAATCGCACACGCTCCAATCCCGCCCGAGGCCGCTCCGGCGGTCCGCGCCGCGCTTCCCGGCCCCACGGCACCGGCCGGCAGAGCGTCTCGGGCGAGTTCGCACCGCCCAGGACGCTCACACCCGCGCTGCCCGCGGTCGAGACGTTCGCCGACCTCGCCATGCCGACGGGGCTGCTGGCCACGCTGGGCCGCGAGGGCGTGACCGTGCCGTTCCCGATCCAGGCGGCGACCCTGCCGAACTCCCTCGCCGGCCGTGACGTCCTCGGCCGCGGCCGCACCGGCTCGGGCAAGACCCTCGCCTTCGGCCTCGCCACGCTGGCCCGTACGGCGGGACGCCGTGCCGAGCCCAGGCAGCCGCTGGCCCTCGTCCTCGTCCCCACCCGCGAGCTCGCCCAGCAGGTCACCGACGCGCTCACCCCCTACGCCCGCTCCGTGAACCTGCGGCTGGCCACCGTCGTCGGCGGCATGTCGCTGGGTCGCCAGGCCGGTGCGCTGCGCGCCGGGGTCGAGGTGGTCGTCGCGACGCCGGGACGGCTCAAGGACCTCATCGACCGGGGCGACTGCCGACTGGACGAGGTGGCGATCACGGTCCTGGACGAGGCCGACCAGATGGCCGACATGGGCTTCATGCCGCAGGTCACCGCCCTGCTGGACCAGGTGCGCCCCGACGGGCAGCGGATGCTGTTCTCGGCCACCCTGGACCGCAACGTGGACCGGCTGGTGCGCACCTACCTGCACGACCCCGTCGTCCACTCGGTCGACCCGTCCGCCGGCGCGGTCACCACGATGGAGCACCACGTCCTCCACGTGCACGACACGGACAAGCACCGGACGACCACCGAGATCGCGGCCCGCGACGGCCGCGTGATCATGTTCCTGGACACCAAGCACGCGGTGGACCGGCTGACCAAGCACCTGCTGAGCAGCGGTGTGCGGGCCGCGGCCCTGCACGGCGGCAAGTCCCAGCCCCAGCGCACCCGCACCCTCGCCCAGTTCAAGACCGGGCACGTGACCGTCCTGGTGGCGACCAACGTCGCGGCCCGCGGCATCCACGTCGACAACCTCGACCTGGTCGTCAACGTCGATCCGCCCACCGACCACAAGGACTACCTGCACCGCGGCGGCCGTACCGCGCGCGCCGGCGAGTCCGGGAGCGTCGTCACCCTGGTGACCCCGGCCCAGCGTCGCGGCATGAGCCGGCTGATGGCCTCGGCGGGCATCACCCCGCACATCGCCCAGGTGCGGTCCGGCGAGGCGGAGTTGAGCCGCATCACCGGCGCCCAGGCCCCGTCCGGCGTCCCCGTCGTCATCACCACCCCGCAGGCGGAACGTCCGCGCCGCGCGCCCTCCGGGTCCTCGTCCTCGTCCCGGGGGCGTCGGGGACGAAGGGGCCAGGCGGGCCAGGGGCGTCCCGCGGGCGAGGCGGCACGCCGTGGCGCGCCGCGCCGGACCGGCTTCGGCTCCGCCGCCTAGGCGACCGTGCCGACGGCCCACGAACCCACCCCCCTTTCCCAGCAGGAGGCACCCATGACGCCGACCCGGACGCAGCACGCGGTCCTCGACAGGCCGGGGTCCGGACCCCGGGTCTGCGACGACATGACGGTCGAGGTGGCCCTGTCCCTCATGGCCGGCGCCCGTGTCGACCACCTCGTCCTGTGTGACGGGGACGAGCAGCGCACCGGTCTGGTCACCCTGGCCGGGCTCGCCGTCCTCCGGGACAGCGCCGCCTACACGGACCGCCTCCGACTGCGGGACGTCATGAGTCCCGCCTGCTGATCCGTCCCCCCGCGGGCCCCTTGCGGTCCGCGCCCCAGGCCCGAAGGGGCCCCGCCGACGCGCGTCGGCGGGGCCCCTTCGTCGTATCTCCGGGACCAAAAATCTCTGCGGCTCTCGAACACCAAAATCTCCTCTTGCCAGAGTAGACATTGGCTCCTGGCAGAGTTACGGTTCTTCTCGTAGACGAAGTTCGAAGCAAGGACGGAGGAGCAGACGCCATCAGGATCGCCCGGCCCGATGTACTCGGCCCGGGTACCGCAAGACCCCGGATTGGATGGTGGTCCCCGGTCACGCAGCCGCGATCCCCGCACCCCGCCCGTCACCGGGCCGGGCAGCGGAAACAGAAGGTCGGCACAGCATGAGGGCCGACAGATGGTGTTGAATTCCCTTCGGGGCCCTGGTGCCGTACGGCATCGGGGCCCCTCGACGCGTTGCACAACGAGGTGACATGGCAGCAGATAACCCACTCGGCGATCGCCTGGACGACGACGACTACCCCGCGTACACGATGGGCCGTGCCGCGGAGATGCTCGGGACCACCCCGGGTTTCCTCCGTGCCATCGGCGAGGCCCGTCTGATCACGCCGCTGCGCTCGGAAGGGGGGCACCGCCGGTACTCCCGCTACCAACTGCGGATCGCCGCCCGGGCCCGGGAACTCGTCGACCGGGGGACCCCGATCGAGGCCGCCTGCCGCATCGTCATCCTCGAGGACCAGCTAGAGGAAGCACAGCGCATCAACGCCGAGTACCGCCGTGCCGCGAAGGCGGCATCCGACAACTCGGAGTCGCGCGCGAGCTGACCGCGGGACCCGCGGGGACACGCGGGGCGGAGCAGGCCCGGTGTCACCAGTTCACGGCGTCGTCCATCGACTGCTGCCAGTACGTGACCTTCAGCGAGTCGTCGACGTAGACGCCCTTCGCGGGCAGTGCCGGACGGGCACCGCCGCCGACGCTCCCGCTGCCGGAGCGGCCCTGGAAGTAGACGGTCAGGGACGTGGCGGTGCGGCCGTTCGCGGCGCTGCCGTCGGTGGCGGACAGACTCACCGAGGCGTAGCCGGACTCGCCCGGCGCGAGCGTGACGACCGCCTGCGGCTGCGAGGCCTCGATGACCGGGGGCACGGACTGGGCCTCGCCGAAGCGGACGGCCGGGTAGCCGTACAGGTAGCAGCTCTTGCTGCCGGTGTTGGTGACCGTGAGCAGCATGTGGTTCACGGGACGGGTCAGCGGCGCGGCGACCGTCCTGGTGGTGGAACCCTCGCAGGTGACCGGCTTCCCGGAGCCGGCGGGCGCCTTGGTCGCGGGGGTACGCGCGGTGGACGTCCCGGTGCCGCCCGCGGACCCGGCGCCCGAGGAGCCCGTGGTGCCCGAGGAGCCGGTGGAGCCCGTCGAGTCCGACTGGTCCGTGCCGGTCGAAGGGGCCGGGGAGCCCGGGTCCGCGTCCGGAGAGGAAGCCGCGGAGGAAGAGCTCGGGCCGGTCGCGCGCCCCTCGTCCTGGGTGCCCGTCCCGTCGTTGCACGCGGTCAGCGAGAGCGCGGCGATGACGGTGGACGCGGCGGCGGCGACGAGACGGGCGCGGGAGGTCTTGGACATGGTGCTGTGCCCCTTCGGAGTTCGGGTGGCGGTGGTGATTGGATGACCGAAGCTTGTGAGGTGATCCGTCCCGACCGCCACGCACAGCGGGCAGTTGGGGACACTGGAACGCCGAAACGGGCTCTGACCAGGGGGAACGCGCTCACCCTGGAATGCGTGACCGGGATGCGCGGGGTTGAGGGGAACAGGTGTCAGGGGCAACGGGGACCGAGCGGACCCAGGCGTTCGCGCAGCGGCTGCGGGAGCTCAAGGACCGGTCGGGGCTGAGTTACGGGACGCTCGCCAAGCGTCTGCACATGAGTACGTCGACGCTGCACCGCTACTGCAACGGCACCGCCGTGCCGGTCGAGTACGCCCCGGTGGAGCGCCTCGCACGGGTCTGCCGGGCCACTCCGCAGGAGCTGGTGGAGCTGCACCGGCACTGGATCCTCGCGGACGCCGAACGGGGGCGCAGGACGGACCAGCCCGCGGCGAAGGTTCCGGCGGACGAGGCGGCGGGCGAGACGAGTGCGGACAGCACGGAGGGGCCGGACCGGACCGACGCCCCCGAGGACAGCAGTGCGGTCGGGGCCGCCCCGCCCGACCGGCCCTCCTGGCTCCGCCGTCGCCGTACCGCGCTGCTCGCCTCCGTCGCGGTGGCCGCCGCACTGGGTGCCGTCGCGTTCGCCCTGCGTCCGACGTTCCTCGGGGCCGGGGACACCACCGCGCCGACATCCAGCGGCACCCTGGGCGCCGGAGCCGCCGGGCGGCCCTCCGCGGCCCCCTCCGCCGACGGCGGCGGACACGATCCCTCCCCCTCGGCCACCGGCTCCCCGACCGCGACCGCCGCTTCCGGACACGCCGGGGCCGACACCTCCCATAGCGACGACGAACCGGGTGCGACCCGGTCCACCGGCGCCACCGACGCCGTCCCACTGACCGTCGGCGTGCGCCCCTACGTCTACGACAACCCGTGCAGCCAGCACTTCCTCGTCGACAGCGAGCCCGAACAGGTCGGTCCGCCGGCCACCGAGCAGGACGCGCGGCGCTGGGCCGGCGCGTACGGGGCGGTCTCCTCGGGCGAGCAGCGGATCGCGCTCACCGTGCAGGGCACCGGCGCCGAGACCGTCGTACTGAACGCCCTGCACGTCCGCTTCCTCACCAAGGGAGCGCCGCTCGCCTGGAACGACTACTCGATGGGCGTCGGCTGCGGGGGCGGGGTCGGCACCAAGTCGTTCGACGTCGATCTGGACCACGGCAGTCCCACGGTCACCGTGAAGAACGGCCAGCGCGACTTCCCGTACAAGGTGAGCGAGTCCGACCCGGAGGTCTTCTACATCAGCGCCCACACCGAGGCGCACGACGTCCGCTGGGACCTCAGCCTGGACTGGTCCAGCGGCGGCCGCAGCGGCACCGTGCACATCGACGACACCGGCCGGCCGTTCCGCACCAGCGCCGACGTGGGCCGCCCCGGCTACGACTATCCGCTGGGCGGCGGCGAGTGGATCGAGCGGGTCGGCGGCTGACCGGGACGCCGGCCGCCGTTCACAGCAGTTCGGGCTGCGGCTGGGGTGCTCGCGCGGGCGCGGGCGCCGGTTCCCAGCGGGCGACGGTCCGCAGATAGCCGTAGATCACCGAGCCCATCGCCAGCAGGAGCAGCGGTCCGGCCAGCCAGGGGTACTCGGCCATCCGCACCGGCAGGAAGCGGTACGACACCAGGAGCGCGACGAAGACCGTGGCCCCGTAGGCGGTCAGCCGGAGCCCGGAGCGGTCCCAGCCGCGGTCGAACGAGCGCAGTCCCGCCTCGATGGTGAGGGTGAACACCACACCGGCGACGAGGTCGACGCCGTAGTGGTAGCCGAAGCCCAGCGTGGCGGTGAGCGTGGCGACCAGCCAGAAGGTGCCCGCGTACCGCAGGAGGCGGGGGCCCCGGCGGGAGTGGATGAGGATCGCGACGGCCCACGCGGTGTGCAGGCTGGGCATGCAGTTGCGCGGGGTGATCCCGTCGAACGGTATGGAGTGCGGGGTGGATATCGGCGGCGGGGTCTGCGGCCACAGGTTCGCCACCGCCCAGTGCCCGTCGCTGGGTATCTGCGGGGACCACAGGGCGATCGACGCCCAGTGGTCGGTGCCGGTGCCGTAGGCGAAGACCGGTCCGACCACCGGGAAGATCATGTAGATGGCCGGTCCGAGGAGGCCGATCAGCAGGAACGTGCGCACGAGGTGGTGGCGCGGGAAACGGAGTTCCGCCGCCACGTTGCGCAGTTGGTACAGCGCCACGACCACCGCGGCCACCGCGAGCTGGCCGTAGATGGTGTCGAGGAAGTTGAAGCCGATCGCTCCAGTGGCCGTGACGATCCGGCCCATGATCCACGAGGGGTTGCCCAGGGCGTGGTCGGCGTTGGCCAGATACGGGTCGAGGACCAGGTGCCGGCTCTTCGCGGTGATGAGGAGCCAGGTGTCACCGGTCTTGCGGCCGGCCACCAGCAGCAGGCCCAGGCCGACGCCCTTCAGCAGCAGGACGCGTTCCGGGCCGGTGCGGCGGGTGAGGGCGACGACCGCGCAGCCCACGATCACCCACAGCGCACCGCTGCCGAAGGGGTGGCCGTGGGCCACCTTGATGTCGAACACCCACCGGGCCACCGCGAGGACGAGGTCGACACCGATCGCGGCGCCGAGCGCGAGGAACCGCTGCCGCCAGGTCAGCACCACCATCATCAGGGCCAGGCCGGCGTACAGCAGGGGCCCCGACTTGGGCGGGAGGACGAACTCCCGCGCCTGGGTGGTGAGCGGCCCGGGCAGACCGTAGTGGTGCGCGACGCACTCCATCGCGACGAAGAACCCCAGGCCCACGACGGCCGCCACGGCCCAGAGTCCCGTCCGCGCACGCATCTGCGGTGGCATATGTATCAATTCCAGCCAGTTTCACTAGTGCTCGTCAGAGAACCGCCCGCCCGACTGAGAAAGAGGGAAGGATCGCGGCCCGGGTTCCTGTGTCCCCCCTGAGAAGCCCGGCTCACCGAAGATGCAGGGTATGACATCGCGGCAGTAATCGAACACCGAGCCGTGCGTCCCACAGGCGTCGCGATCCGGCACCGGTCGCGGGCGGGTGGCGGGGTCCGCTCCCCCGGCCCCGCGCGTCGACCGCTGTCCTCCCCGGGCGCGGGGCGTCCGAGCGTGTGGTGGATCACGATGGGCGTTGGAGCGCCCTTTCGGGAGCCGTCGACCGAGTACGAAAGTCTGATCCGGTGGCCTGAGATTTCCTCATGTGTCGGAGGTCGGATTGCGCACACCCCGGTGATCCGCCTGCCGTGCTCGCGGGGCGGTCACCGCTGCCGCCCTGCCGGCCGGCCGCCCGTCTCCGCCCGGTCCGCGCACCCGGCGGCCGGGGCACCCCGAGGAGGCGGACGAATAACTGTCACGACCGCGACAGAATCGCGTGCGGGACGCGGCGAAGTTTTCGAGGCGGCCGCCACCAGGATTCGCGACGGCGTAGAGCCGCCCACCTACCGTGTGTTACCGTGATAAAAGTTGCAGTTTTGGTTTCCGGAGAATTTCTGAAGTTCTCCGGCGTCTTTCCGGGTCTTCCGGAGGGGAGTCCATCGCGGCGACTCGGGTCCGTACAGTGCGGGTCCCGGCACTGCCCCCTAGGGAGATTCAATATGGCATCTGGCACCGTGAAGTGGTTCAACGCGGAAAAGGGCTTCGGCTTCATCGAGCAGGACGGCGGCGGCGCCGACGTGTTCGCGCACTACTCGAACATCGCCACCTCCGGCTTCCGCGAGCTTCAGGAAGGCCAGAAGGTTACCTTCGACGTCACGCAGGGCCAGAAGGGCCCGCAGGCCGAGAACATCGTTCCCGCCTGACGCTGACGCGTATCTTCACGGCTGGGGCCCGCACTCTTGGGGTGCGGGCCCTGTCCCATTGCCCCGAAGAACCCGCCAGGTCGACGCACCTGCCGGCACCCAAGAATCTGACAGTCCCGAAGAATCTGATTTTCTTCGTTTCTCCCCGGCTCTTTCTTGCGAATTCTCGTGCGGTTTCGCCGCGCCCCGGAGGAATTCCTCGACACGTGCCGCACGCATCGAGGAAGGGTTCCCTCCCATGAACCGCACCCGCCGTACCGGGAACACCGGGAACAACACGTCCCGCCACCGCTCCCGGGGTGCGAGCCACCAGCGCTCCCGCCCGGCCGCCGCACCCCGCGGCGAGTTCACCCTCCCCACCACCGTCACCGAGGCCCTGCCCGCGGTGGAGGCGTTCGCCGACCTCGACCTGCCCGAGCGTTTGCAGGCCGCCCTCGTCGCCGAGGGAGTGACCACGCCCTTCCCGATCCAGGCGGCGACCCTGCCGAACTCCCTGGCCGGCCGTGACGTCCTCGGCCGCGGCCGCACCGGCTCGGGCAAGACCCTCGCCTTCGGTCTGCCGCTGCTGGCCCGCCTGGACGGACAGCGCGCCGAGCCCCGGCACCCGCTCGCCCTGGTCCTCGTACCGACCCGCGAGCTGGCCCAGCAGGTCACCGACGCGCTCACCCCCTACGCGCGGGCGCTGCGCCTGCGCGCGGCCACCGTCGTCGGCGGCATGTCGATCGGCCGCCAGGCGTCCGCGCTGCGGGCCGGCGCAGAGGTCCTGGTGGCGACGCCCGGCCGGCTCAAGGACCTCATCGAGCGCGGCGACTGCAGCCTGAGCCAGGTCACCATGACCGTCCTCGACGAGGCCGACCAGATGACCGACATGGGCTTCATGCCCCAGGTCACCGCCCTGCTCGACCAGGTGCGCCCCGACGGCCAGCGGATGCTGTTCTCGGCCACGCTCGACCGCAACATCGACCGGCTGGTGCGCACCTACCTGCACGACCCCGTCGTCCACTCGGTCGACCCCTCCGCGGGCACCGTCACCACGATGGACCACCACCTGCTGCACGTCCGGGACGACGACAAGCACGCCACCGCCACCGAGATCGCCGCCCGCGACGGCCGCGTGATCATGTTCCTGGACACCAAGCACGCGGCGGAGCGCCTCGCCAAGCACCTGCTGTCGGTGGGTGTGCGGGCCTCTGCGCTGCACGGCGGCAAGTCCCAGCCCCAGCGCACCCGCACCCTCGGCCAGTTCAAGGACGGCCAGGTGACCGTGCTGGTGGCCACCAACGTCGCGGCCCGTGGCATCCACGTCGACGACGTCGACCTCGTCGTCAACTTCGACCCGCCCGCGGACCACAAGGACTACCTGCACCGCGGCGGCCGTACCGCGCGCGCCGGCGAGTCCGGCACCGTCGTCACCCTGGTCCTGCCGCACCAGCGGCGCTCGGTGGACCGTCTGATGTCCGACGCCGGCGTCACCGCGCAGACCACCCGGGTCCGCCCGGGCGAGGCGGAGCTGAACCGCATCACCGGCGCCCGCACCCCCTCCGGCGTGCCCGTCACCCTGCCGGCCCCCGCCCCCGCCGAGGCCCCGAAGCGCTCCGGGTCCGCGGGCCGCAACCGCAGCAGCCGCTCCGCGCGGGGCCGCCGCCGCTCCACGCCCACCAGCCGATAGCCGTACGACCGACTGACGGGGCCGGTGGCCGCGCCGCCGGCGTCCCCGTCGAGGAGGAGACGAACAGGGCCGCTCCCTGGCCGTTCCCACCGTCACGTCCCGACCGCTCCCCGTGGAGGCACCATGCGCATCGTCATCGCACGTTTTCCCTTCGACCTGACCATGAGCGAGGTCGAGAGGTCGATGGACGGCGTCGAGCCCGAACCCGCCACCGGCCTGTGTGTGACCGTCGGCCCCCACGTCTACCCGGTCAAGCAGGTCGGTCAGGTGATCACCCGCCAGGACCGCCGCGACTTCACCGCCAGTGAGGTGGGCCGGGCCCTGACCCGGCTCGGCTTCACCTGCCACGAGGTCCAGCCGCCCCGCCAGGAGGCCTTCAACGACCCGGCCGCGTCCCTTCCCTGGGCCGACACCCCGCTGGGCTGACGTCACCGGGCGCACGGCACGGCGGTCGCGGACCCGCCCTGTACCGCCTGTCGGTGCCTGTCCGTGCCTGTGTCCGTGTCTGCCGGTGCCCTCCCTCGCTTGAGCCGGGAGCCGTGCGGCGCGACGCTGGGAGCATGGACAGCAGGGGCGGCACGCCCGCAGGCACCGTGGAGGAGCGCGTACCCGAGGACCTCGCGGTCGTCGTCGACGCCGACGGCTCGATCACGGTGTGGAGCGCCGGGGCCCGCCGGCTCCTCGGATACGAGGCCGAAGAGGTCGTGGGGCGGCCGGCGGCCGGACTGCTCGCCGCCGACCTGCCCGAGTCCGCGCGCCGCCATGTCGCCGAGGGCCGGAGCTGGGCCACCGAGGTCGCGCTGCGGCACCGGGGCGGCGGCCGGGTCGTCGTACGGCTGAAGGCGACACCGCTCGCGGACGGCGCCGGCGCGCGGCCGTGGCTGGTGACCGCCGTCGCCCCCGAGCACATGGCCGGCCCCGGCGAACCGGACGCGGAGGCCCTGTGGGACCTCACGCTCGCGCAGTTGCCCGTCCCGGTGGCGGTCTACGACACCGAGGCCCGGCTGGTGTCGGCCAACGAGGTCATGACCCGGATCATGGGCCGCAGCGTGGCCGAGATGCGCGGGCTGACCCTGTGGGAGATCGAGCCGAACCCGCCCTTCGACGAGTACGACCGCCTCCAGCGACAGGTGCTGCGCACCGGCGAGGCGATCTTCCACGAGAACTACGGCCAGGCACCCGGGGAGGTCCGGGGCCATGCCTGGTCGATGTTCCTCTCCCCGCTGAAGGACGGGAGCGGGGCGGTGCGGGGCATGTCCGCGGCCGTCTTCGACACCACCGAGCAGTACTGGGCCCGCCGCCGGCTCGCCGTCCTCAACGACGCCAGTCTCCGCATCGGCAGCACCCTCGACGTGACCCGGACCGCCGAGGAACTGGCCGAGGTGGCCGTGACCGGCTTCGCGGACTTCGTCACCGTGGACCTGCTGGAGTCGGTCGCCCTCGGCGAGGAACCGGAGCCCGTGCTGCCGGACCGGCCGGTCACGGTACGCCGTACGGCCCAGCGGTCCGTCCTCGACGGCTGCCCGGAGTCGGTGGTGCCGACCGGCGAGACGACGTTCTACCCGCTGGACACACCCCCGATGCGGGCCCTGATCGCCGGCCGCGGCACCCGGCCGGTGGCCTGGGACCCCGGGATGCGGGAGTGGGTCGACTCCTCACCGGCCCGCGCCGAGTCCGTGGCCAGGTTCCTGATCCACTCGGTGCTGATGGTGCCGCTGCGCGCCCGCGGGGTCACCCTGGGCCTGGTGCACTTCCTGCGGCACCGGACGGCGGAGCCCTTCAGCGACGACGACCTGCTGCTCGCGGAGGAGATCGTCGCGCGGGCCGCGGTGAGCGTGGACAACGCCCGCCGCTACACCCACGAACGGCGTACCGCCCTCACCCTCCAGCGCAGTCTCCTGCCCGAGCGGCCGCCGCACCTCGCCGCCATGGACGTGGCGTACCGGTATCTGCCGGCGGGCTCCGGCGCGGACGTGGGCGGGGACTGGTTCGACGTCATCCCGCTGTCCGGCGCCCGGGTCGCCCTGGTCGTGGGCGACGTGGTGGGCCACGGCATCCACGCCTCGGCGACGATGGGCCGCCTGCGCACGGCCGTACGCACCCTCGCGGACGTGGACCTCGCCCCCGACGAGCTCCTCACCCAGCTCGACGACCTCGTCGTCAGGCTCGACCGGGAGGAGGGGCCGGACACCCGCGACCGGGCCGCGGAGGCCTCGACCCCGAGCGAGGTGGGGGCCACCTGCCTCTACGCCGTCTACGACCCGGTCTCGCGCCGCTGCACGATGGCCCGGGCCGGCCATCCGCCACCGGCCGTGGTCACCCCCGACGGCGAGGTCCGCTTCCTGCACCTCCCGGCCGGACCGCCCCTCGGCCTCGGCGGTCTGCCCTTCGAGTCCGTGGAGGTGGAGCTGGCGGAGGGCAGCCTGCTCGCCCTCTACACCGACGGCCTCGTGGAGGCCGCCGACCGGGACATCGAGGTCGGCCTGAACCTGCTGCGCGGGGCCCTCGCCGACAAGGGGGGCCCGCTGGAGGAGACCTGCGAGCAGGTCCTGCGGACGGTGCTGCCCACGCGTCCCGCCGACGACATCGTCCTGATGCTGGCCCGCACCTCGGCGCTGGACGCGGGGAAGGTCCGCACCTGGCACCTCGAGCGGGATCCGGCGGCGGTGGCACGGGCGCGGAAGGCGGCGAGCGAGCAGGTCATGGCCTGGGGCCTCGGGGAGGCGTCCTTCGCGACGGAGCTCGTCGTCAGCGAGCTGGTCACCAACGCCGTCCGCTACGGCGACAACCCCGTCGTCCTGCGGCTGATCCGGGACTCGGCGCTGATCTGCGAGGTCTCCGACGGCAGCAGTACGGCTCCGCACCTGCGCCGGGCGCGGGTGTTCGACGAGGGCGGGCGGGGGCTGCTGCTGGTCGCGCAGATGGCGGAGCGGTGGGGGAGCAGGCAGACGGCGACGGGGAAGACGATCTGGGCGGAGCTGGGGTTGCCCGGTCTTTAGGTTGCTCGGGGTGTCCGGTTTGCGTGGGACAGCAAATGGAAGGGTGGATTAATCCGCCTGTGCGACGATGCGCCCGTGAACGCACCCTCCAGCCCCTCCCCCGGCCGGCCCGCCACCGAGCCGGCTCCCAAGTCCCCCGGTTTCGCGGCGGAGTTCAAGGACGCCGTGACGTTGCGGGCCTTCGGCCTGGTCCTCGGCGGCCTGCTGATCCAACTGGCCTTCGTCGTCTCGTACGTCGGCGCCTTCCACTCCCCCACGCCCCAGGGCATCCCGGTGGCCGTGGTGGCTCCCGCACAGGCCTCCGCGAAGATCGTGGCGCAGCTCAACGGGCTGGCCGGTGATCCCGTGAAGGCGACGGCGGCCTCCAGTACGGCCGTCGCGCGCGAGTGGGTGATGACGCGCCGCACGGACGCGGCCTTCGTCCTCGACCCCGGGGGCACCGAGGACACGCTGCTCGTCGCGTCGGCGGGCGGCCCGTCGGTGTCCCAGACGGCCACGCAGATCGCCCAGCGGATCGAGGCCTCGCAGCAGCGCCGGATCACGGTGACGGACCTCCGCCCGCCCAACTCCGGGGACGGCCGCGGCATGACGTCCTTCTACCTGGTCCTGGGCTGGGTGATCGGCGGCTACCTCACCGCGACGATCATGGGCATGGCGTCCGGTTCCCGCCCTGCGAACAGGCCCCGCACCCTGATCCGCCTGGCCGTCCTGATCCCGTACGCGGTGGTGTCGGGCGTGGCCGGAGCGGTGATCGTGGGTCCGGTGTTCGACGCTTTGGGCGGCCACTTCTGGGCGCTGAGCGCGATCGGCACGCTGACCGTCCTGGCCTCGGCGACCACGGCACTGGCCCTGCAGACCCTGCTGGGCCTGCTCGGCACGGGCCTCGTCATCCTCTTCTTCGTCGTCCTCGGCAACCCGAGCTCCGGCGGCGTCTACCCGGCCCCGCTGCTCCCGCCCTTCTGGAGCGCGATCGGCCAGGCCCTGCCCCCGGGCGCCGGCACGACACTGGTCCGCAACACGGTGTACTTCTCGGGCCACGCGACAGGTAAGGCCCTGTGGGTCCTGGTGGCGTACGCGGTGGGCGGAGCGGTGCTGGCCTGGGGCGCGTCCTGGTGGCGGGAGGGACGGACGGCTCCCGCCGGGGCCGCGGTGGCCGTGTGAGGAGCGCTACGGCACTCCGCCCGGCGTCCGGCCCCTACGTCGCCGTCGCCGTCGTCGGCGTCAGTACCGGGCCCCGGGTTCGGGGCGCGTGGGCCCTGCGCAGGAACGGCCTTTCGATCGCGTAGTAGGACAGGAGGGCCATGAGGAGGGTCAGGAGCACCGTGGCGCTCAGGCGGCCTTCCTTGACGCCGAGGGAGGCGAGGAGACGTACGACCGGGTAGTGCCAGAGATAGATGCCGTAGCTCAGGTTGCGGCCCACCCAGGACAGCGGGGTCAGGGCCAGCAGGCGGGACAGGCGGTCGTCGGGGCGTAGTTCCAGGGCCGTGACCAGGGTGGCGGAGAGGGCCGCCACCGCGAGGAAGCCGGCCGTGTACCACGCGGCCGTCCAGGGGCCGAGGTCCTCGGTGACCGGCACCTGCCAGGCGACCAGGCCCAGCAGGGCGAGGGCCGGCCAGGCGAGGCGGGCGGACCAGGTGCGCAGGAGGGCGAGGCGCGGGTCGTCGGAGCGCAGTCGGGCGAGGGCCACGGCGACCAGGGCGCCGGCCAGGAGCTGGTCGGCGCGGGTGTCGGTGCCGTTGTAGATGCGGTGGGCGGCCTCCGGGGTCCACAGGACGCAGCGCCAGAGCAGGGGGAGCACGCACAGGGCCGCCGTGCACAGCAGGACCGTGCGGGCCCGCGCCCACCGCAGCAGGACGAGCAGGACGAGCGGCCACAGGAAGTAGAACTGCTCCTCCACGCCCAGGGACCAGGTGTGCGCGAGCGGGCTGGTGAGGTCGGAGTAGGGGCCGGACTCCGTGGCCCGTACGACGTTGGTGAGGAAGAGGGCGGACAGGCCCGCCGCCTGGAGCGAGCCGTCGAAGCCCCACAGGGTGGTCACCGTGCCGAGCAGGGCGCAGACCGCGCACAGGGCGAGCAGGGCGGGCACGAGCCGCAGCCAGCGGCGGCGGTAGAAGGACATGAGGGAGATGCCGCCGCGGCGGACGTACTCGGCGATCAGCAGGCGGGTGATGACGAAGCCGCTGATGGTGAAGAAGACGTCCACGGCGACCGCGCCGCCCGGCAGCACGTCGGGCTCGACGTGGTGGACGATGACCAGCGCGACCGCGAGGGTGCGCAGTCCGTCCAGGCCGGTCACCCGGCCGGTGCGGGAGACCGCGGACGGAAAACCCCGGCTCGCACGGGGTGCGACCGGGGCCGGAGGTCTGCGGACGCCTGCCGCGGTGTCCGCTTTCCCCTGTCCTTCCTGCTCCGTTTCCGCCACGGCTGTCGAGTCCGGTGCCTTCGCCATGAAAGAGATCTCTTCTCACCTGCCCGCTGAATCGAGTAATCCCGGTGCGCCTAACCGGAAATCACGCTCGCATGCGTCTCTGGGCAACGGCTGTGCCGGAGCACGGCTTCGTCACAGGGTGCGCACAGGCGTGCTGCCGGGGCATGGGGCGGGGGAAGGCGGGCGCGGCGAAGAGGCGGCCGGCGGAGGTGCGGTCCCGTCTGTCGGGCGGGTGCGTCACCTGGGCGGGCGGGTCGGTCGACGACCCGGCGGCACCGGCGGGGTCCGGGCCCCTGGCCGGCGCGTACGGCGCGAGCCAGGGGGACGGCGCGAACCCGGAAGCACGAACGGAAACGACTACGGAAAGGGGCTCATCAGGCAGCACTGACCAACCTCACCGCACCATCGGTGAGGGTCGTACCCGGGCGAGGGGAAGCTAGGCCGCTTCCGGCCGGGGGAAGGTCTCGTCCTCGTCGTCCCCGAAGTCCGGGGCCTGGAAGGGGTTCGTGGTGGGGGGCGGCAGGGCCGCGGGGGTGCGCTGGGGCTGCCCTTCGGGGGCGGAGAACAGCGAGGTCAGATCGATGAGAGGGAGTCCTTTCTCCTACAGCTTGGTCATCTTCGAGTACGGGCTCAGGATCCGCATCTGCGACGAGCCGAAATCGACGACAACCGCGATTCCGTCCTCGACGCCGATCACGCGGCCGAGACCGTACATGTCGTGTGTGACCTGGTCGCCCACGGCGAAGTGCTTGGGAGCGGGTGCGACCGGTGCCTTGAAGGGGCTGGTGGGCAAGTGACGCTTCGGTGCAGCAGGCTTTGTCATCCTCCTCAGTATGCGCCCAAGGCCGCCCGCCCCGCGCCGTCCGCCCAGGACCGATACGAACACGCAACGGGCCGCACCCCCCGGAGATCACCGTGGACGGCCGCGCCAGGGGCACCACGACCGCCCTCGGGGCCCGGCCGAGCCTCGCTCTTGAGCGCAGGCGAGTGCCGGGGTTGGATGACCCGATGGAGCGCGTCGAAGCGGAACTGTTCACGCCGGGCGGCAACAACGCCGTGGTCCGCCTGCCCGGCCGTCACTTCCCCGGGGTCCTCGTGCAGGGCGACTCCCTGCGCGTCCTGCGCGGCGAGGTGGCCGAGATCCTCGCGGCGTGCGAGCGGGGCGAGCCGGGAGAGGCCGCCGACACGGCCGGCCTGCTCCTGAGCGGCCTCGACGATCTCCTGGCCGGTTACGAGGCGGCGCTCGCGGACCACGGGATCCGGCGCCCGTACTGAGGGCCGCCGACAGGGCTCGGGCACCCGGGGCGGGCCCGTGTCAGGTGCGTCTTATTGTCGTGGGGCGCCCATTTGTGCCATGAAGCCCGCCGGGTTGCTGTCGAAGCCATGGATCAGTGCCGCGTGGTGCCAGGCGCCGGAGGAGTCCCTGGTGAACTCGGCGACGGTGGCGGCCGTGGCGTCCGCGACGGCCGTGAAGTCGTCGCTCAGCAGTCGCCGGTAGCCCTCGACGACGAGCACCCCGGCGTGGGACAGGTCGCCGAAGGTGCGGGGCCCGCCGTCCTGGTGGATGGCGACGCCGACCACCACCCGGCCGTAGGCGGACGACAGCCGCTCGAACTCCAGCTCCATCACCTCGACGTAGCCGAGGCCGAGGCCGGTCTCGCTGTGCCGGGTCATGTTGATGGTGCCGTCGGGTGAGCGGCTCTCGGTGTGCACGACGTACTCCGGCGGCCCGTACGGGTCGCCCGCCGCGTAGGTCGCGGCGATGATGTCGAGGTGCCGGGCCGGTTCCCCGTAGGGGCTGGGGTCCCACTTCAGCCGTACCTGGACCCTGCCAAGACCCGCGCCATCGCCATGCATCAAGCCGCTCCCCGTCGGAGTTCCCCCCGGGACTCTCCCGCTTGCTGAAGTATGTGCCGCGATCGGCCCGATGATGCCTCGCCGACGGTTGTCTCCTGGTCAGGTCTCGTCCAGGAGGTCGTCAGCCCGCCTCCGCGCCCGTCCGGCGCCAGAGGTCGGCCGTCTCCTCGGCGGCGCCCGGTGCGACCAGCAGCAACGGCTGGTTGTGGGCGGGGAGTTCGGGCAGCGCCACCGCTCCCGCCTCCCGGGCGATGAGCAGCGCCGGGAGTCCGTCGACCGCGTGGAACCCGCCGATCGCCGCCGCGGTGGCCCGGCCGGCCGCGACCTGCGCGAGGGAGAGGGCCGTCGATCCCATCACCCGCACCGTGCAGTGCCGGTCGGCGAGTTCGGCGAGGAGGGCGTCCAGGCCGGGCCAATGGGCGTGCGCGGCCCACTCGGTGAGGAAGACATGGCCGGTGAGGGTGGTGTGGGCGGCCGCGTGCACCCGGGTGCCGTTCAGATACGCCCCGCCGCCCCGGACCGCGGTGAACGTCTCGCCCCGCCAGGGGTCCGCCACCACACCGAGCAGCGGGGTGCCGTCGGCGGCGGCCAGGCCCAGCGAGTAGGAGCACCAGCCCAGCGCGTGGGCGTAGTTGGTGGTGCCGTCGACCGGGTCGACCACCCAGTGCGGGGCGCCCGGGGCGCCCTGCGTGGTGCCGTACTCCTCGCCGACGATCCCGTGGTCGGGGAAGGCCCGCCGGAGCACCTCGCGGGTGTGGGTCTCGACCGCCTCGTCGGTGGCGGTCACGATGTCCGCGGGCCCGTCCTTCTCCCGCACCGCGGCACCCGGGTCGCGGGGGCGCCGGATCGTCTCCGCCGCCCAGGCCGCGAGTTCCGTCGCGACCTCCAGTGCCCGGTCGAGATCCACGTCAGCCATGCCGGCCACCCTACGGCCGCCGGGCCCGGTGTCCGGCGACCTTCCGGTGAACCCCGGATGATCCCTGGCCCGCCGCGCCGCCCCTCACTCCGGCTCGTCCCCGCTCACGGAAGGCTGGAGCGGCAGCGCCGTACGCACCTCGAAGCCGCCCCCGGGCCGCGGCCCGGCCCGGAACTCGCCGCCGACGGAGTAGGCGCGCTCGCACATGCCGATCACGCCGAAGCCCTTGGGGGGGCCGGCGACGAGCGGGACGGGCGGGCCCTCGTCGGTGACCGTGATGAGCAGCCGGGCACCGGAGTAGACGAAGCGGACGTGCGCGGTCTGGGTGGCCGCGTGCTTGGTGACGTTGGTGAGCGCCTCCTGCACGATCCGGAAGGCGGTCAGGTCCACGCCCGGGGAGAGCGGCTGCGGCTCCCCCTCGGTGCCGACGGTGACGGTGATTCCCGCGGACGCGCACGCGGAGACCAGTTCGGGCAGCCGGGCGAGCCCGGGCGCCGGCTCCAGCGGGGCCGCGCCCTCGTCGCCGGTCCGCCGCAGCAGCCCGACGGTGGCCTTGAGCTCGCGGAGCGCGGAGGACGTCGTACCGGTGAGGTCGTGCAGGATCTGCCGGGTCTGCCGCGGGTTGGCGAGTGCGAGGTGCTCGGCGGTGCCAGCCTGGGCGTTGGCGAGGGCCAGATGGTGGGCGACGACGTCGTGCAGCTCGCGGGCGATCCGCATGCGTTCCTCGGTGACCCTGAGCCGCGCCTCCTCCTCACGGGTGCGCTCGGCGTGCTCGGCGCGGGCCTGGGTGGCCTCCAGGTAGGCGCGCCGCAGCCGGGTCATGGTGCCGGCGGCCAGCGGGAGCAGCAGCCAGAAGACCGGGCCGATGGTCCGCAGGATCAGCGACACGTGGTCCATGGAGTCGGAGAAGGCGGCCGCGAGGGTCAGCATCGCCATGGTGGGCAGGCCGTAGGCGCGGATGGTGGTGCGCTCGGTGAGGGTGGCCAGCCAGTAGAGCGCCGCCATGACGGGGCCCAGCAGCAGCGGGGTGAGGAGGTACCCCTGCGCGATCACGACCGTGGCGCAGACCGCGTTCACCACGACCGTGCTGCGCGGGTGGGTGCGGTGCTTGAGCAGGGCGAGGCAGGACACCCCCATGAGGATCACGGCGACCTTGTCGTCGTCCGGTGGTGCGGCGCCCGGGATCGTGAGCGAGGCGCCGAGGGTCGCGGAACCCATCAGGGCGAGGACCAGGGAGAGGTCGACGAGGAAGGGATGGCGTTCCGAGAACTCCTCCAGGCGGTCCGTGTAGCGCCGTTCCGGGCTGGTGGTCATGGTGTTCTCCGGTGGGTGGTGTCAGGGACCCATGGTGAGCGAACGGGGCCGCCCGTGTCGTACGGCGACACGGGCGGCCCCTGGTGGGGGGTGGGTCAGACCCGGGTTCCTGGCCGGCGGGCGCGGCCTCGGGGGTGTCGGCGGCCCGGGTGAGCGCCTCGCCCTCGACATCCACCCGGGGCAGGATCCGGTCCAGCCACGTGGGCAGCCACCAGGCCCGGTCGCCGAGCAGCGCGAGCACGGCGGGCACCAGGGCCATCCGGACCACGAAGGCGTCGAGCAGGACGGCCGCGGCCAGGCCGAAGCCGATCATCTTGATCATGGAGTCGCTCTCGCCGATGAAGCCGGCGAAGACCGCGATCATGATCAGGGCGGCGGCCACGACCACCCGGGCGCTGTGCCGGAATCCCGAGGTGACGGCCTGGTGGGAGGTCTCGCCGTGGACGTACGCCTCGCGCATCCGGGAGACCAGGAAGACCTCGTAGTCCATGGCGAGGCCGAAGACGATGCCCACCAGGAAGATCGGCATCAGGCTCATGATCGGGCCGGTGGTCTCCACGCCCAGCAGTCCGGCGCCGTGCCCCTCCTGGAAGACCACGACGACCGCGCCGAGGGAGGCCAGGACGGAGAGCAGGAAGCCGAGGGCCGCCTTCAGCGGGACGAGCAGGGAGCGGAAGACCACCAGCAGCAGTACGACCGCGAGGCCCACCACGACGATCAGGTACGGCACCAGCGCGGACTGCACCTTCTCGGAGATGTCGATGTTCAGGGCGGTGGTGCCGGTGACCTCGAAGGTGGCGCCGGTCGCGGACTCGACGCCGGGGCGCTCCCCGCGGATCGTCGTGACCAGGTCCTTGGTCCTCTCGTCGGTCGGCGCGGTGGACGGCACGACGGAGAAGACGGCGGTGTCCCCGGTCGCGTTGAAGCGCGCCGGGGTGACGGACACGACCCCCTCGGTCGCGCCTATCTCCTTCGCGATCGTCGAGGCCGCGCCCTTGGCGTCGTCGTCGCCCTTCGCGTCCACCACGACGGTCAGCGGGCCGTTGAAGCCCGGCCCGAAACCCTCGGCGAGCGCGTCGTAGGCCCGGCGTTCGGTGGTGGAGGTCGGCTTGGCCTCGTCGCCGGGCATGCCGAGCTGGAGGGAGGTCATCGGCAGGGCGAGGGCGCCGAGGCCGACCACGCCGAGCAGCAGCACGGGCAGCGGGCGACGCAGCACGAACCGGGCCCAGCGGGTGCCGCCGTTGTCCTTGTCCTCCGCTCCGAGGCGGCCTTCCCTGCGGTCCTTGCGACGCAGTACCGCGTTCGGCCAGAAGCCGAGGACCGCCGGGACCAGGGTCAGCGCGACGAGTACGGCGACGACGACCGCGCCGGCCGCGGCCAGGCCCATCTTGGTGAGCATCGGGATGCCGACCACCGAGAGCCCGGCCAGGGCGATGACGACGGTCAGGCCGGCGAAGACGACCGCGGAGCCGGCCGTGCCGACCGCGAGGGCCGTCGCCTCCCCGGGCGCCCGGCCGTTGGCGCGCTCCTCGCGGTAGCGGGAGACGACGAACAGGGCGTAGTCGATGCCGACCGCGAGGCCCAGCATCATCGCCAGGGTGCCGGTGGTGGTGGACAGTCCGAGGGCGTCGGACAGGGCGAGGATCGTGGCCATGCTGACGCCGACGCCGATGAGCGCGGTCAGCAGCGGGAGTCCGGCGGCGGCCAGGGAGCCGAAGGTGACGAGGAGGACGACCGCGGCGATGGCGACCCCGATCACCTCGGCCGCGCCGCCCGCGCCCCCGCCGTCGTCCATGGCGGTGCCGCCGGCGTCGACGGTCAGTCCGCTGTCCCGGGCCCGGTCGAGGGCCTGCTCCAGGTGGTGCCTGCTCGCGTCGGTCAGGTCGTTGGAGGCGACGTCGTAGGTGACGGTGGCGTACGCCGTGGTGCCGTCCGCGCTCACCGCCTTCGCCTGGAACGGGTTCACGGCGGACGCCACCTGCGAGCCGTCGGCGAGGTCGGCGACGGTCTCCTCGACGGCCTTCCTGTGGCCGGCCGCGGTGACCTTCTCGCCCTTCGGCGCGACGAAGACGACCCGGGCGGTGGCGCCGTCGGCCGTGGCCCCGGGGAAGCGCTCCTCCATGAGGTCGAACGCCTTCTGCGACTCGATGCCCGGCATCGAGAACCCCTCGTCGGCCGCGCCGGGCGCCTTCAGGGCACCCAGGCCGACGGCGGCCAGGACGGCCGCCCAGACCAGGGCGACGTACCAGCGTCGCCGGAAGGCCAGGCGGCCCACGCGGTAAAGGAAAGTAGCCACGGCGGGGGATCTCCACATCTGGTGCCGAACGGTCCCCCCAGGCTGTCCGGACGAGGGCGCCGATGTCGTCATGCGCCTGCCGACACATCCCCGTACTCAGAACGCAGTACGCGGCGCCTCCCGGGTAGGCCGCCGGGACTACCGCCGGCCGGCGGGAACCGGGGCGGTCGTTTTTCTGTGTGTTCTCAGTGAGACGACCGATTCTCTGAGGCTTGACCAGCCCAAGGGGGAACAAGAGCAGTGAAGTTCAGACGACTCAGACTCACCGGAGCCGTGGTGAGCGCGCTCGCCGTGGCCTGGACCGCGTCGCCGGTGTCGGCGGCCGCGCAGGACACCCCGACCGTGCCGCCCCCGACCGTGCCGACCCTGACCTGGTCGGACTGCCAGGGCGGCTTCGAGTGCGCCAACGCCCAAGTGCCCCTGGACTACCGGGATCCGCAGGGCAGGACCCTCACCCTGCCCGTGATACGCAAGCCGGCGGCCGACCCCTCCCGGCGCAAGGGAACGCTGTTCCTGCAGCCCGGCGGCCCCGGCAACTCCGGTGTGGACTTCGTGCGCAACAACTACGCCGACCTCCCGGCCGAACTCCGCGACGACTTCGATGTGTTCGGCTACGACGTGCGCGGCGTCGGCCGCAGCTCCCAGGTCGTGTGCTGGGACGACCCGACCTACACCGCGGCCGTCACCGCCGCCAGGGGCGTCCCGGGCCCCGACGCCTACGAGCCGGCCGTCCGGCAGGCCGCCGACTTCGACCAGGCCTGCCAGGACAACGCGGGCGACCTGCTGCCGTACATCGGCACCCAGTACGTGGCCCGGGACATCGACCTGCTGCGCCAGGCCCTGGGCGAGAAGCAACTGACCTACTACGGGCGCTCGTTCGGCTCCTACATCGGTACGGTCTACGCCGCGATGTTCCCCAAGCGGGTCCGCGCGCTCGCGCTCGACGGGGCGTACGACCCGGAGCACTACACGAACCGGCCCTACGCCTACGACCGGCCGCAGTACCTCGCCCTGGACGGCGCGATGAGCCGCTTCCTGGACTGGTGCAAGGCCGACCAGGCGACCTGCGGCTTCGGCGACGGCGACCCGCGCGGGGCGTTCGAGAAGCTGAAGGCCGACCTGGACGCCAACCCGGTGCCGACGGCCAACGGCGGGCAGGCGAACGGCTACACGCTGGTCTACCGGCTGATGTTCAACATCAACGAGGGCAAGGTGATCTGGCCGTCCTTCGGCGAGGCCCTGCGCAAGGCGCAACAGCGCGACACCACCTCGTTCCTGCTGCGGCCGCCGTCCCCGGCCAGCTTCGACTTCCTCAACCCGAACGTCGCGGTCGAGTGCGTCGACAAGAAGTACCCGTCCGACCCGGCCCTGCTGAAGCGCCAGGTCACCACCAACGCCAGGCTGGCCCCGCTGCTGGGCCCGGCCATGGCGTACGGCCCGCCCACCTACGACCACCAGCACGCCACCGCGTGCGTGCAGTGGAAGGGCGAGCACACCAGCCGCTACGCCGGGAACTTCCACGCGAAGGGCTCCGCGCCGATCCTCGTCGTCGGCAACACCGGTGACCCGGACACCCCGTACCAGGACGCGGTGGCGCTCTCCCGTCAGCTCGACAACGGCCGTCTGCTCACCTTCGACGCGGAGGGGCACACCGCCTTCAACCGCAGTGCGTGCGCGACGGACGCGATCACGGACTACCTGGTGGACCTGAAGGTCCCGGCCCGCGGCACGACCTGCGCGGACGAGACCCAACCGCCGTCGTCCGAGCCCACGGTGGCGCCGCCCGGCACCACGCTCACGGAACTCCGCAACGGCGTGAGCGAGCGGGTCGACCACATCGGCTCGCTGCGCTGACCGCGTGAGAGGGCCCGGGTCTCTTGGGGGAGGCCCGGGCCCTGCCACGTCCCGCCCTCAGGGGCGCGGGGAACTGCGCGACCAGCCACAACACACCCGGCACCCGGCACCCGGCGATCAACTCACCCCGTCGCCGCACCCGCCCGAGCCGCCTCCACGAACGCCGTGATCAGGGCCGGGTCCTTCACACCCCGGCTCGCCTCCACGCCACTCGACACGTCGACACCCCAGGGCCGGGTGACATCCACCGCCTCGCCCACGTTCTCCGGCGTGAGCCCGCCCGCGAGCAGCCACTTCTCGCCCGCCCCCGCGACCTGCTTGCGCGACCAGTCCCACGCGATGCCAGAGCCCGGCACCGGCGCGTCGAGGAGCAGCATGTCCTCGCCCAGCTCCCCGCACCGCGGTACGGAGTCGCCGAACGCGGCCGCGCGGATCAACGTCCAGCCGCCACCGGCGAGTTCGGCGTAGTAGTCGCGGTCCTCGGGCCCGTGGAGCTGGACCGCCCCGATGCCAGACTCGACGGCCGCGGAGCGGACGTGGTCGAGGGGTTCACGGCGGAACACCCCGACCGTGAGGACGCTCTCGGGGACCCTGGCGGCCAGCCGTGCCGCGGTGGCGGGGTCGATGCGGCGCGGACTGTCGGAGAAGACGAACCCGATGGCGTCGGCGCCGGCCTCGACGGCCGTGTCGACGTCCTGCTCGGTCCTCAGGCCGCAGATCTTCACGAAGAGCGTCATGCCGCCCACCGTATCCAATTCGTATGTGTGAACAACGATCACATACACAACCGTTGACGCGACCATGGCAAGCGCTTACCTTCCGAACGATACGTGCCCCCGTCGCCGCACACCATGGAGACGAACGATGCACCTGAGACCAGTCATCGCATCCGTCGGCCTCATCGCCGGCACGCTCGTCGCACTGTCCGGCACCACCGCCCAAGCCGCCACAACCCTCCCCCACTCTCAACTCCGTTCGAGCGGGGGGACCCCCATCGAGGCCGAGACACCCCCCGCCATCTGCACCGGAGCCGTCGAGACGGAGTACGCCGGCTACTCCGGCAGCGGATTCTGCAACGGCACCAACGCCACCGGCGCCTACGCCCAGTTCACCGTGTCCGCCTCCGCCGCGCAGACCGCGACCCTGAGCGTCCGCTTCGCCAACGGCACCACCACCGCACGCCCCGCGGACATCATCGTGAACGGGTCGACGGTGTCGTCGGCATCCTTCGAGTCCACCGGCACCTGGACCGCCTGGACCACCAAGACCCTCACCGTCCCGCTGACCGCGGGCAGCAACACGGTCCGGCTCAACCCGACCGGCGCGAACGGCCTGCCCAACGTCGACTACCTGGACGCCGAGACGTCCGGCACCACCACCCCGCCGGCGAGCGGCGCCCTGTACGTCTCACCGAGCGGCACCGACAGCGCGGCCGGTACGGTGACCGCGCCCACCACGCTCACCTCGGCGATCGGCCGCATCTCCGCCGGCGGCACGATCTACCTGCGCGGCGGGACGTACGCCTACTCCTCGACGGTGACCGTCCCGGCCGGCAGCAACGGCACCTCCGCCGCGCGCACCACGATCTCCGCCTACCCGGGCGAGACCCCGGTGCTCAACTTCGCCGCGCAGAGCGAGAGTTCGTCCAACCGCGGAATCCAGCTCAACGCGGACCACTGGAAGATCTACGGCCTGGTCGTCGAGCACGCCGGGGACAACGGCATCTACATCGGCGGCAGCAACAACGTCGTCGAGCGCACGGTGACCCGCTTCAACCGGGACACCGGCCTCCAGCTCGGGCGGATGGCCTCCTCCACGCCGGCCGCCCAGTGGCCCGCCAACAACCTGATCCTCAGCTCCGAGTCGCACGACAACGCCGACTCCGACGGCGAGGACGCCGACGGCTTCGCCGCGAAGCTCACCACCGGCACCGGGAACGTGTTCCGCTACACCGTCTCGCACCACAACATCGACGACGGCTGGGACCTCTACACCAAGACCGACACCGGCGCGATCGGCCCGGTGACCGTCGAGTACTCCCTGTCCTACGACAACGGCACGCTCAGCGACGGCTCGCAGGCCGGCAACGGCGACCGCAACGGGTACAAGCTCGGCGGCGACGACATCGCGGTCAACCACGTGGTGCGCAACAGCATCGCCTACGCCAACGGCAAGCACGGTTTCACGTGGAACAGCAACCCGGGCACCATGACGGTGTCGAACAACGTGTCCGTCGACAACACCGAGCGCAACTTCAACTTCGACGGCGGCACCTCGGTGTTCCGCAACAACACCTCGTGCCGCTTCAGCAGCGGGACGAACGACCGGATCATCGGCGACTCCGACAGCTCGAACCAGTTCTGGTCCGGCACCAACGGATCGCGCTGCTCCTCCTACTCGGGCGCCCTGGGCTGGTCCTTCGCCTCGAACGGCAGCCTGGTGGTCACCTTCGGCGGCAAGCAGGTCACGCTGTAGGACGCGGGACCCCGGGCGGTGTGCCCGGGGTCCGCTCAGCTCACTGCCTGGGCGCGGCCTGCTGCACGACCTCGAAGCTCCACAGCGTCGAGCCGGTGGCGGCGGGCTTGGGACGGCCCTGCTCGCCGCCGCCCCCGTGCGCGGCCTGCGACATCCCGGACATCCACTTCTGGAAGTCCTCCTCGCTGCGCCAGCGCGTGTAGACGAGGTAGGTGTCGGTGCCCTCGACGGGACGCAGCAGCTCGAACCACTCGAAGCCGTCCGAGTTCTCCACGCTGCCCGCCCGGGAGGCGAACCGCTGCTCCAGCGTCTCGCGCTGCTCCTCGGGGACCGTGAGTACGTTGATCTTGACGATGCTCATGGCAGCCATTGTGCGCCGCGGGGCATCAACGGGACGTCAGCGGGACGCGGCCCGGGCGGGCACCTCGCCCTTCCTGTCGACGACGGCGGTCTCCATCACGGCGCTGGTCCCGGCGAGGGTCTCGGTCGTGATGCCCCGGTCCGGGTCGGTGATGTAGAAGCGGGAGCCGAGCAGTGCCAGGGTCTCCTTGTCGAAGATCCACTCGTCGCGGGTCGCGAAGCCGGTGTCGTCGAGGGTGATGGCGATGCCGTGCCGGCCGGCCGCGTCGACGGCGTCCGGGATCTCCCGCACCCCGGGCAGCCGGGCGGCCGCCCGGTAGAAGGCGGCGGTGTTGGCGGGCGGCATGACGGTGCCGCTGATCAGGTTGCCGATCAGGGAGAACACCGCCTGGTCCCGCGACTCGCCCTCGACCGGCCTGGCCTCCTCGTAGAGCCGGTGCAGCAGCGCGTCGGGGTCGGTGGGCAGCGAGGCCAGCCACCGGTAGGTGGGATGGAAGACGCCCGCCGGGACGGCGTCGGCGGTCTCGACCGGGATCAGTTGGCCGGGCATGATCGCGTCCTTGCCGCTGGCGCGGAGCCAGCCGGTGACCTTCAACGGGCCGGGGTCCTGGGCGGTCCAGCTCTCCTCGGTGTGCAGGGCACCGAGCCGCACCGGGCCGCCGAAGCTGCCCGTGTTGGAGCGGTCCAGGGTCCTGACGTACACGAACTGGTCGTCCCGCACCCGGATCGTGTCGCTCGCCATCGCGGCCGTGGCGATCCGGTTCAGAGTGCCGGAGGCGCCGGCGGCCGGGGCCTGCGGCGACTGTCCGCCCGTGGTCAGCGTGGTGAGCAGGGCTCCCGCGAGGGCCGCCGAGACCAGCGGGACCAGCACGGCCGGCCGGGCGAGCCGACGCCGTACGGAAGGCTTCGCGGCTCGGTTGTTGTCGTCGTCGATGCGCTGCATCAGTACGTCCTTGAAGTGACGGTGACGCTCCGGCGGGAGGTCCCACTCCGCTGTGGCCAGGAGTTCCTCGGCCTCGTTCATGGGGTCTCCTCCTTCAGGAACAGGGCCGCGAGCGCGGCCTCGCTCTCCATCTCTCCGTGGGACGGCGGCGGTTCCGCCTGTGCGCTGAGCCGGGCCAGCCGGGCCCGGGCCCGGGACAACCGGGAGCGCACGGTGCCGACGGGCACGCCCAGGGCCTCGGCGGCCTGCCGGTAGTCGAGCCCGGCCGCCACGCACAGCGCGAGGACCTCACGGTCCTGGCGCTTGAGCCGGCCCAGCGCCTGGTGCACGAGGGCCAGTCGGCGGGCGTCGTCGATCCTGCCCGCGGTCTCCTCCGCGAAGTCCTCGACCGGGCGCGGCTGCGGACTGCGGGCCAGGAAGGCGAGCCGCCTGCGCAGCCCGCGGTTGGCGTTGTACGCCTTGTGCGTGGCGATCCCCAGCAGCCAGGGCTTGAGCGAGCCGCCCTCCGCCTCCACGGTCTCCCGGGTCCGCCAGGCGGCCAGAAAGGTCTCGGACATGGCCTCCTCGGCGTCCGCCCAGTTCCCGGTCAGCCGCAGGGCGTGGTTGTGGACGGCCCGCGCGTACAGGTCGTACAACTCCCCGAAGGCCGCCCGGTCGCCGTCCCGGATCCGTGCGCGTGACGGTTCCACCGCCTCTGTTTCCCTCACACCCGTGACGCTCCGCTCCCCTGTACCGAGTTCCTGTGCGCTGGATCACACGACGGGTTTCGTGGAGCACATACGCTGCGGTCCCATGGAACAGCGCGAGGTCATGCAGAACGTCGTCGGCATCCTCACCGAGGCACTGGAGATGCGGCGGCAGGTCCGCGAGCATCCCGACCAGCAGGTCTCCCTGACCGGGGCCGTCTCCGCGCTGCTCGTGGAGACCCTGCCACGGATCCAGCTCCCGGCGGACGCCAGCGGCCACGCGGCGGCGGACGCGGTGGTGGAGGAGCTGGGGCCCGCCATCGCGAGCATCGCCCACTGCTTCGCGTTCGCCTTCGTCCAGTTGGCCGAGGCCCACGACGAGGGCCGGGCCGAGACCTCCGCGGAGGTCCTGCGGCACATCTCCCTGCGGTTCGCGGGCGGCACACAGCAGTAGCCGCGAGCAGCCTCACGATTTTCCGCGGCGATACGACATCCGATCCGGGGCGGGCGACGAACAGCACCAGGGGAGGCACCGCGACGGGCCCCCGGGACGACGAGGGAGGCCCCGGGAGCCCGTTCGCGAGCGGTGACCGCGGATCGCCTCCCTACGACAGCCGCCGCGCGTCCTCCAGGTAGTGCAGTACGGCCGCCACGCGCCGGTCGACCTGGTCCGTCGGCGAGAGATCGAGCTTCGCGAAGATGCTGCGGATGTGCTTGTGGACGGCCCCGTCGGTGACGAACAGCCGCTCCGCGATCGCGCTGTTGCCGAGCCCCTCGGCCATCAGCGCGAGGACGTCCTTCTCGCGCGGGCTGAGCCGCTCCAGCCGTACGTCCTTGCGGGACCGCGTGAACAACTGGGCGACCACCTCGGGGTCGATGGCGGTGCCGCCGGACGCCACCCGGCGCAGTGCGTCGAGGAACTCCTCGACCCGGCCGACCCGTTCCTTGAGCAGATAGCCCAGCCCGCCGACCCCGCCGGTCAGCAGCTCGGTCGCGAAGCTCTGCTCGACGTAGGCGGACAGCACCAGGACGGCGAGGTCGGGCCTGCGCCGCCGGGCCTCGACGGCCGCGCGGACCCCTTCGTCGGTGTGCGTGGGCGGCATCCGCACATCGAGGATGGCCACGTCGGGCTTGTGCGTGTCGATGGCGTCCAGCGCCCCCTCGGCGGAGTCGGCCGTGCCGACCACGTCCAGCCCCTCGGCACGCAGCAGCAGCGCGAGGCCCTCCCGCAGCAGGGGGTCGTCCTCGGCGATCACGATCCGCACGGCAGGTCCACCTCCAGGGTCGTGGGGCCGCCCGGCGGACTCGTCAGGCGGAGGGTGCCGTCGTGGGCGGCGACACGGCGGCGGATGCCGGAGAGGCCGGATCCGCTGTGCTCGTCGGCCCCGCCCCGGCCGACGTCCGTGACCCGCAGCCGGAGCGTGGGACCGGGGGCGCGGACGGTGACCGCGGCCCGGGACGCCCCGCTGTGCTTGGCGATGTTGGTGAGCGCCTCGGCGACGACGAAGTACGCGGTCGCCTCGACGGAGGCGGCACACCGCCGTGGCACCTCCACGTCGACCGCGCAGGGCACCGCGCTCTCCGCCGCGAGCCCCGTGAGCGCGCCCGCGAGGCCACGGTCCGCGAGCACCGGCGGCAGGATGCTGCGGGAGACGGTCCGCAGTTCGGCCAGCGCCTGTTCGGCCGCGGACTGGGCCCGCTCCAGGAGTTCGTCGGCGCCCGCGGGGTCGCGGGCGACCATCCGGCGGGCGGCCCCGAGCAGCACGGTCACCGTGACGATCCGGTTCTGGGTGCCGTCGTGCAACGACCGCTCGATGCGCCGCAGTTCGGTGGCGTGGGCGTCCAGGGCGGCGGCCCGGGTCGCGGTCAGCTCGGCGACGCGCAGCGAGAGGTCGGCGTCGGGACCGGCCGCCAGGAGCCGGCGCCCCGGGTCCGCCTGGAGCCGGGCCAGGCCGGGCGTGAGCCCCAGGATGATGGCGATCCAGCCGACGCCGAGCAGGCACACCGCGAGGGCGTCCGGCCAGGAGTGCGCGACCCCGATCCCGATGGACGTGGCGGTCGCGTCCTTGGGGGCGAACCGCCAGTACAGCGGGAACAGGGTGTCCCGCAGGGCGAGCACCGGCAGCACGAAGCCGAGCAGGCCCAGTGGCAGGCCCACCGCCAGGTGCCGGACCAGCCACAGCAGTTCGCGCCGGGTCACGGGGTCGGCGAGGGCGTCCCGCAGCCGGGCCGGCGGCGGCGCGGGGGCGATGACCTCGGGGCCGTGGCGGGTGAGCCGGACGCGTTCCATGCCGGCCAGGGCGTGCAGCACGCGCACCCCGCCGGGCGCCAGCACCAGCCACAGCAGCACGAACGGGGCGAGGACGGCCGTACCGAGTCCGGAGACCAACTGGCCGAGTGCGGCGGCCGCGGTCGTCGCGGTGCCCACGACGAGGCCCCTGACGTCGGCGGTGGCCATGCGTGCCTCCTTCGGGCCGGAGGACTTCGACCCTAGGCGGAGGCCGGGTGCTCCGACAGGCCGGGAGGCGGAAAGTACAGCCTGCTGTACCCCGGACCGGGCTGAGAGCTGGATCGTCCGCACGGGACGGGGCTCATAGCGTCGTTCCCACCGAAGAGAGACCGACCGTCCTGGGAGTTCCCGTGAACCTTCTGCTCTGGCCCCTGCTCGTCCTCAGCGTGCTCGGCAACGCGGTGGCGTCCTTCACCCCGGCCGACACCACCGTCCACCTGGCCTTCGGCACGGTCACCGCGCTGACGGCCACCGCTCTCGTCGTACGCCGGGTGCGCACCGGCCCTTGAGGAACGTCACTCGAGGCCGATCGCCGCACAGTCCGCCGCGTAGGCGGCCGTGCAGATCTGCCCCACCGTGTAGACGTCGTCCTTGATCACCGTCTGCTCGATGTTGTCCCGGGTCAGGGCGACCACCGGGACCAGCAGCGAGGGAATGTCCCGCTGGGTGGGGCTGTCGACCTTGTCTCGGATCAGCGCGTCGAACTGGAGGTCGCGGCCCTGGACCTTGTACACCGCGATCTGCGCCGCGTTGGTCGCCTCCAGCAGGAACGACTTGTACACGGTCATGTACTGCTCGCCCGAGACCACCCGCTGCACGGCGGCGAGGCTCGCGTCCTGCCCGGTCACCGGCGGGATCTTGGTGGCCCCGGCCTCCTTGAGCTCGTCGATGACCGCGCCCGCCATGTCGTCGTTGGCCGAGTACACGGCGGCGATGCGGTTCAGCCCGACGGAGGCGATCGCCGCCTTCATGTTGGCCTTGGCGACCGACGGCAGCCACTCCCGGGTGTCGTACTGCTTCGCGATGACGACCTTGCCGTCCAGCTCGTCCAGCGCGCCCTTCTTGAACAGCGCGGTGTTGGGGTCGGCGGGCGAGCCGTTCATCATCACGATCTTGCTGGTCTCGGCCTTGGTGCCGAGTGCCTCCACGACGGCCCGGCCCTGCACCTCGCCGACGAGTTCGTTGTCGTGCGAGACGTAGGCGTCGACCGGTCCCCGGGCGAGCCGGTCGTAGGCGACGACGGGTATGCCCGCGTCCTTCGCCTTCTGGACGTCCGGCCCGATCGCCTTGGCGTCGACCGCGTCCACCACGATCACGTCCACCTTGTCGGCGATCATCTGCCGGAACTGCCGGCTCTGCCGCTGCGCGCTGGCCCCGGCGTTGGCGTAGCTGACCTTGCCCTTGCCGTGGGTGAGGGCCGCCACCTCCTTCTTGATCAGGGGGTGGTCGAACCGGTCGAAGCGGCTGGTGTCCCGGTCGGGCAGCAGCAGACCCAGGGTGATGTCGTCGCCCTTCCTGGGGCTCACCGAGGTGTCGCTGTCACCCACTCCGCAGGAGGTGAGCAGAAGGGCCGACACACAGACGGCCATGACGGAGGGGACGGTACGCATGGCGATCCTGGGGGTGGGGGGCTGTCACGTAGGCGCAACAGTAAGTGCCCTCAATCCCGAACAAACGCCCTGACGTCTTCCTTCAAGGGATCATCACCCGGCGCACGCAACCGGCCCTCGATGTGCAGAAGTTGTACGTCGGTCAGGGCCCGCACCATGAGGATCCCGGCCACGGCCGCGCCGACCACGGCGAGGTCGGCGACCAGCAGCGTGGTCACGCCGTGGTAGGCGCGGGCGATCACGTCGTCGGTGTCGCCGTCGTACATCAGCCCCACCCCGGTGACCATGCCGAGCAGCCACAGCGCCCACCACACGTTCACGACGGCGGGCAGTCGCCGGCCCGGGGCGCTCTTGCGGTGGACGTCGGCGACGAGGCCGCGCGGGATCCAGAGGTTGGCGACGGGCACGACCCAGGAGGCGTAGACCCAGATCCCGGCGTAGCGCGCGGGCTCGCCGGACAGGGCCCGCGCGTTGTCCCGCATCCGCCCCAGCCAGCCGACGAACAGGGCCGCGCACAGCAGGGTGAGGACGCTTCCAGCCGTGCTGACCAGGTGGTACGAGTCCTCCAGGGCATTCAGCGGCCGGTGCCGGCCCTGCCCCTGGTCCGGCGGCCCCGCGGCCGGCTCCCCCGCCACCGCGAGCCGGACGTGCCACACGGCCCGCAACGCCCACGCGGCCCCGGCGAGCCCGAGCCCGGCGACGGCGAGCCGAGCGGAGCCGCGCACACCGCACAAGGCGGGCGGAACGGTGTTCTCACTCACGGAGTCCCCCTTCGAAAGAACCGATGCACCCCGTCATCGTCGCGAACCCCGGGATCGGTTCACGCAGAGGTGCCCGCAAGTGCGGTTGCGGACCGGCCACTTGCGGGGCGCCGGCCCACCTCACGCCCCGGTTACGTTTCGCTCAACCCCTGGTTGCCGGACGATGAGCGGGCGACGATGGCCACATGACTCTGGCCGAGCGCGCCCTGGAGCGCCTGGAGGCGTGGTCCGACCTCAGTACGGACCTGCCGAGCTGTGGAGCGGGCCTGGCACTGCGCTCCGCGCACAGCGAGATCGTGCACTTCCACCCGGGGCGGGACGTGGACCTGCACCTCACCGAGCCGGCCATCCGCAGAATCCACGACGACCTGCGGGAGTCGACCGCGGTGCGGCTGCTGCCGGGCTCCCGCTGGGTCACCGTCCACCTCGACTGCGAGACCGACGTCGACCTGCTGATGAGCCTGGTCAGCGTGGCGCTCAAGGCCCACCAGGCGGGTCCCCCGCCGGTCGGCCCGGCCGCATGCAACTTCCACCGGGTCACGGTGGTCCCCCGGGACGACTCCTTCGCGCCATTCCGGTGAAATTCGGCGATAATCGGTCCATGAGTACGGCGACGTATGTCCTGGCGGCCACGTCGAGCGAGGTACTCAACGTGATCGCCGCCTTTGCCGGTGGGTTGTTCATCGCCGGCGCGCTGGTGTGGGCCGTGCAGTTCGGCATGCGGGTCCAGGAACGGGAGCTGCCGCGGCCGCTCAGCGACGAGCAGCCGCATCTCCCGGAGACCGGACCGATCCGTGAGATCCGGGAGATGCGGGAGCCGGACGAGCTGCCGGCCGCCGCGGAGGGGCAGGAACGGCTGATGCCGTACCAGCTCCATCACTCGGGAAGCAGACGAGGAAAGGACCAGCACCGCAAACGCTGGCTGCCCGGCTCCAGCGGCGGCTTCGGCAGCGGCGGCCTCGGGCACGTGTGACCGGGGCGGCCGTCCGCCGCCCCGGCCCCGGGTCCTCCGGCGGGTCCCCCGCCCGGAGGGTCAGGCCCGCATGCCCGGCCGGTACACCGCCAGCGCCCAGATGACGAAGAAGTCGAGGCCGATCATGATGACGGACCAGACCGGGGCGTAGGGCAGGAACAGGAACTGGGCGAGCATGCTCAGCGAGGCGAGGAAGATACCGGTCATCCGCGCCCAGGCGGCGCCCCGGAGGATGAACGCGCCCGTGACGGCTGCGAGGACGCCCAGGCAGAGCAGGACCACGCCCCAGCCGGTGAGGCTCATCTTGTAGACGTAGTCGCCGACGCGGGTCCAGACGGCGTCCTTCGCGAGCAGGGAGATCCCCTGGAAGATCGCCAGGATGCCGTTCATCAGCATCAGCACACCGGCGAAGACGACTCCGCCGGAGGCCCACGCGGCCTCGGTCGGCGTGGGTCCGGGGCCCGGGGTCGGCGTCGGCGTGGTGCCGGCGGACGGCTGGGTGGCGTGCGGTTGCTGCGTCATGGCCGTGTCCCACCTTTCGTGGTCGATGTGCTTCGACCATCGGGTGCGGTGGGTCCGGCCACCACGGGAGTGGGCCGAACGGGTGACAGGGGGCGTGCGGCCGCGCCACGGGGGACCTTCACTGGAGTAATCCGCACCCGGGAGGCGAGATGACCCGCTGGACGACGGCCGCACTGCTGACGGCCCTGGCCCTCACCGGCCTGACCGGCTGCTCCGACGACGACAGCCCGTCCTCGGTGGCGAGCAAGGTCGCGTCGGCCGCCTCGCGCGCCGGGGACGCCGTGTCGTCGGCGACGGCGGAGGCGGGCAGGCGGTTCGACGACATCAGGAACGGCGTCGACGCCAAGGACGACGTGCGGCTCGGCAGCCCCGCGACCGCCTCCGACGGCCGTACGACGGTGGCGGTCACCGTGGCGAACAGCGCGGGCTCGGCGAAGTCCTTCGCCGTGCAGGTCGACTTCACCGACGGGACGGGCAAGCTGCTGGACGTCGTGGTGGTGACGGTCCAGGACGTCCCGGCGGGCGGCTCCGGGAAGGCGACCGCCCGCAGTACGCACGACCTGTCGGGTGAGGTGCGGGCGAAGGTGTCCCGCGCGGTGCGCCACTGAGGCGTCAGCGACCCGCGGCGGGCGTCACGCCATCCAGAAGAAGACGGCCGTCATCCGCTTCTCCTCCAGGGTGCCGCCGCAGTAACCGGTCGCGCTGTGCAGGAGGTTGGCGTGGTAGAGGAGCAGCCGGTTGTGCCTGTGCGGCACCCGTACGTCCTCCTCGAAGGCGTCGGGCGCGACGAACCGGGTGCCGAGGGCCTCGACGAGGTTGTTGTGCGGGGCCTGCACGACGTTGCCGCCGAGCCGCCCGCCGGGCAGGGACTGCCGGTAGAAGCTGGTGCCGCAGTCCTTGGGCACGCCGGGGTTGAGGTACAGCACGGCGGCGTACCGGCACAGCGCCCGGGAGTCGGTGTGCGGCCGGGGCTCGCTCTCGCCCTCCCCGACGACCTGGACGCAGTTGTGGTTGAGGGTGCCGCCGCCGGGCACCTGCTGCACCCAGAGCCTGCCGGCCCCGGTGGCCTTGCGCACCAGTCGCTCCACCACGGCGAGTTCGGCGGGTTCGAGCCCGGGCATGGCCCGCAGCCCCGGCCAGGTCTCCGAGGTGTACGGATGTCCCCGCACCCAGTCGTCCTTCGCGAGGCAGCGCTCCCGTACGGCGTCGGCGTCCGGGAGCACGTCGTCGATCACCCAGTAGTCGCGGCCCTTGGTGGGCTTGCGGTACGGGAGGACGGGCAGGGGCCGCTGTGACCGTGGTGGCATGGACATGCTGCGAATCTAGGTCCGGGGCCCGTCAGGTCTCTCCCGCGATTTCCCCCGGACTTCCCCGTGAACCGGTCAACGAACGGTCAACGGGCATCATGAGGCACCGCTCTGACGGGGCGTGGTGTGAGCCCGGTCATCCTGTGGGGAGACGATGAACATCCGCGCCCCCCGGTGCGTACTCCTGTGCGTCCGACCCGCCTCCCGGCGGGGACCCCGACCGGGCAGGAGGCACGGTGCCACTCTCGCGCAACGCGATGGGAACGCTGTTTGTGGGCGGAGCCCTGACATTGACCCTCGGTGCTCTCGCGTATCCGTCGATGCTCGGTGTGAGCACCGTCTCCAGCGCGCAGGACAGAGTCATCGCGCAGACGCAGTGGGGCCCGCTGACCGAACTGGACCGTGACTTCGTCGTCAAGGTGCGGGCGGCCGGTCTGTGGGAGTACCCGCTGGGGCAGGTCGCCCTGCAGAAGGGGACGACCCCGGAGGTGAAGGAGGCCGGGCGCCACCTCATCGACGGTCACGCGGCCCTGGACGCCGCGTGCCGCAAGATCGCGCCGATGCTCAACATCACCATCCCGAACGTGGCGAGCCCGCAGCAGGTCGGTTTCGTGAACCAGATCGAGTCGAGCAGCGGCCAGCAGTTCGACACGAACTTCGCCAACATCCTGCGGGTGACGCACGGTTCGATCTTCAACACGATCTCGAAGGTCCGCTCCACCACGAAGAACTCGCTGGTGCGGTCGCTGGCCGACATGGCCAACGACACGGTGCTCGACCACATGACGGTCATGGAGAAGACCGGCTTCGTCAACTTCGACCAGGCCCTCTTCATGCAGACCACACCGCCGAAGCTGCCCGACGGCGACCTGACGCCGCCGGTCCCGCAGCCGGGCGCGCCGATGGTCGTGCTCACCCCGCCGGCGAACCCGACGTCGACGCCGCTCGCGGTCCCGGGCGAGAACGCGAACGGCGCCACTCCGGCGGCGGGCGCGACCCCGACGCCGACCGTCGGATAGCGCTAGCCCAGCCAGGCCGTCGTGTCCGGACCCAGCAGCCCGTCCTCCAACGGGCCGCTGGTCAGGAGCACTTCTCCGGGCGGCAGCGGGACGGTGGCCTCGGACAGGTTGGCGACACACCGCCAGCCCTCGTGGCGGACGAAGTCCAGCACGCCGTCCGGAGCCGGGTCCGTCCAGGTGAGCTCCTCCCCCTGGAGGAGCTTGCGGCGCAGGCGCAGGGCGGTGCGGTACAGCTCCAGCGTGGAGCCCTCGACACCGTCCTGGGCCTCGACGGCGTACTCGGCGAACCACTGCGGCTGCGGCAGCCAGGCCCCGCCCGCGCCGAAGCCGTACGAAGGACCGCTCCGGGTCCACGGCAGCGGCACCCGGCATCCGTCGCGCCCCTTGCGGACCCGTCCCGTCTGTTCCCAGATCGGGTCCTGGAGCACCTCGAAGGGCAGGTCGGCGACCTCGGGCAGCCCGAGCTCCTCGCCCTGGTAGACGTACGACGACCCCGGCAGCGCGAGCATGAGCAGCGTGGCCGCGCGCGCCCGCCGCAGCCCCCGGGCGGGGTCGATCCCCGGGGCCCGGCCGCCGGACAGCAGCCAGGCGTTCTCGTCGGTGCCCGGCGGGAGGACGAGGCGCGAGGCGTGCCGTACGACGTCGTGGTTGGAGAGCACCCAGGTGGCCGAGGCGTGGGCCGCGCGGGCGGTGGCGAGGGAGTCGGCGATGACGCGGCGCAGCGCCCCGGCGTCCCACGCCGTCTGGAGGTACTCGAAGTTGAAGGCCTGGCCCAGTTCGTCCGCGCGGGCGTACCGGGCGCGGCGGGCGCCGGGCACCCAGGCCTCGGCGACGGCCATGCGGGGCGGGGAGTAGGAGTCGAGGATCGTGCGCCAGTCGCGGTAGATCTCGTGGACCTCGTCGCGGTCCCAATAGGGGTGGGTGCCCGGCGGCAGGTGGTGCAGGGCCTCCTCCGCGACGCCGGGCAGCCCGCCGAGGTCGCGCAGCGGCTCGGTGAGGTCCTTGGCCAGCGCGTGCGCCACGTCCACCCGGAAGCCGTCGACCCCGCGGTCGGACCAGAAGCGCAGGGTGGTGCGGAAGTCCTCGCGGACCTCGTGGTGCGACCAGTCGAGGTCGGGCTGTTCGGGGGCGAACAGATGCAGGTACCACTGCCCGTCGGCGACCCGCTGCCAGGCGCTGCCGCCGAACACGGACTGCCAGTCGGTGGGCGGCAGTTCGCCGTGCGCGCCGCGGCCGTCCCGGAAGACGTACCGCTCGCGGGCGGCCGACCCGGGTCCGGCGGCGAGGGCCTCCTGGAACCACGCGTGCCGGTGGGAGGTGTGGTTGGGGACGAGGTCGACGATCACCTTCAGGCCGAGCCGGTGGGCCTCGGCGACCATGGCGTCGAAGTCGTCGAGGGTGCCCAGGCGGGGGTCGACGCCCCGGTGGTCGGCGACGTCGTAGCCGCCGTCGGCGAGTTCGGAGGGGTAGAAGGGGCTCAGCCACAGGGCGTCGGCGCCGAGGCCGGCCAGGTGCGCGAGGCGCCGGGTGACGCCCCGGAGGTCGCCGAGACCGTCACCGTCGGCGTCGGCGAAACTGCGCGGATAGACCTGGTAGACGACGGCCTGCCGCCACCAGTTCGGGTCGTTGCTGGAGAGGTCGGGCGAGGGGTCGGGCGTGGTGGTGCGGGAGGTCACGCGGGCTCCTCTGCGATGCCGGTGCGGTACGTGCCGTCCATGAAGGCGACAAAGGGGATATCTGTCCACCTCACCGGAAATATGAACCTGGGGTTTTCCGGAGCAGATCGTTCCCTGTGTGTCGAAATTGTGATGACCCTTGAACGGGCCTTGTATCACCGCAGGTTGACAGCATTCCGCAAGGAGATCCACGATGTGCTAACACCGTGGCGCATGTGACCTATGGGCCCAGTGTTTCTGAGACCACTCACTCTCATCCTGACGGGATACGTATGTCCATAGCGAGACGTGTCACCATGCGGCGCCTGTTGGGGACGGGCGCCGCGACGCTCGCCTTCTCCGCTGCCCTCGCCTCCGTCGCCTCCGCCTCCGACTGCCCCGGCGGCAAGGGCTGGCAGGACGGCGGAAGCTACAAGCCGGGTACGGGCGCCGGCTCGAAGACCGAGACCGACCGCTGCGAGTTCTCCCTCGACGGCAAGAACTTCTTCGCCTCGGTCAAGGTCGACGACCAGAACCTGAAGCCGACCGACGACGGCAAGGTCCACGTCAAGGTCCGTGCGGCGGGCGACGCGTCCACCTGCACCGCCTCCCTCGCGTCCTACCTCGCGCACGGCCCGACGTTCGCCACCTCCGGCGAGCAGGTCTTCCACGACTTCGACACCGTGACCGTCAAGGCCGGTGCCGTCGACTCCCTCGACATCTCGATCCCGGACCTCGGCTGCTACGCGCAGATCGACCTCTACCGGGGCAACACCAAGTTCGACGGCAAGCTCGACGCCAAGGACGGCCTTCCCCACGGCGACCTGCCCAAGGGCCCGGACCACCCGGTCATCAAGGACAAGCTGATCGCGGCCTGGAACGGCGGCACGAAGGACTGCACGACCACGCAGACCACGCCCCCGGCGACCCCGCCGGCCGAGGAGAGCACTCCGCCGGCCTCGGAGTCGACGCCGCCGGCGTCCGAGTCCACTCCGCTGGCGTCCGAGAGCACGCCCCCGGCCTCCGAGACCCCGGGCACGGACACCCCGACCCCGTCCGCCTCGGAGTCCACCACGACTCCGGCCGCCCCCACGCCGAACGGCGGCGGCGGTGACAACCTCGCCGAGACCGGCGCCAGCAGCAACACCCCGCTGATCGCGGGCGGTGCCGCGGTGCTGCTCGCGGGTGGCGCGGGCATCGTGCTCGCCACGCGTCGCCGCAAGGCCTCGCGCGCCTGATCCGCTCCTGGAGGGCCGTCCCACCGTTCGCGGTGCGGGCGGCCTTCCGGCGTTTTCCCACCGGTCCTCGGTGCGGCGGTCCTCGGGGAAGACCGGGTCCAGCCCGATGCGGCCGGTGATGACGGGGAAGACCGTCACCTGCACGCGGTCGACCAGACCCGCGTCCATCAGCGCCCGGTTCATCGCCAGGCTGCCGTGCGAACGCAAGGGCACCTCCGACTCCCGCTTGCGCCGGGCGACGGCTCGGGAACTCATCGCCATGGCCCTAAAAATCGAACACATGATTGAATCCGGGCATGCGATCGTTCCCCGACGACCTCGCCCGGGCCCAGCGCGAGTGGAGTGCCGCCTACCGGCAGCTCGCCGAGTGCCCCGGCCGTACGGACCTGCGCCGACGCCTGTACCGGCTGTCGGCGCAGGTGTTCTTCCATCCCCACTGGCAGCGGGGGCGCCCCCGTCCGGCCGAGTGGCGGGAACTGCGCGACCTGCGCCCGCCCCTCGACGACACCGAACGGCCCTCCCGATGACGGACCGACATGCGGGACCGTACGCAGCGGACGATCCTGAGGACATGTCCGGACCGATCCGCGTGATCGTGCACCCCCCGTCCCCCACCGGCGGCCGCCGCGTCCGCGTCGACGGCGAGATCCTCGGCCTGGCCCACAACCTGACCGACGTCGCCGAGTTCCTCCGCCGGGCGGGACTGGAGATCGACCCGGCGGAGGTGGCGCAGTCGGCGTGGATCGACTGGCGGGGAGGCGGGCCCGACCAGTGGGGCCCGGAGGACGGCTGACGTCAGCCGGTCGGCATCAGCACGCTGTCGATGATGTACACGGTGGCGTTGGCGGTCTTCACGTTGCCGCACACGACCTTGGCGGAGTCGTTGACGGTGTACGACTCGCCCGAGCCGGACGTGGTGAGCTTCGACTTCTCCAGGGTGTCGAAGGAGCCGTTCTCCAGGTCCTGCGGCGTGAGCTTCTGGCCGACCACGTGGTAGGTCAGGATCTTCGTGAGCTGGGCCTTGTCGTTGAGGACCTTGTCCAGCGTGGCCTTCGGGATCTTCGCGAAGGCGTCGTTGGTCGGCGCGAACACGGTGATGTTCTGGGCGTTGTTGAGGGTGTCGACCAGTCCGGCCTTCTTGACCGCCGTCACCAGCGTGGACAGGGCGGGGTTGTTGGACGCGGCCGTGGCGACCGGGTCCTGGGCCATGCCGTCGAAGGAGCCGGCACCGCTCGCGGGCACCGCGGAACAGGCGGAGCCGAAGGGCTGGTCGGCGGAGACGGTGCTGCCGGCGCCCGCCATGCTGTCGTCCGACGCGGAGGCGGACGCCGAGGACTTCGACGAGGAGTCCGACTTGGTGGAGTCGTCGCCGCTGTCGGAGCAGGCGCTCAGGGCGAGCGGCAGGACGGCCGCGGCGGCGAGGGTGACGGCGGTACGGCGGATACGGGTGTTCATGACGGTTCTCCTGTTGAGGGGTTCGAACTGCGTGGTGTCGGTGTGCGGAAGGTGGTTCGGGGAGGTCACTCGACGGTGACCACGACGGAGTGCCGGCCACTGGCGCCGTCGGGGATCGTGCGGGCGCGTCTGTCCGTCTGCACCGCGCCGGTGCGGTCGGTGGCGCGCACGGTGAGGGTGTGGCCGCCCTTGGTCGCCCGCCACGGGAAGGACCACTGGCGCCAGGTGTCGCGCGAGTCCTCGGCCGCCAGCCGGGCCTGCTGCCAGGGGCCGTCGTCGACGCGTATCTCGACCCTGCCGATGCCGCGGTGCTGGGCCCAGGCGACCCCGGCGACCATGACGGTGCCGGCCTCCGGCCGGGCGAACGGCTTGGGGGTGTCGATCCGTGACTGCGTCTTGATCGGCGCCTCGCGGGCCCAGCCGCGCTTGACCCAGTAGGGGTCGTAGGCGTCGAAGGTGGTGAGTTCGAGGTCCTCGATCCACTTGCAGGCGGAGACGAAGCCGTAGAGGCCGGGCACCACCATGCGGACCGGGAAGCCATGGGCGAAGGGCAGGGGCTCGCCGTTCATGCCGACGGCGAGGAGCGCGTCGCGGCCGTCCATGACCTCCTCGACCGGGGTACCGATCGTCATGCCGTCCACCGAGTGGGCGACCATCTGGTCGGCCGGGCCGCCCCGGGACGGCGGTTCGACCCCGCACTCGGCCAGCAGCCCGGCCAGTCGTACGCCGGTCCAGCGGGCGTTGCCGACGTAGGGGCCGCCGACCTCGTTGGAGACACAGGTGAGGGTGATGTCGCGCTCGACCAGGTCACGGCGGAGCAGGTCGTCGTAGGAGAGGGTGAGCGGGCGGGCGACTCCCTCGCCGTGCAGGCGCAGCCGCCAGGAACCGGCGTCCACCTTGGGCACGACGAGGGCGGTGTCGACGCGGTAGAAGGAGCCGTCGGGGGTGACGAACGGGCTGACCCCGGGGATCCGCAGCGCGGCGCCCCTGGGGACGGGCGGGGCCGGGGAGGCCGGCCGGGGAAGCACCACGGCCTTGCGGGAGGCGACCGCGTCCCGGCTCCCGGCACCGCTCAGGGACCGGCCGAGCAGGCCCGCCCCGGCCGAGGCCACGGCGGTGACCCCCGCCGCGAGCACGAACCCACGCCGGTCCCAGTCCCGCGCCCCGGCGGCCACCGACGCGCGGCCGGGGACGCCGGCCGCCACGGTCCGCGACCCCGGGCCGGGCAACCCGCGACCCGCCGCACCCGTGGAACCGGGCTCGGGCACCGACGCGCGGCCGGGGTCGGGGGCGCCGTCCGCCACGGTCCGCGACCCCGGTCCGGGCAGCCCGGGACCCGCCGCACCTGTGGAACCAGGCTCGGGCACCGACGCGCGGCCGGGGTCGGGGGCAGCGGCCGCCACGGTCCGCGGCTCCGGGCCCGGCAGCCCGGGATCCGCCGCGCCCGTGGAACCGGGCTCGGGCAGCCCGCGATCCGCCGCACCCGTGGAACCGGGCGCGGGGGCCTGCGCGGGACGGTGGGTCGTCGCCGGTGTCCGCGAGGGGCCCGGGTCCGGTACGACGGTGGCGTCGGCCGGTCGCGGACCGTCCACGGCGGCCGTGCCGCGGGCCCGGAGCACGAGACGGCCCGCGAGGACGTACAGCACCACCGCCCCGGCCGCGGCGCCGACGATCGAGGGGAGGGCGTCCGCGGCCCCCGCCGCGTCGGGACGGCTCACCGCCGCGACCGCGCCGACGGCGCCGAACAGCAGCACGCCCGCCGCGCCGGTGCGCCGGAACCGCAGCGCGGTGATTCCCAGGGCCAGGGCGAAAAAGGCCAGCACCGCGAGGATCCCGAGCCGGAGGACGAGTTTGTCGTCGGTGCCGAACTGCCGGATCGCCCAGTCCTTCACCGCGGCGGGCGTACGGTCGATGGCCGCCCCGCCCACCGCGACCACGGGGCCGGACTGCGGGCGTACCGCGCCGGCCACCGCCTCGGCGACCGCGAGCGCGGCGCAACCCGCCAGCACGCCGCTGAGCGCGCCGGGCAGCAGCCTCAACAGGCCGCTCCTGCCCCTCGGTTCCTTCTCGTTCTCGGTCACGTGGGGAATCCGGATCCGGAAGCCGGGCGGATTGGTCGTCCCCCACGATCTGATGAAATTTCCTGAACTCGTCAGCCCGGGAAGCTCATCAGGGCGACCGGGGCGGAGGTGGGACGCGCCGAGCCGCCCGCGGGTTCGACGGTGACGCCCATGCCTGACGCCCCGTCGACCGCGCCCCGCATGAGGACCGTCTGGTCGCTGCGGCCGGGGTCCATCAGACCGGCGGAGCGCATGGTGCCGTCCTCGTCGAACCAGAGCTGGTAGACCTTGCCGCCGGGGGGCCGGGCCATGCCGGAGACGGCGAAGACGGCCCGGTCCAGACCGCGCGAGACGACGACGGTGCCGGTGCCGCCGTCCGCCAGCTCGGCGGCCCGCGTCCGGGCGTCCGGCGCGGACAGCACGGCGGCGATCTCGTCCGTCGTCCGTACCGCCTGTCCGGCCCGACTGCGGGCGTCCTCGGCCCGCTGGTACTGCCACACGGTCGTGCCGCCGAGCGCCGTGGCCGCCGCGAGACAGGCCGCCAGCGCCCACCGGGACAGGGCCCGGGTGCGCCACCCGGTCCGCACGGTGAGCGCCCCGGCCGGCGGACCGGGCGGCACCTGGCGGACGGCGGTGATCCGGCGCAGCACCTGTGCGCGCAGGGCCACGGGGGGTGCCGTGGTGGCGGCGAGCCCCAACCGGGCGGCGGTGGCGCGCAGTTCGGCGGTCTCCTGGGCGCACGGCTCGCAGCCCGGGAGGTGGCGCTCGAACGCGGCGTTCTCCTCCTCGGACAGGGCGTGCAGGGCGTAGGCGCCGGTCATCCGGTGCAGGTCGACGGCGGTCACGCGGTCACCCCCAGGCAGTCGCGCAGCCGGATGAGTCCGTCGCGCAGCCGGGTCTTCACGGTGCCGAGCGGAAGCGCCAGCGCCTCCGCCACCTGACGGTAGGTCAGTCCCCGGTAGTAGGCGAGGGTCACGGCCTGGTGCTGGATCTCGGTCAGGGTGCGCAGACAGCGCCGTACCTGTTCCCGTTCCAGGCGGGCCTCGACGTGCTCGGCGACCTCGTCGTACTCGGGCAGCCGGTCCAGCAGCGCGGCCTTGTGGTCGCGGGCGGCGGCGGCGTCCGCCGAGCGGATGCGGTCCACCGCCCGGCGGTGCGCCAGGGTGAGGATCCAGTTGATGGCCGTACCGAGGTCGGGGCGGTAGCGGGGGGCGGTCCGCCACACCTCCACGAGGACTTCCTGCACGACCTCCTCCGACTGCGCCTGATCGCGCAGCACGGCACGCACCACGCCGAGCACCGAGCCCACCACGGTGTCGTAGACCCGGGCGAACGCCTCCTCGTCGCCCAGCGCCACCCGGCCCACCAGCTCCTGAAGATCAGGCTCCACCGATGGACTTCTTCCGATATGCACTGCTTCCTTCACCGAGGGCCTCCGCGGTCGGGACATGTCCGGGTGTAATCCGTTTCTGCGCGGACCGCGGATTGGATGCGCCGGGGAGGGGTGTGGAGGGCGCCCTCGTCAGGAAGCCCGAGCGCCGAGGAGTTCCACCGCCCGGTCGCGGGCCTGCCCGATCGGGTCGGGGAAGACGTGCAGGCCGTGGGCGACCATGGCGCCCTCGTGCAGCAGCATCAGGACGTGGGCCCGGTCGGGGGCGAGGTCGGTGAAGAGCCGGAGCATCCACTGCTTCTGGCCGGTGATGACGGCGTACGCCGGGTGGGCGGGGTCGCTGATCTCGGCGTGCGCGTTGACCATGCCGCATCCCTTGGGGCTGTTGGCGTCCATCCACTCCCGGGAGGCCTCGAAGACCGCGCGGACCCGGTCGGCGGCCCCGGGTCCCGCCGTCTCCAGCCGCTCCAGGAGCTGGGCCCGCCAGCGCTCGTCCCGGTCGGCGAGGTACTCCACGACGATCTGCTCCTTGGAGCCGAACCGGTCGTAGAGCGTCTTCTTGGTCACCCCGGCCTCGGCGGCGATCAGGTCCACGCCGACCGCGTGGATGCCGCGCTCGTAGAACAGCCGGGACGCCGCCGCGAGGGCCCGCCGCGCGCCCGGGGTCATGGTGATCCGCCGTACCTGGTCCGTTCCGTCTGTCACCCTGCCGACTATACCGATCTGTATAGTGGTCACGGCAAGGACGTATACCGATCTGTTTAGTCTCGGGTGGTGACCTGCATGAACGTCCTGCTCTCCGCCGCCTTCGTGGTCTGCTGGAGCTCCGGGTTCGTCGGCGCCAAGCTGGGCACGCAGGACGCCGGCGCGACGACGCTGCTGATGTGGCGGTTCCTGCCCCTGGCGGTGGCCCTCGCGGTGTTCGCCGGGTACCGGGGCCGGGCGCACCGGCACTCCCTGACGCCTCGCACCCTCGCCCGGCAGGTCGTGGTCGGGCTGCTCTCGCAGAGCGGCTACCTGCTCACCGTCTACCACGCCATCCAGCTCGGCGTCTCCAGCGGTACGACGGCCCTGATCGACGGCACCCAACCGCTGGTCGCGGGCGCGCTCGCCGGTCCGCTGCTGCGCCAGTACGTCCCGCCCCGGCAGTGGCTGGGCCTGGGTCTGGGCCTCGGCGGAGTCGCCCTGGTCACCGTGGCCGACGCGGCGTCCACGACGGGGGTGGCGTGGTGGGCCTACCTCGTCCCGTTCGCCGGGATGCTCTCGCTGGTCGCGGCCACCTTCCTCGACCGGCGCTCCCGCACCCCGGTGACCCCGGCCGTGTCGATGACCGTCCACTGCGCCACCAGCGCCGTCGTGTTCACGGCCGCCGCCCTGTTCACCGGCACCGCCACCCCGCCGGCCAGCGGTTCCTTCTGGCTGGCGACGGTCTGGCTCGTGACCCTCTCCACCTTCGGCGGCTACGGCCTGTACTGGCTCGTCCTCCAGCGCTCCGGAGTCACCGAGGTCAACACCCTCATGTTCCTCATGGCGCCCGTCACCGCCGTCTGGGGCGCGGTGATGTTCGACGAGCCCTTCACCGCGCAGACCGCGCTGGGCCTGGCGGTGGCCCTCTCCGCGGTGGCGGTGGTGCACACGGCGAAGCCCCGTGAGCCCGTCCCCGACCGGGCCTCCTGACATCGACCCGAAACTCCGGCACGGCGCCGAAATGCGTGGCGCCGCCCCCGCGCCGCCGCCTACCCTCGCCCCATGCAGCGCGCCCACGTCATCCCGTCGAGCACGACGACGCCGGAGCAGGTCCCGGCGCGCTGACCGTTGAGCAGTCCGAAGCCCCGGGGCGAGTGCCCCGGGGCTTCGTCGTTCCCGCCGGTTCCCGCCCCCCACCGTGAGGGAGACCCCGTGAACGACCACGCGAACGACCACCGCCGGCTCGGCCGTGAGCTCGGCCTGTTCGACACCGATCCGCTGATGGGCGCGGGGCTGCCGTACTGGCTGCCCGACGGGGCCGTCGTACGGCACGTCCTGGAGGAGTACGTCCGGGACGCCGAGCGGGCCGCCGGGTACCGGCACGTGTACTCGCCCGTGCTCGGCAAGCGGGAGCTGTACGAGATCTCCGGGCACTGGTCGCACTACGGCGACGACATGTTCCCGCCGATGCGGCTGGGCGGCGAGGAGGTCGTGCTGCGGCCCAGCCTCTGCCCGCACCACGCCCTCATCTACCGGTCGCGGTCCCACAGCTACCGCGAACTGCCCCTCAGGATCGCAGAGTTGGGCGGGATGTACCGCTCCGAGTTCTCCGGCGTCCTCGGTGGCCTCACCCGGGTCCGCGCCATCCAGCTCAACGACGCCCACATCTTCTGCACCCCCGAGCAGGCCGTGGCGGAGGCCCGCGGCGCCCTCGACCTCGTCCGGCGCGCCCACGACGACCTAGGCATCCGGGCGACCAGGTACCGGCTGTCCCTGCCGGGCGGCTCCGGCAAGTACGTCGCCGACCCCGCGCTCTGGCGCCGCGCCACCGCCCTCCTCGAAGAGGCCCTGGACGGCGTCGCGTACGAGTCCGCCGAGGGCGAGGCCGCCTTCTACGGCCCCAAGATCGACGTCCAGGTCACCGACGCCGCCGGCCGCGAGTCCACCCTGTCCACCGTCCAGATCGACTTCCACCAGCCGGAACGCTTCGACCTCCGCTACACCGGCCCCGACGGCGGAAGGCACCGCCCGGTGATGGTCCACCGCAGTGTCATCGGCAGCGTGGAACGGGCGGTCGCCCATCTCGTCGAGGCGCACGGCGGCGCCTTCCCGGTGTGGCTCGCCCCCGTGCAGCTCGTGGTCCTGCCGGTGGGCGAGGCCCAGGAGGAACGGGCCGGCGACGTCGTACGGCGGGCTCTCGCGCGCGGCATCCGGGCCGAGCTCTCCGGCCCCGGCCACGGCACCCTCGGCGCCCGCGTCCGCGCCGCCCGCCTCGTGCCGTACCAGGCGGTGATCGGCGAGCGGGAGGCCGGCGCCGACGCTGCGGCGGTACGGCTGCGGGACGGGCGCAGGCCGGGAACCGTGCCGGTCGACGCCCTGCTGGACCGGGTCGGCGCCCGCGACCGGGACCGCGGGGCCGAACTGTGGGCGGCTGCGTAAGGTCGGTCCCGTACGCCAGTGACGAAAGGACCCCCGCCGTGACCGGTCAGCCCATCCCGGTGATCATCGACTGCGACACCGGCGTCGACGACGCCCTGGCCCTGCTGTTCGCCGTCCGGCATCCCGGCATCGACCTGCGCGCGGTCACCTGTGTCGCCGGGAACACCGACGTCGACGGCGTCGTCCGCAACACGCTGACCGTGCTGGAGCAGGCCGGTGCCGGGGACGTCCCGGTCGCCCGGGGCGCCGCGCGGCCGCTGCTGGAACCCGTGCGCACCGCACAGCACGTGCACGGGCTGGACGGCATGGGCGACCTCGGGCTGCCCGCGCCGACCCGGGTCGCGGTGGACGTGGACGCGGTGACACTGCTCCGGCGGGAGATCCTCGCCTCGCCCACCCCCGTCACGCTGGTCCCGACCGCCCCGCTCACCAACATCGCGCTGCTCCTGCGCACCCACCCCGAAGTGGTGCGCAACATCGAGCGGATCGTGTTCATGGGCGGCGCGGTGGCGACCGGCAACGCCACACCGGTCGCCGAGTTCAACGTCTGGCACGACCCCGAGGCGGCCGCGGTCCTGCTCACCGCCGGGGTGCCGATCACGATGTACGGCCTGGACGTCTTCCAGCAGGTCCTGGTGCCGGCCGCCGACGTCCAGCGGCTGCGCGCGAGCGCGGAACCGTCCCTGCGGATGGCCGGCGAACTCCTCGCCCACCGCGACCCCGCCACCTCCGGCGACCCCACCCCCATGGGCGGACTCGGCGACGCGGGCGCGGTGTGCGCGGTCGTCGACCCGGAGGGACTGACCACCGAGCTGCTGCCGGTGGAGGTGAGCCTGGCGCCGGGCCCGACCCGCGGCCAGACCGTCGTCGACCGCCGCGCGCGCCCCGGCGAGTCCGAGATCCACGAGGGCGAGCGCGAAGTGACCCTCGTCGACGTGGGGTTGGCGGTCGACGTGGAGCGGTACGTGAAGCTGTGGCTGACGGCGGTGGAGGGGGTCTGACGACCGGGGGTGACCGAATGCCCCCTTGCCCGGGCACCCGCGGCCACGTCACTGTCAGGGGGCACCGCCACCCACCCGATGACCGACCACCATCGGAGAACCCCCCATGCTGCGGGTGCACTTCACGACCGACGACATCGCACGCGTGCGGGTGGCCCCCGCACCCGACCCCCTGTGGGAGATCACCAACAGCTTCCAGGCGCTGGCCGGGGAGGACGCGCCCCTGCTGCTGGGCGACTGGCGGCGACTGGTGCGCGCACGGCTGCGCCCGGCGCACGCCCTGCTCGCCGCGCTGCTCCCGCCGCGCGGCTACTCCCCGGACTTCCTCACCCCCGACCTCGGCGGCTCCCACGACCTGGAGGGCGCGGTCGACACCGTGCTGCGAACGCCCCGCACCACCCTGCGCAGAGACCTGAGCAGACTCGCCGCCTCCCCGAGCCGCACCCGCCCGCTGCCCGCCGAGGCCCGCGCCCTGGCCGACGGGGAGCCCCCGGCACTGCGCCGCCTGGGCGCCGCCCTGCGCGGCTACCACCGCTCGGCACTCGCCCCGTTCTGGCCGCAGGTCCGGGCCCAGGTGGACGCCGACCGGGCGGCCCGTGGCCGGGAGGTGCTCAGGGGCGGCACCGACGCACTGCTCGCGAGCTTCGGCCCCGTGCTGCGCTGGCGCCCGCCCGTGCTGGAGGCCGACTACCCCGTGGCGCGCGAACTGCGGCTCGACGGACGCGGGTTGCTGCTCCAGCCGTCGCTGTTCTGCCTTCGCCGGCCGGTCACGCTCGCCGCCCCCGACCTGCCGCCCGTCCTCGTCTACCCCATCCAGCCCACCCTCGGCTGGGCCCGCCCGCCCGGCAGGACGGCACCCGGCAGGAACCTCGCCGCCCTGGTCGGCCGGACCCGCGCGGCGATCCTGGAGGAGGTCGTCGCGGGCCGGACGACCGGTGAACTCGCCCACCTCCTGGGCATCTCCGGCGCGGCCGCCAGCCAGCACACGGCGGTCCTGCGCCGGGCGGGACTGCTGCTGAGCGTGCGCCGCGGCCGGCATGTGCTGCACACCGTCACACCCGCCGGACGTGCCCTGCTCGAAGGGACGGGCTCCGTTTAAGGCACGGCTTCAGGGTGTGGCGGGAACCGGCGCGTCGGAGCCAGCCTGTGATCGCGAAGGATGTCCTTTTCCCACAGGGGGTTCGACACCACATGCGCGACACACGACGTACTCTGCTCGCCGGCCTCGGGGTCCTGGGCCTGGCGCTGACGGCCGTGTTCACGGCCGGGCCCGCCGGCGCCGCCCCGGACAACCGGGACTTCGGCCAGGTCCTGACCATGCCGGCCGCACCGCCCGCCTCGGCGCTGCCCGCGGGAGCGGCCGCCGAGCCGCCCACGGCCTGGCCGAAGCCCAACAAGATCCTGCACGTGGCCGCCCGCGAGTCCATCACCTGCGAGAGCGGCAACCTGTGCACCGCGACCTGGGACGCCACGCAGGGCAACTACGTCGTCTACTACTTCTACTACTGCGACACCTACACCCTGTCCAACTGGGTCGGCACCGGCTCCTACCGCAACTCCCAGACCGGCGGTGCGACCGCCCGCTTCTACGGCCAGGACGGTGGCACCGTCACCTCGGTACCGGCGGGCGGCAGCAGCAACTCCTACAACTGGAGCCCGATCTGGTCCCTCAAGAACTGCTGACGCCCCAGCGCTGCTCCACCTTCGCGAGCCGCCAGTAGGCGATCGCCGCCGCCCACACCACCACGAACAGGCCGACGATGACGTAGCCGACGTTGTCGAGGTCGATGTCGGCGATCCAGGTGGTGAGGGCGTCGGTGAGGTCGAGCTTGTCGTGCAGCACGCCGACGAGCTCGATCGTGCCGATGAAGAAGGCGACCGCGATGGACAGCCCGGTGATGGCGAGGTTGTAGAAGACCTTGCGGACGGGGTTGGAGAAGGCCCACTGGTAGGCGAAGTTCATGAACGTGCCGTCGAGGGTGTCGAACAGGCTCATGCCGGCGGCGAACAGCAGCGGCAGGCAGAGGATGGCGTACCAGGGCAGTCCGGCGGCCGCGCCCGAGCCGGCCATCACCATCAGCGTGACCTCGGTGGCGGTGTCGAAGCCGAGCCCGAACAGGAAGCCCAGCGCGTACATCTGCCCCGGCCGGGTGATGGACCTGGTGAGCCGGCCGAGCACCCGGTTCATGAACCCGCGCGAGTCGAGGTGCTGCTCCAGTTCCCGCTCGTCGTAGGACCCCGCCCGCATCGCCCGGAAGACCCTCAGGATGCCCACCAGGGCGACCAGGTTGAGGGCGGCGATGAGGTAGAGGAACGTGCCGGAGATCGTCGTACCGAGAAAGCCCAGGGCCTGGTGGGTGCCCGAGCCCTCGTTCATGACCTTGCCGGCGAGCTGGGTGCCGCCCGCGATGAGCGCGGCGAGCAGGACCACCACACTGGAGTGGCCGAGCGCGAACCAGAACCCCACCGACACCGGCCGCTGGCCGTCCGCCATCAGCTTGCGGGTGGTGTTGTCGATCGCGGCGATGTGGTCCGCGTCGAAGGCGTGCCGCATCCCGAGGGTGTAGGCCGTGATGCCGAGCCCGATGCCGAAGGCCTTGTCGCCGACCTCGTAGTGGCCGGGGACGACGAGCAGGAACAGGATGCCGAAGGCGAGGACGTGCAGCGCGGCTATCGCGGCCATCAGACCGGCCGTCTTCACGGTGTCCTCGCGCCGCCAGCGGAACGAGGCGGAGACCTTGGGCAGGGCAGGGTCGGTCATACGGTGGTCACTCCAGCACCTCGTGGATGAACGCGTGAGCTGCCGTGGCCGGTCTCCTGGCTTACGGGTCGTACGTCTCCCGGCCCGCCTTCCCGGCCTGATGGTCACGGCCAGTGGCTGTCCCGCGAGGGACGTGGGAGGGAGACTCCCCGATCACAGTGGCGAGGGCCGCACCGGTATGGACCTTTGAGGGGTCGTCACCGGTTTCCCGAGCACCACGGCCCGCCCACCGTAGGCGGGGCCGGGGGTTCCTGCATAGCTGCACACCTGCGCAGGTATGGAAGATCACACATGGCCGCCTGCGAGGATGTGCGCCATGCACCTCGTCCCGGCCGACCGAGCCGACCGCCGCACCATCGACGGACACCGGGTGTGCGACGCCATCGCCGCGATCGGCGACCCGGGACACGTCCGCACCTGGTCCGACCGCTTCGCCCTGCTCGCCGACCCCAACCGGCTGTCCCTGCTGCTCGCCCTGCACCGCACCGGCCCGCTGGCCGTCTCCGACCTCGCGATCGCGACCGGCATGAACGACCCCGCCGTCTCCCAGGCGCTGCGGCTGCTGCGGGCGGCCGGGGTGGTGGCCGGGGAGAAGGAGGGCCGGGTCGTGCGGTACCGGGTGGTGGACGAGGCGGTGCGCGGGCTGTTGCAGCAGGTCTCCTGAAGGGGTGACCGCGTAACCCGTACGGCCCGGACCGCTGGTGACGTCCCGGCACCCGGTGATCACCTGAAGCATGACCCCGCCCCGCGCCACCCGCGCCGCCGCCTCCGCGGTCGCCCTGTCCGGGCTCCTGGCCGCCACCGCCTGTTCCGCGCTCTCCACGCCGCCGACCGCCCCGAGGCCGTCGATCACACCGCCGAGCAGCGCACCGCCGCCGTCCCCGAAGGCGTCCTCCGGCCCGTCCTCGGCCCTCACCGAGGCGATGGCGCGGGCCGCGCTCGTCACCGACGCGGACCTCGGTGAGCCGTGGACACCGACCCAGGGGGTGGCCACCTGGCACGACGAGGTGCTGAAGGCGAAGGCCGACCGGCGGGAGTGCCAGCGGCTGCTCGACGCCCTGTACGCCGACGAGTTGTTCGGCGCCGACGCCCGGCCCGGCGCGGTCGTCGGGATGGACGACGAGTGGAACCAGGCCCAGATGCGCTACCAGGTGCTCGCGCGCCCCCCGGCGGAGATCGACCGGACCCTGGCCTGGCTCAGGACCCTGCCGCGCACGTGCTCGCAGTTCGCGGCCACCACGACCACGGGGGCGGTCCTCGGGGTGCAGGTCGCCGAGCTGTCCCTGCCGGAGGCGGGGGACGCCCGGCAGGGGCTGCGGGTGCTGCTGACCGGGGAGTCGCCGGACGGCGAGCCGACGACCCTCACCCTGGACGTCGCCGCGCTCCGCGTGGGGGAGGACGCGATCAGCGTGACCAACGGCGGCTTCGGCGACGTGCAGACGGACGCCACGCAGGCGGTCGTCCAACTGGGCGCCGAGCGGCTGGCGGAGGTGCGCAGACAGGGGCGGGTGCAGGTGTGAACGGTCGTTGAGCGGACGGTGAGCGGTCAGTCCCGGTCGAACCGCTTGCGGTGCCGGACGACGTCGTGGGCCACCTCGAGCGCGCTGCGGCTGTGCGCGAAGGCGTGCGCGCGCAGCCGGGCCAGCGCCTCGTCCGAGTCGACGCCGAGCTGCACCATGATCATGCCGACGGCCTGGTAGACCTCGTCGTGCGCGGTGGCCAGTCCGCTGAGCCAGGGGTCGTCGCCGTCGGGGCCGTTCTCGTCCCCCCGGGGCAGGGCCATCAGGGCCACCGTCATGACACTGGCCACGAGTTCGGCGACACGCAGCTCGCGCCGGGTGAGCTCGCCGGGGGCGTCGCGGTAGAGGTCGAGGGTGCCCACGCACAGGGAGTCGTTGCCGAGCGGCATCGAGTACACGGCCCGTATCCCGGCGGCGGTGGCCTGCTGGGCGAAGACCGGCCAGCGGACCGCGGCCGGGTCGCGGGTCAGGTCGGTGGCGAACACGGCGGCGCCGGCCGCCGCCGCGGCCGTACAGGGCCCGTCCCCCAGGGTGGCCTGAAGGTCCGACAGATGTGCGGCCCGGTCGTTGCTGGAGCTGAGCTGGACCGGCATGCCGTTGCTGCGCAGTGACACGCTCGCCCCGGCCACCGGCAGCAGTTCGACGGCGGCCGCGCACAACCGGCCCGGGATCTCCGCGGGCTCGGCGCCCCGCACCCCCGCCGCGATCACGTCGGCGACCCGCACCTGGTCCCGCACCGGCCGCGGCCCGGCTCCGTCGTGGCCGCCCGCACGCGGCGGCAGGGTCTCGCGCTCGCCCCCGCCGCCCCGGCCCGGCTCCCGGCCGCCCTGCCGTTCGGGCTCCGCCCGGCGCGGCCCGGCTCCCGGCGGCGCGAACGAACCGGTGCCGTCGCCCGGGGTGGCGCAGGTGCCGGCCTCGCCCGCCGACCCGGGGGATCGACCCGGCTCGTCGCCGTGGGCGTCGCCGTGGGCGTCCCTGGGCCGCACGGTCACCGCCTCCTTCGGTCAGCGCGGGACTGTCCGTCGTCGGCCCCCGGGCAGAGTCACCGGGAGCGGGGGGCGCCGCTCGTGGTCCTCCCGCCCAGGGGCACCGCCCGGCTACCCCTCGTCCACGGGGCGAAACGCCGGAGCCGGAGCGGCGGCGGGCCCGGCCGCCGGGCAACGCGAGTCGCCCCGCGCGCCCTTCACAGACCGCACACCGATTCATTACGGTCTTCGATGACGGTCAGGGAGCGGCCGCACCGCGTCGAAGCGTGCCCGAGCCGCCCCGCGCCCCGCCCCCTCCTGCCCTGTCGGCCCCGAACCGGGCCGGGCCGTGCTCCTCGTCCCTGTTCCGCGACGCCGACCGGGGCGCCTCCCGCCGTCCCGAGCGGGCCGGGGACCTTCCCGGAGGACCGCGCCTGGCGGCGTGTGTCCCCACCGTGGCGGTCGCCGTCCCCCAGGAGGTCGGCGACCGCCCGGCATCCGGTCAGCGCTTCTCGTACGGATCGGCCGGCTCCCGCACCCGCCGCACCGCGCTCGCGTCCACGACGGGCGGCCAGGCGCTGTCGGTGCCGAGGGCGCCCTCGGGGTGCCAGGTGCCGGTGAGGGTGATCCAGGTGTCGACCGGCGGGGCCCCGTCCGCGGCGCCGCGCACCTCGACCTTGCTGGTGGTGGCGTCGGCCGCGCAGCAGGTGACGGAGAGCCGGGTGAGGTACCAGGTCCCGTCGTCGCCGTGGGTCACGAACCCGGTCATCCGGACCGTACGGCCCTTCAGGGAGTGCCCGCTGTCGTATATCGCCCGCGAGGAGAACTCCCCCAGGGTGAGCTCGACCGGGTCCCCGGCGGGCAGGGCCGGGAAGGTCCCCACGCCCTGGGCCGCGCGCTGTGCCGCCTCGCGCTCGGCGCTGTAGGAGCCGAGCGCGGGCGGCGGGAAGAGCAGCAGGGCGAGGGCGGGCAGGGTGAGCAGCCAGGCGACCCGGGGACCGGCGGCACCGTGTGCGTGACCGTGACCGGCTTCGTGACCGTCGGCCGCCCCTTCGTCCTCCTCCGCCTCCTCCGTCGCGTGCCCGGTCCGCCGTACGACCGCCGTCCACGCGCCCAGCAGCACCAGCGCCACGCCGGACACCACCAGGTAGGGCCGCAGCCCCGCCTGCACGTACCGCAGGTACAGCTCGCTCAGGAGCGAGATCCGCAGGACCGCCGCGCCGACGAGGACGAGCAGCAGACAGGGGCCGTAGCGCCTCACAGCAGCCACCACCCGACGAGCACGCTGCTCAGCAGGGCCACCGCCCAGGTGACGGAGGAGAAGCGGACGGCGAAGGCCCGCCCGAAGGTGCCCGCCTGGAGGGCGATCAGCTTGAGGTCGACCATCGGTCCCACGACCATGAAGGCCAGCTTCGCGGTCGGCGAGAAGCCGCTGAGCGAGGCGGCCACGAACGCGTCCGCCTCGCTGCACACGCACAGCACCACCGCGAGGACGGCGAGCAGCAGCACCGACAGCCAGGCCGAGCCGGTGAAGAGGTCGAGCACCGAGCGCGGGACCGCGATGTTGAAGGTCGCCGCGGCCGCCGCGCCGAGCACCAGGAAGCCGCCCGCGTGCAGGAAGTCGTGCTGGAGCCCGGTGCCGAAGGCCCGCAGCCCCCGGGGGGACGCCCCGGTTGATCGTTTCGGCAGCCGCAGCCACTCCTCGCGCCCGAACCTCGCCCACAGCCAGCCCATCACCACGGCCGTGGTGAGCGAGGCGACCAGCCGGCCGAGCACCATCCCGGGCTGCCCGGGGAACGCGATGGAGGTCGCGACCAGCACCACGGGGTTGATCGCGGGCGCGGACAGCAGGAAGGCGAGCGCCGCCGCCGGGGCCACCCCACGCCGCATGAGGCTCCCGGCCACCGGCACCGAGGCGCACTCGCAGCCCGGCAGCACGACCCCGGCCGCGCCCGCCACCGGCACCGCGAGGGCCTGGTTGCGCGGCAGGAGCCGGGTGAAGACCCGCTCCGGCACGAACGCGCCGATCGCGGCGGAGACGACGGTGCCGAGCAGGAGGAAGGGCACGCCCTGGACCGCGACCGCGGTGAACACGGTCCACCAGGCGGCCACGGGCGGAGTGTAGAGGTCCAGGGCGAGGGTGGGTCCGAGGACCGAGGCGACGGTGGCCACGGCGAGCAGCGCCGCGCCGCCGAGCGTGACGTGGACCAGCACGCGCACGCCGAGCGCGACGAACCGCAGCCCCTCGGCCACGGTCCGTCCGGCCCCGGTCCGTCCGGTCACCGTCCTCTGGTCTTCCACGCGCTGTGCCCCACCCGCTCGTCCGTCCCGGGCAGGCTAACCGGACGCCCCTGTGCACAGGCCCGGAAGGGTCATAGAGGCGGCTGTGCGGGTGCGGGTCCCAGGGTGGTGGTGCCGGGGGCCGTCCGGTGTCCGAGGCCGGTCCGGTACGCGTCCAGGGCCGCCTCCACACGTCCCGTACGGCGGAGCAGATCGCCCAGCAGCCGGCACAGGTCGGCCAGGTCACCGGCGGCGCCGGCCCGCTCCAGGAGGCTCAGGGCACGGACGTAGTGCTCCTCGGCGGCCTCGGTGTCCCGGGCGTCCTCGGCGATGATCCCGAGGAGGCGGTGGGCGGCGGCGGAGTGCAGCGCCCCGCGCTCGGAACTGAGGTCGCTGAGCACCTCCTGGAGCAGGGCGGCGGCCTCGTCGGACTTGCCGCGCCGGTGCAGCACGTCGGCGAGCTCTACGGCGGCCTGGCTGGAGTAGAGGGCGGCCCGCTTGGCGGAGAGCATGGCGAGGGCCTGCCGCAACTCGTCCTCGGCGCGCTCCAGTTCGCCGTTCTGCGCGTAGACGTAGCCGCGCATCCAGTGGCAGTTGGCGAGTTCGGTGCGGAGCTGGAGCTGCCGGTACAGCTCGGCGGCCTTGGCGAGGGAGGCGTCGGCCTCGGCGAGGCGGCCCTCGGCGAGCAGGGTGCGGGCGACGGACCGGTGCATCCGGGCGACGAGGGCGGGGTCGCCGGAGCTCGGGGCGAGGGCGAGGGCAAGTTCGGCGGCCTGGGCGGCGCGCGCGTGGGCGCCCATGTCCATGTAGGGGCCGATGACGCTCGCGTACAGCAGGAGCAGGGCGTCCGGGTCGTGCAGACCGCCGCGGTTGAGCTCGTCGATGGTGGACTCCAGCAGGTAGACCGAGTAGCGGAGTTCACCGGTGAGGTAGTGGGCGAGGGCGCGTCCGCGCAGGGCGGGCACCCGGGCGGGCAGCGGGACGTCGGCGCCGAGGGCCTTCTCGGCCTGTTCGAAGTACTGGCGGGCGGCACCGAGTTCGCCGGTCTCCACGGCGCACTCGCCGAGCCCGAGCAGGGCGGCGGCCCGCACCTCGGGCAGGTCGAGCGCGTCGGCCTCGGCGAGCAGGGCGGCGTACTGGCCGGCGGACTCATCGGCCTCCCCGGTGGCGAGGGTGCGCTGGGCCTCGGTGAGGCGCAGCCGCAGGTCGGTCACCAGGCGGGCCGGGCGGCCGGTGGCCAGTTCCTCGAAGCCGACGCCGAGCCGGTCGGCGAGGTGCCGCAGCGCGTCGTCGGAGGGCCGCACCCGCCCGGACTCCAGGGTGGAGATGTAGGCCGGTGTGTAGGCCGGTTCGGCCACCTGTTTCTGGGTCAGCCCGCGTTCGACCCGCAACCGCTGCACCCGTCGCCCGATGACGCCCGGGTCGTCCCGCTCCGACATGGCCAACTCCCCAAGCCCCTCTTGCCGTTCGGCTCCCGCAGCCCCTAGGTTAAACGGCGTATTAACCCTGCTTAATACACCGTCACCGCCCTGGGTACATCACCGCCACCGCTGCGAGGTCGCCGTGCTCGAACGCACCAGCACCACCGCGCGCTACACGAGGGGTTTCGCCGCCGCCGTCGTGGCCGTGGCCACACTGGTCCTGGCGGCCAACGCGGGCCCCGCGAAAGCGGAGGGCCCGCACCCGGCCGAGGAGCGGGCCGCCCAGCCACAGCACGTGGCCGGGGACCGCTGACGACGAGCGGCGAGTGGAGCGGCTCCTCAGAGCTGGAACTCCGCCGGCGGGACGCCGAGGGCCGTGCACGCCTCCCTGAGGACCGCCTGCTCCGCCTGGGAGAAGTGGCCGTCGGCACCGGCGATGACGATGCCGGTCTGGATCACCGCGCGCGCCTCGGTGGGCTTCTTGGCGGCCTTGGCGATCTCCTGGAGCGCCTCGGCCTTGCCCTGCGGGAAGTTGCGGGTCAGTTGGTCCACGTGCTTGTGGAAGCGCTGGCGCAACTGCTCCGGCGGGAAGTTCTGCAGCACGTCGTTGCCCAGGATCAGGGACTCCATCTGCTGGATCTCGGCCGCGTCCACCTGGCCGTCCGCGGCCGCGACCAGGGCGCACATCGCCATGCTGGCGTCCCGGTACGCGCCGCTCTTCAGCTCGGCCTTGAGGGAGCCGAGCTGGGTCTTCAGGACGCCGACGAGCTGGGCGCGCGAACCGCCGCGGGCGCTGCCGTGTCCGTGCCCGCCGGTCGTCGTGCCGCGCCCGCCCTGCGCCTGCTGCTGCAGGTTCCTGGCCTGGTCCTTGAGCCGGTCGAACAGTGCCATTGACGTCACCTCGGTACTCGTCTGAGTGCTCTCACCCGGTGAACGGACACGTCCGGGTAAAGGTTCCACCAAGCGAGGCCGGCCCGGGTCCCCCTGCGCCCCGCGCCCCCGGCGCCTACGCTGCCCGCATGACCTCTGTCGCCGCCCGTGCCGCGCTGGACCTCACCGCCGGTCTCCCGGTCCCCGAGTTGGAGGACTTCTACCGGGACCTGCACCGCCACCCCGAGCTGTCGTTCGAGGAGCACCGCACGGCGGCCCGGCTCGCCGAGCGGCTGAAGGCGGCCGGTTTCGAGACCGCCGAGGGCATCGCCGGCACCGGCGTCGCGGGCGTCCTGCGCAACGGCGACGGTCCGACCGTGCTGCTGCGCGCCGACATGGACGCGCTGCCCGTCGAGGAGCGCACCGGACTGCCGTACGCCTCGCGGACGCCCGGGGTGATGCACGCCTGCGGGCACGACCTGCACGTGACCTGGCTCGCGGGGGCGGCGAAGGCGCTCGCGGACGGCCGGGACGCCTGGTCCGGCACGCTGGTCCTGGTGGGCCAGCCCGCCGAGGAGGCCGGCGGGGGAGCGGCCGCGATGGTCGCCGACGGCCTCTACGACCGGGTCCCGCGCCCCGACGTGCTGCTGGGCCAGCACGCGGTACCGGGCCCGGCGGGCCTGTACGCGCACGTGCCGGGTCTGATCATGTCGGCGACCACGGACGTCGAGATCGTGGTGCACGGCCGGGGCGGGCACGGTTCCCGCCCCGAGACGGCGGTCGACCCCGTCGTCACGGCCGCCTACATCGTCACGCGGCTCCAGACGGTCGTCAGCCGGGAGATCGCACCGCGCGAGTCGGCCGTCCTGACCGTCGGCCGGATCGAGGCGGGCACCGCCCCGAACGTCATCCCCGCCACCGCCCGCATCTCCCTCAACCTGCGCACCCAGTCCGAGACGGTGCGGGACCGGATGACCGCCGCGATCCGCCGGATCGCCGAGGGCGAGTGCTCGGCGGCCGGCTGCCCGCGCGAGCCGGAGGTGACCGTCGGCGGTTCGTTCCCGCTCACGGTCAACGACCCGGAGACCGACCACCGGATCGCCGCCGTGCACCGCGAGGTCTTCGGCACCGACACCGTCTTCGACTCCGGCCCGGCGATGGGCAGCGAGGACTTCTCGAAGCTCGCGCTCGGCGAACTCCCCTACTCCTACTGGTTCGTGACCTGCACCCCGGCCGCCACCTGGGACGCGGCGCCGGGCGCGGACCTGCTGGAGAAGTTCGACGCCGTCCCCAGCAACCACAGCCCGCACTTCGCCCCGGACCTGTCGACGGTGGCGCCGGGCGTGCGGACCCTGGTGTCGGGGGCGCTCGCGATGCTCGGCTAGAACGGGGTGGCCTGGAGCTCCTGTAGCTGCCTGCGCACGTTCTCCAGGGCGCCGGGGCGGCGGCCCGGGACGCGGGTGCGCAACTGGGCGAGCGGTGTGCCCAGTTCCTGGGCCCGGGACTTGTCGCGCACCTGGCCCCACTGGTGGTGGGCCCGGTCGACGGCCTTCTCCACGCCCGGCGAGTCGGGGGCCTGACCGGCGGCCAGCCGGGTCTCGGCCACCGTCAGCCAGATCCGGCAGCTACGTGCCGAGTCCCTGGCGAACATCGCGAGGTCGGCCCGGACTTCGGACCAGTGCAGGGCCTGCTCGGAGGCGGGACCGTGGGCCCGGGCGGCGGCCTGCTCGTGCGCCGCGGCGAGCGCGTCGGCCTCCTGGTGGCGACCGGCCTGGACCGCGGCGGTCACCTGGACGTGGGGGTCCTGCGGCCGCGGAGGAGCGGTCGCCGGCTGCGGGGACCGCTGCGCACCCGCCGGCCCGCCCGGCACCTGGGCGCCCGGCACCCGGGGCGCGACCACCGGCACCGGCGGCACGGCCGGCACCGCGCCCCCGTACGCCTCGGGGCGGTGGGGAGGAACGGCGGCCGGCTGCGGGGACCGGGCCGCGCCCACCGGCCCGCCCGGCACCTGGGTGCCCGGCCACGCGGGCGCGGGCAGCACCAGGTCGCCGTACGCCTCGGGGCCCAGCCTGGTGAAGGCCTGCTGATGCAACTGCTCGACCGGCGGACGCCACCCGCTGCGCAGGATCGTCGCGATCGTCTTCATGTACGCCGGGACGGCCACCGTACGCCGGGACGGCGGTGGTGCGATCCGCCCGAAGACCGCGTTGTTGCGGCCGGAGTCGAGCGGGTGGGTGCGCAGCCGGGCCCAGGTGTCGGCGTCGGCGTGCAGGTCGAGGAAGAGGGTGGTGGACCCCGGGGACCGCAGCCGGAACTCCTCGCGGATCCACTGCCACGGCAGCGCCGTGTAGCGCACGGTCGCCGGTGTGGTGCGGGCCAGCGCCAGATGGGGCAGGTGCTGGCGGCGGTCCAGGGCGAGCTGGCCGGTGACGAACACGGTGAGCGGGCCCGGGGTGGCCGCGACCGCCCGCAGGCGGGTGAGGACGGCCTGCGGTTCCAGGGGGTCGGCGAGCTCGACGACGGTGGCGGTGTCGGTGCCGGAGAGCACCGCGGGCGGCACCGCCGCGAGGACGGGTAGCACGGACGCCGCGTCCACCAGGCGGCCCCTGCCCACAGGCGAGGCGGCGAGCAGCAGCACGGTTCCGGGCATCGGTCCCTCCCCATCCCCCGTCGATCACTTACCGCAGCACGGTAACCGCTGTGGCTGGGAAGGGGAGTTCTCAGGACGGCAAACGTCCCTTTCCTGCCCGCTCGTCGACCCTGCGCACCGCGAAGACCGTGGTGTCGTCGAGGAGCCGGCCGCCGCAGTGCCCGAGGGTGCCGTCGCGGACGAGGGCCACCAGGCGGCGGGGTTCGACGGTGCCCGGGTCGGCGGCGAGGGCGCGGGCCACCTCGTCGGCGAGGGCGTAGAACTCCCCGTCGCCGTCGCGGGCCTCGGTGACGCCGTCACTGGTCAGCAGGAGGGTCTCGCCGGGGCCGAGGGGGACCCGGTGGACGGGCGGCGGGCCGTCGGCGGCCAGGCTGACGAGGCCGAGCGGGAGTCCGTCGGCGGCGAGCAGCGGCCGTACCCCCGACGGGCCGACCACCAGCGGCGGTTCGTGGCCGAAGACCACGGCCTCCACCTGGCCGGTGTCGGCCTCGGGGAAGCCGAGCAGGACGGCGGTGGCGAAGCGGTCGCCGTCGTCGCGGCCGAGCGCGGTGACGTGCCCGCCGTGCCGGCGCACCCGGACCTCCAGCCGCTCGGCGACCGTCGCGAGGTCCGGTTCGTGGTAGGCCGCCTCACGGAACGTGCCGAGCAGCGCGGCCGCCGCCTCGACCGCGCCGAGCCCCTTGCCCTGGACGTCCCCGACGAGCACGCGGGTGCCGTGCGGGCCGGGCTGGATGTCGTAGAAGTCGCCGCCGACGCGGGCCTCGCTGTCGGCCGCGAGATACACCTCCGCGTGCTCCAGACCGCCCCACACCGCGGGAAGCGGGCGCAGCACGGTACGGCGGGTGGTGTCGGCCACGTCCCGCATGTGCAGCATGCTGCGCTCGCCGCGCAGCCGTACCGCACAGGCCAGGACGGCGAGAACGCCACCGACGGCGACCAGGATGAAGTCGGGCAGGCCCGACCGGTACTGGTGCGGCCAGGACCCGTCGGCGAGGACGTAGGTGACCAGGGAGAGCACGGCGAGGACGGCCGTGCCGAGGACCCCGCAGATGGCGGCCGCGATACCGGGGACCAGGACGACCCAGGAGATCATCCGGAACTCGGCGGCCGTGTGGTAGTCGATCGCGGTGATCGCGACGAGCAGCAGGAGCGGCGGCACCCAGGCGACACTGCGGCCGCGCACGCGGAGCACCTGTCCCCGGCCGACACCGCTCATGCGGCCAGCGAAACACGCGGAACCTTTCGCCGCCATCCGACTTGCCCCCGCCCCCGCGCAGGTGTGCTCTGGTAGTCGGGGGCGTATCGGGGTGGAACGAGAGGAGTGCTCTCATGGCTCACGCGGCACCCGCGGGCGGGTTCGCCCGGACACCCGATGTCTTCGGCGCCAAGGTGCACACGGCCGCCAGGTACGGCATCCCGGTGGTGCTCGGGCTGGTCTACGGCTACTGGGCGGCCGCCAACCGCCGCGACGGCGGGCCGATCACCGGCTGGAACGTGCTGTTCGGCTGTGTCACGGCCCTGGCGTTCATCGTGCTGTGCATCGCCGTGGCGACCTTCGCCCCGCTGCTCAAGCGGGAACTGCACTCGGCCGTGAAGTCCGGTTTCGCCGGGGCGGCCGTCGGCTTCCTGTACAGCCAGACCGGCGAGAGCGTGCTGCGCTCGACGGCCCTGGGACTGGCGGTGGCCGCGGGGATCTTCCTGGTGTTCTTCTACCGCTACTACACGCACGAGGACGGCGAGGGGAACCGGATCAGGTAGCGGAGACGCGGACCCCGGCCGGCAGCGGACCGGGGTCCGCGCCCGTTCGGGTGAACCCGGCACCGGCGGGGCGGAATGCGCGGCTCCACGGCTCGCGCGGACGCCCCCGACGGTTTTGCCTGGAACGGTGAGCTCCCGTGTGCGCGACGCCCTGTCGGCCGCCCTGATCGCCCTGGCCTGTCTCCTCGTGCCCTTCGGCGCGCTGGCGGCCTGGGCGGCGTACGGCCTCGCCGACACGGGCCGGTACGTCACGGCCATGGCACCGCTCGCCGCCGACCCGGCCGTACGGGACAGCGTCGCGGACGCGGTGGCGGGCGAGGTCGGCGAACCGGTACGGCCCTTCGTGCGCTCCCTCACCACGACCCCGGCCTTCGGCACCGTGTGGGACGCGGGCAACAGGGCCGTCCACCAGGCCGTGCTGCGGGCCGTCCGGGAGGGCGGCCACCACGAGGTGACCGTCGACATCGCCCCCATCGCCGCCCGGGTGGAGCACCGGGTCACCCTGCCCCGCACCGAGGTCGCCGTGCTCCCGGCGCCCGCACTCGACCGTCTCCGGAAGGGCTACGACGTGCTCGAAGTCGCCGGTTTCTGGCTGCCCGTCACGGCCGCCGCCCTCGCCGTCGCCGGCATCGCCGTCGCCGCCTGCCGCCGCCGTGCCCTCACCGCGACCGCCCTCGGCACCGCACTCGGCGGCGCGCTCCTCGGCCTCGCCGTCGCCGTCGGCCGCCGGCTGACCCTGACCGACCTGGCCGACCCGGTGCGCCGCCCGGCCGCGGGGGCCGTCTACGACGCCCTGACCGGCACCCTGCGCACCGTCTCCTGGCTGCTGGTGGCCGTCGGCCTGGCGGTCGCCCTGACCTGCTGGGTCACCGGCCGGTACGGCTCGCTGCGAGCCCGGCGAGGGTCCGCAGGGCCCGTTCCAGATCCGGCACAGCGGCCGACGCGAGCCCGAGCCTGACCGCGTCCGGGGTGCGGTTCGGGTCGACGGCGAAGGCGGGCCCGGGCGTCAGGGCGATGCCGAGCGCCGCGGCGGCGGCCGTGAAGGTGTCCGCCCGCCAGGGGTCCGGCAGCTCCCACCAGGCGTAGTAGGCGCGCGGATCGGACCGTACGGCGAACCCGGCCAGGCACTCGGCCAGCACCCGCTGCCGGTACGCCGCGTCGGCCCGCTTCGCCCCGACCAGTCGTGCCACGGTCCCGTCCACCGTCCAGCGGGCCGCCGCCTCCAGCGCGAACCGCCCGGCACTCCACCCCCCGGAGCGGACGGCGTCGGCCACCGCGTCCGCCCGTCCTTCCGGTACGACGAGCAAGCCGACGGTGAGCCCGGGCGCGACCCGCTTGGACAGGCCGTCGACGACATGGGTGAGGGCGGGGGCGTGCGCGGCGAAGGGGTCGTCCGCCTCGGCCAGGAACGACCAGATGCGGTCCTCCACGACGGGAAGACCGAGGTCGGTCACGGTGGCCGCGAGCCGGCGCCGGCGCCCGGGGCTCATGGTGACGGACGTCGGGTTGTGCAGGGTCGGCTGCACGTAGAGGGCCGACAGGGGGGCGGTGCGGTGGGCGGCGGCCACCGCCTCGGGGCGCAGGCCGTCCTCGTCGGTGGCCAGCGGCACCAGGGTGATGCCGAGCCGGGCCGCGATCTCCTTGACCACGGGATACGTCAGCTCCTCGACGCCGACCCGGCCGCCCGGCCGCACCAGGGAGGCGAGGGCGGCGGCGACGGACTGGCGGGCGTTGCCCGTGAACAGGATCCGGGACGGCTCGGGGCGCCAGCCGGGGGTGGTGAGAAGGGCGGCGACGGCGGCGCGGACGGCCGGGGTGCCGGTGGCGGCCGCCGGGCGGAGGGCCTCGGTCAGGACGTCGGGGCGCAGCAGCGGCGCGAGGGTGTCGGCGAGCAGCTCGGACTGACCTTCGGCGGACGGGTAGTTGAGCTCCAGGTTGACGGGGGTCCCCGCGTCCTCGATGAGACCCCTGCCGGACGGCCCGGGCGCGGTGGCCTTCACGAAGGTGCCGCGTCCGACCTCGCCGACGACCAGGCCCCGCCGTACGAGTTCGCCGTACGCCCGTTCCGCCGTGGACGCGGCGATGCCGTGTCGGCGGGCGAACTTCCGCTGCGGGGGCAGGCGTTCGCCCGGCCGGAGCCGTCCGGTGGTGATGTCGGCGGCTAGGCGGTCGGCGATACGCCGGTAGTCGTGCACGAGGACCCCCTGTGAGCGCACTGCTGCGATGGCACTGCTCCGATTGCACTGAGGGCAAAGATTTTATTGCACCGAGAAGCCGGGCCGACCTAGGGTCGGCGGCATGACGGCGATCCCCTTGGTCCTGGTGCACGGCCACCCCTTCGACCACACGATGTGGCGCCCGCAGATCGAGGCGTTCGCCGCCTCCCACCGCGTGCTCGCCCCGGACCTGCGCGGCTACGGCCCCGCTCGGCCGACCGCCGAGGTCGACCGCTTCGAGCGCTTCGCCCGGGACATCGAGGCGCTGCTCGACGAACACGACGTACCGGAGTGCGTGCTGGCGGGCCTGTCCATGGGCGGCCAGATCGTCATGGACTGCTACCGGCTCTTCCCCGGGCGGATCCGGGCCCTGGTCCTCGCCGACACCTTCCCGGCGGCGGAGACCGCGGAGGGCGTACGGGTCCGGCACGCCATGGCGGACCGACTGGAGCGCGAGGGGATGCGCGGCTACGCCGACGAGGTACTGGAGAAGATGGTCGCGCCCTACGCCTCCCCCGAGGTCAAGGCGCACGTCCACGGCATGATGACGGCCACCCGGCCCGCCTCCGCGGCGGCGGCCCTGCGCGCCCGTGCCGCCCGCCCCGACTACCGCGAACTGCTGACCCGGGTCGCGGTCCCGGCGCTGGTGCTGGTGGGCGCCGACGACACCTACACGCCGGTCGCCGACGCCGAGGCCATGCACGCGGCGCTCCCGGACGCGGAGCTGCACGTCTTCGAGGGGGCGGCGCACCTGCCCAACCTGGAACGGGCGCAGGAGTTCAACGCCGTGCTCGGGGCGTTCCTGGCGAAGGCCGACGCCCGCTCGTAGGCTCGGGACGGTGACCCGCCGAAGGCTCGGTACCTGGACCGCCGCCCTGCTCTTCGCCGCCGTGAGCGTCGTCCTCGGATGCCGGCTCGCCGACACGGACGGCGTCACCCCCGTCCCCCAGCTCCTCGCCTTCCTGCCCTGGCTGCTCGCGCCCACCGGGGCGGGCCTGGCCCTCGCCCTGCTCACCCGCTGGTGGCCCGGGACGCTCTGGGCGGCCGTCGTCCTCGGCCTGCTGGCGTGGTTCATCGCCCCGTACGGACCGGGCGGCGAACCGGACGGGCGGGCGCTCGCCTCCTTTCGCGTCATGACCTCGAACGTCGAGTTCGGGCGGGCCACCGACGCCCTCGTCACCGCCGTCCGCGCGCAGAAGCCGGACATCGTGTTCGTCGAGGAGTGCGAGTACGGCTGCTCGGCCGCCCTGCGGCGGTCCCTGTCCGCGAGCCATCCGTACCGGCGGTCCGTGGCGGGCGCCGGCTCGACCGGGTCCGTCGTCCTCAGCCGCTTCCCCCTGGAGCCCGCCGCCGGCATCCGCGACGGCACTATGGGCATGCCGGGGGCCGTCGCCGACGTGCGCGGTCACGCCGTACGGCTGCAACTCGCGCATCCGATGCCGCCGCTGCCGGGACAACTGGACGTGTGGCGGCGGGAGCTGGGGCTCCTGCGCGACTTCGCGGCCTCCGTGGGCACGGCGCCCACCGTCCTGGCCGGGGACTTCAACGCCTCCCAGGACCACGCGGCCTTCCGCGCGATCCTCGACACCGGCCTGCGGGACGCGGCCCGGCTCGCGGGATCGGACCGCACCCCGACCTGGCCGGCCCGCACCGCCACGGCGATCGGCGCGCAGATCGACCACGTGCTGGTGTCGGCGGACTTCTCCGCGCGCGATGCCCGCTTCCTGGACCTGGCCGACACCGACCACCGCGCCCTGCTGGTGGACGTCACGCTGCACGGGCCCGGCTGACCGGGGTGTTCATAATGACCCCATGTCCCGCATCGGCCTCACCCCGCCCGACTGGCTGGTCCGGAACCTCCGATCGCAACCGTCCCCCGTCAACCGGCCCGCCGTGGCCCGCGCGGCGATCGCGATGACCCTGCCCCTGGTGATCGGGCTCGCGGTGGACCGGCCCCTGTACGGCGCCCTCGCCTCCATGGGCGCCCTGTCCGGGGTCATCGGCGACACCGCGGACGCGTACCGCATGCGCATCCTGAACATCGCGATCCCCCAGCTCTTCGGCGCGGTCGGCGTCACCCTCGGATCGCTGGTGTACGGCCACGGCTGGACCGCGGTCCTCGCAGTCACCGGGGTCGCCCTGGTCTCCGGGATGATCTCCACGATCGGCGCGGTCGCCTCCGTCTCGGGCCTGCTCCTGCTGCTGAACTCCGTGGTGGGCGCGGGCCTGCCGATGCCGGGCGACTGGTGGACGGCCCCGCTGCTGATGACCGGCGGCGGACTGCTCGTCCTGCTGCTGGCCCTGCTCGCCTGGCCGCTCAGGTCCGGGGTGCCGGAGCGGACGGCGGTCGCGGACACCTACCGGACCGTGGCCGCCCTCATGGAGGCCTGCGGGCGCTCGCGGTACGACGAGGCACGGCACGCCGTCACCCAGTCCCTGAACCAGTCGTACGACCTCGTGCTCGCCCGGCGCGCCCGCCACCACGGCCGCAGCCCCGAACTCACCCGGCTGCTGGCGCAGTTGAACGCCATCACCCCGGTGGTGGAGGCGGCCCCCGCGGCCCATCTGTCCGGCATCCCACTGGCCCCCGAGATCCCGGAGGCGGTCCGCCGTCTGGCCCGGTCGGTGGAGACCGGCACCACGGAGGCGGCGGCCCCGAGCCTGCCCGTCCCGACCTCCGAGACGGCCCGGGCCGTCGACCACGCCCTGCGGCACGCGGCCGAGGTCGTCGCCGTGCCGGACGTGGACCCGCGTGGCATCGACGACCGCCTGGGCCGCCCCGCCGCGCTCGGCGTCCGGGCCGCCCGCGCGGCCCGGAACGTGGCCCTGTCGGGGGTGTCGTGGCGGTACGGCCTGCGGCTGGCCCTGTGCATCGGGCTGGCCCAGGCGCTGGTGTCGATCATCCCCGTGCCGCGCTCCTACTGGGTGGCCCTGACGATCACCTTCGTACTGAAACCGGACTTCGGCTCGGTCTTCTCGCGGGCCCTGCTGCGGGCGCTGGGCACGGTGGCCGGACTGGTGGTCGCGGCGGCGGTGCTCTCGCAGGTGCCGCGCGGCTGGTGGGACGTGCCGGTGATGCTGCTGCTGGCCCCGCTGATCCCGGCGCTCACCCCGCGGGGCTACGGCTACCAGACGGCCGCCATCACCCCGGTGATCCTGCTCCTGTCGGACATCCTCAACCACCAGGGCACGGCCCTGCTGATGCCCCGGCTGCTGGACTCCCTGATGGGCTGCGCGATCGCCCTGGTCGCGGGCTATCTGCTGTGGCCGGAGAGCTGGCACACCCGGGTGGGCGACCGCCTGGCGGACGCGGTGGCCGACACCGCGACCTATGTGGAGTCGGCCTTCCTCGCCGGCACGGAACCCTCGGCCCGGGCCCGCATGCGCCGCCGCCTCTACCGCGACCTCTCCGCCATCCGCACCGAGTTCCAGCGCGCGCTGACCGAACCCCCGCCCACCGGACGCCGGGCCGCGGCCTGGTGGCCGCTGGTCGTCGCGGTGGAACGCATCGTGGACGCGACGACCGCGGCACGGGTCCGCGTACGGCACGGAGCGCAGCCCCCGTCCCCGGCCGAGATCGCCCAGGTGACGCTTCAGCTCAGGGAGTTGGCGGAGGGATTGCGGGAGGCGGAGACCCTCTACGAGGTCCGCACCGACCTCACCGGACCCGCGGGCAGTGTGCTGGAGCCGGTCCGCCAGGAAGTGGCGGCGGCGCGGGCCGTCACGTCACCGCGCTGACCTGCGGCATGCCGGTGCGGGCCGCCCTCTCGTGGTGGGCGGCCCGCACCGGGGTGGGGGGTGGCGGCTGTCGGCTAACGGGCGGACTTCTGCAGGGCCTTGTCCATCGCCGCGGCCAGACCGTTCGCCCAGAGCCGGTTCACCCGGCTGCGCTCGGTCGAGTTCGGGATGGCGTTGGTGCAGGACGGGCCGGGACCGCCGCCCGACATCAGCTCGCTGCACGGACCGGAGTAGTGGTCGGGCAGACCGAGCACGTGCCCGGTCTCGTGGGCGGTGACCCGGGTGGAGTCGTACTGCTGGTTCTGCCGGTAGTCCAGGAAGATGTAGCCGCTGCCGTGACCGTCGGTCGAGGCGTACGAACCGCGCGAGTCGTTGCCCTCGCGGTACGAGAAGTCGGCGCTCGACGCCGACCCCGACTGGAGTCTGACGTTGGACACCGAGCTGTTCCATATCTGGGCGCTGCGGCTTATCTGGGCGCTGAACGAGGGCGCCCGGGAGGCGTCGTACACGACGGTGACGGCGGCGGCACTGGTCGGGTTCGCGGCCCGCTTCTCGGCCACGGACCTCAGGACGGCCTGGAAGAAGGCGTCGCTGGTGTCCGTCGTCGTGGCCGCGGTGTAGCCGGCCTGCGGCGCGGGGGCGGGTGCGGCGGCAGCGGGAACCGCCGTGGCCAGACCGGCCGTTGCCAGTCCGAGGGCGGCCGCTGTCGCGGTGAGGGCACAGAGGTGCTTTCGCATCGAGACTCCTTGGTGGGGGTGAGTCGTCGATGTGAGTGTCGGTGCCTGTGCGGCGGCTGTGATGATGCCAACCGGTGATAGCGCGGCCCTATCACGGGAGTTCGGCACCTCTGGTGCAACCCCTGCCCCCGCCTTACGCTCCGATCGCATGGACCTTGAGGTCAGACACCTCCGCGCGCTGGTGGCCATAGCCGACACCGGCAGCCTGCACCGGGCCGCCCGTCATCTGGGCGTCGCCCAGCCGTCGCTGAGCACCCAGTTGCGCCGGATCGAACAGGCGCTGGGCGGTGCGCTGTTCGTGCGCGCCAGATCCGGCTGCCGCCCCACCCCGCTGGGGCGGCTGGTCCTCAGCCGGGCCCGCCCCCTGGTGGCCGAGATGCGCTCCCTGGTGGCCGACGCCCGCGCGGCCGCGACGGGCGGACCGCAGCTCCGGGTCGGTTCCACCGCGAGCCGGGCCCTGTCGGGCTGGCTGCGCCGGCTGCGCGCCCGCGGCCAGGACCCCACCCTCCACATGAACGTCTCCCCCAACGCCCTGCTGCGCATGGTCGCCGACGGCCAGCTCGACGTGGCGTTCGTGCACGAGGTGGAGGGCTGCCCGCTGCACATCCCGCGGGAACTGTGCCTGCGGGTCCTGGTGGACCGCGAGCCGCAGTTCGTGTCGTTGCCCGCGGACCATCCGGCGACCGCGAAACCCGTGGTCGCGCTGGCCGACCTGGCCCAGGACCGCTGGATGATCGACCCCACGGTCGACGGCGAATGGGACGCGGTGCAGCGCATGTTCCGCGCGGCCGGCGTCAACCCCGTGGTCCTGTACGGCGATTACCACACGGCCGACGCCCTGGTCGCCACCGGCGAGGTCGTCACCGTCTGCCAGCCGACCCGGGTGCCCCGCCCCGACATGGCGGTACGGCGGCTGCACGGCGACCCGCTCGGGGTACGGCTCCTGCTCGCGGCCCGCACCGAGACGGACCTGGACGGGGTCCGTCCCGCGCTGGAGGAGGCGTACTGGGAGAGCGCGCGACAGGCGCCGGCGTACCGGGAATGGCTGGAAGAGGACGGCCGCCGGGAGCGGCGACCGGCGGTTCCGGCCATTCCCTGACCGAGGACGGGCAGCCGCCCCGGGTTCAGACGCCGATGTCCTCGCCGTCCGCGCGCCACACCGCGACGACGGCCGGCCGCACGATCCTTCCGGGCCCGTCGGGCCAGGTGCTCGCCGGCTTCTCCACCGTCGCCCCGCTGATCTCGCCCGGATGCTGCACCGCGACCAGCACCCGCCGGTCCTGCACCAGCGGACCGCAGGTCTCGGCCCCCGTCGGCACCGTCAGGAACTGCTTGAGCTCACCGCGCCGCTCGCCCGCGGTGGCCACGCCGAACAGCCCGTCGTGCGAGCCGAGCTGGTTCCCGTCGGTGGAGATCCACAGGTTGCCGTGCGGGTCGAAGGCCACGTTGTCCGGGCAGGAGATGGGGCTGACGTCGTCCTTCGGGAAGCCCGCGAAGTAGGTCGCGGGGTCCTCCGGGTCACCGGCGACGAGGAACAGCGTCCAGGCGAACCTCGTGCTGTCGGCCCGGTTCCAGCGCTCGGTGAGCTCCAGGATGTGCCCGTGCTTGTTGGCGTTGCGCGGGTTGGCCTCGTCGGCCGGGGCGTTCGCGCCCACGCCCCGGTTGGTGTTGTTCGTCAGGGCCACGTACACCTTGCCGGTGCGCGGGTTGGGCTCGATGTCCTCGGGCCGGTCCATCTTGGTCGCCCCCACCTTGTCACCGGCGAGCCGCGTGAAGACGAACACCTCGTCGGCGCTCATGCCCTCGACGTGCGACACGGCTCCCTTCGCCGTGGCGGTGGCCAGCGGGATCCACTCCCCGCTGCCGTCGAACTCCCCGTCGGCGGGCAGCTTCCCGGCGCCGTCGATCTCGATGGCGGGGGAGTCACCGGTGAGCCGGGCGACGTACAGCGTCCCCTCGTCGAGCAGGGAGAGATTGTGCTCGCGCACGGCCCGCGAGGTCCCGTGCCTCATCCGCTTGCTGCCGACGAACTTGTAGAAGTAGTCGAACCGCTCGTCGTCCCCGGAGTACACGACCGGACGGCCGTCGTGCGTGAGCCGCACGGTCGCGCCCTCGTGCTTGAACCGGCCGAGCGCGGTGTGCTTGCGGGGCACGGAGGTCGGGTCGTACGGGTCGAGCTCGACGACGTATCCGAAGCGGTGGACCTCGTTGGGCTCCTGGGCGACGTCGAAGCGCTTGTCGAACTGCTCCCACTTGCGCTCGCTGGCGCCCGTCCCGATCCCGTACCGCTTGTCCGTCGCCCGGCTCGCGCCCGCGAAGTACTGGTTGAAGTTCTCCTCGCCGTGGAGGGTGGTGCCCCACGGGGTGGTGCCGCCGGAGCAGTTGTTGAGCGTGCCGAGCACCTTACGGCCGGTCGGGTCGGCGGAGGTCCTCAACAGGTCGGAGCCCGCGGCGGGCCCGGTCAGCCGGAACTCGGTCGTGGCGGTGACGCGCCGGTTCAGGTGGTGCCGGGGTACGACGGTGAGCGCGCCGTTCCTCCTGTTCTCCTCCACGACCACGGCGGACAGCCCGTGCGCGGCCCAGGCGATCTCGACCTGCTCACGAGTGGGGGCGGCGGCGTCGTAGCCGCGGAACATCAGGATCTCGTCGGTGTACTCGTGGTTGGCGACGAGCACCTGCCGGCCGCGCTCGCCCGGCAGGGGCAGCAGCGCGAGGAAGTCGTTGTTGTACCCGAACTGGCCGGCCTGGGCGGCGGCGGTCTGCTTCTCCGGGTCGAAGGCGGGGGCGCCGCGCAGGATGGGCTCGCCCCAGCGGACGACGACGTTCTGGGAGTGGCCGGCCGGGACGGTCACTCTGTCGTCGGTGTTGGGCGCGACGGGGGTGAACCGGAGTCCGCGGGCGGCCCTGCCCCGGGGTTTCCGCCCGGCCCCCGCCTGCGGGGCGGCTTCGGTCTGCGGGGCGGCTTCGGCCGAGGGAGCGGCGAGGACCCCGCCCGCGGTGCCGGCCGCGGCGGCGACGGTCACGACGGCGGCGGCGCGCATCATCGAGCGGCGGCTGAGCGCGGTGGCGATGACATCGCCGACGTACGGGTTGGAGGAGGTGTTGGGCGCCGGGTGGAAACAGGCATCACCACACCGGAAACGGCAGGTCAGGGCGGACCGCCCACCGGGATGCGACGCGTTCGGCCCATGGGTGGTGCTGATCAACGGCAACTGTGTGCGCACTTTTACTCTCCCCTTGCTTCCCCTTGAAGCTCGCGTGACGGACGGTAGGCGCGCGTCTGTGCGAGAGCGGGGCGGGGCGGTGAACGGCGAATGAACCCGGGGTGGACGTAGCGGAGTTGACGTCACGCACGAGTGAAGGCTGGAAGCAGGTCTTGACGCCTCGGGCCCCGGCCACCTGCCCCTGCCCAAGATCGCCATGCGGGGCCGCTAACCTTACGTGTCCGTCCTGGCCAGGGATTGACGGGCTTCAACTCATGCGAAGGGTTGCGCACATGGGCATTCTCACTCTCCTGCGGAACGCGTTCGGCGGCCGATCACGCAAGGGCGCTGCCACCGAGGCAGAGGGTGCGGTTCCTTCGCAGGAGGCGACGGAACCGAAGCTCCCGTCCCCCGCGACCGAGCCGACCCCGGCGACCGCGGCGACCGCCAAGGTCCCCGAGCCGCGTTCCGCCACACTCTCCACCGACTCCGAGCACGAACTGGTCTCGGCGGCCTTCGACAACGTGTCGGTCCCCACGCAGGCGCCTCCGGCGGGGGGTGCGGGGAAGGACGGGCCGACGTCTGCCGCGACACCGGCCGTTGAGGCGCAGGGGGCGGAGACGACTGAAGCTACCGAGGAACCGGCGGCTCGGACGGAGAAGGTGTCGGCCGAGACCAAGTCGTCCGACGAGGCGCCCGCTGAGAGCGCGGCGACGGAACCGGCCACCGCTGAGCCGTCGACGCGGGACGCGTCCACGGAGGAGTCTCCGGCTGCCTCCAGGAAGCCGGTCGCCGAGGCGACCCCGACGGAGGAGCCGCAGGCCACCGCGGGAAGGCCGGTCTCCGAGGCGACCCCGGCCGAGAAGCCGCAGGCCACCGCGGAGATCTCCGAGGAGCCGGCGGCAGAGGCCGAGGCGTCCGCGAAGGAGCAGGCGCCCGAGGACCAGCCCGCAGAGGGCACCGCCTCGGAGGAGACCCCCTCCGAGAGCACCCCGGCCGCGGAACCGATCGCCGAAGCCGCGACCGAGGAGAAGGCGCCCGAGGAACCGGCCGCCGAGGGCGCCACCTCCGAGGAGCCCCCCTCCGAGAGCACCCCCGCCGACGAGCCCACCGCCGAGGAACCGGCCACCGAAACCGCATCCGAGGAGCCCGCCACCCGGAAGGCTCCCGCCGCGAAGAAGGCGCCCAGGAAGCCGGCCGCCAAGAGCACCACCTCCGAAGAGACCCCCTCCGAGAGCACCCCGGCCGACGAGCCCACCGCCGAGGAACCGGCCACGGAGAAGGCTCCGGCCGAGGAGAAGACGTCCGAAGCCGCGTCCGAGGAGCCCGCCGCCAAGGCGGCTCCCGCCGAGGGGAAGGCTCCCCAGAAGTCGGCCGCCGAGAGCGCCACCTCCGACGAGACCCCCTCCGAGAACACCCCGGCCGACGAGCCCTCCGCCGAGGAACCGGTCGCCGAGACCGCGTCCGAGGAGCCCGCCACCCAGAAGGCTCCCGCCGCGAAGAAGGCGCCCAGGAAGCCGGCCGCCAAGAGCACCACCTCCGAAGAGACCGCCTCCCAGAGCACCCCGGCCGGCGAGCCGGTCGCCGAGAAGTCCTCCGCCGCGGAAGGGACCCCGGTCACCGAGCCCGGCGCCCAGGAGCCCACCGCCGAGACGGCTTCCGCCGAGGAGGCTGCTTCCGAGGAGTCGGCCGCCGAGAGCACCGCTTCCGAGCAGCCCTCCCCCAGCGAGCCCGTCGTCGAGCCGGTCACCGCTGACGCAACCCCCGCCGAGGTCCTGGCCGCCGAAGAGCCCGCCCCCGAGCAGGCACCCTCCAGCGAGCCCGTCGCCGAAGAGGCCGGCGCTAAGGAGAACCCCGCTCAGGAGCCGGCCGCGTCGGGCTCCGTGCCGGCCGGGCTCCGCAGCGCGTACGACGCCGCCGCCCGCACCCTCGCCGCCCACGGCCTCACCGGCACCACGGCGAAGACGTACCTGGTCCTGGACCGCTCGGCGAGCATGCGGCCGTACTACAAGGACGGCTCCGCGCAGGCGCTCGGGGAGCAGACGCTGGCGCTCGCCGCCCACCTGGACCCCGAGTCCAAGGTGCACGTCGTCTTCTTCTCCACCGAACTGGACGGCACCGGCGAGCTCACCCTCACCGACCACGAGAACAGGATCGACGACCTGCACGCCGGGCTCGGCCGCATGGGCCGTACCAGCTATCACGCGGCCGTCGAGGAGGTGCTGGCGCAGCACACCAAGAACGCTCCCGACACCCCCGCCCTGGTCGTCTTCCAGACCGACGGCGCCCCGGACGCGAAGACCCCCGCCACCCAGGCGTTCACGGAGGCGGCGAAGTCCCACCCCGCCGTCTTCTTCTCCTTCGTCGCCTTCGGTGACCCGGAGAACAAGGCCTTCGACTACCTCCGCAAGCTCAAGCTCGCGAACACGTCCCACTTCCTCGCGGGGGAGACCCCGAAGGAGCTCACGGACGCGGAGATCTACGAGGGCGTCCTGGCGAAGTGGCGCCCGTGACGCCGTAGCACCGCACCACCGTCGGAGACGAGCGGCCGCCCCTTCCCACCCCGTAAAACGGGAAGCGGGCGGCCCACCCGTGTCGGCTACGATTTCAAGGTTCGCAAGCACCAACAAACGACCCGACCTGGGAGCAGCCCCCGATGGCTCGACACCTCATCACCAGCGCCCTTCCGTACATCAACGGGATCAAGCACCTGGGCAACATGGTGGGGTCCATGCTCCCGGCGGACGTCTACTCCCGTTACCTGCGCCAGCGCGGCCACGAGGTCCTCTACATCTGCGCGACGGACGAGCACGGCACGCCCGCCGAGCTCGCGGCCAAGGAGCGGGGCCTGCCCGTCGACGAGTTCTGCGCGCAGGCGCACGACGCGCAGAAGGCGGTCTACGACGGCTTCGCGCTGGCCTTCGACTACTTCGGCCGCAGCTCCTCGCAGCAGAACGTCGAGATCACCCAGCACTTCGCCCGCCGCCTCAACGAGAACGGCTTCATCGAGGAGCGGGCGATCCGCCAGGTCTACTCCCCGACCGACGGCCGCTTCCTCCCGGACCGCTATGTCGAGGGCACCTGCCCCCACTGCGGCTACGACAAGGCCCGCGGCGACCAGTGCGAGAACTGCACCCGGGTCCTGGACCCCACGGATCTCATCAACCCGCGCTCGGCGATCTCCGGCTCCACCGACCTGGAGGTCCGCGAGACCAAGCACCTCTTCCTCCTCCAGTCCAAGCTCCAGCACGAGGTCGAGGAGTGGGTCTCCCGGCACGAGGACGACTGGCCGCAGTTGGCCTCCTCCATCGCCCGCAAGTGGCTGACCGAGGGCCTGCACGACCGCGCGATCACCCGTGACCTGGACTGGGGCGTGCCGGTCCCGGCCGACACCTGGCCGGAGCTGGCGGCGGAGGGCAAGGTCTTCTACGTCTGGTTCGACGCCCCGATCGAGTACATCGGCGCGACCAAGGAGTGGGCGGACCTGGACCCGGAGAACCGGGACTGGAAGTCGTGGTGGTACGACGTCGACACCGACGTCCGCTACACCGAGTTCATGGCGAAGGACAACGTCCCGTTCCACACGGTGATGTTCCCGGCCACCGAGCTGGGTGTGCGCGAGCCGTGGAAGAAGGTCGACTACGTCAAGGCCTTCAACTGGCTGACGTACTACGGCGGGAAGTTCTCCACGTCCCAGAAGCGGGGCGTCTTCACCGACCAGGCCCTCGACATCCTCCCCGCCGACTACTGGCGCTACTTCCTGATCGCCAACGCCCCGGAGTCGGACGACTCGTCCTTCACCTGGGAGCACTTCACGGCGACCGTCAACAAGGACCTCGCCGACACCCTCGGCAACTTCGTCAACCGCGTCCTGTCCTTCTCCAAGAAGCGCTTCGGCGAGGAGGTCCCGGCCGGCGGTGCGCCGGGCGAGGCGGAGGCCAAGCTGGGCGAGGAGATCGCCCGTCTCCTCGCGGAGTACGAGTCCCAGATGGAGGCGCTCCAGTTCCGCAAGGCGGCGGCGGCGCTGCGCGCCCTGTGGTCGGCGGGCAACTCCTACCTGGAGGAGAAGGCCCCCTGGCTGGAGATCAAGACGGACAAGGACGCCGCGGCCCTGACGCTGCGCACGGCGATGAACCTGATCCACCTGTACGCGGTGGTCTCGGAGCCGTTCATCCCGGCGACCTCGGCCGCCATGCGCCAGGCCTTCGCCCTGCCCTCCGACACCGCCACCTGGGTCACCGCCGACGAGGCCCGCGCCCTGACCGCCCTCACCCCCGGCGTCCCCTTCACGGTCCCCCCGGTCCTGTTCGCCAAGCTGACGGACGAGGACCTGGAGACGTACAAGGAGCGCTTCGGCGGCGCCCCCGAATAGGCCGGGGCCGCTTCCCGCGGTCCCGGACCGGCAGGGGACTGTCCGGATACCGACCCGGGCATCGCCGTGTCCGCGCCAAGCCGTATGGTTTGCGCCATGGCAGTGCCCGGGGTCATTCCTGTCGCGTACGAGCCGAAGCACCGCACCGAGACGATCGGGCGGTATGCGGAGGGTCAGTTCCTGGCGTCGATCACATATGCCTTCCCTGAGGGGTTCCGCCTCGAGGAGGGCTGGGAAGATCAGAAACGCCTGTTCGCGGTCCTGCACACCTTCGACACCGAGGGCAATTACCGCGACTCGGACATCTGGTGCGCCGGGACCTGGGCGGAGCAGCAGCGCGAGCCAGAGGGCGAGGCCTCGCCCCTCACCCGTGCGCAGGTCCACCGCGCGACCCTGCTCCGCAGCCTCCCCCGCCGCTCGTACACGGACATCGCGATCCGTCCCTTCAGCATCACCCACGAGGGCGTCCGCTTCGGCCTGGTGATCCGCGAGGACGAGGGCGAGCAGTGGGCGGAGCTCTACCCGGACCGCCTCGCCTTCGCGGAGCCCTGGGACGGGACCTACGACACGTGAGCCCTGTCGGCCAGGAGAGGACTCCGGCGCCCGGGGCCGTCGTGGTCCCGGGCGCCCTCCTACGGGGTCATGGCCTCACATCGTGGTGTTGTCGTTCGTCGCGTCCGGGTCGACGCCCATCGTGATCGAACCGGTGACGCCCTTGGCGATGTTCTTCTTGTTGTACTTCAGCTTGAGCAGCCCGCCGGTGGTGCCGCTCTGGTCGTAGATCGTGTCCTCGGTGAGCGTGGTGCGCTCGGTGGTGCTGGTGGAGTACGGCGGGACCTCGGCGGAGGCGAGCACGGACTCCTCGGCGAAGAAGAACTGGCCGGTGTGGCAGGTGTTGCCGCCCTCGTAACCGGCGTCCGTCCACTCGCCGTTGACGTGCACCTTGGTGTGGACGTGCACGCAGCGGCCCTGGTACCAGCCCGGGAAGATCGTCTTGAAGGTGACCTGGCCGTGCCGGTCGGTCCTCCAGGTGCCGCGCAGGTAGCGCTCGTCGTCGGTGGGCTCCTGGTGGACCCCGCCGCCGGTGCCGCCGCTCGGCGCGCCCGACGGCGGTGCCCCCGTCGGCGTACCGCTCGGCGTGCCCGAGGGGGCGTCGGTCGGGGCGCCGCCGCCACCGCCGCCGGTCGACGAGGCCTCGTAGCCCGAGTAGATGCCGAGCGCGTCGCAGTGCCAGATGTCGACGGCCGCGTTCGCGATCGGCTTGCAGGTCTCGGAGTCGACCACCTTGAGCCTGAGGGTGAGCGGGATGCCCTCCTTGTCCTCGGTGATGTCCTGGCGGATCTTGTCCGCGTCGATGTAGTACGGCCCCTCGGTGGTCTCCGAGGTGAGCCTGTAGCAGGCCTCCGACGCGGTGGAGCTGCCGCTCGCGGTGGCCGTCGTGCCGGTCTCGCCCGCGAAGGCCCCCGACGCGGCGAGGGTGCCCGCCGCACCCACCGCCACGGCGGCGCCCGCCCCGGCCACGACGACCTTGCGCCGCGTCAGGTCCTGCTTGTGTTTCGGCTCACTGTTCTGGTTTCCCGTCATGGGCAGGGAAGCTAGGTAAGGAGACTGTCAGGAGCGTGGGTGCGGACTATGACCCCTTCAAAGGAAGCGGTCGGCACGCCTTGCCTCACCCGTCGTGCGTGGCGTCCGGATCCACGCCGACCGTGAGCGACGCGCTCACGCCCCGCGCGATGTCGTCCTCGCGGTAGCGCAGCCTCAGCAGACCGCCCTGGGTGCCGTTGCCGTCGTAGATCGTGTCCTCGTCGAGCGTGGTCCGCTCGGTCGTGTTGGAGGCGTACGGCTCGACCTCGGCGGATGCCAGCACGGCCTCCTCGGCGAAGAAGAACTGGCCGGTGTGGCAGGTGCGTCCGCCCTCGTAACCGGCGTCGGTCCACTCGCCGTCCACGTGCACCTTGGTGTGGATGTGCACGCAGCGGCCCCGGTACCAGCCGGGGAACACCGTCCTGAAGGTGACGTGACCGTGCCGGTCGGTGCGCCAGGTGCCGCGCAGGTAGCGGGTGTCGTCGGTGGGCTCCTGGTGCCCGCCGCCCCCGCCCGGCGGCGGCCCGGTCGGTACGTCCGTCGGCATGCCGGTGGGCGTGCCGGTGGGGCTCCCCGTCGGCATCGGGCCGCCTCCGCCCCCGCTGCCCATGTCCTCGTAGCCCGAGTAGACGCCCACGGCGTCGCAGTGCCAGATGTCGACGGCCGCGTTCGCGATCGGCCTGCACGTCCCGGCGTCGATCACCTTGAGCCCCAGGACGAGCGGGATGCCCTCCCGGTCCTCGGTGACGTCTCTTCGGATCCTGTCCGCGTCGATGTAGTACGGGCCCTCGACCATCTCCGAGGTCAGCAGGTAGCAGGCCTCGGCCTGGGCGGCCGTCTCCCCGCCGGCGGCCGCGTCCACCGTGAAGGCGGCACCCACGCCCACGGCGAGCGCGGTCACGCCACCGGCCGCCAGGACCGTACGGCGTTTCAGCTTCCCTGTCTCTTCGGCGCTCTGGTTTTCCGTCATGGCCAGGGACCGTAGGGGCGGGAATCCTGGCAGGAACATCGGAAAGAGCTGTGAATAGCGAAGTGGCTCGGAACCGACGTCGGTTCCGAGCCACCTGAAGCCACCTACGGTCGCAAGGACCTACTTCGGCTGCGGCTTGCGCACCGTCAGGTGCAGCTCCCTCAGCCGGGCCTCCTCCAGCTCCGTCGGCGCGCCCATCATCAGGTCCTGGGCGTTGCCGTTGAGCGGGAAGGCGATGGTCTCGCGGATGTTGGGCTCGTCCGCGAGGAGCATCACGATGCGGTCGACACCCGGGGCGATGCCGCCGTGCGGCGGGGCGCCGAAGCGGAACGCGCGCAGCATGCCGGCGAACTTCTCCTCGACGGTCTCCCGGTCGTAGCCCGCGATCTCGAAGGCCTTGAGCATGATCTCGGGCTCGTGGTTCCGGATCGCGCCGGAGGACAGCTCCACGCCGTTGCAGACGATGTCGTACTGCCAGCCCAGGATGTCCAGCGGGTCCTGGTTCTCCAGGGCCTCCAGACCGCCCTGCGGCATGGAGAACGGGTTGTGCGAGAAGTCGATCGCGCCGGTCTCCTCGTCCTTCTCGTACATCGGGAAGTCGACGATCCAGCAGAACCGGAAGACGCCCTCCTCGAAGTGCCCGGCACGCTTGGCGGCCTCGACGCGGACCGCGCCCATGATCTTCGAGACCTCGTCGAACTCGCCCGCGCCGAAGAACACCGCGTGACCGGCGGCCAGCGACAGGCGCTTGGTCAGCTCGGCGACGTTCTCCTCGGTGAGGAACTTCGCGATCGGGCCGGACAGCGAACCGTCCTCGGCCACCCGCACCCAGGCCAGGCCCTTGGCACCCTGCGAGACCGCGAAGTCACCGAGCTGGTCGAAGAACTTCCGCGGCTGCGCGGAGACGTCCGGCACCGCCAGCGCCCGCACGTGCTTGCCGGCGAACGCCTTGAACTCCGAGCCCTCGAAGACATCGGTGATGTCGACGAGCTCCAGCTTGGCGCGCAGGTCCGGCTTGTCGGAGCCGTACTTCAGCATCGCCTCGCGGAACGGGATCCGCGGGAACGGCGAGGTGACCTCGCGGCCGCCGCCGAACTCCGTGAACAGCTCGGTCATGAGCTGCTCGATCGGCTGGAAGACGTCCTCCTGCTCGACGAAGCTCATCTCGACGTCGAGCTGGTAGAACTCGCCCGGCGAACGGTCCGCGCGCGCGTCCTCGTCACGGAAGCAGGGCGCGATCTGGAAGTACCGGTCGAAGCCGGAGATCATCAGCAACTGCTTGAATTGCTGCGGCGCCTGCGGCAGGGCATAGAACTTGCCCGGGTTCAGACGGGAGGGGACCACGAAGTCACGGGCGCCCTCGGGAGAGGTCGCCGACAGGATCGGGGTCGCCATCTCGTTGAAGCCGAGGGCGACCATCTTCGAGCGGATCGAGGCGATCACCGACGACCGCAGCATGATGTTCTTGTGCATGCGCTCGCGGCGCAGGTCGAGGAAGCGGTACTCCAGGCGCCGCTCCTCGTTGACCCCGTCCTCGGTGTTGATCGTGAACGGCAGCGGGGCGGCCGCGCCGAGCAGCTCGACCTCGCCGACCTCGACCTCGACCTCACCGGTGGGCAGGTCCGGGTTGACGTTCTCGGTGCCGCGGGAGACGACCTTGCCGTCGACGCGGACCGTGGACTCCTTGGTCAGCTTGTCGAGGGCCTCGTACGCGGGCGTGCCGGGACGGGCGACCAACTGCGTGATGCCGTAGTGATCGCGCAGATCGATGAAGAGGATGCCGCCCAGGTCGCGCCGATTGTGCAGCCAGCCACTCAGCCGGACGTCGGTACCGACGTCAGAGGAGCGGAGCTCGCCGCAGGTGTGGGACCTGTACCGATGCATCGTCGTTCATCCAGTCTTCGCGGATCGAGGGGCGTGTTTCACGTGAAACAGGTCCCAGCCTACCGGGGCCCCCAAGATCGCCTCCCCACCATTACGACTCGGCCAACAGTGGCACTTCTCGATCTCCTGTTCTTAAAGTGGGGCAATGCGCACTGGTGAGCCCCTGCCCGCCGTGGGGGACGTCCTCACCGCCCTCGCGACCGGCCTGTGGCACTGGGACACCGCCACCGAACTGGTCACGGTCGACGCGGAGGCCGCCCGGCTGCTCGGGCTGCCCGCCGAGCGGACCACCCTCACCGAGGCCCAGGCACGGGCCCGTCTGCACCCGGTCGACTGGAACGAGATCATCAGCGTCGTCGGGCTCGCCGTCGCCGAGCACACGCTCGCCGAGGTCCGGATCAGGATCATGGACGAGCGGGGCCGGGTGATCCGTACCGTACGCAGCCGCTCCAAGCCGTCCTACGACAAGGCCAAGAAGTCCTTCCGGCTGATCGGCACGCTCCAGGAGGTCACCGAGCCGACCCCCGGCACCCCCGCCGGACGCACCGCGGTCACCGGCGACTGGCGGCGCTCCCGCGAGGCCTTCCTGCTGGACGCCGGCCGCGCCCTGGCCGAGGCCCGCTCCACCGCCGAGGTGCTGCGGGTGGCCGCGGGCCTGTCCATGCCGGGGTTCAGCCCCGACGGCCTGGCCGTCTTCGGCGTCGAGGGCGACCGGCTGACGATCATCGGCCACCACGGCCAGCAGCCCGGTGACGAGAGCCCCTTCTCCCACATGTCCCTGGAGACGGACTACCCGGCCGCCGAGGTCGTGCGCACCGGCCGTGCCGTCTACCTCTCCAGCCCCGAGGCCTACCGCTCCCGCTACCCGGTCACCTGGCCGCTCGCCCAGCGCTTCGACCGCCAGTCCTGGGCGTTCCTGCCGCTGACGGTGGCCGGCCGCACGATGGGCGCGTGGATGGCGGCCTTCGCCTACCCGGTGGCGTTCACCCCGGACGAGCGCTCGGTCCTCACCACGGTGGCCCGCATGCTGGCCCAGGCCCTGTCCCGCGCGGGCCTGGCCGAGTCGGAGCGCGAGCTGACCGACGGCCTCCAGCGCTCGATGCTCCCCACCCTCGGCCCGGAGATACCGGGCATGACCGTCGCCGCCCGGTACGTCCCCACCGGCGGCGGCCTCCAGGTCGGCGGCGACTGGTACGACATGATCCCGCTGCCCGGCGGCACCTCCCGGACCGGGTCCGGCACCGGACGGTTCGCCCTGGTCATCGGGGACGTGCAGGGCCACGACGTACGGGCGGCGGGCCTGATGGGCCAGCTCCGCATCGCCCTGCGCGCCTACGCCGCCGAGGGCCACCGCCCCGACGCGGTCCTCTCCCGCGCCTCACGCTTCCTCAACGGCATGACGTACGGCGTCGACGCCCCCTCCGACATGCGCTTCGCGACCTGCCTGTACGTCGAGGCCGATCCTGTCACCGGCGTCCTGGAGGTGGCGCGGGCCGGCCATCCCGACCCGGCGATCCGCATGGCCGACGGCACGGTCCTGGCCCGGCGCACGGAAGGCGGCCTCCCGCTGGGCATCGACCCGGACGCCGACTACCCCACGACCCGGATCACCCTGGAGCCCGGCGAGACGCTGATGCTGTGCACCGACGGGCTGATCGAGACCGGCGGCCACGACTTCGAGACCGGCTGGAAGCGGATCCGCACCATCCTGGAGACCCACGACGGCGACCTGGAGGAACTCGCCGACGCCCTGATCCAGGCCGTCCACGGTCCGTCCTCCCACCACACCACCGGCCCCCTCGCCGACCGCCGCGAGGACGACATAGCGGTCCTGCTGCTGCACCGGCAGGGAGAGCTCAGGGACCCGGCCGCCGTACGACCCGCGGTCCGCCGCACCATGCTCTCGGTGGCCCAGGCGGAGCCCGAACGGGTCGGGGTGGCCCGCCAGCAGCTCCGCGAACTGCTCCACGACTGGCCCTGCGCCGACCAGATCGACTCGGCGGTCCTGCTGCTGTCCGAGACGCTGACCAACGTCCTCGTCCACACCGACGCCGACGCGCTGCTCCTCGCGGAGGTCCGCGGCGAGGCCGGTGAGCGCCGGATGCGCGTCGAGGTCACCGACAACAGCGACGACCTGCCCCACAAGCGCCGCCCCGGCGAACTGGCCTCCTCGGGCCGCGGTCTGATGCTGATCGAACTCCTCGCGGACGCGTGGGGGGTGGACCCCCGCGGCGAGGGCAAGAGCATCTGGTTCGAGCTCCACGAGTCCTCGGGCGTGGCCTCCGCATAGGAGGCTCTCGGAACCGCCCGGAACCGGTCCCGGGACGGGCCAGAGGGCCGAGCGTCAACCTCCATCCCCCTCCCTCACCCTTTCAGGTGAGCACCCGGCGACTGGCGACGACGGCTCCCGCGCCGCCTGCACGATGTGTGCCCTGGCCGAGATCCGACCGCAGGCAAGGAAGTCGCATGGGCAAGCCCGCATCCTCGAAGGACCGCGCCAAGGGGTCCTCGTTCTCGCTGTCGTACGAAGGCGCCCAACGCGATCCCGCCAACCACATCACGGTGGGCAAGAGCGGATTCTCGTTCAAGGGATCAACGAAGGCTCTCCTGGCCCTCGCCGTACTGACCGCGGCCGGGGCGGCGGCGTACGTGTCGCTGTCCGGTCAGGGCCAGGGCAGCCCGGGCGGTACGAGCGTGACGCCGGGCACGAGTGTGACCTCGGGCGGAGCCGGTGCCGCGGCGGCGAAGGGGTCCGCGCCGTCGCAGTCACCGACGGCGCAGGTCTCGCAGGCGGCCGACACGGGGCCGGCGGCGGTGCGGGAGCACCGCAAGGTCGTCCTGCGCTCGGGGTCCAACGTGGACCTGGACTTCACCAACGGCCAGTCCGACATCATCTTCTCGCTGCCGTCGAGCGCCGCCGACGGCTATGCGATCGTCGGCGACAACGGCGAGCTCGCCACCGTCGACGGCCCCGCGACCGCGGAGAGCTGCGCCGCGGCCACCCAGTTCGGGTTGGCCGTCGACCGGAAGAACATCCGCCGGGGACTCACGGCGTGCGTGCTCACCGACGAGAACCGGGTCGCCGCCATCACCTTCCTCGGCTGGCAGGCGGACGACCCGAACTACGCCGGCGGTCTGACGTCCGTCACGATGGACGTCACCACCTGGGAGAAGCCCGAAGGCGCGGCCTGACGCCCGGGCGGGCGGCCTACAGCCCGCCCTCGGTCATCCCGTGGACCGCCGGGACCGTCCCCAGCCGCCCCTTCTGGAAGTCGTCGAACGCCTGCTGGAGCTCCTCGCGGGTGTTCATGACGAACGGGCCGTAGTGGGCCATCGGTTCGCGGATCGGACGGCCGCCCAGGAGGACGACCTCCATGTCCGGCGTGTGGGAGTCCTGCTGCTCGTCCGCGCGGACCGTCAGGGAGCCGCCGGCGCCGAAGACCGCGGTCTGGCCGAGGTGGATCGGGCGGCGCTCGGCGCCCACCGAACCGCGACCGGCCAGCACGTACGCCAGACCGTTGAAGTCCTCGCGCCAGGGGAGGGTGATCTCCGCACCCGGCGCCACCGTCGCGTGGATCATGGTGATCGGGGTGTGGGTGATACCGGGGCCCTGGTGACCGTCCAGCTCACCGGCGATGACGCGGAGCAGGCCGCCGCCGTCCGGCGTCGACAGCAGTTGCACGCTGCCGCCCCGGATGTCCTGGTAGCGCGGCGCCATCATCTTGTCCTTGGCCGGCAGGTTCACCCAGAGCTGGAGGCCGTGGAAGAGACCGCCGGACATGACGAGCGCCTCCGGCGGCGCCTCGATGTGGAGGAGACCGGAGCCGGCCGTCATCCACTGGGTGTCGCCGTTGGTGATGGTGCCGCCACCACCCTGCGAGTCCTGGTGGTCGAAGATCCCGTCGATGATGTATGTGACGGTCTCGAAGCCGCGGTGCGGGTGCCACGGCGTCCCCTTGGGCTCGCCGGGCGCGTACTCCACCTCACCCATCTGATCCATCATGATGAACGGATCGAGGTGCCGGTAATGGATCCCCGCGAACGCCCTGCGCACCGGGAATCCCTCGCCCTCGAAGCCACTCGGCGCGGTCGTCACGCCGAGGACGGGACGGGCCACCGCGTCCGCCGTCGCGGCCACACGCGGCAGGGTCAGCGGGTTGTCGACAGTCACTGCAGGCATGTCGGTACCTCCTTGTGGTTCGAGTTTAGTTGAGCGTTGAACTTTCTGCCACCCCTAACGGAAGAAGCCCGGAGGGCATTCCCTCCGGGCAGCTCCGCACAGGCCGTACCGCGTCAGTTGCTGAAGTACAGGTACTTCCATGCCCCGTACGTCGTCGAGTTCACGGTGTCGCCGGACGAGCCGTTGACGTACACCGACCGCATCCGCGCCCGGATGCCGGACTCACCGGCCGCGCCGAGCGTGACGGCCGACTTTCCGTTCGAGCCGAGCGGGAAGTACTCCGAGTCCGCCGAGTACCAGGTGCCCTGGTAGTAGACCTGGAGGTCGAAGCGCTGCTGACGGCCCGGGTAGTAGGTCATCGTCGTGGTGAGCAGCGGGTCGGTGTTCTTGTGGAACCAGTAGTACGAGGTCGAGCCGATCTTGGCCGTCTTGTAGTGCTTGGAGACGGCCGTGGAGACCCTGACCCGGGCGTACGCGGTGGACGCCACCGTCTTCGGCTTGTACCGGGCGTCGCCCGAGAAGACCGCGGTGACCTTCGTGTCCCGGGCCATGTCCACCACGACGGAGAGGTTGCCGTCGGCGTTGACGCTGCCGGTCTTGATCAGCTTCTTGCCCTTGTCGCCGCCGAAGGGGTCGGCGTAGATCGAGACCGAGCGGTTCTTGTAGGTCGTGCCGAGGTGGGCGGTGAACTTGACGTCGGTGCCGTAGTTGTACAGCTTGCCGTTGTTGTTCAGGCTCAGCGAGGTGGAGGCGCGGGAGACCTCGACGCTGTCGGAGGCGGAGACCGCGGTGTGCGTGGCGTCGCCCGCGTACTTCACCGTGTACGTCACCTTGCCGCCGGCCGGCGGGGTGTTGGCGAAGGAGTACGTGCCGTCGGCCTTCACCGTGACGGCCGGCAGCGCCTTGCCGTTCGGGCTCTCCAGGTCGGTACGGGTGACCGAGAGCTTGGCCCCGGCGGGCAGCGCCACCGTCGCCGAGAGCTTGCCGGTGACGGTGAGCGACTTGGCCCGGGTGGCGGTGGAGGGCGCGTTGACCGTGAGGACGGGGACGTTGAGGTTGGGGTCGGTGAGCACCTTGACCGTCCAGCCGCCGCTGCCGGCGACGAGGGCGAAGACCCGGGAGGAGTCGCCGGCCCAGGCCACGTCGGCCGCGGGCTGGGTGCCGGTGCTGTAGGTGCGGACCGGCTGCGTGGCGCTGGGCCGGTAGATCGCGACCTTGGTGCCGGTGACCTGGGCGATCAGGCCGCTGCGTCCGACGTCCGCCCCTTGCCCGCCGGGGTAGGCGCCGGCCTTGGTGAGGGTGCCGTTCGCGTAGGCGTGCCGGTCGGTGCCGTTGACGAGCACCTGGTCGTCGCCCGCGACGAGGTCGATGTCGCCGAGACCGTCGTTCAGGGCGTACGAGGTGTCGTTCCAGGCGATCACCTCGGGCGTGCCGCCGGACACGTCGAGGACGCCCTCGGTGCCCGTGGAGTCCCCGGTCTCACCGACGGCCAGCAGGCCCGGCCGCAGCGGGTCGGTGTCGAGCAGGGCCTGCCCCCACAGCCCGCTGCCCGTGCCCTCGGTCGGGAGCTGGGCCAGCGCCACCGGGTCGGCACCGGTCGCCGGGTCCACCGCCGGGTCGACCGAGCCCAGGTCGCCGTCCCATTGGTCGCCGTAGCTGAACCAGACCTTGCCCCCGGCGAAGGCCACCTGGCGTGGGCCGGTGCCGGTGGCGACCGGGTAGCGGGCCTTGACCTGGAGGTCGGCCGCGTTCAGTGCGACGATCTCGTGGCTGGTGGGCAGGGCCGCGTAGAGGGTGGCGCCGTCGTCGGACACGGTGAGGTCGCCCACGTTGTCGAGGCCGGTGGCCTGGGCGACGAGGGTGCCGTTGTAGTCGGCGGCCAGGATCTGGCCGTCGGCCTTGTCGCTGACGAAGACCCGCCGGAGGGCGTCGTCCACGACGAGGCCGCCGGGGCTGGTGACCACGGCGGAGGCGGCCGAAGCGGTGCCGGCCGCGGCGACGCCGAGCGCCACCGAGCTGAACATGACCGCGAGTGCCGTCGCGGCCGAGGTGCTGCGCATGCGCACAGTGATGAACCCCCACAGAAGATCCCGGAGTTGCCGGGAGATGAGAGCGCCGCGCGGCACCCGGACGCGGACCGCCGAAGGGCGGTGACGTGCGGGGCGCGGCTGCCAGGGGAACTCTATGGCATGGCTGTGACAACCGAGCAGGAATCAGGCGCCGGCGACGGCTACCCGTACATCCTGCGCATCGCGAACTCGACCATCTGCTCCACGGCCTTCGCGTCGAAGACGATGCGGTGCTCGCCCTCCATGTCGAGGACGAAGCCGTAGCCCGTGGGCAGCAGGTCGAGGACCTCCGCGCCGGTGATGACGAAGTACTTGGACTCCTTGCCCGCGTACCGCCGCAGCTCCTTGAGCGTGGTGAACATGGGGATCACCGGCTGCTGGGTGTTGTGCAGGGCGAGGAAGCCGGGGTTGTCACCGCGCGGGCAGTAGACCTTGGACGTGGCGAAGACCTGCTGGAAGTCCTCCGCCGCCATCTGCCCGGTGGTGAAGGCACGCACCGCGTCCGCGAGCGAGGGCGGGGACGGCTCGGGGTACAGCGGCGGCTGCTGGCCGTACCCGCCCACACCGCCGGCCATGGGCTGCTGCGGCGGGACGCCGTACTGCTGCTGGGCACCAGCGTTCTGGTCGTAGCCGTACATGGGCGTAAGCGTACCGAGGGGGGCGGGGGCGGTGGACGGCTACCGGCAACCGCGAAACCGACAGCGACCCGACAGCGTCCTGCCCGGTGTTCCGGGCGGCCCGCGCTCGTAGCGTCGGGGGCATGCGCAGACACGGTGACGACGAGGTCCACGAGCACGACCGGGGGCTCTCCCACGACCTGCCCGTACTCGCCCGCCGGCGGATGATCCGGCTGCTGGCGGGGGCGGCGCTCGTGCCGCTGGCGGGCTGCACCTCCGAGGACGGCTCCTCTTCCGCGGCGGACTGTGCCGCCGTTCCGGAGGAGACGGCGGGCCCCTATCCCGGGGACGGCTCGAACGGGGTGAACGTCCTGAAGGAGAGCGGGGTCGTCCGCAGTGACATCACGCGCAGTTTCGGCGATTCCGCGGGCGGGACCGCCGAGGGTGTCCCCCTGACCCTGACACTCACGGTCGTGGACGCCGACTCCGGCTGCGGGACCCCGCGCAAGGGCGCAGCCGTCTACGTCTGGCACTGCGACCGCGAGGGCGGCTACTCCCTCTACACCGAGGGCGTCACCGACGAGAACTACCTGCGGGGCGTCCAGGAGACCGACGCGCGGGGGCGGGTGACGTTCACCAGCGTCTTCCCCGGCTGCTACACCGGCCGCTGGCCGCACGTCCACTTCGAGGTCTACGGCAGCCTCCGGGACGCGACGGGCGCCACCGCGATCACCGGCACCTCGCAGCTCGCGTTCCCCGAGGACGTGTGCGCCACGGTGTACGCCACCGAGGGGTACGAGCAAAGCGTGGCGAATCTCCGAGAGCTCTCCCTGGAGTCGGACAGCGTCTTCCGGGACGGCCACGACCAGCAGCTCGCCACGGTGGAGGGCAGCTCCGAGACGGGGTTCACCGCCACGCTGACCGTGGCGGTGTGAACCGTCACAGATGGCCGGATCGGGGTTGCGGCTTATTACCGACGGGTAGCATCATCGTAGCTACTTGTTGGTACGTGAACTAGCGCGAGGAACCAAGTGCCTCGCCGAACTCTTAACGGAGCCGTCGCCATGGGGCACTACAAGTCGAATCTGCGCGACATCGAGTTCAACCTCTTCGAAGTACTCGGCCGCGACAAGCTGTACGGCACCGGGCCCTTCGCCGAGATGGACGTGGAGACCGCGAAGAGCATCCTGGAGGAGCTGACCCGCCTCTCGGAGAACGAGCTGGCGGAGTCCTTCGCGGACGCCGACCGCAACCCGCCGGTCTTCGACCCCGAGACGAACACCGCGCCGGTCCCGGCGTCCTTCAAGAAGAGCTACAAGGCCTTCATGGACTCCGAGTACTGGCGGCTGGGCCTGCCCGAGGAGATCGGCGGCACCACCTCTCCCCGCTCCCTGATCTGGGCCTTCGCCGAGCTGATCCTGGGCGCCAACCCGGCCGTCTGGATGTACTCCTCGGGCCCCGCGTTCGCCGGCATCCTCTTCGAGGAGGGCAACGAGGTCCAGAAGCACATCGCCAAGGTCGCCGTGGAGAAGCGGTGGGGCTCCACGATGGTCCTCACCGAGCCCGACGCGGGCTCCGACGTCGGCGCCGGCCGCACCAAGGCGGTCCAGCAGGAGGACGGCTCCTGGCACATCGAGGGCGTCAAGCGCTTCATCACCTCGGGTGAGCACGACATGGAGGAGAACATCCTCCACTACGTCCTCGCGCGCCCCGAGGGCGCCGGTCCGGGCACCAAGGGCCTGTCCCTCTTCCTGGTCCCGAAGTACCTCTTCGACTTCGAGACCGGCGAGCTGGGCGAGCGCAACGGCGTTTACGCCACCAACGTCGAGCACAAGATGGGCCTGAAGGCCTCCAACACCTGCGAGATGACCTTCGGCGACCGCCACCCCGCCAAGGGCTGGCTGATCGGTGACAAGCACGACGGCATCCGCCAGATGTTCCGCATCATCGAGTTCGCGCGGATGATGGTCGGCACGAAGGCGATCTCCACGCTGTCGACGGGTTACCTGAACGCGCTGGAGTACGCCAAGGAGCGCGTCCAGGGCCCCGACCTGGCGAACTTCATGGACAAGACCGCCCCCAAGGTCACCATCACCCACCACCCCGACGTGCGCCGCGCGCTGATCACGCAGAAGGCGTACGCGGAGGGCATGCGCGCCCTGGTGCTGTACACGGCCTCCATCCAGGACGAGATCCAGGTCAAGGAGGCGGCGGGCGAGGACGTCAAGGCACTGGAGGCGCTGAACGACCTGCTCCTGCCGATCGTCAAGGGCTACGGCTCCGAGAAGGGCTACGAGCAGCTCGCCCAGTCGCTGCAGACCTTCGGCGGCTCCGGCTTCCTGCAGGAGTACCCGATCGAGCAGTACATCCGCGACGCCAAGATCGACACCCTGTACGAGGGCACCACCGCGATCCAGGGCCAGGACTTCTTCTTCCGGAAGATCGTCCGCAACCAGGGCGCCGCCCTCAACTCCCTCGCCGAGGACATCAAGAAGTTCCTGGCGCTCGGCACCGGCGGCGAGGAGCTCGCGGGCGCCCGTGAGCACCTGGCCAAGGCGGCCGTCGAGCTGGAGGCGATCGTCGGCCTGATGCTGACCGACCTCGCGGCCACCGAGCAGGACGTCAAGAACATCTACAAGGTGGGCCTGAACACCACCCGCCTGCTGATGGCCTCCGGTGACGTCGTCGTCGGCTACCTGCTCCTCAAGGGCGCCGCGATCGCCGCCGAGAAGCTGGAGACAGCCTCCGCCAAGGACAAGGCCTTCTACACCGGCAAGATCGCCGCAGCGAAGTTCTTCGCGGCCGACGTCCTGCCCGGTGTGACCCTGGCCCGCAAGGTCGCCGAGGGCGTCGAGCTCGACCTCATGGAGCTGGACGAGGCCGCGTTCTAGTCCCGGCGGGGTCGCGTCCCGGTCCCGGCGAAGCCGCGTTCTAGGACACACCTGTACAGCTACACACCCTCCTCACCAGAGCCCGCTCCCCATCCCCGGGAGCGGGCTCTCGTACGTCGTTAAGGTGAACCCCATGAGCGCACCCCACCGCTTCGACCGCGGCCACACCGACGACCTCATGACCTTCCTGGCGGCGAGCCCCACGCCGTACCACGCGGTGGCGAACGCCGCCGAGAGGCTGGAGAAGGCAGGCTTCCGCCAGGTCTCGGAGACGGACGCCTGGGACGGGACGAGCGGCGGCAAGTACGTGCTGCGCGGCGGCGCGATCATCGCCTGGTACGTCCCCGAGGACGCGGCGCCCCACACGCCGTACCGCATCGTCGGCGCGCACACCGACTCCCCCAACCTGCGGGTCAAGCCGCTGCCGGACACCGGGGCGCACGGCTGGCGCCAGGTCGCCGTGGAGATCTACGGCGGTCCGCTGATGAACTCCTGGCTGGACCGCGACCTGGGGCTGGCCGGCCGGCTGACCCTGCGGGACGGCTCGACGCGCCTGGTGAACGTGGACCGGCCGCTGCTGAGGGTGCCCCAGCTCGCCATCCACCTGGACCGCGCGGTCTCCTCGGACGGCCTCAAGCTCGACAAGCAGCGGCACCTCCAGCCCATCTGGGGTCTGGGCAACGACGTGCGCGACGGCGACCTGATCGCCTTCCTGGAGGAGGAACTCGGGCTCGGCGCGGGCGAGGTGACCGGCTGGGACCTGATGACGCACTCCGTGGAGGCACCCGCCTACCTGGGCCGGGACAAGGAGCTGCTGGCCGGACCGCGGATGGACAACCTGCTGTCCGTGCACGCCGGGGTGGCCGCCCTGACCGCGGTCTCGGGCGGCTCCGGGCCGTCGTACATCCCGGTCCTCGCCGCGTTCGACCACGAGGAGAACGGTTCGCAGTCGGACACCGGCGCGGACGGGCCGCTGCTCGGCGGGGTGCTGGAGCGCTCGGTGTTCGCGCGCGGCGGGTCGTACGAGGACCGGGCGCGGGCCTTCGCGGGCACGGTCTGCCTGTCCTCGGACACCGGGCACGCGGTGCACCCCAACTACGCGGAGCGGCACGACCCGACGCACCACCCGCGCGTCAACGGCGGCCCGATCCTCAAGGTCAACGTCAACAACCGCTATGCCACCGACGGTTCGGGCCGCGCGGTGTGGGCCGCCGCCTGCGAGCGGGCGGACGTGCCGTTCCAGTCGTTCGTCTCCAACAACTCCATGCCCTGCGGCACGACGATCGGACCGATCACCGCGGCCCGGCACGGCATCAAGACCGTAGACATCGGGGTGGCGATCCTTTCGATGCACAGCGTCCGGGAGTTGTGCGGCACGGACGACCCGCATCTGCTGGCGAACGCTCTGGTGGCGTTCCTGGAGGGGTAGTTCGCGGGAAGTGGGGGTACCCGGAAGTCCGGACCGGAACGACCGGACCGGACAGGGAGGCGACACTCATGGGCCTCGGCGGGTGCATCATCCTCATCGCCGCGGGAGCAATCCTCACGTTCGCCACCGACTGGCACATGCAGGGGGTCAACCTCGACCTGGTCGGTGTGATCCTGATGATCGTGGGACTGATCGGCGTGACGACGTTCAGCAGCATCGCCCGGCGCCGGCGTGTGGTGGTACCGCCCACCACGTCGACGGTCGTCGAGGAGCGACGCCACGACGGATACTCCGACGGATACGGCGTGTAAGGGACATCGAGCAGATCGAAGGACGCTCAGGGCGAGCACAGACAACCGTGAGCAATCCGTAATCAGGGTTGTCTTGTCCGCTTGTGTGGAAATAGTGAAAACTCGGGTTCCTTGAGAGCCCGGGGGGTCAGCAGTGCCGGGCGTGAACCACCAGCACACCCGGGGGCTCCCCGTGCTCCACTCCACCACCACCCTCGACGCGCCGCCACGCCCGCAGCCCGATCCGGAACCGGCGCGTCCGCACCGGCACGCCGCCCGGCGCGCCCACGCCGCCCCCGACGAACTCGACGGCCCGCCGCGCCTGGTGGCGCTGATACCGGCCCACAACGAACAGGACCGCATCGCCGACGCGATCCAGGGGCTGTGGCGGCAGACCCGGCGCCCCGACCTGATCGTCGTGGTCGCCGACAACTGCACCGACGCCACCGCCGAGATCGCCGTCGCGCACGGCGCCCAGGTCTTCGCCACCGAGGGCAACACGCACAAGAAGGCCGGCGCCCTCAACCAGGCCATCGCCTGGGTCCTGCCCCATCTCGAGGACCGCGACCTGCTGTTGGTGCAGGACGCCGACACCGTGCTCAACCCCTGGTTCAGCGAGACGGCGATCGGCACCTTCAACCGCAAGGTCGGCGCCGTCGGCGGCGTCTTCTACGGCGAGGCCGGCGGCGGCCTGCTCGGCCTCCTCCAGCGCATGGAGTTCCACCGCTACGCCTGGGAACTGGAACGCACCGGCGGCAAGGCCCAGGTGCTCACCGGCACCGGCACCATGTTCCGCGCCCGCGTCCTGCGCGAGGTGCGCGCCGCCCGCCGCGACGGACTGATCGGCGGCGGCCACGCCTACTACAGCCTCGCCTCCCTCACCGAGGACGACGAGATGACCAAGGCGGTCAAGACCCTCGGCTACCGGGCCATGTCCCCGGCCGGCTGCGAGGTCACCACCGAGGTCATGCCCACCCTCGGCAAGCTGTGGCACCAGCGGCTGCGCTGGCAGCGCGGCGCCCTGGAGAACCTGCGCGACTACGGCTGGACACGTGTCACCGCCCGTTACTTCGTGCAGCAGTTCCTCATGGGCTTCGGCGCCCTGTCCTTCCTGGTCTACCTGACCTACATGGTCACCTACACCACGCTGTACGGCTGGCCCGGCTTCTCGCCCTTCTGGACCGCGATCGGACTCCTCTTCGTGGTCGAGAAGACGGTCTCCGTGCGCCGGGCGGGACCGCGCGCCGTACTGGTGGCGGCGCTCATGGTGCCGGAGATGCTCTACGACCTTTTCCAGCACGCCGTCTACTTCACCTCGCTGTGGGGCCTGTTGCGCCGCAGCGAGGAGAAGTGGGTGGCGACGTAACCCTCGAAACCCTCGGATTCCATCCCGCATAGGAGAAAAGCGCATGTACGGAAGAGTGATCGGCGCCGGCACGACCGGGGCCGGAGGCGCCACGCTGGCCGCGACCGGGCTGTGGCTGAACAGCATGGCCATGCTGGTGACCGCGACGACGCTGGTCGCCGCGGGGGTCGCGGTGTTCAAGCTGGTCCCGCGCCGGCGGTAGGACCTACGCGTCCTCGGCCGTCCCGGCGAGGATCAGCGGCAGCCGGTCCGTTCCGGTCCGGGTCAGGCGGACCGGAACTCCCCAGTCCTGCTGGTGGACGTGACAGGCCGGGAACGCGGCGGAGCCGTCCTCGGACGGTGCGTCGCAGGACGCGGCCATGGCCGAGACATGCAGGACGCCCTGCTCGATCGCGGGGTTCAGTTCGAGGGTGCGGGACAGATCTGTTCCCGCACCCTCGCCGTCCGTCAGCAGCTCGGGCGGGGTGGCGGAGACCAGCAGCCGTGTCGACGGGCCGTACCTGGTGTCCGGTTTCTGGCCCGCCGGGGCCTGGAAGACCACCTCCAACCGGAGCCCGCCGGGCGCCACTTCGAGGACCTCGCGCCGCGTGCGGTGAGCCGTCGACTCGACGCGTACGGCCTCCTCGGGCAGCTTGAGCCGGGTCAGGCGGTGCCGGGCCGACTCGACGACCACGATCTCCGCACCGACCAGGACCGCGTCGCTGGGCTCCCGCAGATCCGTGGCGAGGGTGGTGACCTCGCCGGTCGCCGGGTCGTAGCGGCGCAGCGCGTGGTTGTAGGTGTCGCTGACCGCGACCGAGCCGTCGGGCAGCGCGGTGACCCCCAAGGGGTGCTGGAGCAGGGCCTGGTCGGCGGTGCCGTCGCGGTGCCCGAAGTCGAAGAGGCCGGTGCCGACCGCGGTGTGGACGGTTCCGTCGAGATCCACCCAGCGCAGGGCGGAGGTCTCTGAGTCGGCGACCCACAGGCGCTCGCCGTCCGCCGACACGGCGAGGCCGGAGGGCTGGGCGAACCAGGCCTCGGCGCCCGGCCCGTCGACCAGTCCCTCGTTGCCGGTGCCGGCCACGGCCGCGACCGTGCTGTCGCCCGGGTCGTACGCCCACAGTTGGTGGACGCCCGCCATCGCGATCCACACCAGGCCGTGCCACACCGCGACGTCCCACGGGGAGGACAGGTCGGTCCCGCGCGCGGGGCCCGCGGTGGGGGAGCCCCGCCACCACTGGCGTCCGGTGCCGGCCGGCGTGCTGACCTCGCCGGTGGCCAGGTCGAGGCGGCGCAGGGCGTGGTTGACGGTGTCGGCGACGATCACGGCGCCCTCGTCGAGCAGGGCCAGCCCCTGCGGCTCGTTGAACGCGGCCGACTCCGCCGGACCGTCGGCGAAGCCCCGCACACCGGAGCCGATCCGCCGTACGACGCTCTCCCCGTCCGCGGTGAACTCCACGAGCCGGTGCCGGGTGGTGTCGCTGACCAGGAGGTTCCCGGACGGCAGCAGGAGCGCCTTGCCCGGGAAGCGCAGGGTGGTCGGCTCGGGCTCGGGCGCCACGTACGGCCCGTCGCCGCGCCGCAGGGTGCCCTTGGCCCCGTGCTCGGCCTCCAGCTCCGTCACCAGCCGCTCGATCGCGTGCACGTGCCCCTCACCGGCGTGCTGCGCGACCACGTAGCCCTCCGGGTCGATGACGACGAGCGTCGGCCAGGCACGCACCGCGTACTGCTTCCAGGTCGCGAGCTCCGGGTCGTCGAGGACGGGATGCGCGACCCCGTACCGCTCGACCGCGTCGGCGACCGCTCCGTGCTCGGCCTCGTGCACGAACTTCGGCGAATGCACCCCGACCACCACGACGGTGTCGGAGTGCTTCTCCTCCAACTCCCTGAGCTCGTCGATGACGTGCAGGCAGTTCACACAGCAGAAGGTCCAGAAGTCGAGGATGACGATGCGACCCCGCAGGTCGGCGAGGGTGTACTGCTTCTCGCCCGTGTTCAGCCAGCCGCCCTTGCCGATCAGCTCGGGGGCGCGGACCCGGACGCGACGGGGTGCGGAATCGGTCATGGATCAAGGGTGCCACCCGGCACCGACAGTCACCCCAGCGCCCGTCCCGTCGTCACGTCCACATGGGCCGGGATCTCCTCGTGCCGGTCGCCGACCGTGGAGGTGCCGGTGGGTTCGAGGAGCAGGATGTCGGTGGGGACGGGGGCGTACGGCTTGTGCTCGACGCCTCGCGGGACGGTGAAGACGGACAGCCGGGGCAGGACGACCGTGCGTTCGCCGGCCGGCTCGCGCAGGGAGATGTGCAGTTCGCCGTCGAGGACCAGGAAGAACTCGTCGGTGTCGTCGTGCACGTGCCACAGGTGCTCGCCCTCGACGTGCGTGACGCGGACGTCGTAGTCGTTGACGGCGGTGACGATGCGGGGGCTCCAGCGGTCGGTGAAGGAGGCCAGGGCGCTGGGCAGGGAGACGGGTTCGGTTGCCATGGCGTCATCGTGCGGGGTGGCCGGGACGGCCCGCGAGTGCTAGGAATCGCGTATGCCGCAAGAATCCTCTCAGCCGCGTCCCCGTCCGCACCAGGTCGCGGTGATCGTCGACGAGGGCACCAACCCCTTCGAGGTGGGCGTCGCCACCGAGCTGTTCGGGCTGCCGCGGCCCGAGCTGGGGCGGCCGGGGCCGCTGTACGAGGTGACGCTGTGCGCGCCCGCTCCCGAGATCCGGATGAACCACGGCTTCTTCACGCTGACCGGGGTGCCCGGGCTGGACGCCGTGGACGACGCCGACACCCTCGTCGTGCCCGGACGGCCGGACAACGTCGTCCCGCGCGGGGCGGCCGTACGCGAGGCGATCCGCCGCACGCACGCGCGTGGCGCCCGGGTGGTCAGCCTGTGCACCGGCAGCTTCGCGCTCGCCGAGGCCGGGCTGCTGGACGGGCGGCGGGCCACCACGCACTGGATGTGGGCCGACGCCTTCCGCGCGCTGCACCCGCGGGTGCGGCTGGAGCCGGACGTGCTGTTCGTCGACGAGGGTGACGTCCTGACGGCGGCGGGCAGTGCGGCCGCGCTGGATCTCGGGCTGTACCTGGTCCGGCGCGACCACGGCGCCGAGGTGGCCAACGCGGTGTCCCGCAGGCTCGTCTTCGCCGCCCATCGCGACGGCGGGCAGCGGCAGTTCGTGGAGCGGCCCGTGCCCGACGTACGGGACGAGTCGCTGGGCCCGCTGCTCGCGTGGGCGCAGGAACGGCTGGGGGAGCCGCTGACCGTCGCCGACCTGGCGGCCCGCGCGGCGGTCTCCCCCGCGACCCTGCACCGCCGTTTCCAGGCGCAGCTCGGCACGACCCCGCTGGCCTGGTTGACGGGCGAGCGGGTGGCCCTGGCGTGCCGGCTCATCGAGCGCGGTGAGGAGCGGCTGGACGTGGTGGCCGCGCGGAGCGGGCTGGGGTCGGCCGCGAACCTCCGCGCGCGGGTGCGGCGCGAGACGGGACTCAGCCCGTCGGCCTACCGGCGGCGTTTCGGAGCGGGCGCCGGGGAAGCGGTAACGGCATGAGATTCCTCGTACGCGACCGGCTGCTCGGCTTCGGTGACGACTACTGGATCGAGGACGACCAGGGCAACAAGGTCTTCCTCGTCGACGGCAAGGCCATGCGGGTCCGGGACACCTTCGAGCTGAAGGACACCCACGGACGCGTCCTGATCGACATCCACCAGAAGATGTTCGCCCTGCGCGACACGATGGTGATCGAGCGGGACGGCGAACCGCTGGCGACGATCAGGCGGAAACGCCTGTCGCTGCTGCGCAACCACTACCGGGTGTCCCTCGCCGACCGCAGCACCGAACTCGACGTCAGCGGCAAGATCCTCGACCGGGAGTTCGCCGTCGAGTACGACGGTGAGCTGCTCGCGGTGGTCTCACGGCGTTGGCTGCACGTCCGGGAGACCTACGGCGTCGACATCGTCCGGGAGGACGCGGATCCGGCGCTGCTCATCGCGGTGGCGGTGTGCGTGATCCATCTCGCCGAGAAGGACCGCGAGGACGACTGACGGGGCGTCCGGCGGCTCAGAGCACGCGGTCCTTGAGCGCCGGGAACTGCTCCCTCGTCAGGGCCACCTTGCCGGGGTCGAACTCCACCGTGAGGACCTCCTCGCCGGCGCCCGCCTCGGCGAGGACCTGGCCCCAGGGATCCACCACGATCGAGTGACCCGCCTGCGGAACCCGGGCGTGTGTCCCGGCCGTTCCACAAGCGAGCACGAACGCCTGGTTCTCGACCGCCCGTGCGCGGGCCAGCAGCGTCCAGTGGTCGCGGCGGCGCTCCGGCCAGCCCGCCGGGATCACCAGGGTCTCGGCGCCGGCGTCGACGAGGCCGCGGAAGAGTTCGGGGAAGCGGAGGTCGTAACAGGTGGCGACGCCGAGGGTGGTCTCCGGCAGACGGACCGTCACCAGGTCCTCGCCGCGGCCCATCAGCACGGCTTCGCCCTTGTCGAAGCCGAAGCGGTGGATCTTGCGGTAGGAGGCGGCGCGGTCGCCGGAGGGGGAGAAGACGAGGGAGGTGTTGTAGAGGGTGCCGTCGGGGGCCCGCTCGGGGATCGAGCCGGCGTGCAGCCACACGCCCGCGTCGCTCGCGGCCTTCGCCATGGCCTCGTGGGTCGGCCCTTCCAGCGGCTCTGCCGCGCCGGCGAACTCCTCGAAGGCGAACGCCCCGGTGGTCCACAGCTCCGGCAGGACGACCAGGTCGGAACCGGTCTGCTCCCGTACCAGTGAGGCCACGCGACGCCTGCGCGTTTCGACCGATTCGCCCTCATCCACGGCGATCTGGATCACAGAGGCGCGCACACTACCACCGTCCTGGCATTCGAGCCGTCCCTTACGGGCCTACGATCGTCACACGAAAGCACTGCCGGGGTGCCTCACAGCAGCGTAACTTAGCGTTTCAAGACACCCGCCGACAGCCACCACCTCCACTGGCAACGCCGCCATCACCAGCCCGTGCTCCGACCGCCGAGGGGTCCCGTTCCGTGAGTCTGCATCCCACCCTCCAGCCCTACGCCGACGCCTGGACCCACTCCATCGAAGCGATATCCGAGCTGGTGAACCCTCTCGTGGAGGGGGAGTGGAACCGTCGCACCCCCTGCCCCGGCTGGTCGGTGCGGGATGTGGTCTCCCATGTCATCGGCCTGGACTGCGAGATGCTGGGCGATCCGCGCCCCATCCACACCCTGCCCCGCGACCTCTTCCACGTCACCAACGACCACCAGCGGTACATGGAGATGCAGGTCGACGTCCGCCGCCACCACACGGCACCGGAGATGACCTCCGAGCTGGAGTACGTCGTCATCCGCCGCAACCGTCAGCTCCGGAACGAGTCGCGTGACCCGGGCACCAAGGTGCGCGGCCCGCTCGGCACCGAACTGACTCTCGGGGAGGCCATGCGGCAGCACGCCTTCGACGTCTGGGTGCACGAGCAGGATCTGCGGACGGCCCTCGGCCGGCCCGGCGGCCTCGACTCCCCCGGCGCGCACGTCGCCCGTGACGTCCTGCTCGCGGCGCTCCCCGACATAGTGGCCGTCAAGGCCGACGCGCCCCGCAGTTCGGCGATCGTGTTCGACGTGCACGGGCCGATCGAGTTCCTGCGCACCATCCGTGTCGACATCCAGGGCCGCGGCACCCTGGAGACCGCCCCCGCCCTCGGCCCGGCGGCCAGCCTCAGCCTCGACTGGGAGACCTACGTCCGTCTGGCCTGCGGCCGGGTGAGCCTGGAGTCGGTGGCGGACCGGGTGAAGGCGGAGGGCGACCCGGAACTGACGGCGGCGATCCTGCGGAACTTCACGGTGACGCCGTAGGAACGGCGACCGGGTGGGAGACCCGCGTGGCTCCCGGAGCTACGCGGGGACGTGCACCGTCTCCACCCGGCTCGCCACCAGACGCTCCCGCTCGCGGCGGGCCGCCCGTCCGCGCAGCCGCAGGATCTGGCTGATGCCGAGCGCCTGGAGCACGAAGACGGAGGAGAAGGCGACGGTGTAGTTGTCGTCGGTCGCGTCCAGGAGGACACCGACGGCGAACAGCGTGGTCATCGAGGCGACGAAGCCGCCCATGTTGGTGATGCCGGACGCGGTGCCCTGCCGCTCCGGCGGGTTCGCGGGCCGCGCGAAGTCGAAGCCGAGCATCGACGCCGGCCCGCACGAGCCGAGCACCACGCACAGCACGACCAGCAGCCACATCGGCGTCCGCTCGCCGGGCCAGGCCAGCGTGGCCGCCCACAGCAGCGCGGTCGCGCCCACGGTCCCGAGGGCCAGCGGCAGCCGCGCCCCGTGGTGCCGGGCGACGACCTGGCCGTAGACCAGACCGACGGCCATGTTGGACAGCACGACGAGGGTGAGGAGTTCGCCCGCCGCCGCCCGGGACAGTCCCTGCGCCTCGACGAGGAACGGCAGGCCCCACAGCAGCAGGAACACCATCGCCGGGAACTGGGTCGTGAAGTGCACCCACAGCCCGAGGCGGGTGCCGGGCTCCCGCCAGGACGCGGCGATCTGCTGCCGTACGTAGGCCGCTCCGCGGTGCGGGAAGGGCTCCGGTTCGTGTCCTTCGGGGTGGTCTTTCAGGAAGAGCAGCAGCAGGACGAGTACGACGACGCCCGCGAGCGAGCTGCCCGCGAACGCGGGGGTCCAGCCGACGCCGTGCAGCAGCCGGGCCAGGACCAGGGTGGAGACCAGGTTGCCCGCCATGCCGGCGAGCCCGGCGAGCTGGGCGACCAGCGGGCCGCGCCGGGCCGGGAACCAGCGGGAACCGAGGCGCAGCACGCTGATGAAGGTCATGGCGTCGCCGCAGCCGAGCAGGGCGCGGGAGGCGAGGGCGGTGCCGTACGACGGGGAGAACGCGAAGCCGAGCTGTCCGGCGGTGAAGAGCACCACCCCGAGCGTCAGCACCTTCTTGGTGCCGAGCCGGTCGACGAGCAGGCCCACGGGTATCTGCATGCCGGCGTAGACGAGGAGCTGGAGGATCGAGAAGGTCGACAGGGCCGAGGCGTTCACATGGAAGCGGTCGGCCGCGTCGAGTCCTGCGACCCCGAGGGACGTACGGAAGATGACCGCGACGAAGTAGACGGAGACGCCGATGCCCCACACGGCCATCGCGCGCCGCCCGCCCGGGGGTGCCCCCGCCGGTCGGGAGTCACCCGGAAGAGTGGACCTGCTCATCGGACCTCACCCCGGGCGAGGTGGGAGAACCACTCGACGTGTCCGTGGATCAGGCCCACGACCGCCTCCGTGTCGCCGGCGCGCAGTGCCTCCAGGATCTGCTCGTGCTCGGTGAGCGTCTTGGTGATGCGGTCCGGGTGGGCGTGCATGACGGCGACGCCCATCCTGAGCTGGCGGTCGCGGAGCTGGTCGTAGAGCCGGCTGAGGATCTCGTTGCCGCCGCTGCGGACGATCTCGGCGTGGAAGCAGCGGTCGGTGACGGCGGCGCCGGCCAGGTCCCCGGCGGCGGCCTGCTCCTGCTGCCGGGCGAGGAGTTCCTCCAGGCGCGCGATGAGCTGGGGGGAGGCGGGCACGGCCTTGCGGGCGGCGTGCTCCTCGACGAGCTGGCGGGTCTCGACGACATCGGCGATCTCCTGCGCGGAGACGGGCAGGACCAGTGCCCCCTTTTTCGGGTAGAGCCTGATCAGCCCCTCGACCTGGAGACGCAGCAGCGCCTCCCGCACGGGCGTCCGGGAGACCCCTACGGCCTCGGCGAGTTCGCCCTCGGTGAGCAGGGTCCCGCCCTCGTAACGGCGGTCCAGGACGGCCTGCTTGACGTGGGCGTAGACGCGATCGGCGGCGGGCGGCTGTTTCACGGCCAGACTCATGCCCACAGCATAGATACAACACGTACGCATAAGGTGCCCCGTCCAGCATGCGGACCTCGCGGCACTCCCGCCGAGGAATTCGGCACCCGACCCAGTGCGAGCACAACCTTGTGTGCTACTTACGTGTCACACACGTGCGGCCCCACTTTCTTCCCCTTCCAACTCGGCCGCACCCAGGGGCATTCGACGTATTCGGGGTATTTCAGTTGATTACCGCCACCAAGGGCCTCCGCGTCCGCAGAGCCGCAGCCGTCGCGATCACGACCGGCGCAGTGCTCGCCACCGGAGCTCTCACCGCGGCACCCGCGCAGGCGCTCACCACGCCGACCATCACCGCCAAGGGCGGATTCCTGATGAACAGCGCGACCGGCACGACCCTCTACAGCAAGGCGCCGAACACGAAGCGGCTGACCGCTTCCACCACGAAGATCATGACCGCCAAGGTCGTGCTCTCGCAGTCGAACCTGAACCTGGACGCCAAGGTCACCATCAAGAAGGCGTACAGCGACTACATCGTCTCCCGGGGCGCTTCCTCCGCCCACCTGATCGTGGGCGACAAGGTGACCGTCCGTCAGCTCCTCTACGGGATGATGCTGCCGTCCGGCTGTGACGCAGCGATGGCCCTCGCCGACAAGTTCGGCACGGGCTCGACGGTCTCCGCGCGCACCAAGTCGTTCATCGCGAAGATGAACACGACGGCCCGCAGCCTCGGCATGACGAACACGAAGTTCGACTCGTTCGACGGAATAAGCAATGGTGCGAACGCCTCGACGCCGAAGGACCTCACGCTGCTCGCCCGCAACGTGATGAAGAGCTCGACCTTCAAGTCCGTCGTGAAGACCAAGTCGTACACGGCAAAGACGATCACGAAGACCGGCAGCACCCGGACCATGGGTGCCTGGACGAACACCAACACCCTGCTCGGCTGGAACGGCACGCTCGGCATCAAGACCGGCTCGGGCACCGACTCCAAGTACTGCCTCGTCTTCGCCGCCACGAAGAACGGCGAGTCCGTCATCGGCGCCGTCCTGACCTCCTCGTCGGCGGCCAACCGCACGACCGACGTGAAGAAGCTCATCAACTACGGGTACGCCAAGATCAGTTGACGTCCCAGGACATCCGAAGAGGGGCCTGCCGCTGATGCAGCGGCGGGCCCCTTCGTCATCCTGACACCTCACGAACCGGGGATTTTCCCTCGCAAGGGTGAATATCGTTACGTCAGTTGGCATATGCGATCTTCCCGGCCCTAGGTTCCGCTGCGGAGGTGGTTCACATGAACGAACCCAGCAAGCGGCCCGAGGCGGGCAAGAGGCATGAGGCGATCGACGTCGGCGACTTCGTGTACGCGGCGACCGGACACCGGATTCGGCGGTTGACCATGCCGGGCGGGAGTCACTGGTTTCCGGCGGTGGATGTCTGCAAGCAGTTGGGACACACCAACACCCAGAAGGCACTCTCCGACCATGTCCCAGAAGAACACCGAGACATTCTCGAGACCCTAACTGGAGGTTACGGTCTCAGCGTTCCCGCAGGTAGAGAGTGGCGTCGAGACCTGAACGTCATCTCTCTCCAGGGTCTGATCCTTCTCGTCAACGCCTGCACCAAGCCCGCCTGCGCACCCTTCAAGCAGTGGGCCGCCGAAGTGATCGAGACCGTTCAGCGAGAGGGCTCCTACACCCTCGAAGAGGCCGAGGTGCAGCCCTCCGAGCCCGGCGCGCCCATCGCCTACGCCATGCCGGAGCAGGTCGCCGAGGCCATCGTCCGGCTCGAGGAGCGCAATCTCCAGGCCGACGAGCAGTTCGCCGCCGCCCAGCACAAGTCGATCGCGCTTCAGGAGGCGATCGTGGAGTCGCACCGCGAGATGCTGAAGTCGCACCGCGAGATGCTGGAGTCACAGCGCGAGATGCTGGCGACGCAACGTGCCGCTCTCGCCGCCCAGCAAGCCATGGCCCTGGCCATGGAGCGCATCGCGGACCGGCTCGATGCCCTGACCCTCGAACCCCCGGCGCCCACCGCCGACCTGTCCACTCCGCCGACGACGGAGTCCGTGCTGGCCGACTGGCGGCGGCGGTTGTCCGTGACGGAGGACGTCTGGACCGTGGCCGTGGTCATCGCGCCGGTTCTGGTCGAGGAGGGTGAGCTCCGGCGGCCGCTCGACTCGATCGCGGCACGCACGGGTCTGACGGTCCATCGGGTCAACGAATGCCTGCGCCTGCTGCGCAAGCACGCCTGCATCCGATCGCAGGGCGCCACGGAGGACGGCGCTCCGGTGTATGTGCTGAACCGCGCCTGACCAACCCCCGTGCATGACAGAGGGGCGGCCGCATTCCGAAGTTGCGGCCGTCCCTCCACCCTGTGACAACCCCGTCCCTGGGGACAGGTCACGCCCAGGTGATGAGTTTCTTCGGCTGTTCCAGGATCGCCGCCACGTCGGCGAGGACCTTCGAGCCCAACTCCCCGTCGATCAGGCGGTGGTCGAAGCTGAGAGCCAGGGTGGTGACCTGGCGGGGCTTGACCTTGCCCTTGTGGACCCAGGGCTGGAGCTTGATCGCGCCGACCGCGAGGATCGCGGACTCGCCGGGGGGCAGGATCGGGGTGCCGGTGTCGACGCCGAAGACTCCGACGTTGGTGATGGTCACCGTGCCGCCCTGCATGGCGGTGGGGCTGGTGCGGCCCTCCTTGGCGGTGGACACCAGTTCGCCCAGGTCCTGGGCGAGTTGGGGCAGGGTCTTGGCGTGGGCGTCCTTGATGTTCGGGACGATCAGACCGCGCGGGGTGGCCGCCGCGATGCCCAGGTTGACGTAGTGCTTGAGCACGATCTCCTGGTTCGCCTCGTCCCAGGAGGCGTTGATGTCGGGGTTCCGTTTGATCGCGACCAGCAGGGCCTTGGCGATCAGCAGGAGCGGGTTGACCCGCAGCCCCGCGAACTCCTTGTCCTGCTTGAGCTCCTCGACCAGCTTGAGGGTGCGGGTGACGTCCACCGTCACGAACTCGGTGACGTGCGGGGCGGTGAACGCGGAACCGACCATCGCCTGGGCGGTGGCCTTGCGCACGCCCTTGACCGGGACACGGGTCTCGCGGGCCGCGTCGTAGGAGGCGGCGGGGGCCGCCGGGACCTGGACCGGCGCCGTGGCCTGCGCGGCCGGGGCCTGCTCCAGGGCTGCCGGGGCCTCGGCCGGGGTGGCCGCCGCGTGGACGTCCTCGCGGGTGATGATGCCGTCCGGGCCGGAGGGGACCACCGTGGTGAGGTCGACGCCCAGGTCCTTGGCCAGCTTGCGCACCGGGGGCTTGGCCAGCGGGCGGGACTGCCCGGTGACGGCCGGCGCGGACGCCTGCGGGGCCGGGGCCGCGGGGGCCGGGCCGTGGCCGTTCAGCTCCGTCTGGATGGCCACCGAGGCCTGCTGGAGCGGCAGTTCGGGGCCCTTGCGGGGGCGCCGCTTGGTGGAGGAGGCGGCCACGCCGTAGCCGACCAGGACCGGCTGCCGGCCGGTGCCCTCCGGCTTGGGCTCGGGATCGGCGGGAGCTTCCGGAGCCACCGCGGCCTCAGGAGTCGCGGCGGGGCTCTGTTCGGCCGCGGGGGCGCTGCCGCCGCTCACGTCGATCGCGATGATCGCCGTGCCCACGTCCACCGTGGTGCCCTCGGGAAAGCGCAGGTCGCGCACCACGCCGTCGTACGGGATGGGCAGTTCGACGGCCGCCTTGGCCGTCTCCACCTCGCACACCACCTGTCCGTCGGTGACCGTGTCGCCCACCTGGACGTACCACTTGAGGATCTCCGCCTCGGTCAGGCCCTCGCCCACGTCGGGCATCTTGAACTCGCGTACGGACGCGTCCGTCATCGTCGTCACGGCCCTCTCCTCAGTACGCCAGAGCGCGGTCGACGGCATCCAGCACCCGGTCCAGGCTGGGCAGGTACTCCTCTTCCAGACGCGCCGGCGGATAGGGGGCGTGGTAGCCGCCCACCCGCAGCACCGGCGCCTCCAGGTGGTAGAAGCACCGCTCGGTGATCCGCGCGGCGATCTCCGCGCCGGAACCGAAGAACACCGGCGCCTCGTGCACCACCACCAGCCGCCGCGTCTTCTGAACCGACGCCTGGATCGCGTCGAAGTCCAGCGGCGAGACCGACCGCAGGTCCAGCACCTCCAGGTTCTTGCCCTCCTCGGCGGCCGCGTCGGCGACCTCCTTGCAGAGCTTGACCATCGGGCCGTAGGCGACGAGCGTCAGATCGGTGCCCTCGCGGACCACCTGCGCCTTGTGCAGCGGTCCGGGGATCGCCTCGGTGTTGACCTCGCCCTTGTCCCAGTAACGCCGCTTGGGCTCGAAGAAGATCACCGGGTCGTCGCTCTGGATGGCCTGCTGCATCATCCAGTACGCGTCCGACGCGTTGGACGGCGAGACCACCTTCAGGCCCGCCACGTGCGCGAACAGCGACTCCGGGGACTCCGAGTGGTGCTCCACCGCGCCGATGCCGCCGCCGTAGGGGATGCGCACCACGACGGGCATCTTGACCTTGCCCAGCGAGCGGGCATGCATCTTCGCGAGCTGGGTGACGATCTGGTCGTAGGCCGGGAACACGAACCCGTCGAACTGGATCTCCACCACCGGCCGGTAGCCGCGCAGCGCCAGGCCGATCGCGGTGCCGACGATGCCGGACTCCGCGAGCGGGGTGTCGATGACCCGGTCCTCGCCGAAGTCCTTCTGCAGTCCGTCGGTCACCCGGAACACGCCGCCGAGCTTGCCGACGTCCTCGCCCATGACGAGGACCTTCGGGTCGGTCTCCAGGGCACGCCTGAGCGATTCGTTGATCGCCTTGGCCAGAGCCATGTTCTTGGACGTCACAGTCTCCGCTGCCATGATCAGGCCCCTTCCCCATCCGCGAACGACGCCTGGTAGGCGGCGAAACCGGCCCGCTCCTCGTCCACCAGCGCATGCCCGTCCGCATACGCGTGCTCGAAGATGGCGAAACGGTCCGGGTCCGGCATCGCCCGGACCGCCTCACGCACTCGCCTTCCCAACGCCTCGGACTCGGTCTCCAGTTCCGCGAAGAATCCCTCGTCCGCGTGGTTTGCGGCCTCCAGGTACCGGCGCAGGCGCAGGATCGGGTCCTTCGCCTCCCACGCCTCGCGCTCCTCGTCGGCCCGGTACTTGCTCGGGTCGTCGGAGGTGGTGTGGGCGCCCATCCGGTAGGTGTACGCCTCGACGAGCGTCGGGCCCTCACCCGCGCGGGCCCGCTCCAGCGCCCACTTGGTGACCGCCAGGGACGCGAGCACGTCGTTGCCGTCGACCCGCACGCCCGGGAAGCCGAAGCCCTGCGCGCGCTGGTAGAGCGGGACGCGGGTCTGCTTCTCGGTCGGCTCGGAGATGGCCCACTGGTTGTTCTGGCAGAAGAACACGACCGGGGCGTTGTAGACCGCGGAGAAGGTGAACGATTCGGCCACGTCGCCCTGGCTGGAGGCGCCGTCGCCGAAGTAGGCGATGACCGCGGAGTCGGCGCCGTCCTTGGCGACACCCATCGCGTAGCCCGTGGCGTGCAGCGTCTGGGAGCCGATGACGATCGTGTAGAGGTGGAAGTTGTTGCTGTTCGGGTCCCAGCCGCCGTTGTTCACACCCCGGAACATGCCGAGCAGGTTGGTCGGGTCGACCCCGCGGCACCAGGCCACGCCGTGCTCGCGGTAGGTCGGGAAGACGTAGTCGTCGTCGCGCAGCGCGCGGCCCGATCCGATCTGGGCGGCCTCCTGGCCGAGCAGGGAGGCCCACAGGCCCAGTTCGCCCTGGCGCTGGAGGGAGGTGGCCTCGGCGTCGAAGCGGCGGGTGAGCACCATGTCGCGGTAGAGGCCGCGAAGCTCTTCGGGGGTGATGTCGGCGACGTACTTGTCGTACTCGGCGTTCTTGACGCGCTTGCCCTCGGGCGTCAGAAGCTGAACCAGTTCGGGCTTGGTGCTCGGGGACTTCCTCGTCCCGGCGCTGCGTCGCGGCTTGCGCGCGGCAGTGCTCTCCACGGTCACGTGTGCTCCTCCGTCGGTCCGGCCCCCGGGGTTGCCGGGTGTACCAGTGCGGCTCACCTGTTCCGACACCCGCGCACGGGGTGGGTGCCACTCGGCCGGAACAGGCGTGACAGGTGCCCCGGCGAGCGCCCTGCAAGAATCACGTTACCCAGTGCTCCACATTTCTGTGAAACCCCCTTTGACCTGCGATTTTGCTTGGATTTCCAAGTAAATCGGAAAAGGGCCGAAGGGGCGCTGGTCACAGCCTTGCAGGAGGCCGGAGCAACGGCACGTTATCCCGTCTACCCAGGTCACCGGAAGACTTATCGGCTGCGACTTGCCGAGCGGACGAAGAAGGAGAAATGGGGGTGTTTCGCGGAAACGGCCATCGAGGCGCCGGTGCGCATTCCGGCCACGGCGCCCATCGCGACCCTGGTCGCCGACGACGCTCGTCCCCGCCGCGGAGGGCCTCCCATGACGTCCCCTGACCGAAGGAGACCGAGCGCGACTTACTGTGGCAGTCTGTGACTGCCTGTGACAACGCCCAGCTCACGGCCCTGATTCGTGCCCTAGCATCTGGCGCGTGCCGCGCTCTCCTGTACCACCCCTCATGCCTCACGCGCCCCCGCTGGGCGCCCTCCTCCGCCAGTACGCCGCCGGCTCCGCGCTCGCCTGCGATCCCGTCGACCAGGGCCTCCTCAACCGCGGCTACCGGCTCCGTACGACCCGCGGCCGCTACTTCCTCAAGCACCATTTCGACCCCGAGACGGCCGCCCCCGAGGCGATCGCCCGCCAGCACCGCGCCACCCAGCGCCTCGCCGCCCTCGGGGTCCCGGTCGCTCCGCCCCTCCCCGCGCACGACGGCCGCACGGTCGCCGTCGTCGGCGGCCACGCCTACGCCCTGCACCCCTGGATCGAGGGCCGCCACCGCCACGGCGCCCAGCTCACGCCCGAGCAGTGCGGCCGTCTCGGGGCACTGCTGGGCGTGGTCCACGCGAGCCTGGAACGGGTGATGCCGTCGCAGGGGTGGGAGCGGGTTGTGCCGTCGCAGGAACAGGAGCGGGTGACGCTCTCACAAGGGCGGGAGCGGGCGGAGAAGGGTGCGCGGGCAGGCGGGGGCGCGCGAACCGGCGAAAGCGCCCCTGACGCCGGGTCGCACCCGCCGGTCGGGCGCGCTCCGGCGCCGCGTCACGCCCCCGCGCGGGCCGGCGGCGCCCGGGCGGACCGGCCGCCCGACGGTCACCCGGCCGCCGCGACCACGGCACCCGACCGGGACCCCGTCGACACCGGTGCCGACCCCGCCGCCACGTTCGCCCTCATCGACGACCTCCTCGCGCGCGTGCGCAGGCACCGGCCCGCCGACTCCTTCGACGAGCTCGCCCGGCACCGGCTCCTGGAACGGCGGGCCCTGCTCGAACAGCACGTGGGCCGGCGGCCCCCGCACGGCGGACCGGTCGGCTGGGTGCACGGGGACTTCCACCCCTTCAACCTGCTCTACCGGGGCGACGCCCCCGCCGCGATCGTCGACTGGGACCGGCTCGGCGTGAAGCCCCGCGCCGAGGAGGCCGTACGCGCCGCCGCGATCTTCTTCGTACGGCCGGCCGGGACTCTCGACCTGCCGAAGGTGCGGGCGTACGCGCGCGCGTACCGGCGTACGGCGGGTGCCACGCCCTCGGAGCTCGCGGCGGCCGTGCACCGCGTGTGGTGGGAGCGGCTCAACGACTTCTGGATGCTGCGCTGGCACTACGAACGCGGCGACACCCGCGCGGATCCCCAGTTCCCGGCGGCCTCGGCACTGGTGGTGTGGTGGACGCGGGAGTACGACGCGGTGTGCGACGCGTTCGTGGGCTGACGCCGGGGCCCCGGAAACGGCACGCGCGCGTGGCGCCCGTTCCCGGGGCCACGCGCGCGTGAAGCGTCACGGATGGGTGTGCGGTGTCACCGCCGGGTCAGGAGTCGCCGCCCTCGCCGCCGCCGTCCGAGCCGCCGACCAGGTTGCCGGTCGGCTCCCCGGTGTCCGTGGGCTCGGCGGTGTCCGTGGGCTCCGCCGTGTCGGACGGCTCCGTCGCCGTCTCGGACGGCTGGGTGGCCGAGGGGGACGGCGTGTAGGAGGGGGTGTACGACGGGGTCCAGGACGGCGTGTAGCCGGTGTTGCCCGAGCTGCCGCTGTCGTCCGTGGAGGTGTCGGTCTCCTCGCTCGTCGCGTCGTCGCTCGGCGTCTCGCTGGCCGTCTGGTCGTCGGTGCTCTTCGAGGTGGTCGGCGACACGGAGGTGCCGGTGCCGCCGCTGCTCCCGCCGTCGTCGCCGCCGTTGAGCGCGAGGGCCACGCCCGCCGCGACGGCGATCACCGCGAGGACGGCGAGGATCCACAGCTTGCCGCGGCCGCTGCCCCGGTTGCCGTGTCCCTCGAAGCCGCCCTCGTCCCCGCCGCCGTATCCGGAGGGCAGGATCGGCTGCGGGATCTGGGTGGTGCCGGAGGTGGCGCCGGGGTGCGCCAGCACGCTGGTGCTCGCGAAACCCGCGGCGGGCGTACCGCGGCCGTCGTGGGCCGTCACCGGGCCGGTGTTCCAGGTGCCGGTGTGGCCGCCCTGGTCGTACAGCATCTGCAGGCCGTACTGGACAAGCCCGCGCATCTCCTCGGCCGTCTGGAAACGGTCGTCGGGCTCCTTGGCGAGCGAGCGCATGACCAGGCCGTCGAGCTCCGGCGGGACGGCGTCGGAGACCTGCGACGGAGGCGTCGGGATGTCCTGGACGTGCTGGTAGACGACGGAGAGCGGGGTCTCGCCGGTGAACGGCGGGCGCAGCGCGAGGAGTTCGTACAGCAGGCAGCCCGTCGCGTACAGGTCGGAGCGGTGGTCGACGGCCTTGCCGAGGGCCTGCTCCGGGGAGAGGTACTGCGGGGTGCCCATGACCATGCCGGTCTGCGTCATCGTGGTGGACGCGCCGTGCAGGGCGCGGGCGATGCCGAAGTCCATCACCTTGACGGCGCCGTTGTGCGTGATGATCACGTTGGCGGGCTTGATGTCGCGGTGCACGATGCCGTGCTGGTGCGAGTAGGCGAGCGCCTCCAGGACCCCGGAGACGATGATCAGGGCCTGCTCGGGTCCGGGCGCCTCGGCGTTGAGGAGCAGATCGCGGATCGTCCGTCCCTCGACGATCTCCATGACGATGTACGGCACCGACTGGCCGCCCACGAAGTCCTCGCCGGAGTCGTACACGGCGACGATCGCGTGGTGGTTGAGTCCGGCCACGGACTGGGCCTCACGCGTGAAGCGGGCCTTGGAGGTCGGGTCCTCGGCGAGGTCGGCGCGCAGCAGCTTGACCGCCACGGTCCGGCCGAGCCGTACGTCCTCGGCCGCGAACACCTCGGCCATTCCGCCCCGGCCGAGTCTGCGGGTCAGCCGGTATCGGCCGTCGCCCACCAGTCCGCCGTTACCCCACAGCTCCGGCGCATCTGACATTCCGCCGCCAGTCGCCTCGGGGTCGGACGGGCCCTGAGCGCGCTGCTGCTGTGCCATCGGTCCTCGCCGTCGTTTCTGCCCGCGGTGCGCGCGGTGTTGTTACGGTCTCCGTCGGCCACGCTACAGCCTTCGCGCAAGCCTCCGGTCCGGGATGAGCCCGGGGGCCGGCCCGGGACGGACCGGCCATCAAACCCGCATTACGTCTCGGCGTGCAAATTCTGTGTACCGGCCGTACGGCCGCTGTAACGCCCGCGCGACCTTTCTTTCGCGTACGGACACGGAACGGGCACTTCCCGAACGCGCCGCACCCGCCGGTGCGGGCCCATCCGGAACGGGCTCCGTGGCCAAGGTCACGCCCGCGGACACCCAGGTCGGCGGCCGGGCGGGGGCCGCGGCGGAGAAGAACCCGAACGAGCGTTTCCCACCGGCGACTTCCGGCGGCGACCTCTTGCGGCGATCTGCGGCGGCGACCTGCCGAGGACGACACGAAGGGCCCGGCAGCGTCGGCTGCCGGGCCCTTCTACGTCAGGGGTTACAGGTACGGTCCGCCCGAGCGGCCGCCCGCGCGCGGGTCGACGCCGTCCTCCTGGCCGCCGACACCCGGCGGGAGGGCACGGCGCATCTGCTCGAGCTGGGCCCGCGCGGCCATCTGCTGGGCGAACAGGGTGGTCTGGATGCCGTGGAAGAGGCCCTCCAGCCAGCCCACCAACTGGGCCTGCGCGATGCGCAGTTCCGCGTCGCTCGGGGTCGCCTCCTCGTTGAAGGGCAGCGAGAGGCGCTCCAGCTCCTCCACGAGCTCCGGGGCGAGCCCGTCCTCCAGCTCCTTCACCGAGCTGTGGTGGATCTCCTTGAGCCGGGCCCGGCTGGCCTCGTCGAGAGGAGCCGCACGCACCTCCTCGAGCAACTGCTTGATCATGCTGCCGATCCGCATGACCTTCGCGGGCTGCTCGACCATCTCCGTGACCGGGACCTCGCGGGACTCGTCGTCACCCCCGCCGCCCAGTGCCATCCCGTCCTGGCCCACGACCAGGATCTGGGGACTTTCCGGCGAACCTTCGTTCCTCGGCATCTCCATGCCGCCATTCTCTCGCACCCGTACACCTCACCACTGAGGTGCCCCCGGTGTGGGGTGATCCACCGCTCCCGGAGCAGATCGCTCCCATGGCGCCATCCGGAATGCCGGTCCTGTTGCGTGATGCCAGTCTTGTCCCGTGACTCTCTGGCTGCGCGCTACGGTGCTCGCGATCGTGGTGGGCGCGAGCGCGACCGTCCTGCCGCAGGCCGGCCCGGCCTACGGCACCGAACTGACGCCGCGCGTCCCCGCGAGCGCCCCCGACCGGCGGCCGGCGGACCCGGTGTCCTTCGACGGCCCCCTGCGCGGGGTCGTGCGCACCCCGGCCGCCGCCACCCGGTCCCCGGTCTCGGCACCGGCCCACCCGTCACCGGCGAGGACCCCCGGGTCGTACGCCACCGGGCTTCCGTCGCGGCCCGCCCCGGGCCCGTCGGCGGCCCCCTCCGACGGCCCGCGGCGCCCGACGTCGGCGCACGGACCGCGGGACCCCGCCTCCCCGTCCGCGGTCCGCTCGCACTCCTCGCGCGGCCACGGCCCGGAACGGGCCTCGCCCTCGCCCACGCTCGCGCCCTCCCCCTCGGCCGCCACCCCCTCGCGCGCCGGGAGCCGTGCGGGCGAGGGGCGGGAGCGGCCGGGCCGGCGCGAGGCTCCTCCGACGGAGGAGGCGCAGAGCACGGACGTCGGGGGGACCGACGCCGGGGACGACGACCTCGCCGCCGTGTCGGAGCCGCCCCCGCAGACCGCCGCGGCACGGCCCACCCGCGCCGCCGAACGGCCGGTGGCCGGGCCCAGGGTGTTCATCCTGCCGCTCGGCACCGGGCTGGTGCTGGTCGGCGTGGGCCTCGGCCTCGGCCTGTTCGCGCTGCGGCTGCGGCGCGGGTAGGGCCGTACCGGAGGATCTACGGCGTGACCAGCAGGACCTTGCCGATGTGGCCGCTCTCCTCGACGACCCGGTGCGCGCCGGCCGCGTCGCTCATCGGCAGCTCGCGGTCGACCACGGGACGGATGTGCCCGGCGTCCAGCAGGGGCCACACGTGCTCGCGTACGGCGGCCACGATCGCCGTCTTCTCGTCCAGCGGCCGCGCCCGCAGCGAGGTGGCGCTGATCGCGGCACGCTTGTTCAGCAACGTGGCGATGTTCAGCTCGCCCTTGACGCCGCCCTGCATACCGATGATCGCGAGCCGTCCGTTGACGGCGAGGGCCTTGATGTTGCGGTCGAGGTACTTCGCGCCCATGTTGTCGAGGATGACGTCGGCGCCCGCCCCGTCGGTGGCCTTGCCGACCTCCTCGACGAAGTCCTGTTCCCGGTAGTTGATCAGGATGTCCGCGCCGAGCTCGGCGCAGCGCTCCAGCTTCTCCGGCGTGCCCGCGGTCACCGCGACCCTGGCGCCCACGGCCTTGGCGAGCTGGATCGCCATGGTGCCGATGCCGCTGGAACCGCCGTGCACCAGCAGGGTCTCGCCGGGGCGCAGGTGGGCGACCATGAAGACGTTCGACCAGACCGTGCAGACCACCTCGGGCAGCGCGGCCGCCCGCTTCAGGTCGACGCCCTTGGGCACGGGCAGCAACTGCCCGGCCGGCACGGCGACCTTCTCGGCGTAGCCGCCGCCCGCGAGCAGTGCGCACACCTCGTCGCCGACGGCCCAGCCGGAGACACCGGGGCCGATCTCGGCGATCCGTCCGGAGCACTCCAGGCCGGGGTAGGGGGAGGCGCCGGGCGGGGGGTTGTAGAAGCCCTGCCGTTGCAGGATGTCGGCGCGGTTGACGGCTCCGGCCACCACCTCGACCAGCACCTCGCCCTCGCCGGCCACGGCATCCGGCACCTCGCTCCAGACCAGCGCCTCGGGTCCACCGGGTTCGGGAATCGTGATCGCATACATGCGCCCGACGCTACTCCTGGTGCTCCGCCCGTCCTCGGTCCCCGGTCCCACGGGTTCTCCGTCCTTGGACCGGACTCCTGAAATTCGCTGTGCGGCACCGATGAGTTTGCGCGACGGTAAAGGTCTCCCCATGCGTAGCCCCAGCACGCGGAAGGAACCCCGCCCATGAGCCAGCACACGTCAGCCCTGGCGATCGAGACCGCGGGCCTCGTGAAGACGTTCGGCGAGACCAGGGCCGTCGACGGAGTCGACCTCGCGGTGCCGGCCGGCACGGTCTACGGCGTCCTCGGCCCGAACGGCGCCGGCAAGACCACCACCGTGAAGATGCTCGCCACCCTGCTGCGGCCCGACGGCGGCCAGGCCCACGTCTTCGGACACGACGTCGTCCGCGAGGCCGACGAGGTCCGCGGCCGGGTCAGCCTCACCGGCCAGTACGCCTCCGTCGACGAGGACCTCACCGGCGCCGAGAACCTGGTGCTGCTCGGCCGTCTCCTCGGCCACCACAAGAAGGCGGCACGCGAGCGTGCCGGGCAGCTCCTGGAGGCGTTCGGTCTCGCGGACGCGGCCGGGAAGCAGGTCAAGCACTACTCCGGCGGCATGCGGCGCCGTATCGACATCGCCGCGTCCATCCTCAACACGCCCGAGCTGCTCTTCCTCGACGAGCCCACCACCGGTCTCGACCCGCGCAGCCGCAACCAGGTCTGGGACATCGTGCGCGCCGTCGTCGCCCAGGGCACCACCGTGCTGCTGACCACGCAGTACCTGGACGAGGCCGACCAGCTCGCCTCCCGGATCGCCGTCATCGACCGGGGCCGGGTGATCGCCGAGGGCACCAAGGGCGAGCTGAAGGCCTCCGTGGGCGCCGGGACCGTCCATCTGCGCCTGCGGGACGCCGGACAGCGGCCGGAGGCGGCGGAGATCCTGCGGCGGGCCCTGGACGCCCGGGTGCAGCTCGAACCCGACTCGGTCGCGCTGACGGCCCGGCTCGCCACGGCAGCCGGCGACACGGCCGCCGAACAGGCCTCCCGCGCCCTGGCCGAACTGGCCCGCACCGGCATCACCGTCGACAACTTCTCGCTCGGCCAGCCCAGTCTGGACGAGGTGTTCCTCGCCCTCACCGGGCACGACACGCACGAGGCCCGCGAGTCCGGCGATGCCGGCGACTCCCGCAGGTCCAGTGACTCCCGCGACGACAAGGACGAGGTGGCGGCATGAGCACCGCGACACAGACCGAGACCCAGGATCTCGCCCCCGTCAGCGCCGAGTCGCTGGCCGCGCTGCTGGTCACCGGGGAGCGGCCGCCGCGCCCGAGCGCGCTGTCGGCCTCGCTGACCTTCGGCTGGCGGGCGGTCCTCAAGATCAAGCACGTGCCGGAGCAGCTCTTCGACGTCACCGCGTTCCCGATCATGATGGTGCTGATGTACACGTACCTCTTCGGGGGCGCCCTGGCCGGGTCCCCGGAGGAGTACATCCAGTTCCTGCTGCCGGGCATCCTGGTGATGTCGGTCGTGATGATCACGATGTACACCGGGGTCTCCGTCAACACCGACATCGAGAAGGGCGTCTTCGACCGCTTCCGCTCGCTGCCCATCTGGCGGCCCTCGACGATGGTCGGCTATCTGCTCGGTGACGCGCTGCGCTACACGATCGCGTCCGTCGTGATGCTCACCGTCGGCATGATCCTCGGCTACCGCGCGGAGGGCGGGGTCGGCGGTGTCGTCGCCGGGATCGTGCTCCTGGTCGTCTTCTCGTTCGCGTTCTCGTGGATCTGGACGATGTTCGGGCTGCTGCTGCGCACCGAGAAGTCGGTGATGGGCGTCAGCATGATGGTGATCTTCCCGCTGACCTTCCTGTCCAACGTCTTCGTCGACCCGAAGACCATGCCGGGCTGGCTCCAGGCCTTCGTCAACAACAGCCCGATCACCCATCTGTCCTCGGCCGTGCGGGAACTGATGGCGGGTGACTGGCCCGCCGACGAGATCGCCTGGTCGCTGGGGTGGGCGGGCCTGTTCGTCGCGGTCTTCGGACCGGTCACCATGCGGCTCTACAACCGCAAGTGATCAGGTCGAGGGCATCGGGGGCAGCGGACGGGCGTCGGGTGCCACCTGGGTGCCCGGCGTCGCCCGCACGATGGTGATCAGCCGGTCCGTCAGCTCCAGCGTCCCCACGGCCGGATCGTCGTAGCCGAGCACCCGGTGCCCGCGCAGAACGCTCACCACGAGGTCCTCCGTCTCCCTCGGCCCTCTGCCCACCTCGGCCTTTATGACGGGCCGTTCGACGATGTCGAGGCCGCTGCCCTGCTGGATGAGGTCCTCCATGACCATGCCGGCGGCGGGGCTGAGCACCGACAGGCCGAGGAGCCGGCCGGCCGCGCTGGCGCTGGTGATGACGGCGTCGGCACCGGACTGCTTGAGCAGCGGCGCGTTCTCCTCCTCGCGCACGGCGGCCACGATCTTGGCGCCCTTGTTGAGCTGTCGGGCCGTCAGCGTCACCAGGACCGCGGTGTCGTCGCGCTGGGTGGCGATGATGATCTTCCGCGCCTTGTGCACCTCGGCGCGCTTGAGCACCTCGCTGCGGGTGGCGTCCCCGGCGATCCCGGCGTAGCCGTCGGCGGTCGCGGCGTCGATCGCCTTGGCGCTGGGGTCGACCACGACGACCTGTTCCTTCTTCAGCCCCGTCGCGCAGACGGTCTGGATCGCGGACCGGCCCTTGGTGCCGAAACCGATGACGACGGTGTGGTCGCGCAAGGTGGACCTCCAGCGGTTGAGTCGCCACTCCTCCCGGGTGCGTTCGGTGAGAACCTCGAGCGTCGTGCCGACCAGGATGATCAGGAACAGCACGCGCAGGGGCGTGATGACGAAGATGTTGGTGAGCCGGGCGGCGTCGCTGACCGGGGCGATGTCGCCGTACCCGGTGGTGGAGAGGGTGACGGTCGCGTAGTACCAGGCGTCGAGGAAGTCGACGGACTGGTCCGAGCTGTCGTTGTAGCCGTCGTGGTCCGCGTAGACGATCAGGGCGGTCGCCGCCAGGACCAGCAAGGCCATCAGCACCCGCTTGGCGACCTGGCGGAACGGATGCTCCACCACCTTGCGCGGCAACTTCACCTTGTGGGTCACGAGATGCTCGTCCGCCTGGCGGGCGATCGCGTCATGGCCCGGAAGTTTCACGTGAAACACACCCCGATTCCGGCGGACGCCCAAGGCAGATCGAGCAGTTCGGCCTCCTGCCCCGGCCGGGTGCCCCCGGGCGGTACGACGGCGAGGGCGTCGGCGGCCGCGATGCCCCGCAGCATGGCCGGGCCGTTGTAGTGCAGCGGGATCGCGCTGTCCCCGCGCAGGACGACCGGGACCAGCCGGGTGTCGTACGGGTGACCGTGGGCCTCGTCCCTCAGCGGCAGGGTGTACGGCTCCGGGGCCGGGCGGGCGGCCAGGGTGCGCAGCAGCGGTTCGGCGAGCGTGAGCAGGCCGGAGACGGCGGCGAGGGGGTTGCCCGGCAGGCCGACGAGGTGCTGGTTCTCCTTGGTGCGGGCCAGCAGCATGGGATGGCCGGGGCGCACCTTGACCCCGTCGACCAGGAGTTCGGCGCCGATACGGCCGAGGATGGGGTGGACGTGGTCCACGGGCCCGGCCGCGGTGCCGCCGGTCGTGACGATCACGTCGGCCTCGGATCTGGTGACCGCCTTGTGCAGGGCCGCGGCGGAGTCGCCGAGCCGGCGGACGGCGGTGACCTCGGCGCCGAGCGCGCGCAGCCAGGGCGGGAGCATCGGGCCGAGGGCGTCCCGGATCAGTCCGTCGCGCGGGGTGCCCTCGGTCAGCAACTCGTCGCCGAGGACGAGGACTTCGACGCGGGGGCGGGGGACGACGGCGAGGGTGTCGTACCCGGCGGCCGCGGCCAGGCCGAGGACGGCCGGGGTGGCGAGGGTGCCGGGCGGCAGGAGCTGGTCGCCGGTGCGGCACTCCTGAGCGCGCGGGCGGATGTCCTGACCGTGCACGACCTCCCGGGTGGCGTGCAGCCGGCCCTTCTCGTCGGTCTGCCCGTGCTCGCTGCGCAGGACGGCGGTGGTGTCCGGGGGGACACGCGCGCCGGTGGCGATCCGGGCCGCCTCGCCGTCGGTGAGGGGCGCGGGCTCGGCGTGGCCGGCGAGCACGCCCTCGTCCCGTACGGCCCAGGGGCCGGGCCCCGCGACCGCCCAGCCGTCCATGGCCGAGGTGTCGAAGGAGGGGAGGTCGGTGAGGGCGTCGAGCGGGGCGGCCAGGGTGAGACCGAGGGCGTCGTCGAGCCGTACGGAGACGGGGGCGCGGCCCGCGGCGCGGGTGACCGTGCGGGCGGTCCTGGCTGCGGCGGCCCGGGCCTCGGGCCAGGGCGTCGCCCGGTGGTGGGCGTCCGGCCTGGCTCCCGGGCCGGAGCCCTGGGGCGGGGGCGCGGACGGGCGAGGGTCCCCGGGGTGCCCGGTGCCGTTGTCTTCTCTCACCAGGGCCAGCGCCTCCTCGACGTCGAGGTCGTCGGCGTCCCCGGCGCGCACGGACCGGGCGGTCATCCGGCGTCCGGGCGGGTGCCCGAGGCGCCGTCGGGCGTGGTCTCCCCTTCGGCCTCCTCCGCCCAGCGCAGGGCGAGGGCCGCGGCTTTGCGGGAGGCCTCGGCGACCGCCTCGGGACCGCCGCCCGCCTTCGCGGCGGCATAGCCGACGAGGAAGGTGGTCAGCGGTGCCGCGGGCCTGGCCACGCCGTGCGCGGCGTCACGGGCGAGGTCGAGCAGCACGCCGGTGTCGACGTCGAGGTCGATCCCCAGCTCGTCCTTGACTGCGGAAATCCATTCATCCAACACGTGCCCATGCTCCCTGATGCGTGCCCTGGCGGTGGCGATGTCGTCCCAGGTGTCGCAGTCGAAGGCCGCGACGGGATCGGGGACTCGGGTGAGGTCGAGCGCGGCGGTCAGCCGGCGCAGGGGAAGGCCGGCGAGCGTGCCGTGCTCCTTCGTGAGCGCGGCGAGCTCCTGGCGCAGTGAGGGGGTGCGGTACGCGGCGACCAGCGGCTGGTCGCGGTTGTCGCCGTCGGTGAGCAGCACGCCGTCGGCGCCGCCCGTGCGCAGCACCGTCAACAGCAGTCGGGCGGTGCCCTCCTGGAGGAAGGGCAGGTCGGCGGAGAGCACCAGGACGTGCCGCGCCGTGGTGTGCCGCAGGCCGGCGTCCAGGGCGGCCAGCGGACCGCCGCCGGGCGGGTCCTCGCGGGCCCAGGTCACCGGCCGGGCGGTCGGGCGGGGGTCGGCGACGACGACGGTGGTGGCCGCGTCGGCGCAGGCCGCGAGGACGCGGTCGAGCAGCGCGCGGCCGCCCACCCGCACACCGGGCTTGTCGGCGCCGCCGAGCCGCCGGGCGGCACCCCCGGCGAGCACGACCACGTCGTACACAGAACCGGCGTCTGGGTCGCGCGGGGGCTCGTACGAGGTCACCCCCTGAGTATGCGTGCCGTCGCGATCACAGGGAACGTGCGGCGCCGGGATCTCGTTGTGCGGGTCTCCCGGTCACCGGGTGCGCAGCCGGTGAGCGGGGCTCGCGCTCACAGGTGCGCAGCCGGTGCGGGGCTCGCGCTCACAGGGTGCGCGCCGATACGGGTCTCCCGGTCACAGGGTGCGCAGCAGCACCGCCGGTTGTTCCACGCAGTCCGCCACGTACCGCAGGAAGCCGCCCGCGGTGCCGCCGTCGCACACCCGGTGGTCGAAGGTGAGCGAGAGCTGGACGACCTGGCGCACCGCCAGCTCGCCCTCGTGCACCCACGGCTTGGGGATGATGCGGCCGACGCCGAGCATGGCCGCCTCGGGGTGGTTGATGATCGGCGTCGAGCCGTCGACACCGAACACGCCGTAGTTGTTCAGCGTGAAGGTGCCGCCCGTGAGGTCGGCGGGGGTGAGGGTGCCGGTGCGGGCCGCCTCGGTCAGGCGGGCGAACTCGGCGGTCAGCGACTCGGCGTCCCGCGTGTGCGCGTCCTTCACGACCGGTACGACCAGTCCCCGTTCGGTCTGCGCGGCGAAGCCCAGGTGCACGGCGTCCAGTCGCACGATCTCCCTGGCCGCCGTGTCCACCGTCGAGTTGAGCTCGGGGAAGCGGGCGAGGGCGGCGGTGCAGATCCGGGCGAGCAGCGCCAGCAGGGAGATCTTCGGTCCGCCGGCGGCGTTCATCGCGCTGCGCGCGCGCATGAGTTCCGTCGCGTCGGCGTCCACCCAGCAGGTGGCGTCGGGGATCTCGCTCCGGCTGCGGGACAGCTTGTCGGCGACCGCGCCCCGGACGCCCTTGAGGGGGACACGGGTCCCGGTGGACGGGGTGGCCGGGGTCGCCGCAGGGGTCTGCGGGGCGACGGAGGGGGCCGGTGCAGTGGTGGCTGAGGCCGGTGCCGGTGCCGTGGCGGCGGAGGCCGGTGCCGGTGTCGTGGCGGCCGGGCGTGCCTGGGTGGCGGCGGCGCGCAGCGCGTACTCGACGTCGGCCCGGAGGATCAGTCCGTCGGGGCCGGAACCGGTCAGCTCCCTGAGGTCGAGGCCGTTCTCGCGGGCGAGGCGGCGGACCAGCGGGGAGATCACGGGGACGGGTCCCTCGACCACCTCGGGAGCCGCCGTCCGGCCGTTCACCGGCACGGTGACCTGCTGCTCGCGGCGGACCCTGCGCCTGCGCGCGGGTGCCTCGGAAGTGCCGTACCCGACGAGGACGTTCCCCGAGCCCCCGGCACTGCCGTCGGCGTCGGCGTCGGACGCGGACGCCGGGGCTCCCACCGCGACCGTGATGAGCGGTGACCCCACCGGGAGTTCACTGCCCTCCTCGCCGAAGCGGGCGGTGACGACACCGGCGTAGGGGCAGGGGACGTCGACCATCGCCTTGGCCGTCTCGACCTCGACGACCGGCTGGTCGACCGCGACGACGTCGCCGACCTCCACCAGCCAGCGGACGATCTCCGCCTCGGTCAGGCCCTCGCCGAGATCCGGCAGCCTGAACTCCAGGACCTGCGCCATCAGCTCTCCGCCTCCCATTGCAGACGCCCGACGGCGTCCAGGATCCGGTCCACGCCGGGCAGGTGGTGACGCTCCAGCATCGGCGGCGGATAGGGGATGTCGAACCCGGCCACGCGCAGCACCGGCGCCTCCAGATGGTGGAAGCAGCGCTCCGTGACCCTGGCCGCGATCTCCCCGCCCGGTCCGCCGAACCCGCCCGACTCGTGCACGACGACCGCTCGTCCGGTCCGCCGTACCGAGGCCGCGACCGTGTCGTCGTCGAAGGGCACCAGTGAGCGCAGGTCGACGACTTCGAGGTCCCACCCCTCCTCCCGCGCGGCCTCGGCGGCTTCGAGGCACACGGGTACGGACGGCCCGTACGTGATGAGTGTGGCGCTCCGGCCGGGGCGCCGCACCACCGCGCGGCCTATCGGTTCAACGGTCTGCGGGTCGTCCGGGTTCCAGGAGTCCTTCGACCAGTACAGCCGCTTGGGCTCCAGGACGACGACCGGGTCGTCGGAGGCGATGGCGGCGCGCAGCAGTCCGTAGGCGTCGGCGACGGTGGCGGGCGTGACGACGTGGAGCCCCGGGGTCGCCATGTAGTAGGCCTCGGAGGAGTCGCTGTGGTGCTCGACGCCGCCGATGCCGCCGCCGTAGGGGACCCGGATGGTGATCGGGAGCGGCATCGCCCCGCGGGTGCGGTTGCGCATCTTCGCCACATGGCTGATGAGCTGTTCGAACGCCGGGTACGCGAAGGCGTCGAACTGCATCTCCACGACCGGCCGCAGTCCGTACATCGCCATGCCGACGGCCGTGCCGAGGATGCCCGCCTCGGCGAGCGGGGTGTCCGTGCAGCGGTCCTCGCCGAACTCCTCGGCCAGTCCGTCGGTGACGCGGAAGACACCGCCGAGAGTGCCGACGTCCTCCCCCATCACGTGCACGGTGGGGTCGGCCGCCATCGCGTCGCGCAGCGCGCGCGTGAGGGCCTGCGCCATGGTGGCGGGCTTGAGGGCGACGGTGGTCATCGGTGCGTCCCCCCGCGGGTGTCGTGCTCGGCCTCGAGCTCGGCGCGCAACTGGGCCTGCTGCTCGCGCAGTTGCGGGGTGGGCTCGGCGTAGACGTGGGCGAACAGGTCCATGGGGTCGAGGACCGGGTCCTGGTTCATGCGCTCGCGCAGCCCGGCGGCGAAGTCCTCGGCGTCCTGGCGCACGTCGTCGATGGCGGCCTCGTCGAGCAGGCCGCGCTCGGTCAGTTCGTGCTCCAGGAGGGCGATCGGGTCGTGTCCGCGCCAGGTCTCGACCTCGGCGTCGCCGCGGTAGCGGGTCGCGTCGTCGGCGTTGGTGTGGGCGTCCACGCGGTAGGTGATCGCCTCCACCAGGGTGGGTCCGCCGCCCGCGCGGGCGTGCTGTACGGCGGCGGTGAGGACCTCGTGCACGGCGGCGGCGTCGTTGCCGTCGACCAGGCGCCCGGGCATGCCGTAGCCGACGGCCTTGTGGGCCAGCGACGGGGCCGCGGTCTGCTTGTCGAGCGGGACGGAGATCGCGAAGCCGTTGTTCTGGACCAGGAAGACGACCGGGGCCTGCCAGACGGCGGCGAAGTTCAGCGCCTCGTGGAAGTCGCCCTCGCTGGTGCCGCCGTCGCCGACCATGGCGAGCGCGACCACGTCGTCGCCCTTGAGACGGGCGGCGTGCGCGAGACCCACCGCGTGCGGGAGCTGGGTGGCCAGGGGGGTGCACAGGGGGGCCACCCGGTGCTCGCGCGGGTCGTAGCCGGTGTGCCAGTCGCCGCGCAGGAGGGTGAGCGCCTGGACGGGGTCGACGCCCCGGGCGACGGCGGCGAGGGTGTCGCGGTAGCTGGGGAAGAGCCAGTCGCGGTCCTGGAGGGCCAGCGCGGCCGCGACCTCGCAGGCCTCCTGGCCGGTGCTGGAGGGGTACACGGCGAGACGGCCCTGCTTGGTCAGGGCGGTGGCCTGGGTGTTGTAGCGGCGGCCGCGGACCAGCTCGGCGTAGAGCCGGCGCAGCAGGGCCGGGTCGGCCTTCGCGGCCGCCTCGGTGCCGAGGACGCGATGGGGCTCCGCGTCGGGCAGCAGGGGCGCGGGGTCCGTGCGGGGCTGCCAGGCGGGCGGCGGCGATGGCCGGTACGCGCCCCGCTGCTCCATGACCGTCATGACGGCACCTCCTCGTGGGAGACGGCTTCGGGCGCACCACGGGTGTGAGGCGCCTCACCTACCGATTGTTCGGTCGTCGGCACATTTTGGCTACAGGCCCCCTCAGGCTGTGGACAAACGGTTCTCCACAGCCTGAGATGGACGCAGTACGTCCATGGTAGGGAGGCGGGGGGACATGGCACCTGAACAAATGGCCGAAGGCGCGGAGGGCGGCACCCCCCTTCCACCCCCGCGTCCGCTCGACGCCATCGATCAGGACATCCTCCAGATGCTCCAGGCGGACGGCCGCGCGTCGATACGGTCGGTCGCCGAACGGGTCCACGTCTCCCGGGCCAACGCCTACGCGCGGATCAACCGGCTCGTCGAGGACGGCGTCATCCGCGGCTTCGGCGCCCGCGTCAACCACGAGCGCGCGGGGCAGGGCACCTCGGCCTACATCACCCTGAAGATCGTCCAGAACTCCTGGCGCACGGTCCGCGAGCAGCTCAGACAGCTTCCCGGGGCCTCGCACATCGCGCTGGTCGGCGGCGACTTCGACGTCCTGCTGCTGGTCCACACCCCGGACAACAGGTCCCTGCGCGAGCTGGTCCTCACCCGCCTCCAGGCGATCCCGGAGGTCCTGAGCACGCGCACCCTCCTGGTCTTCGAGGAGGAGGACCTGGAACCGCAGGGCTGAGGTCACGACGCCCGGCGCAGGCCCCCGAAGATCAACTGGGCCACCGCGTCCGCCACTTCGCGTTCGTTCATCCCGCGGCCGTCCGGGCGGTACCACTCCACGATGGAGTTGATCATCCCGAAGACGAGGCGGGTCGCGAGGCGCACCTCCACGTCACCGCGCACGTCGCCGTCCGCGGCCGCCGCCTTCAGGAGCTCGGCGACCCGGTGGTCGAAGTCGCGGCGCCGTTCCAGGGCCCACCGCTCGGTGCCGGTGTTGCCGCGGACGCGCAGCAGCAGGGTCACGTACGGCAGCTCGGCGATGAGCACCTCGACCATGCGCCGCACCACGTACTCCAGGCGCTCGCTGGCGCGGCCCACGCGCGCGTGCTCCTCGTCGAGGATGCCGAAGAGGCCGTCCAGGGCCCGGCTGACGGCCCGGCGCAGGAGTTCCTCCTTGCCGGCCACGTGGTGGTAGATCGACGACTTGGAGATGCCCGCCGCCTTGGAGAGGTGCTCCATGGAGGTGCCGTCGTAGCCGCGCTCGTTGAAGACCTGGACGGCGACGGAGAGCAGCGTCTCCGGGGTGTACGTGTCGCGCTTGGCGCTCGTCATGAGGTGCTGCCCTCCCGCTTGTCGGAGGCGTAAGCGTGCCGGTACAGCGCGAGCGAGGGTGCGTACCGGCCGGACGGGTCGCGCAGGTGCAGGTCGTCGAGGAGGGCGTAGGCCCAGTTGCGGCCGAGCCTGCGGCTCCACTCGAAGGGACCCAGGGGGTAGTTCACCCCGAGCCGCATGGCGGTGTCGATGTCCTCCTGGGTGGCCACGCCCTTGGCGACGGCGTCGTGCGCCAGGTCGACGATCCGGGCCACCGTGCGGGCGACGATCATGCCGGGCACGTCCCCGATGACGCTGACGTCCTTGCCAAGCGCCTGGAAGAGCCCGACAGCCTCGGCGAGCGTCTGCTGCGAGGTGTCCTGGGAGGCGGAGAGCGCGATGCGGGTGGCCCTGCGGTAGTCGAGCGCGAGGTCGAAGTAGACGACGTCCCGGAACTCCACCGAGGTCTGTCCGTCGGCCAGCGCGAGCTGCCCGCCGCTCGGCAGGACCATGCGGGTGCCGTGGTCCTCCTCGTCCTCGCGGACCTGGATGCCCGCCTCGCGGATCAGCGCGGGCAGTTCCGACGCGGGGCCCAGATCGCCCTCGACGACGACGTAGGCGGGTGCCTGGGCCGGCTCCGCGGTGTGCGGCTCGTCGCGCTCGGCGCCGTCCGTGTAGTCGTACCAGCCCCGCCCGCTCTTGCGGCCGAGCCGGCCCGACTCGACCAGGCGCTGCTGGGCCAGGGAGGGCGTGAAGCGCACGTCCTGGAAGAAGGCGCGCCACACGGAGTGCGTCACGGACTCGTTGACGTCCTGGCCGATCAGGTCGGTCAGTTCGAACGCGCCCATCTTGAAGCCGCCGCACTCGCGCAGGACCGCGTCGATGGTGGCGGGCTCGGCGCCCTGGGCCTCGTGGACCGCGAACGCCTCGGCGTAGAAGGGCCGCGCGATGCGGTTGACGATGAAACCGGGGGTGTCGGCGCAGGCGACCGGCGTCTTGCCCCAGGCGCGAGCCGTCTCGTACGCGCGCGTGGCCGAGGAGACGTCGGTGGCGAACCCGGAGACGACCTCGACCAGCGGCAGCAGCGGCGCGGGGTTGAAGAAGTGCAGGCCCACGAAGCGGCCCGGGTGGCGAAGGGCGCCGGCGATGGCCGTCACCGACAGGGAGGAGGTGTTGGTGGCGAGCAGGCAGTCCTCGCCCACCACGTCCTCCAGCTCCCCGAAGAGCTGCTGCTTGACGTCGAGCCGTTCCAGGACGGCCTCGACGACCAGGGTGCAGTCCGCGAGGTCGGTGAGGTGCTCGGCGGCCGTGAGACGGGCGCGCGCGGCGTCCCGGTCGGCCGCGGTGAGCCGGTCCTTCTCGACGAGCCGGTCCAGCCGGGCGCCGATCACGTCGGCCGCCTCCCGGGCCCGGCCGGGGACGGAGTCGTAGAGCCGCACCGGGTGCCCGGCGACCAGCGCGACCTGGGCGATGCCCTGGCCCATGGTGCCGGTGCCGACGACGGCCACGGGGCTGCTGAGGTCGAGTCCTGTCATGTGCGCGATCCTCCCGCACGGGGTTTTCCACAGATGCGGCGGACCCCCTTGTCCCGACCGATCGTTCGGTTACTCTAACTCTGACCGCCTGTTCCTGCCCATGTTTCTGCCCAGGTCATGAGCTCGACGAAGAGTTCGAAAGACGAGGAGTTGGTCCCGCATGGCCGCCGAACTGACCGCCCACAAGCTCATCGCCCAGCACCGGCCCACCCTCGACCAGGCGCTCGAAGCGATCCGCACCCGCGCGTACTGGTCCCCGCACCCGGAGCACCCCAAGGCCTACGGCGAGGGCGACAGCCTGGACATGGCGGCGGGCAAGGCCGCCTTCGACGCCCTGCTCGGCACCCGGCTCGACCTCGGCCAGCCCGGCACGGACGGCTTCGTGGGCGGCGAGGTCTCGCCGTACGGCATCGAGCTGGGCGTCGAGTACCCGCACGCGGACGTGGACGTGCTGCTGCCCGCGATGAAGGCGGGCCAGAAGGCGTGGCGGGACGCGGGCGCGGAGATGCGCGCGGTGGTGTGCCTGGAGATCATCAAGCGGATCAGCGACCGGACCCACGAGTTCGCGCACGCGGTCATGCACACCAGCGGTCAGGCGTTCATGATGGCGTTCCAGGCGGGCGGCCCGCACGCGCAGGACCGCGGCCTGGAAGCGGTGGCGTACGCGTACGTGGAGCAGGTCCGCACCCCCGACACCGCGGAGTGGACCAAGCCGCAGGGCAAGCGCGACCCGCTCGCGCTCACCAAGCGGTTCACGCCGGTCCCGCGCGGGATCGGCCTGGTCATCGGCTGCAACACCTTCCCGACGTGGAACGGCTATCCGGGCCTGTTCGCCTCCCTGGCCACCGGCAACGCGGTCCTGGTCAAGCCGCACCCGCGCGCGGTGCTGCCGCTGGCGCTCACGGTCCAGGTGGCACGGGACGTCCTCGGCGAGGCCGGCTTCGACCCGAACCTGGTGGCCCTCGCCGCCGAGCGCCCCGGTGAGGGCATCGCGAAGACCCTGGCCACCCGCCCGGAGATCCGGATCATCGACTACACCGGTTCGACGGAGTTCGGCGACTGGCTGGAGACCAACGCCCGCCAGGCGCAGGTCTACACCGAGAAGGCCGGCGTCAACTCGGTGCTCGTGGAGTCGGCCGCCGACTACAAGGGGATGCTCTCCAACCTGGCGTTCTCGCTGTCCCTCTACAGCGGCCAGATGTGCACCACCCCGCAGAACCTGCTGATCCCCCGCGACGGCATCCGCACCGACGAGGGCCCCAAGACCTTCGACGAGGTGGTCGCGGACCTCGCCCGCTCGGTCGACGGCCTCCTCGGCGACGACGCCCGCGCGAACGCGCTGCTGGGCGCGATCGTCAACCCGGACGTGAAGGCACGTTTGGAGGCCGCGGCGGGGCTGGGCGAAGTCGCCCTGGCCTCGCGGGAGATCGCCAACCCGGAGTTCCCGGGCGCGGTCGTGCGCACCCCCGTCGTCGTCAAGCTGGACGGGGCCAAGCCGGACGACGAGGCCGCCTACATGAGCGAGTGCTTCGGGCCCGTCTCCTTCGCCGTCGCGGTGGACTCCGCGGGCGACGCGGTGGAGCTGCTGCGGCGCACGATCCGCGAGAAGGGCGCGATGACGGTCGGCGCGTACACCACCGACGAGGAGCTCGAGCAGGCCGTCCAGGAGGTCTGTCTGGAGGAGGCGGCGCAGTTGTCGCTGAACCTGGTCGGCGGGGTCTACGTCAACCAGACGGCCGCGTTCTCCGACTTCCACGGCTCGGGCGGCAACCCGGCCGCCAACTCCGCGCTGTGCGACGGGGCGTTCGTCGCCAACCGCTTCCGGGTGGTCGAGGTGCGCCGGGAGGCCTAGGAACCGCCGAGACTCCAGTGGTAGAGCGTCATCGCCACACTCGTCGCCAGGTTGTAGCTGGAGACCTGGGGGCGCATCGGCAGCGCCAGCAGATGATCGGCACGCGCGCGTAGTTCGGGCGACAGCCCGCTGCGCTCCGAGCCGAACGCGAGGACGGCGTCGTCCGGGAGCTTCACGCCCCGGATGTCGTCGCCCTCCGGGTCCAGGGCGAACACCGGGCCGGGCTGCAGCTCGGCGACCGTCAGACGTTCCACCGCGGTCGCGAAGTGCAGGCCGGCCCCACCGCGCACGACGGTCGGGTGCCAGGGGTCGAGCGTGCCCGTGGTGACCACACCGGTCGCCCCGAACCCCGCGGCCAGCCGGATCACGGCCCCCGCGTTGCCGAGGTTGCGGGGGTTGTCGAGGACCACGACCGGCGCGGTGCGCGGAGTGTGCGCGAGCCTCTCCAGGTGGGCGGCCCGGGACGGCCGTACGGCCAGGGCGGCGACCGCCGTGGGATGCGGGCGCGGCACGAGAGCGGTGTACACCGCCTCCGGTACCTGCGTGAGCAGCGCGTCCAGGGTGTCCCGTACGTCCGGCGCCAGCTCCTCGGCCAGGGCGAGCGCGGCGGCGCGGTCGACGGCGACCGCCACCGGGACCTCGGCCCCGAAGCGCACGGCGTGCTTGAGGGCGTGGAAGCCGTCGAGCAGCACGGAGGTGTCGGCGAGCCGGTGCCACTGGTTCACGGGATCGGGACCGGTCATGCGGGGAAGCCTACGTGGCGGGGATCGGGGTTCTCGGGGTCGCCGGGGTGGTCGCCGGGACGGGGGGCGGGGTTCTCCGGGGCGTGGGGGTTCTCCGGGGGGTCGGAGTGATCGCCGGGGCGGTTGGCGGGGGGTGAGGGGTGCGTGACGCCTGGTGCCGTCGGAGGGGTCTTCGCGAGGTCCGGTGTCGTCGGCGGGACTTCGGCGACGCCCGGTGCCGTCGGAGGGGGTTCGGCGCCGCCCCATGCCGTCAGCGGGGCTTTGGCGAAGCCCGGTGTCGTCGGGGGGAGCGGTCGGCCGGGGGCGAGCCGCCCTGTGCCGTCCCCGCCCGCCAGGCGGGCCCGCAGACGGGCACGCGCGCGTGCGCTTCCGTCGCCGAGGCGGCGGAGGAACGACGTCGGCAGGAAGACCGAGTCGGCGGCGATCATAGCCAGCGAGAAGAAGGGCAGGCCGAGGACGACCGCGATCACCGCGTGCTCGGTGATCATCGCGGCCAGCAGGACGTTCTTGACCCGCCGGTTGAACAGCGTGAAGGGGAAGGCGACCTGTACGGCGACCGTGCCGTAGGTCACCAGCATCACCATGACGCCGTTGGCCGACAGCAGGTCGGCGAGGGCCGGCCAGGGCGAGAAGGACTCCAGGTGGAGGGGGTAGTAGACGGCGGTGCCGTCCTGCCAGCGGGAGCCCTGGATCTTGTACCAGCCCGCCGTCGCGTAGATGAGACAGGCCTCGGCCATGATCACGAGGAGGGCGCCGTTGTGGACGACGTTGGCGACGACGTCGAGCGTGATCCGTGACTGTCCGGACCGGGAGAACCGTCCGACCACCCACCACAGGGCCTGCGCCAGCCACAGGGCCCACAGGACGGCCGGGACGACCCAGTCGCCGTTCAGCTTGTCCAGGAAGGCCGCCGACACCAGCACGAGCCCGAGGACGACCCACAGGACCGGGCCGACGCGGTCCACGACGTACTCGCCACGCGCGTGTACCTCCCGCGTGCGCCGGGCCCGCCGCTCGTCCAGCGACCAGACCTGGCCACAGCGCGTGAAGACGAGGTAGATGCACATCAGGTGCAGGACGTTGTCGCCGCCGTCGCCCATGAAGATGCTGCGGTTCTGGAGCGAGAGCACGCCGACCATGAAGAGCACGGACATCGTGCGGGTGCGCCAGCCGAGCAGCAGCAGAAGGCTCGACACGACCGCGAGCACATAGACCGTCTCGAACCAGAACCGGCCGTCCGACCACATCAGGGCCGTGAACGCGCCGTTGAGCGAGATCAGCTCGTCGGCGAGGTTCCAGCTCCACGGGCCGTCCGGGCCGTACAGCTCCTGGCGGTGCGGGAACTCGCGCAGCAGGAACAGCAGCCAGGTCGCGCTGAAGCCGATACGGATCATCGCGGTCTGGTACGGGCCGAGGGCGGCCTCGGTGACGCGGGCGATGCCGTGGGAGACCGCCAGGGCGAATCGGTTCACCGGGCGCTCCCCTCGGTGTCGTCCGCCGTCACGGCCCACCAGGGCAGCTCGCGGTAGACCGGCTGCACGGTGGCCTTCTCCTCGCTCCACTTCGGCGGGGGCACGGTGGAGGTCCGGGAGCGGACCTGGACGCTGACGAGGGTGCCGGTCGGCGCGGCCACGTGGTCCCGCTCCAGACGCAGCACCACGATGCGGCGGAGATACGTCTCGGACAGGGTGCCTCGCAGGCCGACCGGGCGGTTGTCGGTGCCGTGCGTGGCGACGAAGAGGTCCCAGGAGCGGCGCAGTTCGTTCTGCTGGGTGTGGCTGGGCAGCAGGTTGCCGTCGATGGCCTGGCCATCCTGGGCGGACAGGTCGTACCAGCCGGTCGTACGGCTGCCGCCGTCGGCGCCCCGTATCCGGGCCCGGACCTGCACCGCGATGTTCTGCTGCAGGGGATTGGGCGCGAAGAGCTTCCAGTTCTGCTCGAACTCGGGGTAGACCCAGTCGTCGATCGCCCTGCCGTGCTGCTTGGTGACCGTGTTGGACGGCGCGACGTGCAGGAACACCATCCCGATGTGCACGCAGACGGCCACGGCCACGACGGCGAGCGCCAGGACGACCGCGATCTGGTAGCGAAGGGAGAGGGCGGCGACGCCGGCGGGGGGAGCGGGCGGGGGCGGGTACGGGGCGGTGATGCGTATCGCTGCGGTGTGGAGGGGGTGGGGGGCGGAGGGCTCCGCGTACGGATCGGGCGGTGCCGGTCGCTGCTCGTCGGCGGGCTTGCGTGTCGGGGCGGGGGCGGGCTGACGGTTCGATGAGGGAGCGGGCCAGCCATGCGGCGCGGGCGCAGGCTGACGGCTCGGTTCGGGAACGGGCCGGCGATTGGGCGCAGGAGCGGGCTGACGGTCCGGTTCGGGAGCGGGCCGGCGATTCGGCGCAGGGGCGGGCTCGCGCGGCTCGGTGAGCGCGGTGTCCGACTCCTCGGCCAGTTTTTCGGGGCTGCCCGGTCCCTGCGGCTCGCCGGCCACTCCCGGGCCACCCGCCCCCTCCGGTTTCCCGGCCACTCCGGAGCCGCCCGGCTCCTCCGGCTCATCAGCCAGGGCGGGCTCACCGGCCACGTCGGATTCACCAGGCATATCCGGCTCACCCGGTACGTCCGGTACGGCGGACGCTTTTGGCTCGGGGGCACCGTCGGGTCCACCCGGCCCGCCCGGTCCGCTCGGTCCACCCGGTCCGCCCGGTCCGCTCGGTCCACCCGGTCCGCCCGGTCCACCCGGTCCGCTCGGGGCACCCGGTCCGCTCGGGGCACCCGGTCGTCGCCGGGCGTCCGAGCCTCCGTCGTACGCGTCCATTCCGCCCCGTTCCCGATTCCGGTCCGTCCACCGCCACCCGGCCGCGGGAGGCGGCGGCCGGTCGTCGGCGCCCGCACCCGCCTCGCCGCGGTGGCTCGCACCGGCACGGTACTCAGCCCCGACCGCCCCGCACAGCCCCTTCCGGACGGCCCCGCCGTGGCCGTGCTCACTCCGGCCCCGGTTTTCCACAGGCTGTCCCGCGGGTTTTCCACAGCGGTTGACACCTTACGGCGCCCGGCACACCATGGAATCGCACGAACCGAACGATCGGTCGGGAGCAGGTTCCGGCGGAGCCCAGGTCGAGGGGGTCTCATGGCGACAGCAGCCGCGCAACAGACGGCGAGCACACAGACGTACGGCGCTGCGGGCGCCGTCGGCGACACCACCGCGTACCAAGAGGCTTTTGACGCCGCGGTGGCCGCCGACGAGCGCATCGAGCCGCGTGACTGGATGCCCGACGCCTATCGCGCGACCCTGGTCCGCCAGATCGCGCAGCACGCCCACTCCGAGATCATCGGCATGCAGCCGGAGGCGAACTGGATCACGCGTGCCCCTTCCCTGCGCCGCAAGGCCATCCTGATGGCCAAGGTCCAGGACGAGGCGGGGCACGGCCTGTACCTCTACAGCGCGGCGGAAACCCTCGGCACCGGCCGCGACGAGCTCCTGGACAAGCTCCACTCCGGGCGCCAGAAGTACTCCTCGATCTTCAACTACCCCACCCTGACCTGGGCGGACGTCGGCGCGATCGGCTGGCTGGTGGACGGCGCCGCGATCACCAACCAGGTTCCCCTGTGCCGCTGCTCCTACGGCCCGTACGCACGCGCGATGGTCCGCATCTGCAAGGAGGAGTCCTTCCACCAGCGCCAGGGGTACGAGCTGCTGCTGGCCCTGAGCAAGGGCACGCCCGAGCAGCACGCGATGGCCCAGGACGCCGTGGACCGCTGGTGGTGGCCGTCCCTGATGATGTTCGGCCCGCCCGACGACCAGTCCGCGCACTCCGCGCAGTCGATGGCCTGGAAGATCAAGCGCCATTCCAACGACGAGCTGCGCCAGCGTTTCGTCGACATCTGCGTCCCCCAGGCCGAGTCCCTGGGCCTCACGCTCCCCGACCCGGAGCTGCGGTGGAACGAGGAGCGGGGACACCACGACTTCGGCCCGATCGACTGGACGGAGTTCAAGGAGGTCCTCAAGGGCAACGGGCCGTGCAACGAGCAGCGGATCACCCAGCGCCGCCAGGCGCACGACGAGGGCGCCTGGGTGCGGGAGGCGGCCGCGGCCCACGCGGCGAAGCACACAGCGGACAAGCACCCAGCGGACCGGCACACAGCGGACCGGCACACCCCGGATCAGCACACAGCGGCGAAGCACACCGGCGAGACAGGAGCGGCACGCGCATGACGACCACCGACTGGCCCCTGTGGGAGGTCTTCGTGCGCTCGCGCCGCGGCCTCTCGCACACCCACGCCGGCAGCCTGCACGCCCCGGACGCGGAGCTCGCCCTGCGCAACGCCCGTGACCTGTACACCCGGCGCGGCGAGGGCGTCTCCATCTGGGTGGTGCCCTCGACCGCGATCACGGCCTCCTCGCCCGACGAGAAGGACCCGTTCTTCGAGCCCGCCGCCGACAAGCCGTACCGGCACCCGACGTTCTACGAGATCCCGGAAGGGGTGAAGCACCTGTGACCGCGCCCGACACGGCGTCCGGGACCACGACGGCCCCCGTGCCCACCCCGGCCCCGCCCACCCCGGTCCCTCACACCTCGGTCCTGCCCACCCCGGTTCCGACGGCGGCGGCCCTCGCCCTGGGCGACGACGCGCTGGTGCTCTCGCACCGCCTCGGCGAGTGGGCCGGCCACGCCCCCGTCCTGGAGGAGGAGGTCGCCCTCGCGAACATCGCCCTCGACCTGCTCGGCCAGGCCCGGGTGCTGCTGTCCATGGCCGGCGACGAGGACGAGCTGGCGTATCTGCGCGAGGAGCGCGCCTTCCGCAACCTCCAGCTCGTGGAGCAGCCGAACGGCGACTTCGCGCACACCATCGTCCGCCAGCTCTTCTTCTCCACCTACCAGCACCTGCTCCACACCGAGCTGGCGGCGGGCGACGGCCCCTTCGCCCCGCTGGCCGCGAAGACCGTCAAGGAGATCGCCTACCACCGCGACCACGCCGAGCAGTGGACCCTGCGGCTCGGCGACGGCACCGAGGAGTCGCACGCGCGGATGCGGCGGGCGTGCGAGGCGCTGTGGCGGTTCACCGGCGAGATGTTCCAGCCGGTGGAGGGAGTGGACGTCGACGAGGAGCGCCTGGAGGCCGCCTGGCTGGCGTCCGTGGGAGACGTCCTGCGCCGGGCCACCCTGAGCGTGCCCGAGGGTCCGCGCTCGGGCGCCTGGGCCGCGGGCGCGGGCCGGCAGGGTCTGCACACCGAGTCGTTCGGCCGGATGCTCGCCGAGATGCAGCACCTGCACCGCAGTCACCCGGGGGCGTCATGGTGACGCTCACCCCGCTGGAGACCGAGCTGTTCGCGCTCGCCGGCTCGGTGCCCGACCCCGAACTGCCCGTGCTCACCCTGCGCGAGCTGGGCGTGGTGCGCGCGGTGCGTGCCCAGGGCCGGGACTCGGTCGAGGTCGAACTGACCCCGACGTACACCGGCTGCCCGGCGATCGAGGCGATGTCCCTGGACATAGAGCGGGTGCTGCACGAGCACGGCGTGCGGGAGGTCACCGTGCGCACGGTGCTCGCGCCCGCCTGGTCGACCGACGACATCACGGCCGAAGGGCGCCGCAAGCTGCGGGAGTTCGGCATAGCGCCACCGCGGGTGACGGCGGCCGGTCCGGTCCCGGTGGGGCTCGGCCCGACCCGGCACAAGGAGGAGCTCGAGGCCGTGGTCTGCCCGCACTGCGGTTCCACCGACACCGAACTGCTCAGCCGGTTCTCCTCCACCGCGTGCAAGGCGCTGCGGCGGTGCCTGGACTGCCGTGAACCGTTCGACCACTTCAAGGAGTTGTGATGGCCCGCTTCCACCCGCTCCCGGTGGCCGCGGTCGACCGGCTCACCGACGACTCCGTGGCCCTGACCCTCACCGTGCCGCCCGAGCTGCGCGAGGAGTTCCGGCACGCCGCCGGGCAGCATCTCGCCCTGCGCCGCACGGCTGACGGCAAGGAGATTCGCCGGACCTACTCCATCTGCTCCCCGGCTCCCGAGGGTGCGGGACCGAGCGAACTGCGGGTCGGCGTACGGCTGGTGGAGGGCGGCGCCTTCTCGACGTACGCGCTCAAGGAGATCAACGTCGGGGACGAACTGGAGGTGATGACGCCGGCGGGCCGGTTCACCCTCGACCCGGCGCCCGGTCTGTACGCGGCGATCGTGGGCGGCAGCGGGATCACCCCGGTGCTGTCGATCGCGGCGACCCTGCTGGCGCGTGAGCCCGGAGCCCGGTTCTGTCTGATCCGCAGCGACCGTACGTCCGCGTCGACGATGTTCCTGGAGGAGGTCGCCGACCTGAAGGACCGCCACCCCGAGCGGTTCCAACTGGTCACGGTGCTCTCCCGGGAGGAGCAGCAGGCGGGGCTGCCGTCCGGTCGGCTCGACCGGCAGCGGTTGACCGGGCTGCTGCCCGCGCTGCTGCCGGTGGACCAGGTGGCGGGGTGGTTCCTGTGCGGACCGTTCGGTCTGGTGCAGGGGGCGGAGAGGGCGTTGCGGGAGCTCGGGGTCGGCCGTACCCGGATCCACGAGGAGATCTTCCACGTGGACGCGGGGGCCGCCCCGGCGCAGACGGTTCCCGCGCCCGCCCACAGCACGGTGACGGCCCGGCTCGACGGACGCGGCGGGAGCTGGCCCGTCCAGGACGGCGAGTCGCTGCTGGAGACGGTGCTGCGCAACCGGTCCGACGCGCCCTACGCCTGCAAGGGCGGGGTGTGCGGGACCTGCCGGGCCTTCCTGGTCTCCGGGGAGGTGCGCATGGAGCGCAACTTCGCGCTGGAGCCGGAGGAGACACAGGCGGGCTATGTGCTGGCGTGCCAGTCGCATCCGGTGACGGAGAAGGTGGAGCTGGACTTCGACAGGTGAGGGGCGGGGATCGGCGGGAGGCCGGGGGCGTTCTCCGACGGGCAGGTCCCGGCAGCCCGTTCCCTTCTTCTAGAACCTGTTCTATCTTGACGGACCGTCAGATCGTGGCGTGATCTGCCGACCCGTCGGAAGGACAGGGACCGTGGACTTCACCTTCAGCGAGGAGCAGCAGGCGGCGGCCGAGGCGGCGCGGGGGGTGTTCGCCGATGTCGCGCCGGACCCGGTGCCGTCCCCGGCGATGACCACGGGTGCCGTGGCCGACGAGTTCGACCGCGCGCTGTGGGCCAGGCTCGCCGACGCGGATCTGCTGAGCCTGCTGTCGGCGCCGGAGTACGGCGGGGCGGGGCTGGACGCCGTCGCGCTGTGCCTGGTGCTGCGCGAGTCGGCGAAGGTGCTGGCGCGGGTGCCCCTGCTGGAGAACAGCGCGGCCATGGCTGCCGTACAGGCGTACGGCGGGCCGGAGTTGCGGGGGGCGTTGCTGGAGCGGGCCGGGCGCGGGGAGCTCGTGCTCACCGTCGCCGCGAGTGGCCGTACCGGACACGACCCCGCCGAACTCGCCGTCACCGTGCGGCGGGCGGAGGGGGAGGACGCCGGCTGGGTCCTGGACGGGGTGCAGACGGCGGTGCCGTGGGCGTACGACGCGGACTTCGTCGTCGTACCGGCGCACACGGCCGGGGGCCGGACGGTCCTCGCGCTGGTGTCCCCGAACCAGGACGGGGTCGCGCTCGGCGAGCAGTTCTCCACCAGTGGGGAGCGGCTGGGCGAGCTGCGGCTGGAGTCGGTGGGGATCGCCGCCCGGGACGTGATCGACGTCGAGGGCGCGTGGGAGTGGCTGCGGCACCTGCTGACCACGGGGACCTGTGCCCTGGCGCTCGGCCTGGGCGAGCGGGTGCTGCGGATGAGCAGTGAATACACCAGTGGGCGGATGCAGTTCGGGTTCCCGGTCGCCACGTTCCAGGCGGTCGCGGTGCAGGCCGCCGACCGTTACATCGACCTGCGCGCGATGGAGGTCACGCTGTGGCAGGCCGCCTGGCGGCTCGACTCGGGGGCGCGGGGGGCGCTGCCGGTCGCGGGGGACGTGGCCGTGGCGAAGATCTGGGCGTCGGAGGGGGTACGGCGGGTGGTGCAGACGGCTCAGCATCTGCACGGCGGATTCGGCGCCGATGTCGACTACCCGCTGCACCGGTACCACGCCTGGGCCAAGCATCTGGAGCTGTCGCTCGGTCCGGCGGCGGCGCACGAGGAGGCGCTGGGCGATCTGCTGGCGGCACATCCCCTGGGGTGAGGCGAAACCGCGCGGCCCCTGACCGGCGACTGAGAGGGTGACGGAACCGCACCGACGAAGGAGACCGAGCATGATGGTGCTCGCCCTGTCCGGCATCCTCGTGCTCACCATCGGGGGCTGCGTCTGCGTCTGGTGGGCCGCCCGGGGCGGTCCGCGCTGGACGCACGCGGTGTCCGCCGCGACGCTCGCGGCGGGCGAGACGGCCCGCCGCGCGAGCCGCTACGACCGGAACCCGAGCGGCGGAGACGACTGAACGCCCGCCGACCGTGACGGGCGGGACGGTTGGGGCGGCCAGGACGACGACCGCCGACCGCCGCCGGGATTGCGGGACGCTAGAGCACGAAGCCGGGTCGGCCGTCGTCGGTCACCACGGGGCGGCCCGCGCCGGCCCAGGACTGCATGCCGCCGTCGACGTTCGCGGCGTCGATGCCCTGCTGGGCCAGGTACATCGTGACCTGGGCCGAGCGGCCGCCGGACCGGCAGATCACATGGACGCGGCCGTCCTGCGGGGCGGCCTCGGTCAGCTCGCCGTAGCGGGCCACGAACTCACTGATGGGGATGTGCAGCGCCCCTTCGGCGTGACCCGCCTGCCACTCGTCGTCCTCGCGGACGTCCAGCAGGAAGTCGTCGTCCTTGAGGTCCGTGACCTGCACCGTGGGCACACCAGCACCGAAATTCATGAGACCGACGCTACCCGACGCCACGGGGACGCGGCCGGTCACTCCTGGGCGAGCAGCTCCGTGAGCTCGGCCTCGCGCGCGGACACGTCGGCCAGGAGCTTCTCGGCGATCTCCTCCAGGAGGCGGTCCGGGTCGTCCGGTGCCATCCGCAGCATCGAGCCGATCGCGCTCTCCTCCAGCTCACGGGCGACCACCGAGAGCAGTTCCTTGCGCTGGGAGAGCCATTCGAGGCGGGCGTAGAGCTCCTCGCTGGGGGTGGGGCCCTGCTCCGGCGGCTTGGGACCGGCGGCCCACTCCTCGGACAGTTCGCGCAGGAGGGGTTCGTCGCCCCGGGAGTAGGCGCCGTTGACCCGGGTGATGAACTCCTCGCGCCGCGCCCGCTCGGTGTCGTCCTGGGCCAGGTCCGGGTGGGCCTTGCGGGCGAGCTCGCGGTAGAGCTTGCGGGCCTCGTCGCTGGGGCGCACCCGCTGCGGGGGCCGCACCGGCTGGTCGGTGAGCATCGCGGCGGCCTCGGGGAACAGGCCCTCCCCGTCCATCCAGCCGTGGAACAGCTCCTCGACGCCGGGCATCGGCAGCACGCGGGCGCGGGCCTCCTCCGCCCTGCGCAGATCCTCCGGGTCGCCGCTGCGGGCGGCCCGGATCTCCGCGATCTGGGCGTCCAGCTCGTCGAGGCGGGTGTACATGGGGCCGAGCTTCTGGTGGTGCAGGCGGGAGAAGTTCTCCACCTCGATGCGGAAGGTCTCGACCGCGATCTCGTACTCGATGAGCGCCTGCTCCGCGGCCCGCACGGCTCGCTCCAGCCGCGCGGTGCCTGCGCCTGCGGCGGTCGGGCCGTCGGTTTCCGGGGACGTCATCCGGACAGCGTAACCGTGTCGGTGTGAGGCGGGCGCCATCCGGGGTGTCGGGGTCAGGCAGTCGGACGGGTGTCGGCGAGTGGGGGTCGATCGCGCCCGCGGCGGAGCCGCACATGGACACAGCCCCGCGCCCCCTGGATGGGTGCGGGCACGGCCGTCAGGATGCCCTCGCCCACTCGCCTCCCCGCGGGCTCACACCCCCGTCTCCGCCGCCACCCTCCCTGACCGGATCGCCGCCACCAGTTCCGCGTGGTCGGCCTCCGTGCGGTCCGCGTAGGTCACGGCGAAGGTGGCGATCGCCTCGTCGAGCTCGTCGTTCTTGCCGCAGTAGCCGGCGACGAGGCGGGGGTCGGCGCTGTGCGAGTGGGCGCGGGCCAGGAGGGCGCCGGTCATCCGGCCGTAGTCGTCTATCTGGTCGGCGGAGAGGGCGGCCGGGTCGACGCTGCCCTTGCGGTTGCGGAACTGCCGGACCTGGAAGGGACGGCCCTCCACGGTCGTCCAGCCCAGCAGCATGTCGCTGACCACCTGCATCCGCTTCTGGCCGAGGACCACCCGGCGGCCCTCGTGGTCGACCGGGGGGGCGTCGAAGCCCGCGGTGACCAGGTGCGGCAGCAGGGCCGAGGCCCGCGCCTCCTTGACCTGGAGGACCAGCGGTTCGCCGCGGTGGTCCAGCAGCAGGACGACGTAGGAGCGGGTGCCGACGCTGCCGGTGCCGACGACGCGGAACGCCACGTCGTGCACCGCGTGCCGGGCCAGCAGCGGATGGCGGTCCTCGGAGAGCGTGGTCAGGTAGTGCTCCAGGGCGGCGGCCACCGCCGCCGCCTCCTCGTCGGGCACCCGGCGCAGCACGGGCGGGGCGTCCACGAAGCGTCGGCCGCCGTCCTCCGTGAGCTCCGTGGAGCGTGCCGCGAAGCGGCCGCTGGTGTTGGCGCGCGCCTTCTCGGAGACCCGCTCCAGGGTGCCGACCAGGTCGTGGGCGTCGGTGTGGGAGACGAGTTCCTCGTCGGCGATGGCGTTCCACGCGTCCAGCACCGGGAGCTTGGCCAGCAGCCGCATGGTGCGCCGGTAGGCGCCCACCGCGCCGTGCGCCGCCGCGCGGCAGGTGTCCTCGTCGGCGCCGGTCTCCCGGCCCGCGAGGACCAGGGAGGCGGCGAGCCGCTTGAGGTCCCACTCCCAGGGGCCGTACACCGTCTCGTCGAAGTCGTTCAGGTCGATGACCAGGCCGCCGCGGGCGTCGCCGTACAGGCCGAAGTTGGCCGCGTGCGCGTCGCCGCAGATCTGGGCGCGGATCCTGGTCATCGGGGTGCGGGCCAGGTCGTACGCCATGAGGCCGGCCGAGCCGCGCAGGAACGCGAACGGTGTGGCCGCCATCCGGCCCACCCGGATCGGTGCGAGCTCGGGCAGGCGGCCGCGGCTCGACTCCTCCACCGCGTCGACCGCGCCGGGGCGGGCGATGTCGAGGTCGAGCGCCGCGTGGGCACTGCGCGGGACGCTCTCCCGCAGGGCCTTGCCCTTCTTCTTGGGCGAGCCCTCGACGGGCCACTGGGCGAAGCCGCGCACCAGGGGCCGCCGGGCCCCCGCCGTCGCGTCGGGGGGCGAACCGGCCGCCGCCTCGCTCGCCCGCGCCCCGGCCGTGGTCTCCGCACCGCCCTCGGTCACCGCGACCGCCTCCCCCATGCTCGCAGGAACATCAACTCGTGCCGACCGTACAACCACCAGCCGAAACGCGTCAGACCCTGTGGACAACTCCGCGTCGGCGCGCAGCTTGTCCCGGCACTCAGCCCAGCTTGTCGACCGCCTGGTAGTACGTCCACGCCGTCGCGTCGCACGACGTCTTCTTCACGCCCGAGTACGTGGCGCACACCCGCTTGAGGTCGGCGTAGAACGCGTCGTCCAGGCGGGACTTGGCGGCGTCGAAGGTGCCGGCCGCCGTGTAGTTGCGGTATCCGAAGTCATGGCGGACGCAGGCGTTCGCGAAGGGGAAGCCGAAGGGGTTGTCGGGGGAGGTCGTGCAGGAGTCGGTCGACCAGTCGAAGCCGTACGCGCTCCAGGCGCCCTGGTTCGCGCGGGCCGCGAAGAAGGCGTTGTAGCTGGTGGTGCCGGACTGGGTCCAACTGCTGAGCACGGCGCCCTTGTCGGCGGGGGCGGCCTGGGCGGCGGAGGCCGGCACCAGGACGGCGGTCACGGCGAGGGCGGCGGTGATCAGAGGCGCGGCGAGACGACTGCGCATGGGGGCTCTTCCTCCGGGCATGGGGACGCCCCGGCGGGGATTCGCCGGGGCGTGGCCCAGAAGAAGGGGACGCTCTATGCCGCCCGCATGACGCAGCTATACGTGCCAGGTCGGGCCTGGGCAGGGCCTGGGCAGGGCCCGAGCAGGACCCGGCCAGGTCAGGACTCGGTCACGTGCGCAAATACGCCAGGACCGCCAGCACCCGCCGGTGCGTCTCGTCCGCCGGTGGCAGGTCCAGCTTGGTCAGGATGCCGCCGATGTGCTTGCCCACCGCCGCCTCGGAGACGACGAGTTCGCGGGCGATGGCGCCGTTGGACTTGCCCTCCGCTATCAGGGCCAGCACCTCCCGCTCGCGCGGGGTGAGCCGCTCCAGCGGATCGCGGCGCCGGCGCAGCAACTGCCGTACGACCTCCGGGTCCACGACCGTGCCGCCGTCGGCGACCTCGGCGAGCGCGTCGACGAACTCCTCGACCTGGCCGACGCGGTCCTTGAGCAGGTAGCCGACGCCGGTGCCGTCGCCGGAGTCGAGGAGTTCGGAGGCGTAGGTCCGCTGCACGTACTGGCTGAGGACCAGCACCGGCAGGGCGGGGCGGCTCTCGCGCAGGCGGACCGCCGCGTGCAGGCCCTCGTCCTGGAAGCCGGGCGGCATGCGCACGTCGGTGACCACGATGTCCGGGCCGTGCTCCTCGACCGCCGCGATCAGCGCCTGGGCGTCGCCCACGGCCGCGACGACCTCGTGGCCGCAGCGGCCGAGCAGACCTATGAGTCCCTCGCGCAGCAGCACGCTGTCCTCGGCCAGGACTACGCGAAGCGATCGGCCGTCTCGCTCAACTCGGTCACCTCGCAAGGGAACTCCACACGCAGCAGGGTCGGTCCGCCCGGCGGGCTGGACAGGGAGAGTCTGCCATCCAGGACGGACACCCGGTCCGCGAGTCCGGTCAGTCCGCTGCCCGCCGAGGCGTCGGCGCCGCCGCGGCCGTCGTCGCGCACCTCCAGGACCAGCCGCCCGCCCACGTGGCCGCCGCGCACCTGGGCGCGGTCGGCCCCGCTGTGCTTGGCGATGTTGGCGAGGGCCTCGCAGACCACGAAGTAGGCGGCCGCCTCCACCGCCTGCTCGAACCGTCCCGGCAGCGGGAGGTCCACGTCGACGGGGACCACGGACCGGTCGGCGGCGTCGGCCACGGCGGCCCCGAGGCCGTAGTCCGCGAGGACCTTCGGGTGAATGCCGTGGATGAGCTCGCGCAGTTCCGCGAGGGCCTTGCCGGCCTCGTCGTGGGCCTTGGCGAGCTGGTCGGCGAGGGGACCCGGCGGGGCGTCGAGGCGGGCCAGGCCCAGGGTCATCGTCAGGGCGACCAGGCGCTGTTGGGCGCCGTCGTGCAGATCGCGTTCGATGCGCCGGCGCTCCGCCTCGAAGGCGTCCACCAACCGCACCCGGGAACGGCTCAGTTCGACGACCCTGGCGCCCAGGTCGCCGTCCCGGTCGGCGATCAGCAGCCGGGTCAGTTCGGCGCGGGCGCCGGCCGCGACGCCGAGGACGTAGGCGCCGAGGGCCAGCAGCAGCAGTCCGAGCACGGCGACGCCGAAGGCCGTGGGCCAGGTGGTGACCGTCCACTGCTTGAGCACCTTCGTCTCACGGCCCTCGCCGACGGTGGCCATGAGCAGCGGGGTGGCCGCCATGGAGACCGGGAAGAGCAGCGCGACCGTGAACACCAGCGCGTCCAGCGGCCACAGCAGGCCCGCGAACAGCACGGTGTACGCGAGTTCGCGCCAGGTGACCTGTTCCCGCAGCCGGGTCGTCAGCCAGGACACCAGGCCCTCGGCGGGCGGCGGCTGGTGCGGGTCCGGTGCGGGGTCGAGGTCGACCAGGCCGAGCCGGCGCCGTTCCACCCAGGCCACCGGCAGGCCGGCGAGGGCGAGCACGACCAGCAGCGGCAGCCCGACGAGCACTATGGCCAGCGCCCCGCCGACGGCCGCCAGCGTCACCAGCCCGACGAGGGCGAGGACACCGGTGACCGCGCCGGTCAGCAGGTAGCAGACCGAGCGCCAGGGCCACGCCGACAGCAGGAAGCCGGGCCGGGACATGGCCTGCCACACATTCCGAGGGTGCATGGCATCACCGTAGAAGGGCGGCCGGGCGGCCTGCCATGGGTCCAGGGGGCGGGCCGGGGGTAGGGCCAGCCATACCCCCGGCGCCGCGAGCGACGGGATCCGGCCAGGTCAGCGCACGGGCACGGGTCCGCCGCAGGGCCGCGCGGGATGTCGTACGACGATCTCGGCCGCCCCAGGACGGGTCACGGCCGTCCGCTCGCAGGCTCTTGCCACGGCAGCCTGCTGCCAAATTGAAGGCACAATTCCGCCAACGTGCGGTGCGAACAATGGCCAAAGGACAACGCTTCGGCGTTCCGCGCCGGCCGGGCCGCTCCACGGGCCGTGGCCGCACGAGATGGGGGAGTCACACGTGGAATTCCAGCTTCTCGGACCGGTGGAGGCGAGAGACGGGGCCCGGCGCATCGCGCTGTCCGGCTCCAAGGTGCACACCGTTCTCGCCGTACTGCTGCTCGCCCGGGGACGGGTGGTGAGCGACGGACGGCTGAGCGAACTGCTGTGGGGGTGGAGTCCGCCCGCCACCATGAACGCGCAGATCTACACCTACATATCCCGGCTGCGAAAACTGCTGGGCCCCGGTGTCGACCTGGTCCGGCGCCAGCCCGGCTACCAGTTGACGGCGGCCGGTGCCCATGTCGACGTCCTGGAGTACGAGCGCCTGGACCGGCTGGGCCGGCGGGCGCTGGAGGAGCGGCGGTTCGAGGACGCGGCCGAGACGCTGCGGCGGGCGCTGGAGCTGTGGCGGGGGCCGGCGCTGGCCAATGTGACGCCCCACCTCGCCGAGGCGGAGCTGCCGCGCCTGGAGGAGGCCCGCACCAGCACCCTGGAGCACCGCATCGAGGCGGACCTGACCCTGGGCCGGCACCAGCGGGTCGTCTCCGAACTGACCGGCCTGGTCGCCGAGTTCCCGGTACGGGAGCGGCTGCGCGCCCAGTTGATGACGTCCCTGTACCGGTGCGGGCGGCAGGCCGAGGCGCTGCGGGTCTTCCACGAGGGGCGCGGGGTGCTCGCCGAGGAGCTCGGCGTGGACCCGGGTCCCGAGCTGACGGCCACCTACCAGGCCGTGCTCAGCGGGGAGTTGAGCCTGCGGCCGCAGCCGCCCGCCGCCGGACCGGTGTCGCTGGTGGCACCGCCGGTCATGGTGCCGCCCGCGACCGCCGACTTCATCGGCCGGGAGGGCGAGTTCGCCGAGCTGTGCGCGCGGTTGACGCCGGCCGGCCGGTCCTCCGGCTTCCGCACACGGCGCCTGCTGATCACCGGGATGGCCGGGGTCGGCAAGACCGCCCTCGCCCTCCAGGTGGCGCACGCCGTGGCCGGGGAGTTCCCCGACGGGCTGCTGCACGCCCGGCTGCGGAACGAGGACGGCACGGTCAAGGACTCCGCCGAGGTGCTCGTGCGGCTGCTGCGGGCGCTCGGGGAGCGCGGCGAGGACATGGCGGCGCCGGACGCCCCGGACCGGCTGGACGACCTCATCCACCGCTATCGCACCCGCACGGCGGGCCGCAGGCTGCTGATCCTGCTGGACGACGCGGCCAACGAGCTCCAGCTCGACGCGCTGCTGCCGGCCACGACGGACGCGGCGGTGCTGGTGACGAGCCGCAACCGGCTCACGGCCGTGCCCGGTTCACGCACCGTCGTCCTGGAGCCGATGGGTGACTCGGAGTCCCTGGCGCTGCTCGCGGCGATCGCCGGGAACAGCCGGATCGTGGTCGAGCCGGAGGCGGCCGACGTGATCGTGCGGGCCTGTGCCGGGCTGCCGCTCGCGCTGCGGGCCGCCGGGATCCGGCTCGCCGCCCGTCCGCACCGGCCGGCGGCCCGGCTGGCCCGGCGGCTCGCCGACCCCGCGCTGCGGCTCGGCGAGCTGCGCACCGGTGACCTGGACGTGGGCCGTGTCCTCGGCTCGGCGCTGCGGGCCCGGCCGCGCGGTGAGCGGGACCTGGCGGGTGCGCTGGCGTCGCCGAGCGGCGGCACGTTCACCGCGGCCGAGGCCGGGGTGGAGGCCGGACTGTCCGAGGACACGGCCGAGGAACTCCTGGAACGGCTGGTCGAGGGCGCGCTGCTGGAGATGGCGGGCATCGACGCGGAGGGCCGCCCGCGGTACCGCTTCCACGGACTGGTCCGCCTGGCGGCGGTGACCGAGACCGCCGGCACGAGCTCCGGCAGGCGGCTGACGGCGGCGGGTTGAGCCTGCTCCCGCGCCCGTCGGGGCGCCCGCCGGGCGAGTTGATCCGCTCCCCCGCGGTGCCCCCACCGTGACCCCCCACGGGGAGCTCCCGGTGAGCGGGCCCGAGTCCGGTGGGTATGCCCAGCCCTACCCCAGGTCTCGTCCCTGCCGCACTGCGCCCGAGGGTCCCCACGCGGTTTCGTGGAGTCACCGTAAGGACGAGAGAGGCGGCACCCGGATGACGGCTTGGCTGGCGGAGCAGATGGCGGCGCACGGCGGTGTCGGCATCCTCGCCGTGGTGCTGCTGATGCCCGCGCTGGAGGCGGCCCTGCCGGTGATCGGCGTGCTGCTGCCGGGGCAGACGGCGGTCGTGCTGGGTGGGATGCTCGCCTGGCAGGGCCATGTGACGGTCGAGGCGGCGCTGCTCACCGCGCTGGCCGGGGCGGTCCTCGGCAACCTGGCCGGATACGCGGTCGGGCGGCGCTGGAAGGGCCGGGTGCTGGCCCCGCTGCAGGCCCGGGCGGGCCGGCGCCGGTACACCGAGCGGGCCCTCGGCCTCATCGAACGCCGGGGCGCCGGCGCGGTGTTCGTCGGCCGCTTCACCGCGGTGCTGCGGACCCTGGTGCCGACGCTGTGCGGGGCGCTGCGCATGCCCCTGCGCCGCTACCTGCTGTGGTCCGTGGTCAGCAGCGCCGTGTGGGCCCCGGCGTTCGTGCTCATCGGCTACGTCATCGGCCCCGCCGGACCCGGGTGACACCGCCCCGGCGGCGGCCCACGCAGCCTCTTGCCACGGCAGCCACCTGCCACCCGCAACGCCGGACCCGGCGCCCCGGCCCCGCCCACAATGGCCGTGCCGGCGCCGGCTCCCCGAGCCCCGAACCCTCCGTCCCGCCCTGGTGCGCGGGAGGACCGACACCGAACGAGTTGGGACAGATGAACAACGACGCCATCCAGTTGCGCTCCGTCAGCAGGAGCTACGGGTCGGGCGACAGCGCCGTGACGGCCCTCGACCAGGTCTCCCTCTCCTTCCCGCGGGCCACCTTCACCGCCGTCATGGGCCCCTCCGGGTCCGGCAAGTCGACCCTCCTGCAGTGCGCCGCGGGACTGGACCGGCCCACCTCGGGCTCGGTCTCGGTGGGCGGCACCGAACTGACCAAGCTCAGCGAGACCAAGCTGACGCTGCTGCGCCGCGAGCGCATCGGGTTCGTCTTCCAGGCGTTCAACCTGCTGCCCTCGCTGACCGCCGAGCAGAACGTCGCCCTGCCGCTGCGCCTGGCCGGCAAGCGGGTGGCGAAGTCCCGGGTCCGCGAGGTGCTCCAGCAGGTCGGGCTCGGCGACCGCGCCCGGCACCGGCCGAGCGAGATGTCCGGCGGCCAGCAGCAGCGCGTCGCGCTGGCCCGCGCCCTGATCACCCGCCCCGAGGTCCTGTTCGGCGACGAGCCGACCGGCGCCCTGGACTCGCAGACCAGCCGTGAGGTACTGGCCCTGCTGCGCTCCATGGTCGACAGCGAGGGCCAGACGATCATCATGGTCACCCACGACCCGGTGGCCGCCTCCTACGCCGACCGCGTGGTCTTCCTCGTCGACGGCCGCGTCAACGGCGAACTGATCGGCGCCGGCGCGGACGACATCGCCGCACGCATGACCAAGCTGGAGGCCGTGCCGTGCTGAGCGTCGCCCTGCGCACCCTGCGCACCCGCTGGGTCACCTTCGTGGGCAGCTTCGTCGCGCTCTCGCTGGGCGTCGCCCTGCTCGCCGTGATGGGCCTGGCCCTCGCCTCCTCCCTGGACGCGCCCGAGCGGCAGCCGGAGCGGTTCGCCGCGGCACCGGTCGTCGTCCAGGGGCAGGACACCCTGACCGTGCCGACCTCGATCGGCGACCGCACCCAGAAGCTCGCCCACCCCCGGGCGGTGCCCGAGGAGACCGTGGCCGAGCTGCGCCGGCTCGGCACGGTCGTCGAGGACCGGTCCTTCCCCGTGCGGGCCGCGAAGGGCCCCGGCGACCTGGTCGGGCACCCCTGGTCCACGGCCGCCTTCGCGCGGTACGACATCGACGCGGGCCGTGCTCCCCGCGCGGCCGGCGAGGTCGTCGTCAGCGGCGACTGGGCGCGCCCCGGTGAGCGCGTCACGACCGACCGCGGCACCGTGACGGTGGTCGGCACCGCCGCCTCGCGCGGCTTCGAGGACGCCGTCTTCTGGACCGACGCCCAGGCCGCCGAACTGTCGCCGAAGAGCACCCAGGTGGTGGTCGAGGCGGACGCGAAGGACGTCCGCGCGGCCGTCGCCGGCCAGGACCTCCAGGTCCTCACCGGCACCGACCGCCGGCTCGCCGACGCCGACCCGGACCGCGACAGCGAGGCGCTCACCGCGATGAACGCCATGTTCGGCACCGCGGGCGGGGTCACCGCGTTCGTGTCGGTGTTCGTGGTGGCGTCCACGTTCGCCTTCGCGGTCGCCCAGCGGCGCCGGGAGTTCGGCCTGCTGCGCACCGCGGGCGCCACCCCGGGCCAGGTCCGGCGGATGGTGTTCGCGGAGGCCCTGGTGGTCGGCGTGCTGGCGTCGGCGGCGGGCTGTGTGCTGGGCGCGTACGGCGCCCCGCAACTGGCCGCGTGGGTGGTCGACGGCGGCCTCGCGCCCGAGTGGTTCACCATCGGCGACTTCACCTGGCCGTACCACATGGCCTTCTGGACCGGACTGCTCGTCGCGCTGCTCGGTGTGATCGCCGCGTCCTGGCGGGCCGGCCGCACCGGGCCCACCCAGGCGCTGCGCGAGGCGTCCGTGGACACCAAGGCGATGACGTGGGGCCGCTGGCTGTTCGGGGCGGGGCTGCTGCTGACCGCGGCGGTCACGCTGGGGCTCGCCCTGGTCTCCGACCCCGGTGAGCTGCTGCACCGCAAGACGTATGTGAGCCGTCCGATGCTGCTGATCACCGCGATCGCGCTGCTCGCGCCGATCCTGGTGCGTCCGCTCACCCGGCTGATCGCCTGGCTGCCGGCCCAACTGCCCGGCGCGGGCGGGATGCTGGTGCGGGAGAACGCCGCCGCGGGCATCCGCCGTACCGCGGCCGTCGCTGCGCCCGTCCTGGTCACCGTCGCCCTCGCGGGTTCGCTGCTGGGCGCCACGGCCACGCTGAACGAGGCGAAGGCCACCGAGACGCGGGAGCAGACGGCGGCGTCGTTCGTCGTCACCCCGGCCGGGGACACCGGGTTCGACGCGGCGACCGTGCGGAAGCTCGAAGCGGTCAAGGGGGCCGTGGTCTCGGCCACCTCGTCGAGTGCCGTGTACGTCCTGGAGGACGGCGTCGCCCTCATCAAGTCCGAGGCCCGCGCGGCCGAGGCGGGCCCGCTCGCCGAGACCGTGCGCCTGCCGCTGGCCGCCGGGAAGGTCAGCGACCTCGACGACGGCTCGATCATCGTCAACGAGGAGTGGGAGAAGCACACCGTCGGCCAGCGCGTCGACGTGTGGCTCGGGGACGGCACGAAGAAGTCGTTGCGGATCGCCGCGGTGATGACCACCGGCACCGGCAACAACGGCGCCTACGTCACCCCCGCCAATGCCCCCGGCGCGAGCGTCGACCGCGTCGACGTGACCGTGGCCGACGGTGGTGACCGGGCCGCCGTGGCCGCCGCACTCACCAGGGCGGGCGGGCACGTCCTCACCAGGAGCCAGTGGGTGCAGGCCAGTTACCCCGAGACCAACCGGACCACCCGGTACGGCTTCATCCTGGTCCTCGGCATCGCCCTCCTCTACACCGGGATCTCCCTGGCCAACACGATGGTCATGGCGACCTCCGACCGGGTGCGCGACCTGGCCGTGCTGAGGCTGGCCGGGGCCACCCAGTGGCAGGTGCTGCGGCTGGTCGCCGGCGAGGCCCTGATGGTCGTCGTGGTCGGCGGGGTGCTGGGGCTCCTGGTCGCCGGGCTCAATCTGGCGGGCATGTGGAGCGCGCTCGGCCTGCTGTCGGTGTGGAGCCCGGTGGAGATGCCGTGGGCGGAGCTCGGGGCGACCGTGGGCGCGTGTGCCGTGCTCGCGGTGGTGTTCTCCGTCGCCCCGGCCGGGCTGGCCATGCGGCGCCGGGCAGTGGAACTGGCCGGCATGCGGGAGTGACTTCCGGACCGGCGCCGATCGGTACCTCCCCCGTCTCGGTCGGCGCCACCCCGCTCGCGGGCCCACCCCGGGGCCCTCGGGCGGAACGACGGCCGAGCCGCCTCTCGCAGGGCGACCCGGCCGTCGTGCTGTCTTTGTTCACACGCCGGTCCGCCGCGGCCGTCCGGGGCATGTTTCACGTGAAACGACGGCCGGTCGCCCCCAAGTCGGGGGCGACCGGCCGTCGTTCGGGCACAGAAAAATCAGGCCGCGGGGTCGTACACCTCCGCCATCGCGACCGCGATCTTCCGCGGACCGGTGAACGGCTCACGGCCGTGGGCGGCCAGCATGTTGTCGACGATCAGGACGTCGTCGCGCTGCCAGTCGAAGCGGGTGGTCGCCGAACGGTAGGCGGCCCGCAGATGGGCGACGGTCTCGTCGGGGACACGGCCGCCGTCGCCGTAGTAGGTGTTGGTGGGCAGGTCCTCGTCGTCGAAGATCTCCCGCAGCCCCTCCTGGACCTCCGGGGCCAGCGAGGTGACATGCCAGAAGGTGGCGTGGTTGAACCACACCTGCTCGCCGGAGCCGGGGTGGGTGTGCACCACGGGTCGGACGGCCGTCGTGCGCAGGCCGCCGTCGGACCGCCACTCGGCCGTGATGCCCTTGGCCCGGCAGTACTCCACGACCGCGTCCCGGTCGGTGGTGTTGAACGCCTGCTGCCACGGCACCCCGAAGTCGGCGTGGAAGTTGCGCACCACCCGCCAGCCGCCGCGTCGTACGAACTCCTCGCGCACCGCCGGGTCGATGGCCCGGTACACCTCGCGGATGTCGGCGAGCGGGGTCGCGCCCTCGGTGAGGGCCGGCTCGATGCAGTAGAAGTACAGGGTGTTCGGCCAGACGGCCTGGTAGGAGTTCTCGTTGTGCAGGAAGATCTCCTCGTCGGCCGGGTAGTCCGTGGACGTGTAGACCTGGCCCTTGATCGTGGAGCGCGGCGAGGAGCGCTCGGCGTAGGTCAGCGGGGCGCTGCCGGAGAAGCCGCGCACCACGGTGTCGAAGCCGTCGACGCCGCCGACCTCGAAGCCGCGCAGCAGGATCGCGCCGCGCTCGCCGAGGACTGCGCGAAGCTTGTCGCGGTGCTCGCGGATGTAGTCGTGCACCGACGTGCCGGGCTCGCCCGTGTACGCGACGGCGGTCGTGTCCTGGACGGTGGTGTCCTCGATGGCGGTCATGGGACCAGTACCTCTCTCGTCCGTGTCTCCTCTGCCGGTTCCTGGTCGTAGCGCCGGAACACCACCGGGCCGGTGGCGCCCGCCTCCCGGGCCAGGGCCGCGAACACCCCGTCGACCACCGGCAGGTCCTCCACCACCCAGGTGTCGGGGCCGGTCGGCTCGGTGTGGGCGACCAGGACCGGACCGTCCTTCGCCGGCTGTACGTCGACCTCGCTCAGGTCGGTGATGATGCCGACGCCGATCGCTTTGACCACGGCCTCCTTGCGGGTCCAGCACCGGAAGAAGGCGTGGGTGCGGGCGGGGCCGCCGGGCGCGGACAGGATGTGGGCCAGCTCGGAGGCGCTCATCACGAACCGGGACGCGCCCTCCACGTCCAGGGTGCGGTCGTCCTCCAGGTCGACGCCCACCTGGTGGCCGACGACCACGGCCAGCAGCCAGTGCGGGCCGGAGCGCGAGAGGTTGAAGTCGAGGTCGGTGGGCGGCCAGTCGACGCGGGGCCGGCCGTGCTCGGGGTGGGCGCAGCGCGGGCACGGGCGGCGGCCGAGGACCACCTCGCGCGGGGGCACGCCGAGGTAGCCGGAGAGCACCCGGCGCACGGCCGTGTGAGCCGCCGCGTACCGTGCCGCGGCCGCCTCCGGCAGCCGCCGGACCATCGCGGCCTCGTCGTCCGACAGCAGGTCGGTGGCGCCGGGGGCGAGCGTGTCGGGCGCCCGCCCCCGCCAGATGTGGACCGCGTCGTGGTCCCTGAGCTGTTCGTATGCGGCGGTCATCGCCTCAGTCCGTTCGTCGGTGGGTCGAGCGTCGGCGGCCGGGATCAGTCCGACATCGCCACGAGGACCCGGCGGTCGCCGGTGAAGGGGCGGCGGCCGTGGGCGAGCAGGATGTTGTCGATCAGCAGCAGGTCGCCGGTGCGCCAGTCGACGTCCACGGCGTGCTCCAGGCCGCGGTCGCGGATCTGCACGACGTACTCGGCGGGAATGGGGCTGCCGTCGGCGAAGGTGACGTTCTGCGGCAGGTCGTCCTCGGGCAGGATCTGCGCGAGCGCGGCGGCGGTGTCGTCGCCGAGGCCGGCCGGGTGCCACTGGTCGGCCTGGTTGAACCAGGTCTCGGTGCCGGTGACCGGGTGCCGGGTGGTGGCCGGGCGGATCGAGGTGACGCGGATGCCGCCGTCGGCCTTCCACTGCCACTCGGCGCCGGTCGGGTCGAGGAAGGCCTCGACCTCCTCGCGGCTGGTGGTCTCGAAGGTGTCCTGCCAGCTCTTGCCGAGGCCGTAGCCGTCGTGCAGGTTCTGCACGTAGCGCACCCCGCCGGCGAAGGCCTCGCGGACCTCGCGGTCCAGGGAGTTCAGCCACAGCTCGGCGTCGACGACCGGGGTGGCGCCGCCGCTGCCCGGCTGGATCTGGCAGTAGAAGGCGAGCCGGGCGGGCCAGGCGTGGGCGTAGCTCATCTCGTTGTGCATCGAGATGGTGAACTCCTGCGGGTACTCCGTCGAGGTGTAGACGTTGCTGCCGACCTTGGTGCGCGGGGAGTTGCCGTGCACGTAGGCGAGTCGGTTGGGCAGCAGCAGGTCGAGGACCTCGTCCAGGCGGTCGGGGGTGACCCCGAAGCCGCGGAAGACCAGGCCCTTCTCCTGGGTGAGCAGCCGGGCGAGCTCGTCCGGGCCCATCTCCTTGAGCCGGGCGAGGAGTTCGTCGGCGCCGCCGACGCCCTCGGACTCGAGGTCCAGCGGCGTCCAGATGGTCTCGCGGGTCGTGTCGCGGGTCGTCATGGGGTCATGCCTCCAGGTCCTTGGTGAGGTCGGCGACCAGTTCGGCCTCCCGCTGGGCGAGGTAGAAGTGGTCGCCCGGGTAGGTGCGCAGGGCGAAGTCGGCCGTGTGGGTCAGTTCGGCCCAGGCCAGTACGTCGTCGGGGTCGCAGCCGGGGTCCTCGGTGCCGAGGTGCGCGGTGATCGGGGCCCGGGTGCGGCGGGGCGGGGACGCGGGCCGGTAGTTCTCGATGAGGCGGTAGTCGGCGCGCAGGGCGGGCAGCAGCAGTTCGCGCAGCTCCGGGATGTCGTAGACCTCGGAACCCAACGAGCCCAGCCTGCGTACGCCGGCGACGAGTTCGTCGTCGCCGCGCAGGTGCAGTCCGGTGGGGCGGGCGCGGTGCGGGGCGGAGCGGGCCGACACGAACAGGCGCCGGGGCACCACCCCGTGCCGCTCCTCCAGCCGCAGCGCGGTCTCGTAGGCGACGGAGGACCCCATGCTGTGCCCGAACAGGGCGAGGGGCCGGTCCAGGAGGGGCAGCAGGGCCGCGGTGACGGCGTCGGCGAGCGTGGCCATGTCCTCGGCGCAGGGCTCGGCCAGCCGCTCCTGCCGGCCGGGGTAGCGGACGGCGACCAGCTCGACGTCGTCCGGGAGGTGGGCGGGCCAGGTGTGGAAGAGCTGGGCGTTGCCGCCGGCGTGCGGGAAACAGACGAGGCGGAGGCGGGCGGCGCGCCTCGGGGGGTGGCGGCGCAGCCAGGGGTCCTCACGCTCGGTCGGCGCGGTCTTCGTCGGGTGCGTCATCCGTCAGCTCTCCCTTCAGATCCGGTGCCAGTGCGGCGACCACGGCCAGGACGGCCATCGCACCGGCGATCGTGCGTACGGTGGGCAGGGCGCCCCAGGCGGCGAGGAGCAGTCCGCCGGCGAAGGAGCCGACGGCGTTGGTGCCGGAGCCGATCAGCCCCGCGGCGGCGGCCACCCGGCCCTGGAGGGCATCCGGCGTGGTGCGGACCTGGTAGACGGCGGCGGCCACGTTGAAGACCGCGCCGACGAAACCGGTCCCCGCGTACAGGGCGCCCAGGGCCACCGGGCTGCCGGTGAGCCCCATCGCCCCGATGAGCAGGGCCCAGGACACCGCGCCGGCGATGAGCAGCGTGCGCTGCCGCGGGACACGGCGCTGGAGCCGGCCTCCCGCCAGCGCCCCGCACAGTCCGCCGACACCGCCGATGCCGACCACGACGGCCAGGGTCTGCGAGGGCAGCCCGGCCTCCTTGATCCGCAGGACCAGGGCGAGCGCGAGCATCTGGAACAGCACGTTGGTGGCGGCGACGTAGCCGAGGGCGGACCGCAGGAACCGCTGCCGCCACAGCCACCGCAGCCCTTCGGCGACCTCGCCGGCGAGCCGGGAGGAGCGGTCGGCGCCGTCGGACCGCTCCTCCTGGAACGGCTTGCGGATCAGCAGCAGGCTCACCGCCGAGACCAGGTAGCCCACCGCGCCGAAGGCGAAGGGGAGCGCGCGGCCCGCCGACTGGAGCAGCACCCCGGCGGGCTGGCCCAGCAGGCCCGCCGCCCGGCCCCGCGCCTCGTTCTGGGCGAGGGCGGCGGGCAGTTGGGAGGCCGGGACCAGGTTGCGGACGGCACCGCGTTCGGCGAGCCGGTAGAACACGGCGAGGGACGCCTCCGTGAAGGCCACGGCCGCCAGGTGCGCCACCGACAGCCGGCCCGCCGCGAGGGCCAGGGCCACGCTGCCGACCGCCGCGATCCGGCCCGCCTCGCAGCCCAGCATCACCCGGCGCCGGTCCCACCGGTCCACGACCGCCCCGGCCGGCAACTGCACCAGCAGCAGCGGCAGCAGCGCGGCCGTGGACACCACCGACATGGCCAGCGGCGACCCGGTGTGCCACAGCACGATCAGCGGGTACGCCACCGAGGTGACCCGGGTGGCCAGGAACGACAGGCTCGCCCCCGACCACAGCAGCAGGAAGTCGCGGTTGCGGCGCAGCGGCGGGTCGGCCGCCACCGCACCGGCGGCCTCGGTCAGGGTCATGTCCTGCACCACTCCAGGACCGCCATCGCGCTGTGCATCTTGTTCTCGGCCTGGTCGAAGGCGATGCTCGCGGGCCCGTCCAGGACCTCGGCGGTGACCTCGTCGCCGCGGTGCGCGGGCAGGTCGTGCATGAACACGGCCTTCGGGCTGCTCTCCCACAGCGCCGACGTCACCTGGAACGGCGCGAACAGCGTGCGCCAGTCCGGGTCGGGCTTGCTGGTGCCGGTGGTCTGCCAGCGGGTGGTGTAGACGACGTCGACGTCGGCCGGCAGGTCCGCCATGTCGTGCCGCTCGCGGAACACCGAGCCGTACCGGGCGGCCTGCTCGGCGGCACGTTCGCGGAACCGCTCCGCCAGGCCGTACCCCGCCGGGGTGCGCAGCTCCAGCTCGGCGCCTGGGAACCGGGTCAGCGCGAGCGCCAGCGCCGACGCGGTGTTGTTGCCCTCGCCGACGTAGAGCACCCGCAGGCCCTCGACGCGGCCGAACTGCCGGTGCAGGGTGGTCAGGTCGGTGAGCGCCTGGGTGGGGTGCTCGTCGGCGGACATCGCGTTGACGACGGCCATCCGGTCCTGGGCGGCCCAGGCCCGCATCTCGGCGGGGTCGCCCGCGGTGCGTGCGACCAGCACGTCGAGCATCCGGGACATCACCCGCCCGGTGTCCTCGCTGGTCTCCCCGGTGTTGAGCTGGAGGTCGCCGGGTCCGTAGGTGACGAGCTGGGCGCCGAGCCGCAGCGCCCCGCTGGAGAAGGCGGTGCGGGTCCGGGTGGACGTCTTGCTGAAGTAGACGCCCACCACGTCCCCGGCGAGCGGGGCGGGGCGGCCCGCGGTGCCGGCCGAGAAGGCGGCACCGCGTTCCACGAGGGCGTACAGGTCGGTGTCGGTGAGGTCGTCGATCGAGATCAGATGCCGTGTCACGAGTTCCTCCTGAGGGGAGCGGTGGGAGAGGGGCCGCGGGTCATGCCCGCTCCTCGTCGGTGACGACCGGGGCGAGGACGGCCGGAAGGTCGTCGGAGTCGCCCGCGGCACGCCAGTCGCCGGCCAGCCGCCCCTGCCCGAACGTGCCGTCCTGACGGCCCAGTTCGGCGGTGAGGTGCTTGACGACGGCCTTGCCCGAGTCGGCGTTGGTCAGCGCGACGAAGCCGGTCCCGGCGTGCAGGCGGCTGATCGCCATGTTCCAGTAGCCGGTCGGCTCGCCCCCGTGGCCGAACTCCAGGTCGTCGCCGCTGTCGTCGACGATCGTGCCCAGCCCGTAGAAGGTGCCGGTCTCGCCCGCCAGCAGCTCCCTGGCCAGGGCCTGCGGGACGGGTGCGCCGGGTGCGCCGAGCAGCGCGTCGCGTACGGCGAGGGTGAACCGGGCGGCGTCGGCCGCCGTCGTCCACAGGCCCGCCGCCGCGAGGTGGGCCCGGCGCCGCCAGCCGCCCTTGAGGGGGGTGCCGTGGGCGTCGTGGCCGAGGGCCACGGGCAGGCCCGCGGTGTGCGGGTGGTCCTGGTCGAAGCTGGTGTCGGCGAGATCGAGCGGGTCCAGGACCAGGCGCCGCATCAGCGGTTCGAAGGCCTCGCCGGTGGCGTCCTCAAGGACCTGCTGGAGCACCCAGTAGTGCGTGCTGCTCTTGCGGAACACCTCTCCCGGCGGCAGTTCGCGCCGCACCCTCGGCGTGGTCACCGGGGGCCTGCCCTCCAGCAGGTCGAGGAGCGTGGGCAGCTCCTCGCCGGGCCGGAAGCCGACGCTGCGGTGGCGGGCGAGCCCGGCGCGGTGCCCGAGCAGGTGCCGTACGGTCACCGGCCCCGGGGCCTGCGGGTCGTCGGCGAGCTGCCAGCCCGTGAGGTAGGTCGAGATGTCCGTGTCGAGGTCGAAAACCCCCTCGTCCACCAGGCGCAGCACGCCCAGCGCGGTCACGTGCTTGCTGATCGAGCCGACCTGGAACAGGGTTCGCGTGGACACGGGCACCTCGGTGCCCGCGGCGAGCACGCCGTGCCCCTCCACGGCCACGACCTTGCCGTCGCGGATGACGGCGAGGGCGACACCGGGGACGTGGTGGTCGGCCATGACGGCGTCGATGCCCTCGACGGCCGGAGCCCGCGGCGGGAGCAGGGCGGCGACCTCGGCGGCCGCCTCCCCGCCGGCCTGGGCGAGCAGCCGGGACAGCAGCTCGGCGGGCACCTCCACCGTGGCGGGGGCCTCGACCGTGGCGGGGGCCTCGGCCTCCGGCACCTCCACCGCCGGCTCGAACGCCGGTGCCTCGACCGCCGCTGCCTCGACCGCAGGTTCCTCGACCGCTGGGGTCCCGGGTGCCGCGTCCTGCATGTCCTCGTCCACCGCGGCCGCCAGCTCGATCAACGTGTCGTGCTGGTACATCCGGTAGATCGAGATGGCGAGCCCCGTCGCGCGGGCCGCGGCCAGCACCTTGATCATCAGCAGCGAGTGGCCGCCGAGGTCGAAGAAGCGGTCGTGGACGCCGATCTGCTCGACGCCGAGGACCTCGCTCCAGATGGCCGCGAGGGCCTTCTCGGTCGGGGTGCGCGGCGGTACGTGGTCGGTGCCCGTGCGCAGGTCGCCCCGGTCGGGGGCGGGCAGGGCGCGCCGGTCGACCTTGCCGTTGGCGTTCAGCGGCAGGGCGTCCAGGGCGATGAAGGCCGCGGGGACCATGTAGTCGGGGAGCCGCAGCGCGCAGTGCGCGGCGAGGTCCTCCGGCGACGCCCCGGTGCCGGTCCAGTACGCGACCAGGCGCCGGTCCCCCGGCACCGGCTCGTGCACGGAGACGAACGCCTCGCGCACCGCCGGGTGTCCGGTCAGCACCGACTGGATCTCGCCGAGCTCGATCCGGTAGCCGCGGATCTTGACCTGGTCGTCGATACGGCCCAGGAACTCCACGTTCCCGTCCGGCAGTTGGCGGACCAGGTCGCCGGTCCGGTACAGGCGGCCGGGACCGAAGGGGTCCGGCAGGAACCGCTCGGCCGTCAGGTCCGGCCGGCCCGCGTACCCACGGGCCACCCCGGTACCGCCGACGTACAGCTCCCCGGCCACCCCGACCGGGACCGGCCGCATCGCCGAGTCCAGCACGTACACCCGCATGTTCGGCAGCGGGCGCCCGATCGGGACGACCTCGCGGCCGACCGGTTCGGTGACCGGGAAGACCGTGGAGCCGACGGAGGCCTCCGTGGGGCCGTACTCGTTGATCAGGCGGCCCGGTCCGAGGATGTCCAGCGAACGGTCCGCGGTGGTGCCCGGCAGGGCCTCGCCCGCGACGACCGTCACCGCGGCCAGCTCGTCCGCCTGCTCGGTGGTGAGCTGTTCGGCGAGCAGGTCGAGATGGCCCGGGGTCAGCTTGACGAAGCTGTACGGGGCTCCGGCGAGCAGCGCGCGGCCCAGGTCCGCCGGAGCGGTGTCCTGCGCGACGGTGAAGACGCGCTGGCCGGTGACCAGGGGACCCCACAGGTTGGGGACGATCAGGTCGAAGGCGACCGAGGAGAACATCGGCGCCCCGCCGGTCCCCCGGGAGGCCAGCTCGCGGGCCGCCCAGGCCACGTGGTTGACCAGGCCGCGGTGCGGCACCTCGACGCCCTTGGGGACGCCGGTCGAACCGGACGTGAAGATGACGTAGGCCAGCGCGTCCAGGTCGTCGCGGCGGGCGGGGGCCTCAACAGGCATCCCCTCACCGGCCGTCGAGGCGAACAGCACGTCCGTGCCGTCGAAACGGTCCGCGTACGCCTGCGAGGTCACCGCCACCCGGGCGCCCGCGGTCCGCACGATCGCGGCGACCCGCTCGGCCGGGTAGGACGGGTCGACCGGTACGTAGGCGCCGCCCGCCTTCCACACCGCGAGCAGCGCGGCGATCAGGTCGGGGCCACGGTCGAGCTGGACCGCCACCCGGGCCTCGGCGTCCACGCCCCTGGCCCGCAGGGCGTGCGCCAGCCGGTTGGCATGGGCGTCGAGCTCGGCGTACGACAGGGTCCGCTCGCCCAGGGTGACGGCGGGCGCGGCCGGGACCCGGGCCGCCTGGGCCTCGAAGAGCCGGAGCACGTCGGCGGTCTCGGCCTCGTGGGCGGTGTCGTTCCACTCGACGAGCTGGCGGTGGAGTTCGTCGTCGGCCAGCGGGACCGCACGGGCGTCACCGGAGGGGTCCTTGGTCATCGCGTCCAGGACGGCCGCGTACAGCGCGGTCAGGCGGTCGGCGTTCGCCCGGGACAGGGCGTGGGTGTGGGTGGTCATCAGCAGGTACCCGGAGACCGCGGAGACCGCCAGGTCGAACTCGGTGGCGCCCTCGCCGGAGCTGGCGTCCAGGTCGACGCGGTCGGTGTCGACGTGGTCGAAGTCCTGGTAGCTGAAGCGGACGTCGAGCAGGCGCTCCACGCCGGCGTCGTGCTGGATCGCCGGCATCGGGTAGCGGCGGTGCTCCCACATGCCGGCCTCGTGGGCGAAGACCTCGCGGACGAGCTCCTCCCAGGTGCGGTCGCGGTCGGCGTCGAAGGCGAACGGCAGCGTGTTGAGGTACATGCCGTAGACCCGGTCGGCGCCCGGTGCCTCGGGGCGGGCGCTGAAGACCAGCCCGGAGTGGAAGCGGTCCTCCTCGGTGAGCAGGCTCAGTGTCCTGAGGTGGGCGGCGAGCAGCACGCTCTTGATCGAGACGCGGGCCCGGGCGGCCAGGGCGCGCAGCCCGGCGTCGAAGGGCCTGAGCGCGACCGCGACCCGGAACCGCTCGCGCTCGGCGGTGCGGTCGCCGGCCCAGGCGGACGGCAGGGAGAAGCGGGCGTGTCCGCCGGTGACGTGCTGCCAGTGGTCGCGGTCGGTCTCCGATTCCAGTGACCGCAGTTCGGCGGCGACGAAGTCCGCGTACCGCACCTGCGGTGCCGCCACGGTGACCCGCTCGGCGCCGTCGCGCACCCGCCGGTACTCGTCCAGCAGTTCCATGAGCAGTGCGCGGTGGCTCCAGCCTTCGGTGATGGCGTGGCAGACGGTCAGTCCGAGCCGCCAGCCGTCGTCCTCGACGTGCGCGGTCATGCGCAGCAGCGGGGCGTGCTCCAGGTCGAAGAGGTCGGCGCGCTCGGCGGCGACGAAGGTCTCCACCGCGGTGTCGAGCGCGGCCTTGTCCAGGCCCCGCAGGTCGTGGACGGCGACCGGGATCCCGGCCTCCGCGTGCACGACCTGGAGCGGCTGCGAGAAGCCGTCGAGGTGGAAGGAGGTGCGCAGCATCTCGTGCCGGGCGGCGACCGTGACGGCGGCGGCGCGCAGGGCGGCGGCGGAGAACGGCACGGACTCGGTGATCCGGAACGACGACACGTTGTGGTAGGCGTGCCGGTCGTCCGCCAGCATCTCCAGCACCATGCCGAGCTGCACCTGGGTCAGCGGGTAGGCGTCCACCGCGTCGGCCGGCAGCGCGGCCCGGTCCCCGTCCGCGATCAGCGCGAACCGCTCGACGGGCACATCCACCTCGGTGCGCGCGGGGCGCCCGGTGAGGAACTCGGCGAGCTCGGCGACCGTACGGTGCTCGAAGACGTCCCGGACCCCGATGTCGAAGCCGGCCGCGCGCAGGGCCCCGACCAGGGCCACGGCCCGGATGGAGTGCCCGCCGATCTCGAAGAACCCGTCCTCGACACCAACCCGTTCGAGGCCGAGGACCTGCGCCCACACCTCGGCGATGCGCTCCTCGGTCACCGTGCGCGGGGCGATGTACCCGTCGTCGGCGGCCTCTGCGGTGTCGGGGGCGGGCAGGGCCCGCCGGTCGACCTTGCCGTTGGCGTTGAGGGGCAGCGCCGGAAGGGGGAGCAGGGCGGCCGGGACCATGTACTCGGGCAGCCGGTCGCCCAGGTGTGCCCGTACGGCGTCGGGGGCGGCCTCGGCGGGGGCGTAGTAGGCGGCGAGCTCACCGTCGTACGTCGTCACGAACGCCTCGCGGACGGCGGGGTGCTCGGTGAGGACGGCCTGGATCTCGCCGAGCTCGATCCGGTAGCCGCGGATCTTGACCTGGTCGTCGATACGACCGAGGAACTCCACGTTCCCGTCAGGCAGTTGGCGGACGAGGTCGCCGGTCCGGTACAGGCGGCCGGGACCGAAGGGGTCCGGCAGGAACCGCTCCGCCGTCAGGTCCGGCCGGCCCGCGTACCCACGGGCGACACCCGTCCCGCCGACATACAGCTCCCCGGCCACCCCGACCGGCACCGGCCGCATCGCCGAGTCCAGCACGTACACCCGCATGTTCGGCAGCGGGCGCCCGATCGGCAGGACGTCGAGGGCGCAGTCCTCCGGAACCGGGAAGACGGTCGATCCGACGGACGCCTCGGTGGGACCGTACTCGTTGATCAGACGGGTCCCCGGAGCCAGGGCGCGCCAGCGTTCCAGGGTGGCGCGGGTGAAGGCCTCGCCCGCCACCACCAGGACCGGCGCCAGGGCGGCCGCCTGGTCGGCGGTGAGCTGCTGGGCCAGCACGTCCAGGTGTCCCGGCGTCAGCTTGACGAAGCTGAACGGGCCCGCGGCCGCCAGGTGTTCGCCCAGGTCGGCCATGTCGACGTCCTGGCCGACGGTGTGCACCGCCTGGCCGGTGACCAGCGGGGCCCACAGGTTGGGGACGACCAGGTCGAAGGCGACGGAGGAGAACAGCGGGGCCCCGCCGGTGCCGTGCGGGGCGAGCTCGCGGGCCGCCCAGGCCACGTGGTTGACCAGGCCCCGGTGGGTGACCTCGACGCCCTTGGGGACGCCGGTCGAGCCCGAGGTGAAGATGACGTACGCCAGCGTGTCGAGGTCGTCGCGGCGGGCCGGGGCCGCGGCGGGCCGGCCCGTGAGGTCCGGGAGTTCGGTGAGCGTGGCCACCGCGGCGGACGCCTCGCCCATCGCGGCCACCCGGGCGTCCGGATACGACGGGTCCACCGGCACGTAGGCGCCGCCCGCCTTCCACACCGCGAGCAGCGCGGTCAGCAGCTCCGGGCCGCGGTCCAGCCGGACCAGGACACGGGACTCGGGCCTGACGCCCCGCTCGCGCAGGAGGTGCGCCAACTGGTTGGCCCGCCGGTCGAGTTCGCCGTACGACAGGGAGCCGCCGGCGTGCCGTACCGCCGCCGCCCGCGGGGTGCGTGCCGCCTGCGTCTCGAAGAGCTGGAGGACGGTGGCGGTCTCGGCCTCGTGGGCGGTGTCGTTCCACTCGACGAGCTGGCGCTCCCGCTCGCCCTCCGGCAGGAAGGTGGCGCGGGCGTCGCCCTCCGGGTCGGCGGCCATGGCCTCGAGGACCTGGCGCAGCATCTGCGCGAGGCGGTCCGTGCCGGTGCGGCTCAGGGCGCGCGGGGAGGCGGTCAGGACGAGGTGTCCGACGCGGGCGGAGACGCCGAGCGGGAACTCGGTGGGGCTGTCGTCGATGCTGGCCAGGTAGTCGACCTGGGCGCGGTCGACCTGGTCGAAGTCGTGGTAGCTGAACCGCATGTCGATCAGCCGTTCGCCGTCGGCGAGTTCGCGCTGGATGACCGGCATCGGGTAGGTGCGGTGCGGCCACAGCTCGACCTCGCGGGCGAACACCGAGGCCACCAGCTCGCGCCAGGTGCCGGCCGCCGTGCGGTCGTGGGCGAAGGGCAGCGTGTTGAGGTGCATGCCGTAGACGCGGTCGGCGCCGAGGACCTCGGGCCGGGCGTTGCAGACCAGGCCGGAGAAGAAGCGGTCCTCCTCGGTGAGCATGCTCAACGTCTTGAGATGGGCCGCGTGCAGCACGCTCTTGAGGGAGGCGCCGGCCTTGGCGGCCAGGGCGCGCAGGCGGTCCTCCAGGTCGTGGAAGGGGACCGGGACGCGGTAGGGGGCGCCGGTGTCGTCCGGGGCTCCGCGCCAGGGGGCGGGCACGGCGAGCCGGGCGTACCCGTCGACGACGGACTGCCAGTAGGCGCGGGAGTCCCCGGAGTCGAGGACCTCCAGTTCGGCGGCGACGAAGTCGGCGAACCGCACGGCCGCGCGCTCCGGCTCCGGGGCGTCGGTGCCGTCCACCAGCCGGTCGTACTCCTGGAGCACCTCCATGAGCAGCGAGTGGTGGCTCCAGCCGTCGAGGATCGCGTGGCACTCGGTGTTGGTGATCCACCAACTGCCGTCGCCGGCGGTGTGCGCGTGCAGCCGCAGCAGCGGCGGGGTCGCCAGGTCGAACAGCCGGGCCCGCTCCTGCTCGGTGAACTCCCGCAGGCAGGCGAGGAGTTCGTCCTGGCCGAGGTGGGAGAGGTCGCGGGCGCCGACCGGCATCTCGGCGTCGGCGTGCACCAGTTGGAGGGGGACCGAGTAGCCGGTCAGGTCGAAGGAGGTGCGCAGGGCCTCGTGCCGGGCGACGACCCGCGCGGCGGCCGCACGCAGCGCGTCCTGGTCGAAGGGGCGCTCGTCGCGGATCCGGAAGGAGGTGACGTTGTGGTACGGGTGCTTGCCGTCGTCGGTGAGCATCTCGACGACCATGCCGAGCTGCACCTGGGACAGCGGGTAGGCGTCCACCAGGCCGTCCGCCGGGAGCTTCGCCCGGTCCTCGGCGCCGATCAGCGCGTACGGCTCGACGGTGCGGTCGGCGTCGGCGGGGGCCGGGCGCCCGGTGACCAGCTCGGCGATCCGGGCGACCGTGCGGTGCTCGAAGACGTCCCGCACGGCGAGGTCGTAGCCGATCGCGCGCAGTCGTCCGACCAGGGTGACCGCGCGGATGGAGTGGCCGCCCAGCTCGAAGAACCCGTCCTCGACGCCGACCCGCTCCAGGCCCAGCACGTCCGCCCAGACCTCGGCGACGCGTTCCTCGGCGACCGTGCGCGGGGCGACGAAGGCGGCGCCGCCGAGGGCCTCCTGGCCGGGGGCGGGCAGGGCCCGCTTGTCGAGCTTGCCGTTGGTGGTCAGCGGCAGCGCGTCCAGGGCGACGAAGGCGGCCGGGACCATGTACTCGGGCAGTCGGGCCGCCAGGTGGGAGCGGAGCGCGCCGGGCTCGGGCGCGGTGTCCGCGGCCGGGGTCACCCACGCGACCAGGCGCTTGTCGCCCGGGGTGTCCTCGCGGACCAGGACGACCGCGTCCCGCACGTCCGGGTGGCCGGCCAGCGCGGTCTCGATCTCGCCGAGCTCGATGCGGAAGCCGCGGATCTTGACCTGGTCGTCCATGCGGCCGAGGAACTCCAGGCTGCCGTCGGGCAGCCGGCGCGCCAGGTCGCCGCTCCGGTAGAGCCGGGAGCCGGGCGGGCCGTACGGGTCGGGGACGAACCGTTCGGCGGTCAGGCGCGGCCGGTTGAGGTAGCCGCGGGCCACGCCGGGCCCGGCCACGTACATCTCGCCGGGCACGCCGACCGGGACCGGGCGGGCGTGCGCGTCCAGCAGGTAGACGCGGAGGTCGGCGAGCGGGTGGCCGACGGGGTTGCCGGCCCGCGGGTCGAGGTCCGCCCCGGTGATGCGGTGGTAGGTGGTGTGGACGGTGGTCTCGGTGATCCCGTACATGTTGACCAGGGCCACCCGGTCCAGGCCGAACCGCTCGGCGAACGGCCGCAGTTCGGAGACCTCCAGCTTCTCGCCGGCGAAGACGACCGCGCGCAGCGACAGCTCGGCGTCGGTGTCCACCAGCGCACGGAACGCGGTCGGCGTCTGGTTGAGGACGGTGACCTGCTCCCGGACCAGCAGGTCCAGGAACTCCTCCGGCGACCGCGTCACGGCCTGCGGGACGACGACCAGGCGGCCGCCGAACAGCAGCGCGCCCCACATCTCCCACACCGAGACGTCGAAGGCGTAGCTGTGGAACAGCGGCCACACGTCGGTCTCGGCGAAGGCGTAGTGCTCGTGGCCGCGCGCCAGGAGGCGGGCGACGTTGGCGTGGGTGAGGGCGACGCCCTTGGGGCGGCCGGTGGAGCCGGAGGTGTAGATCGTGTAGATCAGGTTCTCGGGGCTGCCCGGGACGCCCGGGTCGGTGCCGGGCAGGCCGTCCAGCGGGTCCCGGTCAAGGAGCAGCAGGTCCACGTCGAAGAGGTGGGCGTGGTCCGAGACGGTGACGACCACCGGGGCCTGGGCGTCCTCGACGATGTAGGCGAGGCGGTCGGCCGGGTTGGCCGGGTCCAGCGGCAGGTAGCCGGCACCGGACTTGAGGATGCCGAGGAGGGCGGGGATCAGCTCGATGCCCCGCTCCAGGCTCAGGCCGACCAGGGTCTCCGGGCCGACACCCTTGGCGATCAGGGCGTGCGCGACACGGTTGGCGCGGGCGTCGAGCTCGGCGTAGGTCAGATGGGTGCCCTCGAAGGACAGGGCGGTGCGGTGCGGGGTGCGGGCGGCCTGCTCGGCGAACAGCTCGTGCACGCGCCGGGTCACCGGGGCCTGCTCGCGGGGCGGGCCGAGCAGCACGGCCCGCTCCTGCTCGTCCAGGATCTCCAGCGCGGACAGCGGGGCCTCGGGGGCGTCGGCGACCGCGTGCAGCAGCCGGACCAGGTGGCCGGCGAGGCGCTCGATCGTCGTACGGTCGAACAGGGCGGTGGCGTACTCCAGTTGGCCGCCGAGCGAGCCGTCGGCGCCCTCGCGGACCTGGAGGTCGAGGTCGAACTTGGCGACCCCGCCGGAGCCCGCGAAGGGCTCCGCGTCGACGCCGGGCAGGTCGAAGGCGGCGCCGCGGTCGCCGTGCAGGGTGAAGGCGACCTGGAAGAGCGGGGTGCGCGACAGGTCGCGTTCGGGAGCGAGGGCCTCGACGACCTGGGCGAAGGCCACGTCCTGGTGGTCGTAGGCGTCCAGGACCGTGGCGCGGGTGCGGGCCAGCAGGCCGGTGAAGGACGGGTCGCCGCCGAGGTCGCCGCGCATCACCAGGCTGTTGATGCCGTAGCCGATGAGCTGCTGGAGCTCGGGGCGGCCGCGCCCGGAGACCACGGTGCCCACCGCGATGTCGGTGCGTCCGGTGTGCCGGGACAGCAGGGTCTGCCAGGCGGCCAGGAACAGCATGAACAGCGTGCTGTCCCGGTCGGCGGCCAACTGCCGCAGGCGGGCGGCGAGCGGGCCGGGCACCGCGAAGGGGACCGTGTCGCCGGCGCCGTCGCGGACCGGCGGGCGGGGCCGGTCGGTGGGCAGCTCCAGCGGCGGCAGGTCGGCGAGCGCGTTCCGCCAGTGGTCGAGGTGCCGGGCGACGACCTCCTCGGTCATCGTCGTGCGCTGCCAGGCCGCGTAGTCGGCGTACTGCACGGCGAGCGGGGCCGGGGCGGCGCCCGTGTACAGCTCGCTCAGCTCCTGGCCGAAGACCTGGGTGGACCAGGCGTCGCAGGCGATGTGGTGGAAGACGACCGCGAGGACGTGCTCGTCCTCGCCGACCCGGACGAGCCGGCCGCGCACGGGCCAGTCGCGGGCCAGGTCGAAGGTGCGGGCCAGGTCGGCCTCGACGAGGGCCCGCACCCCGGCGTCGTCGGCGGCCGTGGCGTGCGCGAGGGGCAGCGGCCGCGGCGCGTCGACGACCTGCACGGGCTCGTCGCCGGCCAGTTCGTAGCGGGTGCGCAGGATCTCGTGCCGGTCGACCACCCCCTGCCAGGCCCGTTCCAGCGCCTCGGTGTCCAGGGCGCCGCGCAGCCGCAGCACCAGCGGCACCAGGTACTCCGGGCTGTCCGGCTCCAGCCGGCTGAGGAACCACATCTGCTGCTGCCCGTACGACAGCGGCAGCGCGGCGGTGCGGTCGGCGCGGGGTATCTCCGCGCGGCGCGGGGCGGCGGCACCGCGGCCCGCGAGACGGCGCCTCAGCAACTCCGCGCGCAGCGCGTCGGCCTCGGTACCGGAACCACCGTCGCCGCCGCCCGTCACGACGGGCCTCTCCATTTCCCCGGTGCTCATGCCTGCTGCTCCTCGGTGTGCGATGCGGTGTGGGGGCGGACGGTGGTCTGCGGTGCGCCGCCGGTCGCGGGGGCCTCCGCGGTCCCGGCGGCCTCGGACAGCAGCTCGCTGTCGGACAGCGCCGCCACCTCGGCCATGACCCGTTCGGTGACCGTCGCGGCGAGCTGGGAGATCGTGGGGCCCTCGAAGACCGTGCGGACGGCGAAGTCGATGCCGAACTCCTGCTGGATGCGGGAGATGAGCCGGATCGCGAGGATCGAGTTGCCCCCGATGTGGAAGAAGTTGTCGTGCGCGGAGGCCTGCACGCCGAGCAGTTCGGTCCAGACCCCGGCGATCCGCTCCTCCACGGGCCCGTCCGGCGCCACGTGCGCGGGCCCGTCCTCGCGGCGGCCCGGTTCGGGCAGGGCCCGTCGGTCGACCTTGCCGTTGGCGTTGACCGGGATCGCGTCGAGCGCGGTGAAGGTCGCCGGGATCATGTACTCCGGCAGCCGGGCCGCGAGACGCGCGGCGAGGTCGGGCAGGTCGGCGCCGGGCACGGCCGGGACGGCGTAGCAGGCCAGGGCCGGTTCGCCGGTCTCGGGACGGTGGACGACCACCACGGCCTCCCGGATCTCGGGGTGCTCCTCCACGACGGCCCGGATCTCGCCGGGTTCGACGCGGTAGCCGCGGATCTTGACCTGGTCGTCGAGCCGGCCCAGGAAGGCCACGTGCCCGTCCGGCAGCCGCCGCACCAGGTCCCCGGTGCGGTACAGCCGGGCACCGGCGGCGCCGTAGGGGTCGGGCACGAACCGCTCGGCCGTCAGCTCGGGCCGGCCGGCGTACCCGCGGGCCACGCCCGTGCCGCCGACGTACAGCTCGCCCGCGACACCGACCGGGACCGGCTCCAGGGCCGGGTCGAGGACGTACATGGTCATGCCGGGCAGGGGGCGGCCGATGGGCAGGACGTCGGGGACCGGTTCGGCCTCGTCCTGCGGCACCGGGAAGACGGACGTGCCCACGGAGGCCTCGGTGGGGCCGTACTCGTTGAGGAGCAGCATGTCGGGGGCGAGCTCCCGCCAGCGCTCCAGCGCGGCCCGGGTGAACGGTTCGCCCGCCACCACGGTGAGCGGGGTCAGCGAGCCCGCCTGCGCGGGGGACAACTGGTGGGCGAGGATGTCGAGATGGCCCGGGGTCAGCTTGAGGAAGCTGAAGGGGGCCGCTTCCGACAGCCGCTTGCCGAGCTCCGACATGTCGGTGTCCTGCGGCAGCAGGAACAGCCGCTGGCCGGTGACCAGGGGCGCCCACAGGTTGGGGACGACCAGGTCGAAGGCGACCGAGGAGAACAGCGCGGCACCGCCGTAGTCCCGTCCGGCGAGGTCCCGCGCGGCCCACGCCACATGGTTGGCGAGGCCCCGCTGGGTGACCTCGACGCCCTTGGGGACACCGGTCGAGCCGGAGGTGAAGATCACGTAGGCGAGCCGGTCCGGGTCCCGGTCCCGCGCGGGCGCGGCGGCGGGCCGTACGGCGATCTCGGCGGCGTCGGTGTCGAGCCGCAGCACCCGCAGGGGCTCCACCCCGGCGAAGCGCTGCTCGTACGCCGACGAGGTGACCGCGGTGCGCACCCCGGCCGCCCGGCACATCGCGGCGACGCGCTCCGCCGGGTAGGACGGGTCGACCGGCACATAGGCGCCGCCCGCCTTCCACACCGCGAGCAGGGCGGTGACCAGTTCGGGGCTCCGGTCGAGCAGGACGGCGACCCGGCGCTCGGCGCCCACGCACAGGGTGCGCAGATGTTGGGCGAGCCGGTTGGCGGCGGCGTCCAGTTCGCCGTAGGAGACGGTCCGTTCGCCGAAGGCGAGGGCGGTGCGGTCGGGGTGGCTTCGGGCCCGCTCCTCGAAGCGTTCGAGGACGGTGCGCCCGTCGGGCTCCCAGGCGGTGTCGTTCCAGCCGTGCAGGAGCTGCCGGCGCTCCTGCTCGCCGAGCAGGTCGAGGGCGCCGAGCGGGGTGTCCGGACGGGCGGCGACCTGGTCGAGGAGGGTGAGGAAGTGGCCCGCCATGCGTGCGGCGGTGCCCCGGTCGAACAGCGAGGTGGCGTACTCCAGGACGCCGTCCAGGGCGCCCTCGGGGGTCTGCCGCATGAACAGCGACAGGTCGGTCTTGGCGACCTGCCAGGCCTCGGTGAACGCGGCCAGGTCCGCGTCCTCGGTGACGACACTGGTCACGCCCTCGCTGTGCAGGTCGAAGGCGACCTGGTAGAGCGGGGTGCGGGACAGGTCGCGCTCCGGCTGGAGCTCGTCGACCAGCCGCTCGAAGGGCAGCTCCTGGTGGACGAAGGCGGCGCGGGCCGCGTCCCTGACCCTGACCAGGGCCTCGGCGAAGCCCAGGTCCGGGGTCAGACCGCAGCGCACGACGAGCGAGTTGAGGAAGAAGCCGACCATGTGCTCGGTCTCGGGCCGGGTGCGCCCCGCCACCGGGGTGCCGACCGGCACGTCCCAGCGGCCGCTCCAGCGGGCGACGAGGGTGGCGTACGCGGTCAGCAGCGTCATGAACGGTGTGGCCCCGTGCCGGCGGCCGAGCTCGGTCAGGGCGGCCGCGGTCCGCTCGGGCACCCGCAGCGGCACGACCGCGCCGCGCGGGTCGCGGACCGCCGGGCGGGGCCGGTCGGCGGGCAGCTCCACGGGTTCGACGCCGTCGAGGGCGGCCCGCCAGTGCGCGAGCTCCCCCTCGACGAACTCCTCGGTGAGCCGGGCGTGCTGCCAGGCCCCGTAGTCGGCGTACTGGAGCTCCAGGGCGGGCAGCCCGGGCGCGCGGCCCTGCGTGCGGGCCGCGCACAGCTCGCGCAGCTCCTGCTCCAGGACGACCGTGGACCAGCCGTCGCAGGTGATGTGGTGCAGGGTCAGCAGCAGCAGGTGGTCCTCGCCGGGCAGCCGCACCAGCAGGGCCCGCCACAGCGGCCCCTCGGCCAGGTCGAAGCCCTGGGCGAACTGCTCGGCGAACAGCCCGGACACCTCGTCCCGGCCCGCGTCCTCGACCCGCAGCTCGACCCCGGCGGTGCCGGGGGCGTCGATCACCTGCCGTACCTCGCCGCCCTCGGCGAGGTACCGGGTGCGCAGCGGCTCGTGGCGGGCCGCCAGCGCGTCCAGGGCGGCGCTCACGTCGGCCGGGCCGAGCCCGGCGGGCAGCCGCAGGAAGAGCGGGGCGACCCATTCGGGGCTGCCGGGGTGCATCCGGTCCAGGAACCACAGGCGGCGCTGGCCGGAGGAGAGGGGGAGTTCGGCGGTGCGGGCGACGGGGAGGACGGGGGGCTCGTCGTCGACGGACGTCCCCTCGGACCCGGCGGCAGCGGCGGACGTCCCCGCACCGTCAGCGGCGGCGGCAGCAGCGGACCCTCTGGCACCGTCACCGGCGGCAGCCGAGGGGCCGCCCGCGCCCGGCACGCCCAGCAGTCGCGCCTGGGCCTCGACCGTCGTCGCGCCGAACAGCCCGCGCAGGGAGATCTTCTCGCCGGAGGCCGCGCGCAGCCGGGCGGCGAGCCGGGTCAGTTGCAGCGAGGTGCCGCCGAGCGCGAAGAAGTCGTCGAGCGCGCCCACCTGTGCGCGGCCCAGCAGCTCCGCCCAGACCCCGGCGACCAGTTCCTCCGCCGCGTCGCGCGGGGCGACGGAACCGGCCCGCGAGGCGGCGACGATCTCGGCCGGCGTGGGCAGCGCGGCACGGTCCGCCTTGCCGCTCGGCAGCAGCGGGAAGGCGTCCAAGACGTGGAAGAAGGACGGCACATGGCTCTCGGGCAGCCGCTCGGCGAGGAAGGCCCGCAGCTCGGCAGAGCCGGGCGCGGGGCCGTCGGCCGTCAGGTGCGCCGCGAGCCGCCTGCCGCCGTCCTCGCCCTGGTACGGCACCACGACGGCACCGGTGACCGAGGGGTGCGCGGCGAGGGCGGCCTCGACCTCACCGGGTTCGATGCGGACGCCGTTCACCTTGACCTGGTGGTCCAGGCGGCCGAGGTACTCCAGCGTGCGGTCGGCCCGCCAGCGCACCTGGTCCCCGGTGCGGTAGAGCCGGGCCCCGGACTCGTACGGGTCGGGCACGAAGCGCTCGGCGGTCAGGTCGGGCCGGCCCGCGTACCCGCGGGCGACGCCGACGCCGCCGACGTACAGCTCACCGGGGACGCCGACCGGCACGGGCGTGCCGGACGGGTCGAGGACGAGCACCTTCAGGCCGGGCAGGGGGCGCCCGATCGGGACGGGCCCGCTCGTGACGGCGGGGTCGGCCGCGAAGGCGGTGACGTCGATGGAGCACTCGGTGGGGCCGTAGGTGTTCCACACCTCCAGCTCCGGGCCCGCCAGCTCCCGTACGCGCGCGACGAGTTCGGCGTGCAGGGCCTCGCCCGCGGAGAACAGCAGCCGGAGCGATCCGCAACCGCTCCAGTCGCCCTCCTCCACCAGCAGCCGCAGCACCGAGGGCACGACCTGGAGCACGGTGACGCCGTGCTCGGCGACGGCCCGCAGCAGCCCGGCCGGGTCGCGTTCGGCGCCGGCCGGGGCGAGCACCACCGTGCCGCCGCCGACCAGCGGAGCGAAGATCTCCCAGCCGGCCGCGTCGAAGCCGACGGTGGTCTTCTGCAGCACCCGGTCCCCCGCGCCCAGGGCGTGCCGCTCGACCGTCCAGCCGACCCGGTTGGCGATGCCCGCGTGGGTGACGGCGACGGCCTTGGGCTTGCCGGTCGAGCCGGAGGTGAAGATGGCGTACGCGACACCGTCCGGGTCGGCGGCGGGCAACGGCGCGCCGGCGTCCGGGAGTTCGCGGGCCGCGTCGGGGTCGACGCGGCGGGCGCCCGCCTCGGTCACCGGGTGCTCCAGTTCCGGTCCGGCGAGCACCAGCCCGGCCCCCGACTCGCGGATCAGCGAGGTCAGCCGGGCGGTGGGCTGGGCCGGGTCGAGCGGCACGTAGCCGGCGCCCGCCCGCCACACGCCCAGCAGCGCGACCACCAGGCCGAGGCCGCGGGGCAGGCTCACCCCGACGAGCGTCTCGGGCCCGGCGCCCAGGTCCCCGAGGAGGCGGGCCATGCGAGCGGACGCGCGGTCCAGCTCGTCGTACGTCACCGCCCGCTCGCCGTCGACGACGGCGACGGCGTGGGGCGTACGGAACGCCTGCTCGGCGAAGCGTTCCGGAAGCAGTTCGGCGTTCACGGCAACTCCTGTCACAGACCTGGGTGGAGGGCGGCGCGACTCAGGCCGCGGAGGACTCGTGCATGCGGCGGCGCAGGCTCAGCGGACGCATGTCGGTCCACACCTCGGCGATCCGGGCCAGGCACTCCTCGCGGGAGCCCTCGGTGCCCTCGGCGTGCCAGCCGGCGGGCAGCTCGCGGGCGGCGGGCCACAGCGAGTACTGCTCCTCGTCGTTGAACACCACGCGCTGACGGGGGCCTTCGTTCTGCTGCTCGGCGGTCATGACTGCTCCTTCGGGCATACGGATGGTGGGTGTCGGTGCGGAAAACGGGCGGGGCGGCGGCGCTCAGGCCGGCAGGAAGTCCTCGACGCGGACGCCGAGGCCACGCCGTTCGGCCTCCTCGCGCACGTACTCGGCGAGCGCTATGTCCAGCACGCCGAGGCCGAACGGCGAGTACACGACGGGCCGTTCGGGCGTGCGGGCGAGCCGCACGCGGCCCCGCAGCAGCGCCCCGATCTCGGCGGCGACGAACTCCCGGTCGCCCGTGACCTGCTGGGCGAGGTCGAGGGAGGTGCGCTCGCGGCACACGTGGTCGGTGTCGTCGACGACGTTGACCGCGCCGAGGATCGTCTCGGCGGTCAGGTCGCGCAGGGAGACGTGCAGGACGGTGGTGTCGGGGCCGCAGGCGGTCAGGTCCAGGTGCGGGGTCGCGGCCGTGGTGGCCAGCGAGACCAGCCGGTGCTCGCCGAGCGCCGCGGCGAGGTCGGTGACCGGGTGGGCCTTCACCGCGGACGCCGCCTCCTGGCAGCGGGCGGCGAACTCCTCGGCGCGCACCGGGTCGGTGTCGTACAGGGCGGCCTCGGTGAGCCCGGGCAGGGCGGCCGTGAGGAAGCGCAGGATCTCCAGGTTGATGACCCCGCAGCCGACCAGCAGCACGGAGGCGGGCGGGCGTTCGGCGGTGAGCTCGGCGGCGGCCAGGGCGGCGCTCGCCGCGGTCCGCTTGGCGGAGACCACCGCGCCCTCGACGAGGGCCACCGGGCGCCCGTGGTCGAGGGAGTTGAGGAGGATCGCGGCACTGGCCCGCTCGGTGCCGGCGGCCACGTTGCCGGGGAAGGAGGCGATCCACTTCATCCCGGCGGCCGGCCGCTCACCGCCCCGGTAGGCGGGCAGTCCGATGATCCGGTCGCGGGCGTGCTGCTCCTCGGGGAAGCGCAGGAACGTCGAGTGCGGCAGGGACGTGCGGCCCTCGTCGTGCAGCCGGTAGGTGTCGGCGACGAGGTCGATGATCTCCGTCTCCCGGCCGGACAGGACGTCCGTCACGTCGGTGCGTCGGAGGATCAGCATGGGGTTCCCTCTCTGCGGAGCCTTTCGGTGATGCAGCGATGGTGGGTTCCGCCGCTATATGCGCCCTATACGGCCCGCAGGGCCTCGACGTCGTACAGCACGGTGTCCGCGAGCAGCGGGTCCTGCCGCACGTCGACGGTGAACCCGTGCGCCGTCAGCAGCTCCCGTACGGCGGCCAGCCGGCCGTCCTCGTCGTGCACCTCGGCGACCACCGCGCCGACGAGGGGCCAGTGCTCCTCCTCGACGCCGCGCAGCACCTCCAGCTCGGCGCGCTCCACGTCCACCTTGAGCAGGTCGACCCGCTCGACGCCGTGCCGTCGCAGCAGCTCGGAGACGGTGACGGCGGGCACGGTCAGCTCGACGCCCTCGTGCAGCCCCTCGACCAGTTCGGCCGCGTCCTCGGGGTCGACCCCGCTGTTGCGCAGGAAGGTCAGGGTGATCTCGTCGTCGGCGTCCGGGTCGGCGTGCAGTCCCGAGTTGCCGGGCGCCTCGGGGTAGTAGGTGAAGCTCAGCAGGCCGGGACGGTCGGAGACGGCCGCGCACTCGGTCCGCCAGCCGGGGGCCGCGTGCTCGGCGAGGTTGCGCTCCAGACAGGCGTGCAGGGCGGGTACGGGCTCGGCGGCCAGGACGTGGACGCCGGGCCGGGTCCGGGCGCAGTACACCGACATCAGCCCGATGTTGGCGCCGATGTCGACAACGGTGTCACCGGGCCGCAGCCGTCCGGCCGCCCGGTGGTAGGCGCCGGGCGGCAGCATCTCGCGCCACATCGCGACAGCGGCGGGGCCGTTGGTGCACCACACGGCGGGTCCGTCGGGCAGTTGCCTGCGCAGGCTCTCGCTCATGCCGCCCCCGATCCGAGCGCCAGCAGGAACGCCAGGTCGTCGTCGTGGGCGACGAGCCCGACGTCGGCCACGGCGGTGTCCGGGGCGTCCAGGGAGGCGTCCAGCAGACACCGCCAGGTCTCGCCGAACCGTTCGACGGTGGCGGCGTCGAAGAGGTCCCTGCGATAGCGCAGGACCGCCTTGAAGCCGCGGGAGTCCTGGAGGATCTCCACGGTCAGGTCGAGCTGGCCCTCCTGCTGCGGCACGTCGACCAGTTCGGCGCGCAGTCCGCCGAGGCGCACCGGGCCCTCGTACAGGCCCTCGACGGGCAGCCGGTCGGCGGCGACGAGGGTGCAGGAGATCCGGAACAGCGGGCCGCCGCCCAGCAGTTCGACCGGGTAGCGGGCGTGCGAGAGACCCCGGCGGAGCTGGTCCTGCGCGGACGCGATCGTCTCCAGCAGGGTCGTCGCGGGGGTGAAGCGGGCCGCGGTCGGCAGGGCGTTGACGTAGTAGCCGACGGCCTGCCGGGTGGCCGGGGTGAGGCGGGTGGTGGCGGGGCAGCCGACGAGGAAGCCGTCACCGCAGCCGGAGCGGTGCAGGGCGGCCTGGAAGGTGCCGAGCAGCCAGGCGAACGGGGTCAGCCCGCGTGCGGCGGCGGTCTCCCGCAGCCGCCGTGAGACGTCCGGCTGCCAGTCGAGTTCATGGGTGGCGCCGCGGAGCGTGCGGTGCGCGGGACGCGGCCGGTCGGTGGGCAGCACGGCGGCCCGCAGCCCCGCGCACACCTCCCGCCAGTGCGCCACCGCTCGCGCGCCCCGCGCCGAGGCCACGAACTCCCGCTCGGCGCTGACCTGTTCGTCCCAGCCACCCGAAGGTGCGGGGGCGGTGTCGGGTGCCGCCCCCGGTCCGGCCGGCCGGCCGGTGCGGGTCCCGTACTCCGTGAACAGGTCGCGCAGCAGGAGCCATTGGGACGTGGCGTCGCTGACGATGTGATGGGTGGCCGTGACGAGGACGGCGTCCTCGGGGGTCCGGCGCAGCAGGACCGCGCGGAAGGCCCCCTGGGCGGTGAGCCGGAAGGGCTCCTCGCCGGCCAGTGTGGCGAGCCGGAAGAGGCCGGCGTCGTCGGCGTCCGGTGTCTCGCGGACGTCGAGGCGGACGGACTGTGCCGCCCCGACGCGGCGCACGGGCCCGTCGTCGGTGCCGGGGAAGCGGGAGCGCAGCAGTTCGTGGCGGGCCACGAGCGCGGTCAGCGCCTCCTGGAGCACGTCGACGCGCAGGGCACCGCGCAGCCGTACGGCGAGGACGACGTTGTAGGCGGGACTGTCCGGGTCGAGCTGGTGGGCGAGCCACAGGGCTTCCTGCCCGGCGGAGAGGGGATGCGCGGTCATGGCCGGTCAGTCCTTCCACAGGTGGGAGACGTCGCCGAAGTTCTCGCGCACCCACGTGTCGGAGTAGATGGTGTCGAGGTAGCGGTCGCCCCCGTCGGGGAACATGAGGACGCAGTTCGAGCCCTCCGGGACGCGGTGCCGGATCTTCCACAGCGCGGCCACCGCGGCCCCGGAGGAACCGCCCGCGAGCACCGCCTCCCGGGCGATGAGCCGGCGGCAGGCCACCACGCACTCCAGGTCGGAGATGTGCACCACCTCGTCGGCGTAGGCCGGGTCGGCGAGCGGCGGCACCACGGAGGCGCCGTGACCGGGGATGAGCCGCTGGGTGGACTCCAGGCCGAAGATCGCGCTGCCCAGCGCGTCGACGGCGACCACCTTGGTGGCGAGACCGCGCTCGCGGATGTGGTCGCGGCAGCCGCGCAGCGTCCCGAAGGTGCTGACCGGGCAGAACAGGTAGTCGACCTTCCCGTCGAGGCTGTCCGCGATCTCCCGCATGGTGGTCTCGTGGGCCTTGGGGTTGAGCGGGCTGGCGTACTGGTTGGGCCAGTACGCGCCGGGGATCCGGGCCACCAGCTCCCGCACCCGGCGCAGCCGGACCGGCAGGTACTCGCCGGTCAGCTCGTCGCGTTCGGTGACGACCTCGACCTCGGCGCGGAAGGCCCGCAGGATGGCGAGGTTCTGCTCGGTGGTCTTGCCGTCGACCACGCAGATGAAGCGCAGTCCGAAGTAGCGGCAGATCTGCGCGAGCCCGACGGCCAGGTTGCCGGAGCTGGACTCGACGATCACGGACCGGCCGGGTTCCACCTCGCCGGCCCGGATCGCGGCGAGCAGCATGCCGAGGGCGGAGCGGTCCTTGATGCTGCCGCCGGGGTTGAACCGCTCGACCTTCCCGAACACGCGGGAGCCGAACTCCGGGAGCAGTCGCGCCAGTTCGACGAGCGGGGTGTTGCCTACGGTGGACAGGATTCCGGGATAGGTTTTCTCAGGCACGGGCCCCTCCAGGGCGTAAGCGCCCGAAGGGGCGCGGGGCGGTGACATATGCGGCTCCGCCGCGTGGGCGCGACCGGCCACGACGAGGCCGCGGCCGAACGACGACCTAGCGCGGCACCTCCCCCGGTGACTGCCGCAGCTCCGCCGCCAGGTGCGCGGTGATCGCGTCGATCGTCGGGTGGTCCCAGGCCAGCGTGGGCTCCACCACCAGTCCGAAGTGGTCCTCCACGTCGCCGCACAGGGTGAGCGCGTACACCGAGTCGAGGCCCATCTCGGCGAGCTGGGTGCCCTCGTCGACGTCGGCGGGGTTGCGCTCCAGGTAGTAGGCGACCCGGTCGACGAGCCAGGCGCGGATGTCCTGCGGCGCGACGGGGGCGGCGGTGGTTTCGGTCATGAGTCAACTCCCTTGGCGGGCCCGCCGTCCGTGGCGAGCCGGGTGCGGAAAAGGTCGAAGGTGCGTCCGGCCTCGTGCCGTGCGGACAGCTCCGTGAAGAGCGCGTCCACGGCGGCCTCGGACAGCGGGGCGCGGCGCGGGCCGAGCCGTTCGGCGAGCCGGTGCAGCGCGGCACCGGCCCAGCACGGGTCGGCGAGGAACGGGTCGCCCGCGGGGTCCTCGGCGGCCGCGCGCCACACGCCCAGGCAGGCGGCGGCCGCGAGGAGGAGGACGTACCGCTCGGCGAGCAGGAAGGCACGGCGGCCGGCGAGCGGGGTGCGGTCCTGCGGCGGCAGGGCCGTGGCCCGGTCCGCGAGGTCGGCGAGGTGGACGGTGAACTCCGCTGCCAGCGCCGCGAGTTCGGCGTACTCGGGGCCGCGTCCCGCGAGGTCCTCGGCGAATTCGGGCAGCAGCGCGGCCAGTCCGTCCGCACCGCGCGCGGTCAGCTCCAGACGGCCGAGGTCGAGGGCGGGCAGCGGGTCGTGGAGCCGGAACAGCGAGGCGTCGTACGGCTGCCGCGGGCCGTTCGCCGCCGGGCGCCAGGCGCGGTCGGCGAGCCGGGGCAACTGCGGCACGATGTTCGACAGGCACACCGCCCCGCTCGCGTGGGCGAGCGCGACGACGGGCAGGTCCCGGGCCGTCTTCTGGAACCCGGCGTACGGCCCCTCGCGCACGTAGCTGCGGGCGCCCAGCAGGACCCCGAGCCGGTAGGAGCTGTCCTGGAGCAGCTTCGGCACCAGGTACTTCACCGCCGCCGACCGCACGCTCGCCTCCTCGGGCGCCAGGTGCAGGGTGCGCGCGGCGACCATGGCGAGCGCGTCGCAGACCAGCAGGTCGACGAAGGCGCCGGTGAGGGTGGCGCGGGCGAGCGGCAGGGCGCTGACGGGAGCGCCGTACAGCCGTCGCTCCCCGGCGAAGGAGAGCACGGTGCGCAGTTGCCGGTCGCCGACGCCGACGACCATCCCGGGCAGCACGCAGCGCGTGACCTGGAAGACCTTCAGTACGGTCTCCATGGCTCCGCCCTCCTCGCCGAGCAGGGCGTCGGCGGGGGCGTGGGCGGCGGTGAAGTCGGCGCCGCCCAGCAGGCAGCCGCGCACCCCGGAGGTGGGGTAGCGGGCGGTGCGGTCGACGGCCGGCGTGTCGAGGCCGACGAGGAGATGGGAGTGGCCGCGGCTGCCGGGGCGTTCGTCGGTCCGGGCGAACAGGACCGCGGCCTCAGCCCGGCCGATGTTGTTGACGAGCTGTTTCCCGCCGTCGAGGAGGTAGCCGCCGCCGGGCGCGGGCCGGGCGGTGAGCGCGATCCGGGCGAAGTCGCTGCCGTGGTCGAGTTCGGTGTAGGCGGCGACCACCCGGCCGCCGCCGCACAGCAGGTCCGCCACCCGGCGCCGCTGCTCGTCGGAGCCGTCCGCCCACACCGGCAGTCCGGCGATGAAGCTGGTCACCCCGTGCCCGATCGCGAGGGAGGCGTCCCGCCGGAACAGGCTCCGCATGAGCAGGGCGAACCGGTCGGCCCGTGCGAGGCGCCCGCCGAACTCCACCGGCACGAACTCGGCCCCCAGCCCGAACGAGGCGAGCGCCGCCTCCCCGGCCGCGAGCAGCTCCCCCCGCTCGTCGGCGTCGAGCACGGCGCTCAGGCCCAGCGGGTTGGCGGGGTCGTCGGGGTCACCGAGAAGGGCCTCCAGGGAGGCGATGCGCTCCAGGGCGGGGTCGGCGCGGAAGTCCCCGGCCGGGGCACCCTTCGCATCACCGGGCACCCGTCCCGACGTCAGCAGGTCCGTCATGCCGCTTCCTCCTTGGGGGTCTCGGCCAGGCGGCACGGGAACAGCGAGAACAGCAGACCCTGTCCGGTCTGGGCGTCCAGGGCCGGGAGCAGGGCGTCCAGGGCAGGTCCGTCCGTGTCGTCCAGGTCGGGCGCGCCGGTGAGCCGGTGCAGCAGGCGGGCCAGGACCGCGTCCAGCCAGGCCGCGTCCGTCCACAGCGGTCCGCGGGCCCGCGGGGTGCCGGTGTTCTCCAGCCACAGGTGCAGGCTCGCCGCTCCCGCGTACACCAGGGCGTAGCGGCGGGCGGCGACGAACGCCGACTCCGGTACGGCCCGTGCGCTGTGCCGCAGCGCGGCCATCTCGGCGTGCAGTTCCTCCGCGAGGGCGAGCAGCGTCCGGGCCCGCTCGGCGACCCCGGCCGGCGCGGCCCGCGCGACGCGCTCGACGGCCTCGGGCAGCGACTGCACGACACTGGACCCGGACCGCGCGTACAGGCTCAGCCGGCCGTGGTCCAGCGCGGGCGCGGGACCGTCCAGCCGGGCGGCCACCGCCACCGCGTCGAGGTCGGCGAGCCGGCCGCGCCAGCCCCGGCACAGCACCGGGAACTGGTTGATCAGGGAGTTGAGGTTGACGGCCGTGCTGCCGTCGAAGATCCCGACGATCCGGTGGTCCCGCTCCAGCTTCTGGAACGCCCCGTCGGCGAAGTCCCGGGTCAGCATCGCGCGGGCGCCCAGCAGCGAGCGCAGCGCCCCGATCACCTCGTCGCCCAGCGTGGGCACCAGGTACTTCGCCACCGCCGACACCGCGCTCTGCTCCCCGGTCAGGGTGTGCGCGGAGCGGGTCGCCACCAGGGCGGCCGCCTCCATGGCCAGCAGGTCGGCGTAGGACTCGGCCAGGGTGCGGGCGGCGTGCGGGAGTTCGGCGAGCGGGCGCCGGTACAGGCGGTGGGAGCGGGCGAAGTCGGCGGCGATGCGCAGGGCGTGGTCCGTCATGCCCAGGGACATCGCCGAGCAGAGCGTACGGGTGATCTGGAAGCCCTTGAGGATGATCTCCAGGCCCTCGCCCTCGCCGCCGATCAGCGCGTCGGCGGGGACCTCGGCGCCGTCGAAGGCGATGCCGCTGATGTCGGCCCCGCGCACCCCGTGGGTGGGCACCTGCGGCAGCGGACGCCAACTGCGCCCGGCGAGGGCGGACTTGTCCACCAGAAAGAGGCTGAAGCCGCGGGTGCCGCCCTCCGGCCTGGTGCGGGCCAGGACGCACACCAGGTCGGCGCGGGTGGCGTTGTTGATGAGCCACTTGCGGCCGTCGAGCCGCCAGCCGGCCGCCGTGCGCTCGGCGCGCAGCTCACCGGCCAGCAGGTCGCTGCCGTGGGCGTGCTCGGTGAGCGCGAGCGAGACGACCGCTCCCTGGTTCACCCGTTCGGCCAGTGCCCGGGCCTGCTCCTCGCGTCCCGCCACCCACACCGAGATCGCGCCCAGGTACGTCTTGGCGTGCGCGAGGGCGGAGGTGAAGTCGCGCCGGGACAGCGTGCGGATGAGCTGGAGCAGCTCCTCGCCGCTGCGCAGCCCGCCCCCGTGCTCGGCCGGCACGAAGGAGCGGGGCACCCCGAGCGCGTCCAGCTCCCGGCACACCTCGGCCGGGAACTCCTCGGCCCGGTCCCACTCCGCGACCCGGCGGTAGGAGAACACCCGCCGCTCGTCACGGGGGTCACCGAGCCGTTCCTCCAGTTCCCGGGCGAAGCCGTGCGGATCCCATTCGGTCCGGAAGGACCGGGTGAGCTCAGGGGACAACTCCTCGTGCAGCGCGGTCAGTTCACCGGCCTCGAACAGCTCCCGCATCCGGGCCCGCCGGATCTTCCCGCTGGTCGTGCGCTGCACGCGGCCCGGCTTGACCAGCACCACACCGCCGACCCGCACCCCGAGCCGCCGGGCGAGACGGGCGCGGGCGGTGCGGGCGAGGGCGGCCAGCTCGTCCGCCGTACGGCCGCGTCCGCGCACCTCCTGGACCGCGACGATCTCCTCGGCTCCCGCGCCCCCGGGCCGGGAGGCGAAGACCGCCGTCGGCCGGTCGGCGAAGGCGGTGTCCAAGTCGCGCAGTTCACGCTCGATGTCGTGCGGATACAGGTTCCGGCCGTGCACGATGATCATTTCCTTGAGGCGGCCGGTGACGTAGAGCTGTCCGTCCCGGAAGGCCCCCAGGTCGCCGGTGCGCAGGAAGGGCCCCCTGCCGTCGGCCGTGAGCGCGCCGAAGGTCCGCTCGGTCTCCTCGGGCCGGTTCCAGTACCCGAGGGCGACGCTCTCGCCGCGGATCCAGATCTCCCCGACCCGCCCCTCGGCCAGCTCGGCCCTGCCCGCCGGGTCCACGATCCGCACGTCGAGCCCGTCCACGACACCGCTGCCGGCCAACTCCTGGCGTGCGGCGCCCTCCTGGGCCGCCACGAGCTCGTCCCGGGCCAGGGCGCCGGCGTCGGCGGACAGCACCGCGGGCGGCTCGTCGGCGAGGGTGCCGGAGACGTAGAGGGTGGCCTCGGCGAGGCCGTAGCCGGGCAGGAGGGCGCGCGCCGCGAAGCCCGCGTCCGCGAAGCGCTCGGCGAACCGGGCGAGGGTGGCCGCGTCGACCGGTTCGGCGCCGTTGCAGGCGTAGCGCCAGCGCGACAGGTCGAGGCCGGCGGTCTGCTCCTCGGTCAGGCGGCGCGCGCAGAGGTCGTAGGCGAAGTTGGGGGCGCAACTGACCTCGGCGCCGTACTCGTCGATGAGCCGCAGCCAGGACACCGGGCGCTTGAGGAACTCGGTGGGCGACATCAGCACCGCCGTGCCGCCCAGGTACAGCGGGGCCAGCATCATCGCGATGAGCCCCATGTCGTGGTGGGCGGGCAGCCAACTGCACCAGGTCATGTCGCCGTGCCAGCCGTGCCGGTCGCGCATCATCCCCAGGTTGTGGACGAGCGCCCCGTGCGGCACCATCACGCCCTTCGGGTCGCTGGTGGAGCCGGAGGTGTACTGGAGGAAGCACAAGGTGCCCGGGGCCACGGGCGGTTCGCGCCAGGCGTCGGCGTCCCCGGCGTGCTCGGCCGACTCCACCTCCACCGCCATGAGCCCGGGCAGGTCCGCCCGCTCGGCCTCCAGCCAGCGGTGCACGGCGGTCAGTCCCGGGCCGTCGGTCAGCACCAGGCGGGCCCCGGTGTCGGCGGCGATCGCGGTGGTCCGCGACTCCTGCCGCCCGAAACCGCCGGGCAGCGGCACCGGCACGGGCACCGCGCCGGCGTAGAGGCAGGCCAGGAAGGCGCGCAGGAAACCGGTGCCGGGGCCGCAGGACACCAGGACCCGGTCGCCGGGGGCCACCCGGGTCGCGAGCCACTGGGCGGCGGCCCGGGCCCGGCGGTCCAGCTCCCCGTACGCCAGCTCCTCCACCTCCGGTCCGGTGCGGAAGCGGACGGCGCTGTGCGCGGGCCGGTGCTCGGCCCTGCGGCGCAGCGCGCCGACGAAGCTCTCGAAGTCGGTCACCCCAACTACTCACCCTCTGCGGCCCGTCGGGCCGCGCTCGCACAGCAGCGGTCTGGACTTCAGCCAACCGGGGCGCACTATGCGGCACCTATATGTGGCCTTTGGTGCGGTACGCGGCCTCCGGTGGACGCCGACGGCCGCCGCAGGCACCTCAGGGGGGCGGGGTGCCGTACGGCGGCCGTGGGGGGTGATGCGGCGGGCCGGGGGGTGGCTCAGCCGCATCCGCCCGCGTGCCCGTCGTCGACGCGCACTCCGGCGCCGTCGAGGGGGGCGGGCTCACTCGGTTCCGGCGCGAGCGGAAGGTCCGGCGCGAGCCGGGAGCCGCTCGAGCCGCTCGAGTCGCCCGAGTCGCTCGCGAGCCGGGGGTCCTTCGCCGTGAGCGCGGCGACGAAGGCGGGGAGCCGGTCGACCCCCCAGTACTTGTCGTAATGGTCGACGAAGAAGGGGACGCCGAAGACACCGTCACGCTGGATGTCCAGCAGCACCCGTACCCCCTCGGCGCGCAGCTCCGGATCGTCCGAGGCGCATGCCAGCTCCTCTCCGTCCAGACCGAGCTCCGCACCGAAGCCGGCGATCGTCCGCCGGTCGCAGACGTCCTGCCCCAGCTCCCAGCGGGCCCGGGCGGCCAGCGCGATGTACTCGGGGCCCCGGCCGTGCCGCGCCGCGGCCAGATAGCCGAGGTGCGGCACCTCCCACACCGGGTCGCGGTCCACCGGCCAGGTGAAGGAGAGCCCGCGCCCGGCCGCCAACCGCCGTACGTCCTGGAGGATGTAACGGTGCTTCTCCGCCGACATCGGCGTGTACGGGAAGGCCCCGCCGGCCTCGGCGAGCATCTTCGCGCTCAGCTCGTCGGGCTCGAAGAACGGCACCCACTCCAGGGCGGCCGCCGTCCGCGGATGGTGCGCCAGCAGATCCCGGTACGCCAGCCACGAGTAGGGGCTGCGCAGCGAGAAGTAGAAGCGCGGGGGCCTGCGCCTCCGGCGGGCGGCGGCGCTCACAGCGAGATGCCGCCGTCCACCTGGAAGACCTGGCCCGTGATGTACGACGCCTCCTCGGAGACCAGGAAGGACACCAGCGAGGCGACGTCCTGCGGTGACCCGAACCGCTTGAGCGGGATCCGGCCCTGCATCTCCTTGGCCTTCTTCGGCGGCAGCACGGAGGTCATGTCGGTGTCGATGAAGCCGGGCGCGACCGCGTTGGCGCGGATGCCGTGCCGCCCGGCCTCCTTGGCGAAGGAGCGGGTGAAGCCGATGATCCCCGCCTTGGACGCCGAGTAGTTGGTCTGGCCCGCGTTGCCCGCGACCCCGGCCACCGAGGAGAGCGTGACGACGGCTCCGCCGCCCCGCTTGACCATCGGGAAGGCCACCGCGCGGCACAGGTGGTAGGTGCCGTCGAGGTTGGTGCGCACGACCGCGTCCCAGTCCTCGTCCGGCATCAGCACCAGCGGGCTGTCCCGGGTGATCCCGGCCGAGGTGACCGCGGCCGTCGCCGGGCCCAGGGTGTCCTCGGCCCGCTGCACGAACTCCCGGACCTGGGCGGCGTCGGCCACGTCCACCCGGCACGCGAACACCTGCCGCCCCAGCTCCCGCACCTCCTTCTCCACGACGGCCGCGGACTGTTCGTCGGAGCGGTAGCAGAACCCGATGTCGTGACCGTCGCGGGCGAGCCGCTCGACGACCGCCCGCCCGATCCCGCGCGACCCCCCGGTGACGAGCGCGACGCGCCGGCTCTCTGTCTGTACGGACATTCCGTCGTCTCCCTCTGGCTGTCTCATACGGTCAGCAGCGCGCGCCCGGGCGCCGGCGCCAGCTCGGTGACGTCCCGCAGCGCCACGACGAACGCCCCGATCCGCAGCACCTCACGGCTGCCGACGTACGTCTCCCCGGCGAGGATCGCCGTCTCGTCCACGGCCTTGACCATCCGCACCCGGTGCTCCAGGACGTCCCCGGGGTAGGCGCGCGCCCCGAAGGTCACCTCGTTGATGGAGCCCGCGAGTTCGACCTTCCCGGCCAGCACGTCCGGGTTGGGCGCCTCCCACACGGAGAGCAGCACCGCGGACTGCGCCCAGGACTCCACGACCAGGGAGGCCGGGTAGGCGTAGTCGGCCGGGGCGGCGTCCTGGCCCAGCGGGGCGTAGCAGGGCTCGTTGCCGGAGACGGCCTTGAGGGCGGTGAGGCTCTGCCCGGGCACGATTCGCCGGACCCGGTCGACGAGCAGCAGTTCCCCGCGGTGCGGGATGGTGTTCTTGATACGGCCGACGCCGTACTCGTCCCCGGTCACGCGGCGCCCTCGGCTTCCTGGGCCTCCTGGTCGTGGCCGTCCCTGACGCGGTAGCGGAGCCGGATGTCGGCGACCTTGCCGCGGTTGGTGGCGACGGCGGCCCTGAACAGCAGACCGGCCGCGTTGTCGGTGACGGTCACGTCGGCCAGCACCCGGTCGCCCGGGAACACCGGCCGGTGGAACCGGCAGCGGTCCATCGCGACGAGGTCGACCTCGCCGCCCTCGGCCCCCTCGCGGGCCGGCACGTTGCCGTGCGCCCACTGGCGGACCGTGCGGTCGGCGGCCTCGATGAGGAAGACGCCGGGCAGGACGGGGAATCCGGGGTAGTGGCCGTCCACGACGGGCCCGTCCACCGGGGCGTCGAAGGCGGTGACGGCCCCGGCGGGCCCGCTGCGGATCAGGTCGAGGTCGCCGAGCGGCGTCGCGGCGCTCACTGCGCGTCCCGCAGCTTGCGGTCGAGCAGCTCGTAGGTCCCGCGCAGCGAGGTGATGGCGGCGAGCTCGGTCTCCTGGAGCTTGACGCCGTACTCCTTCTCCAGCCGCACGGTGATCTCGAGCGCCATCAACGAGTCCACGTCGAGGTCGTCGACGAAGTGCGCCTCGTCGGTGACCTCGGCGACGTCCAGGTCGAGGACATCGGCGACCAGATCCCGCAGTTGCTCCTTGTCGAGCACGGAGGTGGCGATGGTGGTGTCGCTCATGACGTACACACGTCCTTCCTGATGATGAGCACAGACGAACCGGACAAAGCTCCGACGCAGCCGACGGGCGGAACGCCGGAAGAAGAGGGACGAACCCGGGGCCGCCGACGGGGAGTCCGTCCCGGACGGGGGTGGTGCGGGCGGGGACACGGACGGTGGAGCCGAGGCCGGGGTCACGGCGACCCCACCCGCGTCGAGGCCGGGGTCACGGCGACCCCACCCGCAGCACGACCGCCCCCGCCTGCCCGTCCACGTCCACCGAGGTCACCAGCGCGATCTCACCCGGGCCGCCGGCAGCGACCGCCCCGGCGACCTGAAGGGACGCACTCGCCGCCCCCAGATCCCCGACCAGCCGCCGCAACCGCAGCCGGGGCGGCCGGTGCTCCCCGAAGATCCCGGCGAGCGCGGCGTCCTCCCGGGCCCCGAGCACCCCGCCCCCGTCGGACGGCACCAGCAGTCCCACGTCCTCGACCCGGACGTCGGCCTCCTTCAGCGCCTCCCGCACGGCCCGGGCCACGGCCTCGTCGGCCCCCTCGGGGTCGGGGAAGGCGATGAACCGGGAGCCGAGCAGCGAGGCCAGCTCGGTGCGTCCGTAGGTGCGCGCCCGCCCGGCCGACTCCAGCAGGAACAGCGCGCACCCCTCCCCGAGCGGTCCGACCGGCTGCCGCTGCGGGCCGCCGCTGCGGGCCCGGTACTCCAGCCAGGCCCGCTCCCGGGAGAACTCCTCCACGGCCCCGCACAGCACCGCCTCGCAGTGCCGGCGCCGCAGCAGCCGCGCCGCGTAACTGAGCGCGAGCAGCCCGGTCAACGCCCCACCGGACACGGTGGTGTTGGGCCCGCGCAGGGTGTGCCAGATGGCGCTCTGCCCGGCGGCGCGGTTCATCACGGTGTTGGGGAACAGCGCGGGATCGACGTGGAAGGGCTTCTCCCCGGTCAGCGAGTCCCGCGTGAAGTCCATGATCGACTGCACACTGCCGTGCCCGGTGCCCAGCACCATGCCCACGGCCTCGGGCACCTCGTCGGCGAGGCCGGCCCCGGCCTGCTCCAGCAGCATCCCGGCGGTGGCCACGGCCAGCCCGGTGGCCCGGTCCATCGCCCGGGTCCCCTTGCGCCCGAGGATCGCGCGCACGTCGAAGTCCGGGATCCGCCCGGCCCGTTCGTACGGTCCGAGGTCGGACTCCTCGTCGCCGGGACGCACCGCGTCCCGCAGGCCCCGCACGCCCTCGGCGAAGGCCTCGGCGCCGAGACCGTACGGCGACGCCACGGACCAGCCGGAGACGACCAGGGTGTCCGGGTCCGCCCCGGTGGCAAGACTGACACTCATAGCTGTCTGCTCCTGAAGTCGTAGTAAGTACGCGGAAGTTGGCAGGTGACGTACGGCGGATCCCGCGGGACCCGGTGGGTCGGACCGGCTCTCTCAGCCCCACGCCCCCGCGGCGGCGTGCAGCTCCGCCCCGTCGACGCCGATGGTGTTGCCGGTCAGCCACGAGGACTCGGTGCGGGACAGCAGCGCGACCGCGTCCGCGACGTCCTCGGGCCGGGTCAGCCGGCCGTGCGGGTTGTTCTCGGCGGCCCGCTCGATGTACCCGGCGTGCTCCGGGATCCGCCGCAGCGCGGGAGTGACGGTGGTGCCCGCCCGCAACGCGTTCACGGCGATCCCGCTGGTGGCCAACTCGCAGGCGAGCTGGCGCACATGGGACTCCAGGGCGCTCTTGGCCGCCGACACCGCCCCGTAGCTGGGCAGGTGCTGGGAGGTCCCGGCGCTGGTCATGGCGTACACCTTGGATCCGCCGCGCAGGAGGTTCGCCGCGACCAGGTCCTGCGTCCAGTGGACGAGGCTGTGCGCCATGACGTCGAGCGTCATCTCGATCTGCCGTCCGCTGATCCGCTTCTCCCACCCCTCCCGCGGCAGGAACGGCACCAGCGATCCGAAGGCCAGCGAGTGGACGAGGATGCGGATCCCCCCGGTGGCCCCGGTCAGTTCGGCGAGCTCGGGCAGGATCTCGGCCCGGGCCGCCCTGGAGGCGGCGTTGGCGTTGAAGAACCGCGCCTCGACGCCCTTGCCGCGGATGTCCTCGACCAGTCCGGCGACCTCGTCGGCGCGCGCGGCGGTGTCGAAGTGCACCCCGGTGACATGGACGCCCTCGTCGGCCAGCCCGAGCGCGATGGCCCGTCCGATCCCGCTGGACGCCCCCAGAACCAGGCACCAGCTCCCCTCAAGCGACTTCAGCATGCTGCAACTCCTGTGTGAGACGGTCCGGTACGGGACAGACCCGGACGAACGCGAGCTGGCCCGCCCCGGTGGCACTGACGACGAGCCGTTCCCCGCCGTCCCGCGCGGTCACGGCGTGCGCGAGCGCGAGAGCGGGGCCCAGGCATCCGGTCCGCCGCGGGGGCAGCTCGTCCGGCTCGGCCGCCGCCCGCGTCCGCAGCCCGGCGAGCGCCCCGGCGACGGCCTCGGAGACCGGGGAGGTGTCGAGATCGAGGTGCACCTGCGGCACCGGCGCCCCCGGAACGGGTTCGTGAAGTTCACGGAGCACCCGGTCCAGCACCCGAGCGGCCCGTTCCCGGCCCTCCCCACGGTCCAGCGCCCCCGGGGGCAGGAACACCGAGCGGGACCGCAGCGTGGCGTGCACGGTGGCGCCGCGGGCGCGGGCCGCGGCGAACGGCTCCAGGGCGAGTACGGCCGCCCCCTGCTCCCCGCCCCCGCCCCGCGAGGCCGGCACCGGTTCCTCCGTCGCGGCCAGCAGCAGCGCCTCGCACCGGCCGGCGGCCAGCGCCGAGGTCCCCGTGGACAGGGCGTCCAGCGCGGCCGTACGGGCCGTGGCGACGGTCAGCGCGAAACCGTGCAGGGAGAGTTCGGCGGCGAGCCGGTTGCCGAGCACGTTGACCGCGAAGTAGGGCGCGAGTGCGGGGGAGACGCGGTCGGCTCCCTGCTCGGCCACGGTGGCGTCCATCGCGTCGTAGGCGCCGGCGAGCCCGGCGTTCGTGGCGAGCAGCAGCCCCCGGCGGTCGGCGGGCACACCCGCGCCCCAGTCCCCGTCGGCGACGGCGGCCCGAGCGGCGGCGAGCACGTACTGGGCGGCGGCGGGAAGGTACTTGTACCCCCGCGCCCCGAGCCTCGCCCGGTGATCGAACCAGGCCCCGTCGGCAGGCAGCCCGCCGTACCCGGCAGCGACCCCGGCCTCGTCCCCCCAGGGAGAAACCACCCCGACCCCGGTAACAGCGACGTCACCCATCGAAGCCTCCCGAGAACGACGAGCCCGAATCCCCTCCGGCAGACGCACCACCGACACCCGCAGCCGGCGAACCTCCGCCACCCGCACCCGACGACGATTCCGAGACGGGTGGTGCGGGTGGGAACGAGAGGGCCGACGGCGAAGCCGAGGCCACAGCCCCCAGCACCACCGACGCGTTGTTCCCCCCGAACCCGTACGCGTTCACCAGCACCCGGCGCACCCCGAGGGGCACGGAGTCCTCCGGGAGCCACACCTCGCACTCCGGGTCCTGCTCCTTGAGCGGCACGTTCCCGGGCACCTCCCCGTGGCGCAGGATCAGCGCCCCGGCCACCACCCCGAGCGCCGCCGACGCCCCGCCCGCGTGCCCGAGCAGCCCCTTGAGGCTGTACAGCGGCACCCGGCCGGTGCCCAGCACCCGCCGCAGCAACCGGCTCTCCAACACGTCGTTGAGCCGCGTACCGGTCCCGTGCGGCACCACGCACCCCACGTCGTACGGCGGTTCGCCCAGCGCCCGCCGCATCGCCCGCACGATCTCCTCGCCGTCCTCCCGGGGCGCGGTCGGATGGTCGCCGTCACAGCTCCAGCCGACCCCGGACAGGCTCAGCACCCGCCCGGCACCGGCGTCCAGCGCCCCGCGGGCCCGGGCGTGCGCGGCCGACTCCACGACCAGCACGCCCGCGCCCTCGGCGAAGACCGTCCCGGCCCGGTCGCTCTCGAAGGGCCGGCAGCGTTCGGGGTCGACCGCCCCGAGCCGGTTGAAGCACCCGAGGGCGACCCGTGAGTAGGCGTCGGAGCCGCCCGCGATCACCACGTCGGCCTCCCCGGCGCGGATCATGTCCACCGCGACGCCGAGGGCGTATCCGCCGGCGGCGCAGGCGTTGGCGACGTCGATCGCCGTACCGAACAGGCCCAGTTCACCCGCGAGGGCGGCGGCGAGCCGGAACGGCGGCTGCCAAGGCCCGCCGCCCCGGCCCCGCTCGTTCACCCCGGGCTCGCCCATGCAGCTCCCGAGCACGACGGCGCCGCGCACCGTGTCCAGGGCGCCGGCGTCCAGCCCCGCGTCGGCCAGCGCCTCGGCGGCGGCGAGCGAGGCGAACCGCGTCGCCCGCTCGGACGCCAGGTCGAGGCCCGGCTGGTCGGGGCCGGACGGGCCGAGGTCGGGCACCAGGTTGATCAGCGGCAGGTCCATGAGGGCGAGCGGGTCCGCCGGCCGGTCCGGCAGACGGGTCCCGGCCGCCGTCATGGCCCGCCACAGCTCGTCCGCGCCCACACCGTGGCAGGTGACGGCGCCGACCCCGGTGACCACGGCCTCGGCCTCGGCGTTCATGCCGTCCGGCCCTCCAGGGCCGCGTTCATGCGGTCGTCGAAGGAGACCAGCGACCAGTCGCGCCGGTTCTCGATGACGGCGTACCCGTGGGTGATCCGTCCGGTGGCGGTCTGCACCAGTTCCCCGTCCCGCACGACGTACGTGTCCATGCGGGAGTCGTAGGTGAACCCCTTGAAGACGCTCTCGACGGTGAGGACGACGTACAGGTCCTCCTCCATGCGCGCCTCGTCGAGGACGGTGATCCGCGAGTGCGGCACGACCGGGATCCAGTTCTGCTCGTCCAGCAGCGTCTTGATGGAGACCCCGCGGTCGGCGACGAGCCGGTCCTTGGCCTCCTCCATCAGCCGCAGGTAGCCGGACATCTGCTGGCGCTCGGTGAAGTGGCAGTACCAGTAGGGGATGCGGAACTTCCAGGCGTACGCGTTCCTCCCGGCCGTCAGCTCCTTGACCAGGTCGTCGGCGGCGAGGTCGGCCTCGACCGGCTCCGGCGTCCAGCCCGGCTCGGCGGCCAGCCGGTCCACCGCGAACGGCGCGAGCGCGGCCGGCACGGGCAGCTCGCCGCCGCCGCGCGGGTCGAGACGCAGTTGGACGCGCACGGTGGAGGTGACGGCCTTGAGCAGCGTCTCGCGCCGCACGTGCAGGGTGACGGCGAAGAGCAGTTCGCCGTCCTTGGCCTTGCGGTGCGGCTTCACCTCGGCGACGGCCGTGTCGTCGATGTGGAAGGCGTGCAGGATGCGGGTGTCGATGTCGACGATGTCCGTGCACAGGCCGTAGACCTCGTAGACCGTGCCGGGCGCGAGACCGGCCTGGCGCAGATGGTTCAGCACGGCTTCCTCGACGAGGTAGTTGACGTGCTTGAAGCCGATCCAGGTGCAGATGTTGGAGCCCTCGTAACGGGGCCGGATCTCCAGGGAGCTGGGCTCCTTCAGGGCGAGGACCGCGGTCTCGATGTCAGCGGTGTGCGTGGTGGTCACGTCGACTCCGTCAGTAGGGATGGGCAGGAGGAACTGAACGCTCGTACAGGTGAAGGAAGGTGGTGCCGGTCCGGCGCGGTGTCAGGAGGTGGCCGGGACCGCGCGGGTGCCGCCGGGCGATGCGACCCGCTCGGGAAGGACCTCGTGCAGCAGCTCGTGCACGGCGTCGGCGAAGTCCCGCGGCCGCTCCGCCATCGCGAAGTGGCCGCAGTCGTCGAACAGCCGCAGCCGGCCGTCGGGCAGGGCGGCGGCCAGGGCCCGGGCGTCGTCGGGCGGGGCCGCGAAGTCGTCGGCGCCGGCCACCACGAGCACGGGCAGTCGCAGCGCGTCGACGTCTAGCCCGGGGCTGCGCAGGTAGGCGCCGAAGAACTGCTGCCAGCCGTACGGCCCGATCCGCTCCCGCACCCTGAGCGCCATCGCGGCACGCAGCTCGGGCGGGACGCGGTCGCCCGCGCCGATCCGCAGGCCCTCTTCGAGGATCCGGTGGAAGCCGTTCAGGTAGTACTGGGCGTCGTCCCAGGTGAAGGCGTCGGGGGAGCGCCGGTGGAAGGGGGCGACGACGACCGCGGCCCGGACGTCCCCGCGCCGGGCGAGCACCTCGAGTGCCGGCCCCGCGGTGAAGGAGTGCACGACGACCACGTCCGCCCCGCCGGGCACGGCGTCCAGAGCCCGCTCCACGTACCGGCCGGGCTCCCCGTCGATGCTCCACCCCGGGTCGCCCTCGGCACCCCAGGGCAGCACCGCGTCCCACACCTCGACCGCGTCGTCGGCGAGCTCCGCGTACGCCGCCCACTGGGAGGTGCTCCCGGCGAGCCCGTGCAGCAGCAGGACCCGCACGGGATCACCGCCTTCGAGCGCCGCCCGCCGCATCCGAACCGGGGAAGCCGCCGACGGCGAGGAACCCCCGCGGGGGCCACCCGCACCCGACGACGAAAGCAACACGGGTGGTGCGGGTGGGAACCCCGAAGCCGAGGCCGTCACACCGCACCCCCGGCCCCCGCAAGGAGCAACGCCGCACTCGCGTCATCGCCCCCCGCGTCCCCGGTCCCCGCACTGGCAAGCACCATCTCGTCCGACCGCCCGCTCAGCCACGCCACCCCCGCGGCACACTGAAGAACCCCCAGCGCCCCGGAAGAAGGCCCGTACAGAGCGGCCAGGTCATGCACGGGCACCGCACTGCCGACCCCCGCCCCCAGCCCCGCCGCGGGCGCCCGCACCCCTTCCGGATGCTCGGGCACGCACCACAGCCCCACGGGCCCGGGCCGGCGCCGGCGTACCTCGGCCACCGCCTGTGCATGCCGTCCCCGACGCGCGTACGGTCCGAGCACGGCCAGTGCCCGTACGCCCCGCGCCGCGGCCGACGCCCCCGACTCCACGACCAGGGCCACCGCCCCGTCGAACAGTTCGGGCACCCCGTCCGCACGCCCCTCCGCGACCCCCGTGACATGGCGCACCGCCGGGTTGTCCGGCTCCACGCCCACCACGAGCATCCGCTCGACCCGCCCCGAGACGACGAGCAGCCGGGCCCAGTTGACGGCGTCGAGCCCGGAGGTGGGCCCGTTGCACAGGGTCACGTTGGCGCCGCGCAGCCCGTGCGTGATGGCGACCCAGGAGGCCACCACGTTGCTGGAGGTGGCGGGCAGCATCATCGGGCTGGTGCCCAGGTAGGTGGACTCGTCGATGGTCCGCACGGTCTCGCAGACGGTGTCGGCGTTGCCGTAGTTGGTGCTGGCGCTGACCCCGACGCTCTCGCCCGGCACCGTCAGGTCGCCGGACTCGTCGACCAGGCCGGCCGCCCGCAGCGCGTCCCGGGCCGCCACCATGGCGAGCTTGGTGGCCCGGTCCTTGTACCGCAGCCCGCGCCCGGTCAGCCGGTCGACGGGGTCGGCCGCCGTACGGTGCCCGTCGGGCAGCGCGTCGAGCAGCCCCGCGGGCCCGTCGAGCCCGCGTACCGCACTGCCCAGTCCGGTGATCACGGCGTCCGCCGTGGCGACGTCACTCATCACCCACCCCCATGCTCTCGACGACGGCGACCGCGTTGAGCCCGCCGAACCCGAAGGAGTCGATCTGCGCGAGCCGCATCGGCCCGGCCGGCCGCTCCGCCGCCCCCCGCACCAGCCGGAACCCGGCCACGGCCTCCACGGGGTCGTCGAGGTGCACGGTCGGCGGGACCGTCCCTGTGCGCAGCACGTCCACCGCCGCGACCAGGCTGTGCAGCCCGGAGGCCCCGGCGGTGTGCCCGGTCATCGACTTGATGGCCGTCATGTACGGGGAGACGTCCAGGCCCGCGAAGACCGAGCCCAGCGCGGTCGACTCGGCCTCGTCGTTCAGCGGTGTGCCCGTGCCGTGCAGCATGACGAGGTCGATGTCGGCGGGCCGTACGCCGGCCCGCCGGTGCGCCTCCTGCACGGCGGCGGCGATGCTCTTCGCGTCCGGCGCCGAGGGGTGGTAGGCGTCGCAGTTGACCGCGACCCCGCGCACCCGGGCGTGCACCCGGTCGGCCGGACCCGGTCCGTCCGCCTCCCTGCGCAGCACGACGGCCACCGCGCCCTCGCCCTGGAGCATCCCCCGCCGGGCCCGGTCGAACGGCCTCACCCGGTCGGGCGCTTCGGGGTAGCAGCGGTCGAGCAGCCCGTAGGTGCTCTCGGTGATGGTGTCGACGCCGGCCACCACCACGGTCTGCGCCGCGCCCGTCTCCAGCAGGTCGGCGCCCATCGCCAGCGCGTACAGCGAGGCCGAGCAGGCGTTGGCGACGGTGTGGGTGTCGGCGGCACCGAAGCGCCGGCGCAGCATGGTGCCGAAGTGCAGGTCGGCCGCGTCGAAGGGGACCCCGTCGCGCCAGGACAGCTCGACGGAGCGCAGTTCCCTGAGGGTCGTGCCGACCAGCACCGGCACCGAGGACAGGTCGTCCCCGAGCCCGGCGTCCGCGGCGGCCGCGGCGACCGCCTGTTCCAGCCAACGGGTCGCCCGCAGCGGCTCGTCGACGCCCGGCGCCGGCCGGTCGTCGATCTCGTAGGCCACCTGCGCCCGGAACTTCTCCCGGTCGTAGCCGCGCAGCGGTCCGAGCCCGCTGCGCCCCGCGACAAGCGAGTCGAAGATCTCCTCGACACTGCCGCCGATGCTGGCGACGGCCCCCATCCCGGTCACGATCCAGCTCATGCCGCGCTCCGGTGGTCGCGGTACGCGCCGAGGATGAGGACGGCGTTGTTGCCGCCGAAGGCCAGCGCGTTGTTCTGGACGACGGTCAGCTCCGCCTCGACGGCCTCGTTGGGCACGCAGTCGACCGCGCACTCGGGGTCGGTCTCCCGGTGGTTGATCGTCGGCGGGATGAAGCCCTCGGTGATCGCGAGCGCGCAGGCCGCCGCGGAGACGGCGCTGGCCGCGCCCATGCTGTGCCCGATCATCGACTTGATGGAGACGGTGCGCGGCATGGCGTCCTCGCCGAACACCTGGCGGATGGCGCCAGCCTCGGTGATGTCGTTGGCCTTCGTCCCGGTGCCGTGCGCGGAGACGAAGTCGACCTGGTCCGGGGTCACGCCCGCGTTGCGGTGGGCGATCTCGATGGTCCGCGCGATGCTGCCCTGGTCCGGGGCGACCGGGTGCAGGGCGTCGCAGGCGAGCCCGTAGCCGAGCACCTCGGCGTAGATCCGCGCCCCGCGGGCCAGTGCCGACTCCAGGCTCTCCATGAGCAGGATGCCGGCGCCCTCCCCGGTGAGGATGCCCTCGCGGTCCTTGTCGAAGGGCCGGCACACCTCGGGGGCGACGGTGCCGAGCCGGTAGAACCCGGTGAACGTCTTGCGGCAGGCCGCGTCCGCGCCACCGCACAGGGCGATGTCGACGTCGCCGCTGCGCAGGGCGTCGTAGCCGTAGCCGACCGCGTAGTTGCCCGCCGCGCACGCGGTCGGGATCGTCACGGCCTCCACGTCCGTCAGGCCCAGCTCGCGCACGATGCCCGCGGACAGCCGTCCCGCGGGGATGCGCCGGGCGACGGTCGGGTCGTACGCGTCGGGCCCGCCGTCCATGCTCGTCCCGACGAGCTGGTCGAGGTCGCGGGACTCGCCGTCCGTGGTGCCCACGGACACCAGGGAGCGGCGCGCCCGTACGTCCTCCTCGGTCAGGCCCGCGTCCTCGACCGCCATCCGCGCGGCGGCCACCGAGAACTGGCTCGCGCGGCCCAGCTCCTCGGGGTGCTGCCGCACGATCCAGCGCTCCGGCTCGAAGTCGGTGACCTCGCAGCCGTTGGCGTGCGCGAAGCCGGTCGTGTCGAACGCGGTGATCGGCTTGACGCCGCTGCGCCCGTCACGGAGTCCGGCGGTGAAGGCCTCGACGCCGATGCCGATGCTGGTGACCACCCCGAGTCCGGTGATGACGACCCGGCGGCCGGAGGCCTGTGTGTCCGTGCTGATCGAAGCATTCATCGCAGCTCACCCGTCTGACGGTCGGAAGGAGGCGTCAGCGCCGGGCGGCTTCGGCCACCACCGCGTACACACCCTCCAGGTTGACCATGCGGCTGAGCTCGGCCTGGTCGATGGTCACGCGCTGCGTCCGCTCCAGGGCGGCGAGGATCTCGATGGCCCGCAGCGAGTCCGCGTCGTGCTCCTCCTTGAAGAGGCTGACCTCGGTGACCTCGTCCTCGTCGATCTCGAGGATGTCGCAGACGATCTCCTTGATCTCCTGCTTCCGCTCGGCGTCCAGCCCGTCCGTCAGGCTCACGTTGCTCATCTCGACTCCCTGAGTACGTCACTGCCGGAGCCCGGTGGCCCCGCCCTCTGACGCCCCAAGACTGAGATCGCCCGCTATACGGCCCCTATACGGTCCCTGCACGCGCCCCCGGCGGCCCGGGGCTGTGTCCTCGGGCGGCTCCGCCGCGGGGCGCGGCAGGCCCCGGCGGACCCGCGCCCGCCCGGCGACACCACGAGACCCCGGGCGCCGGTCACTCCTCCTCCGCCCCCGCCAGCCATCCCAACTGCGCGGCCCGCAACCCCGCCTGGAACCGGCTCCGCGCCCCCAGCCGGCTCATCAGCTCCGCGGTGATCCGCCGCCCCGTCCGCACCGAGACCCCGAGCTTTCGCGCGACGACCTCGTCCGTGAGCCCTTCCCCGAGCAGCCGCAGCACCGCCTGCTCCTGCGAGGTCAGCTCCCCCTCGCCGCGCTCCCGGTGCTGCGGCCGGCCCCGGGTGAAGGGCAGCGCGTTCTCCCACACGCGCTCGAACAGCTCGCCCAACGCGACCAGCACGCCCCGCCCGTGCAGCACCAGCGCCCCCGCCGCGGAGTCGTCGGGGTCCGTCGGCAGCACGGCGTGCGCGCGGTCGAAGATCAGCATCCGTGAGGGCAGCGACGCGGTCGTGCGCACCTCGTCCCCGTGCGAGTGCAGCCACCGCAGGTGCTCCACGGTCGCCGGATCGTTGTGCACGCTGTCGAGGTACACGCTGCGCATCGCCACCCCGCGTCCCGCGAGGTCCTCGCAGAGCGGCCGGCTCGCCTGCCGGCTCTCCGCGGTCTGGGGTCCGCCGGCCGCGAACGTCAGCAGCTCGGCCTCGCACTTCTGCGTGAGCTCCTCGATGCGGGAACGTATCTCCTCGAGCCCGTTGAGCCGCTCGATGACCGAGCCCCGCAGATCCTGCTGCGCCGCGTTGTGGTCGTCGATGAATCGCGCGACTTCCGTCCGCGCCTCGCCCAATTCTTTCTGGCGTTCCAGGAGTTCGTTTTCCCGACGCGTCATCAGGGCCTGCAGAGCCACCTCAGGACTGACCGCACGAAGGTTTTCCGGGGCGCCCCACGAGGGTTTTACGAGATTGAGCCGCACGCATTCGTCCAGCGCGGAGCGCACCCGCTCCGGGCGCCACCCGAGGGAGGACACGAGCTCCTCCACGGAGGCCGGCTGTCTGAGCAGCGACCGGTAGATCTCGGACACATGGGACGGCAGCCCGAGCGGCTCCAGCATCTGTGCTCCTCCCCCAGTGATCACAAGGTGCCGCCGATCATTATGTTTATGCAGAAAATGATTGGCAACGAAAATGTGACGACTCACAGGGTGACCGCACAGTAACAAAGGGCCCGCTTCGAAGAAGCGGACCCTTTCGGCCACGGTTGGCCGACTTCCATCCCCCGACGGGGACCAGCTCATCCCCAGATGGGGTCCTCGTCCGGGCTGTCCGTCGTCAAGGTCGCCGAGCCCCAGATCGGGTCCTGCGGAGCGGCCGCCGAGACGCTCGCACCGCCCAGCACGACGGTGACCGAAAGAACCAGGGTGGCGACGACGGCACGCAGCAGGTTGTCACGCATGAAGTATTTCCCCCTCGGAAATCAAGAATTTAATTTCTTGCGATTCCGTCGACCGGATTTCCCCGTCCTGCCGACAACTGAATCTTCACCGAGGAACAACACGCACCACCACAGAAAAGCAATGCAGGGAGCTGCGCTGGCAAGGTGCTGACAGCGGAACCCATGCCGCCGGTTTCCGCCCCCGAAATCCCGTACCGCGTTCGGAACCGACTGACCTGGCGCTACGCCCGCCCACCGCGCCGGAGCTCTCCCCTCCGCACGCCCCCGCCGCCCCACCCGCCGCGCAGGTGGCCGGCGCCACGGGCGATGACCTGGTGCGGGGGTGCAGCTTGATGCCAGCGAACCGGACGGCAGCGCGCCGCCGAGCAGCGCTCGCCACCCCTGTCCGCGATCAAGTGAGAGAGACCTCACAGCGTGAGCCGTGCCACCACCCGGGAGCCCACCGGAACAACGAGAAGCCCCTCAGGTCCAGGACCTGAGGGGCTTCCAGTGGTGCGCGAGGGGGGAGTTGAACCCCCACGCCCTTTCGGGCACTGGAACCTGAATCCAGCGCGTCTGCCTATTCCGCCACCCGCGCATTGGGTGTGTCCTCGGGCTCCTCGCCTTGCGGTCCGGCGCCTTCCGACACGCAGAACATTAGCACGCTGGCGAGGGTGGGTTCACATCCGTTGTCCGGGGGCAGCCGCCCACCAGCGGCTTCGGTGGCGGGCCGCCGATCCGGGGTGCCGCCGGGCCAGGTGCCGGCCGGTGCCGGTCCACGTATCAACCTCGTACCGGTAACGCCCGTCTCCCCAGGAGCAGGTAGGGGTCCACAGTCAGGTGCGGGACACTGGTCTGCGGCCGCCTCTACGATCCTTGACAGAGGAGTTCGACAGCGGAGTTCGAAGTGGGGCTCCGCAGGGAACTTCGGAGGCGTCGACACCCGTCGACCGTGCCGACAGGGGGAACCAGCCGATTCACCGGCGCGTGGATACGATCAGTAAGCAGTACCAGGTAAGCAGCAGCCGGCGCAGTACCCAGGGCGGCAAGGACGGAGGAGGTGCCTCATGGGAGTCCTGAAGAAGTTCGAGCAGCGTCTCGAAGGTCTGGTCAACGGCACCTTCGCCAAGGTGTTCAAGTCCGAGGTCCAGCCCGTGGAGATCGCGGGGGCGCTCCAGCGGGAGTGCGACAACAACGCGACCATCTGGAACCGCGACCGCACGGTCGTGCCCAACGACTTCATCGTGGAGCTGAGCACGCCGGACTTCGAGCGGCTCAGCCCCTACTCGGGCCAGCTCGGCGACGAGCTCGCCGGCATGGTGAGCGACTACGCCAAGCAGCAGCGCTACACCTTCATGGGCCCGATCAAGGTCAACCTGGAGAAGGCGGACGACCTCGACACCGGTCTGTACCGGGTGCGCAGCCGTACGCTCGCCTCCTCCACGAACCAGCAGGCCCCCGGAACCTCGGCCCCGGCCGGCCGGCCCGGCGCACCGGCACCCGGTGGCTACGGCTACCCGCCGGCCGCTCCGGCGGGCGCCCCGCCCATGCCGGCCGCCCCGCCACCCGGCCGCGGCGGCTACGGCTACCCGCAGCCCGCCCAGGCTCCCCGCCCGGCCGGCGGCCCGGTCGGCGCGCCCGCGCCGGGCTCCCGCACCCGCCACTGGATCGAGATCAACGGCACCCGCCACCAGATCTCCCGCGCCACGCTGGTGCTGGGCCGCAGCACCGAGGCCGACGTGCGGATCGACGACCCCGGCGTCTCGCGCCGGCACTGCGAGATCCGGACCGGAACGCCCTCGACGATCCAGGATCTCGGGTCCACCAACGGCATCGTGGTGGACGGGCAGCACACCACCCGCGCTACGCTCCGCGACGGCTCGCGGATCGTCGTGGGCAGTACCACCATCATTTACCGGCAAGCCGAAGGGTGAAGCGGGGGCAATGTCAGAGCTGACCCTCACGGTCATGCGGCTGGGTTTCCTGGCCGTACTGTGGCTGTTCGTGATCGTGGCCGTGCAGGTCATCCGCAGCGACCTGTTCGGTACGCGCGTCACCCAGCGCGGCTCGCGCCGGGAGGCCGGCCGGGCCCAGCAGGCCCAGCGGCAGGCGCCCCCGCAGCAGCGCCAGCAGCCGGCCGCCGGGGGCCGCCAGCGCCGTAACGCCCCCACCAAGCTCGTCGTGTCCGAGGGCACCCTCACCGGCACCACCGTGGCGCTCCAGGGGCAGACCATCACGCTGGGCCGGGCGCACGACAGCACCATCGTGCTGGACGACGACTACGCCTCCAGCCGCCATGCCAGGATCTATCCGGACCGCGACGGCAACTGGATCGTCGAGGACCTGGGCTCGACCAACGGCACGTATCTCGACCGATCGCGGCTGACGACCCCGACCCCGATTCCGCTGGGCGCGCCGATCCGCATCGGCAAGACCGTCATCGAGCTGCGGAAGTAGTGCTACATCATGAATAGGCGCGAGCGGAGCGAGCACGCGGCGTGGGCCCCCACCCCGGGCCCCGGCGCGCTCCCGACCGGAGGGTGGGCACCGTGCGGATGTACCCGGAGCCGACGGGCGAGGTGCGCATGAGTCTGTCACTGCGCTTCGCCGCCGGATCGCACAAAGGCATGATCCGGGAGGGCAACGAGGACTCCGGATACGCCGGGCCCCGCCTGCTCGCCATCGCCGACGGCATGGGCGGCGCCGCCGCCGGCGAGGTCGCCTCCTCCGAGGCCATCTCCACGATCGTCGCCCTCGACGACGACGTCCCCGGCTCCGACGTCCTCACCTCGCTCGGCGTGGCCGTCCAGCGCGCCAACGACCAACTGCGCTCCATGGTCGAGGAGGACCCCCAGCTCGAAGGCATGGGGACCACCCTGACCGCCCTGCTGTGGACCGGTCAGCGGCTCGGCCTCGTGCACGTCGGCGACTCGCGCGCGTACCTGCTGCGCGACGGCGTCCTCACCCAGATCACCCAGGACCACACCTGGGTGCAGCGTCTGGTCGACGAGGGCCGCATCACCGAGGAAGAGGCCACCACCCACCCCCAACGCTCGCTGCTGATGCGGGCGTTGGGCAGCGGCGAGCACGTCGAGCCCGACCTCTCCATCCGCGAGGTCCGCGCCGGCGACCGCTACCTGATCTGCTCCGACGGCCTCTCCGGCGTCGTCTCGCACCAGACGCTCGAGGACACCCTCGCCAGCTACCAGGGCCCCCAGGAGACCGTGCAGGAGCTCATCCAGCTCGCACTGCGCGGCGGCGGCCCCGACAACATCACGGTCATCGTGGCCGACGTCCTGGACCTGGACACCGGGGACACCCTCGCCGGGCAGCTCTCGGACACCCCGGTCGTGGTCGGCGCGGTCGCCGAGAACCAGCACCAGCTCCACGACAACGGCATCATGCAGACCCCCGCGGGCCGCGCCTCCGGGCTCGGCCGCCAGGGCCACGGACAGGGCGGGGGCGGCGAGTTCGGGCCGTCCGGCTCCTCCGACACCACCGGCTACATCCCGACGAACGGCTTCGGCGACTACTCCGACGACGACTTCGTCAAGCCCCGCAAGGGCCGCAGGTGGCTGAAGAGATCCTTCTACACGGTGCTCGCGCTCGCCGTCATCGGCGGTGGCCTGTACGGCGGTTACCGCTGGACGCAGACCCAGTACTACGTCGGCGTCAACGGCGAGCACGTGGCGCTGTACCGGGGCATCAGCCAGGACCTGGCGTGGGTGTCGCTCTCGAAGGTGTCCAAGGACCACCCCGAGATCGAACTCAAGTACCTGCCGCCGTACCAGCAGAAGTCGGTCGAGGGCACCATCGCCGAGGGCGACCTGAGGACGGCCCAGAAGAAGATCGACGAGCTGGGCGTGCAGGCCGCCGCGTGCCGCAAGCAGGACGAGGCGCAGGCCACGGAGAGCAGGAAGAACTCCAAGCCGGGCGAGGGCCAGGCCGGGGGCACCACGGGAACCACTCTGTCCTCCCTGACGTCCAAGGCCACACCGACCCCGACGAGCACGTCCTCCCCGTCCCCGAACGCTTCCGCGTCCCCGAAGCCCACTCCCACCCCCGGCCCCACCCTCTCGGACGAGGAGAAGCAGGTCGTCGGGAACTGCGGTACGCAGTAGGCAAGCCGTGAGAGGCCCTGTCACACGATGAGCAGCAGTACTTCGAACACGTCGACGCACCACACGTCCACGATCGGCGCGATCGGCGCACCGAGCCGCCGCAACACCGAGCTGGCGCTGCTGGTGTTCGCCGTCCTCATCCCGGTCTTCGCCTACGCCAACGTGGGCCTGGCGATCGACGACCAGGTCCCGGCCGGCCTGCTGAGCTACGGCCTCGGCCTCGGTCTGCTGGCCGGCGTCGCCCATCTCGTCGTACGCAAGTTCGCGCCGTACGCGGACCCGCTGATGCTGCCGTTGGCCACCCTGCTCAACGGCCTCGGGCTCGTCGCGATCTGGCGGCTGGACCAGTCGAAGCTGCTCCAGCAGATCGGCCAGGCCGGCGGCAAGGCCACCAACCAGCTCATCTACACGGCCATGGGCATCGCCCTGTTCGCCGTCGTCCTGGTCTTCCTCAAGGACCACCGGGTCCTGCAGCGCTACACCTACATCTCCATGGTCGGCGCGCTGGTCCTGCTGCTCCTTCCACTGGTCCCGGGCCTCGGCGCCAACATCACCTACGGCGCCAAGATCTGGATCAAGGTCGGCAGCTTCACCATCCAGCCCGGTGAGTTCGCCAAGATCGTGCTCGCGGTGTTCTTCGCCGGCTACCTCATGGTCAAGCGGGACGCCCTGGCCCTCGCCAGCCGCCGCTTCATGGGCCTGTACCTGCCGCGCGGCCGCGACCTCGGTCCGATCATCGTCGTCTGGATGATCTCGATCCTCATCCTGGTGTTCGAGACCGACCTCGGTACCTCGCTGCTGTTCTTCGGAATGTTCATCATCATGCTGTACGTCGCCACCGAGCGGACCAGTTGGATCGTCTTCGGTCTGCTGATGTCCGCGGCCGGCGCCGTCGGTGTGGCGAGCTTCGAACCGCACGTGCAGACCCGTGTCCAGGCCTGGCTCAACCCGATGCGCGAGTACACCCTCAGCCGCACCCCCAACGGCGACGGCATGGTCCACTCCGAACAGGCCATGCAGGCCCTGTGGGCCTTCGGCTCCGGCGGCACCCTCGGCACCGGCTGGGGACAGGGCCACTCCGAGCTGATCCGGTTCGCCGCCAACTCCGACTTCATCCTCGCCACCTTCGGCGAGGAGCTGGGCCTGGCCGGCCTCATGGCGATCCTGCTGATCTACGGCCTGATCGTGGAGCGCGGCGTCCGCACCGCCCTCGCCGCCCGCGACCCGTTCGGCAAACTGCTCGCCATCGGCCTGTCCGGCGCCTTCGCGCTCCAGGTCTTCGTGGTGGCCGGCGGTGTGATGGGCCTGATCCCGCTGACCGGAATGACGATGCCCTTCCTGGCGTACGGCGGTTCCTCCGTCATCGCCAACTGGGCCCTCATCGGCATCCTGATCAGGATCAGCGACACCGCACGCCGTCCGGCGCCCGCCCCCGCCCCCAGCCCCGACGCCGAGATGACCCAGGTGGTCCGCCCGTCATGAACAAGCCCCTGCGCCGGATCGCGATCTTCTGCGGCCTCCTGATCCTCGCCCTCCTCATCCGCGACAACTGGCTCCAGTACGTCAAGGCCGACGCTCTGCGCGAGGACACGGACAACCGCCGTGTGCTGATCGCCCGCTACGCCACGCCCCGCGGCGACATCATCGTCGACGGCAAGTCGATCACCGGGCACGCCGAGACGACGTCCGGCGACTTCAAGTACAAGCGCACCTACAAGGACGGCGCCATGTGGGCGCCGGTCACCGGCTTCGTCTCCCAGGCCTACGGCGCCACCCAGCTCGAGTCCATCGAGGACGGCATCCTCACCGGCAACGACGACCGGCTGTTCTTCCGCAACACCCTCGACATGCTGACCGGCAAGCCGAAGGAGGGCGGCAATGTCGTCACCACCCTCAACGCCGCCGCGCAGAAGGCCGCCTACAACGGTCTGAAGAAGCAGGGCGGCAAGGGTGCCGTCGCCGCCATCGAGCCGTCCACCGGCAAGATCCTGGCGCTGGCCTCCTACCCGTCGTACGACCCCTCCACGATCGCCGGCGGCAGCGACGCCGACGCCGAGGCATGGAAGAAGCTCGACAGGAAGAACAACCCCGACGACCCCTCGCTCAACCGGGCGCTGCGCGAGGTCTACCCGCCCGGCTCCACCTTCAAGGTCGTCACCGCGGCCGCCGCGCTGGAGAACGGCCTGTACACCGAGGCGGACGAGAAGACCAAGTCGCCGCTGCCGTGGACCATGCCCGGGACGACGACCCAGTTGAAGAACGAGGGCAACATCCCCTGCGAGAACGCCACCATGCGGGTCGCGCTCCAGTACTCCTGCAACACGGTCTTCGGCAAGATCGGTTCCGACCTCGGCAACGACAAGATGCTGGACGAGGCCAAGAAGTTCGGCTTCGACGAGGAGCAGTTCGTGCCGGTCCGCTCCAGCGCGTCGGTCTTCTCCGACGACATGAACCCCTCGCAGACCGCGCTGTCCTCCATCGGCCAGTACAACACCGCCGCCACCCCGCTCCAGATGGCCATGGTCGCCTCGGCCGTCGCCAACAACGGCACGCTGATGAAGCCGTACATGGTGGACTCGCTCCAGGCCCCGAACCTGGACACCCTGGAGAAGACCGAGCCGGAGAAGATGAGCGAGCCGCTGTCGGCGGAGAACGCCCAGATCCTCCAGTCGATGATGGAGACGGTCGTCGAGAAGGGCACCGGCACCACGGCCCAGATCGACAACGTGACCGTCGGCGGCAAGACGGGTACCGCCCAGCACGGCGAGAACAACAGCAAGAACCCGTACGCCTGGTTCATCTCGTACGCCAAGGTCGGCGACAGCGCGCCGGTCGCCGTGGCCGTGGTCGTCCAGGACGACAACGCGGTCCGCGAGAACATCTCCGGAAGCGGTCTCGCGGCGCCCATCGCCAAGAGCGTCATGGAGGCGGTCATCAACTCCAAGAAGTGACCCCGCTCACGTCACCTCCACATCGGTGCACGTTGCGATACCGGTCCTGTATCGGGTGACGCACTTGGCCAGGTCACACAAAGCTAGCCGGGTACGGTAGGCCCGGAGTGCAGCCTCCGACGGCACACACGTGCCCGTCGGGACCGACGGAGAGGGCTGGTAGGAAGCTATGGAAGAGCCGCGTCGCCTCGGCGGCCGGTACGAGCTGGGCCAGGTGCTCGGCCGTGGTGGCATGGCGGAGGTCTACCTCGCCATGGACACGCGCCTCGGCCGCACCGTGGCGGTGAAGACGCTGCGCGCGGACCTCGCGCGCGACCCGTCCTTCCAGGCCCGGTTCCGCCGGGAGGCCCAGTCGGCCGCCTCGCTCAACCATCCCGCGATCGTGGCGGTCTACGACACGGGCGAGGACTACATCGACGGGGTCTCGATCCCGTACATCGTCATGGAGTACGTCGACGGCTCCACGCTCCGTGAGCTGCTGCACTCCGGCCGCAAGCTGCTGCCGGAGCGCTCCCTGGAGATGACCATCGGGATCCTCCAGGCGCTGGAGTACTCCCACCGCAGCGGGATCGTCCACCGGGACATCAAGCCGGCCAACGTGATGCTCACGCGCAACGGCCAGGTCAAGGTGATGGACTTCGGCATCGCCCGCGCCATGGGCGACTCCGGCATGACGATGACCCAGACCTCGGCGGTCATCGGCACCGCCCAGTACCTCTCGCCGGAGCAGGCGAAGGGCGAGCAGGTCGACGCGCGGTCAGACCTCTACTCGACCGGCTGTCTCCTCTACGAGCTGCTGACGGTCCGGCCGCCCTTCGTGGGCGACTCCCCGGTGGCCGTCGCGTACCAGCACGTGCGCGAGGAGGCGCAGCCGCCGTCGGTCTTCGACCCCGAGATCACGCCCGAGATGGACGCGATCGTGTTGCGGGCCCTGGTCAAGGACCCCAACTACCGCTACCAGTCGGCCGACGAGATGCGTGCCGACATCGAGGCCTGCCTCGACGGCCAGCCGGTCGCGGCCACCGCCGCCATGGGCTCGGTGGGCTACGGCGGCTACCCGGACGACCAGCCGACCACGGCCCTGCGCTCCGACGCCGGCGCGACCACCATGCTGCCGCCGACGAACCCGGACGACGGCGGCTACGGCTACGACGACCGCCCCGACCGGCGCCGCCAGAAGAAGTCGAACACCTCGACGATCCTGCTGGTGGTGGCGGGCATCCTGGTGCTCGTCGGCGCGATCCTGATCGGCAAGTGGATCTTCAGCGGGGGCGGCGCGGGCAACGACCAGGTGGCCGTGCCGAACCTGGTCAACCAGTCGCAGGACGACGCCACGAGACAACTGGGCAACGTCGACCTGAAACTCGGCGAGGTCACCCAGAAGGCCTGCGAGAACACCGCCAAGGGCAACATCTGCGAGCAGGACCCGACGGGCGGCACCAAGGTCGACAAGAACACCGCCGTCAGCATCGTGGTGTCCACCGGGGCGCCGAAGGTGGCCGTCCCCAGTGTCCTCGGCGAGGACGTCGACAAGGCCACGGAGACGCTGCAGGGCGACAAGTACCAGTTCGTCGTCAAGACCAAGCAGAAGGTGTCCACCGAGCAGGCGGGCACGGTCCTGGACCAGAACCCGGAGCTGGGCGCGGAGGTGGAGAAGGGTTCCACCGTCACCCTCACCATCGCGAAGGCCGAGGAGAAGGCCACGGTCCCGGACGTCGTCGGCCGCTCCTGCGACGAGGCCAGGGCACAGATGCAGGCGAACAACCTCGTCGGCAACTGCACCGAGATCGAGACCGACGACACCAACCAGATCGGCAAGGTCATCTCGACCGCGCCGCAGGCCGGCACCCAGGCAGACAAGAACTCCTCGGTCAACATCCAGATCGGCAAGGCGGCGGACAAGACCGAGGTCCCGAACGTCGTGGGTCGCACGGTCGCCCAGGCCCGGCAGATCCTCAACAACGCCGGCTTCACGAACATCCAGTTCGCCAACGGCAGCGACCAGAGCGACAACGCCCTGGTGGCCCAGCAGGATCCGGGGGGCGGCAACGAGGTGGGTGATCCGGGTGGCACCCCGATCACGCTGACCACGGTGAGCGTCGGGGGCGGCAACAACAACGGCGGCAACAACGGCGGCGGCTTCTTCGGGGGCGCCACCGGCTAGCCGTACGGCACCGGCACACACGGAAGAGCCCCGGCCCCCTCTGAGGGGGCCGGGGCTCTTCCGTCGCTGCTTACCGCAGTTCCTTCGGCAGCGTCCGCTCGCTGTCCACCTTCTCGGTGCGGACCAGTTCGCCCCACACCACGTACCGGTAGCGCGAGGTGTAGACCGGCGTGCACGTCGTCAGGGTGATGTAGTGGCCGGCCTTCTTCCTGCCGGACTCCTCGGGGATCCGGCCGAGGACCTTGACGTTGTACTTCGAGGTCTCGGGCAGGACCGCGTAGACCTTGTAGACGAACCACTCGTCCTTGGTCTCGAAGACGATCGGGTCGCCCTTCCTGACCTTGTCGATGTTGTGGAACTTCGCGCCGTGGCCGTCGCGGTGGGCGGCGAGGGAGAAGTTGCCGGTCTTGCCGCTGGTGGGGAGCGTGGCCTTGACGGGGTCGGTGTAGTAGCCGGCGACACCGTCGTTGAGGATCTTCGTCGAGGTGCCCTTCTCGACCAGCACCTCGCCGTTCTTCATGGCGGGGACGTGCAGGAAGCCGATGCCGTTCCTGGTGTCCAGCGCGCCGGGGCCGGTGTCCCGGTTCTGCATCCAACTGTCGCGGACCTTGTCGGCTTCCTTGTGCGCCGCGCGGTCGGCGACGACGTTCGTCCACCACAGCGAGTAGACGACGAACAGGCCGAGCACCAGGCCCGCCGTGATGAGGAGTTCACCGAAGACGCTGACCGCCATGGCGATCCGGCCGGGGCCGCGGCGGCGCGGCGCGAGGGTGCCGGTGTTCTGCTCTTGCTCGGTGGTCGCTGCCACTTGTCATCTGCCCTTACTGGACGAGCGCATCCGGCTTGCCCTTGCTGCGCGGCCGTTCCTCGACCATCTTGCCCCAGACGATCAACCGGTACTTGCTGGTGAACTCCGGGGTGCAGGTGGTGAGGGTGATGTAGCGGCCGGCCGTGGTGAAACCGGATCCCTTGGGGACGGGGTCGATCACGCTCGTGTTGCTCGGAGACGTCACCGGCAGCGTCGACGTCATCTTGTAGACGAAGTACTCGTCCTGCGTCTCGACGACGATCGCGTCACCCGGGCTGAGCTTGTTGATGTAACGGAAGGGCTCGCCATGGGTGTTGCGGTGCCCGGCGAGCGCGAAGTTGCCGGTCTTGGCGTCGGGCATCGCGGTCTTCAGCGCGCCCTCGCTGTAGTGCCCGACCATGCCCTTGTCGAGGACCTTCTTGTTGCTGACGCCCTCGGCTATCGGCACCACGACGTCCAGCTTCGGGATGTGCAGCAGGGCGAAGCCCTGGCCCGGCTCGAAGGTGCCGGGGGCGCCCTTCCCGCTCGCCCAGTCGTTCTGGAGACTGCTCGCCTCCTTGTCCGCCTGTGCGTGCGCCCGCACATTGGTCCACCAGAGCTGGTAGCTGACGAACAGGAGCATCAGCACGCCGGTGGTGATGAACATCTCGCCGATCGCCCGGCTCGCGACGACGGCCGCGCCGGGTTTGCGGGCCTTGGCCTGTCTGCGGGCCTCGACCCGGGAGAGCGGCCTGCCGTCGGCCGACTCCGCCTCCGGCTGCGTCTCGGAGCCGGCCGCGCCGCCATGACGCCCGTGACGGCGCTTGGCGGCCTTTCTGCGGGCCGCACGGCCGCCCTGTGGGGATCCAGTGGCGGATGTGACGGAAGGGGCCGCAGAGGCGGATATGGGGGGCGGCGGATCGGGTATCCGCAACGCCACCGTCTCGTCGTCGGCCGGGGGCACGTACGGCGCCGACGCCCCGCCCGACGACTCCCCGGCGTACGACGCCCCGTCGTACGGCTCCTCGGCACGGGCCTCCTCGGCCGGGGCGGCCCCGCCGAAGGACTGACCGCCGTAGGGGTCGCCGCCGTAGGACTGGTACGACGCGTCGCCGTACAAGTCCTCGCGCTCGGGGCGCAGGGCCGTCACGCCGTGGCCCTGCCCACCACCGGGGCGAGCCCCGCCGACCTCGCCACCGCGCCCTGGTCCCCGCACTCCACCAGCCAGTTGGCCAGCATCAGGTGACCGTGTTCCGTCAGCACCGACTCGGGGTGGAACTGCACACCCTCGACCGGGAGTTCACGGTGCCTCAGCCCCATGACGATCCCGTCGTGCGTCCGCGCGGTGACCTCCAGTTCGGCCGGGACCGTCGCCGGCTCGGCCGCCAGCGAGTGGTAGCGGGTCGCCGTGAACGGCGTCGGCAGCCCGGCGAAGACGCCCTTGCCCTCGTGCTCCACGAGGGAGGTCTTGCCGTGCAGCAGCTCGGGGGCGCGGTCCACGACACCGCCGTACGCCACCTGCATCGACTGCATGCCGAGGCAGACGCCGAAGACGGGCACCCCGGTGGCGGCGCAGTGGCGCACCATCTCGATGCAGACCCCGGCCTGCTCCGGCGTGCCGGGGCCGGGCGACAGGAGGACGCCGTCGAAGCCGTCCTGGGCGTGTGCCGTCGACACCTCGTCGTTGCGCACCACCTCGCACTCCGCGCCGAGCTGGTACAGGTACTGGACCAGGTTGAAGACGAAGCTGTCGTAGTTGTCGACGACGAGAATGCGCGCGCTCACTGGTTGTCCACCGTCACATCGTTGAAGGGCAGCAGCGGTTCGGCCCACGGGAACACGTACTGGAACAGGACGTAGACCACAGCAACGACCAGCATGAGGGAGAGCAGCGCCTTCACCCACGCGTTCCCCGGCAGATGCCGCCAGATCCAGCCGTACATGCCGTCCCTTCCGTCGCACCACGGCACCACACACACGCCGTACCGCACCAGACTAACGGCGCAGGGCAACCGGCTTGCCGTCCTCCACAGGCTGTGTGGAGTCCAGGTGGGCCCAGACGATCAGCCGGTGGCTGTGTCCCCACTCCGGATCGCACGTGGTCAGCGTGAGATAACGGCCAGGGCGCGTGTACCCGGATTTACGTGGCACAGGATCGATCACCTCAATGTCGGTGGGCACGGTTTTGTAGGGCCCTTTGTCGATCCGATACGTGAACCAGGTGGTTCCGTCCGTCAGGACGACCGCGTCACCGCGCCGCAGCCGCGGAAAGTCCTTGAAGGGATCGCCGTAGGTGCGCCGGTGGCCGGCGACCGAGAAGTTGCCCCGCTGCCCGAGCCGCGTGGTGTTCGCGTAGTGGCCGAGGCCCTTCTTGAGGGTGCCCACCCCGGTGCCCTCGAGCACGGGCTTGTTCCACGTGAAACCGAGCCGGGGGATGTACATGATCGCGAACGGCTTCCCGCTCCGGTACGGCGCCGGTTCCGCGGGGGCGACGGACGGGCCGGTGGTCACCTGCGGCTGCCGCACGCTCCCCTGGGCCCACTGGTCCTGCAACTGGTCGATCTGGTCGTCCATGACGGTGTCGGCCTTCACACCGGTCCAGAACAGCACATAGACGACGAACAACACGATCAGGGCGCCGGCGGTGATGCACAGCTCGCTGACGGTCCTGACGACGACACGCACCGGCGGCTCCAGGGGCTCACACCGTGCTACTCCACGGGCTTGGCGTACTGCAGATCCACTGTGCCCGAGTAGCCGGGAAGAGTCACCGTGCCGTCGTCGGCGACATTCCAGCCCAGGCCGTAGACGTTGACGTAGACCATGTAGTTCTGGATGGCCTTGGAGTCCGCGAGTGCCTGCTTCAGCTTGTCGGGGTCCCCGACCGCCTGGATCCTGTACGGCGGTGAGTAGACGCGGCCCTGGAGGATCAGGGTGTTGCCGACGCAGCGCACGGCGCTGGTGGAGATCAGCCGCTGGTCCATGACCTTGATGCCCTGGGCGCCGCCCTTCCACAGGGCGTTGACCACGGCCTGGAGGTCCTGCTGGTGGATGACCAGGTAGTCGGGCTGCGGCTCGGGATAGCCGGGGAGCTTGGCGGTGGCGTTCGGCGGGGCGTCGTCGAGCGTGACCGTGACCGCCTTCCCCTTGAGCCTCTGGGTGCCCGCGCGGTCCTCCAGGGCGGCCAGCTTCTCGTCCTCGGCCCTGGTGCTGCCGTCGTCGCGCTCGGCGAGCGACTCGACGTCCCGGCGCAGCGAGCCGTTCGACTCGTCGAGCTCGCCGTTGTTGCGGCTGCGCTCCTGGATGAGGTCCGAGAGCTTCAGCAGGGAGGCGTCCGTGCGGATGTCGGTGCCCTTGGCCGTGTTGAAGCTCGTGAAGAAGATGAGTCCGGCGAGAGCGAAGACCCCCACGGTGAGCACGCGCACCGGCCGGAAACCCCGCCCGCGGACAGGGCTGGATCCGGACTGGGGGGAGTCGGCAGAATTGCTCAACGTACCCTTATCTCCTTCGGCGCTGCGGAAGCACTACGCTAACGGACGCCCGGGGGAGCACTCAGTGTCCCCTTGTACGCTGCCCCGAGCCCGGACCAGTTACCTGCGCGGCCACGCAGCGCATCGACAGGAGAGACCCTCGTGCCGAAGTCACGTATCCGCAAGAAGGCCGACTACACGCCGCCGCCGGCGAAGCAGGCGACCGCCATCAAGCTGAACAGCCGCGCCTGGGTGGCGCCTGTGATGCTGGCCATGTTCCTCATCGGGCTCGCCTGGATCGTCGTCTTCTATGTGACCGACGGCTCCCTGCCCCTCGATGCCCTGGACAACTGGAACATCGTGGTGGGCTTCGGTTTCATCGCCGCCGGATTCGGCGTCTCCACCCAGTGGAAGTAGCTCTCCCCAGGGGTATTCGCTGAGTTATCCACAGCCTGGCCGCATTTCCACAACCGGCTGGGGAAAAGACGACGATCTGTGGATAACCCATCGGACGTTGACGCCGGTACGACCATCGCACCAGTTGCCGCAAGCCTGTTCGCCCCCTGCCTGACCTGCATGAACACGGGTCAGCGACAGGGGGCACAGCAGTTCCCGCACTGTATGCACAAGATCCGGCACTCGCTGTGGACAAGGGCCGCTCAGAGGGGGTCCGCGGGCTCCGTCAGGTGAGCTGCGCGGTTCTGATCACGGTCACGACCACGACGACCAGCAGCACCAGCGCACAGGTGCCGTACTGCACCAGCGCCCGCCGCTCGCGTGGGGCGTGGACCATGCCGAAGCCGGTGATCAGGCCGGCGACGAGGCCGCCGATGTGGGCCTGCCAGGAGATGCTGCTCCAGCCGAAGGTGAAGATCAGGTTGATCACCAGGAGCGCGATGATCGGCCGCAGGTCGTAGTTCAGCTTGCGCATCAGGACCGCGGTGGCACCGAAGAGGCCGAAAATCGCGCCCGAGGCGCCGAATGTCTGGGTGATCGGAGTCGCCAGCAGATAGGCCAGGGCGCTTCCCGCGAGACCGGAGACGAAATAGACCGCGAGATACCGGGCCCGGCCCAGGGCCGCTTCGAGGGGACCGCCGAGCCACCACAGGCTCAGCATGTTGAAGCCGATGTGCCAGATCTGCTCGTGCACGAACATCGAGGTCACCAGGCGGTAGTACTCACCGCCCGCGACCCCCTCGGTGGGCGTGAACGGCGCCGGCGGCCACGCGCCGTACAGCGCCAGGTCCCGCACAAGCGACGGCTGGATCTGAATGGCGAGGAACATCGCCAGATTGATCCCGATGAGGATCTTCGTGAACAGTCGGGGATCGGCCGTGACGGTGCCGCCGACGATGGTGCGCGGCCGGGCCGCGGCCGGAGCGGGCCCGCTGCCGCCGCCGTCGCGCACGCACTCGGGGCACTGGAAGCCGACGGAGGCGCTGACCATGCACTCGGGGCAGATCGGACGCTCGCAACGGGTGCAGCGGATGCCGGTCTCGCGGTCCGGGTGCCGGTAGCAGCCAGGCAGGTGCTGGGCCTCCGGAGTGCTGCCCGCCTCCTGATTCATGCCATCCCCCAAGTCGCCCTAGGTCGTCGTGCCACGTGCACCGCCCCGCTCATCCTTACGGTTGAGCGGGGCGTTTGGTTCCCTGCGCGGCGGCTGCCCGGGCTCAGCCCTGGCGGGTCTCCACGACGACCTGCTCGATGACGACGTCGTTCACCGGGCGGTCGTTGGGGCGGGTGGTCTTGACGCCGGCGATGGCGTCGACGACCTTCTGGCTGGCCGCGTCCGTGACCTCGCCGAAGATGGTGTGCTTGCGGTTCAGCCAGGCCGTCGGGGAGACGGTGATGAAGAACTGCGAGCCGTTGGTGCCGGGACCGGCGTTGGCCATGGCCAGCAGGTACGGCTTGTTGAACCCGAGGTCCGGGTGGAACTCGTCCTCGAACTCGTAACCCGGGCCGCCGATGCCGGTGCCCAGCGGGTCGCCGCCCTGGATCATGAAGCCGCTGATGACGCGGTGGAAGATCGTGCCGTCGTAGAGCTTCTTGGTGGACTTCTCACCCGTGCCCGGGTGCGTCCACTCGCGCTCGCCCTGAGCGAGTTCGACGAAGTTCCTGACCGTCTTCGGGGCGTGGTTCGGCAGAAGCCGGACTTCGATGTCGCCGTGGTTCGTCTTCAGGGTGGCGTAAAGCTGCTCGGCCACGATCTGCCTTCCGTTGTCTTCCTGTGCCCGACCGATCCTCGCACGGATCCGGTCCGGGAAGGTCCGGGCAGGGGCGCGGGGCGGCGATCCGTGGCATTGTCGTCGACAAGCTCCTGTTGCCACGTATTCATCCGTTATTGATCCGGATGCCCGCCCTCAGGTGCCGGGCTGAGCTCCGGCATGCATGATCCGTAAAAGGGTGGAAAGTCGAATTACCGTACGCCACCGAGGAGGAGGATCCCGTGACCCGCATCGACAGCGTGCGCGCCGCGACCGGCTCGGCGAAGGACAGCGTGCTGCACGCCGCGGAAGTGGTGGCGCCCTACGCCGACACGGCAAAGGACAAGGCCTCGCACTACGCGACGGAAGCACGCGTACGGCTCGCGCCTAAGGTCTCGCAGGCGGCCGAGCAGGCACGTGTCCAGTACGGCGCCTACGTCGCGCCGCGCCTGGAGCAGGCCCGTACGCATGTTCCGCCGAAGGTCGACCAGGCAGCCCACGAGGCCGCCGTACGCACCCGCAAGGCCGCTCGGCAGGCCGCCGACTATTCCCGCCCGAGGATCGAGCAGGCCGTCGCCGCGGCCGGCCCGGTCCGTGAGGAGGCCACCGCCCGCAGCGTGGCCGCACTGGCCGCCCTGCGCGGCCAGATCTCGCCCAAGGAGGTCCAGAAGCTGGTCCGCAAGCACGAGCGGCGGGCCCGTGCAGGACGGCTCGCCAAGGCACTGGCGGTCGCGGGCCTCGTCGCGGGCGGCGCCTACGCCGCCTGGAAGTGGTGGGACAAGCAGGCCAACCCCGACTGGCTGGTCGAACCGCCCGCAGCGACCGAGGTCCCGGAGACGGGCCGCCTGACGTCCGTGGACGGCACCGGCACGTCCGTCCTGGACCCGGAGGTCCAGGCGAAGGAGGCCGAGGAGGACGCCGCGAGGCACGACGAAGGGCGCTGACGCCGATCCCGGCGTGTACCACCGGTGGGGCGGAGATTCTCCGCCCCACCGTCGTGTTCACCCGACGGGGTGGCCAAACCGGTGCGGCACGGCCACCGTGCGCCACAGTCGCGGGGACACCTCCTCGCACCGGACGGACCGCCGCCCTGATGAAGCCCACGCGCCGCGGGCCGCTCGCCCTGACCGTCGTCCTGCTGCTCCTGGCCGCGGCCTGCACCAGCCGCGCCCCCGAGCCCGCGGCGGCTCCCGCGTACGGCGCGTACGTCGGCTACGAACCCGCCGACGTGGAGCGGCTCGACGCCCTGGGCGCCTGGCTCGGCGGCCCCCCGCCCCGGGTCGGGCACGTGTACCTGCCCGGCGACCGCTGGAGCAACATCGAGGGGGCGCCGGGCTACCTGGACTCCTGGGCGACCTGGCGGCGGTCCGGCCCGCACCGCATGTTCGTCCTCAACGTGCCCCTGCTGGAACGCACGGAGGCCCATCTCCCCGACAGCACGGTCCGCGAGCAGCTCCGGCGCGGGGCGCGCGGCGACTACGACGGCCACTTCCGCACCCTGGCCCGGCGACTGACGGCTCTCGGCGTCCCGGACACGATCCTCGTCCTCGGCTGGGAGATGAACGGCACCACCTACACCCACCGCTGCGCCCCGGACCCGGCCGCCTGGAAGGCGTACTGGACGCGCATCGTGCGCGCCATGCGCTCGGTGCCCGGTCAGCGCTTCCGCTTCGAGTTCACGCCCAACCGCGGCCGCGACGCGATCCCGTGGCCGCGCTGCTACCCGGGCGACGAGGTCGTCGACATCATCGGCATGGACGCCTACGACGCCCCGTTCGGCCTGCGCTTCGCCGACCAGGTGCGCGAGCCGTACGGGCTGCGCGCCCACGTCCGCTTCGCCCGCGCCCACGGCAAACCGTTCTCCTACCCGGAGTGGGGCCTGTACGAGAACGGCGACGACCCGGCTTACCTGCGCGGCATGCTCACCTGGTTCGCCCGGCAGCGTCCCCTCTACCAGACCATCACCGACTACTGCCCGCACGGAGTGTGGGGCTGCCGGACCCACCCGAGGTCCTCCGCGGTGTACCGCTCGCTGATGCGGTAGGCGGCCGGGGTGGGGGCCGGCCCGTCCACGGCCGGGGCACGAAAAACCCCTCCGCCCGCGAATCCGCAGGTCGGAGGGGTCTCCTGAAGTGGAGCCTAGGGGAGTCGAACCCCTGACATCTGCCATGCAAAGACAGCGCTCTACCAACTGAGCTAAGGCCCCGGGAAGAGGGACGTCCGCCGGAAGAACCGCTTGCCGGTGGGCGCCGCAGACCAGAGTACCGGGTCATCCCCGGTATTCCGCAAAAAGATTGGGGGTCCCCGCGAACGACCACTCTCCGTAAGATGCTCAACCGTGGTTCGCTGTCGCGAACCGCGGTATTTGGGGAAGCGATGGGGAGACGCACATGGACGCCGCACAGCAGGAAGCGACCGCAAGAGCGCGGGAACTGCAGCGGAACTGGTACGGGGAGCCGCTGGGGGCGCTCTTCCGTAAGCTCATAGACGACCTGGGCCTCAACCAGGCTCGTCTCGCGGGGGTGCTGGGACTGTCCGCTCCGATGCTGTCGCAGCTCATGAGCGGCCAGCGGGCAAAGATCGGCAATCCCGCCGTGGTCCAGCGGGTGCAACTGCTGCAGGACCTGGCGGGGCAGGTCGCGGACGGCAGCGTGAGCGCGGCCGAGGCGACCGAGCGCATGGACGAGATCAAGAAGTCGCAGGGGGGCTCGGTGCTCAGCAACACTACGACCACGACCAGCAGTTCGGGTGCGCCGACGGTCAAGCGGGTCGTCCGCGAGATCCAGTCGCTGCTGCGCTCGGTGGCCGCCGCCGGAGACATCATCGACGCCGCCGACACCCTCGCCCCGACCCACCCGGAGCTGGCAGAGTTCCTCCGGGTCTACGGCGCCGGCCGCACCTCCGACGCCGTCACGCACTACCAGTCCCACCAGAACTGAGCCGTCCGTCCGGTCGCCGAAGGGGGTTCGGCAGCCGGGCCGGGCGGCGGCGCTCGACACGCGGGGGTGTGTCGGCCGCCGGGCGGACGAGGAACACGGGGGCTGGAACACGGGGCCGTATCTCTCATCCGGGAGGCCACGAGGGGTCGTATCGCTCATCGAGGGGGAAGCAAGGGGGGTAGCCGCAGGGGGAGGAGCGACGCGCAGTCATGGGTGAGGTGTTCGCCGGCCGGTACGAACTGGCCGATCCGATCGGACGCGGAGGCGTCGGCGCCGTCTGGCGTGCCTGGGACCACCGGCGCCGCAGGTATGTGGCCGCCAAGGTGCTGCTGCAGAGCGACGCCCACTCCCTGCTGCGCTTCGTCCGCGAACAGGCCCTGCGGATCGACCACCCCCATGTCCTCGCGCCCGCGAGCTGGGCCGCCGACGACGACAAGGTCCTGTTCACCATGGACCTGGTCGCCGGCGGCTCCCTGGTCCACCTGGTCGGCGACTACGGTCCCCTGCCGCCCGCGTTCGTCTGCACCCTGCTCGACCAGCTCCTCGCGGGGCTGGCCGCGGTGCACGCGGAAGGTGTCGTGCACCGTGACATCAAACCGGCCAACATCCTGCTCGAAGCCACCGGCACCACCCGTCCGCGGCTGCGGTTGTCCGACTTCGGCATCGCCATGCGGCTGGGCGAACCGCGCCTGACCGAGACCAACCTCGTCGTGGGCACGCCCGGTTACCTCGCCCCCGAGCAGATGCAGGGCGCGGAACCCGACTACCCCGCCGACCTTTTCGCCGTCGGCCTGGTCGCGCTGTACCTCCTGGAGGGTGCCAAGCCCGACGCCAAGGCACTCATCGAGTACTTCTCCGCCCACGGCACCCCTGGCGCGCCCCAGAGCGTCCCCGACCCGCTCTGGCAGGTCGTGGCCTCCCTCCTCCAGCCGGACCCGCAGGCCCGCTTCCGCACCGCCACGGGGGCCCGCAAGGCCCTCGCCGCCGCGAGAGAGCTCCTCCCGGACCCGGGCCCCGACGACGAGTCGATCGAAATCTTCGACCAACTCGGCCCCTTGCCACCTGGATTCGGCCCCCAGGGACCCCTCAAGCAGGCCCCGGGGGTGGACCCGAACAGAACGCGGAACGGGGGTTCTGCGACGGGAGGGTCGCAGTTCGGGCCAGGGGGAGGGTCTCAGTTCGGGTCGGGCGCGGGGGCTCGGTTCGGGACGGGGGGAGAGGCCGGGGCGTGGGCGCGGGAAGAGGCTGGGGCGTGGGCGGGGGATGGTGGCGGGTCGTTTGAGGGTGGTAGGGGGAGTGGGGTTCCTGCCGGGGGTGGTGACGAGAGCGGGCTCCCTTCCGGTGTGAGCGGGGTTCCCTCCGGGGGGAGTGGGGTGCCTTCTGAGGGTGGCGGAGCGGACTCGGGTGCTTTTGCCTCTGGGGACGGGGACGGGGGTGCCGTCTGGCCCGGCGCCGGTCGCGGGGGCAGTGGTGCGGGGGCCGGTTCCGGGGGCGGGGCCGGTGGTGCTGAGGCGGGTTCGGGTCACGAGGCTGGTCGGCATGGGCCTGGGGCTGGGGCTGGGGCCGGTTTCGGTGCCGGGGCTGATTGGGCTGGGCCGGGTGCGGGGGTTCGTGGGCCGGGTTCCGGTGCGGGATCGGGGCCCGGTACGGGATGGGGTTCCGGGGCGTTGCCCGGTGGTGCTGCTGGACCCGGCGAAGGCGACCGCTCCGGTGCTGGTGAGGCAGGCGGCGTGCCCTCCTGGCCTGGCCAGGGGAACGGTGTGGATTCCCGGGCCGGTGGGGCAGGTGGGGGGTCCTCCTGGTTCGGCGAAGGCAACGGGGTGGGAGTGCGGCCTGCTGACGGGGGCGACGGCTCCTTCCAGTCCGACGGCGGAGGAAACGGGCCGGGAGCCTTCCAGCCTGGCGGTGTGAGCGGGACGCCCAACTGGTCCGGCGAGGGCGACGGGTTGGGGACGGGGTCCCACCCTGACCTCCGGCCCGGAGAGGAAGGCGGAGCCCCCAACTGGTCCGGCGAGGGCGGTGGGCAGTCCCATTACCCCGAGAGGCCCGGTCAGGTGCCCTACTGGCACAGTGACGCTAGCGGAAGCGGATTCCCTTCCCCGCCCCCCGAGCCCGGTGAGACGCCTTACCAGCGAGATGGCGTGGCGGGAGCCGCCTACGGGCACGGCGAGCCGAACGGCTCCGCCTACCAGCCCGGGAGCGCGCCCGGGTCGGCCCACCACCCCGCCCAGCCGAACTGGCCCGGCCAGGACAACGAGGTCTCCCGGCGCGCCGGCGGAAGCAGCCCGGCACCAAGACCTGCCGAAGGGCCTGCGCAGGCGAACTCGGCGTCCTGGCCCAGGGAATCGACCCCGTGGCCCGCACAGCCCGCTACGCCGTCCTGGCCCCGCGAGACCTCCCCCTCCCCTGGCACCGACGAGTCCTCCCCCGTGCCGGGCCACGGCACCTCCTGGCCCACTCCCCCCAGCCCGTTCCAGTCCGCGCAGCGCACTCCATCGGAGCACCACCCTCACCAACAGGCCCAAGCACAACCACAGCCACAGCCACACCCGCAGCGGCCTGCCGCACCACCGCCGTACCCGGCCTACGTCTCCCCTCAGGACCCCACACCGTCCACTCACGTCCTGCCCTCCCCCCACGCTCACGCGGCCCCGCATCAGCTCCCCGCTGACACCTCTACTGCTTCGTACACCGCTCAGAGCCCGCAGGTTCCCCCTCCCGCCTCCCCGATTTCGCGGGCACGCCGAAGCGGCCCACCCGCGAAGGTGGCGATCTCTCTGCTGCTCCTGGCCCTGGCCTGCTACGCCGTGGGGTTCTGGGCGCTCACGCAGGTCTGAGAACCGAGGCGCTACACCCCGGCAGCCCTCCGCCGCCCCACCACGACCCACACCCCGAGAACCACCAACAGCAGGGTCCCCACCCCGATCCCCCCGAAGGCCACCAGCTTCATCCCGGTGCCGCCCCCGGCCCCGGCACCGTCGGAACCCGCGTCCCCCACCGCCGCCGAGCCACCCCGCCCGAGAACCCCCACCTGGAAGATCCCCGCAGGCTCGGACTGCCCCGCATAACCAGGCCCGGCCGCCGCCTCCCCCTTCACCCGCACCCGCAGCGTCAGCCCGTACGGCCCGTCCCCGAACTCCTCGCCGACCCGCGCCGCGAGATGCACGACGAGGTAGTAGGACCCGGCGAACCGCATCCCGCCCACCCGGTCGGAAACGGCGTACCGGTTGGCGTAGCCGACCGGCGGCAGCGCGGCGAGCGCACCCGACTTCCGGTCGCCGTTGTAACTGATGCTCGTGTCGTCGACGAGTCCGCGCACGGGGTTGTACAGCGCCAGATTCACGCCCCCCGGCACAAAGCCCCCGCCCGCCCCAGCACCGCCCGCACTGCTGAGATCGGCCGTGGCGTACACCTGCTGTCCCCAGTCGACCGGAACCTCGTAGAACAGCGTCTGCCCCGGCCGTACGTCGTCGCGCCAGGCCCCCTGCTCCAGCGCCGCGGCCGAGTCGAAGCCCCCGCCGCCCCGCAGCCGTACGGCCTCACCGCCGGGCGGCGGTGAGGGCGTGGCCGAGTCCCAGGACTCGGGGGGCGCACTGGTCGCATCCGCCTTCCGCAACCGCGGTTCCAGCACGGGCGCGAGTTCCAGGTCCCAGTCGCCCGGTGTGGACTCGGTGCGCAGCACCCGTTCGACGACGACGTAGTACGTACCGGCGCTCTGGCACGACGACCGGCTCGACGGGAGCTCTCGCGCGCCCCACACGGTGAGCGGACGCGGGCTCCGGCCGGCGCCGATGCCGGCCGTGTCCGCCGCCGAGCAGGAACGGCCCTCGGCATCCTGTACGGACACCCGGACTCCTTCGGTGGGGGTCACCGCGGCGTCCGCCGGGGGTACGGCGGTCGCGGCCACGTACACCGTCGACGAACCGTCGAGTTCGAGGCGGTAGTAGACCTTGCCGTCGCTCGGCAGCGAACTCCGGTACGTGGTGCCGGGTTCGAGACGCCCGGCGTCCGCGGTCTCCGTCGCCCCGGTGACCGAGGGGGCGTCTGCGGCGAAGGCGTACGAGGAGGCCGTAGAAAGAGAAGGGGAAGCAGAGGAGGGAGAGACCGAGGGGGAAGGAGAGGCGGCGAAGCCCCGCGATCCCGGGCCGCCGATCACGGCGCCCAGCACGCCCCCCACGACGGCCACCCGCCACCACGCCGTACGCCACCCCATCCCGCGCCACCCCTCCGCGCCCCTACGACCGTCCTCGAATGACCGTCGGTCCGGCCGCCAGGCCGGGCGGCCGTGGCCCATCCTGCCCCGCCGGGCCGCCGCCCACCTCGCAATCCGTACGACCGTCCGAAACCCCCGCCCTCACTGGCCCGGACCTCGGACAACACAAAACCCCGACCGCAACAACGGCCGGGGTCTGTTCAGAATCCGATCTCGGTACTCACGAACCCGTGGGCACGGAGTCAGTCGCCTCCGTCCACAGATCCTGCTCGGCGCGATCCGCCTGGATCTGGCGGTACACGAGGAGCCCGCCGATGGCGGCCAGTGCGACCAGGAGAAGCTTCTTCACCGCGCGACCTCGTCTTTCCTTGACGTAGGGGACCTCTGGCGCCCGACTATACACACCGACCGATACCGATCGGTGACCTGTGTCCGGGCCCTCAACTCCCGTCGGGAACGCCCCATTAGAAGCGGAGCAGGGACCTCCGATCAGCGGGTGATCACACGGGTGGTCACACCCCCGCAGGCAGCCCTCCTCAGCCTCTTTCGCCCTGCTTCTCCACTTTTTCGCCTTTCATGCACCCATCCGTGTGGTGTTCATCTGAAGATCGACGCGCCACAGGCTCAGGTCCGTGCTTTCGCGCCGCCCATACACATCATGAGGAAAGTACGCAAATCGCCCAACCCGAAAGTGAGGGACCATGGCCAGGAACAAGGTCATGAAGCTGTGGACGGTCGTCATCACCGCCGTCCTCGCGCTGTTCACGGCGCTCGGCCTGATCACGACGACCGCCGCCGCTGCGGTACCGCAGACCCAGCCGGCCCGCAACACCGCCGCCACCCACGCGGGGCCCCCGGCGGCCTCCCACGGCCTCTGGTCCTACGTCAGATCCCTGCCGCCCACGATGAAGCAGCGGATCCGGGCCGAGGCCCACGGCAAGACTCCCGGCTGTCGCCCCCGTTCCCTCGCCGACACGGACACGGCCGCGGCCCCGGACACGGACCAGGGCACAGATACGAAGGACACGGCCGAACCGGCTGGACCGGCCTGCACGTGACGCCACGGCACGCACCGCGAAACGCCGTAGCCGCAGCACAGACGTAATGAAGACGCACGCAGCACACAGCACACACGTAAGCAAAGACGCATGCGAGAGACACCACAGCCGCAGCCGCAAAGACGTACCGAAGAAGCGCCGAAGAAGTGACGACGTCGCACACCGCACCGCAGAACCGAGCACCACACCGTGAGGACGTGCTCCGGAGGGCATCGCACACGATGGACGCGCCATCCGTGTCCGCCTGCCCCCGTGCCCCCGTGCCCCTCAGGGTTTCCCACCGACACAGTTGGCTCGGGACGCAGACACGACTGGTCACCCCGGCCGATGCCTACGCGCTTCGCGCCATGAGCCTCAAGACCAGCGCTGAAGGAAAGCCGAACGACACGGCACCGAGGACCGATGTCGCTCGTGGATGACAAAAACCCCCAGCCGTATCGGCCGGGGGTCTTCGTGCTGGTGGGGCTAACAGGATTTGAACCTGTGGCCTCATCCTTATCAGGGATGCGCTCTAACCAACTGAGCTATAGCCCCGCCGCGCTCTGCGGAGTGTGTCCCGCGCGCTGACTCCTGAAGATTAGCGCACGACGTGGGCAGTCCCAAAATCGGTTCCCCGGGGACCGCCCACGTGGGTTCGCGGCAGCGTTACTCGTCCTCGGCCAGCGTCAGCTCGACGCCGCCGACGAAGCCCGCGGAGAGGTTGTAGATGAACGCGCCGAGGGTCGCGAGCGCCGTCGCGAGGACGACGTCGATGACCGCGATGATCGTCGTGAACATCAGGACGTTCGGCAGGGAGAGGAAGGCCTGGAGGTCGAAGCCGTTCGACTCGTTCGAGCCGGTGGCCTCGGAGATCGTCCCGCCGACCGTCGAGAAGACGCCCATCGCGTCCATGACCATCCACAGCACGGCGGCCGCGACGATCGTGCAGATGCCGAGCGCGATGGAGAGCAGGAAGCTGACCTTCATGACCGACCACGGGTCGGCCTTGGCCACCCGCAGACGTGCCTTGCGGGTGCGGGGCACGGTGCGCGCACCCGTGCGCGGACGGCGTACGGCACCGGCGGGTGCGGCCTGGGTCGGGTAGGCCTGCGGCGGGTGGTACGGCCCGGCCTGCTGCTGCGGCTGCCGTTCCCCCGGCAGCGGGGAGGGTGAGGGCTGGGGCTGCGGCTGGGCCGCCTTCGGCGGTGCGGCCGGCGCCGTCGGCTGGACCGGCGGCTGGGTGTCCGTCACAGGTCCCCCCTGGGATCCATGAGTCTCGGGCGAGCGCGACTCCGTCGCGGGCGGCTTGATCGCCTTGAGTTGGGTCGTGTGCGTATCTGTCGGGTGCGCTTCCGCCGCCCGCGCCTCCGCCGCACGCGCGGCAGAGCCACGGCCGCCGCCGTCCGCCTCCGTGCCGGGGGAGGACCCCCTAGAGGTTCCGGTCGATCCGGCGCCCGTGGCTCCGCTCACGATGACTCTCTCCTCGTGCTACTCGGACGAGGGTGCCTCACCCTCGTCCGTGCCGATGGTCTCGGCGGCACCGTCGACGGTCTCGTCGTCGGCCACATCGCCGTCGACCTCCTCCGCCTCACGTCCCGCCTCGGCGTTACGTGCGATGCCGACCACGGCATCGCGCTTGCCCAGGTTGATCAGTTGGACGCCCATGGTGTCACGGCCCGTCTCCCTGACTCCGCTGACTCGCGTACGAATCACACCGCCGGACAGGGTGATGGCGAGGATCTCGTCCGTCTCCTCGACCACCAGCGCGCCGACGAGCGACCCGCGGTCCTCCACGATCTTGGCAGCCTTGATGCCGAGGCCGCCGCGACCCTGGACGCGGTACTCGTCGACGGCGGTCCGCTTCGCGTACCCACCGTCCGTAGCAGTGAACACGAACGTACCGGGTCGAACAACATTCATCGAGAGCAGCTCGTCTCCCTCGCGGAAGCTCATGCCCTTGACGCCCGAGGTGGCGCGGCCCATGGGACGCAGAGTGTCGTCCGAGGCGGTGAACCTGATCGACTGCGCCTTCTTGCTGATCAGAAGCAGATCACTATCGGCCGACACGAGTTCGGCGCCGATCAGTTCGTCGTCGGAACCGTCCTCGCGCTCCCGCAGATTGATGGCGATGACACCACCGGAACGCGGAGAGTCGTAATCCTTCAGTGACGTCTTCTTGACCAGACCCGCCTTCGTGGCGAGCACCAGGTACGGCGCCGCGTCGTAGTCGCGGATCGCGAGGATCTCGGCGATCGCCTCGTCCGGCTGGAAGGCCAGCAGGTTGGCGACGTGCTGACCACGGGCGTCACGGCCGGCGTCCGGCAACTCGTACGCCTTGGCGCGGTAGACGCGGCCCTTGTTGGTGAAGAACAGCAGCCAGTGGTGCGTGGTGGAGACGAAGAAGTGGTCGACGATGTCGTCTTCCTTGAGCTTCGTCCCGCGTACGCCCTTGCCGCCGCGCTTCTGGGCGCGGTAGTCGACGGTCTTGGTGCGCTTGACGTAACCGCCGCGCGTGACCGTGACGACGATGTCCTCCTCGGCGATGAGGTCCTCGATGGACATGTCACCGTCGTAGGGCACCAGCATGGTCTTGCGGTCGTCGCCGTACTTCTCGACGATCGCGGCGAGTTCGGCGCTGACGATGCCGCGCTGGCGGACCGGCGAGGCCAGGATCTCGTTGTACTCGGTGATCTTCGCCTGGAGTTCGTCGTGCTCCTGGACGATCTTCTGGCGCTCCAGGGCGGCGAGTCGGCGCAACTGCATCTCGAGAATGGCGTTGGCCTGGATCTCGTCGATCTCCAGGAGCTCCATCAGGCCCGTGCGCGCGATGTCGACGGTGTCGCTGCGCCGGATGAGCGCGATGACCTCGTCGATGGCGTCCAGGGCCTTGAGCAGACCGCGCAGGATGTGCGCCCGCTCCTCGGCCTTGCGCAGCCGGAACTTCGTACGGCGGACGATGACCTCGATCTGGTGCGCCACCCAGTGCCGGATGAACGCGTCCAGGGACAGCGTGCGCGGGACGCCGTCGACGAGCGCCAGCATGTTGGCGCCGAAGTTCGACTGGAGGTCCGTGTGCTTGTAGAGGTTGTTCAGCACGACCTTGGCGACCGCGTCGCGCTTCAGCACGATCACGAGCCGCTGGCCCGTGCGCGAGGACGTCTCGTCCCGGACGTCCGCGATGCCGCCGACCTTGCCGTCCTTCACCAGGTCGGCGATCTTCTGCGCGAGGTTGTCGGGGTTGGTCTGGTACGGCAGCTCCGTGACCACCAGGCACTGGCGGTTCTGGATCTCCTCGACCTCGACGACCGCGCGCATGGTGATCGAGCCACGGCCGGTGCGGTACGCCTCCTCGATGCCCTTGCGGCCGACGACGAGCGCGCCGGTCGGGAAGTCGGGGCCCTTGATGCGCTCCATGAGAGCGTCCAGGAGCTCCTCGTGCGAGGCCTCCGGGTTCTCCAGGTACCACTGGGCGCCGGCCGCGACCTCGCGCAGGTTGTGCGGCGGGATGTTGGTCGCCATGCCGACCGCGATACCGGCCGAGCCGTTGATCAGCAGGTTCGGGAAGCGGGCCGGCAGGACGGTCGGCTCCTGGGAGCGGCCGTCGTAGTTGTCCGTGAAGTCGACGGTCTCCTCGTCGATGTCACGGACCATCTCCATCGACAGCGGCGCCATCTTGCACTCGGTGTACCGCATGGCGGCCGCCGGGTCGTTGCCCGGGGAGCCGAAGTTGCCGTTGGAGTCCACCAGCGGCATCCGCATCGACCACGGCTGGGCGAGGCGCACCAGTGCGTCGTAGATCGAGGAGTCGCCGTGCGGGTGGTAGTTGCCCATCACGTCGCCGACCACGCGCGCGCACTTGTAGAAGCCGCGCTCGGGGCGGTAGCCGCCGTCGTACATCGCGTAGAGGACGCGGCGGTGGACGGGCTTGAGACCGTCCCGGACGTCCGGCAGCGCGCGGGACACGATGACGGACATCGCGTAGTCCAGGTACGAACGCTGCATCTCCGTCTCGAGCCCGACGGGCTCGACACGCATCGCGACTTCGCCGCCCTCTTCAGGGGTGACGGGAGTGTTCTCGTCGGCCATTGCTGGTGAAGATCCTTCCTGGTGCGGTCAGGCTGAGACCGACTCAGATGTCGAGGAAGCGGACGTCCTTGGCGTTGCGCTGGATGAACTGGCGGCGGGCCTCGACGTCCTCGCCCATCAGGACGGAGAACAGGTCGTCGGCCTGGGCGGCGTCGTCGAGGGTGACCTGGCCGAGGACGCGGTGCTCCTGGTCCATGGTGGTCACGCGCAGCTCCTCGGCGTTCATCTCGCCGAGGCCCTTGAAGCGCTGGATGGAGTCCTCGCGGATGCGCTTGCCGCGCTGGCGGCCCATCTCGATCAGCGCGTCGCGCTCGCGGTCGGAGTAGGCGTACTCGATGTCGTCCCGGCCCCACTTGATCTTGTACAGCGGGGGACGGGAGAGGTACACGTGCCCGGCCTCGACCAGCGGCCGCATGAAGCGGAACAGGAAGGTCAGCAGGAGGGTGGAGATGTGCTGGCCGTCGACATCGGCGTCCGCCATCAGGATGATCTTGTGATAGCGCAGCTTCTCGATGTCGAAGTCCTCGTGGACCCCGGTGCCGAAGGCCGAGATGAGCGCCTGGATCTCCTGGTTCTGCAGGATCTTGTCGATCCGCGCCTTCTCGACGTTCAGGATCTTGCCGCGGATCGGGAGGATCGCCTGGTACTCGGGGTTGCGGCCGGACTTGGCCGAGCCGCCGGCGGAGTCACCCTCGACGATGAAGATCTCGCACTTGGTGGGGTCGTTCGACTGGCAGTCGGAGAGCTTGCCCGGCAGGGACGCGGTCTCCAGCAGGCCCTTGCGGCGGGTCAGGTCGCGGGCCTTGCGGGCCGCCACGCGCGCGGTGGCCGCCTGGATGGACTTGCGGATGATGTCCGCGGCCTCGACCGGGTTGCGGTCCAGCCAGTCGGTGAGGTGCTCGTACACGACCCTCTGGACGAAGGTCTTCACCTCGGTGTTGCCCAGCTTGGTCTTGGTCTGGCCCTCGAACTGCGGCTCGCTCAGCTTCACCGAGATGATCGCGGTCAGACCCTCGCGGATGTCGTCACCCGTGAGGTTGTCGTCCTTCTCGCGCAGCAGCTTCTTGTCGCGCGCGTACTTGTTGATCAGCGAGGTGAGCGCCGAGCGGAAGCCCTCTTCGTGCGTGCCGCCCTCGTGCGTGTGGATGATGTTGGCGAAGGAGTACACACCCTCGCTGTAACCGCCGTTCCACTGCATCGCGAGCTCGAGGGAGAGGTTCTTGTCCTTGTCCTCGGCCTCGAGGTCGATCACCGTGGGGTGCACGACCTCTCCCTTGCGGGAGTTGAGGTACTTCACGAAGTCGACGATGCCGCCCTCGTAGTGGTACGAGACGCTCTTGACCTCGTGCTTCTCGTCCTCGCCCGCCTCGTCCGCGCCGGCGGTGGCCTTCGCCGACTCGCGCTCGTCGGTGAGGTTGATCCGCAGGCCCTTGTTGAGGAACGCCATCTCCTGGAAGCGCCGCGAGAGCGTCTCGAAGGAGTACTCCGTGGTCTCGAAGATGTCCGGGTCGGCCCAGAAGGTGACCGTGGTGCCGTGCTCGTCCGTGGCCTCGTGCTGGGCCAGCGGGGCGGTCGGCACGCCCAGCTTGTAGTCCTGCGTCCAGCGGTAGCCGTCGGTCTTGATCTCGACGGCGACCTTGGTCGACAGGGCGTTCACTACGGAGACGCCCACGCCGTGCAGACCGCCGGAGACCGCGTAGCCGCCGCCACCGAACTTGCCGCCCGCGTGCAGCACGGTCAGCACGACCTCGACGGCCGGCTTGCCCTCGGAGGGGACGATGCCCACCGGGATACCGCGGCCGTTGTCGACCACGCGCACGCCGCCGTCGGCGAGGATCGTCACGTCGATGGTGTCCGCGTGCCCGGCCAGTGCCTCGTCGACGGAGTTGTCGACGACTTCCTGCACCAGGTGGTGCAGACCGCGCTCGCCGGTCGAGCCGATGTACATGCCCGGTCGCTTGCGGACCGCGTCCAGACCCTCGAGGACGGTGATGGCGCTGGCGTCGTACGAGGCGGTTACCTCGCCGTTCGACGAGGTCGCCTCGGCGTCGGTGGACGGAATGTTCTCGTTGGGGTTGCCGGAATCGGCCACGAAGCGCCCTTTCTGGCACAGCACGAGCCGGGCTCGTCGGCGGGTTGCCGGAGCGGCTGCGGCATGTTGCGTTGGTAAGCCTTGATCAGCGTTGCTCAGCTTCTCCCGGGCGGTCCCCACGGTCGGGGCGGGATTGGCTTCCAGTCTACCGGTAGCGCCGACAGTGATGGGGGTTTGCCGGTACCTGAGTCCGCATGTGCCGCCCTGAACCGGCGTCTTCCGGGTCCCCATATACGGAGCGGGGCTCCAAGAGGCTCACAGCGGCACTCAGCGCTTCGGGCTGTCTACCCTTGGCTACTTGGGAGTCAGGTCGGAATTCGCAACCGCGTGCAGTGCCGCGACGGCGCTGATCACGCCCGGGCCACGTGACGTAAGTCACCTGTAGCTGTCGCCGGGTCTGCTGCTTCCCGGGGCCCTCAGGGGGCCGTAGTTGCGGGGCGGACCGCCGGGTCCGAGGACCCTGATCTGTCGCACCGTGCCGTGGCCCAGGTCCTCGTTGAGACGGGCGACCAGGCTCGGGGCGAGGCGGCGCACCTCGGTCGCCCAGACCGGCGACTCGCACTGCACGATCAGGACGCGCTCGTCCTCGTCGTACCTCTGGGGCGTGCAGTGGTCGGCCAGCTTCTCGCCGACGATCTGCGGCCAGCGCCCCATGACACCGCCCACGGCGGCCGGCGCCTCCCACCCCCGCTCGGTGATCAGACGGTTGATTGCGGCACCGAAGGCCATGGGGTCGCGCCCGTCGGCGTGCGCCCCGGAGCGCAGGCCCCCGCCGCGGCGCGCCTGCCTCTTCTGCTGTGCCGCGTCCCCACGCGCGCGTGCCTGTTCCTTCGCGGCCCTGAGCGCCACGCGCGCGAGGTCGACGCCGGAGGGTTCGGCAGCGGGCCCGGGGACCCCGGAGTTCTCCGCGGCAGGCCGTTCGTCGGTCATACGCGCTCCACCGTCCCCTCGGCCACGGCGTACCGCGTGCCCGCCAGCACATGCGGCACGTCGTCGTCGACCGCCGCCGTCACCAGGACCTGCTCACCGGGCGCCACCAGCTCGGCCAGGCGCTCGCGGCGCCGGGTGTCCAGCTCGGCGAACACGTCGTCGAGGATCAGCACCGGCTCGTTCCCCTCGGCCCTGAGCAGGTCGTACGACGCGAGGCGCAGCGCCAGCGCGTACGACCAGGACTCGCCGTGCGAGGCGTAGCCCTTGGCGGGCAGCGGGCCGAGCTTGAGGAGCAGGTCGTCCCGATGCGGTCCCACGAGGGTCACGCCCCGCTCGATCTCCTGCTTGCGCGTCTCGGCGAGGGCCGCCGTCAACTGCTCGTAGAGGGCTTCACGCGTGTGTGCCTCGCCCGGTGCGGACGGCTTGTACTCCAGGGTGACCGGGCCGCCGCCGGGGGCCAGTTGCTCGTACGCCTTGTCGGCCAGCGGCTGGAGCGCGGCGATCAGGTCGAGCCGCTGGGCCAGCAACTCGGCGCCCACGCGCGCGAGGTGCTGGTCCCAGACGTCGAGGGTGGACAGGTCCATCGAGCGGCCGCCGTGCCGCCTCGCGAGGGCGGCCGACTTCAGCAGGGTGTTGCGCTGCTTGAGGACACGCTCGTAGTCGGAGCGGACGCCGGCCATGCGCGGGGAACGGGCGGTGATCAGCTCGTCCAGGAAGCGGCGGCGCTCGCCCGGGTCGCCCTTCACGAGGGCGAGATCCTCCGGCGCGAACAGCACCGTGCGCACGATCCCCAGCACGTCACGGGGCCTGACCTGCGAGGACCTGTTGATACGGGCGCGGTTCGCCCGGCCGGGGTTCAGTTCCAGCTCGACGAGCTGCTGCCGCTCGCCCTGTCGGACCTGCGCCCGGACGATCGCGCGGTCGGCGCCCATGCGGACCAGGGGGGCGTCGGAGGCGACCCGGTGGCTGCCCAGGGTGGCGAGGTAGCCGATCGCCTCGACCAGGTTCGTCTTGCCCTGTCCGTTGGGGCCCACGAACGCGGTGACGCCCGGGTCGAGCGGAACTTCGACCCGGGCGTACGAGCGGAAGTCGGCCAGCGACAGATGCGTGACGTGCATGGTCGGTCGCCGACCTCCCCCAGCTTGTGGACTGTGGTGACAGTCCTGTGGACTACTTCGTCTCGACCGCGTGGCCGCCGAACTGGTTGCGCAGCGCCGCGATCATCTTCATCTGCGGTGAGTCGTCCTGGCGGGACGCGAACCGCGCGAACAGGGACGCGGTGATCGCCGGCAGCGGCACCGCGTGGTCGATGGCGGCCTCCACGGTCCACCGGCCCTCGCCGGAGTCCTGGGCGTAACCGCGCAGCTTGTCCAGGTGCTCGTCCTCGTCGAGGGCGTTGACCGCGAGGTCCAGCAGCCAGGAACGGATGACCGTGCCCTCCTGCCAGGAGCGGAAGACCTCCCGGACGTCGGTCACGGAGTCGACCTTCTCCAGGAGCTCCCAGCCCTCGGCGTAGGCCTGCATCATCGCGTACTCGATGCCGTTGTGGACCATCTTCGCGAAGTGGCCCGCGCCGACCTTGCCGGCGTGCACCGAGCCGGCGTCGCCCTCGGGCTTGAGGGCGTCGAAGACCGGCTGCACCTTGGCGACGTTCTCCGCGTCGCCGCCGTACATCAGCGCGTAGCCGTTCTCCAGGCCCCACACGCCGCCGGAGACGCCGCAGTCGACGAAGCCGATGCCCTTGGCGGCCAGCTCCCCGGCGTGCTTCTCGTCGTCCGTCCAGCGGGAGTTCCCGCCGTCCACCACGACGTCGCCGGGCTCCAGGAGCTCGGCCAGCTCGTCGATGGTCGCCTGGGTCGGCGCACCGGCCGGGACCATCACCCACACGACCCGCGGACCGTGCAACGCGTCCACAAGCTCCTTGAGGCTGTGGACATCGGCGAGGTCCGGGTTGCGGTCGTATCCGATCACGGTGTGGCCTGCGCGGCGGATCCGCTCGCGCATGTTGCCGCCCATCTTGCCGAGGCCGACGAGACCGAGCTCCATCAGTTGTTCCTTAGGTTGCTGTGGCGTGTGTGGCACCTTCGTACCCACGTACGAGCCTAAACCCGGACGCTCACGCACACCTGTGGGCATACGCGCTCAAACGTATGCCCTCACCTGGGGCTTTGACTCAGCCTGGCTCTGACTCAGCCGCTGAGGCGCACCGGCATGATCAGGTACTTGTAGGCCTCGTCCGCCTCGGCGTCCAGGGCCGGCTTGCCGCTCAGCAGCGCCGGCTTGGTGGACGTCGTGAAGGAGAGCTGGGCCACCGGGGAGTCGATGGCGCTCAGGCCGTCCAGCAGGAAGGTCGGGTTGAAGGCGATCGAGATGTCGTCGCCCTCCAGTTGGGCGTCGACCCTTTCCACAGCCTGTGCGTCGTCGCTGGAGCCGGCCTCCAGGATCAGCACGCCCTGCTCGAAGCTGAGCCGCACCGGGGTGTTGCGCTCGGCGACCAGGGCCACACGCTTGACGGCCTCCACGAAGGGGGCGGTCTCGATCACGGCCACGGAGTTGAACTCCGTCGGGAACAGCGTGCGGTACTTCGGCAGGTCGCCCTCGAGCAGACGCGTGGTCGTACGGCGGCCCGCGCCCTCGAAACCGATCAGCCCCTCGCCCGCGCCCGAGCCGGACAGCGCCAGAATCACGCTGTCGCCGCTCGTGAGGGCCTTGGCGGTGTCCAGGAGCGTCTTGGCGGGCACCAGGGCCACCGCGGACGCCTCGGGGTTCTCCGGCTTCCACAGGAACTCGCGGACCGCGAAGCGGTAGCGGTCGGTGGACGCCAGGGTGACGGTGTCGCCCTCGATCTCGATGCGCACACCGGTCAGGACGGGCAGCGTGTCGTCACGGCCGGCGGCGATGGCCACCTGGGAGGCGGCGGAGGCGAAGACCTCACCGGGGACGGTGCCGGTCGCGCTGGGCATCTGCGGCAGCGCCGGGTACTCCTCCACAGGCAGGGTGTGGAGGGTGAACCGCGAGGAGCCGCAGACCACCGTCGCCCGTACACCGTCTGTGGAGATCTCCACCGGGCGGTTGGGCAGGGCGCGGCAGATGTCGGCGAGCAGGCGGCCGGAGACGAGCACCGTGCCCTCCTCCTCGACCTCGGCCTCGACGGACACCCGCGCGGAGACCTCGTAGTCGAAGCTGGACAGGCTGAGCTGGCCCTCCTCGGCCTTCAGGAGAAGGCCGGCGAGGACCGGCGCCGGCGGACGGGCCGGGAGGCTGCGCGCCGCCCAGGCCACTGCCTCCGCGAGTACGTCGCGTTCCACCCGGATCTTCACTGTTGCCGCCTCCTGCTGTTGCCGGCGCTGCTCGGCCTGCCTGGCTTCGTCGTCTGTCTCGGTGTCGTCGGCCCCTGTGACGGGAAGGACACGGGGAACAGTCTGACGCACCCCACTGACAGTAGGTGCCTCTCGGGGTCAAGTCGTGACGAGGGGCAGCCGGGCACCGGACGGCGAGTTGTGCACAGGACCCCCTTCGAAACGGATTCCCAGCTCTCTCTAGTTGTCAGTAGTAGTAGGGGCTGTGGATACCGTGGATAACCCCGTTTTCCCAGCTCAGAGGGGAAATTTTGTCCACGGGCCCTGTGGGCGACACCGGTGGACAACCGGGCTCTTCTGTGGAGAACAGAAAGTTCTGCACACTCCGTGCACAGCCTGAGGCGACTTCTCCCCAGCGCCGTCCCCAGCTTTACCCCCGTTTCCCACAGCCCAACCCGGCACCTTCGTGTGACGCCTTTCACTCGCCCCGGTGATCAGGCGCGTCGCGTTGCCGAACAGTGGACAGGCATGTGGAGAAGCGGCTGATCGCTGGGGACAACCGGCCCCAACCTGTGGGCGGTCCGTGGACAACTCGGTGCACAGCCTGTGGATCTTCCCGCTGTCCACAGTCTGTGGAGATCGTTCGTCCACGAATCCACAGCCACCTGACCTGGCCTGATGGTCTTTCGGCAGCGCGCCTGTGGACCGTGATCTGGACAACTCGGCAGTCCCCAGGATGTGGACGGGAAAAAGTTGCCGAATCTGTGGAGGGAGGCCGTAACCCGGCGCGGAATCGAACACCGGGCTACGGCGCCGTGACCCGAGAAACGCCGAGGGCGCCCTCGGGAACTCGTCCCCAGGGCGCCCTCGGCGTCGAAAACGCCGTGACCCGGCCTTCGCGGCCGTCCTGTCAGCCGTTCTTGATGCGGTTCGTCAGCTCGGTCACCTGGTTGTAGATGGAGCGCCGCTCGGCCATCAGATTGCGGATCTTGCGGTCCGCGTGCATCACGGTCGTGTGGTCGCGGCCGCCGAACAGCGCGCCGATCTTCGGCAGCGACAGGTCCGTCAGCTCGCGGCACAGGTACATGGCGATCTGGCGGGCCGTGACGAGCGCGCGGCCCCGCGAGGTGCCGCACAGGTCCTCGACGGTCAGGCCGAAGTAGTCCGCCGTGGCGCTCATGATGGCCGTCGAGGTGATCTCGGGCGCCGAGTCCTCGCCGCCGGGGATCAGGTCCTTCAGCACGATCTCCGTCAGGCCCAGGTCCACCGGCTGCCGGTTGAGCGACGCGAACGCCGTCACCCGGATCAGCGCGCCCTCCAGCTCGCGGATGTTGCGCGAGATCCGGGAGGCGATGAACTCCAGGACCTCCGGCGGGGCGTTGAGCTGCTCCTGCACCGCCTTCTTGCGCAGGATCGCGATCCGGGTCTCCAGCTCGGGCGGCTGGACGTCGGTGATCAGACCCCACTCGAAACGGTTCCGCAGCCGGTCCTCCAGCGTGACGAGCTGCTTGGGCGGCCGGTCGGAGGACAGCACGATCTGCTTGTTCGCGTTGTGGAGCGTGTTGAAGGTGTGGAAGAACTCCTCCTGCGTGGACTCCTTGTCCGCGAGGAACTGGATGTCGTCGACGAGCAGGATGTCCATCTCGCGGTAGCGCTTGCGGAAGCTGTCGCCCTTGCCGTCACGGATGGAGTTGATGAACTCGTTGGTGAACTCCTCCGAGCTCACGTACCGCACGCGCGTGCCGGGATACAGGCTGCGCGCATAGTGCCCGATCGCGTGCAGCAGGTGCGTCTTGCCGAGCCCCGACTCCCCGTAGATGAACAGGGGGTTGTAGGCCTTGGCCGGCGCCTCGGCGACCGCCACCGCGGCCGCGTGGGCGAAGCGGTTGGAGGCGCCGATGACGAAGGTGTCGAAGAGGTACTTGGGGTTCAGCCGCGCGGTGGGCTCACCGGGGCCGGTCGCCGGCGCGGGCTGCGCGGCCAGCGGGCCGGGGGCGCCGGTGGTGGGCAGGTTGGAGCCGATCGGGCCGCCGCGGTGCACATGCCCGGAGCCGGAGGGCGGATCGGGCAGTTCCCGGCGGGCGTCGCGCTGGTCGTAGTCGGGCCGCTTGTCGTAGTCCGGCCGCTGGTCGTAGTCGGAGCGCGGGCCGTCGTAGGAGGAGCGTTCCATCGGCTGCGGCCGGTAGTCCTGCGACGGAGGGCCGTAGGACTCCTGCTGGTACGACTCCTGCTGGTACGGCTCGGGCTTGTAGGAATCCGGCTTGTAGGAATCCGGCTTGTAGGACTCCGGCTTGTACGGCTCCTGGGGATAGGGCTCCTGCGACGGCGACGCGTACGGGTCGCGCTCGGGGAAGCCGAGCCGCTGCTGCTGCCAGCCGTAGTCGTCCTGCGGCGGCCGCGGCCAGGCGCCGGGCTCGGGGCGCTGGTACTCCGAGGGGTAGGCGGGGCGCGCGGTCGGGAGCTGGTCCGGGCGGGGCGCGTTGTCGCCCTGGTGTCCGGAGCGCTGGTCGCGGCCCGGACGGGAGTCGTCGGCGCGGTGGCGACCGTAACCGCCCTCGTACTGGTTGTCGTACGGGCCGGAGGGGAGCTCGGGCTCCTCGTAGCGCGGCTGGGGCCGGGGGGCCGGGGGCGCGGGCGCCGCCGGGGGCTCGCCCGCGGAGTCGTCGACGGTGATCGCGATACGGATCGGGCGGCCGCACTCCCGGCTCAGCGTCTCGCTGACGGCCGGGGCCAGCCGGCCCTCCAGTACGCCTTTCGCAAATTCGTTCGGTACGGCGAGCAGGGCGGTGTCGGCGACCAGCGCGAGCGGCTGGCAGCGGCGGATCCAGTGCTCGTCCTTCGCCTCCACACCCTGGACGCGACCCTCACCGAGGAGTTGCTCGAGTACGCGTGGCCACACTGCGGCAAGATCGGCAGGTACGTCAGCCACAGGGCACGCTCTCTCACGGGTCCCACGAACGTGTGGTTGTGGGACGAGTCGGGATTCAAATGGGGTGGAGCCGAAACACAGGGGTCAAGGGAACGAATCGGAGTTCAGCCACGGTAGTCAGGGCGACGGGTGCGGTTCAAGTTGTTGTCCCCAGCCTGTGGATAGTGTCTCCCGGTGACCACTGGTTTGACCGGATGGCGTAGCCGCGCGTACCGTAACCAGGTCGAGTTGTCGATGGCTGCTGCCGCCTGCCTCCGATGGGCACAGATCGCGTCAGGTGATCGGGAAGCGGTGCACACGGGCGTAACTGCGAGCTACTCGTGGGCGCACGGTGACAGCCAGGACGGCACCCGCCACCACCGATTGATTTCTGGAGCCCCCGAGTGAGCAAGCGCACCTTCCAGCCGAACAACCGTCGTCGCGCCAAGACCCACGGCTTCCGTCTGCGGATGCGTACCCGTGCCGGCCGCGCGATTCTGGCGAACCGCCGCAGCAAGGGTCGCGCCAGCCTGTCCGCCTGATCCCGGTCAGGTCATGCCGTCGTGCTGCCCACCGAGAACCGGCTGAGGCGGCGCGAGGACTTCGCGACCGCGGTACGACGAGGGCGCCGGGCCGGACGCCCGTCCCTCGTCGTTCACTTTCGTAGCGGTGCCACGGACCCGCACGCGCCTGGGGAGAGCGCTCCCCCGACGCGTGCGGGTTTCGTCGTGAGCAAGGCCGTGGGTGGTTCCGTGGTGCGCAACAAGGTGAAGCGCAGGCTTCGTCATCTGATGCGCGACAGGGTCGCCCTGTTTCCCCCCGGTAGCCTGGTAGTCGTACGAGCGCTGCCCGAGGCGGGCGACGCCGATCAGGAACAACTGGCCCGAGACCTGGATGCCGCCGTTCAGCGGCTGCTGGGAGGGGGCGCACGATGAAGTACCCGCTGCTGGCACTGATCAAGCTGTACCAGTGGACCATCAGCCCGCTGCTCGGGCCGGTGTGCAAGTACTACCCGTCGTGCTCCCACTACGGCTACCAGGCCATCGACCGGCACGGTGCGATCAAGGGAACGGCACTCACCGCCTGGCGCATCCTGCGGTGCAATCCGTGGTCGCTGGGCGGTGTGGACCATGTCCCGCCGCGCAAGCGTCCGCGGTGGCACGAAATGCTGCGTAACGCCTGGCGTGCACGTAGGGGCGGGCCCTCCGCCGCCTCGGCCACCGAGGGGCAGACTCCTTCGAGCCCGGCCGCAGAGACTCCGTCCCATGCCCAAGGAGCATGATTAGTGGACACGATTGCCAGTCTTTTCAGCTTCATCACGACACCCGTCTCCTGGGTCATCGTCCAGTTCCACAAGGTGTACGGCGCCATCTTCGGCCCCGACACCGGGTGGGCCTGGGGCCTGTCGATCGTGTCCCTGGTGATCCTGATCCGTATCTGCCTGATCCCGCTCTTCGTGAAGCAGATCAAGTCGACGCGGGCCATGCAGACGCTCCAGCCCGAGATGAAGAAGATCCAGGAGCGCTACAAGAACGACAAGCAGCGTCAGTCCGAAGAGATGATGAAGCTGTACAAGGAGACGGGCACCAACCCGCTCTCCTCGTGCCTTCCCATCCTGGCGCAGTCGCCGTTCTTCTTCGCCCTGTACCACGTGCTCAACGGCATCGCGACCGGCTCGACGATCGGCGTCATCAACGAGTCGCTGCTGGCCAGTGCCCGTAAGGCGCACATCGTTGGTGCCCCGCTGGCCGCGAAGTTCACGGACGGTTCGAGCAAGGTCGAGGCCCTCGGCGCCTCGCTGACCGACGTCCGGGTCGTCACCGCGGTCATGATCGTCCTGATGTCGGCGTCGCAGTTCTACACGCAGCGCCAGTTGATGACGAAGAACGTCGACACCACGGTCAAGACGCCGTTCATGCAGCAGCAGAAGATGCTGATGTACGTCTTTCCGGTCATGTTCGCCGTCTTCGGCATCAACTTCCCGGTCGGTGTCCTCGTCTACTGGCTGACCACCAACGTGTGGACCATGGGCCAGCAGATGTACGTCATCCGCAACAACCCGACCCCGGGTTCCAAGGCGCAGGCCGCCTACCTGGAGCGCCTGACCAAGCACGTCACGCAGCACGGCAAGGCCCGCAAGCGCAGCGAGCGCACCATCATCAAGGCGATCGTCGCCAAGGGCCGCGACCGCAACGAGTTCGAGCGCAAGTTCATCAACGGTCTGAACAAGGCCGGCCTCGCGGCCCAGGCCGACGGTTCGGTCATCCAGAGCGAGTCCCAGGCCGCGGTGCAGACCGAGGACGGTTCGACGGCGAGCGCGGCGGCTCCCAAGCGTCAGCAGCCCAAGCGACAGAGCAAGTCCCAGCGCCAGTCGGGTGCGGCCGCGGCCGGCTCGAAGGCGGCCGGCGACAGCCCGTCGGAGCCGACCTCGCTGACCAAGTCCGACGAGCCCGAGGACGCCCAGCCCGCCGCTCCCGCCAAGAAGCAGTCCGGCGGCGGTACCCGCAGCAAGGCCCAGTCCGGACAGCGCAAGGGTCCGCAGCGGCCCAAGTCCCCGTCCAAGAAGTAAGAAGGAGTCCATCCCGTGACGGAAGGCACCACCTCCGCCGCTGCCGAGGGTGCAGACACCCTGACCCGCCTTGAGCAGGAGGGCGAGATCGCGGCGGACTACCTCGAGGGTCTGCTCGACATCGCCGATCTCGACGGCGACATCGACATGGACGTCGAGGCCGACCGCGCCGCTGTCTCGATCATCAGCGACTCGGGCAGCCGCGACCTGCAGAAGCTGGTCGGTCGTGACGGCGAGGTGCTGGAAGCCCTGCAGGAGCTCACCCGCCTGGCCGTGCACCGGGAGACCGGGGACCGCAGCCGACTGATGCTGGACATCGGCGGTTTCCGGGCCAAGAAGCGTGCCGAGCTCTCCGAGCTGGGTGCCAAGGCCGCCGCCGAGGTGAAGAGCACCGGCGAGTCCGTGAAGCTCAAGCCGATGACGCCGTTCGAGCGCAAGGTCGTGCACGACGCGATCAAGGCAGCCGGGCTCCGCAGTGAGTCCGAGGGTGAGGAGCCGCAGCGCTTCGTCGTCGTCCTTCCCGCCTGATCGGTCCGTACGTTCCTCCGGCCCCGTCTGTAGAGCAGGCGGGGCCGAACTTTGTCAGCCTGATAGTTCTGATGGTCGGCGCCCCGTGCGCTGATGCGGTACGGAAGGACGGTTCCCCGTGACGGAGGCAGCGGAGCTTCCCCCCGCGCCCGAGCAGGCGCGCGAGGTGTTCGGCGATCGCTTCGAGAACGCGGTGCGCTACGCCGAGCTGCTCGCCGAGGCGGGTGTGCGGCGCGGTCTCATCGGCCCCCGTGAAGTGCCCCGCCTGTGGGAGCGGCACCTGCTGAACTGCGCGGTGCTCTCCGAGGTCGTTCCCGAGGGCGTGACGGTGTGCGACGTCGGCTCCGGTGCCGGCCTGCCCGGCATTCCCCTGGCCCTCGTCCGCGAGGACCTCAAGATCACGTTGCTGGAACCCTTGCTGAGGCGCACGACCTTCCTGACGGAGGTCGTCGAGCTGCTGGGCCTGGACCATGTGACGGTCGTGCGGGGTCGCGCCGAGGAGGTCATGGGCAAGCTGACCCCCGTGCACGTGGTGACAGCGCGAGCCGTGGCCCCGCTGGACCGCCTGGCGACCTGGGGTGTCCCGCTGCTGCGTCCCTACGGGGAGATGCTCGCCCTCAAGGGCGACACCGCGGAGGAGGAGCTCAAGGCGGCAAACACCGCCCTGAGCAAGCTCGGTGCCGTGGGCACGTCGATCCTGCATGTGGGTGAGGGCGTGGTCGATCCCCTGTCCACCGTGGTGAGGGTCGAAGTCGGGGAAAGCCCCGGCGGTGTGCGCTTCGCGGCCAAGCGTGCCAAGGCGGCCCGGACGGGGCGGACCCGTCGACGTCGCTGATCCGCCCTGACGACGAGACTTACTCCACACAAGCTGTCAAACCTATGCATCCCGGAGTGTCGCGGCAGAACGGGCACGGCTGCCCTGCATCGTGTTTCACGTGAAACGTCGCTCACTGCTGCACGGCATCATCAGCCGGGGCCGCGCTGCGGCCGAACCCCGCGACCGAAAGCCTCTCGGGTCACTCGGAGAGGTAACGGAGTTGTCCACAGAGGTGGATTTCTCCACAGAACAACAGGCCTCACTGGTTCACGACCCCGAAGACATGGGAGGCTCTGTTCATTGCGAGCCTGAAGTCGAGGAGAGTGAATCCTTGCGGTCCGACGCCAACATCGCGGGACCGATGACCGATCCGGTCCCCGGTCCCCGAACCGAGTCGATGGGGGAGGATGTTTCACGTGAAACACCGCCTCCGATGGACGACACTCCGATCGGTCGTGCTGCCCAACTGGCGGTAGAGGCTCTTGGCCGTGCCGGCGAGGGCCTGCCACGGCCCGAGCAGACCCGGATCATGGTCGTTGCCAACCAGAAGGGTGGAGTGGGCAAGACGACGACAACCGTCAATCTTGCTGCTTCGCTGGCTCTGCACGGCGGCCGTGTCCTGGTGATCGACCTCGACCCCCAGGGCAACGCGTCCACCGCGCTGGGTATCGACCACCACGCCGAAGTCCCGTCCATCTACGACGTCTTGGTCGAGAGCAGGCCGCTGGCCGAGGTTGTTCAGCCGGTTCCTGATGTCGAAGGTCTCTTCTGCGCCCCCGCCACCATCGATCTCGCCGGTGCGGAGATCGAGCTGGTGTCCCTGGTGGCGCGGGAGAGCCGACTGCAACGTGCGATCCAGGCGTACGAGCAGCCCTTGGACTACATCCTCATCGACTGTCCGCCCTCGCTCGGCCTGCTGACGGTCAATGCGCTCGTGGCCGGTGCGGAGGTCCTCATCCCGATCCAGTGCGAGTACTACGCACTGGAGGGGCTGGGACAGCTCCTGCGCAACGTCGATCTGGTGCGGGGTCACCTCAACCCCACCTTGCACGTATCGACCATCCTGCTCACCATGTACGACGGCCGGACGCGCCTCGCGTCCCAGGTCGCGGACGAGGTGCGCACCCACTTCGGCGACGAGGTGCTGCGGACCAGCATTCCCCGCTCGGTCCGTATCTCCGAGGCGCCGAGTTACGGACAGACGGTGCTGACCTACGATCCAGGATCGAGCGGCGCGTTGTCCTACCTTGAGGCGGCGCGAGAGATCGCGCTGAAGGGCGTCGGTGTCAGCTATGACCCGACGCAGGCGCACATCGGCGCACAGAGCAACCCGAGCATGGTGGAGGGGATCCAGTGAGCGAGCGACGGAGGGGGTTGGGCCGTGGTCTCGGCGCACTGATCCCTGCTGCCCCGACCGAGAAGACGCCGACCCCGGCGGCGATGGGAGGCGCCGGTTCCGCGTCTCCGACGTCCGTGCCGGTGTTGACGACGGACCGTGGGGTGGCCGCGGCGAAGGTGGCCACGCTGCCGCCTGTTTCACATGAAACCGAGGCGCCGGCGGTCAACGGCTACCCGGAGACGCCCGCGCCTCCCATGGGCGCCCACTTCGCGGAACTCCCCCTCGACTCCATCACGCCGAACCCGCGTCAGCCGCGTGAGGTCTTCGACGAGGATGCGCTCCAGGAGCTGGTCACCTCCATCCAGGAGGTCGGCCTCCTCCAGCCCGTCGTGGTACGGCAGGTCGGGCCCAGCCGCTACGAGCTCATCATGGGCGAGCGGCGCTGGCGGGCCAGTCGTGAGGCCGGCCTGGAGGCGATCCCCGCGATCGTGCGGGCCACGGACGACGACAAGCTTCTCCTGGACGCCCTCCTGGAGAACTTGCACCGGGCTCAGCTCAACCCGTTGGAAGAGGCAGCCGCCTACGACCAACTGCTGAAGGACTTCAACTGCACGCACGACCAGCTCGCGGACCGCATCGGCCGGTCCCGCCCGCAGGTCTCCAACACCCTGCGTCTGCTGAAGCTCTCGCCGGCGGTGCAGCGTCGTGTGGCTGCCGGAGTGCTCTCGGCCGGACACGCCCGTGCCCTGCTCTCCGTCGAGGACTCGGAGGAGCAGGACCGCCTGGCCCATCGCATCGTGGCCGAGGGGCTGTCGGTGCGTGCGGTCGAGGAGATCGTGACCCTCATGGGTTCGCGGCCGCAGACCGCCCAACGATCCAAGGGGCCGCGCGCCGGCGCCCGGGTCTCTCCGGCGCTGACCGACCTCGCGACTCGTCTCTCGGACCGTTTCGAGACGCGGGTGAAGGTCGACCTCGGGCAGAAGAAGGGCAAGATCACCGTCGAGTTCGCCTCCATGGAGGATCTCGAGCGCATCCTCAGCTCCCTCGCCCCCGGTGAGGGACCGGTTCTGCAGAACAGTCTGCTGGACGGCGAGGACGAGGAAACGGAAGCCTGAGCCGGGTCGCACGAGAGTGACCCAGCCCAGGTCTGGCATCAAGAGCGGGCCGTGTCCGGTGTGTACCGGACACGGCCCGCTCTTTGCTTTGGAGCGGTATCGATGGATTCTCTGTGTGGATACGATGCGAATGGGTGCGGCACATCCACCCGGCAGCACCTCTGAGGGGAGGGAGGGGCCATGCGAACGATGAGCAGAAGCGGACTGGTGAGCGCGGGCCTGGGACTGGGGGCGGTCGGCGGTTTCGTCGGCAGCCTGCTCCGGGAACGGAGCGCTCTGACGGCCGCCCGCGACGCGGCAGGCGCAGAAAGCGAGGAACAGCCTTCATGGGGCGTCGGCTCGTACCGCTCACGCTGGACAACCTTCCGGACCTACCCCAGCGGTGCCGCTCGTGCGTCTTCTGGGAGCTGGACCCCGTCAGCGGAGAAGCAGCGGTAAAGGCGGGAACAGCCGCCCTGGAGAAGGAAGCCTGGATCTCCGCCGTCCTGCTGGACTGGGGATCGTGCGGCCGTGTCGTCTACGTCGACGACGTACCGGTCGGCTTCGTCCTCTACGCCCCTCCCGCGTATGTCCCCCGGTCCACCGCGTTCCCCACGAGTCCTGTCTCGCCGGACGCCGTCCAGTTGATGACGTCGTTCATCATGCCGGGGTATCAGGGGCAGGGGCTGGGCCGGGTGATGGTGCAGACGGTCGCCAAGGATCTGCTGCGGCGGGGCTTCAAGGCCATCGAGGCCTTCGGTGACGCCCGCTGGAAGGAGCCCGCCTGTCTGCTGCCCGCCGACCATCTCCTCGCCGTCGGGTTCAAGACGGTCCGACCCCATCCCACGTATCCGAGGCTGAGGCTGGAGCTGCGCACCACGCTCTCCTGGAAGGAAGACGTGGAGATGGCACTGGACCGGCTGCTGGGGGCTGTACAGAAGGAACCGGCGCTGCGTCCTCTGTGATGCGGCGGAGCCGCTGACAACACGATGGGGCCGGTCCATTCGGACCGGCCCCATCGTGTTTCACGTGAAACATCACTCGGCGATGAAGTCCTCGAGGTCGCGGACGATCGCGGCCTTCGGCTTGGCACCGACGATGGTCTTGGCGACCTCGCCACCCTGGTACACGTTCAGCGTCGGGATGGACATGACGCCGTACTTGGCGGCCGTACCCGGGTTCTCGTCGATGTTCAGCTTGACGACCTCGATCTTGTCGCCGTACTCGGCGGCGATCGCCTCGAGGGACGGAGCGATCTGACGGCACGGTCCGCACCAGGCGGCCCAGAAGTCCACCAGGACGGGCTTGTCGCTCTTCAGGACGTCCTGCTCGAAGGAATCGTCGGTCACATTCTTCAGGGTGCCGGCCACGGCGGGCTCCTTAACTGGGTTGGTGCGGTGGGGCGGGAAGGGGGTCAGACAGCGGTCTTCTCGGGCTCGGCCTTCTCCGCGTCCGCGAGGGCGGCGAGGAAGCGCTCGGCGTCGAGAGCGGCGGAACAGCCGGTGCCGGCGGCCGTGATCGCCTGACGGTAGGTGTGGTCGACCACGTCACCGGCGCCGAAGACGCCGGTCAGGTTGGTGCGGGTCGAAGGCGCTTCCACCTTCAGGTAACCCTCGTCGTCCAGCTCGAGCTGGCCCTTGAAGAGCTCGGTGCGCGGGTCGTGGCCGATCGCGATGAACAGGCCGGTGACCGCCAGGTCCGAGAGCTCACCGGTCTTGAGGTTGCGCAGCTTCAGGCCCGAGAGCTTCGGGTCGCCCTGGATCTCGGCAACCTCGCTGTCCCACACGAACTTGATCTTCGGGTCGGCGAAGGCACGCTCCTGCATCGCCTTGGAGGCGCGCAGGGTGTCACGGCGGTGGACGATCGTCACGGACTTGGCGAAGCGGGAGAGGAAGGTGGCCTCCTCCATCGCGGTGTCACCGCCGCCGATCACGGCGATGTCCTGGTCCTTGAAGAAGAAGCCGTCACAGGTGGCACACCACGAGACACCGCGCCCGGAGAGGGCGTCCTCGTTCGGCAGGCCCAGCTTGCGGTGCTGCGAGCCGGTGGTGACGATGACGGCCTTCGCCCGGTGGACCGTACCCGAGGTGTCGGTGACGGTCTTGATCTCGCCGGTCAGGTCGACGTTGACGATGTCGTCCGGGATGAGCTCGGCACCGAAGCGCTCCGCCTGGGCGCGCATGTTGTCCATGAGCTCGGGGCCCATGATGCCGTCCTGGAAGCCGGGGAAGTTCTCCACCTCGGTGGTGTTCATCAGCGCGCCACCGGCGGTGACGGCGCCCTCGAACACCAGCGGCTTCAGCGACGCGCGCGCGGTGTAGAGCGCCGCCGTGTAGCCGGCGGGCCCGGAGCCGATGATGATCACGTTACGGACGTCGCTCACGGCTTGGTTCCTCGTCTCTGGACTGCGTCGTCGGACCGGTGGAGCCCCTCGCAGAACTCTCACCCCACCCAACGGATCCTAAGGGGCGCGCATTCCCGGTGTGTCCGGGCACACGGAGAGGCCACACCGTACGCATTACCACGCAGGGCGGAGACGAAGCGTGCTCGGTCAGGAGTGGGCGTAGGAACGCTTCAGGAGAACCTTCGCGGTGCCGGTCGGGGCGTTCTTCACACACGACGCATCCACGATGTAGACGGTGACCCGGGTGCTGTCGGAGGGATCACGCAGCACGACCAGAATCGCATCCGTGCCCTTGTAGACGCCGTCCTCGGTCGCGAGCGGGGCATCGCTGGAGTGGATGCCGTTCTGGACGCACTGGGGAACCTCGGGCGTCACCAGGATGCGGGGATCCTCGGAGCCGGGGATGTTCTGCGCCGCGCCCATGCTGCTGTGCGGAGCCCGGGAACCACCGCTTGTGCTCTTCTCGATGAGCAGCTTCGACACCTGCTTCTCGAGTCCGCTCGCGGAGAAGGTGTCGGCGGAGGCGGTGCTCTGGCCGCGTGCTGAGTCGTTCGGCTTGCCGTCGTCCAACGACGACAGCAGGACGGAACCGAATCCCAGTGCGGCGACGGTGAAGACGGCTCCGAGGACGGCGACCTTGCGGCGTCCGTTCCTTCGGCGGTCCTTCCGCCCCGGGCCGGTGCTGGAAGTACGGGCATGCCCCGTGGGGCGGTCGGCGGTGGGCGATGTTTCACGTGAAACACGCGCGCTGTCGACCGGCGCCGGTGCGTTCACCGCTTCGGGAGCGGTGGCCTGGAGGAGCGCCTCCGCGGCGAGGGCGGCGTCGATCCTGCCGGCGACGTCGGCGGGCATCTGCGGCGGTCCCGGCAGCGTGCCGAGCAGACCGCGGATCTCCTGCAATGAGGTGTGTACGTCCGCGCAGAGTTCGCACTCGTCCAGATGCCGGCGTACGTCAGCGGTCTGGGAGGGGGAGAGGATGCCCTCAGTGAGGTCGGAGATCTCCGCGACGTCCGGGTGCCCGTCTGTGTCTGTCGTGGAAGTCACGCTCGCCCACCTCCGCCCTTCACTACGGCTGAATCGCTTGGTCCCGAATCTGGCGAGCCGTCCGACGGAGGTCCCGCTGCGGGTGGGACGGATGTCTCCTGCGTCCGGTTCCGTCCGACGCCCGCTTCTCTGCCTGTTCCGGCGTTTTCCGGCCGCAGATGGGTGAGAAGCGGGAGCAGTCTGGCTCTTCCCCGGGCGCAGCGACTCTTCACCGTCCCCGTCGGGACGTCGAGCATGCTGGCGGCCTCGGCGACCGGGTAGCCCTGCATGTCCACGAGGACGAGGGCCGCGCGCTGGTCGGGTGGGAGCGTACCGAGGGCCTCCACGAGCTGGCGGTGGAGGTCGTTGCGTTCGGCCGGTGCCGAGGCCTCCTCGTGCGGCTCCAAGAGCTGCTCCAGGCGCTCGGTGTCGTCCACCGGGGAGGTCTTGCGGGAGGCGGCCTTTCGGGCCCGGTCCAGGCAGGCGTTGACCGTGATCCGGTGCAGCCAGGTCGTGACCGCCGACTGCCCCCGGAAGGTGTGCGCGGCCCGGTAGGCGGACACGAGCGCGTCTTGGACGGCGTCAGCGGCTTCCTCGCGGTCTCCGAGCGTGCGGAGGGCGACGGCCCACAGCCGGTCCCGGTGCCGCCGTACGAGTTCACCGAAGGCGTCGGGGTCGCCCGCTACGTGACGGGCCAGGAGGTCCTGATCGCTGGTGTCGCCGTATGCGGTGTCATCTGCCATCGGACCCCCTCCCCTTGTCTGCGGTGAGTGCTCAGCCGGTGAACTTCACGTTGGTGATGGCCTGCTTGTAGCCGGGGTCGCTGTAGTTCGCGGAGTCGGCTCCGGAGTAAGGGAGCGCGGTGAGCCACACCAGGACGTACCGCGACTTCACCGGCTTGCCGACCTTCACCGTGGCCGTGGTGCCGTTCGTCGTGGCCGAACCGATCTTGTCCAGCGAGTCCAGCGAGGACGGCGTGAGCGAGTCGGAGGCGTACAGCTCGGCCGTGGTGTGGTTGCCGCCGTACCGGAGCGACAGCGTGGCGGCCGACACCTCCTGAGCGGAACCGAGGTCGTAGACGATGCCGACGCCGGGCTTGATCACTATCTTCGGACCGTCCTTGTAACTGCTGGTCCGCCATCCCGTCGTCATGCTGCTGTCGTACGTGAGCTTCACGTCGGCGGGGTGCTGTGCGTCGCCCTCGGCCACGTACTCCTGGGCGTTCTCGATGCTGAGGGTCTTCGTCGGCTTAGGCGCGGTGCTGTTCTTGTCGCCGTCGTCGTTCGTCTGCGTCTGGTTCTCGTCCGACGTGCCGCCCCGGTCCATCAGGGCGTCCGCGAGCTGCCAACTGCCGAGGCCCAGCGCGGCGATGAGGAGGGCCGAGACCGCCCACTTCAGGGCCCGGCCGGTACGGCTCTGCAGCGGCGGGGGCGGAGGCACCACGGGCTGGGTGACACCGGGCGGCGCCGGACGGCCGTAGGTGCCCTGCTGGTACGTCGTGCGCTGGTACTCGGGCGGGGCCGTGAACGCCGGCTCCGGGGGGCGGATGCGGGGCATCTCCCCGATCGCCTTGACCAGTTCCTCGGGTGTGGTGCACGCCGACTCGTGGCGGGAGGCGGTCGCCCCGTCGTTGGCGAGGGCCCGCATGGCGAGCTCGGACAGTCCGCGGTGGACACCCGCCCGCACCTGGTCGGGGGCGATGAGGCCCACGTCCTTGGGCAGGCCGGCCAGACCGTAGGCGTCGCTCTCGTACGGCCACCGCTGGGTGAGCGCCGCGTACAGGAGCGCGCCGATCGCCTCGGTGTCCGTGCGCTGCGGACTCTCCGAACTGGCGCCCCGCAGCGCGGCGTTCACGGCGAGGCCGCGGATGCGCCACTGCCCGCTCGACGTGCGCAGGACCGCGTTGGGGTTCAGCCGCAGGTGCGCGAGGCCCTCGCGGTGGGCCGCTGCCATGGCGGACGCCACCTGACTGACCATCTGGTAGGCGTCGTACACCTCCAGCGGGCCCGGGGCGAGGAGGGTGGTGAGCTCGGTCGCGTCGGGCAGCCATTCGTGGACGACGTAGACGAGGTCGTTCTCCTCGACGGCGTCCAGGACCTGGACGAAGCGCGGGTCACCCAGCAGCGCGGAGGAACGGGCCGCGGCCAGGACGGAGCGCGCCCGCGCATGGTCGGCGGGCAGGATGTGCACGCCGACGGCCCGACGGAGTTTCTCGTCCACGGCACGCCAACTGCTGAACCCGTCCAACCGGGTGACGCACTCCTCGAGACGGTAGCGTCTGGCGAGTTTGTGGCCGCTGTGCAGCTCCGGCGGTGACGCCTTGCCAGGACTCTCGGTCCCGCCACTCCCCTGTGCCTCGACGTCTTCCGTGTCCCGCTCCCGGTTCTTGGCCACGCCGTCGGCCGTGGACTGGTCCGCCTTGGCGGTCAGCGGTTGGTCACCGCTGGTGTCTGCCACGTCGACGGCAGCCGTGCTCCGTTCCGCCACCGTCGTTCCCTGCCTCCCCATTCATTGCGCGCCGTGCGACGCAGAATCCAATTGTGCCCACAGTCCGCCGCTATGCACGACACACGGTGGCGGTCGATGGTTGTGCGCGTACCCCTGCCTCAGCGCCCCAGACGCCCCCGGACCATGCCGACCAACGAGTTCAGCTCCTCGATGCGCATCTTGCGGGCGGCGACGAAGAAGACCCCGAGCAGAACCGCTCCGCCCACGATCAGCGCGGCGAACGAACCGACGACTCCCTGGCCGAGCGAGTGACCGATGCCGTAGCAGGCCGCTCCGCTGAGCAGGGCCGCCGGGACGGAGGCGATGCAGAGGCGGGCGTAGGTGCGCAGGACGCGGTTGCCGTCCAGGTCGCCACCGAGGCGCTTGCGCAGCCGGTTCCAAGCGACACCGACACCGATCGCGTACGCGAGACCGTACGAGGCGGCCATGCCGACCACGGCCCAGCGGGGCGGCAGCACGGCGTAACAGGCGGCGGAGGCCGCGGCGTTGACGGCGGCCACGATGACGGTGTTGTAGAAGGGCGTCCGGGTGTCCTCGTAGGCGTAGAAGGCGCGCAGGACGACGTACTGGACCGAATAGGGGATCAGGCCGAGGCCGAAGGCCATCAGCATGTAGCCCATGTTCGTGGCGGCGCCGGTGCTGGAGGCCCCGAAGATCAGCGTGCACATCGGGATGCCGAGCGACAGGAAGCCGAAGGCGATGGGCACGATGGCGACCGCGGTGGTGCGCAGGCCCTGCGAGATGTCGTCGCGGACCGCGCCGGCGTCGTCCTCCGCGGCCGAGCGGGAGATGCGCGGCAGCAGCGCGGCCATCAGCGAGACGGTGATGATGGCCTGCGGAAGGCCCCAGATGAGCTGGGCGTTGGCGTAGGCGCTGAAGCCGGTGCCGGGGATCTTGGTGTCGGCGACGGCCGCGGTGGCGAGCTGGGTGACGACCAGGGCGCCCGCCTGGTTGGCGAGGACGAACAGGATCGTCCACTTCGCGAGCATCGCGGCCTTGCCGAGGCCGTGGCCCTTCCAGTCGAAGCGCAGGCGCAGCCGGAACCCGGTCTCGCGCAGGTACGGGATCATCGCGAGGGCCTGCACCACGAGGCCGAGCAGGATGCCCACGCCGAGCAGCCGCTGGCCCTCCGCCGGGATGTTCGTGACGCTCATGCCGGAGCGCCCGGCGGTGCCGTAGACCCACAGGAACATCGCGAGCGTGACGATGATGACGATGTTGTTGAGGACCGGAGTCCACATCATCGCGCCGAACTTGCCGCGCGCGTTGAGGATCTGCCCCATCACCACGTGGATGCCCATGAAGAAGATGGAGGGCAGGAAGTAGCGGGTGAAGGTGATGGCGACGTCGTTGGCCGCGGGGTTGGTCGCCACGGGGTTCGACAGCGCCCGCACCAGGAGCGGTGCCGCGAACATGGTGAGCGCGGTGAGCAGGGCGAGAGCCACCATCACGAGCGTCAGCAGGCGGTTGGCGAAGGCCTCGCCGCCGTCGTCGTCCTCCTTCATGGCGCGAACGAGCTGCGGCACGAAGACGGAGTTCAGGCCGCCGCCGACGGTGAGGATGTAGATCATGGTCGGTAGCTGGTAGGCCACCTGGAAGGAGTCGCCCAGGAAGGCGGTGCCGAGCGCCGAGACGATGAGTGCCGAACGGATGAAGCCGGTCAGGCGCGAGACCATCGTGCCGGCCGCCATCACGGCGCTCGACTTCAGCAGGCCGGTCGCCTTGCCGCCCTTCTTCGCGGGGGCGGCGGGAGCCTCGGGGGCCGCCGCGGCCGCGACCGGCGCGGTCCCCAGGTTCATGGTCTCGTCGGCCGACGGCGCGGGCGCCGCGGGAACCTGGAACTGCTGGGCCGGCCCGCCCGGCCCCGGTACCGACGGGGGGTCCGTCGGCCGGCCGCCACGCTGCTGCTGGTCGCGGAACAGGTGGGCGAACGCGTCCGGTTCGTGGCGTTCCTCGCCGGCCTCGCTCACCAGGTCGTCGACCCCCACGAACTGCGTGGTGCGGGGGTTGTCGCCGTACGGCAGGTACTGCGTCGGCCCCTCCGGCTCGGGAGCCGGGGTCTGCGCCCACACGTGCGGGTCCGGGGCGTAGGGAGACTGCGGCGGCTGGGAGTAGAGCGGCTGCTGCGGCTGATAGGTGCCGGGCGGCGGCGGGGGATGCGCGGCGCGGTCGTAGAGGGCCTCCGCGACCGGGTCCTGGGCGTGCAGGTCCTGCGCCCGGTAGGGGTCCTGCTCGTAGGCGTCCTGGAGGTACATGTCCGCGGGAGCCTGCGGCGGCACCTGGCCGTGCTCGGGCGGCGGCCCCTCGGGGCGACCCGAGTTGTCCGCGCCCTGACCGCGATCACCGTCGTACGGCGCGTTCATGGTTACCCCACCTCATCGTCCCGGGCCCACCGGCCACGACATCCTCAACGGTCCACTCTCTCACCCGTGCCGGACGGGTCGGCGCTTTCCGCTTCGGTGTCCGCCGTCAGGTCACTCGGCTGCTCCGGGTCGTCCGCACGGGGTCCGGTGCCGGACTCCTCCTTGAGACGGTCCTCGGAGCCATCCGGGTTCTCCGGACCGTCCACGGCTTCACCCGCCTCGTCGTCCGGGCCCTGCGGCCCGGCCCCGCGGGCCGCTGCTCGCTTGCGCTGGGTGTACATCCGGAATCCTGCCAGCACCAGCAGCAGGACACCGCCACCGATGACGAGCATCACCGTAGCCGTGAACTCGGTGACCTTCACGTCGAACCTCACGGGCTCGCCGTACGGCTGGCCGTCCTCCGTGTACAACTGGGCGATCACCGAGGCCTTGCCGTTGGCGTTGGCCGTCGTGGTGAACTTCACCGTCTGGCTGTGGCCGCCGGAGACCTCGACCTGCTGCTCGTAGTAGGAGGAGCCGCCGATCTCGAGCCTGTTCGGGCTCAGCGAGGTCAGCCGCAGCCGCAGGTGCTCCACTCCCTGCACCAGGTTGTTCTGGACCGTCACCGGGATCGTGGCGCTGCGTCCGGAGAGCTTGGTCTCCGACTTGTCGATCAGGCTCACCTGGGAGATCAGTTCGTCGAGGTAGGCCTCGACGTCCGCGCGGAAGCCGCTCGCCTCGGAGGCGCGGCCCCGCCACGACGTGGACATCTCGCGGTTCATGGCCCGTCCGAACGGGGTCACGACGCGGGACTGGTCGGAGAGGATCACCTTGAAGTTGTCGAGCTTGTTCTGCGTGCTCGCGATCTGCTGGAAGGCCCACTTCGGCAGTTCCTGCTTGCGCAGCGAGGCGGGGTAGGCGGACGCGGAGGGCACCTTGGTGGTGGCCTCGGGGTCGGGCTTGGCCGCGGCGGCCGCCGTGAGCTTCTGGGACTGCGACCAGTTGCCGCCCTGCAGCGCGGTGATCGCCTCGGCCATGGCGTCCGCCTGGGCGGCTGTGGGCGTGCGCTGCGGGGCGACGACGATGCTGCGCTGCTTGTCCGTCTGGAGGTCGAGAGCGAGGCTCTGGGCGAGGAACTGCTGGACGGCGAGTGTGGCGGACGAGGCCTTCGTCAGATCGCCCTGGAAGGCCGTGGACAGCCGCGCGTCCGCGACGACCGCAGTGGTGCCGCCGCCGATGGGACGGGCCGCGGAAGGCGTGTACGACAGTCCGGCGGTCTCCTGGAGGCTGTCGCTGCGGGCGATCACCTTGTCGGCACCGGCTGAGGTGGCGACCTTGACGATCGACGGGTCCACCGCGCCGTTCACGGGCCAGGCGAAGTCGGTGCTCGGTGTCACGTGGAGCACGGTCCGCACCGTGGTGGCCGCGACGTCGGTGGCCTCGTCGAGATGGCTGAGCGAGCCGGTGACGCTCGTCCCGTTGTGAGCCAGGGAGGCGAGGTCGGGATCGGCGAAGGGGAGCGCGACGACCTCCTTGTCCTCCACCGCTGTCTGGAGCTTGGCCAGCCACTGCTTGGCGAGTGCCTGGTGGGTGCCGGCGATGGTGGTGTCGCCCTCGCCCTGGATCCGGTAGCTGCGGGTCATCGCGTCCACGGACGCCAGCAGGTCCGGATCGATCACCCACGTGACGTCCAGGTTCTCGCCCAGCGACAGCATCTGGTCCAGCCGCCCGCCCGCCGAGATCTCCTCGGCGAGGTCGTCGTTGAGGAAGACCGGTGTCTGCTGGGCGTTCGAGCCGGTCTCCGCCGTCATGTGCACGGTGGAGATCAGCGGCCACAGGAACGTCGTCTTCGTCTTCGTGTCCACCTCGTCGGACTGCCAGGGCAGGAAAGTCCGCTGGATGCCCAGTGGGTGGTCCCACGACTGGGCCGCGGTCCTGCCGGACACCGCGACGGCGAACTGGTAGACGCCGGCGTCACCGAGGTCCAATTCGTCGACCGGGACGGAGATGGTGAAGGGCTGGGCCACCCCGGGGGTCAGCTTGGCGAACTTCGCCTCGTACTTCGCGCCGACCTCGGAGCCCGTGTCGCCCTGGAACGAGTCCGCGTCCCCGCTGACCCTGTCGATCGACGAGCGGGTGTTCAGCTCCGGACCCACCTGCAAGCCGACATGGGCGCCCGACACGGCCTGCTTGCCGGTGGCGGTCACCGTCCCCGACACGGTGAGGGTGTCACCCTCCGTAGGCGCGCTCGGGCTGAGCGTGTCGATTGCGACGGAAACCGATCCGGAGCTGTCGGCGGCCTCGGCGGGCGCGGGGGCGGAGAGCTGGCACAGACCGGCCAGCAGAGGGGCCCCCGCGAGCAGGGCCCCGGTGCGCCGCAGCCAGCGGCGGGCAGGTGAGGGACTCGTCCCCTGGAAGTCTGCCGCCTCGGCCACGCGCTCGCCCGTCCCTCGTCGTCGTCAGTGGTCGTCGGAATGTGCGTCCACGCATGGTAACGATGCGCGCTGAGGGGAAGTGCCGCGGACCGCTCCACAAGATCGGGGAACCCTGCCGCACTGTCCCGAATGTGTATGTATAGAGGGGAGCACGCGCATGGGACTCCGGGGCAGACCTTGTGCAGGTCCGGATGGCGAGTCTGTGCACGTTTAATGGAGGCGCCCGGGTACGCCCGGGCCACGTACCCTCTTCTGTTGTGCCGAACGCCAACGAAGACAACCTCAGTGCCCCGAGTCAGGTGCAGGACCGCGCGGTGGACGAACCGCTCGAGGTCGCACCTGTCGCCGACGAGCTCGCCCGCCGGTTCCAGGAGGCCGGGTTCTCACTCGCCCTGGTCGGCGGTTCGGTACGGGACGCACTGCTCGGCCGGCTCGGCAACGACCTGGACTTCACGACCGACGCCCGTCCCCAGGACGTACTGAAGATCGTGCGGCCCTGGGCGGACGCCGTCTGGGAGGTCGGGATCGCCTTCGGCACCGTGGGGGCGCAGAAGGACGGCTATCAGATCGAGGTGACCACCTACCGGTCCGAGGCCTACGACCGCACCTCGCGCAAGCCCGAGGTGTCGTACGGCGACTCCATCGAGGAGGACCTCGTCCGGCGGGACTTCACCGTGAACGCGATGGCCGTCGCTCTCCCGGAGAAGAAGTTCATCGACCCGCACGGCGGTCTCGACGACCTCGCGGCGCGGGTGCTGCGGACGCCGGGTACTCCGGAGGCGTCCTTCTCGGACGACCCGCTGCGGATGATGCGGGCCGCGCGCTTCGCGGCGCAGCTCGACTTCACGGTGGCCCCCGAAGTGGTCACCGCGATGACGGAGATGTGCGGACGCCTGGAGATCGTCTCGGCCGAGCGGATCAGGGACGAGCTCAACAAACTCATCCTGTCCGGCCACCCGCGCAAGGGGCTGACGCTGCTGGTCGACACGGGCCTCGCCGAGCATGTGCTGCCGGAGCTGCTGGCCCTGCGACTGGAGAGCGACGAGCACCACCGGCACAAGGACGTGTACGAGCACACGCTGATCGTTCTGGAGCAGGCCATCGCGCTGGAGAAGGAAGGGCCGGACCTGACCCTGCGCCTGTCCGCGCTGCTTCACGACATCGGCAAGCCGCGCACCCGCCGCTTCGAGAAGGACGGCCGGGTCTCGTTCCACCACCACGAGGTGGTCGGCGCGAAGATGACCAAGAAGCGGATGACGGCTCTCAAGTACTCCAACGAGCTGGTGAAGGACGTCTCCCGGCTCGTCGAGCTCCATCTGCGGTTCCACGGGTACGGCACCGGTGAGTGGACGGACTCGGCGGTTCGCCGCTATGTCCGGGACGCGGGTCCGCTGCTCGACCGGCTCCACAAGCTGACCCGCTCGGACTGCACGACCAGGAACAAGCGCAAGGCAGCCGCGCTGTCCCGTGCCTACGACGGTCTGGAGGAGCGGATCTCCCAGCTTCAGGAGCAGGAGGAGCTGGACTCGATCAGGCCCGACCTCGACGGCAACCAGATCATGGAGATCCTCGGCGTGGCACCCGGTCCTGCCGTGGGCCGTGCGTACAAGCACATGCTGGAGCTTCGCCTGGAGAACGGGCCGATGGAGCGCGACGAAGCGGTGGCCGCCCTCAAGGAGTGGTGGGCCGCACAGGGCTGAGGCTGTGCAACGGGGTCATGTTTCACGTGAAACATGACCCGGAGCGCATCGAGGGGCGGTGTTTCACGTGAAACATCGCCCCTTCAGCGTTCTGGTGCCATCTGCCGCTGCCTCGTCATCGCCACAGCGACCGTCGCGTAGAGGACGGCGACCGTGACCACCAAGGCCGCCGAGCGACCGTCCGGCGGCAGGATCAGGGCAGCCACGGCCGCGGCGCCCACGAAAGCGATGTTGAACAGGACGTCGTAGACAGAGAAGATCCGGCCCCGGAATGCGTCGTCGACGGACGACTGCACGATCGTGTCCGTGGCGATCTTGGCGCCCTGGGTGATCAGGCCCAGCACGAACGCCGCGACGAGCATGGGGACGGTGGCGAAGGGGAGCCCGAGGGCAGGCACCAGTACCGCGGCGGTCGCCGCGCACACGACGATCCAGCACTCCGGTCCGAGTTTGCCCGCGGCCCAGGGGGTCAGGACAGCGGCAGCGAAGAACCCGGCGCCGGAAATGCCCAACGCCAGCCCCAGCAGAGCCAGCCCGTCGTCCGGGTCGGACGTCAGGGCGTACCGGCAGAGCATGAGCACCATGACGAGCAGAGCGCCGTAGCAGAACCGCATGACCGACATCGCTGCGAGCGCTCGGGCGGCCGACCGGCGAGCGGGTGCGGCCAGGTGTCGTACGCCGGCGGCCAGGTCGCGTGCGGTGCCGGTGAGAGCGTCACCGAGGCGGGGCCGGACCAACTGGCGGTCGGGGCCCAGCAGTTCCGGTGGCATGCGCAGCGCGGCGAGCGCACCGCACAGGTACAGGCCCGCTCCCAGCAGCACCACGGCCGCGTCGGAGTCGGCGACCAGCAGTCGCACCAGGAAGGCGAGGCCGCCGCCCGCCGTCGCGGCGAGGGTCCCGGCCGTCGGGGAGAGGGAGTTGGCGATCACCAGACGGTCCTCGTCCACGACCCGGGGCAGTGCGGCGGACAGGCCGGACAGGACGAAGCGGTTGACGGCGGTGACGCAGAGGGCGGAGACGTAGAAGAGCCAGTCCGGTACGTGGCTGAGCATCAGGGCGGCCGTCGCCGATGCCAGCAGGGCGCGCACGAGATTGCCGTAGAGGAAGACCTGGCGGCGGCGCCAGCGGTCCAGGAGGACGCCGGCGAAGGGGCCCACCAAGGAGTACGGGAGCAGCAGGACCGCCATCGCGGAGGCGATCGCCGTGGCCGAGGTCTGCTTCTCCGGGGAGAACACGACGTAGGCGGCGAGCGCGATCTGGTAGACGCCGTCGGCGCCCTGGGAGAGCAGGCGCACGGAGAGCAGGCGCCGGAAGTCCCGGAGGCGGAGAAGGACACGCAGATCGCGGACGACGGACATGGGGCACAGCCTCACATACGGCGAGGGTCCCCGGGCGACAAGCCCGGGGACCCTCGGCGGCCCTGGCAGGAGCGTTCTGAGTGAGCCTTAGCGCTCGACTTCACCCTTGATGAACTTCTCGACGTTCTCGCGGGCCTCGTCGTCGAAGTACTGGACCGGCGGGGACTTCATGAAGTAGCTGGAGGCCGACAGGATCGGGCCGCCGATGCCGCGGTCCTTGGCGATCTTCGCGGCGCGCAGGGCGTCGATGATGACACCGGCGGAGTTCGGGGAGTCCCAGACCTCGAGCTTGTACTCCAGGTTCAGCGGGACGTCACCGAAGGCGCGGCCCTCAAGACGGACGTACGCCCACTTGCGGTCGTCGAGCCAGGCAACGTAGTCGGACGGGCCGATGTGGACGTTCTTCTCGCCCAGGTCCCGGTCGGGGATCTGGGAGGTGACGGCCTGCGTCTTGGAGATCTTCTTGGACTCCAGGCGGTCACGCTCGAGCATGTTCTTGAAGTCCATGTTGCCGCCGACGTTGAGCTGCATCGTGCGGTCCAGGACGACGCCGCGGTCCTCGAACAGCTTCGCCATGACGCGGTGCGTGATGGTCGCGCCGACCTGGGACTTGATGTCGTCGCCGACGATCGGGACGCCCGCCTCGGTGAACTTGTCCGCCCACTCCTTGGTGCCGGCGATGAAGACCGGGAGGGCGTTGACGAAGGCGACCTTGGCGTCGATGGCGCACTGGGCGTAGAACTTCGCCGCGTCCTCGGAACCGACGGGCAGGTAGCAGACGAGGACGTCGACCTGCTTGTCCTTGAGGATCTGGACGACGTCGACCGGGGCCTCGGCGGACTCCTCGATGGTCTCGCGGTAGTACTTGCCGAGGCCGTCGAGGGTGTGGCCGCGCTGGACGGTCACGCCGGTGTTCGGCACGTCGCAGATCTTGATGGTGTTGTTCTCGGAGGCGCCGATGGCATCGGCGAGGTCGAGACCGACCTTCTTCGCGTCGACGTCGAACGCCGCGACGAACTCGATGTCACGCACGTGGTACTCGCCGAACTGGACGTGCATCAGCCCGGGCACCCTGGCCGCCGGGTCGGCGTCCTTGTAGTACTCGACTCCCTGAACCAGCGACGCAGCGCAGTTGCCCACGCCGACGACGGCTACGCGAACCGAACCCATTCCGGTTGCTCCCTGTGTGTACGAGTGAGGCCCTGGCAGGGGCCTCACGTGGCGGTGTCGCCGGGCGTATCCGGCCCGGGGGTGTCCCCGGTCCGGGGCAGGACGCCCGGCGCTCCCTCTGTGGTGTCGCGAGCGGCTTCGCCCTGGCCGGGACCTTTGCGGTCCCGGCCGGCCCGTTCGCTCTCGATGAGCTCGTTCAGCCAGCGCACTTCGCGCTCCACGGACTCCATCCCGTGGCGCTGGAGCTCAAGCGTGTAGTCGTCGAGGCGCTCCCGGGTGCGTGCCAGCGAGGCACTCATCTTCTCCAGGCGCTCCTCCAGCCGGCTGCGCCGGCCTTCGAGGACTCGCATACGGACGTCGCGTGAGGTCTGCCCGAAGAAGGCGAAACGAGCGGCGAAGTGCTCGTCCTCGTACGCGTCGGGACCCGTCTGCGAGAGCAGTTCCTCGAAGTGCTCCTTACCTTCCGCCGTCAACCGATAGACGATCTTGGCGCGACGCCCTGCGAGTGGTGCGGCGAGGGCGTCCTCGGTGGTGTTCCCCGGTTCCTCGATCAACCAGCCGTTGGCGAGCAGCGTCTTGAGGCAGGGGTAGAGCGTGCCGTAGCTGAAGGCACGGAACACGCCCAGGGATGTATTGAGACGTTTGCGCAGCTCATAGCCGTGCATCGGGGACTCGCGGAGCAGGCCGAGCACGGCGAATTCGAGGATCCCGGAACGCCGGCTCATCGTCGCCTCCTCGTCACTGTCTCGCCCCGATGTATCGACTCGATACATCAAGACGATAGAACGCCCTTCCGGAAGCGACAAGTGGGAAGACGGTGAACGGGATCACATCAGTGATTCATCGGAACCAAGTTGCCTGGTTTGGGGTGAACTTCGGGGCTCGGCGGGTTTTGACGGTGCGTAGTCTGTGCGGCATGCACACCACCGGGAACCGAGTGACGCCTGGGGGGCGTTGCTGTCCCGGTGCGGTACGGATGAATGCGCGACCGACCACATCCGTACTTCGGGGGGACCGGAAACCAGCCGCCGTTTCCAGGCGCGCAAGGGTGCGCCTGCCCGAGGAGTAGTCGTTCGATGAGCGAGCACCGTCGCAAACCGCCGCAGCCGCAGGGAGGCGGACGTGCCGCGGCCCGACGCGGCCAGTCCGGCTCGTCCTCCGGTCGCCGCGCGGCTCCGCGAGGCGCCACCGGGTCTCTTGCCGACTCCTATGGGACCAGCTCCCAGGAGTCGGCATCCCACGGTCCGGGAGGCGAGGACCGGCAGTACGGCAGCCGTGCCGAGGCCCGCCGTGCTGCCCAGAGAAGTACGGGCGGCGGTGGTCGCCGCAGAGGGGCGGAGCCTGCGCGCGGGGGCAGGCGCGGGGCGCCGGCCGGCCGGGGACGCGCGTCCGACCCGGGCAAGAAACGCTTCATCGACTACCCGCGCGCGGGCAAGTACGGCGCGGCCCGCTGGGTGCCGTCCTGGAAGCTGGTGACGGGCCTGTTCATCGGCTTCATCGGCAGCCTGGTCGCGGTCGCCGGCGTCGGGTACGCGCTCGTGAGCGTTCCGAACGTCGCGGAGACCGCGACGGCTCAGAACAACGTCTACTACTGGTCCGACGACTCCGAGATGGTCTCCACCGGTGGCGAGACCAACCGACAGATCGTCAATCTCGCGCAGATCCCGAAGGCGATGCAGTACGCCGTCGTCTCGCAGGAGAACAAGACCTTCTACACGGACAGCGGCATTGACCCCAAGGGCATCGCCCGCGCGGTGTTCAACATGGCCAGGGGCGGCAACACCCAGGGTGGTTCCACCATCACCCAGCAGTACGTCAAGAACGCGCGCCTGAACGACCAGTCCCAGACCGTCACGCGCAAGTTCAAGGAGATCTTCATCTCCATCAAGGTGGGCGCCACGGTCAACAAGGACGAGATCATGGCGGGGTACCTGAACTCCGCGTACTACGGCCGCAACGCCTACGGCATCCAGGCAGCCGCGCGAGCGTACTTCAACAAGGACGCCAAGGACCTGAATCCGGGCGAGTGCGCCTTCCTCTCGGCCATGCTCAAGGGCGCCACGTACTACGACCCGGCGGGCGCGACCTCCATCGACTCGACGCAGGCCACGCCTCAGGCCAACCAGAGGCGGGCCCTGCGGCAAATGCAGGACACCCTCAGCAAGATGGTCGAGTACGGCCACCTCAGCGCGACGGAGCGGGCGAAGTACACCACGCTGCCCAAGTGGCAGAACCCCCGGTCCAACACCCAGCTCAAGGGGCAGATCGGCTATCTGGTCGACCTCGCCAAGGCCTATCTGGTCAACAACAAGATCCTCAGTGCCGACCAGCTCCAGCAGGGCGGCTACTCGATCTACACGACCTTCGACAAGAAGAAGGTCGGGGAGCTCGAGGCAGCGGTCAAGAAGGTCCGCAAGGAGAACATCGACCCCAAGAAGCGCCCGGACAAGGACACCTACGTCCAGTTCGGCGGGGCGTCGGTGGAACCGGCGACCGGGGCGATCCGGGCCTGCTACGGCGGCGAGGACGCGACCACCCACTTCACCAACAACTGCGACTCCACCGGTGCCCAGGTCGGCTCGACGTTCAAGACGTTCGTGCTCGCCGCGGCGATGAAGTGGGGTGTGCGCGACCCGGACCTCGGCGAGAGCCAGGCACAGGACGAGCGCACGGTCGTCAACGCGAAGAGCCTGTTCAGCGGCAAGAACAACCTCAAGATCAAGAACTATGACGGCTCGATCTGGAAGAACGAGGAGGGCAAGGAGTGGCTGCAGGAGAACGACGGCAAGCAGTCCTACGGCTCTCCGCCCAAGTACCAGATCGATCTTCGTGAGGCGATGCGGGAGTCCGTGAACTCCGCCTTCGTGCAGCTCGGCATGGACGTCGGCCTGGACAAGGTGAAGGAGGCGGCCACGGACGCGGGCCTCAAGGAGAACAGCCTGGCCGGCACCAACTTCCCGTCCTTCTCCATCGGCATCTCCGATCCCAGCGCGATCCGCATGGCGGGCGCGTACGCGACCTTCGCGGCCAGCGGCAAGCAGAACGAGCCGTACTCCGTCGAGAAGGTCACGAGCAAGGACGGCGACGTCTTCACGCACAAGGCGAAGCCCGAGCAGGCCTTCGAGAAGAAGGTCGCCGACAACGTCACCGACGTCCTCAAGACCGTGGTCGACAAGGGGACGGGTACCAACGCCCAGTTGACCGGACGTGATGTGGCGGGCAAGACCGGTACCACCGACGGCAACAAGTCCGCCTGGTTCGTCGGCTACACCCCGCAGCTCTCCACGGCGATCACCATGTTCCGGCTCGACGACGACGAGACCAAGAAGAACCGCACGTTCCTCGAGATGTACGGAACGGGTGGCCAGGAGAAGATCCACGGTGCGTCGTTCCCGTCCGAGATCTGGCACGACTACATGGAGAAGGCGCTGAAGGGCCAGAAGGCGATCGACTTCCCGACGCCGGAGCCCATCGGTGAGATCGTCAACGAGGAGCCGAGCCCGACGCCCACCCCGACGCCCACCGAGACCGAGTCGCCGACCCCGACTCCGACCCCGACGCCCAGCCAGACGCTGATCTCACCGACGCCCACGGCTACCGAGACCTGCCGGTTCGACTGGCAGTGCGAGGACACGGGCGGTACGGACAACGGCGGGACCGACGGCGGTGTGACCTCGACACCCACGGCCACATCGACCGAGGGGAACGGCGGCAATACCAACGGCAACGGCAATGGGGGCCTCTTCGGCGGATCAGGCGGTTAGACGCCAAATGCCCCGTCGAGGGTGTTTCACGTGAAACATGGGCCGTCGCATCCACCAGGTGCGGCGGCCCTCGGCGTACTCCTAGCCTCGTACGGCAGGATGGGCCGCATGCCCAGTGCTGAATCGACGCCAGCGAGCGTGCACGAGTCGGACCCGGTGCGTCCGACCCAGGACGACGAGGTCTCCAGGAACGGCAGCGAGTTCATCGGTGGTCCTCTCGGGCGGCGCGCCCTGCTGGGGACCTCCTGGTGGACGCCCGTCCGGGTCATCGCGCTCGTGGCCATCGGCGTGTTCGCGCTCGGCCTGGTCCAGAAGGCGCCCTGCTACAACGGCGGCTGGTTCTTCGGAGCCGGCACCCAGTACACCCACGCGTGCTACTCGGACATCCCGCACCTCTACCAGGGACGCGGTTTCGCCGACGGACTCGTCCCGTACTTCGACAAGCTCCCCGGCGACATGCAGTACCTCGAATACCCGGTGCTGACCGGTGTGTTCATGGAGGTCGCCGCCTGGCTCACGCCCGGCAGCGGCAGCATCCAGGACCAGGAGCAGTGGTACTGGATGGTCAACGCCGGGATGCTGATGGCCTGCGCGGCCGTCATCGTCGTCTGCGTGAGCCGTACCCACGCCCGGCGCCCCTGGGACGGTCTGCTGGTCGCCCTGGCGCCCGCCTTCGCGTTGACCGCCACCATCAACTGGGACCTGCTGGCGGTCGCTCTGACGGCCTCCGCGATGCTGATGTGGGCGCGGGGTCGTTCGCTCGCCTTCGGGGTCCTCCTGGGGCTCGCCACGGCCGCCAAGCTCTATCCGGTGTTCCTGCTGGGCCCGCTGTTCGTGCTGTGCTGGCGGGCCGGCAAGTGGCGGGACTTCGGCAAGGCCCTGGGCGGAGCGGTCGTCTCCTGGCTCGTGGTGAACCTGCCGGTGATGCTCTTCGCCTTCGACGGCTGGTCGAAGTTCTACACGTTCAGCCAGGAGCGGGGCGTGGACTTCGGGTCCTTCTGGCTGATCCTGGCCCAGAACTCCACCGACCCGCTGAGCACCGACACCGTCAACACGCTCGCCACCCTGCTGGTGCTGCTGTGCTGCGCGGGCATCGCGGCGCTCGCCCTGACCGCTCCGCGCCGGCCGCGTTTCGCCCAGTTGGCGTTCCTGATCGTCGCCGCGTTCATCCTCACCAACAAGGTCTACTCACCGCAGTACGTCCTGTGGATGGTGCCGCTGGCGGTGCTGGCCCGGCCGAAGTGGCGGGACTTCCTCATCTGGCAGGCGTGCGAGGTGGCGTACTTCCTCGGGATCTGGCTGTACCTCGCGTACACGACCAGCGGAAACGCCCACAAGGGTCTGCCGACCGACGGCTACCACTGGGCCATCGGGCTGCATCTGCTGGGCACGGCCTACCTGTGCGTGATGGTCGTGCGCGACATCCTCATGCCGGAACGGGACGTGGTGCGCCGGGCCGGCGACGACGATCCCTCGGGCGGTGTGCTCGACGGCGCCGAGGACGTCTTCGTGCTCGGCCCCGCCGCCCATCCGCCCCGGCACGCGGCCCACTTCGACGGACCGGTGGAGTGGGGCAGCGACCGGGAGGCCACCGACCGTTCGCTCTGAGCGAACAGCACCCGTGCGGCGTAAGCCGGTTGGCCCGCACACCCCAAAGGCCGTACACGGGAACCCCCGTGTACGGCCTTTTCGCTGCGTCTCTCGAACCGCTCTAGCGGTCGACGATCCGGTCGAACTGGGTGGTGGTGTGCCGCAGATGGGCCACCAGCTCCTCGCCGACCTTCGGCTCCGGGGCGTCCGAGGGCACGAACAGGATGGAGACCTGCATGTGCGGCGGTTCGGCGAACCAGCGCTGCTTGCCACCCCAGACGAACGGAGAAAGGTTCCGGTTGACCGTGGCCAGGCCGGCCCGGGCGACCCCCTTGGCGCGCGGCATGACGCCGTGCAGGGCCTTCGGGGCCTCCAGACCCACCCCGTGCGACGTACCGCCCGCCACGACGACCAGGAAGCCGTCGGAGGCCGCCCTCTGCTGCCGGTAGCCGAAACGGTCCCCCTTGGAGACACGGGTGACGTCCAGGACGGCACCGCGGTACTCGGTGGAGTCGTGGTCCCCGAGCCACAACCGCGTCCCGATGCGGGCGCGGAAACGGGTCTGCGGGAACTGCTGCTGCAACCGCGCGAGGTCCTCGGCCTTGAGGTGGCTGACGAACATGGTGTGCAGCGGCAACCGGGCCGCGCGCAGCCGGTCCATCCAGCCGATGACCTCCTCGACGGCGTCCGAGCCGTCGGTGCGGTCCAGCGGAAGGTGGATCGCGAAGCCCTCGAGGCGGACGTTCTCTATGGCGGAGTGCAGTTGGGGCAGGTCCTGCTCGCTGATGCCGTGCCGCTTCATCGAGGACATCACCTCGATGACCACGCGGGCGCCCACCAGGCCGTAGACCCCGTCGATGGACGACACCGAGCGGATCACCCGGTCGGGCAGCGGAACCGGCTCCTCGCCACGACGGTACGGCGTCAGCACCAGCAGGTCGCCGCCGAACCAGTCCTTGATCCGGGCGGCCTCGTAGGTCGTGCCGACGGCGAGGACGTCCGAACCCAGCCGGGTGGCCTCCTCCGCCAGCCGCTCGTGCCCGAAGCCGTAGCCGTTGCCCTTGCAGACCGGGACGAGGCCCGGGAACTGCTCCTGCACGTGCTTGTGGTGCGCCCGCCAGCGCGCGGTGTCGACGTAGAGCGTGAGCGCCATGGCCGGACCCGGAACCTTTCTAGTGGCTGCGGTGTATCAGAGGTATGCGAGCTATTGAAGCGAAGAACGCGACGTCATCGGCGCGACATGTAGATGTCGAGGGCCTTGTGGAGCAGCTTGTTGAGCGGGAAGTCCCACTCGCCGAGGTACTCGGCGGCCTGTCCGCCCGTGCCCACCTTGAACTGGATCAGACCGAAGAGGTGGTCGGTCTCGTCCAGCGAGTCGGAGATGCCCCGCAGGTCGTAGACGGTCGCGCCGAGCGCGTAGGCGTCACGCAGCATCCGCCACTGCATCGCGTTCGAGGGCCGGACCTCACGGCCGATGTTGTCGGAGGCGCCGTAGGAGTACCAGACGTGGCCGCCGACGATCAGCATGGTCGCCGCCGACAGGTTCACACCCTCGTGCCGGGCGAAGTACAGCCGCATCCGGTTGGGGTCCTCGGTGTTGAGGGCCGTCCACATGCGCTGGAAGTACGACAGCGGGCGGGGCCGGAAGTGGTCGCGCACCGCGGTGATCTCGTAGAGCCGCTGCCATTCCTCGAGGTCCTGGTAACCGCCCTGGACGACCTCGACGCCGGCCTTCTCGGCCTTCTTGATGTTGCGGCGCCAGAGCTGGTTGAAGTTCTTGTGGACCTCTTCCAGGGAGCGGTTCGCGAGCGGCACCTGGTAGACGTAGCGGGGCTGCACGTCACCGAAGCCGGCTCCCCCGTCCTCACCCTGCTGCCAGCCCATGCGGCGCAGCTTGTCGGCGACCTCGAAGGCGCGCGGCTCGATGAAGTCGGCCTCGATGTCGCGCAGGCGCTTGACGTCGGGGTTCTGGATGCCGGCCTTGATGGAGGTGGCCTCCCAGCGCCGGATGATCACCGGCGGGCCCATCTTCACCGAGAAGGCGCCCTGGTGCTTGAGGTGCGCGAGCATCGGTTCCAGCCACTCTGTCAGATTCGGCGCGAACCAGTTGATGACCGGGCCCTCGGGCAGATAGGCGAGGTAGCGCTTGATCTTGGGGAGCTGGCGGTAGAGGACGAGACCCGCGCCGACCAGTTCGCCGGTCTTCTCGTCGAACCAGCCGAGGCTCTCGGAGCGCCATTCCGCCTTGACGTCTGCCCAGGCAGGAACCTGCATGTGGCTCGCCGAGGGCAGGCTCTGGATGTATGCCAGATGCTGCTCGCGGCTGATCGTCCTCAGGGTCAGGCTCATTCGGGGCGCTCCTCGGGCTGGTGTGTCCCCATGGGTACAGGGGCTCCGGCTCTCGCGCCGAAGCCTACTGCGCCTTGCGGGCGCCCCGACTGGGCGTACTGAAGCTGCGCCCCGGCTCATGGGCCGCCGAGGTGTTCCGCGGTGCTTTGGGTGGTGTTGTGGGGACGGTGCCCGTGGCGTCAGCTAATGACTCCGCCGAAGAGGCCGCCGTGCGCCATGCCGAGGAAGAAGCCGACCGCCGCCGCGCCCAGACCGAGGATCAGTCCGAAGCGCTCCCGGGTCGTCTCCGAGATCCACTGGCCGTAGGCGCCGGTGAGGATGCCCACCAGGCCGGCCCAGGAACTGAGCAGGTGCAGGTTGTGGAACATCGCCGATACGAAGGCCGTGATGCCGAGCACCAGAGTCACCGCGAGCAGCGTGTCCTGGAGGGGGTGGGGCTTCCCGTCCGTGGCGAAAAGGCCTCCGGCGGTGTTGGGTCGCATTGCTTGTGCCATAGGGCACCTCCTGCGGAAGGCGGCGCATCGTAGCGCCATACACACCCGATGTGTACAGAGTGACCGCGCTCGGGGCCGGATTTCAACCGGAAGCCGGTGTGCGGGTAGTCTGTAGCGTCTGCACGGTGTCTGCCCATGTCACGACCGGGACTACCGCGAGGAAGCCCCGATTGTCAGTGGCGGCCGATACCGTTGCGTACGCATCACAACCCTCCTGCCACGGAACGACCGTGGCCGTTGAGTCCAAAGGAGGTGGGTTCCACATGCGTCACTACGAGGTGATGGTCATCCTCGACCCCGATCTGGAGGAGCGCGCTGTCGCCCCCCTGATCGAGAACTTCCTCTCCGTCGTCCGTGAGGGCAACGGCAAGGTGGAGAAGGTCGACACCTGGGGCCGTCGTCGGCTCTCGTACGAGATCAAGAAGAAGCCCGAGGGCATCTACTCGGTCATCGACCTGCAGGCCGAGCCTGCGGTCGTCAAGGAGCTCGACCGCCAGCTCAACCTGAACGAGTCGGTCCTCCGGACCAAGGTCCTCCGTCCCGAGACCCACTGAGCTCACGCTCAGATGATCCCGGGATCCGAGTAGCAGCAACCAAGCAGCCAGAGCAGCAAACCCGCCGAGAGGTTCCCCATGGCAGGCGAGACCGTCATCACGGTCGTCGGCAATCTTGTCGACGACCCCGAGCTGCGCTTCACCCCTTCCGGTGCGGCGGTCGCGAAGTTCCGTGTCGCGTCCACCCCCCGCACCTTCGACCGTCAGACCAACGAGTGGAAGGACGGCGAGAGCCTGTTCCTGACCTGCTCGGTCTGGCGTCAGGCGGCGGAGAACGTCGCCGAGTCGCTCCAGCGAGGCATGCGCGTCATCGTGCAGGGCCGGCTGAAGCAGCGGTCCTACGAGGACCGTGAGGGCGTCAAGCGCACGGTCTACGAGCTGGACGTCGAGGAAGTCGGCGCCAGCCTGCGCAATGCCACGGCCAAGGTCACCAAGACTGCCGGCGGCGCCGGCCGTGGTGGCCAGGGCGGTTACGGCGGCGGCGGAGCCGGCGGCCAGGGTGGCAGCGGCTGGGGCGGTGGCTCCGGCGGCGGTCAGCAGGGCGGCGGCGGCGCTCCCGCCGACGACCCGTGGGCCACCGGCGCTCCCGCCGGTGGCAACCAGGGCGGTGGCGGTGGCGGCGGCTGGGGTGGAAACTCCGGCGGCGGCGGCGGTGGCGGCGGCTACTCGGACGAGCCCCCCTTCTAGGCCTCGGGCCGAGGGGTGGGTCGTACCCACACTTCTTGATCACACAGGAGAAACACCATGGCGAAGCCGCCTGTGCGCAAGCCTAAGAAGAAGGTCTGCGCTTTCTGCAAGGACAAGGTCACGTACGTGGACTACAAGGACACGAACATGCTGCGGAAGTTCATTTCCGACCGCGGCAAGATCCGTGCCCGCCGCGTGACCGGCAACTGCACGCAGCACCAGCGTGACGTCGCCACGGCCGTCAAGAACAGCCGTGAGATGGCGCTGCTGCCCTACACCTCCACCGCGCGATAAGGGAAGGGTGACCGACTAATGAAGATCATCCTCACCCACGAGGTCTCCGGCCTCGGTGCCGCGGGCGACGTCGTCGACGTCAAGGACGGCTACGCTCGCAACTACCTGATCCCGCGGAACTTCGCGATCCGTTGGACCAAGGGTGGCGAGAAGGACGTCGAGCAGATTCGTCGTGCTCGCAAGATCCACGAGATCCAGACCATCGAGCAGGCCAACCAGGTGAAGGCCCAGCTCGAGGGCGTCAAGGTCCGCCTGGCCGTCCGCTCCGGCGACGCCGGTCGTCTCTTCGGTTCCGTCACCCCGGCCGACATCGCTTCCGCGATCAAGGCTTCCGGTGGCCCCGAGGTCGACAAGCGCCGCATCGAGCTGGGCTCGCCGATCAAGACCCTGGGCGCCCACGAGACGTCCGTGCGTCTGCACCCCGAGGTTGCCGCCAAGGTCAACATCGAGGTCGTCGCGGCCTGACGACCCCAGTGGTTGTCTGAGCAGTGGTGAGAGGGGCCGTACCCGTCTGGGTACGGCCCCTCTTGCATGCTGTGGCGCTAGCGCCGAGCTTCCGGTGTTTCACGTGAAACGGGACGGCCCACGGTGTTTCACGTGAAACGGTCAGCGGGTGGCGCCGGTGACGAGCCAGTGGCCTGACCGGGTTCGCAGCCAGAGGGTCAGCATGCGGATCACCATCATCAGTGTCATCGCCGCCCACAAGGCGGTGAGTCCGCCGTCCAGTGCAGGCACGAGCAGGGCTATCGGGGCGAAGACGGCCAGGGTGATCACCATGGCCCAGGCGAGATAGGGACCGTCTCCCGCCCCCATCAGCACGCCGTCCAGGACGAAGACCACTCCGCAGATCGGCTGGGACAGAGCCACGATCACCAGAGCGGGCAGAGCGGCGTCCTTGACCGTGGAGTCACCGGTGAACAGCGGGAGGAACAGCGGTCGGGAGAGTACGACCAGCACGCCGAGAGCTATTCCTACCGCGATGCCCCACTCGACCATTCGGCGGCATGCCTGACGGGCGCCCTCCGTGTCCTCGGCGCCCAGGTAGCGACCGATGATGGCCTGTCCGGCGATGGCGATGGCGTCCAGTGCGAAGGCGAGCAGGCTCCACAGGGACAGGACGATCTGGTGGGCAGCGATGTCGGCGTCCCCCAGGCGGGCTGCGACGGCTGTGGCGATCATGAGGATCGCTCGCAGGGACAGCGTACGGACCAGCAGCGGGACACCGGCTTGGGCGGAGGCCCTGATGCCTGCGGCGTCAGGACGCAAGGAGGCTCCGTGCCGTCGCGCTCCGCGGACGACGACCACGAGGTAGGCGGCGGCCATGCCGCACTGGGCGATGACAGTGCCCCAGGCGGAGCCGGCGATACCGAGGTCGGCGCCGTAGACGAGGCCGACGTTGAGCGCGGCGTTGGCCACGAAGCCGGCGATGGCCACGTAGAGCGGAGTCCTGGTGTCCTGCAGTCCGCGGAGCACACCGGTCGAAGCGAGCACGACCAGCATGGCCGGGATGCCGAGGGCGGAGATCCGCAGATAGGTGGTCGCGTAGGGGGCGGCGGTGTCAGAGGCGCCGAAGAGCTCCACGATCGACGGTGCGGCCGGCAGGACGACGACGATGACAGCGGCCCCGAGGAGCAGGGCCAGCCAAATGCCGTCCATGCCTTGGCGGATGGCGGCCGGGAGATCGCCCGCTCCCACCCGCCGGGCGACGGCCGCGGTGGTGGCGTAGGCGAGGAAGACGAAGATGCTGACGGCCGTCGTGAGGAGGGCCGAGGCGATGCCGAGACCGGCGAGTTGGGCGGTGCCCAAATGGCCGACGATCGCGCTGTCGGCCAGGACGAAGAGCGGCTCGGCGACGAGCGCGCCGAAGGCCGGAACGGCGAGTGCGACGATCTCGCGGTCGTGCTGTCGCCGGGTGGCCTTGGGGGTCACGGACGCCTGTGTCATGTGCACCAATCTAATCGTCCACAGGTAAGAGATGCAATCCGCTTTGGACCCTTACTTGTGTTCATGGGGTGTGCGTCGCTGTGTACAGTTCGAACTGATCTTGCGCCGACCGGGAAAGTTTTTCTTCTGCACAGCCGGTGGACGGCGAAGATGCAGGTCGGAGCACCTCTTTCGGAAAGGTCCGGAGCTTGTTCACAGGCCTGTCCACCGGGTCGTGCACAGGTTTTGAGGAGTTCTCCACAGCATCCGGGCCGTCGTCCACATGGCCTGTGGATAACCAGATTGGCTGACGGTGCCCGCGGGCCTACCGTGGTCCGGCGCCCGCTCCGTCCGTCGGCCTGGAAACCATCACAAACCCGACGCGCCAGAACCGGAGTTGGGCGTCTCATTTGTCAGTGCCGTGCCGTAGAAATGAGAAGCACGGCGAGGTCCGCTCGGCGGACGGGAGGAGGTGGCTCGGTGAGTATTTCCGAGCCCTTGGACGACCCGTGGGCCGACAGCGGTCCCAGTGATCGTCTGCCTTCCTCGCGCCGCCGCGGCGACGGGGGCCGGGGGCGCGACGAACAGCACGAACGCGGCAGGGACACCGGCGAGTGGGACGGCGGCGGCACGGCCTTCGAGCGGGTCCCGCCCCAGGACCTGGACGCCGAGCAGTCCGTCCTCGGCGGCATGCTCCTGTCCAAGGACGCCATCGCGGACGTCGTCGAGGTCATCAAGGGCCACGACTTCTACAAGCCCGCCCACGAGACGATCTTCCAGGCGATCCTGGACGTCTACGCGAAGGGCGAGCCGGCCGACCCCATCACCATCGCCGCCGAACTCACCAAGCGCGGTGAGATCAACAAGGTCGGCGGCGCGTCGTATCTGCACACCCTCGTCCAGACCGTGCCGACGGCGGCGAACGCCGAGTACTACGCGGAGATCGTCCACGAGCGGGCGGTCCTGCGGCGCCTGGTCGAGGCGGGCACGCGCATCACCCAGATGGGATACGCGGCCGACGACGACGTGGACGAGATCGTCAACCGCGCCCAGGCCGAGATCTACGCGGTCACCGAGCAGCGCACCAGTGAGGACTACCTGCCGCTCGGCGACATCATGGAGGGCGCGCTCGACGAGATCGAGGCGATCGGCTCACGCAGCGGCGAGATGACCGGTGTGCCCACCGGCTTCACCGACCTCGACTCCCTCACCAACGGCCTGCACCCGGGTCAGATGATCGTCATCGCGGCCCGCCCCGCCATGGGAAAGTCCACGCTCGCACTGGACTTCGCCCGCGCGGCCTCCATCAAGCACAACCTGGCCAGCGTCATCTTCTCCCTCGAAATGGGGCGCAACGAGATCGCGATGCGCCTCCTGTCGGCCGAGGCGCGAGTGGCCCTGCACCACATGCGTTCGGGCACCATGACGGACGAGGACTGGACCCGTCTGGCACGCCGGATGCCCGAGGTGTCCTCCGCGCCCCTCTACATCGACGACTCCCCGAACCTGTCGATGATGGAGATCCGGGCGAAGTGCCGGCGGCTGAAACAGCGCAACGACATCAAGCTCGTGATCATCGACTACCTGCAACTGATGCAGGCCGGTGGCTCCAAGCGCTCCGAGAGCCGTCAGCAGGAGGTCTCGGACATGTCCCGTAACCTCAAGCTCCTCGCCAAGGAGCTGGAGGTCCCGGTGATCGCGCTGTCGCAGCTCAACCGTGGTCCCGAGCAACGCACGGACAAGAAGCCCATGGTGTCCGACCTGCGTGAGTCCGGCTCCATCGAGCAGGACGCCGACATGGTGATCCTCCTGCACCGTGAGGACGCCTACGAGAAGGAGTCGCCCCGCGCGGGCGAGGCGGACATCATCGTGGGCAAGCACCGTAACGGCCCGACGGCGACGATCACCGTCGCCTTCCAGGGCCACTACTCGCGCTTCGTGGATATGGCCCAGACCTGAGGTCCGTGTCACGCCGACAGCAACCGCTCGTCGGCGGGCCGACACCGCGCCCCTGGGACTAAAGAAGTCGACGCCCGCGTGCCCCAGGGGATGGACTGGGGGCATGACGACATCTCAGGAAGAGCTGCTTCCCGGCACGCGCCGGGCGCTGCTGCACCGGATCGCCGTGGCCCAGTCGGAGGGGCGGGCGCCCTCCCTGGTCGCGGCGGTGGTGCGGGGCGGACGGACCGTGTGGCACGGTGCGCGCACCTCGGTGGACGGGCACGGCCCGGACGAGAACGTGCAGTACCGCATCGGCTCGATCACCAAGACCTTCACCGCCGTCCTCGTCCTGCGACTGCGGGACGAGGGACTGCTCGACCTCGGCGACCCGCTGGAGAAGCACGTGCCCGGCACAGGTGCGGGGGAGGCCACCGTCGCCGAACTCCTCGCCCATACGGGTGGGTTGGCGGCCGAGACCCCTGCGCCCTGGTGGGAGCGTACCTCGGGCGATCTGCGTCCCGAACTCGCCGACGTACTGGGCGAGCAGCCCTTCCTGCACCCGGTGGGGCGCCTCTTCCACTACTCGAACCCCGGCTACACCCTGCTGGGTGCCCTGGTCGAGCGGCTGCGCGGCGCTCCGTGGGAGGAGGTGCTCCAGCGTGAAGTACTGGCACCACTGGGGCTTACCCGCACGACTTTCGGTCCGGAAGCGCCGCACGCGGGTGGCTGGGCGGTCCATCCATGGGCGGATGTGATGCTGCCCGAACCCTCCGAGAACCTGGGGCGGATGGCTCCTGCCGGTCAACTCTGGTCCACCACAGCGGATCTGGCGCGCTTCGCGGTCTTCCTGGCGAACGGCGACGACCGGGTGCTGTGCGCGGAGACCGTGCGCGAGATGCGCACGCCCGCGGCACCGGCCGGGGCGGCCGAGCTCGTCGACGGTGCCTCATACGGGCTCGGGTTGCAGGTCCAGCACCGTGACGGGCGGCTGCTCGTGGGGCATTCGGGCTCGCTGCCGGGTTTCCTCGCGAATCTCACGATCAGCGTGGCGGACGACGTCGCCGCGGTCGTGCTGGCCAACTGCACCTCCGGCCCGCTGCTGTCCGTCGTGGGGGCCGATCTCGTAGGGATCGTGGCCGCGGCCGAACCCCGGATTCCCGAGCCGTGGCGTCCGATGCGCGAGGCCGACTCGCCCGCACTGGAGTTGGCGGGCCAGTGGTACTGGGGAACGAACGGATTCGCCCTACGGCTCACAGCGGATGGACTCGTCTCGCTGGAGCCCCTGTCGGGCGCAGGCCGGCGCTCGAGCTTCCGGGCCAACGACGACGGCACCTGGACTGGCCTGGAGGGCTACTTCCACGGCGAGGTCCTGAAGGTCGTACGGCGGCCTGAGGGAACCGTCGACCATCTCGACCTCGGTTCGTTCGTGTTCACCCGGCAGCCGTACGACGAGGGGGCTTCCGTGCCCGGCGGAGTGGATCCTGCGGGGTGGCGAGGCATCGGTTAGGCCTCTGTCTGACATGGCGCGGGGGGGTTTTTTCCCGGGAACAACAACCCCCGCCCCGGCCCCGCTAGGAGCCCCCCCCGGGAAGGCAAAGACCCACTCTCAATCCACGCG
>NZ_JBVJPC010000005.1:113862-189685 GCF_055582845.1 Streptomyces sp. NPDC107471 | reverse complement strand
GTTTTTTGGTTTTTGTTGGGGGAGGGTGTCTTTTTTCCTTTCCCAAAAAAAAAAACCCCCCGCGCCATGTCTCTAGGAAGCGATCCTGCGGAGGATCACAGGGCCAGCTTGAAGCCCACGTGCGATGCGGTGAAACCGAGCCGTTCGTAGAAACGGTGGGCGTCCGTGCGGGTGTTGTCGGACGTCAGTTGCACCAACTGGCAGTTCTGACGGCGGGACTCCTCGATCGCCCACTCGATGAGCCGGGACCCGAGTCCGCTGCCGCGTTCGTCCGCGTGGATGCGCACCCCTTCGACGATCGACCTGGTGGCACCGCGCCGGGACAGCCCCGGAACGACGGTGAGCTGCAGGGTGCCAACCACGCGATCCTCCCGCACGGCGACGACGACATGCTGGTTCGGGTCGGAGGAGAGGCGCTCCAGAGCGGTCAGATAGGGCTCCAGGTCGTCCGGGGACTCGCGCTGGGCACCCAGGGGGTCATCGGCGAGCATGCCGACGATCGCGGGGACGTCGTCCGCCGTGGCGGGCCGAATCTCAAGATCTGCCATGTCCGCACCCTACGAGGAGCGCTCGTCCGCGCGTGTCGCCGGTGTGCGGAGGGCTTCCAGGGCCCTGACCAGCGGGGCGAGTTCGGGGTTGGTTACGGCTTGGTCGAGGGCTTCGCGCAGGGCCTTCTCGTTGGTGGGGCGGGCTTGTTGGAGGAGGGTGCGGCCGGTGTCGGTGACGTCGGTGTAGATGCCGCGGCGGTCGGTGGGGCAGAGGTAGCGGGAGAGCAGGCCGCGGTCCTCGAGGCGGGTGACCAGGCGGGTGGTGGCGCTCTGGCTGAGGACGACGGCGTCGGCGACCTGTTTCATCTGCAGGTGTCCGCCCTCGCCGTCGTGCTGGCGGCCCAGGACGTCGAGCAGGGAGTACTCGCGCACGCTGAGGTCGTGGGCGGACTGCAGGGCCTTCTCGATGTGTGCCTCGATCCGTCCGTGCAGCAGGGAGAGCGCGCACCAGCCCTGGGCGAGGGCGGTGAGTGCGGGGTCAGTGGCGGTCATGGGCCAGATTCCCTCCACGTGGACGTCCACAAGGAGTAGCGACGGACCGGTATAGCCGTCGCTTGCAAATATGGCGCGTCTGCAATTATTGTGGACGTGCGCAACAAGCTCCTGCAATCGTCTGGGAAGGTGTCACCCCCATGCCGCTCGCGCTTCTGGCCCTCGCGATCGGGGCCTTCGGAATCGGAACGACCGAGTTCGTGATCATGGGGTTGCTGCCCGAGGTCGCGGACGACTTCGGGGTCTCCATCCCCACCGCCGGCTTCCTGGTCACCGGCTACGCGCTCGGCGTCATGTTCGGTGCTCCGCTGATGACCGCCCTCGGTACCAAGATCTCCCGCAAGCGGATGCTGATGCTCCTGATGGGGCTGTTCATCGTCGGCAACCTGCTCTCCGCGCTCGCCCCGGCTTTCACCGTCATGCTGATCGGCCGCGTGGTCGCCTCCCTCGCCCACGGAGCCTTCTTCGGGATCGGTTCCGTCGTCGCCGCCGACCTGGTGGCTCCCGAGAAGAAGGCCGGCGCGATCGCGATGATGTTCACCGGTCTGACCGTCGCCAATGTCGTCGGCGTCCCGTTGGGCACACTGATCGGCCAGAGCGCGGGCTGGCGTCTCACCTTCGGGATCGTCGCCGCCCTCGGTGTCGTCGGCCTGGTCGGCATCGCCAAGCTCGTCCCCGAGGTGCCCCGTCCGGAGGGCGTGCGGCTGCGTCACGAACTGGCCGCCTTCAAGAACGCCCAGGTGCTGCTCGCCATGGCGATGACCGTCCTCGGCTTCGGCGGTGTCTTCGCCGCCATCACCTACATCGCGCCGATGATGACCCACGTGACCGGCTTCGCCGACGGCTCGGTGACCTGGCTGCTGGTCCTCTTCGGCCTCGGCATGGTCGGCGGCAACCTCGTCGGCGGCAAGTACGCCGACCGGGCCCTGATGCCCATGCTGTACGTCTCCCTGGGCGCCCTGGCCCTCGTGCTCGCCCTCTTCACGTTCACCGCGCACGACAAGGTCCTGGCCGGCGTCACGATCGCTCTCATCGGCGCCCTCGGCTTCGCCACCGTTCCGCCGCTCCAGAAGCGGGTCCTGGACCAGGCGCACGAAGCCCCCACGCTCGCCTCGGCCGTCAACATCGGTGCTTTCAACCTCGGCAACGCCCTCTCCGCCTGGCTCGGCGGTCTGGTCATCTCGGCCGGCCTCGGTTACACCGCCCCCAACTGGGTCGGCGCCGCCCTGGCCGCGGGTGCCCTCCTCCTCGCCTTGGTCTCGGCGGCTCTGGAACGCCGGGACAGTGCTCCCAGTGCCGTGGTCGCGGGAGCGACCCCCGCGGACCGGCGGAGCGCGGTGCACCACTGATACCGCGTGGCCCGCGGCCGGGCATGACGACGGCGCCGGTTCCCCGAGGTCCGGGGCACCGGCGCCGTCGTATCGCCGTGTCTCAGAGCGCGGCCACCGTCAGCGGGGCATACCGCCGACTCCAGTCGCCCGGCAGCTCCGAGATTCCGTACGTCATGACCGAGTTGTAGGCGACCGACGCCAGACCGCGTTCCTGGGCCCACGCCCGTAGCTCTTCGTGCCGTACGTCGATGTCGGTGCGCAGGGGGCGGTCGGTGCCGGCGGCGAGCGACGTGATGAGCGCCCTGGCCGTCTCGGTGTCACGAGCGACCAGCGGGCCCACCACATGGGTGTCCATGTTGGGCCACGCGGCGGCGTACCCGATGATCCGGCCGTCCTCCTCGGCAACCCGGAACTGGTCGGCGAAGGCGGGGAGCCGGGTGATGAGGTGCGTGCGATCCGTGCCGAGCACCTCCTCGTCGAGCCGGAGAACCGTGGCGAGGTCCTCGGCGGTGGCCGAGCGCGTGCTGGTCGTCGGTACCGGGCCGCCCGGGGTGAAGTGCCCGCGGAGCATCTCCGCCCGGCCGGCGACCTTGAAGCCCAGTTCCTCGTAGAGCGGGCGGCCGTAGGGCGTCGCGTGGAGGGTCAGCGGAGTGGTGCCCATCGCGGAGAGGATGTGGCGCATGAGCCGACGGCCGATGCCCTGTCGCGCGTGCTGTTCGGCGACCAGCACCATCCCGATCGCTCCCAGGTCGGGTTCGCTGTAGGGGCCGTACTCCGTGACCACGCAGGCGGTGACAAGGCCTCCGTCAGGGTCATCGATGCCGTAGCCCTTGCCGGCCGAGAGGAGAAGGCCCCACTTGTGCTCCTCGCGTGGCCACCCCCGGTCCTCGGACAGGTCCGCGCAGGCGGTGAGGTCACGAAGCGTCAGACGACGGATGGGAAGGGCGGCGAGAGAAGGAGTCGGCACGCAGGTCAGGCTGTCCGACGAGGACCCTCGGCGTCCACCTGTTTCCTGGGGCGCGTACGAGCTTTTGGCCATGTTGTGGCCAAGCGCGCAACACGCGATCAGATACCGGGTGTTTCACGTGAAACATCGGAGAACGACGACCGTCAGGTGTCCGACGGACGCAGCATGAGGCAGGCCTTACCGTTCTCATGAACCACTGCCCTGGGTGGGCCAGTAGCCTCAAGGACATGGCGAGACTTCATCTCTTCGACCTCGACGGCACTTTGCTGCACGGAAGCAGCGCGCCCGTTCAGATTTCCCGCCAGCTCGGACTCGAGGCCGAGACGGTCGCGCTTGACCAGGCGATCGGGGCCGGACTGATAGACCCGTCCCAATACGCACAGCAGGTGTACGCCTTGTGGGCATCTCTGACTGAGGCCCACGTCGTCGCGGCGTTCGACGGTGCTCCGTGGCTGGCCCGCATTCGTGAGGTCTGGGCGGAGATCAGGGGACAGGGTGACTACTGCGCGGTCGTATCGCTTTCGCCGTCCTTCTTCGTGGAACGGCTGACCAGTTGGGGCGCCCATGCCACGTACGGGTCCCGTTTTCCGGCCGTCCCCTTCACCGAGCCCATGGATCCTGCCGGGGCACTCAACGCGGCCGCCAAGGTCCTGATCGCGGACCGGCTGTGCGAGCAGTTCGGAGTGACCCGAGCCGACTGCGTGGCTTATGGCGACTCAGCTTCCGACAAGGACCTTTTCTCCGTGGTGCCGCTCTCGGTGGCGGTCAATGCGGACCATCATCTGTCCGACATCTCGACCCACTCCTACACGGGCATGGACCTGTGGGAAGCCTATGAATTGGTGCGCCACGCTCGGTAATTGGCGCCGCGCATGTATCGTCCCGTGAGCTTTAGGAGACCAGTCGTGCTGGGGTGCGAGCGCTCCGGACGGCCGAGAGCAGGGCATTGCAGCCTAACGGGACGAGGAGATCGAAGACCTGCATTTGTACTTACGCGGTCAGGGCATCCGTACGCGGTGGGACGCTGCGATGAGGTGCTGCGGTCTTTGTCACATGCACGCCCACGTGACGCCGAGCGGGGAGAACGAACCGTCCGCGGGGGAAGCGGCACTTTCGAAAGAGGAAGTGCGTAGACCGACCGAAAGATGTTCGAGGCGAGGCACACCATGGACGCTCCGACCGGCATGTCGGCCGACGACGGCACTTCCGGGGGCGAGGGCGGCTGGTTCACATCACCCAAGCAGCCGACGGTGGGGGCGCCTGAGCCGGCGGAGGAACATCTGCCGACCGCAGCGAACCCGGTCGGCAGGTCGGGAACATCTCCGACAACGCAGCCCCCGCCCTCCCCGGACGCCGTTCGGATCCGCCGGACCATGGCCGAGGTCACCCCCGTCGCCGAGAAGGTCACCTCGTACTTCTACGCGCTGCTCTTCGTACGCCACCCCCATCTGCGGCCGTTGTTCCCGGCCGCCATGGACACCCAGCGGGATCGGCTGCTCAGGGCGCTGCTGACGGCTGCCGAGCACATCGACAACACCCCGGTCCTGGTCGACTACCTGCAGAACCTGGGCCGCGGCCACCGCAAGTACGGGACCCACCCCGAGCACTACCCGGCGGTCGGGGAGTGCCTCATCGGGGCGTTGAGCAGATACGCCTCCGCCGGTTGGGACGCGGAGACCGAAGCGTCCTGGGTCCGGGCGTACACGACGATCTCGCAGGTGATGATCGACGCGGCGGCCGCGGACGAGCTGCGCGCTCCGGCCTGGTGGTACGCGGAGATCGTGGCGCACGAGCTCAGGACGCCGGACGTCGCCGTCGTCACCGTCCGGCCCGACCAGCCCTATCCGTTCCTGGCCGGCCAGTACACGAGCCTGGAGACGCCGTGGTGGCCGCGTATCTGGCGGCACTACTCGTTCGCCTCGGCGCCCCGCTCGGACGGGCTGCTGTCGTTCCACGTGAAGGCCGTCCCCGCGGGCTGGGTCTCCAATGCCTTGGTGCACCGGGCCCGCCCCGGCGACACCGTACGGTTGGGTCCGCCCACCGGATCCATGACCGTGGACCACACCACCGACAGCGGGCTGCTCTGCCTGGGCGGCGGTACCGGCATAGCGCCGATCAAGGCGCTGGTCGAGGACGTGGCCGAACACGGCGCACGACGGTCCGTCGAGGTGTTCTACGGAGCCCGCACCGACCACGACCTGTACGACATCGACACGATGCTCCGGCTCCAGCAGTCCCACCCGTGGCTGTCGGTCCGTGCCGTCGTCGACCAGCAGGCACGCCTTCAGCTCCCGGAAGCCGTTCGCGCGTACGGTCCCTGGCACGAGTACGACGCCTATCTCTCGGGCCCGCCCGGGATGATCCGCAACGGTGTGGACACGCTCACGTCCATCGGGATCCCGTCGGAGCGCATACGCCACGACTCCGTGGAGGAACTCGCCGTGGCCCGGTGACCCGGCGAGAGATCAGCCCAGGTCCGGTGCGTGCATGGCCCGTACGCCCTCGATGTTGCCGTCCAGATAGTGGCGCAGGGACAGCGGGACCAGGTGGACGGAGGCGATCCCCACGCGGGTGAACGGCACCCGGACGATCTCGTATTCGCCGATGGGCTCGTCCACTTCGGGTCCGTGTCGCAGGGACGGGTCCATCGATTCCAGGTGGCAGACGAAGAAGTGCTGCACCTTCACTCCCGTCGCGCCGCCGTCGTCGCCGATGTGCTCGACGGTGTCCACGAAGCAGGGGACCACGTCGGTGATCTTGGCGCCGAGTTCCTCGTACACCTCGCGGTGCAGGGCGTCGATGACGGTTGTGTCCGTCGGCTCGACTCCTCCGCCGGGAGTCAGCCAGTAAGGATCCATGCCGGGTTTGGTGCGCTTGATCAGGATCAGATCATCGCCGTCGAGCAGGACGGCACGGGCGGTGCGCTTGACCACGGGTCGGACGGTCATGGGGGGTATGTGGCCCGGATGGTTCCACGTGAAACATCGCGTCGGGTCACCGGACGGGCTCATCGGGTGAAAGGCGTGTCATCCCAGCTCAGCACCAGTCGGCGGCCGCCCGCAGCAGCCATTCGTGTGCCCGTGCGACGTGGGGCATGGCCAGCGTTCCGGTGCGAACCACCAGGAAGTAGGTCCGCAGCGGGGGCACGGCGGGCTCGTGCAGTGCGACGACGTCCCCGCGTTCCAGGGCGGCCGCGCACAGATAGCGCGGCAGCACCGCGAGCCCGGCGCCCGCCACGGCGCAGGCGAGGACAGCGCGCAGATCGGGGACGACGACGGTGCCCGGTGCGGCGGGGCGGGAGTCGAAGACGGAGGCCCAGTAGCGCGAGACGAAGGGCAGCGACTCGTGCACCTCGATCACAGGAACGTCCTCGAACGCGGGGGCCTGTTTGGCTGTGGGGCGGCTGTCGTGCGCCTCCCCCGAGCCGAAGTGGCCGGCCCAGCTCGGGGCGGCGACCAGGACGTGCTCCTCGTCGCAGAGCGTGCTCGCGGTGAGCAGCGCGCCCCGGGGACGGGCTGTGCTGATGGCCAGATCATGATGTCCGGCGGCGAGGCCCTCCAGGGTCTCCTCGGCGTTCCCGAAGGAGGCGCGCAGCGCGAAGCCCTGGCCGTCCTCGCCGGTCAGCTCGGTGAGTGCGGGTAGCGCCCGCTCGGCGGTGAACTCGGGAGGCCCGGCCAGATGCAGTGTGCGCAGGGACGACTCGTCGTCGAGTCCGGTCTCGGTGATCTCCACCAGGGCGTCGAGATGAGGTGCGGCCTTGTGGGCGAGTTCGTCGCCGATGGTCGTGGGCGTCACGCCGCGGGCCTGCCGTAAGAACAGGGGGCGCCCCAACTGCCGTTCCAGCGTCCGGATCTGGGAGGTGACGGCCGGCTGTGACAGCCCGAGGAGCGCGGCGGCGCGGGTGAAGGAGCCGGCCCGGTGCACCGTCACGAAGGTGCGCAGCAAGGCCAGATCCATGGTGACGTCCCCCTCCCCGCCCCAGTTCCGGCCCCGGGAGCAGGGGCCCAACTATAAATATGTCGATAGGTCTCTGTCGCTACTGTGATTGGACACTGACACAGAGTCAACTAGCCTTGTTCGCGCGGTTCTTCGCGCGCGGAACCGGGGCGGTCCGAGCCACGAGGGGGGAGGCTCGGACCGTCCGTTGTACGTAGCCGTGAACGGCTGTGCGTCCATGAGGACTCTGCTGAAACGGTCAGTCGGCCGACTCGTCCAGCGCCCGCAGCACATCCGCCACCAGGTCCTCGGGGTCCTCCGCCCCGACCGAGAAGCGGATGAAGCCCTCCGGCACGTCGTCGCCGCCCCAGCGCCCGCGCCGCTCGGCCGTGGAGCGCACCCCGCCGAAGCTCGTCGCGTCGTCCACGAGCCGCAGGGCGTCGAGGAAACGGTCGGCACGCGCGCGCGTGGGCAGCGTGAACGAGATGACGCATCCGTACCGGCGCATCTGCTGCGACGCGATCTTGTGCGAGGGGTCGTCGGGCAGCCCCGGGTAGCGCAGCCCCGCCACTTCCGGCCGCTCTCGCAGTGCCTGGGCGAGCACGAGCGCGGTCGCGTTCTGCCGGTCGACGCGCATCTGGAGCGTGGCGATCGAGCGGTGCGCGAGCCAGGCCTCCATGGGCCCCGCGATGGCCCCGACGATCTTCCTCCAGCGGCGGACGGCGTCCATGGCCTCGCCCTCGCGGCCCGTGACGTACCCCAGGAGGACGTCTCCGTGCCCCGTGAGCTGCTTGGTGCCGCTGGCGACGGAGAAGTCCGCGCCGAGCTCCAACGGCCGCTGTCCGAGCGGTGTGGCGAGCGTGTTGTCGACGGCGACGAGCGCACCACGCGCGTGTGCCGCCTCGACCAGCCGCCGGATGTCGCACACGTCGAGGCCGGGGTTGGACGGGCTCTCGATCCACAGCAGCCGTGCGCCGTCGAGGACGTCGAGCTGGGCGTCACCCCCGGTCGGAGCGGTGCGCACCTCGATGCCGTACGCCTCTAGCTGGGCGCGGATCATGGGCAGCACCTGATAGCCGTCGTTGGGCAGGACGACCGTATCCCCGGCGCGCAGTTGCGAGAAGAGCGCGGCGGAGATGGCGGCCATGCCCGACGCGAAGACCAGCGTCTCCACGCCGTCCCGGCCCGGTGCCTCCAGCTCGCCGATGGCACGCTCCAGCAGGCTCCAGCTCGGGTTGGTGTCGCGGCCGTAGGTGTACGGGCCGTCGACCTCGCCGGGCAGGTGGAAGTGGGCGGCGAAGGCCGGACCGGGCAGGGTCGGTTCGTTCTTGACCGCCTCGGGGAGTCCGGCCCGCACCGCGCGCGTGCCCTCCCCCTGGTCCACAGCCCTGTCGCTCATGCCACCCGTCCTTTCATCTGCTCACGTACCTCGGCGAGCAGACCCTCGCTCGCCGCCTCCACCATCTCAAGACACTCCTCGAAGCCGTCGAGCCCCCCGTAGTAAGGGTCCGGAACGTCGAGGTCGGCGCCCGCTGCGGGGTCGTACGAACGCAGCAGGCGCACCTTCGCGGCGTCCTCCGGGGTGGGCGCGAGGCGTCGCAGGGCCCTGAGGTGGCCGGCGTCGAGGGCGACGACGAGATCCAGGCGGGAGAACCAGGAGGGCTGGAACCGCCGGGCCGTGTGGGCGCCGTCGTAGCCGTGCTCCTCCAGGACGGACACGGTGCGCGGGTCCGCGCCGTCGCCCTCGTGCCAGCCGTCTGTACCGGCGCTGTCGACCTCGACCAGGCCGTCCAGGCCGGCTTCCGCCGCGCGGGCGCGGAAGACCGACTCGGCCATCGGGGAACGGCAGATGTTGCCCGTGCAGACGAAACAGACGCGGTAGGTCATGCCTCCTCAGTCCTCGTCGGGCAGGACGATGTGCAGGGCCCAGGAGACGATCGAGATGATCAGGCCGCCCAGGACCGCGGTCCAGAACCCCTCGACGTGGAAGCTCAGGTTGAGCACGTCCGCCAGCCACGAGGTCAGCAGCAGCATCAACGCGTTGACGACCAGCGTGAACAGGCCGAGCGTCAGGATGAACAGGGGGAAGGTCAGGACCTTCACGAGCGGCTTGACCAGCCAGTTCACCAGGCCGAAGACCAGGGCGACGAGAATCAGCGTCCAGACCTTCTTGCCCGTGCTGCCACCGGTCAGGGTGATCTTGTCGAGCAGCCAGACGGCGACCGCCAGAGCACCCGCGTTGGCGATCGTCTTGACTAGGAAATTCTTCATGTGTCTGATCGTGGCAGAAGAGATCGGTCACGGGCACTGACGAGGGCGGACTAAGTCGATGAAGGCATTCCGGTTGGATGAACTGGAGGCGGAGCGCGCCGCCAACGACGGTGCCTACCTCCAGTTCCTGCGTGAGCGGAACATGTCGGTCGGCCTGTACGCACTCGACGCGGGCGCCCAGGACCCGCAGCAGCCCCACAACCAGGACGAGGTCTACTTCGTGGTCAGCGGCCGCGCCGCGATCACCGTCGGCATGGAGACGACCCAGGTGGCGCGCGGCAGCGTGGTGTACGTGCCGGCCGGTGTCGCCCACAAGTTCCACCACATCAGCGAGGACCTCAGGGTGATGGTGGTGTTCTCTCCCCCGGAGAGCTGACCTGTGGCCTCGGGGTTCCCTAGGGGATCAGTCAGGGGAGGACAAGGGGTGCGAGGCCCCCGTCGCGGTGCCTGCCGGCCCTAGCATCGGGTGCAGGACATTGGTGGATCCGGTACCAGAGGGACCGGACGGTGCCGGACTGCAGAGAGGTTGAGTGCGATGGGAGAGATCTTCGCGGGGCTGCCGTGGTGGGTGAAGTGGATCGCGGTGCCGGTCATCGCCCTGGTGGTGTTCGGTGGCCTGATAGCCACCGTCGTCGGTTTCGTCATCGGCCTGCTCTTCAAGCTGCTGGTCTTCGTGGCCCTGGTCGGCGGACTCGTCTACGTCGTACGGAAGTTCATGTCGAGCTCCTCGTCGCGCAGCGATTGGTGAGCGTCCGCAGCGGGCGGGGTGAGCGGGGCGAGCGGTAACAGGAATCCCTCGTTCCCTCGGGGGAGGGAAGTTTTCCGGACGGGCCGTATACGTGCGGTGGCGGACCGTTAAAGTCCGGAACTCGACGCGGGGACGACCCCGCGAGCGGAGTACACCCCCTCCCGTGTTCCCCGCACGGGCTGCCCCCCTCGCGCTCCGGGAGTGCCCCTTGGCCACGGTTGACACCGCACCCGCACAGATGGACACCCGCTCCACGACGCCTCCTGCACAACCGACGGCGTCGGAACGAGCAAGGGCTGCCGGAGGGCCGACGGCTTCCGGGGGGTCGGTCGGTCCCACTCAGGCTGAGGCGTCCGTTCGGCCCGGAGATCCCGTCCAGGCCGTCGCTCCCGCTCAGGCCGTCGCTCCCGCTCAGGCTGGGGCTCCCGTCCAGACGACACCTCCGGCGCCGTCGGCGCCTTCGGGACAGGCTGCGGCTCCGACGCGGACAGCAACCTCCGGCGCTCAGTCACCCGATCCCGGCCGGCCATCCGCCCCCACCCGACCGACAGCCCCTGCTCAACCTGCGGCCCCCGCCCGGCCGACGGCCCCTTCCCCGCCTACGGCCTCTGCGCGCCCCGCGCCCCCCGCACAGCCCCCCGCCTCCGTACGGCCGTCAGCCCCCGTCCAGCGACCCGCGGCGGCCTCCTCCGAAGCTCCTGAACAGGCGCACTCCGCCACCTTGATCGGGTCCGTCCAGCGTGCGATGCGGTTGCTCGAAGCCGTCGCGCAGCACGAGCAAGGAGCCCCCGCCAAACAGCTCGCCCGTGAGACCGGGCTGGCGCTTCCCACGGCGTACCACCTGCTGCGCACCCTCGTGTACGAGGGCTATCTGCGCCGCGACAAGGGTCTGTTCTTCCTCGGGGAGGCAGCCGTCCGGCTGAGCAGCAGCGGAGCCGAGCAGAAACGTCGCAGCACCGTAGTCGAGGCGCTCGCGCACTGCCGCGACGTGATCGGGGTGCCGGTGTACTACGCGCAGTACCGGGACGGCGAGATCGAGGTCCTCTGTGTTTCCGACAGCCCCGGGAGCCCGGCGGTCGAGGAGTGGGCCGACTTCCGCGAGACCGCGCACGCCCACGCCATCGGGCAGTGCCTGCTCGCCCAGCTCGACGACGAGGCCCGGCGGGATCACCTCGACCGGTATCCCGTGCAGTCCATCACGCCGTACACCGTCCGCGACGGCCACAGCCTGCTCCGGCGACTCGAACGGACGGCCAGAATGGGGCCGGTGATCGAGCGTCAGGAGTATGCGCTGGGCACGGTGTGTGCGGCGATTCCGATCACGGTGGGTAACGCTGCGGCAACGATGGCCATCTCTTTGCCCGCTCATCAGGCGGACCGGTTGTTGGCCGCCACCCAGCAACTACAAGCGGAAATCGGGCGTTTGATGGGCTCGCTGGCGATCTCTATCAGTATCTGAAAACTCACTCCTTGTGATCTGTCGTGCACGTTCAGCAAGATGCCTCCAGTGTCAGAGGGATCATTTCCGGCCGACGAAGGCAGATGACGGGGTAAGCGATGCGCGAGTCCGTACAGGCAGAGGTCATGATGAGCTTTCTCGTGTCGGAGGAGCTCTCCTTCCGCATTCCGGTGGAACTGCGCTACGAGGCCTGCGATCCCTACGCGGTGCGGCTGACCTTCCACCTCCCGGGAGACGCCCCGGTGACGTGGGCTTTCGGTCGTGAGCTGCTGATCGACGGAGTGGGCCGTCCCTGCGGGGAGGGCGATGTCCGGGTCGCGCCGGCCGGTTCCGACCTGCTGGGCGATGTCCTGATCAGGCTTCAGGTCGGCGGCGACCAGGCGCTGTTCCGTTCGTCGACGGCGCCGATCATCGCGTTCCTCGACCGCACCGACAAGCTGGTGCCGTTGGGCCAGGAGGCCGCGCTGGCCGATTTCGACACGCATCTCGACGAGGCGCTGGACCGGATCCTGGCGGAGGAGCAGAGCGCGGGCTGAGGCCACGGCGCACCTTGGTGGCGGAACGCTTCAGCTCGGGACGGGAGGGTGCAGGAACGCTTCTGCTGAGGATGGCGATCGGCTTGGAGCCGAACCGGATGCGGCGGATGCAAGCGATGCACGCGCCCGTGTGTCCAGGGCCTCAAGCCTTCAGCGCCTCAGGCATTCAGGCCTTCAGCGCCTGCGCCGCCGACCCTTCCCGCCACCCCGCCCGGCAGCCGGCCGACCGTCGGCCGTACCCGCGCTCGCGCTCGTCGCCGGTACGGGAGTGGAGGCACCCGCCGAACCCATTCCCGCTCCCGCTCCGGTTCCCGTTCCCGGCCGGTCGGCTGAGACCACCAGGGCCGCGAGGGCCGTGGTGACCGGTACCGAGGCGACGAGGCCGATCGAGCCGACCAACGTGCGCACGATCTCCTCCGCGACCAGCTCGCTGTTGGCGACGGTCCCCACGCTGGACTGCGCGATGGAGAAGAGCAGCAGTAGCGGCAGCGCGGCACCCGCGTAGGCGAGGACCAGGGTGTTGACGACGGATGCGATGTGGTCGCGGCCGATCCGGATTCCGGCGCGGTACAGCCCTCGCCAGCCCATCGTGGGGTTGGCCTCGTGCAGCTCCCAGACCGCCGATGTCTGGGTAACTGTCACGTCGTCGAGGACACCGAGCGAGCCGATGATGACGCCGGCGAGCAGCAGACCGCTCATGTCGATCGACGGGTACAGCCCGTGGATGAGCCCGGTGTTGTCGTCCGTGTTGCCCGTCAGCGCTGCCCAGCCGATGAACTGCGAGCCGAGGACGCCGATCAGCACCAGCGAGATCAACGTCCCCAGTACCGCCACGGAGGTTCGCGCCGACAGGCCGTGGCACATGTAGAGGGCGATCAGCATGATGGCGCTCGACCCGATCACCGCCACGAGCAGCGGGTTCGAGCCCTGGAGGATCGCGGGCAGGATGAAGAAGTTCAGCACCATGAAGCTGATGGCCAGCGCGACCAGCGCCATGACTCCGCGCAGCCTCCCGACGACCACGACGGCGAGCGCGAAGATGCCGGCGAGCAGCCCCATCGGGAAACGGCGGTTCACGTCGGTGACCGAGTACTGCAAGTCCTTGGGCGCGGAGGGCTCGTAGGCGACCACGACCTTCTGGCCCTCGTGCAACTGCCGTGACTGGTCCGGCTGGACGATCTCCGTGAAGGTACGGCCCTTGTCATCGCCGGTGTCGACCCGGATCGTGGCCTTCTTGCAGGTTCCGTTCGCCTGCTGCTCGGCGGACGAGCCCTCGGCGGTGGAGGTGTCCCCGGTCGGGGCCTCCCCCGAGGCGTTCACCGACTTGCAGTCGACGCTGACGACCTTGCTGACGGTGGCCTGCTGGGTCTGCCGGTCGAAGCCGACCCCGGTGCGTTGGTGCGCCGGGGCGCCTCCGGGCCAGAGCACCACGAGCCCCACCACCACGGCCATGCCGAACGGGATGAGGATCGCCGCGATGACCTTGCGCAGGTGCTGGGAGACCGGAGCCGCCGGTCCGTGGCTGTGACTGTGCGAGTGACCGTGCCCACCACCGGAACCTGGCCCGCTCCCATGCCCGGGCCCGTCACCCGGCCCATGTCCATGCCCGTCACCGGACCCGTGCCCGTCCCCCGGCCCACGCCCGCCGCCGGCACCGCCGTACCCGCGCCCGTCCCCGGGTCCCTGCCCGTGTCCGCCGCCGCCGTATCCGCCACCGCCTTGACCAGCGCCGCCACCAGCGGGACCACCACCGCCCTGGCCGCCGTAGGCCCCACCCTGGCCATGGCCGTAACCCTGCCCCTGACCGTCGCTGTGCCCGCCACGATGCTCATCGTCGTGCCAGCCACTGGGCCCGGTCGCACCGGCGTTCCCGCCGACGCCGCCCGTCCGGCCAGAGCCGCCCCCGCCTCCGAAGGCACCACGGGAGCCGCCACCAGGCACCTGACCGGGCCCGTGTGCAGGACCACGCCCAGGCTCCTGCCCAGGTCCGTTTCCGGACCCCGGGCGGCGCGGCGGCTCGGGAGGCGGGTAAGGGGACTGATGCGTCGTGGTCACCGACCGATCATCGCAAGAACGACAGGGGCCCTCTGTTCACCGCGCCCGAATTGACGCTAGCGTGGAGCCACCTTTGTACACGCGGGAGCTCGGAGCACCGGGCTGAGAGGGCGCTGACCTCCGTCCCAGCGATGTTTCACGTGGAACGTCATCTCAAGCGAGTGACGTTCCCCACGAAACATCGGCGGACGGAAAACGCTGCGTCGACCGCCGAACCTGTTACCGGGTAATGCCGGCGTAGGGAGTAGGTCTCATGACCATCAAGGACGCGCGCACGCCTGCCTCCGACCAGATCGACGCGGAGGCCGGGAAGTCCATCGGCTGGCACAAGGCATACATCGAGGGCTCGCGCCCCGATCTGCGGGTGCCGGTCCGCCAGGTGCACCTCACCAACGGGCAGTCGGTCACGCTGTACGACACCTCGGGCCCGTACACCGATCCCCTCACCGATACGGACGTCCGCCGGGGCCTCGTGCCGCTCCGGGAGAACTGGATCATCGCCCGTGGGGACACCGAGGAGTACGCGGGTCGGCCCGTGCGCCCCGAGGACGACGGGATCAAGCACACCTCACCCCGCGGCGGCCTGCGTAACCTCGACGCGGTCTTTCCGGGGCGGTCCCGCCAGCCGCGCCGCAGCCGTGACGGCGGGGCGGTCACCCAGCTCGCATACGCCCGCCGCGGCGAGATCACCCCCGAGATGGAGTACGTGGCCATCAGGGAGAACGTCGAGCCCGAGGTCGTCCGGGAGGAGATCGCGGCGGGACGCGCGGTGCTGCCGGCGAACGTCAACCACCCGGAGATCGAGCCGATGATCATCGGCAAGCGTTTCCTGGTGAAGGTCAACGCCAACATCGGCAACTCCGCGGTGACTTCCTCCATCGAGGAGGAGGTCGAGAAGATGACCTGGGCGACCCGCTGGGGTGCCGACACGGTCATGGACCTGTCCACCGGCCGCAACATCCACACCACCCGCGAGTGGGTGCTGCGCAACTCCCCCGTACCCATCGGCACGGTGCCGCTCTACCAGGCGCTGGAGAAGGTCGACGGCCGCGCCGAGGAGCTGACCTGGGAGATCTACAAGGACACGGTCATCGAGCAGGCCGAGCAGGGCGTGGACTACATGACGGTCCACGCGGGCGTGCGCCTGCCGTACGTACCGCTGACCGCGAACCGCAAGACGGGCATCGTCTCGCGTGGTGGCTCGATCATGGCGGCGTGGTGCCTGGCGCACCACAAGGAGTCGTTCCTGTACGAGAACTTCGAGGAGCTGTGCGAGATCCTCGCCGCCTACGACGTCACGTACTCGCTCGGCGACGGCCTCAGGCCCGGCTCGATCGCGGACGCCAACGACGAGGCGCAGTTCGCGGAGTTGCGCACGCTCGGGGAACTCAACCGGATCGCGAAGCGTTTCAACGTACAGACCATGATCGAGGGCCCGGGACACGTCCCGATGCACAAGATCAAGGAGAACATCGACCTGCAGCAGGAGATCTGCGATGAGGCTCCGTTCTATACGCTCGGTCCGCTGACCACCGACGTCGCGCCGGCCTACGACCACATCACCTCCGGCATCGGCGCCGCGATGATCGCCTGGTGGGGCACCGCGATGCTCTGCTACGTCACGCCGAAGGAGCACCTGGGCCTGCCGAACCGGGACGACGTCAAGACGGGTGTCATCACCTACAAGATCGCCGCCCATGCGGCCGACCTGGCCAAGGGACACCCGGGCGCCCAGGAGTGGGACGACGCCCTCTCCGACGCCCGCTTCGAGTTCCGCTGGGAGGACCAGTTCAACCTGGCCCTCGACCCCGACACGGCCCGGGAGTTCCACGACGAGACCCTCCCGGCCGAGCCGGCCAAGACGGCTCACTTCTGCTCCATGTGCGGGCCGAAGTTCTGCTCGATGAAGATCTCCCAGGACATCCGTCGCCGCCACGGTGACAGTCAGCAGGAGATCGAGGAGGGGATGGCCCAGAAGTCGAAGGAGTTCGCGGCGAGCGGCAATCGCGTGTACTTGCCTCTGGCGGACTGACGGCGTGAGGGGCGCTGTTCCGGGGGCCGGGGCCGGGTGCCTGCGGGGCGGCGCCCCTGCGTTCGAGATGAGATGAGATGAGGGGGGTGGTGGAGTCTTGATCGTTCTGAAGGCGACGACCGAGCCGCAGTCACTGGTGTGGGACGGCGATGATCTGGTCGATCCGGTGGGTGGCCGGCGTTGGGGTCCCGACGGCGTGGAGCGGCGTGCGTCGGTCGACCACGGGTCTTCCTTCGACCGGAGCGTCGTCTCCCCGTCCGGCCGCTACTCCGTCGTCCACGCCGAGCGTGGGACCGAGGCACTGCTGCTTCAGGGTGACCGGCTCGTCCGCGAGCTGTACCGCAGCGACTACCAGGCGGACGCCTTCGACTATCCGGTGGCGTTCGCCCTGCTGCCGGACGGCCGCGAGGTTCTGGTCCACTGCCCGGAGGAATACAACGTCCTCGAGATCGAGGACGCCGAGTCGGGAGAGCGGCTCACCGGTGGGGAACGTCGTCCGAAGGACGTCTTCCACTCGCGGCTGGCCGTGAGCCCGGGCGGCACGCACCTGCTGTCGGCCGGCTGGCTGTGGCACCCGTACGGCGTCGTCGAAGTCTTCGACCTGGCCGACGCGTTGGCGGACCCCGCTGTGCTCGACGGCCCTGGCGTGCTGCTCGCGGATCCGGGGATCGATGCGGAGGTCGTCTCGGCCTGCTGGCTCGACAGTGACCGCCTGGCCGTGGCGACCGGGGAGGAGTTCCTCGACGACGAGGAGAAACCTGCCCTGGGCCCACGCCGGTTGGGTGTGTGGTCGCTCTCCGCGGGGCGGTGGATCCACCGCAACAAGGTCGATCTCCGCATCGGCACTCTGATCGCGCAGGGCGACACGGTCGTGTCGCTGCACGGCTACCCGCGGCTGATCGACGTCAGGACGGGCGCCGTGGTGGCGGAATGGCCCACCGTGGAGGTGCCCCTGAGAGAGGGCAGCTACGGGGTCACTCACGTTCCGACGCCGGTCGCCGCCCTGCACCCGGACGGCACCCGCTTGGCTGTGGCCCAGCCGGAGAGCATCGCGATCATCGCTCTTCCGGAACGGGCGGAGTGGCTCGCGGCGGCGGGGTGACCCGCGGCCGGGTCGTCGGCTTGCGCTCCCCGTGGTGGGGGCGCAAGCCGAGGGGCGGTGCCGGGTGTCACTCCGGCTTGTGCTCCGGCCCCCCGAAGTCCGGACTGGTGTAGTCCGGGCTGGTGAAGCTCGGGCGGGCACCGGAGGCCCCGTCGTCCGGACTGCTGAAGCCCGGGCGGTCGTAGCCGAGGCTGGGCATCCGGCTGGTCGGTGCGGGCGGTGCCGTGTGGTGCAGTGCGGCGGTGCCGGGATCGGCCAGGGCCTCCCTGAGGAAGGGGAGGAGGCCGCGTTCCAACAGGGCCTCGCGCCAGGCGTCCCTGGCCCGTGCCACCTCCTCGCTCAGTTCGCCGTACCCCGCGTCCGGCGAGGGCCGGTTGCGCAGTGCGGTGATCAGCAGTCCGACGGCGGCGACGAGGATCGCGGCCGCGGTCAGGGCGCCGAACACCCATCCGATGGTGATCATGGCGTGGGCGAACGCCGGCGGTGGGCTGAGCATCTGGAGGATGTAGCCCACGAGCAGGAAGATCGCCGCGGCTGTTCCGGCGAGGACGGGCGTCAGGACGGCGGCGACGGCGACGGCGCCCGCACCGGCGGTCTCGGCGACCTCTCCCATGGCGGTGGCGAGCCCCATCGCCCCCGTGCCCGACTCGGCGGGACCGGGTTCGTGCACGGACGACAGGGTGGACGGCGTCGCGGGGCGGCGCTGTTCCTCGCGGACCTTCACGTAGTGCTGGTACTCGGTCGCCGCGGCCGCCGTGATCAGCGCGGTGGCGTTGAGCGCCATGGTGCGTAGCTGTTCGGGATTCAGCCGCTGTCCGACCGCGGCCAGTTCGGGACGGTGTGGTGCGGAGCGCAGCGCCTCATCGAGGATCCGCTCGTACTCCTGGCGGTCCTCGCTGTGCAGGTGCTGCGGAACGCTGTTCATGTGCATCCCCCGATGCTCCGTAGGGCTTGGGGCTCGCATGCCAACGAGCCGTCGGGCAGAAACGGAGGGGAGCCTGCTACGGATAAGCAGATGGTAGAGCGGTCACGGCACAGGGTGACAGGGGGTTTCCAGAAAATTGGCCTCTGGCCTGCGCGGTAGACGGTCGGTCCGTCCTGGGGGAAGGTCTGCCCGGTGAAGGTTCAGTTATCCAGGGGCAGTTGCTGGACCAGCAGTTTTCCGGCCATGGTCACTCCGCCGTCCATCGCGATGGCCAGTCCGTCGGCGTAGACGTGCGGTCCCTCGACCAGCGGACCGGATTCCTCCTTGTCGTCCTCGGAGCCCACCTCGCCGAGCAGATAGGGGATCGGGCTGTGGCCGTGGACGACGCGGTTGCCGCCGTACGTGTCGAGCAGGGAGCGCACATGGTCGGCGCCGCCTTCGTCGCGGAAGGAGAAGCGCTTGGTGAACTTGCGGAACAGGTCCCACACCTCGTCCGCGTCATTGCGCGTGAGGGTCTCGCGGACGGTGTCGTTGACCGCCTCGATCGAGTCGCCGTAGTCGAGATAGGCGGTGGTGTCGGAGTGGACGAGCAGGTGGCCGTCGACCTCCTCGACGGCGTCGAGGCGGGCCATCCACTGCAGGTGGTGGTCCTGGAGGCGGTCCATGTCGGTCTTCTGCCCGCCGTTGAGCAGCCAGGCCGCCTGGAAGGTGGCGGTGCCCGCGCCGGAGTTGACGGGGGTGTCGCCGAACCGCTTGGCGCCGATCAGCAGCAGCTCGTGGTTGCCCATGAGGGCCTTGCAGTAGCCGCCCGCCGCCGCGGCCTCCGCGGACAGCCGCATCACGAGGTCGATGACGCCGATGCCGTCGGGACCGCGGTCGGTGAAGTCGCCGAGGAACCACAGCCGGGCGGTGCCCGCGCACCAGTTGCCGGCGGCGTCGACCAGGCCCTTCTCGTGGAGTGCGGCCATCAGTTCGTCGAGGTAGCCGTGGACGTCGCCGACGACGAAGAGCGGACCGGGACCGTCCGCAGCCTGCTCGGCGGCGGGGTCGGCGGCCGCCTGGAGTCCGTCGCCGTGGTCGATGACGGGCAGGTCCTGTTCGGTGGGGGTGTACCCCTCCGGGTAGGCCTCCTCGTGGGCCGGGACGACGTCTCCGGGGTGTGTGCTGTGGCCGTACGGACCGGTCTCGTTGACGTACGCGGGCACCCGGAAGTCGCGCAGCACCGCTGTGCGCTCCACCTCGGGTCCCTGACCGGCCCCCTGAGTCATCAGACCCCTCCACCATCGCGCCGCTTCTGCACCGCTTCGGACTGCCTGGTCGCAGCGGCCCCGCGGTGTCGTGGGCCCATCATAGGAATGCGGATCGCGCCGTGTGATGACCCAGGGGTGGTGAATCGGAGCAAGACTCCTGTTCACCGCGGCATTCGCCCCGTTTGGGCCGGGCTTCGACCCCCGCCTGACGCTCCGCTCCGGCAGCCGGTCCGACGGATCGGGTCACCGACGCGTGAGACGGCAGATCGCCCACGGGGTTGACGGCGGGTACGGGGCTGCGGACCCGGACACCCTCGGTCGCGGACCTGGACACCGTCGGGCACAGGCCCGGCACCCTCGGGCGCGCGAACCTGGACACTCTCGGGCGCGGACCCGGACACCCTCCAGGCCGCCGGCCCGGAGACCTTTGCAGCCGCCGACGCGGACTGTCTGGATTCGCAGCGTCGTGCACCCCACCACACCACCACTCCGCCACCCCCCGCTCCGTCACACCGCCACGCCCGTCCGCCTCGCCCGTCCGCCACGACCGGAGCCGCCGGTTCGCCGCGACCCGACCCGACCCGACCCGACCCGAACCGGCCCGAGCCGCTCCGCTCCGCCGACGGCCTACCCCTCCTCGGGCGACCGCGGCGGGCTGACCGTCGTGCGAGGGGCCCGCCGCTGCGAGGAGGTGCGCACGATCAGCTCGGTCGGTATCACCTGCTCGACCGGTTGGTCCGATTCGACCCCTTCGATGGCGTCGATGAGGAGCTGGATCACGGCCGTGCCGATGCGGCGGGGCTTGAGGGAGAGCGTGGTGACGGGCGGCTCGGTGTTGGCGTACACGGTGGACTCGCTGCAGCAGACGATGAGCAGGTCGTCCGGGACGCGCAGCCCGTAGCGGCGGGCGGCGGCCAGCAGGTCGGTGCCGTTCGGGTCGAACAGGCCGTAGACGGCGTCCGGTCGGTCGGGGCGGGCGAGCAGCCGGTCGGCGGCGACGGCGCCCGCGCAGGGGTCGTGCGCCGGGTAGGCCTCGTAGACCGGGTCCTGCCCCACCCGCTCGCACCAGCGCAGGTACGCGGTGGTCGACAGATGGGTGTACGTGTCCGTCGTGGTCCCGGTCAGCAGGCCGATGCGGCGAGCGCCGGCGTCGGCGAGGTGGTCGAGGATGCCGAGGACGGCGGCCTCGTGGTCGTTGTCGACCCAGGCGGTGACCGGGAGCGCGCCGGCCGGGCGGCCGTCGGAGACGACCGGCAGTCCCTGCCGGACCAGTTCGCTGACGACCGGGTCCTGGTCGGACGGGTCGATGACCACCGTGCCGTCCAGGGCGACGTTCGACCACACGTCGTGGCGGGAGGTCGCCGGCAGGATGACGAGGGCGTAACCGCGGGCGAGCGCGGCCGAGGTGGCGGCCCGCGCCATCTCGGCGAAGTACGCGAACTCGGTGAAGGTGAAAGGTTCATCCCCGTACGTCGTCACGGTCAGGCCGATGAGTCCCGACTTGCCGGTACGGAGGGTTCTGGCCGCGGCCGAGGGCCGGTAACCCAGTCGGTCGGCGACCTCTCTGACATGGCGGCGGGTGGCGTCCGGGAGTCTGCCCTTGCCGTTCAGGGCGTCGGAGACGGTCGTGATGGAGACTCCGGCGGCGGCGGCCACGTCTCTGATGCCCGCCCGGCCCGGCCGACTGCCTCGACGTGAGGTTTCCGCGCGGCTCACCTGGTGCTTCCCTGCTGCTGTCATGGCGAGCCGATAGTAGGGCTCATGCGGTGGGGTAGGGCGGACGCATATGCACGCGTTGACAGGCACGTTTCTGCAAGGTCATCTAGTGCCAACTACCTTTGAAAAACAGTCAGTTAAACGATCCAATGGCACTACTTAACTTGTCGGCGCGCATGGGCCTGCCAAGCCCCCGATGTTTCGAAGAGGTCTCAACTCACCTTCACGGGTGACGCGCGCTACGGCGCGAGCCACCGGCGCATAGATATATGTGATCACGCCCCCTGATTCGTCTGCCTTCGTACGGTGATGCCCCTGATGCGGGTGGGGCGTATGAGGTTGGCTCGCACCTGTACGCATCGGCGCCCAATCCTCATAAGGTGAGCAGTATTGGAGCCGGCTGCCGGAGTCGGCCGCCATGTTCCGGTGGTCATGTGTCGGTGGTCCAGAGGAGGACTGCGGTGAGCGAGACGAGCCCCAAGCTGCGTGCCGAGCTGGAGGGTATTCCCACGTACAAGCCGGGCAAGCCCGCCGCTGCCGGCGGTCCGGTGGCCTACAAGCTGTCCTCCAACGAGAACCCGTATCCGCCGCTGCCGGGTGTGCTGGAGACGGTGACGGCCGCGGTCTCCTCCTTCAACCGGTACCCGGACATGGCCTGCACGGGCCTGATGGAGGAGCTGTCCGAGCGCTTCGGCGTCCCGCTCTCCCACCTGGCGACCGGCACGGGCTCGGTCGGCGTCGCCCAGCAGTTGATCCAGGCGACCTCGGGGCCGGGCGACGAGGTGATCTACGCGTGGCGGTCGTTCGAGGCGTACCCGATCATCACGCAGATCAGCGGTGCCAACTCGGTACGGGTGCCGCTGACGTCGGGCGATGTGCACGACCTGGACGCGATGGCCGACGCGATCACCGAGCGGACCCGGCTGATCTTCGTGTGCAACCCCAACAATCCGACGGGCACGGTCGTCAGGCGGGCCGAGCTGGAACGATTCCTCGACCGGGTGCCGAGTGACGTGCTGGTGGTGCTGGACGAGGCCTACCGCGAGTTCATCCGCGACCCCGAGGTGCCGGACGGCGTGGAGCTGTACCGCACCCGGCCGAACGTCTGCGTGCTGCGGACCTTCTCCAAGGCGTACGGCCTCGCGGGGCTGAGGGTCGGCTTCGCGATCGCCCACGAGCCGGTGGCCGCGGCCCTGCGCAAGACGGCGGTCCCCTTCGGGGTGAGCCAGCTCGCGCAGGAGGCGGCGATCGCCTCGCTGCGGGCCGAGGACGAACTCCTGGGCCGGGTCGGCTCGCTGGTCTGCGAGCGCAACCGGGTGGTTGAGGGGCTGCGCGCCCAGGGCTGGACGGTGCCCGAGACCCAGGCCAACTTCGTGTGGCTGCGGCTGGGGGAGCGCACGGTCGGCTTCGCCGCCGCGTGCGAGCAGCACGGTGTGGTCGTACGGCCCTTCGCGGGCGAGGGTGTGCGCGTGACGGTCGGCGAGGCCGAGGCGAACGACATCTTCCTGAAGGTGGCGGAGGGCTTCCGCAAGGAGCTCTAGCTCACACCGGCCTGACGTCCACGCAGGTCAGAGAGGTTTAGCAGGGGGTCCCCGAAGGTGAACGGGGACCCCCCTTCGTTTATCGAAAACAGGTACGGCATACTAGCTTGTGAATGTGAACGCTTTCACAAGCGGACGCTTCGCACGCATTTGTTCCACAAGCCTGTGAGGTAAGGAGCGGCGACGTGGACCTGGCTCTGGCGCCGGAGACCCTGGCGCGATGGCAGTTCGGCATCACCACCGTCTACCACTTCCTGTTCGTCCCCCTGACGATCTCCCTGGCCGCGCTCACGGCAGGCCTCCAGACCGCCTGGGTGCGGACGGAGAACGAGAAGTACCTCAGGGCCACGAAGTTCTGGGGCAAGCTCTTCCTGATCAACATCGCGATGGGTGTGGTCACCGGCATCGTGCAGGAGTTCCAGTTCGGCATGAACTGGTCCGACTACTCGCGCTTCGTCGGTGACGTCTTCGGCGCCCCGCTGGCCTTCGAGGCCCTGATCGCCTTCTTCTTCGAGTCCACCTTCATCGGTCTGTGGATCTTCGGCTGGGACAAGCTGCCCAAGAAGATCCACCTGGCCTGCATCTGGATGGTCTCGATCGGCACGATCCTGTCGGCGTACTTCATCCTCGCGGCCAACTCGTGGATGCAGCACCCGGTCGGCTACCGGATCAACAAGGAGAAGGGCCGCGCCGAACTCACCGACTTCTGGGCGGTGCTGACCCAGAACACCACGCTCGCCCAGGTCTTCCACACCCTGTCGGCCACCTTCCTGACCGGCGGCGCCTTCATGGTCGGCATCGCGGCCTTCCACCTGTTCCGCAAGAAGCACATCCCCGTGATGAAGACCTCGCTGCGTCTCGGCCTGGTCACCGTGGTCATCGCCGGCATGCTCACCGCGATCAGCGGTGACACGCTCGGCAAGGTCATGTTCAAGCAGCAGCCGATGAAGATGGCGGCCGCCGAGGCCCTGTGGGACGGCCAGGAATCGGCCCCCTTCTCGATCTTCGCTTACGGCGACGTGGAGAAGGGCCACAACAGCGTGGCCATCGAGATCCCGGGCCTGCTGTCCTTCCTGGCCAACGACGACTTCACCTCGTACATCCCCGGCATCAACGACGTCAACAAGGCCGAGCAGGAGAAGTACGGACCGGGGGACTACCGGCCCAACATCCCCGTGACCTTCTGGGCCTTCCGCTGGATGATCGGCTTCGGCATGGCGTCCTTCGCCATCGGCCTCGCCGGACTGTGGCTGACCCGCAAGAAGTTCATGCTCCCGCAGCACCTGCGGGTGGCCGACGACGAGGTGCCGCATCTGGTCCTCTTCAGGAACAAGGCCCTCAGCCCCAAGCTCGGCAGGCTCTACTGGCTCGTGGCGATCTGGACCCTGGGCTTCCCGCTGATCGCCAACTCCTGGGGCTGGATCTTCACCGAGATGGGCCGCCAGCCCTGGGTCGTCTACGGCGTCCTGCAGACCCGGCACGCGGTCTCCCCCGGCGTCTCCCAGGCCGAGGTCCTCATCTCGATGCTCGTCTTCACGGCTCTGTACGCCATCCTCGCCGTCGTCGAGGTCAAGCTGCTCGTGAAGTACGTCAAAGCCGGCCCGCCCGAGCTCACCGAGGCCGACCTCAACCCGCCCACGAAGATCGGCGGCGACACCCGTGACGCCGACAAGCCGATGGCCTTCTCGTACTAGGCCGAGGGAGATCGAGTCATGGAACTTCACGACGTCTGGTTCGTGCTCATCGCCGTCCTGTGGACCGGCTACTTCTTCCTGGAGGGCTTCGACTTCGGAGTCGGCGTCCTCACCAAGCTGCTCGCCCGTGACCGGACCGAGAAGCGCGTCCTGATCAACACCATCGGCCCGGTCTGGGACGGCAACGAGGTGTGGCTGCTGACAGCGGGCGGCGCGACCTTCGCCGCCTTCCCCGACTGGTACGCGACGCTCTTCTCCGGCTTCTACCTGCCGCTGCTGGTCATCCTGGTCTGCCTGATCGTCCGGGGTGTCGCCTTCGAGTACCGGGCCAAGCGGCCCGAGGAGAACTGGCAGCGCAACTGGGAGACCGCGATCTTCTGGACCTCGCTCATCCCCGCGTTCCTGTGGGGTGTGGCCTTCGGCAACATCGTGCACGGGGTGAAGATCGACCAGGACTTCGAGTACGTCGGCTCCCTCTGGGACCTGCTCAACCCGTACGCCCTGCTCGGTGGTCTGGTGACGCTGACCCTGTTCACCTTCCACGGGACGGTGTTCACGGCCCTGAAGACCGTCGGTGAGATCCGGGAGCGGGCGCGGAAGCTGGCGACCCGGGTCGGGCTCACCGCGGCCGGGCTGGCACTGGTCTTCCTGCTGTGGACGCAGGTCGACAGCGGTGACGCCAAGAGCCTGGTCGCTCTGGTGGTGGCCGTGGCCGCGCTGGTCGCCGCCCTGGTGGCCAACCAGGCGGGCCGTGAGGGCTGGTCGTTCGCACTGTCGGGCGTCACCATCGTGGCCGCCGTGGCCATGCTCTTCCTGACGCTCTTCCCGAACGTCATGCCGTCCTCGCTCGACGCGGACTGGAGCCTCACGGTCACCAACGCCTCGTCGAGCCCGTACACGCTGAGGATCATGACCTGGTGTGCGGGAATCGCCACTCCGGTCGTCCTGCTCTACCAGGGCTGGACCTACTGGGTGTTCCGCAAGCGGATCGGCACGCAGCACATCGCCGAAGCCGCGCACTGAGCCCGATGGGGCATGTTTCACGTGAAACATGCCCCTTGAGAAGAGGGTGTGTTTCACGTGAAACCGATCGACCCGCGTCTCCTCCGCTACGCCCGGGCCACCCGCCTCTTCCTGGTGGCCGTGGTGGGTCTGGGAGTCCTCGGCGCCCTGCTGGTCATCGCTCAGGCGATGCTCATCGCCGAGATCGTGGTCGGCGCGTTCCAGCACGGTCTGGCGGTCGCAGAACTCCGCACTCCCCTACTGCTGTTGGCGGCCGTCGCCGCAGGCCGTGGTCTTGTCTCGTGGCTCACCGAACTGGCCGCGCACCGGGCGAGCGCGGCGGTGAAGTCGGAGCTGCGAGGCCGCCTGGTGGAGCGGGCCACCGCATTGGGGCCGGGGTGGCTGAGCGGACAGCGGACCGGGTCCCTGGTCGCTCTCGCCACCAGGGGTGTCGACGCGCTCGACGACTACTTCTCGCGCTATCTGCCGCAGTTGGGGCTGGCGGTGGTCGTGCCGGTGGCGGTGCTGGCGCGGATCGTGACGGAGGACTGGGTCTCGGCGGCCATCATCGTCGGCACCCTGCCCCTCATCCCGGTCTTCATGGTGTTGATCGGCTGGGCCACGCAGTCCCGGATGGACCGTCAGTGGCGGCTGCTGTCGCGGTTGTCGGGGCACTTCCTGGACGTCGTGGCGGGGCTGCCGACCCTGAAGGTGTTCGGCCGGGCCAAGGCGCAGGCCGAGTCGATCCGCCGCATCACCGGTGAGTACCGGCAGGCGACCATGCGGACGCTGCGGATCGCCTTCATCTCCTCCTTCGCGCTGGAGCTGCTGTCGACGCTCTCGGTGGCGCTGGTCGCCGTGACGATCGGGATGCGGCTCGTGCACGGCGAGATGCACCTGTACGACGGCCTGGTCATCCTCATCCTGGCCCCCGAGGCCTATCTGCCGCTGCGGCAGGTGGGTGCGCAGTACCACGCGGCGGCGGAGGGGCTGGCGGCCGCCGAGGAGATCTTCTCCGTGCTGGAGACGCCGGTGCCGGCCTCGGGCACGGCTGTCGCGCCCGCCGGTGCGCTGGCCTTCGAGCGGGTCACGGTCCGGTACCCCGGCCGCTCCGGGGACGCCGTCACGGACGTGTCCTTCGAGGTCGCGCCCGGCGAGTCGGTCGCACTGGTCGGGCCCAGCGGGGCGGGCAAGTCGACCTTGCTCAACGTCCTGCTGGGTTTTGTGCGGCCGGTCGAGGGGCGGGTGCGGATCGGGGGAGTCGATCTCGCCGAGGCCGACCTGGAGGAGTGGCGGTCGCGCATCGCGTGGGTGCCGCAGCGGCCGCACCTGTTCGCCGGGACGATCGCCGAGAACGTCCGGCTCGCCCGGCCCGACGCCGACGAGGCCGCGGTGCGGCGGGCGTTGGGGGACGCGGGGGCGCTGGGGTTCGTCGACGCGCTTCCGCTCGGCGCCGCCACCGTGCTAGGCGAGGACGGCGCCGGGCTCTCCGCCGGGCAGCGGCAACGGCTCGCGCTGGCCCGGGCGTTCCTCGCGGACCGGCCGGTCCTGCTCCTGGACGAGCCGACGGCGGCGCTCGACGGGGCGACCGAGGCGGAGGTCGTGGCGGCCGTACGGCGGCTGGCGGCCGGGCGGACGGTGCTGCTGGTGGTGCACCGGCCGGCGTTGCTCGGGGTGGCGGACCGGGTGGTGCGGCTGACGGAGCCCGCGGCCCCGGCCTCTGCGGACACCACGGTCAGGGCGTCCACGTCTCGCGCGGTCGAGGACGGTGACCCCGTTCCGGCTCCGGCCGAGCTTGAAACGGTCGAGCAGGTGGCAGCGGCGCGCGGTGTGCTCACCCGTGTCCGTGCCATGGCAGGCCCCCGACGGGGGCGCCTCGCGCTCGCCCTGCTGCTCGGCAGCCTCGCCCTCGGCAGCGCCGTGGGACTGATGGCGACCTCCGGGTGGCTCATCTCGCGGGCCTCGCAGCAGCCGCCCGTGCTGTATCTGATGGTGGCCGTGACGGCGACCCGGGCCTTCGGGATCGGACGGGCCGTGTTCCGGTACGCGGAGCGGCTGGTGTCGCACGACGCCGTCCTGCGCATGCTCGCCGACACCCGGGTCGCCGTGTACCGGCGCCTGGAGCGGCTGGCGCCCGCCGGTCTGCGCACGGCCCGCCGGGGTGATCTGCTCTCGCGGCTCGTCTCGGACGTGGACGCCCTCCAGGACTACTGGCTGCGCTGGCTGCTGCCCGCCGGTGCAGCCGTCGTGGTGTCGGCGGCCTCCGTGGGCTTCACGGCCTGGCTGCTGCCGGAGGCGGGTGCCGCGCTGGCCGTGGGCCTGCTGGCCGCCGGCGTCGGGGTCCCGCTGGTCACGGGTGCCGTGGCCCGCCGCGCCGAGCGCAGGCTCGCCCCCGCCCGCGGGAACCTGTCGACCCGGGTGACCGATCTCCTCACCGGGACCGCCGAGTTGACCGTCGCCGGTGCCCTGCCCGCCCGTACCGCCGAGGCTCGGCGGGCCGACGGCGTCCTCACCCGGATCGCCTCCCGCGCCGCCACCGCCACCGCGCTCGGGGACGGTCTGGCCGCCCTGATCTGCGGCCTGACCGTCACCGCGACTGCCCTCGTCGGCGCCCAGGCGGTCGCCTCCGGTCGGCTCGGCGGGGTCACCATGGCCGTCGTCGTCCTCACCCCGCTGGCCGCCTTCGAGGCCGTGCTCGGTCTGCCGGTCGCCGTGCAGTACCGCCAGCGGGTGCGCAGGAGCGCGGAGCGCGTACACGAGGTGCTGGACGCGCCCGAGCCGGTACGGGAGCCGGAGCACGCTCGGCAGGCGCCCGCCTCGCCCTTCCCCGTCGTCCTCAGGCAAGTGACCACCCGATACGAGGGCCAGGACCGGGACGCGCTCGCGGGCCTGGACCTGACCCTCGCGGAAGGGCGAAGGATCGCCGTGGTCGGCGCCTCCGGCTCCGGCAAGACGACCCTCGCTCAGGTGCTGCTGCGCTTCCTGGACGCGGACGCCGGCAGCTACACCTTGGGCGGTGTGGACGCCTACGGCCTGCACAGCGACGAGGTACGGCGGCTGGTGGGACTGTGCGCCCAGGACGCCCACCTCTTCGACAGCTCGGTGCGCGAGAACCTGCTGCTCGCCCGGAAGGACGCGAGCGAGGAGGAACTGCGGGACGCGCTGCGGCGGGCCCGTCTGCTCGACTGGGCGGAGAGCCTGCCCGACGGGCTGGACACCCTGGTCGGTGAGCACGGGGCGTGGCTGTCGGGCGGCCAGCGCCAGCGGCTCGCGCTGGCCCGGGTGCTGCTGGCCGACTTCCCCGTCCTGGTGCTGGACGAGCCCGCCGAACATCTCGACCTGCCCACCGCCGACGCGCTCACCGCCGATCTGCTGGCCGCCACCGAGGGCCGTACGACCCTGCTCATCACGCACCGCCTGGCGGGGCTGGAGTCGGTGGACGAGGTGGTCGTGCTCGACGAGGGGCGGATCGTGCAGCGCGGTTCCTATGCGGAGCTGGCTGGTGCGGAGGGGCCGTTGCGGGGGATGGCCGAGCGGGAGGCGGAGTCGGAGCTGCTGGTGGCGGCGCGGTGAGGACGGCGGATGCCGGGCGGGTGCGCCACTGACCCGTGCGCAGCAACCTGTCCCCCGGCCGTACGCCTTGAACAGGACCGTGTCCGGGTTGCCGGGACAGGATCGCTGACATGCGCTCACCTCGCCGCCATCCGCTGCTCGTTCCGGCTCTGCTGTGTGCGGTCGCGGTGCTGGCGGCCCGTCCCCCGGACGCCGCCGCCGCGGGCCACCCCGAGGACGGGGATCCGGGGGTCGGCGCTCAGGTGCTGCGGCTGTATCAGGACGCGGCGCTGGCGACCCAGCGGTACGAGGCGGGACGTCAGGAGGCGGAGGCGCAGCGGGCGCGGGCGCGGTGGTTCGAGGAACTGCTGGGCCGGGAGCGCCGGGAGATCGCGGTGCTGCGGGAGCACCTCGGCCGGGTCGCCCGGGCCCAGTACCGCGACAGCGGCGGCCTCCCGCTGACCGCGCAGATCATCTTCGCCCGGGATCCCGCCGAGTTGATGCGGGGCCAGCACGTCTTCTCCCGGACGACGTTGGCCGTCGACAACGCGGTCGAGAAGAGCCGCCGGGCCGAGGCCCGGCTCGCCGCGGACGAGGCGAAGGCCGCGGCGGTCTGGCGGAAGCTGGAGCAGCGCCGTGCCGAACTGGACGCCCTGAAGCAGGAGATCGAGCGGACGCTCGAAGACGCTCGCGGGCAGTTGCAGAGTCAGGCCGACGTCTCCGTGGCGGCAGGTTCGTGCCGGGGTGCCGTCCACCTGGACGAGCCGCCGCCGGCGGTGGAGGGCACCTGGGTCGCTCCGGTGACGGCGTACGAGCTGTCCGCCGGGTTCGGCAGCGGTGGGACGCGGTGGGCGAGCCGGCACACCGGGCAGGACTTCGCGGTGCCGATCGGGACGCCGGTGCGGGCGGTGGGCGCGGGCCGGGTGGTGAAGGTGTCCTGCGGCGGTCCCTTCGGCATCGAGATCGTGATCGAGCACCCGGACGGCTACTCCACCCAGTACGCGCATCTCGCCGCCGTCACCGTCGACCAGGGCGAGAGCGTGGCGCCCGGACGGTGGATCGGCCAGTCCGGCACGAGCGGCAACTCGACCGGACCGCACCTGCACTTCGAGGTGCGGGTCACGCCCGAGGCGGGCTCGGCGGTGGACCCGCTGCCGTGGCTGGCGGCACGCGGGGCGGCGGTCGGCTGAACCGGCCGCGCAGCGCCCCTCGGCCGGGCCGCGGTGCCCCTACAGGCGTTCCAGCATCCGCTCGATCACGACGGCCACCCCGTCCTCGTTGTTGGCGACGGTCCGGCCCGAGGCCGCCGCGATCGCGTCGGGGTGGGCGTTGCCCATCGCGTACGACTGGCCGGCCCAGGTGAGCATCTCGATGTCGTTGGGCATGTCCCCGAAGGCCACGACCTGCTCGTGCGAGATCCCGCGCTCGGCACAGCACAGGGCGAGCGTGCTGGCCTTGGAGACACCGGGCCCGCTGATCTCCAGCAGGGCGCTGGGACTGGACCGGGTGACGTTGGCGCGCTCGCCGATGGCCAGCCGGGACAGGGTGAGGAAGGCGTCCGGGTCGATCGAGGGGTGGTAGGCGAGGATCTTCAGCACCGGCTCGGCGGCACCGGGACCGTCGTCCGCCAGCAGCTCCTCGGCGGGGGCGAGGTTGTCCGGGATCTCCATGTGCAGCTTGGGGTAGTCCGGCTCCTGGTAGAAGCCGTACGTCTGCTCCACCGCGTACACCGTGCCGGGGGCCGCGTCGCGCAGCAGCCGTACGGCGTCCAGCGCGTTCTCCCGGGCCAGCTCGCGCACCTTCACGAACCGGTGGGCGCCGGGGCCGCCGTGCAGGTCGACCACGGCGGCGCCGTTGCCGCAGATGGCGAGGCCGTGGCCGTGGACGTGGTCGCTGACGACATCCATCCAGCGGGCGGGGCGACCGGTGACGAAGAAGACCTCGATGCCGGCCTCCTCGGCGGCGGCGAGGGCCGCGACCGTGCGTGGGGACACCGACTTGTCGTCGCGCAGCAGAGTGCCGTCGAGATCGGTGGCGATCAGGCGCGGCGGTATGTCGGCGGCCGGGGTCTCGGGCTGTCGAGTCGCTGAGGTCACCCGCTCATTCTCCCGCATATGCGTGCACGACCGTGCGGATGCCCGCACAGGTGAGACATAGATGACGTGGGACGTACCCCACGCGTCCCGGTGCCGCTGTCTCAGCCCACCTGTGCCGCGGCCTCCATGGCGATCTGCTCGAAGACCTTCTCGTCGGCGGCGAAGTCCGAATCGGCAATCGGCCAGTGGATCACGAGCTCCGTGAAACCGAGCTCCCGGTGGCGGCCCGCGAAGTCGACGAACGCGTCGAGGGACTCCAGCGGGCGGCTGCGGTCGGGGGTGAAACCGGTGAGCAGGACCTTGTCCAGCGTGCTCACGTCCCGGCCGAGCGCCGCGCAGGTGTCGGTGAGCCTGTCGACCTGGTCGCGGAGGGCCTGGACGGACTGCTCGGGTGTGCCGTTCTCGTACAGCTTCGGGTCGCCGGTGGTCACCCACGCCTGTCCGTGGCGTGCGGCGAGCTTCAGGCCGCGCGGCCCGGTGGCCGCCACGGCGAAGGGCAGCCGGGGCCGCTGGACGCAGCCGGGGATGTTGCGCGCCTCGTGCGCCGAGTAGAAGTCGCCCTCGTAGGACACGGAGTCCTCGGTGAGCAGGCGGTCGAGCAGCGGGACGAACTCGGCGAGCCGGTCGGCGCGCTCGCGCGGGCTCCACGGGTCCTGGCCGAGCGCGGTGGCGTCGAAGCCGGTGCCGCCCGCGCCGATGCCGAGAGTGACGCGGCCGCCGGAGATGTCGTCGAGCGTGATCAGCTCCTTGGCGAGGGTCACCGGGTGGCGGAAGTTCGGCGAGGTCACCAGGGTGCCCAGGCGCATCCGCTCGGTGACGCCCGCGGCGCCGGTCAGGGTGGGCACGGCACCGAACCAGGGCCCGTCGCGGAAGGTGCGCCAGGACAGGTGGTCGTAGGTGTATCCGGTGTGGAAGCCGAGCTGCTCCGCGCGCTGCCATGCCTCGCGGCCCCCCTCGTTCCAGCGGCGGTACGGGAGGATCACGGTGCTCAGACGCAGACTCATGTGTCCGAGCGTATGCGGCGGGCCGTGTTTCACGTGAAACGGTGACCTACGGTCACTGTGTGCGCTCGCTGAGCCAGGGGCTGAGGCCGACCGGGATGAACTCCTTGTGCACACGGTCGCCAGGGAGCGGCACCATCAGGAAGTGGCTGGGCGGGAAGCGACGCGCCTTCACCCAGGCGTGGCCGTCGTAGACGGCGCGGAGGAACGCGGGAACGTCGTCACGGGCGACGTCGGGGCACTCGACGCCGTCGACGGTGATCAGGGCGTCGTCGTCCGGGAACAGGCGCACGTCCACCTGGGGCCGGCCGCCGAGTTCGACGTACGCCTCGTGGGGCAGGGTGCCGTCCGGGTCGGTGGTGACGCCGACGCCCGCGGCACTGCGGCGGGAGGTCTGGTCGGCGCCGATGTCGTGGGCCACCTCGATGGCGAGCCCGTACTCGGCGGCCAGGGCGCGGAGCTCGGTGACGGCGGCCTCGGTGGTGGGGAGGTGCTTCCTGCCGGGGTTCATGGCGTCGATCATCTCCCGGCGGGTTCAGTGCGGCTGGGGAAACCGCAGATAGCGCGGTGGCACGGCCTGGGTCAGCCACACCCCGTTGGCGCTGACGTGGAAGACGTGGCCGTCGTGGTGCATGGCCTGTGCGTCGACGGAGAGCACGACGGGGCGGCCGCGGCGGGCGCCGACCCGGGTCGCCGTCTCGCGGTCGGCCGACAGGTGCACGTCGTGCCGGTTCATGGGGCGCAGTCCCTCGGCGCGGATCGCGTCCAGGTAGCGGTCCACGGTCCCGTGGTAGAGGTACGGCGGCGGGGTCGCCGGGGGCAGGCCCAGGTCGACGTCGATGCTGTGGCCCTGGCTGGCGCGGATGCGGGTGCCGTCGATGGCGAAGCGCTGCTTGTCGTTGGCGGCGACCACGTGGTCCAGTTCGTCGCGGGTGAAGCGGAAGCCGTGTGCGGTGGCCGCGGCGATCAGCACGTCGATCTCCACCCAGCCGGCTTCGTCGAGCGTGATCCCGATCCGTTCGGGTTGGTGGCGCAGATGCTTCGAGAGGTACTTCGACACCTTCACGGTGCGTCTCTCGTCCCACTCGCGCGGCTTGTTCTGGTTCATCTCGCCAGGGTGCCGGGAGAGACGTGAATCACGCGAATGATTTTGGGCCCGATGTTTGATCCACAACCAACTGTAGTTATCCACAGGCTACTTGGCGTTTCTGTGGACAACTCCCTGTCATGTCAGCCCTCTTCGTCAAAATCGACTGGGGGGCGTCCACTTGACGTGAGCGCATCCAACTTCCGTGCCCGCACCTCCCGTTCAGCAGCCAGCACAAAGAACTCCGCCACCCCCTCGGCCCCAACCAGCCCTTCCACCGCCCGCATCGTCTCCTCGGGCACGGCCACGGAACGTGACACGGGCCGACCGTCCTGCACCTCCCCGGAGCCGAGGTGTTGGCGTAGCTGCTGCACCGCCAACAGCCGCATGGCCCGAGCGAGTTCGGCGTCCACGGTCTGCTGTGCCAGGGGCCGCAGCCTTCGTACGAGGGAGGCCGCTTCGGCGGCGTCGGAGTCGCTGGGCCGGTGCGGTCCGTCGAGGTAGCGGGCGAAGACGTGCTCGGTGGTGAACTCCAGGAAACGGGCCGCGATGTGCTCGACCTGGCCCCTCAACTCCCGCAGGTGGCCCGAGATCGCGGAGAGGGGGACTCCGGCGGCATGCAACTCAACCGCCACGGCGAGCTCTTGGGGGCTGGGGACGAGGAAGGAGTCCTCGTCCCCGGGCACCGGCTCCAGCACGCCGAGCTCCACCGCCTCGGCGACCGCGGCCTCGTCGGGGGTGCCGCCGAAGTGTGCGTCCAGTTCGGCGCGGGAGACCCGGACGGGCTCCTCGTCGGTCCAGGGGCCGTCGACCTCGGCGACCAGCCCGAGGATCCCGCCGAGACCGCGGCCGGAGTCGTAGGCCTCCAGGAGTTCCTTGATGGAGGCCAGGCCGTAGCCGCGGTCGAGGAGGTCGGCGATCTGCCGCAGCCGGGCGAGGTGGGTGTCGGTGTAGATGTTGGCGCGGCCGCGGCGCTCGGGGCGGGGGAGCAGTCCGCGGTCCTGGTAGGCGCGGATGGTGCGGACGGTGGCGCCGCTGAGGTGGGCCAGGTCCTCGATCCGGTAGGCGGGGGTGTCGCTCACGAGGCCGCCTTCGCCGCCGGTGACCGCTTCAGGTACTCCACCGCACGGCTCAACGACCCTTCGTGCGAGGGGCGGTAGGAGCGACGGAGGTAGCGCGGTACGGCCGCGCCCAGTTCCCGCCAGGCCGGAAGCAGTCCCTTGCGTACGGCCTTCTCGTGCTCCTTGAGGGAGTAGCGCAGCCGTCCGGCGAGCTCCGGGTCGTGGCGCATCAGGTAGGCCGTCCCCCATACCCACAGGTACAGCAGCACGGGGGCGGTCACCGCCATTCCCGCGATCCGGCGGGCGTAGCGGGAGGTGCCGGTGCCGCCGCAGTGCTGGTACATGTCGAAGGCGACCGCGCCGTGTTCGACCTCCTCGGCGCCGTGCCAGCGCAGGAGGTCGAGCATGACCTCGTCGGCGCCGGCCCGGTCGAGGCCGTCGGCGGCCAGGACCCAGTCGCCGAGCACCGCCGTGAACTGCTCGACAGCGGCGATGACGGACAGCCTGAACCGCAGCCATTCGCGCGCGGGGATCGGTGCGTTGAGGGGCGGGTGCTCGCCGAGCAGTCGCTCGAAGAGGAAGTCGACGTGCCGGGTGAAGGCGGCGGTGTCGAGGCGCTGCGCCGCCAAGTGGTCGAGTACGTGCGTGTGCTGGACGCTGTGGGTGGCCTCCTGGCCCATGAACCCCTTGACGTCGGCGCGGAGTCCGGGGTCGCTGACGAGCGGGAGGCCTTCCTTGAAGACCTTCACGAACCAGCGTTCGCCCGCCGGCAGCAGCAGGTGCAGCACGTTGACGACGTGGGTGGCGGTGGGCTCGCCGGGGATCCAGTGCAGGGGGGTGCGGGACCAGTCGAAGGCCACCCGGCGCGGGGCGATCGGGTGGCTCATCGCGGCGGCTCCAGCCGTGCGATCGCCCGCAGTGCCCGTGGCGCGAGGCGGGCCAGGGCGAGGGCGCCGCGGGCCTCCGGGGTGACCGGTACGACGGCCTGGTTGCGCACGACCGCTCTGAGGACGGCGTCGGCGACCTTCTCGGGTGGGTAGTTGCGCAGTCGGTAGAGGCGGGCGGTGCGCTTCTGGCGGCGTTTCTCCTCGTCGGCGTCGACGCCCGCGAAGCGCGCGGTGGAGGTGATGGAGGTGTTGACGAAGCCGGGGCAGATCGCCGAGACACCGATCCCGCGGCCCGCCAGTTCCGCGCGCAGGCTCTCGCTGAGCATGAGGACGGCGGCCTTGGAGGTGCCGTAGGCGGACAGTGCCCGGGAGGGCTGGTAGGCGGCCGCCGAGGCGGTGTTGACGATGTGGCCGCCCTGTCCGCGCTCGGCCATCTGCCGGCCGAAGAGGCGGCAGCCGTGGATGACGCCCCACAGGTTGACGTCGAGGACCTTCTTCCAGTCCTCGGTGGTGGTGTCGAGGAAGGGGCCGCCGAGGCCGATGCCGGCGTTGTTGACCAGCACGTCCACCACGCCGTACTCGGCGGCGACCTTGGCGGCGAGTTCCTCCATGGCCCGCTCGTCGGAGACGTCGACGGTCTCCGCCCAGGCCTCGGGGGCGCCGAGCAGCCGGGACAGTTCGGCGGTGCGGGCGGCGGACTCGACCTCCCGGTCGACGGCGACCACGCGGGCGCCGGCCTCGGCGAAGGCGAACGCGGTGGCCCGTCCGATGCCGCTGCCGGCGCCGGTGACGAGGACGAGCTGTCCGCCGAACCGGTCGGCGTACTTCCCGGTCGCCCGGACCGGTGTCCGGCCGCCTTCGACGGACGTCACGAACTCGGTGATCCACGCCGACACCTGGTCGGGCCGGGAGCGGGGGATCCAGTGCTTGGCGGGGAGGGTGCGCCGGGTGAGCCGCGGTGCCCACTGCTCCAGGCCGTCGTAGAGCTTCTCGGAGAGGAAGGCGTCCCCGAGGGGCGTGATGAGCTGCACGGGCGCGTGTGCGTACGCGTCGGTGCGCGGGCGGCGCAGCCGGGACCGGACGTTGTCGCGGTACAGCCAGGCGCCGTGGGCGGCGTCGCTGGGCAGCGAGGCGGTCGGGTAGCCGTCGGAGGGGACCTTCTCGGCGCGCTCCAGTATGCGCGGCCAGGCCTTGCCGAGCGGGCCGCGCCAGGCCAGTTCGGGCAGGACGGGGGTCTGCAGCGCGTACACGTACCAGGACTTGGCGCCCTGGCCGAGGAGCTGGCCGACCCGGCGCGGGGTGGGCCGGCGCAGACGGCTCTGGATCCAGTGGCCGAAGTGGTCGAGGGACGGCCCGGACATCGAGGTGAAGGAGGCGACGCGGCCCTCGGTGCGCCGGACGGTGACGAACTCCCAGGACTGCACGGAGCCCCAGTCGTGGCCGACGAGGTGCACGGGCCGGTCCGGGCTGACGGCGTCCGCGACGGCCAGGAAGTCGTCCGTCAGCTTCTCCAGGGTGAACCCGCCGCGCAGCGGCCGGGGCGCGGTGGAGCGGCCGTGGCCGCGGACGTCGTAGAGGACGACGTGGAAGCGGTCGGCGAGGCGGGGGGCGACCTCGGACCAGACCTCCTTGCTGTCCGGGTAGCCGTGCACGAGGATCACGGTCGGTTGGGCCGGGTCGCCCAGTTCCGCCACGGACAGTTCGACGCCGCCGGTGCGTACCCGGCGCTCGCGCGCTCCTTCGAGCAAGGTCACTTCTCCTCCGCCCAGCGCCGCACGTGCGGCAGATCGTCGTCCAGCCAGAAGGCGCTCTGCTCGGGGTCCGCGGAGTCGGTGACGACGAGGATCTCCTCGAACTTGGCGCCGGTGCCCCGGAAACCGAGGTGAGGTTCGACCGCCCACAGGCCCGGCCGCGGCGGGTGGTCGGAGAAGCGGTACGGCGACCACAGGGGGGACCAGCCCTCGCGGTGACCATGCAGCGCGTCCGCCGCCAGGCCCTTCAGGGACTGGGTGCCGAACCCGAACAGGTGGGGGGACCAGCGACGCTGCTTGACCCGGTCGACCTTGTGGGCGATGACGCCGAAGGGGTACGCGCGGTGCCGGTTGGCGTATCCCTGGCGGACCATGAGGCGGTCGACGTCCTCGTAGATCTCGCGCAGCGGCCGCCGCTCGCGGACCTCGCGCAGGATCAGCTCGCGGTGCGCCTCCAGGTCGGCCATCAGCCGGTCCTGGATCGGGTTGACGCCGAGCGAGCCCGAGTAGCCGATGTCCGCGGTGTGCCCCTCGTACACCGGGGCCATGTCCAGGATGAACGGCATCCCGGGCTCCAGGCGGCGGTCGGTGGGGAAGAACTGGAGCGGAACGCGGAAGCCGGTGAACGCCGTGCGGTCCCCGAACCAGGCGAAGGGCAGGTGGAACCAGTCCCGTACGCCCCGCGCCCGCAGCCACTCACGCTGCATCCGGGCGGCCTGCCGCTCGCTCACACCGGGTTCCAGTCGGGCCGCGACCGCCTCCGCGCATGCGTACGCGAGCCGCTGGACCTGCCGGAATCCCCGCAACCTGGTGGTCAGTTCGCCGTGCGCTGCTGTGGTCATGCCGCCTCGTCCCCGTCGACCGCGGTACGTGTCCGTAACGTGACACTGGCGAATGTGACAGTCATTGGAGGCTGCGTCAATAGGGCCTGGGCGGGCTGTGGAAAAACCCGCCGATGTGGAAAACGGAGGCCCGGTTGTCGGACCTCAGGGTGACCCCTAGGTGCCCGTACGTCTGGAGTCTGATGCCGATGCAGCTCTGCGGGGTGACGACCTGAGTGGTCCGCGTCACTACTGTCGGGGATGTGACTGTGATCGCGACCGAAAGCCTGAGCAAGCGGTTCCCCCGGGTGACCGCGCTTGACCGGCTCTCCTTGGACGTCGGACCCGGTGTGACCGGACTCGTCGGCGCCAACGGAGCCGGCAAGTCCACCATGATCAAGATCCTGCTGGGTCTGTCCCCCGCCACCGAGGGCCGCGCCGAAGTGCTCGGGCTCGACGTCGCGACCAAGGGCGCCGCCATCCGCGAGCGGGTCGGCTACATGCCGGAGCACGACTGCCTGCCGCCCGACGTCTCGGCCACCGAGTTCGTCGTGCACATGGCCCGCATGTCCGGACTGCCGCCCACCGCCGCGCGCGAGCGCACCGCGGACACCCTGCGTCATGTCGGCCTGTACGAGGAGCGCTACCGCCCCATCGGCGGCTACTCCACCGGCATGAAGCAGCGCGTGAAGCTCGCCCAGGCCCTGGTGCACGACCCGCAGCTCGTCTTCCTCGACGAGCCGACCAACGGCCTCGACCCGGTCGGCCGCGACGACATGCTGGGCCTGATCCGCCGTATCTGGACGGACTTCGGCATCTCGGTCCTGGTCACCTCGCACCTGCTGGGCGAACTGGAGCGCACCTGCGACCACGTCGTCGTCATCGACGGCGGCAAGCTCCTGCGCTCCAGCTCCACCACCGACTTCACCCAGACCACCACGACCCTCGCGGTCGAGGTCACCGACACCGACACGCACCCGGACGGCACCCGCGCGGTGCGCGAGGCGCTCCACGCGCGCGGCGTCGAGGTCCTCGACTCCGCGAGCGGTCTGCCGGGCGCCGGCCACATCCTGCTGCTGACCGCGCAGGGCGAGGAGACCTACGACGTCGTCCGGGACGTCGTCGCCGACCTCGGGCTCGGCCTGGTGCGCATGGAACAGCGCAGGCACCACATCTCGGAAGTCTTCACGAACGAGGACGAGCAGCGGAAGGAGGCCGTCGGCCATGGCAGTTGAGCACCCGGTCACCGTCCCCTCGGGCGACCAGACCCGCATCCACAACATCGGCTACCGCTCCTACGACGGCCCCCGCCTCGGCCGGTCCTACGCCACCCGCTCGCTGTACTCGCAGTCCCTGCGCGGCGCCTACGGCCTCGGCCGCTCGGTGAAGTCCAAGGTGCTGCCGATGCTGCTCTTCGTCGTGATGTGCGTGCCCGCGGCCATCATGGTGGCCGTCGCGGTCGCCACGAAGGCCAACGACCTGCCCGTCGACTACACGCGCTACGCGATCATCATGCAGGCCGTCATCAGCCTGTATGTCGCCTCGCAGGCACCCCAGTCCGTCTCGCGCGACCTGCGCTTCAAGACCGTGCCGCTGTACTTCTCGCGGCCCATCGAGACCGCCGACTACGTGCGCGCGAAGTACGCGGCGCTCGCCACCGCGATGTTCGTCCTCACCGCGGCCCCGCTGATCGTGCTCTACGTGGGCGCGCTGCTGGCCAAGCTGGACTTCACCGACCAGACCAAGGGATTCGGTCAGGGACTCGTCTCCGTGGCGCTGCTCTCGCTGCTCTTCGCCGGTATCGGCCTGGTGATCGCGTCGGTCACCCCGCGCCGCGGCTTCGGCATCGCGGCCGTGATCGCCGTCATGACCATCTCCTACGGCGCGGTCTCCACCCTCCAGGCCATCGCCGACGCCCAGGGCAGCTCCAGTGCCGTCCCGTGGATCGGCCTGTTCTCGCCGGTCACGCTCATCGACGGACTGCAGTCCGCGTTCCTCGGCGCGAACTCGGCCTTCCCGGGAGCGGTCGGCCCGTCGAACGGCGAGGGCGTGGTCTACGTCCTGGCCGTCCTCGGTCTGATCGCCGCCAGCTACGGCCTCCTGATGCGCCGCTACAAGAAGGTGGGACTGTGACCACGCTCCAGATCGACCACGTCTCCCGCTGGTTCGGCAACGTGGTCGCCGTCAACGACATCACCATGACGATCGGCCCCGGCGTCACCGGCCTCCTCGGCCCCAACGGCGCCGGGAAGTCCACCCTCATCAACATGATGGGCGGCTTCCTCGCCCCCTCCACCGGCACCGTCACCCTCGACGGACAGCAGGTGTGGCGCAACGAGGCCATCTACCGGCACATCGGCATCGTCCCCGAGCGCGAGGCGATGTACGACTTCCTCACCGGCCGCGAGTTCGTCGTCGCCAACGCCGAGTTGCACGGCCTCGGCGCCAAGGCCGCCCAGAAGGCGCTGGCCACGGTCGAGATGGAGTACGCGCAGGACCGCAAGATCTCCACGTACTCCAAGGGCATGCGCCAGCGCGTGAAGATGGCGTCCGCGCTGGTCCACGACCCCTCGCTGCTGCTGCTCGACGAGCCGTTCAACGGCATGGACCCGCGTCAGCGCATGCAGCTCATGGACCTGCTGCGGCGCATGGGCGACGAGGGCCGCACCGTGCTGTTCTCCTCGCACATCCTCGAAGAGGTCGAGCAGCTCGCCTGGCACATCGAGGTCGTCGTCGCGGGCCGGCACGCGGCCAGCGGTGACTTCCGCAGGATCCGCCGCCTGATGACGGACCGCCCGCACCGCTACCTGGTGCGTTCCAGCGACGACCGCGCGCTCGCGGCCGCGCTGATCGCCGACCCGTCCACGTCCGGCATCGAGGTCGACCTGACGGAAGGCGCGTTGCGCATCCAGGCCGTCGACTTCGGCCGGTTCACCGCGCTGCTGCCCAAGGTCGCGCGCGACCACGGCATCCGGCTGCTCACGGTCTCGCCGTCCGACGAGTCGCTCGAGTCCGTCTTCTCGTATCTCGTCGCGGCGTAGGAGGCCGAAGATGTACGACCCCACAGTCGCCCGACTCACCTACCGGGCCCTGCTCGGCCGCCGCCGGGCCCTCATCCTGGGCGCCCTGCCGGCGCTGCTGATCCTGATCTCCGTGATCGTGCGCGGTCTGGTCGGCGCCGACGACCAGACCGCCTCCGACCTGCTGGGCGGGCTCGCGCTCGCCACCATGGTCCCGATCATCGGCGTCATCGCGGGCACCGGCGCGATCGGCCCGGAGATCGACGACGGATCGGTGGTGTACCTGCTGTCCAAGCCGGTCAAGCGGCCGACGATCATCTTCACCAAGCTGATCGTGGCGATCGCCGTGACGATGGTCTTCTCGGCCCTGCCGACGCTGATCGCGGGCTTCATCCTCAACGGCAACGGCCAGCAGATCGCCGTCGCCTACACGGTGGCAGCGCTGGTCTCCTCGATCGCCTACGCGGCGCTCTTCCTGCTGCTCGGCACGGTGTCCCGGCACGCGGTGGTGTTCGGGCTCGTCTACGCGCTGGTCTGGGAGGCCCTGTTCGGCTCCCTGGTGGCGGGCGCGAGGACCCTGAGCGTCCAGCAGTGGTCGCTGGCCGTCGCCCACAAGGTCGCGGGCGGGGACCTGGTCACCTCGGACGTCGGCCTGCCGACGGCCACCGTGCTGCTGGTCGTGGTGACCGTCCTCGCGACCTGGTACGCGGGACAGAAGCTGCGGTCGCTGACGCTGGCGGGCGAGGAGTAGGAGCCCCTCACGTCCCGCTTATTGACCGGGACTTCATCCTGGTCCGGCCACACTGGACAAGGGGTGTGTCCGGCTGCGAGCCGAAGGGAACGGACATGGCAGACGACTGGGAGGACCTCGTGCTGGACGAGGACTTCATACGCTCCGCGGAGACCTCCGAGCCGTCTGCCCGGGCCCGTATGCTCGCCGCGCGCTGGCGCCGGGAGTCGCCCGAGCCGCAGCCCTGGCGCTCCGACGAGCCGCCCGCGGGATGGTTCTTCAGCAAGCGCCGCAGGCGGTGGGGACGCCGGTAGGTCGAACACCTGACCGTTTAATTCGGTGGCGCCCAACTCGGCGGACGGGCACGATGGTTGTGTTCACCACGAGCTGGGAGAGGAGCCGGACGGTGTCCATGCACGACAGTACGTCCTGCTCCCGTCAGGGCAGCCGGCGGAGGACTCCGGTGTAGTTACGCCACCGTCGAGTCCACCCGCAGGACCTGCCCGGGGCGGCCGCTTCGAGCACGCGATGTCGCTCTCGCGTGAGGCCGCCCACCCGGAGGATTGGCCGAGTGGCAAGGCACTGGCTTGCACTGTGTTGAAGCAGATGCAGGCATGGTCGGGTGAAAGCCCGCGCACGTTCGATCCGTGCATCCTCCGCGAACAGCGCCGACAGCCGCAGCAGTCCGAGCACCTGCGACTGAACCAGCGTCAGCCCAGCAACCGCTCCAGCACCACCGCGATGCCGTCCTCCTCGTTGGAGGCCGTCACCTCGTCGGCCACCGCCTTGAGTTCCTCGTGCGCGTCCGCCATCGCCACGCCGTAGGACGCCCAGGCGAACATCGGGATGTCGTTGGGCATGTCGCCGAAGGCGATCGTGTCCGCGGCCTTCAGCCCCAGACGGCGGGCCGCCAGGGACAGGCCGGTCGCCTTCGACAGGCCCAGCGGGAGCAGTTCGACGATGCCCTCGCCGGCCATCGCGACCGTGACGAAGCCGCCCGCGGCCTGCTGGGCCGCCTCGGCCAGTTCGTCGTCCGACAGCCTCGGATGCTGTATGTAGATCTTGTTCAGCGGGGCGGCCCACAGGTCCGACGCGTCCGTGAACGGCATCGACGGCAGCTTCCCCGTCACCGCGTATCCCGGCCCGACCAGTACGTCGCCCTCGAGGCCGTCACGGCTCGCCGCCAGGTACAGCGGGCCGACCTCCGCCTCGATCTTCGCGAGGGCCACACCGGCGAGCTGCCGGTCCAGCGTCACGGACGTCAGCAGACGGTGCGCGCCGGCGTCGTACACCTGCGCGCCCTGCCCGCAGACCGCGAGGCCGTCGTAGCCGAGGTCGTCGAGGATGTGCCGGGTCCAGGGGACCGCGCGTCCCGTCACGACGATGTGGGCGGCGCCCGCCGCGGTGGCCGCGGCGAGCGCGTCCCGGGTGCGCCGGGAGACCGAGTCGTCGGAGCGCAGCAGCGTGCCGTCGAGGTCGGTCGCGATCAGCCGGTACGGCAGGGCCTGGCTCACTTGGCGACCGGCTCCAGCAGCTCCCGGCCGCCCAGGTACGGACGCAGCACCTCGGGCACCCGCACCGAGCCGTCGGCGAGCTGGTGGTTCTCCAGGATGGCCACGATGGTGCGCGGTACGGCGCACAGCGTGCCGTTGAGCGTCGCCAGCGGCTGCACCTTCTTGCCGTCGCGCATGCGCACGGACAGGCGGCGGGCCTGGAAGCTGTCGCAGTTGGAGGCCGAGGTCAGCTCGCGGTACTTGCCCTGCGTCGGGATCCACGCCTCGCAGTCGTACTTGCGGGATGCCGAGGCGCCGAGGTCGCCCGAGGCGACGTCGATGACCTGGAACGGCAGCTCAAGACCGGTCAGCCACTGCTTCTCCCAGTCCAGGAGCCGCTTGTGCTCGTTCTCCGCCTCCTCGGGGGCGACGTAGGAGAACATCTCGACCTTGTCGAACTGGTGCACGCGGAAGATGCCGCGGGTGTCCTTGCCGTAGGTGCCGGCCTCGCGGCGGAAGCACGGCGAGAAGCCGGCGTAGCGCAGCGGCAGTTGGGCGGCGTCGACGATCTCGTCCATGTGGTACGCGGCGAGCGGGACCTCGGAGGTGCCGACCAGGTAGTAGTCGTCCTTCTCCAGGTGGTAGACGTTCTCCGCGGCCTGGCCGAGGAAGCCGGTGCCCTCCATGGCGCGCGGGCGGACCAGCGCGGGGGTGAGCATCGGCGTGAACCCGGCCTCGGTGGCCTGCGCGATCGCCGCGTTGACGAGCGCGAGCTCCAGGAGCGCGCCGACGCCGGTCAGGTAGTAGAAGCGCGAGCCGGACACCTTGGCGCCCCGCTCGACGTCGATGGCGCCGAGCGCCTCGCCGAGCTCCAGGTGGTCCTTGGGCTCGAAGCCCTCGGCGCCGAAGTCACGGATCGTGCCGTGCGTCTCCAGGACGACGAAGTCCTCCTCGCCGCCGACGGGGACGTCGGGGTGGACGAGGTTGCCGAGTTGCAGCGCGAGGCGCTTGGTCTCGTCGTCCGCCTCGTTCTGGGCGGCCTCGGCGGCCTTGACGTCGGACTTGAGCTGCTCCGCCTTCTGGAGCAGCTCGGCGCGCTCCTCCGGCGTGGCCTTGGGGATGAGCTTGCCGAGCGACTTCTGCTCGGAACGCAGCTCGTCGAAGCGGACGCCGGACGACCTGCGCCGCTCGTCGGCAGACAGGAGGGCGTCGACGAGGGCGACGTCCTCTCCACGGGCGCGCTGGGACGCGCGCACTCGGTCGGGGTCCTCACGGAGCAGGCGAAGGTCAATCACGCGGCCAAGGCTACCGGTGCGGGGATACGGCCCACGACTCACTATTCCCCGTCGGGAGGAATCGCTACTTACGTACCGTTATGGGCGAATTGCGGTGCGTGTCAAGGAAAGGCGTGCCGCATCCCCGGGAGGAAGCACGCGCGAGGAGTCGGGTTGACTCGACTCCCTTGCGGGGACCGGGACTTGGCCCACGGTTGTCCACAGGAATCCACACCCCGCGAAAAGTTATCCACAGGGTGTGCGGACGATCTGTGGATTTCGGAATTGATCACTCCGAAACCCGAGGGCCATGCCGAGGATTCCCGTCACAAACCCACTTCTACCCCTACTTTCGAGTGGAAAGGGGTCACCCCAAAGGATTGCCTAAAGGAAAACAGTGGACGAAGGGTGACCTGCGTGCGTGTGGACACGGATGGGCCCTGAGGGCCGATTTGTCGACAGGGTCACCTTTTGTTGTCGACTTGTCCCCAGGTCGAGAAGCGGACCTGTGGAAAACTCCTGTGGATAACTAAAATCTGCAGGTAGGACCGGCTCTAGAAGCGGCCGTCCTGGCATCGGGCCACCCAGTCCGAGGCGGCCATGAACTCCTCGTCCGAGGTTCCGGTCAGGGGCGCCCCCAGGTCCGTCGGCCCCTTGTCCGCACGCGGGTACGACCCCAGGAAGCGCACCTCGTGGCAGATCCGCTTCAGCCCCATCAGGGCCTCGGCCACCCGGCGGTCGGTGATGTGGCCCTCGGCGTCGATGCAGAAGCAGTAGTTGCCGATGCCCGCCCCGGTGGGCCGGGACTGGAGCAGCATCAGGTTGATGCCGCGGGTGGCGAACTCGCCGAGCAGGTCACGCAGCCCGCCGGGGTGGTCGTCGCGCTGCCACAGCACGACGGAGGTCTTGTCGGCCCCGGTCGGCGCGGCGGGCCGGGCCGGGCGGCCGACCAGTACGAACCGCGTCTGCGCGTTCTCGGCGTCGTGGATGCCGGTCTCCAGCGCCTGGAGGCCGTACCGGGCGGCCGCGAACTCGCCGGCGAAGGCAGCGTCGTACTGGCCCTCCTGGACCAGCCGGGCCGCGTCCGCGTTCGAGGCGGCGGACTCCCAGTGGACGTCCGGGAGGTGTCTCTTGAGCCAGTTGCGCACCTGCGGCTGGGCGGCCGGGTGCGCGGAGACCGTCTTGATGTCCGAGAGCTCGGTGCCGGGCCTGACCAGCAGCGCGAAGGTGATCGACAGCAGCACCTCGCGGTAGATCATCAGCGGGGCGCCCGCGACCAGTTCGTCGAGGGTGGTGGTGATGCCGCCCTCGACGGAGTTCTCGATCGGCACGAACGCGGCCTCGGCCTCGCCCGCGCGCACCGCGTCCAGCGCCGACTGCACCGACACGTACGGGATCAGCTCCCGGGTCGCCGCCTCGGGAAGCGTCCGCAGCGCGACTTCGGTGAAGGTCCCCTCGGGGCCGAGATACGCATAGCTGGCTGGCATGACCTCACCCTAATGGCCCTTGCGGAAGGGGACGCACTCGTCTCACGAGTGCCCCTCCGCTGAGTGAAACGGCGTGACCAAGGGCCGCCTCCGACGTTCGCGTGACCCACGCCCGCGCGCCCCCGTCCCGCACGTCCGGGGCGCTCACCCCTCCAGCAGCGCCTGCCCCACGTACTCGCCCTGGGCCGCCCCGCCCGGTACCGCGAACAGGCCGCTGGACTCGTGCCGGACGAACGGGGAGAGCGCGTCCCCGCGGTCGAGCTTGCGTTGGAGCGGGACGAAACCGCGCAGCGGGTCCGCCTGCCAGCAGACGAACAGCAGCCCCGCGTCCGGCGTCCCGTCCGCGTCGATGCCGTCGTGGTACGAGAACGGACGGCGCAGGATGGCCGCGCCCCCGTTCTGGTCGGGCCGGGTGATCCGGGCGTGCGCGTTGACCGGGACGACCAGAGTGCCCTCGGCGTCGGTCTTCTCCAGGTCCATCGCGGTCGTCTCGGTGCCCCCGGTCAGGGGTGCGCCGTTCGCCTTGCGGCGCCCGATGACGGCCTCCTGGGCCCCGAGGGACAGCTTCTCCCAGTCGTCCAGGAGCATCCGGATCCGCCGTACGACCGCGTAGGAGCCGTTCGCCATCCACGCGGGCGTGCCGGACTCGGGGACGAAGACGCGCTGGGCGAAGTCGGGCTCGCTCGGCTTCGGATTGCGGGTGCCGTCCACCTGGCCCATGAGGTTGCGGGCCGTCATGGGGTGGGCCGTGGCTCCCGGAGTGCGGTTGAAGCCGTTCATCTGCCAGCGGACCTTCGCCGCGCTGCCCGCGTCCTTCTGGACCGCGCGCAGGGCGTGGAAGGCGACCAGGGCGTCGTCGGCGCCGATCTGCACCCACAGATCGCCGTTGCTGCGGGCCTTGTCGAGCTGGTCGGAGGAGAAGTCGGGCAGCGGGTCGAGGGCGACCGGCCGCTGCTTCTCCAGTCCGGTGCGGGCGAAGAAACTGTGCCCGAAACCGAAGGTGAGCGTCAGCGAGGAGGGGCCTGCGTCCCGGGCGACATCCGTGTCGCCGGACGCGGACGCCTCCCCCGCCATCAGCCGCTGAGCCGTCGCGGACCAGCGGCGCAGCAGTGCGGCGGCCTCCTTGCGGCCCGCGCCCGCCGCCAGGTCGAAGGCGACGAGATGGCCGCACGCCTGGAGGCCGTCGGTGATGCCGGGCTGATGTTTCCCGTGAAACATCACCTCGTGGCTGCCGACCGAGGCCAGCGGAGTCGCCGCGGCGGGTGCGGCGGCATACCCCGCGGCCCCGCCGGCGGCTCCGAGGACGAGCCCGGTGGCGCCGGCGGTGCCGAGCAGGGCCCGCCGTGAGATGCCCTGCCGCGCGGCCGGACTCTCCGGGGCGGAGGCGCCGTCGTCGACGAGGGAAGGGGACTGTTCAGCCATGGTGCGGTTCAGCCGATCTGAGCGTTCTTGGAGACGGTCGTCTGGTCGATGTCGGAGGTCCGCACGGTCACCGCGACCTTCCAGTCGCCCGCCATGGGGATCTGCACGTTGCTCGCCGACCAGTGGCCCGTGGCGATGCGGTCGGGCGTGACGGCCAGCGGACCGATCTTCTTGGCCTCCAGGGTGAGGGCGACCTTCACCTCGGGGATGTCGAAGGCCCGGCCGTTGGGCCGCTGGACGTAGACGTGCATCTCGTTGCCGCCCACGCGCGCGGGGTCGAAGTCGACGGTCACGACACCCTTGCCGTCCGTGCCGCCGGTGTCGAAGGACATGTCCAGGGTGAGCGCGCCGGACGATCCCGACGGGTCGGAGGAGGCCGACGAGGAGGCCGCCTTGGCCGCCTTGGCGTCCTCCTCCGTACGACCGGGCTCGGTCTGCGTCAGCACGGTCGTGACCGCCAGCAGGACGACCGCGACCCCCGCCTCGGCGAGTACCGAGCGGCGCAGCCCGAAGCGGTTCGGATCGGCGTCCCGACTCCGCTTCTGCCGCGCGGTGTCCATCGCGGCCTGCTGCCGGGCGAGCTGGGCGGCCCGCTTGGAGTCACGGGCGGTCCCGGAGCCGGCGCTCTTGTCGCCGCCCTCCTTGGCACCGGCTTCCTTCGAAGCGGCGCCCTTGGAGCCGCCGCCCCCCTTGGACTTGCCAGAGCCAAGGCCCGACCCCGAGCCGGAACCCCCGCCCGAGCCGGCGGCACCCGCCCCGACCCGTTCCTTCTGCTGTGCCCGCTTCCCCCGCTGCACCACCGTGTCCGCGAGCTGCGCGGTCCACCGGCGGGAGATGAACGCGATGCCGACCAGCAGCGCCACCAGCCCGATCTTGACCAGCAGCAACTGCCCGTACCGCGTCCCGGTGAAGGCCGACCAGGAGCCGAGCTGCCGCCAGGACTGGTAGACGCCGGTCGCGACCAGCGCGACGACGCTGCCGAAGGCGACCTGGGAGAACCGTCGTACGGCGGCCGACTCGACCGGCGCGTCCGAGCGGTACAGGGCGACGAGCAGGGCGGTGAGGCCGCCGAGCCAGGTGGCGACGGCCAGCAGGTGGACGACGTCGACGGGCATCGCGATGCCCGCCTGGAGCCCGACCGAGGCGTGCTCGGCCATCGCCCAGCTCGCCGCGAGCCCGGCCGCGACGACGGTCCCGCCGATCGCCAGCCCGAAGGTGAGGTCGCGCTTCTCCTCGTCCTCGCGCTTGTCGTACGCCCCGAAGAGCACGGAGATGAACAGGGCCGCAGCCGCGAGCAGCAGCAGCCGGGAGACGAGTGCCGCGCCCGCCTTGGTCTGGAGCACGTTGCCGAGCAGGTCCAGGTCGAAGACGTCCCCGACCTTCCCGGAGCTCGTGTAGGAGCCGCGCAGCAGGAGCAGCAGCAGGGTGGCCGCGGTGAGCGTGAGCCAGCCGCCGACGACGAGCCGCTGCATGGGCCGCACTCCGGCGCCGCGCTGCCAGCAGCCGAGCACGAAGGCGGCGCCGCCGACCAGCACGGTGAAACCGGCGTACGACATGTAGCGGCCGAAGCCGTACAGCCAGCCGACGACCCCGCCGCCCGCCGTGTCCCCGGAGACGGAGACGGAGGTGGTCGAGGGGGCGCCGATGGAGAAGGTGAAGGCACCGGAGACCGGATGGCTGTCGGCGGAGACGACCTGGTAGGTGACGGTGTAGGTGCCGTCGGGCAGCCCGCTGTGCAGCTTCACGGCGTACGTCGTGCCGCTGACCTCGAACGGCTTGCCCTGCTCGACGGCCTTGCCCTTGGGGTCGAGGACCCGCAGCGAGTCGCTCGACAGGGCGACCTTCTCGGAGAAGGTTAGGGAGACCTGGTCGGGCGCCTTGTCGACCACCACCCCCTGCTGGGGGTCGCTGCCGGTGAGCGCGGCGTGCGCCGAGGCCGGCCCGGCCGTGGCCAGCAGCAGGCCGCACGCGGCCAGGAGCAGCAGTACCAGGGTCCGGACGCGGGGGGTGATGGTCTGCGTCAAGGTGGTCCCTCCCTCAGTGTCCGGTCTTCGGGACGTAGGTCGCCGACTTCACCGGCATCTTGACGACGACGGGGTCGGAGGTGGCGAAGTGCAGTTCGACGGTGACGGTCTGCCCCTGCTTCGGGGCCTGTTTCAGCTTGTCGAACATCAGGTGGTTGGCGCCGCTCCTGAACACGAGTCGCCCGTGGGCCGGGACGGTCAGGCGGGTGACCTCCTCCATCGCGCCGCCGTCGGTCTCGTGCATGGTGACCTCGCCGTCGTCACTGGTGACCGAGGTCAGCTCGTCCGCGGAGGAGCCGGAGTTGGAGATGGTCAGGAACCCGGCGGCCATGTCGGCGGAGACGGGCTGCGGGATGTAGGCGCCGGAGACGGTGAGGTCCTCGGCGGAGGAGTCGGAGCCGGAGCAGCCGACCAGGACGAGGGCTCCGACCAGGGCGAGGGCCCCGGTCCCGGACAGGACGGCTGCCGACATCGCCGTACGCCTCACGGGTTCTGCCCCTTGATGAGCTTGGGCAGGTCCTTGGTGTAGTCGTCCACGGTGGCGTCCTCGCCGTAGAGGACGTATCCCTGGTCGGTCCTCGGGGAGAAGGCGACGACCTGGGTGCCGTGCACCGAGACGGTCTTGCCGGTCTTCTTGTCCTTGTGGGTCGGCTCGATGGAGATGCCCAGGGTGCGGGCGCTCGCCTGGATGGTGGCGAAGTCGCCGGTCAGGCCCACGAACCGGGTGTCGATGCCCTTGAGCCACTTGCCGAGCTCGGCCGGGGTGTCGCGGGCCGGGTCGGTGGTGACGAACACGACGGTCAGTCGGTCCTGCTCGGCCTTGGGGAGCTGCTTCTTCGCGACGGCGATGTTGTTCATCGTCAGCGGGCAGATGTCGGGGCAGTGGGTGTAGCCGAAGTACACGAGCGTCGGCCTGCCCTTGGTCTCCTTGCGGAGGTCGTACTTCTGGCCCTTGGTGTCGGTGAGGACCAGGTCGGGCTTCTCGAACGGCTGGTCGAGGACGGTGGCGGCCTTGTCCGAGCCGGCCTCCTCCGAGACCACCGAGACGGGCGAGCTGTCGCCGTCGTCACCGCTGCCGCAGGCGGAGAGGGTCAGGGTGGCGGCGGCGACCAGCGCGGCCGCGGCGAACATCTTCTTGCGCATATCAAAATGTCCCAGATGTAAGAATTTCGGTGCGTGCCGGGGCCGTACGACCCCGGCACGCCTCCCGCGGAACAGGTCAGGCGTCGCTGCGCCGGCGGCCGGCGAGCACGCCATAGGCCACGCCCAGGGCGCCGACGACGATGCCGACCACGCCGAGGACACGGGCCGTGGTGTCGCTGCTGTCGGCGGTGCCGGAGTCGGTGGCCGCGGCGGCGTTCTCCGTCTTGTCGTCCGCGTCGTCGGCGGCCGTCGAGCCGTGGTGCCCGTCCTCGGAGGCCGCGGACAGGGCGAGGACGGGAGCCGGCGTCTCGGGCTCCTCCGCCCCGTCCTCCTGGACCTCGATCCAGCGGACGACCTCCTTGTTGGAGTACGTCTGGATCGCCTTGAACACCAGTTCGTCGGCGTCCTCGGGCAGGGCGCCGATGGAGACCGGGAACTTCTCGAAGTAGCCGGGCTGGATGCCGCTGTCCTTGCCGGAGGCGGTCCAGGTGACCTTGGAGACGGCCTCGGTGATCTGTTCGCCGTGCAGCTCGAGGGGCTTGGCGAGCTTGGACTTGGTGACCTCGATCTTCCAGCCGGGCATCGGCTCCGGCATGACCGAGGCCAGCGGGTGGTCGGTCGGGAAGCTGACCTCGAGCTTGGTGGTGGAGGCGTTGTCACGCTCGTTCGGGACCTTGAAGTCCACGACCGCGTAACCGCCCTTGGCCGCGGTGCCCTCGGCCTGCACGCTGACGTGTGCGAACGCGGGCGAGGAGAGGACGACGACGGCGGTGGCGGCGACGGCACCGGTGGCGGCGAGACGAGAAGCCTTCATGAAGAGCACTCCGCTTCGAAAGAGATCCTGTGGAGAGGGATACGCGTGCGCACACGCGCGTGCCGCACGACGGCGGCCCCTTTTTCCGTCTCCCTGGGAAGTGGAGCGGTGGTCGCGTCGCGTCAGGCGGCGAGAACGAGTACGTCGGCGGCCGGCGGCCCGCGCCTGATCACCGTGTGCTGGAGTGCCGCGGTCCGCGGCCGGGGCGGCGCGAGAGACGCCGCCAGCGGGGCGCGCGGCCCGGCCTCGGGAACCCCCGGCAGCCCGGCGCACAGGGCACGCACCAGCGCGAGCGCCCCGCGCAGGGACCGTACGAGCGCCCCTTCCGCAACCGAATGCGCCGAGCACGTGGACAGTTCGACGAGCCGCAGCAGCGCCAGGTCCCCGCGCCGCAGCAGCCACCCCGCGGCGACCGCGGCGAGGACGTGCCCGAGGATCATCGACAGGGACGGCCAGACGGAGACGGCACTCACGGCGTCCGCCGCGTGGTGGGTCGTGGTCCCCGGTGTGCCGGGATAGAGCCGGGCGTCGGTGAGGATCTTCTGCGCCTGCGCCGGGCTGATCGCCGCGGCGGTGGTCCCGCACAGCAGCCGCGCGGCCTGCTGGACCAGCGTGGCGTCGGAAACCGACTGCGCGGACGACACCGAGGAGGACATCGACGACGTCATCGAGGACATCGACGTCATGGACGTCATCGACGAGGTCATCGCCGTCGTGCCGTGCTGTCCGAGGCCGAACAGGACGTGCAGCACGGTCTGTCCGACCGCGAGCAGCGTCGCGATGCCCGGCAGCGAGCGCGCGCGACCGGCCAGAGGTGCCACGACGAGCCCGACCCCGGCGAACCCCGCGCCGAGCGTCCACAGCGGAACCGTGGCGCAGGAGGCGATTGCGTGACCGGCGGCGGCCAGCACGACGCAGACCGCGGCGAACACCGCGGCCCGCAGAACCCGGAGATCCCCTCCGGAGCGCGCGTGGGGGGCAGTCATGGCGGGCTCATCATCGCACTGGGCTTATGAGCGCCATACGGCAGGTCCACAAGATGACGTACGGGGGGTACGACCGGAACGTCACTTCTCATGCGGACTGCCCCACATACACCGCCCGTTGCCCCCGACGCATCGCCCATATGGGCGGCATCACGTCAAGGATGTGCTTACGGACGGGCACGGGCGGCAATACGTAACGGTATGTCGAGCCGCGGCCAGGAGGCTGGAGCATGAGCATCTGGTGGTCACTCCATCTGAGGCGCGAGGCCGCGAGCGTTCCGCTCGCCCGGCGCCTGCTGCTCGGCACCATGGAGACCGCGGGCGTGGACCCGGACGTCTCCTACGACCTCTCCCTCGCCCTGAGCGAGGCCTGCGCCAACGCCGTGGAGCACGGCGGGGAGAGCGGGCCGCAGGACGCCACGGAGGCCTACCGGGTCACCGCCTACCTCGACGGCGAGAAGTGCCGTATCGAGGTCACCGACTCCGGTCCAGGCTTCTCGCCGGTGCGCCCCCGCCTGACCCCCGTGGAGGCGGAGAACGGCCGAGGGCTCTGTCTCATCCACGAGCTCGCCGACCACGTCCAGATCGGCAACAAGCCGGGCCGCGGCGCCGTGGTGAGCTTCGACAAGATCCTCAAGTGGCGCAAGGACGCACCGCTCATCGCGGTGTGAACCGCGGCCGCGGACTTCAGTTTCCCCAGCATCCTCAGCTCGCGCACAGCGTCCCCTCAAGCTCCTGACGGCCTGGGTTCCTACGTTCCTCGCCATGACGGGAAACCACAGGGACTCGACCCTGACGCCGGGCACACCGGCGCGGGCGGCAGCGGTGGCGGTGGCGGTGGAGCGACCCCGAGCGGAGGTCCGTCCGGTCCGTCCGAAAGTGCCGGTCCCTCGGCCCCCGCGTCCTCGTAGGGTGCGGCCATGAGCAGCCGCGAGGACGAGGCGCTGGCGCAGGCCGCAGTGGCCGCGCTGACCGGTCAGCTCGCCCTGGCTCCCAAGCCGGGCCTGCCCGACCCGCGTGACCTCGGGGCCCGGGCCACGCGCCGGGACCACTGCTCGCTGCGCTGGTCGGCCAAGGCGCTCGCGCCCGGCCTCGCGGCGATGGCCGCCGCCGCCCGGCGCACCGGCGAACCCACCCCGCAGTTGCGGGCGGAGCTGGGTGCGATCGGCCGGTGCACCGAGCACTCGGTGGGCCTGGCCGGCGGCGGCCACCGAGGTGCGCTGTGGACCCTCGGCCTGCTGGTCGCCGCGGCCGCCCTCGACCCGGGGGCACGGTCCGGGGACGTGGCCGCGGCCGCCAAGAAGATCGCCGCCCACCGCGACAAGCGGGCTCCGCCCCGCGCCCTCCGCACCGGCCGCCTCAGCCCACCAGCACAGCCCGCTCGGTCCCCGGCCGTGACACCCGGCCCGCCGCCGCCCGCCTGGTCGCCGGACCCATCGCGTACGACGCCACGAGTGTCGCCCCGCCGAGCAGCAGCCACCCCGGCGTGCCCCACTCCACCAGCAGTGTCGTCAGCACCAGGGGGCCCAGGGTCCGGGCCACCGTCACCCCGGTCCCGAAGAACCCCTGGTACTCGCCGACCCGTTCGGCCGGGGCCAGGTCGAAGGAGAGCTGCCAGGCCCCGGCGGACTGCCCCATCTCGGCCACCACCTGGAGCACCGCCCCGACGACCAGCGCCCCCACGGCCACCCACGGCGAGGCCCCCGCCGACAGCGCGAAGACCGCGCAGGCCGCCAGCATGACCCAGCCCGACCGCCGCACCACGCGCGTGGCCGACGCCGGGCCCGTCACCCCGCGGGCCATCCGCACCTGGAACACCATCACGGCCCCGGTGTTCAGCACGAACAACGCGGAGACCAGCCAGGCCGGGGCCGCGGTCCGCTCGGCGATCCACAGCGGGATGCCCAGGCTCAGCAGCGGCATCCGCAGCAGCAGGACGGTGTTCAGCAAGGTGATCACGGCGTACGGCCGGTCGCGCAGCACCCCGGAGCCCTGACGCCGGTCCGCGGTCCCGCGAGGGGCCACCGACGGCAGCCGCAGCAACAGGCCCGCGCACACCACGAAGCTCACCGCGTCCACCGCGAATACCCCGAGATACCCGGCCCGCGTCCCGGCGTGCAGCGCGAGCCCGCCCAGCCCCGCCCCGACCGCCAGCCCGGCGTTGAGGGTCGCCTGGAGGTGGGCCAGCAGCCCGGTCCGCTCCCCGGCGGACACCAGCCCCGCGAGCAGGGCCTGCCGGGCCGCGGCGAGCCCCGACTGCGCGGAGGCGTAGGCACAGGCCGCCAGGACGAACGGCACGAAGTCCCGCACGACCAGGAAGGACGCCACCGCCAGCCCCGTCGCCAGCGCCAGCAGCACCGCCGTACCGCGCGCCCCGCGCCGGTCCGCGAGCCGCCCGAGCGGTACTCCCACCACCGATCCGACCGCCCACCCGACGGTCAGCCCGAGCCCCACGCGCGCGGGGTCGAGACCGACGACGTGCGTGAAGTAGAGGGCCGACGTCACGTAGTAGGCGCCGTCCCCGACGGAGTTGCTCAACTGGGCGAGTGCCAGGACGCGTGGCGGGCCCGCGGGCGGGACGAGTGAGTTCGTCATGAGGACAACGCTAGAAGCGGGGTGGGCCGCCGGGGAGGCCCACTCGTCACCTCGGGGAGTGGTCCAATTCCAGGACCCGGACCAGGGCGTCCAGCGCCCCGGGATACGCCCCCTCGCGTGGCGTCCCGTACCCCACGACCAGCCCCTCGCGAGTCCCGGACGCGTGCCAGTGCTCCCGGAGCGACCCCACCGCGAGCCCCTCGGCCGCGGCCCGGGCCAGCACGGCCGTCTCGTCCCCGACCTCCACCAGAGCGTGCAGCCCGGCCGCGATGCCCTGGACCCGCCATCGCGCCCCCAGCCGCTCCACGAGCCGGTCCCTGCGCCGCCGGTACCGCAGCCGGCACGCGCGCACGTGACGGTCGTAGGCGTGGCTGCGGATCAGCTCGGCGAGCGCGAGCTGCCCGATGGCCTCGGTGCTGTGGTCGCTGTGCAGCTTGGCGTCGGCGACGGGGGCGACGAGGTGCGGCGGCAGCACCATCCAGCCGAGCCGGAGCGCCGGTCCGAGCGTCTTGGACGCGGTCCCGAGGTAGACGACCTGCCCCGGCGCCATCCCCTGGAGCGCCCCTACGGGCTGCCGGTCGTAGCGGAACTCCCCGTCGTAGTCGTCCTCGACGACCAACGCCCCACGCGCGCGTGCCCAGTCGGTCAGCGCCCGCCTCCGTGCGGGGTGCAGCGTCACGCCGGTCGGGTACTGGTGGGCGGGCGTGACGACGACGGCCGCGGAGTTGCCCAGACCGTCGACCTCCACGCCCCACCCGTCGACCGGTGCCGGCACCACCCGTCCGCCGGCCCGCCGTACGACGTCGCGGTGGAAGGGCAGCCCGGGGTCCTCCATGGCGACGGTCCCGCCCGCCAGGACCCCGGTGAGCAGCGCGAGCCCCTGCACGGCCCCCGAGGTGACGACGATCCGCTCCGGATGGGCGACGACTCCGCGGGCCCGGCCGAGATACTCCGACAGGGCGGTCCGCAGTTCGATCCGGCCCAGGGGGTCGCCGTAGTCGTAGGCGGAGACGGGCGCGGCGGCGACGGCCCGTCGTACGGCCCTGAGCCAGGCGGTGGCGGGAAAGGCGCCGACGTCGGGGGTTCCGGGCCGCAGGTCGAAAAGCGGCGCACGCACGCGTGCACCGCTCTCGGCCGGGCCGGTCTCGGCGGCCGGCAGCGGGGCGACGACGGTCCCCGACCCCTGCCGGGCGGTCAGGTAGCCCTCGGCGATCAACTGGTCGTAGGCGGCCTTCACGGTCCCCCGGGACATCCCCAGCTCCTCGGCGAGCCGCCGGGTGGCGGGAAGCCGGGCGCCGGGGGCCAGCCGCCCGTGCCGGACGGCGTCGCGCAGGTCCCGTTCGAGCCCGGCCCGACGCCCGTCGGCGCCGTCGGGGTCCAGATGCAGGTCCACCGAACCCCCCGGCCCGTGACTCAGCCCTTGAGACCGGCCATCCACGCCTCGACCTCGTCGGACCGCCGGGGAAGGCCGTCGGACAGGTTCCGGTTCCCGTCGGCCGTCACGAGGATGTCGTCCTCGATCCGCACCCCGATGCCCCGGTACTCCTCGGGCACGGTCAGGTCGTCGGCCTGGAAGTACAGACCGGGCTCGACGGTCAGCACCATCCCCGCCTCCAGGACCCCGTCCACGTAGGTCTCGACCCGCGCGGCGGCGCAGTCGTGGACGTCCATGCCGAGCATGTGCCCGGTCCCGTGCAGCGTCCAGCGACGCTGGAGCCCGAGCTCCAGCACCCGCTCCACCGGCCCCTCGACCAGGCCCCACTCCACGAGCCGCTCGGCCAGCACCCGCTGGGCCGCGTCATGGAAGTCCCGGTACTTGGCACCCGGCTGCACGGCCGCGATCCCGGCCTCCTGGGCGTCGTACACGGCGTCGTAGATCTTCTTCTGGATCTCGCTGAACCGGCCGTTGACCGGCAGGGTGCGCGTGACGTCGGCGGTGTAGTACGTGTGCGTCTCGACGCCCGCGTCCAGGAGCAGGAGGTCACCGGAGCGCACCGGTCCGTCGTTGCGCACCCAGTGCAGGGTGCAGGCGTGCGGTCCCGCCGCGGCGATCGTGCCGTAGCCGACGTCGTTGCCCTCCACGCGCGCGCGGAGGAAGAACGTGCCCTCGATGTACCGCTCGGAGGTGGCCTCGGCCCTGTCGAGGACCTTCACCACGTCCTCGAAGCCGCGGACCGTCGAGTTGACGGCCTTCTGGAGCTCCGCGATCTCGAAGTCGTCCTTGACGAGACGGGCCTCGGACAGGAAGACCCGCAGCTCCTCGTCCCGCTCGCCGGTGACCTTGTCGGTCAGCGCGGCCTCGATGCCGGCGTCGTGGCCGCGCACGACCCGCACCGGGCCGGTGGCCTCGCGCAGGGCGTCGGCGAGCTCGCGCACGTCGGAGACGGGGAGGCCGTACAGCGTCGACGCCTCGGTCAGCGAGTGCCGCCGCCCGACCCACAGCTCGCCCTGGCCGGACAGCCAGAACTCGCCGTTCTCGCGGTCGGAGCGCGGCAGCAGGTACAGCGTGGCGGTGTGGCCGTCCTGGGCGGGCTCCAGGACGAGGACGCCGTCCTCGGTCTGGTTGCCCGTGAGGTAGGCGTACTCCACGGAGGCCCGGAAGGCGTACTCGGTGTCGTTGGAGCGGGTCTTCAGGTTGCCCGCGGGGACCACCAGCCGCTCGCCGGGGAAGCGCGCCGACAGCGCCGCGCGGCGGGCCGCGGTCTCGGCGGCCTGCGCGATCGGCTCCAGGTCGTGCAGCTCCGTGTCGGCCCAGCCGGACTTCATGTTCTCGGCCAGCTCGTCGGAGACGCCCGGGTACAGGCCGTTCTTGCGCTTCTTGATCGGCTCTTCCGACTCTTCCGGGGTCTCCGGGGTGAGCTCGTCGGCCACGGTCATCCTCCTAGGTACGGCACTGGACCCCGTCCATCGTACGGTCGTACCGAAGGGGGCCCAGGCCCGCAGCACCTGTTACCGATCGCTACTCGAAGTGAGCCGCGAGCAGGACGACGTCCTCCGCGGAGTCCGCCTCGTCACGCCCGTCCGGCAGCACGGTCCGCAGCACGTGGTCGGCGACGGCGTCGGGGTCGCCGCGCAGCGCCTTCGGCACCCCGGCCGCGGCCGCGTGCAGACGGGCGAAGGCGCGGTCGGTGGAGTCGCCCGTGCGGTGCAGCAGCCCGTCGGTGTACAGCAGAACCGTCTCTCCGGGCTCCGCGCACAGTTCCACGCTCGGCGCCTCCCAGCAGGCGAGCATGCCGAGCGGCGCCGACACGGACGTCTCCACGAACTCGGTGCGCCGCTCGCCGATCAGCAGCGGCGGGCAGTGCCCGGCACCGGCCAGCGTGAACTTGCGCAGCGCGGGCTCGCAGTAGGCGAACAAGGCGGTGGCGGAGCGGGCCGGCTCGGTCAGCCGCAGCAGCAGCTCCAGGTCGGACAGGACCGCGACCGGGTCCTCGCCCTCCATCACGGCGTACGCGCGCAGGGAGGCCCGCAGGCGGCCCATCGCGGCGATCGCGCTCGGGCCGCTGCCGGTGACCGAGCCGACCGCGAGGCCCAGGGCCGCGTCGGGCAGCGGCAGCGCGTCGTACCAGTCGCCGCCGCCGCGCGGGCCGGTGCGGTGCCGGACGGCGAGCCGGACGCCGGCGACGCGGGGGAGCCGGGACGGCAGCAGCTCCTCGGCCATCGTCGCCATGCACGCGCGCGTGCGCTCGACCTCGACGAGCCGGGCCAGGTGTTCGGTGGCGTGGCGGACGTACAGGCCGACGAGGTGGCGCCGGCGCTCGGACGGTTCGGCGGGCTCGTCGTAGAGCCAGACGGCGGCACCGAGGCGGCCCGCGCCGGCCGTGGACAGGGGGAGCGCGTAGCAGGCGGCGTAGCCGAGGCGGGCGGCCACCTCGCGGTGGCGCGGGTCCAGGCCGTCCTCGGCGAGCAGGTCGGGCTGGGCGATCTCGCCGTCACCGCCCGGCAGCCCGGCCGCCGTGTCGAGGAGCCGGCCGTACGCCATCGCGCTGCGCGGCACGGTCTCGATGTGCCCGAGGTCGGCGCGGCCGAGCCCGAGGCCGATGGTGGTGTCGGGTCCGAGGCCGTCGTCCGGTTCGAGGACGAGGAGTCCGCGCCGGGCCCCCACCAGGGCGGCGCCGGCGCGCAGGAGTTCCTGGAGGGCGTCGGACAACGCGTCCGTGCGGGCGAGCCGTTCGGTGAGTTCGTGGAGGGTCGTGAGGTCGGAGACCCAGCCGGCCAGACGGTCCTGGAGCAGGGCGCCGGGTGGGTGCGGCGCGGGGGCCACGGGGGTGCCCGGGGCGGCAGGCGCGGGCGGGACAGTGTGTGCGGGTGCGGGAACCGTTGAATCGATTCCGGCCACTTTCGAAGGGTGAGGGGCGTTCATGGCGTCCGGCTTTCCGACCGGTGCGTATTGCTCAAAAGCATCGCAAACCCCCATGTCATTCTGCGCCGCTAGCAGTGTCTCCACATGTACACGCACTCGTAAGGGGATGTCCAGCATTGTCCTGCCGGGATTCCTGGTGTCCGTGGGTAACCGGTGGAGGGTGGGTTGATGGGCAAAGTTGGCTTAAAACTGCCTCGGGTTAAGGTGTATTGAGGTCGACTGGCCTTGCTCCACAGAGCGTCACAGCGGTCGTGATGGGTACGTACTCGGTAAGGACCAGGGGTGCTGGACAGTCACCCGGAACCTGGTGACCGACCCGGGCGTCTTAGCCACCGACGATCGAGCCCCATCCTCCCGTGGCGGAGGCGGAGAGAAATACCGGGACGGCAAAACGCCAGACTTCGCCACCCCCCGCCACGCCCGCGCTTTTGATAGACGCAGTATGGGGTTCCCCTTGTCTCGGACAAGGGCGTGATGCGCCAACAGGTACGCACAGTGAAGTGATCGACACATGGTGTGATGTGGTCCACGGTGTTGCCAGCGGTGCAACGGAAAGGAACGAGCGCTCATGCGCGAGATCCTCGGAAGGCGACGCAGGCTCCTGTCCCAGCGCAGCGACGGAAGGCCTGAATTGCTCAGCGCGGCCCTGACCTTCGCGAAGGAATGGCAGTGGCCCGTACTCCCGGGTGTGGCACCGGACCCGGAGGGCCGGGCCCGCTGCGGATGCCCCGACCCGGAGTGCACGGTCCCCGGCGCCCACCCCTTCGACCCCGGGCTGCTCGCGGCCACCACGGACGAACGCATGGTGCGCTGGTGGTGGACCAACCGCCCGGCCGCGCCGATCGTCCTGGCCACCGGCGGCAGCGCCCCCTGCGCGGTCAGCCTGCCGGCGCTCCCGGCCGCCCGCGCGCTGGCCGCGCTCGACCGCGAGGGCATGCGCCTCGGCCCGGTGGTCGCCTCGCCGACCCGCTGGGCGATCCTGGTCAAGCCGTACTCCCTGGAACAGTTGGGCGAACTGCTGTACGCCCAGGACCACGTCCCCGGTTCCCTCCGCTTCCACGGCGAGGGCGGCTACCTCGCCCTGCCCCCCTCCGAGACCGGCCACGGCGAGATCGCCTGGGAGCGGGCTCCGCTGCCCGGCTCGGCCTCCCCGTGGGTTCCCGACGTCGAGGCCGTGGTGGACGCCGTGGTCGAGGCCCTCACTCGTACGGGTGTGAGCGCACCCGAGTTGTAAGGGTGTCGGGCGCGGGCGGAACCGGGTGCCCGCGCTCGGTCGTTATCGTCCGCTCCATGCTGCGTCATTCCGGGGGGCGACCCCCAGACCCCCGATGGGTTCGGCTGCTCGCCCTGTCCGGTGCCGTGGTGTGCGCCGTCGCGCTGCCCCTGGCCGTGGCCTCCGCGGGACAGGTGGGCGACCGAGGCCGTACGGTCGTCCGCGATCTCGTGCGTCCCGACACGCCCCTTCCCGCCGCGCGTACCGACGCGGGGTCGTCCGCGGTGCGTACGACCGAGCGGTCCTCCGCAGCGCGTACCGACGCGGGATCATCCGCGGCCCGTCACGACGCCGGATCTTCCGCCGCCCGCCTCGACGCGGGGCCCTCCGCCGTACGACCGTCCGCGGCCGATGACCCCAAGGCGCCCCTCGCCGCTCCCGGCCGCTCCCCGCTGCTGCTCGGTGTGGGTCTGGCCACCGCCGCGCGCTGCGGTCCCGAACTGATCTCCCCCGACGGCATCGAGGCGCAGACCTGTGTGCTCACTCAGGGCGAGGAGACCTGGGCGCGGACCTACTACCGCAACGCGACCGGCGCGGTGCTGGACGCCGCGCTCAGCTTCATGGGACCCGGCGGACGCACGGTGGAGCTGCGCTGCGCGGTCGGCGCCGGGGACGAGCCGGACATGTGCGAGACGCCCCGGGAACGCACCCAGGGGGCACCGGCCGACTACACGGCGATGGCGGAGTTCGCCCGGCGGGGCAACGGACCGCTGCTGCTGCGGGTGGGGAGCAACTCCGCGGAGGACGCGGGCAGTTGACGCGCGACGGCGTTCCGTAAAGCTGCCCGGACACAGAAAGACCCGGTTGCTGGCGACGGGGGATGCACCAGCAACCGGGCTACTGGAACGGTAACAAGAGATCGCCCGTTCGCAAATTCGACCGCGCCGCTCCCTGGCTGATTCGGACACCGATTCGCCTTCCCCTGTGGGGAGTTGTGAACGGAGCCGGTAGTTCCGTGAAGGTTCGGTGCGGCTGACCGACCGGTCAGCCGCACCCCTTGTGTCAACTCAGCGTGACCTGACGGTTGGTGAGGCCGCCCCGGGCCCGGCGCTCGTCGACGGTCAGCGGTGCGTCCGTGGCCAGAGCGCCCGCGAGCCGCTCGGCGAACTCGGCGGCCGGCTTCTCGACGTCCTCCGCGGTGACCCCGCTCGGCAGGTCCCACACCGGGACGGTGAGGCCGTGGGCGCGGAAGGAACCGACGAGCCGGGTGCCCTCGCCGAGGCTCGACTTCCCGGCCGCGTGCAGGCGCGCGAGCGCGTCCAGAAGTTGCTCCTCGGGGTGGGGCATCACCCAGCGCAGGTGGTTCTTGTCCGGGGTCTCGCACCAGTAGGCGGCGTCGACACCGGTCAGCCGGACGGTCGGGATGGCCGCCGCGTTGGCCCGCTCCAGGGAGGCGGTCACCTCGGGCGTGGCGTTCTCCGCGTCCGGGACCCAGAACTCGAAGCCCTCGTGCACAACTGGCTCGAACGCGCCTTCGGGGTCGAGGAGATCCTGCAGCCGCGGACCGTCGGCGGGCGCGCGCCGGCCCTCGACCGGGGTGCCCGGAGCCGCGGTGAGCGCGCGCTGGAGGGTGTCGGCGAGATCGCGGCTGATGTCACCGGACGCCGTGTCGTTCTGCAGGCCGAGCAGGACCGAGCCGTCGTCGCGGCGCAGGGCGGGCCAGGCCATCGGCAGGACGGTGGCCAGCGTGACCGACGGGACGCCCTCGGGGAGACCGCTCCTGAGGGTCAGCTCCACGGTGGCGGCGGGGACCAGCTCGCGCAGGGCCACCCAGTCGCCCTCACCCGCAAGCCCCTCGAACGGGCGGTGCACCAGCTCGGTCGCGGCCTGTGCGGCGGCCCGGCCGTGGCAGGCCTTGTAGCGGCGGCCGCTTCCGCACGGGCAGGGTTCGCGGGCGCCGACGACCGGAATCCGACCATCAGCGCCTACGGCGCGGGCGCCATCCGTGCTCTGCGGGCGCTTGGCCTTCGTCTGGGGTCGCTTCTTGGCCATCGTGGCTGTCTCCCGGTTACGGCTCGTCTCGTACGGGCGCGAGCCTAGCCGCTCGCGACCTGGCCGACGGGAGCCTGTGGACAACCACCGCGGTGTCCGGCCCGGACGTCCGGTCCCGGCCCCTCAGGCGAGATCGTCGAACGCGTCCGAGAAGTCCAGGTCGGGTATCGCGACCGACGGGGCCACGACACGCGTCGCGAAGTCGTCGCGGCGGCGGCTCGCGTCCGGGTCGTGCACGTCCGCGTGGACGATCACCCACACCGTGACCTCGTCCCGGGCGTCGTCCCTGACACCCCAGTCGTCGGCCAGCGCGGTGATGATGTTGAGCCCGCGGCCGCCGTGCGCGGTGACCGAGGGCGTGGCCGGAGCCGGGCGGGTGGGCCCGCCGCCGTCCGTCACCTCGACCGTGAGCCTGCCGCCCGCGTCCACCCGCCAGGCGGCACGGACGTCACCGTCCCCGGCCAGGGCGTCGCCCAGCGGCCGGCCGTGTTTGCACGCGTTGCTCAAGAGTTCGGAAAGAATCAGTACGGCGTCGTCGATGACCGATTCCGCCACGCCACCCCTGCGCAGTTGCACGCGCATACGGTGTCTCGCTTCCCCCACGCCCGCAGGGCCATGGGGTACGGCCATGCTCGACGACGTGGGCACCTCCTGTGCCACCACCAACGCCACCCCCGAGACCTCCTTCGCCCCACGCCACGGTGTGGATGCCCCATTGGCCTGAACCGGAAACCGGCCGATCCCGCTCCGCCGACGCATTCACCACGCTCGAACACGCACCGAACGCGCCGGGGCACACCCTGTGACGGAGGCGACGTCAGCGGCCGAGTCGGTCGAGCACCGCGCGCGGCCGGTTGGTGATGATGGCGTCGACGCCGAGTTCGACGCAGAGGTCCACGTCCTCCATCTCGTTCACGGTCCACACGTGCACCTGGTGGCCCGCCCGCTTCAGGCGCTCGATGTAACCGGGGTGGTTGCGCACGATCCGGATCGAGGGCCCCGCGATCCGCACCCCCGCGGGCAGCCGGCCGTCCCGCAGCCGGGGCGAGACGAACTGGAGCAGGTAGACCGTCGGCAGGGTCGGCGAGGCGGCACGCACGCGGTGCAGCGACCGGGCCGAGAAGCTCATGACCCTGATCGGCGACTCGGCGGCCGAGGCGGGGCTGTCCAGGCCGAACCGCTTCAGGAGCAGCAGCAGCCGCTCCTCGACCTGGCCGGCCCAGCGCGTCGGGTGCTTGGTCTCGATGGCCATCTCCACCCGCCGGCCCGCGTCGGCGACGAGTTCGAGCAGCCGCTCCAGGGTGAGCACGGAGGTGTCCTCGCGGTCCTCGGGCCGGTACACCCAGTCCGGTTCCTCGTCGCGGGTGCGCCAGAACTCCCGTGTCCTGCGCGAGCCGAAGTCCAGCGCGGCGAGGTCGGCGAGCTCCAGGGCCGAGACCGCTCCGCGGCCGTTGGACGTACGGTTGACCCGTCGGTCGTGGACGCACACGAGATGGCCGTCGGCCGTGAGGCGTACATCGCACTCCAGGGCGTCCGCGCCGTCCTCGATCGCCTTGCGGTACGCGGCGAGCGTGTGCTCGGGAGCGTCTTCCGAGGCTCCGCGGTGGGCGACGACTTGAGTCAGTTGCTGCCGTGCGTGGGTCACCGCGTCATGGTGCCACCGCGCGGGGGTACGCGTGCGAACGGAGGTATCCGAAGGCATACGGTTTGCGCCTTATTTGTCTTACATGGCCTATATAAAGAGCAGCCACGGACCCACAGGCACCGCTTATGGTGCCCTGACGGCTCGTGGGAAAAGCTGACGGCATACAAAAGGACATGCATAGCTGACGTACGCCGGACACGCGGCGGCCCCGGCCGAGCGTGACCGAGTGCGACCGACAATCGACAGCCGTGGACCGAGGAGAGAAGCTGTGAGCACCGAGAACGAGGGCACCGCGGTACCCCCGGCCCCGTCTGCACCCCCCGTGCCGGTGGACGCTCCCGCGGCTTCGGCGCCCCAGGCCCCCGAGGCCGGCGCCCCGACCCCGCCGGTCCCGCCGCACCCCGCGGGCGGCGCCCAGAACCCGGAACTCGTGCACGCCGGACCGGCTCCCGCGTACGCCTCGGCGCAGGGGCAGCAGCACGGTGGCGCGGGCGGCCCCGAGGGCGCCTGGCCGCCGCCGCAGGTCCCGGGCACGCCGCCGTACGCCGACGGCGGTGCGGGCGGCGCCGGTCCGACCGGTGTCTGGGGAGCGGGCTACCAGCAGCCCGCGCCGAAGCCGAAGACGGGCCGCGGTGGTCTCGTCGCCGCGATCCTGGTGGCCGCGCTGGTCGCCGGCGGCATCGGCGGCGGTCTCGGCTACACCCTGGCGAAGAACAACGACAACGGCTCCTCGACGACCCTGTCCGCCTCGGACACCGGCGGCAGCGTCAAGCGGGCCGCCGACACCGTCGCGGGTGTGGCCCAGCGGGCCCTGCCGAGCACGGTCACCATCGAGGCCGAGTCCACCAACGGCGAGGGCGGCACCGGCACCGGGTTCGTCTTCGACACCGAGGGCCACATCGTCACCAATAACCACGTGGTCGCCGACGCGGTCGACGGCGGCAAGCTGACCGCCACCTTCCCGAACGGCAAGAAGTACAACGCCGAGGTGGTCGGCCACGCGCAGGGCTACGACGTGGCGGTCATCAAGCTCAAGAACGCGCCGAGCGACCTCAAGCCGCTCACCCTCGGCAACTCTGACCAGGTGGCCGTCGGCGACTCCACCATCGCCATCGGCGCCCCCTTCGGCCTGTCGAACACCGTCACCACCGGCATCATCAGCGCGAAGAACCGCCCGGTGGCCTCCAGCGACGGCAGCGGCAGCAACGCCTCCTACATGAGCGCGCTGCAGACCGACGCGTCGATCAACCCGGGCAACTCGGGAGGCCCCCTCCTCGACGCGCAGGGCAACGTGATCGGCATCAACTCCGCGATCCAGTCCACCAGCAGCGGCGGCCTCGGCGGCACCAGCCAGTCCGGCTCGATCGGCCTCGGCTTCGCCATCCCGATCAACCAGGCCAAGTACGTCGCCCAGCAGCTCATCCGGACCGGCAAGCCGGTCTACGCCAAGATCGGCGCGTCCGTCTCCCTGGAGGACTCCTCGGGCGGCGCGAAGATCACCACCGAGGGCGCCGGCGGCTCGGCCCCGGTCGAGGCGGGCGGTCCCGCCGCCAAGGCCGGCCTCAAGCCGGGCGACGTCATCACCAAGCTGGACGACCACGTCATCGACTCCGGGCCCACCCTGATCGGCGAGATCTGGACCCACAAGCCCGGCGACAAGGTCAAGATCACCTACGAGCGGGACGGCCGGACCCGCACGGTCGATCTCACCCTGGGCTCCCGCACCGGCGACAGCTAGCATCCACGCCACCGTCCGGACCCGTTACTCTGGTCCCCGCGCCACGGTCACCGGCGGCGCGGGGTGGGTTGCCCGAGCGGCCTAAGGGAACGGTCTTGAAAACCGTCGTGGCAGCGATGTCACCGTGGGTTCAAATCCCACACCCACCGCGGTGGTTCAGCGCATGAGCCCGTCAGAAAGGGTGCCCCGTCACGGGGCACCCTTTCTGCGTGCCGGCGGGCTACAGCTCGTAGTCCCGTGCGAGTTGCTCCCAGGCGACGTCCCTCAGGCCGGCCTGGGCGTCGCAGTCGGAGGGGACGCGGGCGTGGGGCTGGAACCAGATGATCGTCAGGTGGCTGCCGTAGAGGATGGGGTCGCGGGACGGGGTCAGGGTCGTGGAGCGGAAGACGCCGACGCAGGCCACCGCGGGCAGCATCTCGACCGGGCCGAAGGCGCCGGGGTAGTGGTCCGGGTACTCGTGCGGGGGCGGAACCAGGTGCACGGGGGCGGTCGGGTAGTCGTGCTCGGCCGCTCGCAGCAGGCCCTCGATCCGCAGCTCGTTGACCGGTCTGCACGGGTAGCCGTCCAGCATCCCGCCGTACGTCGACGTCAGGCGCAGCTCCCCGAGGTCGACCCTGCGGCCGGAGGTCAGGACGAGCCGGGACAGGGTCATGATCGGCACTCTGTGGCGCTCCAATGGTTCTGCCGTGCTGGTGGTTCCGGTGGTTCTGGTTCTCGTGGTGCCCGCGGTCCGGGTGGTGGGGAGTCAGGGGCGGCGGCCCGTCATGCGGGCCGCCGACGCGATCGTCGCCCGTGCCTCGCGTTCCGTGAGGCCCGTGTTGAGGGCCGCGTCCACCAGGGGCGCGACCAGCGCCGGGCCGATGCCGTTCTCGTAGGCGCGGCAGGCGGCCCAGAAAAGGCGGGTGTTGCGCTGGCCCTCGTGGGCGGCGAGGACGAACTGGACCAGGCCCTGGCCCTGGTCGCCCGCCGAGGGGTGGGTCGCCGGGTGGGTGGGGCGCGGCGGGGGCAGCAGCAGGCGGAGCAGGGCCGGCGGGCAGGCCGCGGGGGCGAGGTGGGCGGTGCCCGGGGCCGTCGCGTAGGTGCCGTGGTCGGTGCGGGAACCGGGGCCGACGAGGTAGCCGCCGGCGCCCCTGATGTCGATGCCGGGGGCCAGGCGGCCGGCCGAGTTGGGGACGGCGGCGTCCGGCGGGCCGGTCAGCCACAGGTGGCGGCCGCCGCTCGGGGTGAGGACGACGACCGTGTCGGGGATCGTGAAGAGGTGGCGCAGGGCCAGTTCGCGCAGGGCCGCCGAGGAGTCCGTGCCCGACTTGGTGTCCAGGTCGACGCCGATCAGATGGTGGGGCGGCAGACCGCACGCGATGCCGTAGCCCGTGGCCCAGGGGGCGGCCGCGAAGAGCTCGCGGATGCGGACGGGGTCGGTCGAGGCGTCGTACACGCCGTGTCCGAACGCGCCGCACTCGCCGTGGCAGGGGGCGCCCAGGGGGTCGTCGCGGTGGGGGGAGCGCAGGGCGGGGGGCTTGGTGCGGGACAGGGGGATGACGGACAGCCCGCGCTCGGCGGCTGACAGGGCGTGTGCGAGGGCCAGCGTCGTGGCCTGCCGGTCTGTGGTGGCCATGCCTCCATGTTCGTACGCGTGTTCGAAAAAGGGAAGGGGTGGCGGGCGCGACGCGCCGAGGACGGGGGATTGGCCGGAAAGGTGCTGGAACGCTTCCTCTGTTGTCCCCCTTGGGGAGTAAGAGTCCGTATCGCCCTGACATGGCGCCTGAAGTCGCGAAAGGGGTTTATCGACTTGTCCTCACGCTTCAGGGGGAATAACAGCTTCCGCTCTGGTTCGCCGGGGATTCGGTGGGCAACTCTGGACTCACGACGTCGTGCACAGCACCGGGGTGGTCGGCCAACTGCCCTGACAACAGCCTTACTTGACGTACTACCGGCCACCGGCCGGGTTCTGGAGGAAACACCATGGCAAGCATCCGTACCGCCCGCGTCATCGCCGCCGTCTCCGCCCTCCCGCTCGCCGCCGCGCTCTTCACCGGCATCGCGACGGCGGACAACGGCGGCTTCGCGGACGACGGATCGAACGCGGGTGTCGCGAGCATCGTGGGCAGCGGTGTCGGGCACGACAACAACGGCAACGCGTCCACCACACAGCAGAACGCCGTCGGCTCCGGGGCGTCGAACCAGAGCAACACGGCACAGGTCAACGGCTCCGCGTTCACGGCCATCAACCAGGGGAACAACAACACGTCCGTCCACTTCACCCCGCTGTGGTGGTGACCCGGGAGAAGTGAGCGGGCCCGCGGGGGGGGGGCTTCAGGAGGGCTTCAAGGGGGTGGATCCCGGGGGGTTTCAGGGGGAACCGTGGGGGGTTGTACGGGGGGAGGTGACACGTCCGCGCGGCGGTGCTTCGGCGCCGCCGCGCAGGCGTGTCCGCGCTCGGGGTGACGCTCTGGACAACGCACCGCGCAGGCGGGTCCCGGCTCGGGGTGACGCGCTGGACACCGCACCGCACCGCACCGCGCAGGCGTGTCCGCGCCCGAGGGCGATGCCCTAGCCACCGCACCGCGCAGGCGTGTCCGCGCCCCGGGTGACGCTCTTGACACCGCTCCTGATCTGACGGACAGTCAGGAAATCTTGCGGACAAGGAGGTTGTCCTCATGGCCGACGATCCGGACACTCCGCCGACCCTGCCCGAGGCCCGCGTTCCGGACGCCCCGCCCCCCGACCCGCTCGCCCGTCTCACGTCCTACGAAGGACACCCCGCCGCCGTCTCCGCCACCGGCAAGGACCCCGTCAACCTGCCCATGATCCGGCACTGGTGCGAGGCCCTCGGGGACACCCACCCTGCCTACGCGGGCCCCGACGCCGTCGCGCCGCCCACCATGCTCCAGGTCTGGACGATGGGGGGCCTGAGCGGGCACCCGGGCAGATCGTCGGCGTACGACGAACTCCTCGCGCTGCTCGACGCGTCGGGCTGCACCTCGGTCGTCGCCACCGACTGCGAGCAGGAGTACTTCCGGCCGCTGCGCCCGGGGGACGAGATCACGTTCGACACCGTCATCGAGTCCGTCTCGGACCGCAAGACCACCAGGCTCGGCACCGGTCACTTCGTCACGACCCGAACCGAGGTCCGGGCAGCCGGGGCCCTCGTCGGCACCCACCGGTTCCGCATCCTCAAGTACGCGCCCGCACGACGTGAGCAGGCCCCACCCCGGCCCCGCCCCGTCGTCAACCGGGACAACGCCGGCTTCTGGGAGGGCGTCGAACAGCACCGGCTGCTCATCCAGCGCTGCACCGCCTGCGCGGCCCTCCGCTTCCCGTGGCTGCCGGGCTGCGCCCACTGCGGCGGCCCCGACTGGGACACCGTCGAGGCGAGCGGGGCGGGGACCGTCCACTCGTACGTCGTCATGCACCACCCGCCCTTCCCGGCCTTCGACCCTCCCTACGCCGTCGTGCTCGTCGAACTCGCCGAGGGCGTGCGGATGATCAGCAACGTGGTCGGGACGCCCTACGACAAGGTGCGGATCGGCATGCCGGTGCGGCTCGCCTTCACGACGTACGACGGCGATCTCACCCTGCCCGTCTTCCGCGCCGCCGCCGAGGAGGCCGCCGTATGAGAGCAGGCGACGAACTGCCGTCCCTGGAGATCCCGGTCACCCGCACGCTGATCGTCGCGGGGGCGATCGCCTCCCGGGACTACCAGGACGTGCACCACGACCCGGAGGCGGCCCGCGGCAGGGGCTCCCCGGACGTCTTCATGAACATCCTGACGACGAACGGCCTGGTGGGGCGCTACATCACCGATCACTTCGGCCCGCGGACCGTGCTGAAGAAGGTGGCCATCAGACTGGGCGCCCCCAACTATCCCGGCGACACCATGGTATTGCGCGGAACAGTGGAGACCGTCGAGGGCGACACCGCCACCGTCCGGGTCGTGGGGGCCAACGGCATCGGCGACCACGTCACGGGCACGGTCACCTTCTGCCTGAGGGACGCCGAATGAGCACACGCGCGCGTGACCGGCTCGGCGGCCGGGCCGCGATCGCCGGCATCGGGGCCACCGAGTTCTCCAAGGACTCCGGCCGCAGCGAACTGGCCCTGGCCGCCGAGGCGGTCCGCGCGGCGCTCGACGACGCGGGGCTCACGGCCGCCGACGTGGACGGCATGGTCACCTTCACCATGGACACCAGTCCGGAGATCACCGTCGCCCAGGCCTGCGGGATCGGCGAGCTGTCCTTCTTCTCCCGCGTCCACTACGGCGGCGGCGCGGCCTGCGCGACCGTCCAGCAGGCGGCGCTCGCGATCGCGGCGGGCGTGGCCGAGGTCGTGGTCTGCTACCGCGCCTTCAACGAACGTTCCGGGCGCCGCTTCGGCTCCGGCGTCCAGCACCGCGAGCCCTCCGCCGAGGGCGTCGCGCTCGGCTGGGCCCTGCCCTTCGGGCTGCTCACCCCGGCCTCCTGGGTGGCGATGGCGGCCCAGCGCTATCTGCACACCCACGGCCTCACCCCGGAGGCATTCGGCCATGTGGCGGTGACCGACCGCGCGTACGCGGCCACCAATCCGGCCGCCTGGTTCCACGGCCGCCCCATCACCCTCGCCGACCACGCGGCCTCCCGGTGGATCGTCGAGCCGCTGCGGCTCCTGGACTGCTGCCAGGAGACCGACGGCGGCCAGGCGATCGTCGTCACCTCCCTCGCACGCGCGCGTGACCTCCCCCGGCGGCCCGCCGTCGTCACGGCCGCCGCCCAGGGCGCGGGCCGCGCGCAGGAGCAGATGACCAGCTTCTACCGCGACGACCTCACCGGCCTGCCCGAGATGAACGTCGTCGCCCGCCAGCTCTGGCGGACCTCGGGCCTCGGCCCCCGGGACATCGACGTGGTGATCCTGTACGACCACTTCACGCCTTTTGTCCTGATGCAGCTCGAGGAGTTCGGCTTCTGCGCCCGGGGCGAGGCCGCGGACTTCGTACGCCGGGGCGCGCTCCCCCTCAACACCCACGGGGGTCAACTGGGCGAGGCCTACCTCCACGGGATGAACGGCATCGCGGAAGCCGTACGGCAACTGCGGGGGACGGCCGTGAACCAGGTACCGGGGGCGGGGCGCGTGCTGGTGACGGCCGGGACGGGAGTGCCCACGTCCGGGCTCGTGCTCACCGTGGACGAGTAGCCCCCAGGGGTGATCCCGCACTAGGAGGGCCTCTCTCGTCCACCTTCAGGAGGTGCAGTCAGCACCACCTCTACAACCTGAGGCGGAGTCCTCTTCGGGACCTGTGGCCGATGAGCGGAGGGCGTCGCGAATCTAGCGTGGAGCCATGACCACACCCGTCTGCACCAGCGCTTCGAAGGCCGCCGTCCCGGCGACGCAGACCCTCGCGTACCCCTCGTTCGCCTCGTACGTGAAGGCCCGCCAGCCGGTGCTGCTGCGTACCGCCCGGTCGCTGACCGCGAACCCGAGCGACGCGGAGGACCTGCTGCAGACCGCCCTGACCAAGACGTATGTCGCCTGGGAGCGCATCGAGGACCACCGGGCCCTCGACGGATATGTGCGCCGGGCCCTGCTGAACACGCGCACCTCGCAGTGGCGCAAGCGCAAGGTCGACGAGTTCGCGACCGACGAGATCCCCGAGCCGGATCCCGTGCCGGGCGGGGACGACCCCGCCGAGCAGCAGGCGCTGCACGACGCGATGTGGCGGGTGATCATGAAGCTGCCGGCCCGGCAGCGGGCGATGGTCGTCCTCAGGTACTACGAGGACCTCAGCGAGGTGCAGACGGCCGAGGTGCTCGGCGTCTCCGTCGGCACCGTGAAGTCGGCGGTCTCCCGAGCCCTGGGCAAACTCCGCGAGGACCCCGAGCTGGTGCTCGCGCGGTAAGGGCGCCACGGCGGAGCGGCGTTCATCCGCCGGGACACCCCGGGAACCGTCAGGCGCGGCCGGCCGTTGTGAGGGCATCGTGACGTGATCGATCGCCCGCCTCTAGTGACATACCGCGCGGTATGTGCGCAGAATCGGCGCATCCCTTACTACCGCGTAGGCAATGTCGCCCCGGGAGGACGCCGTGCTGAGCACCATGCAGGACGTACCGCTGCTGATCTCCAGGATCCTGACCCACGGGTCGTCGATCCACGGCACCTCACAGGTGACCACCTGGACCGGCGAGCCGGAGCCGCACCGCCGCTCCTTCGCCGAGATCGGCGCCCGCGCCGCGCAGCTCGCCCACGCCCTGCGCGAGGACCTCCAGGTCGCCGACGACGAGCGGGTGGCGACCCTCATGTGGAACAACTCCGAGCACGTCGAGGCGTACTTCGCGATCCCCTCCATGGGCGCGGTCCTGCACACCCTGAACCTCCGCCTGCCGGCCGACCAGCTCGCCTTCATCGTGGGCCACGCGGCCGACCGCGTCGTCATCGTCAACGGCTCGCTGCTCCCCCTGCTCGCCCCCCTGCTCCCGCACCTCAAGACGGTCGAGCACGTGGTCGTCTCGGGACCCGGCGACCGCACGGCCCTCGAAGGCTCCCACGCGCGCGTGCACGAGTACGAGGACCTGATCGCCGGCAAGCCCACCACCTACGACTGGCCCGAGCTGGACGAGCGCCAGGCCGCAGCCATGTGCTACACCTCCGGCACCACGGGCGACCCCAAGGGCGTGGTCTACAGCCACCGTTCGATCTATCTGCACTCCATGCAGGTCAACATGGCCCAGTCGATGGGCCTGACCGACCAGGACACCTCACTCGTGGTCGTCCCCCAGTTCCACGTCAACGCCTGGGGCCTGCCGCACGCCACCTTCATGACCGGCGTCAACATGCTGATGCCGGACCGCTTCCTGCAGCCCGCTCCCCTCGCCGAGATGATCGAGCGCGAGCAGCCGACCCACGCGGCCGCCGTCCCCACCATCTGGCAGGGCCTGCTCGCCGAGCTCACCGCCCGTCCGCGGGACGTCTCCTCGCTCGTCCAGGTCACCATCGGCGGCTCGGCCTGCCCGCCCTCCCTGATGGAGGCCTTCGACCGACTGGGCATGCGGGTCTGCCACGCCTGGGGCATGACGGAGACCTCCCCGCTCGGCACCATCGCGCGCCCCCCGGCCCACGTGGTCGGCACGCCCGAGGAGTTCGCGTACCGCCTCACCCAGGGCCGCTTCCCGGCCGGCGTCGAGGCCCGCCTCACCGGCCCCGGCGGCGAGCGCCTGCCCTGGGACGGCGAGTCGGCGGGCGAGCTGGAGGTCCGCGGCCCCTGGATCGCCGGCGCGTACTACAACGGCCCGGAGGCCGAACCCCTGCGCCCCGCCGACAAGTTCAGCGAGGACGGCTGGCTGAAGACGGGCGACGTCGGCACGATCTCCGCCGACGGCTTCCTCACCCTCACCGACCGGGCCAAGGACGTCATCAAGTCCGGCGGCGAATGGATCTCCTCGGTCGAGCTGGAGAACGCGCTGATGTCCCACCCGGACGTCACCGAGGCCGCCGTCGTCGCCGTCCCCGACGAGAAGTGGGGCGAGCGCCCCCTCGCCACGGTCGTCCTCAAGGAGGGCTCCACCGCCGACTTCGAGTCCCTGCGCGCCTTCCTCGCGAGCGACGTCTGCAGGATCGCCAAGTGGCAGCTCCCGGAGCGCTGGTCGATCATCGAGGCGGTCCCGAAGACGAGCGTCGGAAAGTTCGACAAGAAGGTCCTGCGCAAGCAGTACGCGGAGGGCGACCTGGACGTCACCCGGCTCTGAGCGCGGCTCCGCGCGATCTGACGGACACGGCGGCCAGGGCGCCCCGGACGGAGACCGGGGACCCTGACCGCCGTACGGCGACGATCTCGCCGCGGGGCGACGGCGGCCTCACCGCCGTACCGACGTGGTGAGCCAGCCGAGGGTCAGCCACACCCCCGCGACGGCGCACACGCCACCCCAGCCCCACCAGCCGTACGCCGACCCCGCCAGCGCGGAGGCCGTGGCGCCGCCCGCGAAGCCGGCGACCACATAAGCCGTGTTGGCGGTGGCCGGGGTCGAGGTCGTCGTCAGGGCGAGGGTCTGGTTGGCGACATGGGAGGCGACCAGGGCCGCGTGGACGGCGATCGCCGCGACGAACAGCGCCCATATCGCGTGCCCGCCGAGCCAGAACAGCGGCACGGACACGGCGGCGAGCAGATACGCCGACCGTACGACCTTGGCGGCGCCGAAGCGGTCCACGAACCCGCCGGCCAGGGGTGCCACCACGCTCGCGGCGAGCCCGAAGAGGCCGAAGAGTCCGGCGGTCGCGGTCGACAGGCCGTAGGACGAGCCGGTCAGCAGGAGGGCCAGCGAGGTCCACAGCGCGCTCCAGGCGCCGTACATCCCGGCCTGCCGCACGCACGCGCGCCACAGGTCGGGCGAGCGGCGGACGACGGACGGCAGCGCGGTGAGACCCGAGAAGAGCGGGCCGGAGCGGCGCACCCGCTCCGCGGGCAGGGCGTACGCCGTCGCGAGGCCGAGGACGGCCGTCAGGACGGCCGCGCCCACGAACACCACCCGCCAGCCGAAGGCCTGTCCGATCAGCCCGCCGAGCACCCGGGCCGCGACGATCCCGGTGAACAGGCCCGCGATGACGGCCGCGACATGCCGGGCCCGGTGGTGGGCGGGTGCGCGCTGGGCGACCAGCGGGACCAGTAGCTGGGGGACGACGGTGGCCGCGGAGGCGACCAGGACGGCGGCCGCGAGGGCGGTGGTGCCGGTGGCGAGCGCGGCGGCGGTCAGGGCCGCGGTGGTCACGAGGGAGAGGGCGGCGACCAGGCGCCGCCGGTTCACGCTGTCGCCGAGCGGGGCGAAGACGAGCAGGCCGAAGGCGTAGCCGAACTGCGCGACCGAGGCGACCCAGGCGACCGCGGAGGGCGTCGAACCGAAGTCGTGGGCGATGAGCGGGAGCAGCGGGGCCGCGAGGTAGATGTTGGCGGCCGTGACGGCGGTGCAGACGGCGATGAGGACGAGGAGGAGCGAGCCCGCGTCCCGCGCGGGGGTCTCGGTGGACCGTCCTGGGGTGACGGTGGCTGTCGGCATGACCGGGGCATCCTTCGAGTCGAATCTAATAACCAACTGGTTGGTTGGATGACGGGCTCAACAGTGTGCGAGGACCGCTCATTCCCTGTCAACCAAACAGTTGGTTACCGGCTCCGCTGCCCGTACCCTGGGCCCCATGGCAGCAGCAAGGGACCCCGAGGCGACCAAGGCCCGGATCTTCGGGGCGGCGGTCGCCGAGTTCGCCCGTCACGGCATCGCGGGCGCCCGCATCGACCGCATCGCGACCGAGGCCAAGGCCAACAAGCAGCTCATCTACGCCTACTTCGGCAACAAGGCGGAGCTGTTCACGAAGGTCCTGGGCAAGGTCATGCTCGACCTCGCGATCGCCGTCCCGGTCGACCCGGACGACATCGAGGGCTGGATCGACCGCCTCATGGACTACCACGAGACCCACCCCGAGGTGCTGCGCCTGCTCTTCTGGGAGGGCCTGGAGTACGGCGCCACGGCCGAGCTGCCGGACGAGGCGGAGCGCCAGGAGCACTACCGCCACAAGGTCGCCACTCTGCGGGACGGCCAGGCCCGCGGTGTCGTCACCGACGCCATCCCGCCCCGCGACCTGCTGTTCCTGCTGATCGCCGTGGCCAACTGGGCGGCCGTGGTCCCGCAGATGAAGCGCATCCTCGTGGGCGGCGAGCCCGCGGACCGTGAACGGCTGCGGGCGTCGGTGAAGGAGGCGGCACGGCGGCTGGTGGCCAGATAGAGGGGTACTGAGGGGCGCGCGGGCACGGTTTCAGGGGCGCGGGGAACTGCGCGACAAGCCACGACGGCGCGGCAGCCGCCGGGAAGCCATGCTGTGGCACCCCGGACGGCGGCTGGTGGCCAGGTAGAGGGCGGTACTGAGGGGCGCGCGGGCACGGTTTCAGGGGCGCGGGGAACTGCGCGACAAGCCACGACGGCGCGGCAGCCGCCGGGAAGCCATGCTGTGGCA
>NZ_JBVJPC010000005.1:0-113764 GCF_055582845.1 Streptomyces sp. NPDC107471 | reverse complement strand
CACCCCGCATGGCGCCCTCAGCCGGACGGGACGCTCAGCCGGACAGGATCCCCAGCCGGACAGGACCCTCAGTTCGTCCCGATCCGGGCCAGCAGATCCACGATCCGGGCCTGGACCTCGGGGCTCGTCGACCGCTCGGCGAGGAAGAGGACCGTCTCACCGGAGGCCAGCCGGGGCAGGTCGGCCTGGTCGACGGCGGCCGTGTAGACCACGAGCGGCGTCCGGTTGAGCTGTCCGTTGGCCCGCAGCCAGTCCACGATCCCGGCCCGCCGCGGGTGCACCTGCATGAGGTCCATCACGACGAGGTTCGGCCTGAGCTGTCCCGCCAGCGTCACCGCGTCCGCGTCGCTCGCCGCCCGCGCGACCTGCATCCCGCGCCGCTCCAACGTCGCCGTCAGCGCCAGCGCGATCTCCGCGTGCTCCTCGATCAGCAGCACCCGCGGCGGATGCTGCTCACTGTCCCGCGGCGCCAGCGCCTTCAGCAGTACGGCCGGATCGGCGCCGTACGCCGCCTCCCGCGAGGCCTGCCCCAGCCCGGCCGTCACCATGATCGGCACCTCGGACGCCACCGCCGCCTGCCGCAGCGACTGCAACGCGGTCCGCGTGATCGGCCCGGTCAGCGGGTCCACGAAGAGCGCGGCCGGGAACGCCGCGATCTGCGCGTCGACCTCCTCGCGCGACTGCACGACCACGGGACGGTACCCGCGGTCGCTCAACGCCTGCTGGGTCGTCACGTCCGGCGCGGGCCACACCAGCAGCCGCCGCGGGTTGTCCAGCGGCTCCGGGGGCAGCTCGTCGTCCATCGGCTGCGGCCGCGGGGTGTCCGGGATCTCGACGGCCCCACCGGGACCGTCCAACGGCTCGGGCCCCTCGGCGGCGTTCTCGTCCGGCGCCCCTATAGCGTACGACCGTCCGGCCGCCTCGGTGGCGTGCGCGAGCCGGGACTGCCCGGCCGTCGACGGCTGCGGAGCGGGCGCCGGCGCGGACACGGCCTGCTCGGCCGCCGGATGCGGGCGGCCGCCCTGCTCGGGGGCCGCCGTGGCGGCGGGGTCGGGCCGGGTGCCGAGCTTGCGCCGCCGTCCCGAGCCACCGGGCTGGTGCGGGGGAGGCGTGGCCGCCCCCGCCTGCTGCACCTGGGCCGCCTGCCGGGTGAACGGCACCCCCTGGCCGAGGGTCCGCACACTGATCGCCCGGCCCTGGGTGGAGTTCGGGTCGACGGGCGCGGCGGGAGCGGCCGCGGCTTCGGCGGGCAACGGCTGCGCCGCGGCCCGGGCCTGTGCCTGTGCCTGTGCCTGAAGAGCCTCCGCCGGGAGCGGCGTACCGGGCGGCGGGGTGGGCTGCCCGGCCGCTGGGGCCTGCGGGGGCTGGGCGGCGGGCTGGTTCGGGGGTACGGGGGCGGCGACACCGGCACCGGACGTGTCGTGACCGGCGGGCCACGGCTGGGAGGCGGGCGCGGCCGGGGCCTGCGCCTGGGGCTGGGGTGTCTCTGCCGGGAGGGGCTGACCGGCCGCCGGTACGGGCTGGGCCGGGGCCGCGGCGAGGGGGGAGGCCGGGGCAGGAGCGGCCTGCGCGATCAGGCCGGGCTGTCCGGTCGCGTCCTGCACGGGCACACCCGGGAACCCGGGGACCTGAACGGCGGCCTGCCCGGCGGGTGCGGGGACGTCCTGCGCGGGCTGGGCAACGGCCCGGCGACGCCGGCCCGTGGGCGCGTTGGTCGGGTGCGGCTGGGGCGGGGTGTGGTCGGCGGACTGGTCGTGCGGCACGGCGTCGTGCCGGCCGTGGTCACCGTGACCGTCGGCGGGCAGGGGCTGCACGAGACCGCCGGCGGGAACGGGGGTGGCCGCCGGTGCCGGTGCCCGACCGGGTGCCTGCGGCTGCCCCGGGACCTGGGCCGGGAGATGCCCCAGAACCTGCCCCGGAGCCACCGTCTGTCCCTGTGCCTGCACCTGGACCTGCGGCTGGGCCTGCACCTGAGCCGGGGCCGGGGCGTCGGCCGGGCGGTCCGCGTCGGCGGGCGGGAGGGCGAAGACCGAGCGGGGAGCCGCCTCCTGCGCGGCCGCACGCTCCGACGCGGCCGCGAGGGCCCGGCGCCTGCGCCCGTCCTGCTGCGGGGTGGCGTCACCGGCCGGGCCCTGCCCGGCGACCTGGAGCTCGCCCTGCGGTCGGCCCGGTTCGGCGGAGCCGCCCGCGGGCAACGCCGCCGGAAGTGCGTGCTGTTCGCCGCCCTCGCGCCGGGCCCGACGCCCGGCCGGGACCGGCACGCCCTGCGGCGGTACGGTCCCGCCGAGACCGGTGTTCACGGCCGCGGACCCGGCGCCGTGCTCGCCGGCCATCACCACGGCACCCTCGGACACCCCGGCCTCGGCGGCCTCGGCACCCTCGGCGGGCCGCCCACGACGCCGCCCGGTCCCGCCGGAGCCGTCGCCGTCGTCACCGGAGGTTTGCGCCGGTACGGACACGGGCTGTTCCTGCTCGGCCGCCGCCCGCCGCCTGCGCCGCCCGGTCGGCGGCACTGCGGGTGCCGCGGACTCGTCGGTCCCGGCCGGGACGTCGGCGTCCAGGAAGGAGTCGGTGGAGGAGCGCCGGGCCCGCCGCCGCCCGCCGCCGTCAGCGGGAGCGGTCTCCGGCGGAGTCACGCCCTCCACGGGGGCGGCCTCCGCGGGCGCGGCCTCCAGCGCGGCCGGACCGGGAGCCGCCACGGCCCCCGCCCCACCGCCGATGGGCACTTCGAGGACGTACGCGCTGCCGCTCATGCCGGGCACTTCGTGCGTCTGGAGCACACCGCCGTGGGCGCGCACGATCCCGCGCACGATCGGCTCGTGCACCGGGTCTCCCCCGGCGTACGGCCCGCGCACCTCGATGCGTACGCCCTCGCCGCGCTGCGCGGCCGCCACGACGACCGTGTTGTCCATGTAACCGCCCGCGGACACGGGCGAGTTCCCGGTCGCGTCGACCCCGGCCACGTCCGCGATGAGGTGCGCGAGCGCGGTCGCGAGGCGCTGGGCGTCGACCTCGGCCTCGATGGGCGGCGCGTGCACGGCGAACTGGACGCGTCCCGGCCCGATGAGCTCGACCGCGCCGTCCACACCGGCGGCGACGACCGCGTCGAGCATGACGTTGGTACGGACGACGACGTCGGCGCCCGCGTCGAGGCGCTGGTAACCGAGGACGTTGTCGATGAGGTTGGTGATGCGGGAGTAGCCGGCCGAGAGGTGGTGCAGGACCTGGTTGGCCTCGGGCCAGAGCTGTCCGGCGTCGTCGGCGGCGAGCGCGGCCAGTTCACGGCGCAGTTCGTCGAGGGGCCCGCGCAGGGAGCGTCCGAGCAGGGTGAGGAGCTGGTCGTGGCGGGCGGCCAGGGCCTCGAACCGGTCCTTCTCGCGCTCCCCGAGCGCGGCGTACCGCTCCTCGCCGGCGGCGAGTTCCTCGTCGTGCCGCTCCTGGAGCTCCTCCAGCTCGGCGATGTGCTTCTGGCGCAGCGCGGTCAGCTCGGAGGCGTGCTCCTCCTCCAACCGCTCCAGCTCCTCCGCGTGCGCCTTGTCGGCGGCGGACTTCTCGTCGGCGAGGGCGTCGTAGGGCCGCCGGTCGTTGAAGGTGAGCACGGCGCCGACGAGCTGGTCGCCGTCGCGCACGGGCGCGGTCGTCAGGTCGACCGGGACCTTCTCGCCCTTCTTCGACCACAGCACCTGTCCGCGCACCCGGTGCTTGCGCCCGGAGCGCAGGGTGTCGGCGAGCGGGGACTCCTCGTACGGGAAGGGGGTGCCGTCGGCGCGCGAGTGCAGGATGAGGTCGTGGAGCTCGCGCCCGCCGAGGTCGCTGGCCCGGTACCCCAGTATCTGGGCGGCGGCCGGGTTGACGAGGACGATCCGCCCGTCGGTGTCGGTGCCCACCACGCCCTCGGACGCGGCCCGCAGGATCATCTCGGTCTGCCGCTGCGAACGGGCCAGCTCGGCCTCGGTGTCGACGGTCCCGGTCAGGTCCCGTACGACGAGCATGAGCAGCTCGTCGCCGCTGTAGCCGTAACCGTCGTAGGCCTGCTGGCCGTTCTCCAGGTTGGCGCTGGTGACCTCGACGGGGAACTCGCTGCCGTCGGTCCTGCGCGCCACCATCCGGGTCGGCTTGGTCCGCCCGCGCGGGTCCATGTGGTCGGGCCGCCGCATCGAGCCCGGGATGAGCCGCGAGTCGAAGTGCGGCAGCAGGTCGAGCAGTCCCCGCCCCACCAGAGCCGTCCCGGGCGCCTCGAACGCCTCCAGGGCGATGGTGTTGGCGTTGACGACGGTCCCATTGGCGTTGACCAGCACCAACGCGTCGGGAAGCGCGTCGAGTATGGCTGCGAGGCGAGCAGCGCCTCGGGATGGCCTGCTGCTCACGAGACGCTTCCTCCCTGTTACCGCACCTTGCCGACCGTTCGGGCCATCTTGCCAAGGGGCCCGCGACGTGTCACGCGAGGGAGTCTAAGCGCAGCGGTTGTGCGGGGGTGCCGGATGAGAGGGAGGTCGCACGACGAAGTGAAGTAGAACGTGTGACCGCCCTTCGGGGGCTAGGTGTCCATGCCGGGGAGGAGGGGCACGAAGCGGTCCCAGCGGGCGGTCTCGCAGCCGTTGCTCCGGTCGAACCGGGCGTCCACGGGGCGTCCGGCCCACGTGCCCGTGACATGGGCGGTCGCGGGACCGCCGTAGAGCATCGTGCAGAGGCTGCCCTCGGGGACGGGGGCGAAGGTGTCCTTCCCCCACCGGGTGTTGCGGTCCAGGGCGGCGCAGGCGCCGTAGGCGTCGGGGTGGGTGCCGCGGGCGGGGTGGCAGTCGACCTCGAAGGTCCCGTCGGCACCGTGGCCCGCGTCCCGGACGGTGACGGTGAGGTGGTCGCCGGCCGGGGTGTACGCCGTCGCGGGGGTGGGGGCGAGGGCGGCGAGGAACAGCGGGAGCGGACTCAGTCGTGCGAGCCGGCCGAGCCGGATGACGTATGACATGCCCTGACTAACGGCGGAGGGGGCCGTACGTTGCGAGGGAGCGGTGGAGCGGGGGAAGGGGAGCTGCGGAAGGGGACCCGCGGAAGCGGCGAAAGCACTTTGCCCTGCGCCCCGCCTGCCTAGTACCGTGGGAGCCGATTGGTGGCACGACCTCCGGCTGTGTCATCATCTGCACGCACCACTCGCGCTCGCGCGGGCGGCTGTGCTGGAGGCGTCGCCTAGTCCGGTCTATGGCGCCGCACTGCTAATGCGGTTTGGGACTTACATCCCATCGAGGGTTCAAATCCCTCCGCCTCCGCGCAAGATCACGAAGCCCCGGTCCCAGCGACCGGGGCTTTGTCGTTCCCGCTTCGCTCAGATGTGCGTTTCCGCAGCTCACAAGGGGTATGGCTAACGGATTTCACATGCGAGCGGCAGTCATGTAATGTTCTTCCTGTCGCCGCGAGCGGCCCGGAAGGGCAAGGAGCGGCGAAAAAACAGAACAAGCACTCGTAGCTTAACGGATAGAGCATCTGACTACGGATCAGAAGGTTGCAGGTTCGAATCCTGCCGAGTGCACACAGAACAGAAGCCCCGGATTATTCCGGGGCTTCTGGCGTTTCTGGGGGTCGTACAGCCGTGGTTGCGGTCGGCGGGCGGTGCGGCTCATGCGGGGGACGTGGCCAGGGTGTGGAAGGCCCGGGTGGTGTGGGGGTGGGCCAGTTCGTCGAGGAGGTGGCGCCAGTCGGGGTCGGCGGCGGCCGGGTGGGCCTCGTCCCAGGCGGTGAGGAGCGGGGCCAGGTCGCTCTCGGGGGCGGGGTGGGCCGGCGGGGAGGACTGGAGCTGGTTCATGGGAGTTCCTTCCGGAGGGAGCCGCGTGCCGATGGGTTCCACGATGCCGTCGATCCCGGGGCCGCGACATGGAGCCGGCCGCCCGATCCGGGGTGGGGCAAGCCGCACCCCCAGGGGGTCGCCAGCCCCCGTCGCGGCGTTGTCGTACCCCTCTGCGATCGTGCCCGGCATGGGTGAACTGGTCGAGCGGGTGGACGAGGAGGACCGGGTCATCGGGGTGGTGGACCGGGCGGAGGCCATCGCGAAGGGGTGGCTGCACCGGGTCGCGACCACGGTCTGCCGTGATCCGCGCGGGCGGATCCTCGTGCACCGGCGGCCGGAGGGACTCTCCCGCTTCCCCGGGCAGTACAACTGGCTGGTGGGCGGGGCCGCGGAGGTCGGGGAGTCGTACGAGGAGGCGGCCGCCCGTGAACTCGCCGAGGAGCTCGGGGTGTTCGGGCAGCCGCGGTTCGTCCTCAAGTTCCTGTGCCGTGGCGGGAGCAGCCCCTACTGGCTCGGGGTGCACGAGGTGGTCGTGACCGCCGCGCTCGTGCCCGATCCGGAGGAGATCGCATGGTGCGGGTGGTTCCGGGAGGGCGAGTTGCTGGAGGCGGTGCGCGGCGGGGCGTTCGTGTCCGACGGGGTGGAGGCCCTTCGGCGGTACACGGAAGTCCCCGGTGCCGGGTCACCTCTGTGAGGTGCGGCAGGGGCACGCCCCGTTCAGCAGACCGGGCTCACCGCGGTGCGCGGCAGGGCCGGGCGGGGCAGGGCCACGACCGTCCCGGCCGGGCGCGGGTCCTTGCGGGGGCCGGCGAAGACGAACAGGCGCAGAACCAGGAAGCGGCCGATGCCGGCCAGCGCTGAGGCGCCGAGGTAGACCGCCTGTTGCGTGAGCATCCCCGGCGTCGACTGGACCAGGTGGAGCAGGAGCATCGCGGCGCAGGTGACCGCGTACGCGGCGGCCGCCGAGCCGGAGGACTGCAGGTGCCGGCGCCAGCCGGGGCGGCGGCCGGTGCCGAAGGTGAACAGGGCGTGCAGCTCGGTGCACAGCAGCGTGGAGGCCACGGTGACCACCGCGTTCGCCATCGCCCACGGCATCGTCACCGCGACCAGCGGAACCGCGAAGCTGGACAGGACACCGATCCCGCCGCCGCAGACGACGAACCGCACGAAGGAGGCGACGGGGCCCGGCGTGGACAGGGACGGGGTCCGGTCGGCCGTCTGCGGCTCCATTGGGGTTTCCTCACGCTCGGCGCCGGGTTGTCGATCCGCTGGATCCCGGGTGGACCAGCCGTGATCAACGATGCCGTCGCGAGGGCGCCGAATCGATGGAGCGCACTCCCGAACCGAAGGTAGGGCTGGCTGCACCCCCGGGGTGGGGTACCCCCGCCAACTCCCGCTGCGGCAAAGGTCACCCGCCCGCAGCACAGCCCCGCTACTCGCCCTCCGCGTCCTTCGCCCGCAGCTCCTCGATATAGGCGAGCGACAGGTTCGTCGTACGGCTGAACCAGTCGTGGAGCACGGCGATCTCGTCGGCGGAGTACTCGGCGAAGACGGCGTCGAGGCGGTCGTAGTACGGCTGATACAGGGCGACGACCTTGGCCACGGCGTCGGGCTGCGCGGCGACCCGGACGCGGCGGCGGTCGGTGGGGTCGGGGACGCGGGTGACGTATCCGCCGCGTTCGAGCCGGTTGAGGATGCCGGTGACCGCGCCGGTCGTGACGTGGGCGTGCTCGGCCAGGTCGCCCGCGGTGAGGAGGTTCTCGCCGGCCTTCAGGACGCAGGCGAAGCTCAGCAGGTCGGTGACGTTCAGGCCCAGCCGCTGGGCCATCTCCTGCTGGCCGAGGTGGGCGGTGGCGATGAAGAAGTCCATCGCCTCCAGGGCCTGGGCCGGAGTGGCGGAGGGGCGGGGCTCGGCGTGCATCGGAATCCTTATTCCCTTAGCGTCTAAGAGGTTTCTGCGGTAAATTTCTTAGGAGGTGAGAGAACGGGTCGAGGAGGCTCTGTGAGTGCACATCAGTATGACGAGGGGCACACGGTCGCGGGCTGGACCGGCGTCGCCGTCGCCACCGTGGGGACGTCCGTGCTGGGGCTCGGGGTGTGCACGGTGTCCGGCGTGCTGATCGCCGTCGGTCTCGCGATCACCGCGGCGAGCGCCCTCGTGACCTGGGCCCTGCACCTCACCGGCTGGGGCAAGCCGCCGGGGCGCAGGCCGCGCGAGGAGTGGGGGATGCGGGTGCGGGACACGGGTGCGCGGCAGGGGCACCCGGGGTGCGTCGGATGCCGGATGGCGGGACGCGGCGGTGCGCGGGCCCGGGTGGTCGGGGCGCGGGGGGCGGGGGAGCTGGTGTCCGTGGCGCCCAGGGGTGTGGAGCCGGTGCGCGTGGGGTCGGGGGCGGGGTCGGCGGGGACGGTCTCCGAGGCGCCGGCGTCCGTGTAGTCGGAGTTGTCCGTGGAGCCGGTGTCCTGGAGTTGCTGCGCTTGTCGGTGCCGGCGCTTCTCGTGCCGTCCCCGTTGTCAGTGGTGCCCCCTACCCTCGTGAGAGATGGCACAGGGATGGAAGTGCGCGGGGTTGTCGTGGTCGGCGGACGGGCCCGTGCTGCGCTGGGACGGGGGGCGGCGCAGTGCGCTGACCTGGGGGAAGCGGGTGGCCTTCGGGGTCGCTGAGGGGGGTGTGCGGACATGTGTGGGGGCTCGGGGGCACGCGTGTCCGACGCGGGCCGCGGTGTCGGTGCGGAGCACGGGGGCGCGGTGCGAGGAGTGCGCGCGACTGGACCGGGCGCACTCCGTGGCGGCCGACACCCTCGCGGACGATCCGCGTCCGTACCGGGTGTATCTGGCGTGGTTCGGGCCCGGCATGGTCAAGGTCGGCATCACGGCGTTCGAGCGGGGCCCGGCGCGCCTGTGGGAGCAGGGTGCCGTCTGTTTCAGTTGGCTCGGCACGGGTCCGCTGATGGCCGCGCGGCGCACCGAGGAACTGCTGCGGGCCGCGCTCTCGGTACCCGACCGCATTCCCTACGGTGCCAAGCGGGCCGTACGGTCCGCCCTGCCGGTCTCGGCCGCCGAGCGGGCCGCCGAGATCGCCGAACTGCACGCGCGCGCGGTGGCGTTGGGCGGCTGGCCGGAGTCCCTCGCGCGGGCGCCGTACCGACCGGTCGACCACGTCGAGATCTTCGGCCTCGCCGGAGTGCCCACCGCCGTGGGTGAGGTGACCGGGCTCGTCGCGGGCGGGTCGGTGGGGGGACGGCTCCTCGCGGCCGCGGGTCCCGACCTGCACCTGGAGACGGCGGGCGGGGGAGCCGTCGTACTGGACACACGGCTGATGACCGGATGGGAGCTGGTCCCGGCCGACGGGGCGGAAACCACCGTGCCGGTGCGGGAGTTCAGGGAGGCGCCGGGGGTGCAGGACGGGTTGTTCTGAGGGGGCGGCCGACGGGAAGGGACGGAGGGGGTGCCGCCTCGGCCGCACGGCTTGTCCGCGTGTCGAACAAGCCATTCCCCAGGCGTTCCCTGAGAGCCGCCTGTGCGTTTCTCAGGAAAATCACAGACTGCCGAAAGGGTGCTCTCAGGGGGCCCCGACATGGTGTTCACCATGACCACGACCTCGCCCCAGGGGCGCACCGAACTGCTGAGGCCGGACGGGAGCCCCGTCCGAGTGCTTGTGGTGGACGACGAGCTGTCGATCACCGAACTGCTGTCCATGGCCCTCCGCTACGAGGGATGGCAGATCCGCAGCGCCGGCGACGGCACGGGCGCCGTCCAGACCGCACGGGAGTTCCGGCCCGACGCCGTCGTCCTGGACATGATGCTTCCGGACATGGACGGCCTCACCGTCCTGGGGCGGCTGCGGCGCGAGCTGCCGGACGTGCCCGTGCTGTTCCTCACGGCGAAGGACGCGGTCGAGGACCGTATCGCCGGGCTCACCGCCGGTGGCGACGACTACGTCACCAAGCCGTTCAGCCTCGAAGAGGTCGTGGCCCGGCTGCGCGGACTCATCCGCCGCTCCGGAGCCGCAGACCGCCGCTCCGACTCCGTGCTGGTCGTCGGTGACCTCACCCTCGACGAGGACAGCCACGAGGTCTCCCGGGCCGGGGAGAACATCCACCTGACCGCGACCGAGTTCGAATTGCTGCGGTTCCTGATGCGCAATCCCCGCCGGGTGCTCAGCAAGGCGCAGATCCTCGACCGGGTGTGGTCCTACGACTTCGGCGGCCAGGCCAACGTCGTCGAGCTCTACATCTCCTACCTGCGCCGGAAGATCGACGCGGGCCGTGAGCCGATGATCCACACCCGGCGCGGCGCCGGATACCTGATCAAGCCCGCCGCGTCATGAGCGGGCGACGACGGCCGCGGGCGCAGAAGCGAGCAGGGCGAGCAGGCAAGCCGCGCACGCTGCGGACGCGGCTCGTCGTCGCGTCGGTGGTGCTGATCGCCGTGGTCTGCGCGGTGATCGGCACCGTGACGACACTGGCGTTGCGGTCGCATCTGTACGACCAACTGGACGGCAAGCTGCGGGAGACCGCCGGGCGCGCGGTGGGCTTCGGCAGGGACAACGCACCCCAGCAGGACAAGAAGCCTCCGCAGGACCCGCCCGTCTCGGAGAAGTCGGTTTCGGCGAGCGACAAGGCCGCGAACCTCATCGATCAGGCCCCGACGCAACCCGACACCGTCGCCGCGTACGTGCAGAAGGGCAAGATCGTCAGTGCCGCCTTCGCCGAGCAGCAGAAGGACAGCAACGGCGACTTCAAGGGCATGACGGCGGCCAAGCTCAACGCCGCGCAGAAGGCGGCCCTCGCCACCGTGCCCCAGGACGACAACGCCCACACCGTGGAGATCCCCGGCCTCGGTGAGTACCGCGTCCAGTACGTGACGAGCAGGGACAACACCGACTCGTACTACATCGCCCTGCCCACCGACGACGTCAACAGCACCATCAACACCCTGATCCTCGTCGAGATCAGCGTCACCGCCGCCGGCCTCGGCGCCGCCGTCATCGCCGGTTACGTCCTCGTCGGGCTCGCCACCCGCCCCCTGCGCAAGGTCGCCAACACCGCCACCAGGGTCTCCGAACTGCCGCTCCACACCGGCGAGGTCAACCTGAGCGAGCGGGTGCCCGAGTCGGAGTGCGACCCGCACACCGAGGTCGGCCAGGTCGGCTCCGCGCTGAACAGGATGCTGGACCACGTCCACGGCGCCCTGCACGCCCGGCAGCAGAGCGAGATGCGGGTCCGGCAGTTCGTCGCCGACGCCAGTCACGAGCTCAGAACCCCGCTCGCCTCCATCCGCGGCTACGCCGAGCTCACCCGGCGCGGCAGGGAACAGGTCGGCCCCGACACCCGGCACGCCCTGGGCCGTATCGAGTCCGAGGCGGGCCGGATGACGCTGCTCGTGGAGGACCTGCTGCTGCTCGCGCGCCTGGACGCCGGGCGGCCGCTCCAGTTCGAGCAGACCGACCTCATCCCGCTCGTCGTGGACACCATCAGCGACGCCCGCGCGGCCGGCATGGACCACAACTGGCGCCTCGACCTGCCCGACGAACCCGCCCTCGTCTCCGGTGACGCGGCCCGTCTCCAGCAGGTGCTCATCAACCTGCTCGGCAACGCCCGCAAGCACACCCCGCCGGGTACGACGGTCACCGCGCGCGTGCAGCGCCGCGGACCGTGGATGTGCGTGGACGTCGAGGACAACGGCCAGGGCATCCCGTCCGACCTGCTCCCGCACGTCTTCGAACGGTTCGCGCGCGGCGACTCCGCGCGCTCCCGCGCCACCGGGTCCACCGGGCTCGGCCTCGCCATCGTGCAGGCCGTCGCGACCGCGCACGGCGGCGCGGTGACCGTGGACAGCGTCCCGGGGCGGACCGTGTTCACCATGCACCTGCCCGCGGTCGGGCCGGCGGCCCCCCGTCCGGCGCCCCAAACCGACCGGCGATCGCACTCACAGGCACAGCACAGCGCCGCCATATGGGTGCAACAGGGGGCTTGACCAGAGTCGTTCACATGCGAACCGACTCTTCTCCCGGCACCCTGCCGGCGCGGGAGCACCTCCCGGCCGGCGACGCCGGTACGCCTGTCCTGGACGTAGTGATCCCCGTCTACAACGAGGAGAAGGACCTCCAGCCGTGTGTGCTGAGACTGCACGAACACCTCAAGCGCACGTTCCCGTACGCGTTCCGCATCACCATCGCGGACAACGCGTCGACGGACACCACTCCCCTGGTGTCCCGGCGGTTGGAGACGGAGATCGCGGAGGTCAGGGCCTTCCGGCTGGAGCAGAAGGGTCGTGGCCGGGCGCTGCGGACCGTCTGGTCGGCCTCGGACTCCCCCGTCCTCGCCTACATGGACGTGGACCTGTCCACCGACCTCAACGCCCTGCTGCCGCTGGTGGCCCCGCTGATCTCGGGCCACTCCGACCTGGCGATCGGCTCCCGGCTCGCCCGCAGCTCCCGGGTGGTGCGCGGTCCCAAGCGCGAGTTCATCAGCCGCGCCTACAACCTCATCCTGCGCGGCTCCCTCCAGGCCCGCTTCTCCGACGCCCAGTGCGGCTTCAAGGCCATCCGGCGTGACGTGGCGCAGGTCCTGCTGCCGCTCGTCGAGGACACCGGCTGGTTCTTCGACACCGAGATGCTGGTCATCGCCGAGCGCGCGGGACTGCGTATCCACGAGGTGCCCGTCGACTGGGTCGACGACCCCGACTCCACCGTCCACATCGTGAAGACGGCGACCGAGGACCTCAAGGGGGTGTGGCGGGTGGGCAAGGCGCTGGCGAGCGGATCGCTGCCGCTGGACCGGATCACCCGGCCCTTCGGTGACGACCCGCGCGACCGCGAGATCCAGGACGTGCCGAAGGGGCTGGCCCGCCAGCTCGTCGGGTTCTGTGTCGTCGGCGGTCTGTCGACCCTCTTCTACCTCGTCCTCTACAGCGCCTTCCGGCAGTTCAGCGGCTCCCAGATCGCCAACGCGCTGGCCCTGCTGGTCTCCGCGGTCGCCAACACCGCCGCCAACCGGCGACTGACCTTCGGGGTGCGGGGGCGCGGCGGTGCCGTCCGGCACCAGGCGCAGGGCCTGGTCGTCTTCGGTATCGGCCTCGCACTGACCAGCGGCTCCCTCGCCGCCCTCAACGCGGCCAGCAGCGACCCCGCGCACTCCACCGAGCTGGCGGTGCTGATCGCCGCCAACCTCGCGGCGACCGTGCTGCGCTTCCTGCTCTTCCGGGCCTGGGTCTTCCCCGACCGCGGTGACGACGACCGGTCCCGGTCCACCGTCGTCGCCGCCCACACCCCGTCCTCGCCGACCTACTCCACCCAGCAGCTCCCGCAGCAGCCGTACGCACCGCTGCCCCAGCGTCCGGCGAACCAGTACGCGCCGCCGCCGTACACCACCGCGTCCCCGTACGACACGACCGAGTTCCGCGCCGGTGAAGCCGCGGAGCAGCGCTCCTGGAGGGACGCGACCGTGCAGTTGCAGCCGGTGCGCCCGACCGACACCGACCCGAGGAACTCCTGATGACCACGCAGACCGACCGTCCGGCCCCGCAGGGTTCCGGGTGGGGTCCGGCGGCGACGGCCCCCGAAGCGCCGGTCGCCGCCCCGGCCCCCGAGTCCGGTGAACCCCGGCAGCCCTTCGTCCGCGGACTGTGGCGCGGCCGCCCCGAGGACCCCCGCTGGGCGCGCCCGGCCTTCCTCGGCCTGCTGGCCGCGACCCTCCTGCTCTACCTGTACAACCTGAGCTCCTCCGGCTACGCCAACTCCTTCTACTCGGCGGCGGTCCAGGCCGGCAGCCAGTCCTGGAAGGCGTTCTTCTTCGGCTCGCTGGACGCGGGCAACGCCATCACCGTCGACAAGCCGCCGGCCTCGCTGTGGCCGATGGAGCTGTCGGTGCGGGTCTTCGGCCTGAACTCCTGGGCGATCCTGGTCCCCGAGGTCCTGATGGGCGTCGGCACGGTCGCCGTCGTCCACGCCTCCGTGCGCCGCCGGTTCAGCCCCGCGGCCGGTCTGATCGCGGGCGCCGTGCTCGCGCTCACCCCCGTCGCGGCGCTGATGTTCCGGTTCAACAACCCCGACGCCATGCTGGCCCTCCTGATGGCCGCGGCCTGCTACTTCGTGGTCCGCGCCCTGGAGGACGGCCGCACCAGGTGGCTGCTGTGGGCCGGTGCCGCGATCGGCTTCGCGTTCCTCGCGAAGACCCTCCAGGCCTTCCTGATCCTGCCGCCGCTGGCGATCGTGTACGCCGTCTGCGCCCCGGTCTCCGTGCGGAAGCGGGTCGGTCAACTGGCCGCGGCCACCCTGGCGTTGATCGTGTCCGGCGGCTGGTGGGTGGCGATCGTCGAGCTGTGGCCCGCCTCCTCGCGTCCGTACATCGGCGGCTCCCAGAACAACTCCTTCCTGGAACTGACCTTCGGCTACAACGGCTTCGGCCGTCTCAGCGGCGACGAGACCGGCTCGGTCGGCGGCGGCGGTGGCGCGGGCGGCACCGGCCAGTGGGGCGAGACCGGCTGGGACCGGATGTTCAACTCCGAGATCGGCGGCCAGATCTCCTGGCTGCTGCCGGCCGCGCTGATCCTGCTCGTCGCCGGACTGGTGGCGACCCGCAGACTCGGCAGGACCAGCGTCAGGCGCGGTTCGTTCCTGGTCTGGGGCGGCTCGCTGCTGATGACCGTGATCGTCTTCAGCTACATGGCGGGCATCTTCCACCAGTACTACACGGTGGCCCTCGCGCCCTACATCGCGGCCGTGATCGGCATGGGCGCCGGCGTCCTGTGGGAGAAGCGCGCCGAGCTGTGGGCGTCGATCACCCTCGCGGCCTCGGTCGTGGCGGCGGCCGCCTGGAGCTACTTCCTCCTCAACCGCACCTCCGACTACCTGCCCTGGCTGAAGTACCTGGTCCTGATCGGCGGCCTGGTCGCCGCGCTCGGCCTGATCTTCGCGGGCCGGGTCGGCCGCCGACTCGCCCTCGCGGCGGCCTCCCTGGGCCTGGCGGCCTCGCTGGCCGGCCCGACGGCGTACACCCTCAGCACCCTCCAGGAGGGCCACACCGGTTCCATCGTGACGGCGGGCCCGTCGGGCGCGTCCATGATGGGCGGCGGCGGTCCGGGCGGAGGCGGCGGTGGCCGCGGCGGCTTCGGCGGCGGCATGCCCGGCCAGCAGGGCCGGCAGAACGGCAACGGCAACACGCAGGGCGGTGGCACGGGCGGCTTCCCCGGCGGCGGCATGCCGGGCCAGCAGGGCCAGCAGAACGGCAACGGCGGCACCCGGAACCAGCAGGGCGGCCCCGGCGGACAGACCGGTGACGGCGGTGGCACGGGCGGCGGCGGTGGCGTCGGCGGCCTGCTGAACGGCGCGAGCGTCAGCTCCGAGGCCAAGAAGCTGCTGGAGACGGACTCGTCGGAGTACACCTGGGCCGCGGCGGCCATCGGCGCCCAGAACGCGGCGAGTTACCAGCTCTCCACGGGCGACGCGGTGATGGCGATCGGCGGCTTCAACGGCACCGACCCGTCCCCGACCCTGGCCCAGTTCAAGAAGTACGTGGAGGACGGCAGGATCCACTACTTCATCTCCAGCGGCTCGGGCGGCGGCATGGGCGGCAGCAGCAGCGGTACGTCCTCGCAGATCACCTCGTGGGTCGAGGCCAACTTCAAGAAGGTCACGGTCGGTTCGGCCACCTTCTACGACCTCACCCAGAAGGCGAGCGGCTGACGGTTCGCGACCGAAGAAGGGCGGTGACCTCGGTCGCCGCCCTTCTCGTCGTACGGCGGGAAACCGCGTTGTACACCGTATAAGAACTGTTCTACGGTGTACGGCATGACCGCTCCCGCCCCCACCGCCGTCTCCCAGGGCCACCCGCAGCGCTGGCTGATACTCGGTGTCATCTGTCTCGCGCAGCTCACCGTGCTGCTCGACAACACGATCCTGAACGTGGCGATCCCCTCGCTCACCAGCGAACTGGGCGCCGCCACCTCCGACATCCAGTGGATGATCAACGCGTACTCGCTGGTGCAGTCGGGCCTCCTGCTCACCGCGGGCAGCGCCGCCGACCGCTACGGCCGCAAGAAGATGCTGGCCGCGGGACTGGTCCTGTTCGGCGTCGGGTCACTGGTCGCCGGTCTCGCCGACTCCACCGCCCAACTGATCGCGGCCCGCGCCGGGATGGGCGTGGGCGGGGCGCTGCTGATGACCACCACGCTCGCCGTGGCGATGCAGATCTTCGCGCCCGAGGAGCAGCCGAGGGCGATCGGCATCTGGGCGGCGGTGAACTCGCTGGGCTTCGCGACCGGCCCGCTCCTCGGTGGATTCATGCTGAACCACTTCTGGTGGGGCGCGATCTTCCTGATCAACCTGCCGGTCGCCGCCCTGGCCCTGGTCGCGGTCGTGATCCTGGTCCCCGAGTCCAAGAACCCGCGGGGCGACCGCCCCGACCTGCTCGGCGCGCTGCTCTCCACGATCGGCATGGCCGCCCTGGTGTTCGCCATCATCTCCGGCCCCGAGCACGGCTGGACGTCCGGCCGGGTGCTGGTGCCGGCGGTGGTGGCGGCCGTGGTCCTCGCCGCGTTCGCGTACTGGGAGAACCGGATCCCCCACCCCATGCTCGACATGCACTTCTTCCGCGACCGCCGGTTCACCGGAGCGGTGGCGGGAGCGGTCCTCATCACCTTCGGCATGGGCGGCTCGCTCTTCCTGCTCACCCAGCACATGCAGTTCGTCCTCGGCTACGGCCCCCTGGAGGCGGGCCTGCGGACGGCACCGCTCGCGCTGATGATCGTGGCCCTCAACTTCACGGGCGTCGCGGCCAAGTGGTCGGCCAGGCTCGGGACCCCGCTCTCCATCGGCCTCGGCATGGCCGTGATGGCCGCGGGCCTCCTCTCCATCGCCACCCTCACCGACCACGGCTATCCGGGCACGCTGCTCGGACTGGTGCTCATCGGCACGGGGGCGGCGGTCGCGAGCCCCGCGATGGCACACGCGATCATGAGCGCGATCCCGCCGGAGAAGGCCGGGGTCGGCGCGGGGATCAACGGCACGGTCGCGGAGTTCGGGCAGGGCCTCGGGGTCGCGGTCCTGGGCGCGGTGCTCAACGCCCGGTTCGCGGCGGGGATCTCGGTCGCGGCGGTGTCCCTGCCGGGGGCGCTGGCGGCGGCGGGGTCGGCGTCGGAGCGGGCGCGGATCACCGACGCGTTCGCCTCCGGCCTGGAGAGCAGCCAGTTGGTGGGGGCGGTGGCCGTGCTGCTGGGCGGGGTGGTCGCCGGGGTGCTGTTGCGGAGGGCGGAGCGGAGCGAAGTCGCCTGAGGGGGCGGGGTCGTGGTGCGTCGGCGCACGCAGGCCGGTCGTGGCTGGTCGCGGAGTTCCCCCCGCCCCTTAAGTTGGAAGCCACCTGGCATCTTTGCCGGTGAACAGCGGGAACGGACGTTTCTGAAAGGTGCGCCATGGCTAACACAGGCCAGAAGGCCTCGGGTCGGACCAGTGTCTGGCTGGAGGGCAAGGTGCGCCGGGGCGGACGGGCCGGCGGGCAGCTCTCCGGACTCGACCGGGACCGGATCACCGAGGTGACCGTACGGCTCCTGGACGCCGAGGGGCTGGCCAAGTTCTCCATGCGGCGGCTGGCCGCCGAGCTGAACGTGACCGCGATGTCCGTCTACTGGTACGTCGACACCAAGGACGACCTCCTCGAACTCGCCCTGGACGCGGTCTTCGGCGAGCTGGAGCTGCCGGACCCGGACGCCGCCGACGAGGACTGGCGGGACCAACTGCGCACGATGGCCGGGGAGTACCGGGGGCTGCTGGTCCGGCATCCCTGGGTCTCACCGCTGGCCGGCACCTTCCTCAACATCGGCCCGCACTCCCTGGCCCTGTCCCGGACCGTGCACCGGGTCGTCCGCAGGACCGGGCTGCCCGCCCACGGCATCACGGGCGCCATCTCGGCCGTCTTCCAGTTCGTCTACGGCTTCGGCACCATCGAGGGCCACTTCGTCACCCGCTCCGCACAGGCCGGGATGACCCAGGATGCCTACTTCCGGCACGCCATGACGGCGGCGACCGAGTCCCCCGGCGCCGCGGAGATCCTCAAGGAGAACGAGGAGATCATGACGGCGAGGGGCGGCGACACGGTCGAGGAGATGAGAGACAGGGACTTCGAGTTCGCCCTGGACCTACTGGTCAAAGGCATCGAGGCCATGGTGGAGCGCCCTTAGGGGCGCGGGGAACTGCGCGAGAACCCCGACGGACCCGCGGCCGCCGACGAACCGAAGTCCCCGCCCCTCACGCGTCCGGCGAAGCCAACCGCGCCGGGAAGCCGCCGGTGGCCACCGGCCCCCACCGCACCGGAGTGACCCGGATGATCGACTTCCCCTGCTTCAGCATCGCCGACCGGTACTCGTCCCAGTCGGGGTGCTCCCCGGAGATGTTCCGGTAGTACTCCACCAACGGCTCCACGGAATCCGGCGCGTCCACGACCTCCGCGGTCCCGTCGACCTGCACCCACGGTCCGTTCCAGTCGTCGCTCAGCACGACCACGCTGACCTGCGGATCCCGCTTCGCGTTCCGCGTCTTCGCCCGCTCGGGGTACGTCGACACGACGATCCGCCCCGAGTCGTCCACCCCGCACGTCAGCGGCGAGGCCTGCGGTGACCCGTCCGCCCGCCGCGTCAACAGGAGGGCCCGGTGCCGGGGCCGCACGAAGTCCAGCAGCTCTTCCAGGGAGACGGACGTGTTCGTCGCAATGTTCGGTGCCATGGAATCAGCCTAGTTGGAGCGCCACGGCCTGCCACCGCACCGCGTCCCGGCCCAGTCGGTCCGTGCCCTCGGCCACGGTCCGCAGCGGCCTCAGCCCCACCTGTGCCGCCGGCCCGACCACGTCCTCCGGCGGGATGTCGAACATCTGCCGGTCGACGGGCGGCTCCCCGCGCCGCAGGGTGACCAGCAACAGCCCGCCGGACCCGAGCAGTCCGGCCAGCCGCCGCATCGCGACCGGCCGCTCCTGCGGACGCAGGTGCATCCACACCGCGGACAGCAGGACCACGTCGTACGGCCCGCGCACGCCCGGTATCTCCGGCAGCGCGCCCGCCCGCCAGGTCACCCCGCTGCCGGGGTGCAGCCGCTCGGCCACCCGCCGCAGCTCCGCCACCGGCTCCACCGCGTCGACGGTGTACCCGCGTCCGGCCAGTGCCGCCGCGTCCCGCCCGGTCCCCGCGCCGACGTCCAGCACCCGCGCGGGTGCCGGCGGCAGCAGGTCCAGCAGTGCCCCGTGCACGTCCTCGAACGTGACGCTCTCGTAGATCCGCCCCAGGCGCTCGGCCGACTCGGCGTAGTACGCCCGCACCCCCGTGCTCCGTTCCATGCCCCGAACCGTACGTCCCGCCACTGACAACGCCCTCAGCCCTGCGGCAGCGACTCCCCCTGCACCGCCTGGACGTCCAGCTCGACCTTCAGCGTCGTCCCGATCGCCGCGATCCCCGCCTGCACGACCTGGTTGTAGTTCATGGCGAAGTCGTCCCGCCGCAGTTGGGTCGTGGCCCGGAAGGCCGCGCGGGTCCCGCCCCACGGGTCGGCGCCGGTGCCCAGATAGGCGAGGTCCAGGTCCACCTGCCGTACGACACCGCGCATCGCCAGTTCCCCGTGGACCGTCCAGCGGTCCGTGCCGGTCACCGTCAGCCCCGTCGACCGGTAGGTGATCTCCGGGTACCGCGCCACGTCCAGGAAGTCCGCCGAGCGCAGGTGCTCGTCCCGCATCGCGTTGCCCGTGTCGATGGAGGCCGCCCGGATCACCGCCTCCACCCGGGACTTGGTCACGTCGTCCGGGGCGACCTCGATCGCCGCGGTGAAGTCGGTGAAGCGGCCGTGCACGCTGGAGATGCCCAGGTGCTGGGCGACCGCGCCCACGCTGGAGTGGGCCGGGTCGACGGTCCAGGGTCCGGGCGGCGGGAGCTCCGCCCCGCCGATGCGGGCCAGGGTGACCGTGCCGACCTCGGCCCGCCCGCTCGCGGTGACGATCGAACTGGAGGCGGCGGGCGCGTAGCCGACGGCCGTGACGATGACGGTGTACGGCCCCGGCTCCAGCGGAGTGCCGTCCCGTACCGCCCCCTCGGCGTCCGCCTCCGCGCGCAGCACCTGCGTGCCGGTCATGTCGGTCACCGTCACGACCGCGTGCGACACGGCCCAGCCGTCCCGGGTGCGGATCCTCGCGGTCAGTCCCATCTCTCACAACTCCTCGAAGAAGACCGGCCCGTGGCGGGCGCGCGCCTCCGCTCGAAGCGCGCGCTCCCCGCCACGGGCCGGAGCGGTTGAACTACTCGCCGGGGTGGGCGAGTTCGATGTCGTGGCCGTCGACCGCGGGGCCGTTCACCGTCAGGGCCGTCGCCTGCGGGGGGTAGCCCGTCGCGATGACCGTGTACTCGCCGCCGTCCAGGTCGGTGAAGGCGTACGCCCCGTCCGTCCCGGTGGTGGCGGTGCCGACCACGTTGCCGGCCGCGTCCACGAGGGTGACCCGCGCGTCGGCCAGCGGGCCGTGCGGCGCCCGGACGACACCCTGGAGGCGGGCGCCCGAGTCGAGGTCGACCTCGATGCGGGTGACGCCGGTGCCGCCGACCTCGACGGGCAGGGCGCGCGGCCGGAACCCGGCGGCGTTGACCGCGACGGTCACCGCACCCGGCACCAGCTCGCCGAAGGCGAACTCGCCCTGCTCACCGGTGGTCCCGGTGGCCAGCAGATCGCCCCGCACATCGGTGACGATCACCATCGCGTCCTTGACGGGCTCCCCGGTCCGCGCGGCCCGCACGAGCCCGTTCAGCCCGCTGGTGCCGCTGAGGAGGATGTCGTAGGCCACCGGCTCGCCGCCCACCAGGACGGTGGACGCCTGCGGCTGGAAGCCGTCCGCGGAGGCGATCAGGACGTACGACCCCACACCCGGCGCCTCGACCTCGTACGAGCCGTCGGCCCGGGTCGCCGACCGGCCGAGCTGCCGTCCCGCGAGCGAGATCAGCGTGACCGCGGCGTCCGGGACCGGCGCGCTCTCGTTGCCGCGCACGAAACCGCGGACCGGGATGCCGCCGGAGCCGTCACCGGAGGCCTCCGGACGGGCGAGGGTGGCCACCGCGGACAGCCGCTGGGTGCCGTCGGCGGCGGTCTCGGTGTCGGAGGCGACGGTCTCGGCGGCCGGCCGGCCCGGGGTGGGCGCGACGGCCGTGGTCTCGGCCGGAGCCTCGGCGGGAGCGGGCGTCTGCTCGGTCGCCGCCTGCGCCAGCGCGCCCTTGGTCCGCAGCGGGACCTCCTTGATGAACAGGGTGATCAGGAACGCCATGGCCGCGAGGGCACCGGCGATCAGGAACACGTCGGCGATGCCGTGGCCGTAGGAGCTCTCCACCAGCGTGCGCACCGGGGACGGGAGCTTGGCCAGGTCCGGGATGCTGTCGGTGGAGGAGCCGGAACCGGACAGGGCGGCCTGGTACTTGGGGTCGAGCGCGGCGACGCCGTCCGACACGTAGTGCGTGATCCGGTGGGCCATGACCGCGCCGAGCGCGGAGACACCGACCGCACCACCGAGGGAACGGAAGAAGGTGACCGTCGAGCTGGCGGAACCGAGGTCGCGCGCGTCCACCTGGTTCTGCGTGCACAGCACCAGGTTCTGCATCATCATGCCGATGCCGAGACCCAGCAGGGCCATGAAGATCGACATCTTCCAGTAGGCCGTGTCGTACCGGATGGTGCCGAGCAGACCGAGTCCGGCCGTCACCAGCACACCACCGCTGACCAGCCACGCCTTCCAGCGCCCGGTGCGGGTGATGAACTGCCCGGAGACGGTGGAGGAGACGAACAGTCCGCCGATCATCGGGATGGTCATGACGCCGGACATCGTCGGGGAGTTGTCGCGGGCCAACTGGAAGTACTGGCTGAAGAAGACCGTGCCGGTGAACATCGCGACACCGACGAACAGCGAGGCCAGCGAGGCCAGCGTGATGGTCCGGTTCCGGAACAGCCGCAGCGGGATGATCGGCTCGCTCGCCTTGGACTCGATCAGCACGAACAGCAGTCCGAGCACGATCGAACCGCCGACCATCGTGTACGTCTGCCACGAGAGCCAGTCGTACTTGTCACCGGCGAAGGTGACCCAGACCAGCAGGAGCGAGACGGCGGCGGCGACGGAGGTGGCGCCGGCCCAGTCGACCTTGACGTCCCGCTTCACGACGGGCAGGTGCAGGGTCTTCTGGAGCACGATCAGCGCGATGACGGCGAAGGGGACACCGACGTAGAAGCACCAGCGCCAGCCCAGCCACGAGGTGTCGGTGATGACACCGCCGAGCAGCGGGCCGCCGACGGTGGCGACGGCGAAGGTCGCGCCCAGGTAGCCGGAGTAACGCCCGCGCTCACGCGGGGAGATCATCGCGGCCATCACGATCTGCGCGAGGGCGGACAGTCCGCCGACGCCGATGCCCTGGACGACACGGCAGGCGATCAGCATGCCCGGGTTCTGCGACAGACCGGCGGCCATCGAGCCCAGGACGTAGATGATCAGAGCTATCTGGACGAGCGCCTTCTTGCTGTACAGGTCCGCGAGCTTGCCCCACAGGGGCGTGGTCGCGGTCATCGCCAGCAGCGAGGCGGTCACGACCCAGGTGTAGGCCGACTGGCCGCCGCCGAGGTCGCCGATGATGTGCGGGAGCGCGTTGGTGACGATCGTGGACGACAGGATCGCCACGAACATGCCGAGCAGCAGGCCGGAGAGGGCCTCCATGATCTGCCGGTGCGTCATCGGGGCGTACTCGCCGGAGCCTCCCCCGTGCTTGGCGTGGGCCCGCACACCAACTGGTGTGGTCGTTGCCATGGGCTTCCTTCTCTTACTGGGTGATCGCGGGTGTACGGGTGGTCTGTTCGAGTACGAGGGGTGCGGGCGGCCGGGGTTCGGGGCCGAGGGCGCGGGTGTCGTGCGAGCGGGTGTCGTGGGCGCGGGTGTCGTCGAAGCTCGCCCGCAGCCGGGCCATCAGCGCGGTGAGCTGGGCCACCTCGTCGTCGCTCCAGTCGCCCAGCCGCTCGGCGAGCATGTGGCACGTCCGCCGGGACAGTTGGTCGAGGAGCGACTGGCCGGCCGGCGTCAGGCGCAGGATGCGCGAGCGCTTGTCCGCGGGGTCGGGGGAGCGCTCGATCCAGCCGCGCTCGGCGACGTGCGCCACGTGGCGGCTGGTGACCGACATGTCCACGGCGAGCAGCTCGGAGAGCTTGCTCATGCGCATGTCGCCGTAGCGCCCGAGCAGGGTCAGTACGGCGGCGGAACCGGCGGGGCACTCGGACGGCATCATCCGTCCTATCTCCCGCTTCACGGCTCCGAAGGCGCTGAACTGACGGATCAGCTCCTCGTAGCGCGCCTGCTCGGCCATCACACCTCCCGTATTCGTTGCTTAGGGCAACCATAGGGGCGCTTGGTTGCTACAGGCAAATAAATCGGGGTGAGAGCGGCATAAAAACTTGGCAAAGGCAAGTATTGCGAACGTAAACCTGCATGTAGGGCCTGCTGATACCCCCGTCGGCCCCGCACTTGGGCGCCACTGCCGGATTCGCTAGGGTCTCTGGGCATGGCTGACAACCAGGGCCCCCAGGGCAACTACGACCCCGCCGGCAGCACCCAGATGTTCCGCGCGTTCGTCGACGAGGGCCCTCAGGGCCGACAGCAGACCGCACCCGCCGCCTCGAGCGGCCCGCGCACCGGGCTCATCATCGGCGTGGTGATCGCGGTGGCGATCGTCGCGGCGGTGGCTTGGCTGGCACTGAAGTAGCGACGACGGCGGGGGTGCGTGGGGGCGGGCGTCTTTTGCGCAGTTCCCCGCGCCCCTGAAATGCCTGCGGCGGCCCGTTGCTGACCGGGGTGGGCTCGTGCAGCCCACCCCGCCCCTTGCCGCCATAGACGACTGACGGCACCCGTCGTGGCGCGGGTGACTGTGCCCACTCAGGGGCGCGGGGAACTGCGCGACCAGCCGCCGCTCACCCGCACCCGTCCTGCGACGGAACCCGGCGCCCCGTGGGCAACCGGATCTCTCAGTCCGAGATGAGGCCTTCCCTCAGTTGGGCCAGGGTGCGGGTCAGCAGTCGGGAGACGTGCATCTGGGAGATGCCGACCTCCTCGCCGATCTGCGACTGGGTCATGTTGGCGAAGAAGCGCAGCATGATGATCTGGCGCTCCCGGGGCGGGAGTTTGGCCAGCAGCGGCTTCAGGGACTCCCGGTACTCCACGCCCTCCAGGGCCGTGTCCTCGTAGCCGAGGCGGTCCGCGAGGGAGCCCTCGCCGCCGTCGTCCTCGGGGGCAGGCGAGTCCAGCGAGGACGCGGTGTACGCGTTGCCGACCGCGAGGCCGTCGACGACGTCCTCCTCGGACACGCCCAGCACGGAGGCGAGTTCGGCGACCGTCGGGGAGCGGTCCAGCTTCTGGGAGAGCTCGTCGCTGGCCTTGGTGAGGGCCAGCCGCAGCTCCTGCAGGCGGCGCGGGACACGCACCGACCACGACGTGTCGCGGAAGAAGCGCTTGATCTCGCCCACGACCGTCGGCATCGCGAAGGTCGGGAACTCCACGCCCCGTTCGCAGTCGAAGCGGTCGATCGCCTTGATCAGGCCGATGGTGCCGACCTGGACGATGTCCTCCATCGGCTCGTTGCGTGAGCGGAAACGGGCCGCCGCGTAGCGCACCAGCGGGAGGTTGAGCTCGATGAGGGTGTCCCGGACGTACGCGCGCTCGGGGCTGTTCTCGTCGAGTGCGGCGAGCCGCAGGAAGAGGGAGCGGGACAGGGTGCGGGTGTCGATGGCTCCGGACACCATGGGGGGTGCCGGGAGGGCCGGGACCGGCGCGGCCTCGACGGCCGTGACGTCGTCGAGCACGGGCTCAGCCTCGCTCTTCGTGAGCGTGAGCACCTTCGAGCTGCCCTGATCTGCGGACATGCCACCCCCTTTGGGTCGCGGGACGGTCGCGGCGAACGCCCCGTGGTGGAACGTCAGCCTTCACCTGAATACCGGAGCCGAAGCCTCGGCAAACGCGCTTCCCGCAGAATGTCACATGTCGGCAACACGCTGTAGTGACATGTCGACATGCGAGACCCGAATCCGCCCTGGATAAAGGGGGTCTGACGGTTTTTCGGCACAGAAGTGTCAGGAACGGCATGGATGAGCGATTCGCTCGCGCCGGTTACGCCTCGATACTGCTTGCGAACTGCGGTGTTCCGGAACGTGCGACCGTGCGCCCCTTATGCATCCGCTATCCGACGCGAACTATGCGTCGATCCGATTGGCGGATCGCAGCCGCTGGAAGCTACGCGCGAGTAGCCTCGAAACGTGCATCTGTGAGACGCCGAGTTCCGCGCTGATTTGCGACTGGGTGAGATTGCTGTAGTAGCGCAGCAGCAGGATTCGCTGTTCGCGTTCCGGGAGTTGCACCAGGAGATGGCGGACCAGATCGCGGTGCTCCACGCCGTCCAGCGCCGGGTCCTCGTAACCGAGCCGGTCGAGCAGGCCCGGCAGCCCGTCGCCCTCCTGGGCCGCCTCCAGCGAGGTGGCGTGGTACGACCGTCCGGCCTCGATGCAGGACAGCACCTCGTCCTCGCCGATGCGCAGCCGCTCGGCGATCTCGGCGGTCGTGGGGGTGCGTCCGAAGGCCGTCGTCAGGTCCTCCGTCGCCCCGTTGACCTGCACCCACAGCTCGTGCAGCCGGCGCGGTACGTGGACGGTGCGGACGTTGTCGCGGAAGTACCGCTTGATCTCGCCGACCACGGTCGGCATCGCGAAGGTCGGGAACTGCACGCCCCGGTCCGGGTCGAAGCGGTCGATGGCGTTGATGAGCCCGATGGTGCCGACCTGGATCACGTCCTCCATCGGCTCGTTGCGGGAGCGGAAACGGGCGGCCGCGTAGCGCACGAGCGGGAGGTTGGCCTCGATGAGCGCCGCGCGCACCCGGTTGTGCTCCGGCGTGCCCGGCTGGAGCTCCTTCAACTGGCCGAAGAGCACCTGGGTGAGCGCCCGGGTGTCGGCGCCGCGACTGCGTGGGGCGGCCTCCTGGGGGGCCTCCTGGGGAGGCGCGGTACTGGCCGCCACGGTCAACGCCACCTCTTCGTTGGTCAACTCATCCGTCAAAAGCGGTCATAGCATCACAAGACATGTGCACTGTGTGCAAGCACCGCATAACGTTGGGTTACGCCGTGTTGAGGGGCAACTTGGGCTCAAAGACGCAGAAAAGCCTCCCGCCGTTCCCGGCAGGAGGCTTCGGAGCGAGGGCGCTCAGTACGCGTAGTCCGCGATCACCCAGGTGGAGAATTCCTTCCACAGCGCCACGCCCGCCTGGTGCTCGGGGTGTTCGACGTACGTCCGCAGCGCGGTCTCGTCCTCGAACCCGGAGTTGATGGCGAAGTCGTAGGCGATGGGGCGGTCGCTGAGGTTCCAGCCCAGTTCCCAGAAGCGGATCTCGGGGATCTTGCCGTCCAGCGCGCGGAAGGCCTCGACACCGGCGACCACGCGCGGGTCGTCGCGCTCGACACCCTCGTCGAGCTTGAAGAGGACGAGGTGACGGATCATCTGGGCTCCCAGCTAGTGCGCGCCGTCGGCCAGCCAGGTGAAGAAGTCGCCCACGGCCTTGGCGGCGTCCGATATGCCCTGGAACCCTATCTGCACGTAGTCGGCGGCCTTTTCCGGGTCCGTGATGATCACGTACAGCGCGAAGACCACGAGCACATAGACGGCGAGCTTCTTACCGTTCACCGCCACCGCGGCCTCCCCCGCTTGGTACCTCTGTTGCTTCTGGGGCGCGAGTGTAACGGGGGTGATCAGTACGCACGAAGGGCCCCGTCTGTCGACGAGGCCCTTCTCAAGCGGTAGCGGAGGGATTTGAACCCTCGGTGACTTGCGCCACACTCGCTTTCGAGGCGAGCTCCTTCGGCCGCTCGGACACGCTACCGAGGGAGACCTTACAGCAAGGTGGGGGTTGCTTTGAAATCCGTATTCAGCGGTCCCGGAAGAACTCCGTGAGGAGCCCCGCGCACTCGTCCGCGAGCACGCCCTCGATCACCTCGGGACGGTGGTTGAGGCGCCGGTCGCGGACGACGTCCCACAGGGAGCCGGCCGCGCCCGCCTTCTCGTCGCGGGCGCCGTAGACGACCCGGTCCACCCGGGACTGCACGATCGCGCCCGCGCACATCGTGCAGGGCTCCAGTGTGACGACGAGCGTGCAGCCGGTCAGCCGCCACTCGCCGAGTGCGGTGGCGGCCCGGCGGATCGCCAGGACCTCCGCGTGGGCGGTCGGATCGCCGACCGCCTCGCGTTCGTTGTGGCCGGCCGCGAGCACGGTCGTACCGTCCGGGGACAGTACGACGGCGCCCACCGGCACGTCCGGGCCCGCCCGGCCGGCCTCGTCCAGGGCGAGCCGCATCGCGGCCCGCCAACGGTCGCGCACCGGGTCCGGGCGGTCGTCCTTTCCGGTCCCTGAGGTCAGCGGACGGTCTCCAGGACCTCCGAGGCGCCCAGGGACTCGGCGATCTCGGTGAGGGCGTCCTCCGACAGGGACTTCAGCTCCTTCTCGCTGACGCCCAGGTCGTCGAGGACCAGCGGGTCACCGACCGGGCCGTGCGGCACGGCCTCCCCGGAGCCGCCCGCCTCGGCGGTGACGTCATCGTCGTCGTCCTCGTCCTCCCCGTCCTCGGTGCCGTCGAGGTCGAGGGCGTCGAGGTCCGGGCCGTCGTCGCCGGGCTCCCTTCCGAGCAGTTCGTCGGTGAGCAGGATCTCGCCGTACGAGCTGCGGGCAGCGGCGGCGGCGTCCGAGACATAGATACGAGGGTCGTCCTCGCCGTCGATGCGGACGACGCCGAACCAGGCGTCCTCCTGCTCGATCAGCACGAGCACCGTGTCGTCCTCGGCCGCGGCTTCCCGGGCGAGGTCGGCCAGATCCGACAGCGTCTCCACATTGTCGAGGAGCTCCGTGTCGCTCGCTTCCCACCCGTCTTCGGTGCGCGCGAGCAGTGCGGCGAAGTACACCGTGACTCTCCCACTGGTCATAGGCGTGCCGGTTGGGGGTCCCCCCGGCGGAGGTTCGGGTGGGGAGAGCTCGGCTCCGAGCCCCACCCACTCGGAATCGTGGCAGAAACAAGGCGTTCAGGGGACGTCTTCGGCACCCTGTGTCCGGTGGTTTTGATCGCACGCGCGTCGGCACGTCGGTGAAGTACTCACCAGCGCACTCGTCGCCGCCACGAGCGGGATCGTACGCGGCTTTCCCAAGGCCCCACGCACGGCCACCTGTTCAAGGCGCCCTCCGTGCGCCCGCGGTGCGTCTTCCGCGCGCCGCGGGCGCCCCGGGGCGCGTGATCTTTCTTACCAACGGAAGGTCCGCATGCGCATCGCGTGCCGCAGCCGGGCCACCTTCGCGCGGCGTGGCTGGACCCGGTCGCGCAGCTCTCGGGCCTCCGCGAGGTCGCGCAGGAACTGCGCGCGTCGGCGCCGGCGCTCGGCGTCGGTCTCCTGTGACGACGGTTCCTTCTCAGGCAGGTCAGGCATCGGTTCACCACCCCAGTCCGTCCCTCCCACTTTCCCCCGGACGGGCGGTTTGACGCCAGCGCGAGGGCTTCCGTGGACCCGGCTACTGTTGTGGACATGCGTCTCCACGTCGTCGACCACCCTCTGGTCGCCCACAAGCTCACCACGCTGCGCGACCAGCGCACCGACTCCGCGACCTTCCGCCGTCTCGCCGACGAGCTGGTCACCCTGCTCGCCTACGAGGCCACGCGTGACGTGCGCACCGAGGCGGTCGACATCCGGACCCCGGTGGCCGCCACGACCGGTGTGAAGCTGTCCTACCCCCGGCCGCTGGTGGTGCCGATCCTGCGGGCCGGGCTCGGCATGCTCGACGGCATGGTCCGGCTGCTGCCCACCGCCGAGGTGGGGTTCCTCGGCATGATCCGCAACGAGGAGACGCTGCAGGCGACCACGTACGCCGCGCGCATGCCGGAGGATCTCTCCGGGCGGCAGGTGTACGTCCTCGACCCGATGCTCGCGACCGGCGGGACGCTGGTGGCGGCGATCCGTGAGCTCATCAAGCGCGGTGCGGACGATGTGACGGCGGTGGTGCTGCTGGCCGCGCCGGAGGGCGTCGAGATCATGGAGCGCGAGCTGGCGGGGACGCCGGTCACGGTCGTCACGGCCGCGGTCGACGACCACCTCAACGAGCACGGCTACATCGTTCCGGGCCTCGGCGACGCGGGGGACCGGTTGTACGGGTCGGCGGAGTAGGCACCGGCGCGGGTGCGTGGGGGGCGGGCGTTCGCGCAGTTCCCCGCGCCCCTGAACGCCTGCGGCAGCCCGCTGGGGCAACGGTGACTGCACCCCCCAGGGGCGCGGGGAACTGCGCGACCAGCCCCCACCGACCCGCACTCGCCGCGCAACCGGACCCGGTACCCCCGTGGGGCGACTCAGCAGCTCTTCTTCGACCCCGTGGCCGTCGGTGTCGGGGCCGTCAGGGCGGTCAGGGCCTTGTCCGCGGCCGCCTTGGTGTTGAGGCTCTTGAAGCCGTTTCCGATGATCAGGTCGATCTCGGTGTTCTTGCGCGTGTCCGTGCGCGTCTCGGCGGCAGCCAACTGCGTCGCGAGGACCGGCAGCGAGGTCTTGAGGGCGGACGACGGCCCGAGCAGTATCCCCGTGCCCTTGACCTTCTTGTCGTAGGTCGCCGTCGCGTTGCCCACGTCCCCGATCTTGAAGCCCCGCTTCTTCAGCTCGTCCGCCGTCTTCTTGGCGAGCCCGCCGCGAGGCGTGGCGTTGAGGACGTTGACGGTGATCTGGCCCGGCTTGGGCAGCGGGGCCGCGGAGGCGGACGGGGACGCGCCGGACTTCTTCGCGCAGTCCGCGGAGCCGGCCGCGGAGGCCCGGTCACCGCCGCCCGTGAACACGTCGATGAGCTGGAGCGTGCCCCAGCCGACCAGGCTCAGCGCGGCGACGGAGGCCACGACACCGACCACGAGCCTGCCGCGCCGCCGGGGCCGACGCATCCGGGGGTACTTGTCGCCCGTGATCCGGTACTTACCGCCCATGCCGGGGGGCGTCAGCATGCTCATGGGCGCAGCGTAGTGCGCTCGGGCGGCGATTCCTACTAGATGATCATTGACCACCGCACAGGAGAACCCGAAAGGGTCAAACCTTTACAGCGCCGTCACTCAGTCCAGCTCGAGCACACGCGCGTGCAGCACCTGCCGCTGCTGGAGCGCCGCCCGCACCGCGCGGTGCAGACCGTCCTCCAGGTACAGGTCGCCCTGCCATTTCACGACGTGCGCGAACAGGTCGCCGTAGAACGTGGAGTCCTCGGCGAGCAGGGTCTCCAGGTCGAGTTGGCCCTTGGTCGTCACGAGCTGATCGAGGCGGACCGGGCGCGGTGCGACGTCCGCCCACTGCCGGGTGCTTTCCCGGCCGTGGTCGGGGTACGGCCGGCCGTTTCCGATGCGCTTGAAGATCACACGGAAAGCCTACCGGTCAAGACCTTCCGGGCGCAGCCATGGCGAGCGAGTGCGACGCTGGAAAAAAGCCGCGAAAGTAGGCCAAACGGGAGCAGGGGTTGGGTATGAGCGAGCGAAAGACCCCGCCGCGGGGCGAGACGGGTGCCGCCTCGGCAACCGCCGACCGGTCCATGCCGGAGGCACAGTCGACCTCCGCCGCACTGCCCCGGCAGGCCCTGGAGATCGCCTCCGGGTACGCCTTCACCGGCCCCGCGCTCGATCTCGGCGCACTGCTGTGGGACGGCGTCTGCCTCCCGGACGCGCAGGTCAGGATCCCCCTGTCGATGCTCAACCGGCACGGCCTCGTCGCCGGTGCCACCGGCACCGGCAAGACCAAGACGCTCCAGCTCGTCGCCGAGCAGTTGTCGGCGCAGGGGGTCCCGGTCTTCCTCGCCGACATCAAGGGCGACGTCTCCGGCATCTCCGCGCCCGGCGTGCGCAACGCAAAGGTGCAATCCAGGGCCGCGGAAGTGCACCAGAGCTGGGAGGCCACCGGCTTCCCCGCGGAGTTCTACGCCCTCGGCGGCATCGGGCACGGCATCCCGGTCCGGGCCACCGTCACCAGCTTCGGGCCGCTGCTGCTGTCCAAGGTGCTCCAGCTCAACCAGACCCAGGAGCAGTCCCTCGGCCTGATCTTCCACTACGCCGACCAGAAGGGGCTGGAACTGGTCGACCTCAAGGACCTGCGGGCCGTCGTCGCGTTCCTCACCTCCGACGAGGGCAAGGCCGAGCTGAAGAACATCGGGGGCCTGTCCACCGCCACGGCCGGGGTCATCCTGCGGTCCCTCACCGCGTTCGAGGCGGAGGGCATGGCCGACTTCTTCGGGGAGCCGGAGTTCGACACCGCCGAGCTGCTGCGGACCGGGGACGACGGGCGCGGGCTGGTCTCCGTCCTGGAGCTGGCCGCCGTACAGGACCGGCCGCGGCTCTTCTCGACCTTCCTGATGTGGCTGCTCGCCGATCTGTTCCACGACCTGCCGGAGGTCGGGGACGTCGACCGGCCGAAGCTCGTCTTCTTCTTCGACGAGGCGCATCTGCTCTTCAACGGGGCCTCGAAGGCGTTCCTCGACTCCCTCACGCAGACCGTGCGGCTGATTCGCTCGAAAGGAGTCGGCGTCTTCTTCGTGACGCAGACCGCGAAGGACGTACCCGCCGACGTCCTCGCCCAGCTCGGCAACCGGGTCCAGCACGCGCTGCGGGCCTTCACGCCGGACGACCAGAAGGCGCTGAAGGCGACCGTGCGGACCTTCCCCGACTCCGCGTACGACCTGGAGGAGCTGCTCACCGGCCTGGGCACGGGGGAGGTGGTGGTGACGGTGCTGAGCGAGAGGGGGGCGCCGACGCCCGTCGCCGCGACCCGCCTGCGCGCGCCCGAGTCCCTGATGGCTCCCGTCGACGCCGGCGCGCTGGACGCGGCGGTCAGGGCCTCCGCGCTGTACGGGCGTTACGCACAGGCTGTGGACCGCGAGTCGGCTTACGAGAAGCTCGGCTCCCGCGGCGCCAAGGGCCCGGACGAGATGAAGGCCCCGCCGGCCCCGGCTCGGCCCGCCCCGGCTCGCGCGGACGACCCATCCGTCGTCGAACAGGTCGTCGGCAGCGGCATGTTCAGGTCGCTGGCGCGGTCGGTGGGCACGCAGATCGGGCGGGAGATCACCCGCTCGCTCTTCGGTACGGCCCGGAGGAGGCGGCGGTAGCCCGCGGCCTCCTCCGGAGGGTCAGCCGCGCTTCTCCTCCCTCACCGGCTGCTGTTCCTTCGGGATCTGCGGTTTCGGCGCGCTGCGTGCGGCCTCGGCGCGCAGCAGGGCGCGCAGGACCGCGTACGGGTCGACGGGCATGGCGATGTTCCTTGTTCCTCGCGTGTGTGCTGAGCGGGCCTGGGGAAACCGGCTCCGTCAGCAGCGCAGGACCACGGAACGCAGGACGGGCAGCGCGTACGGCGGCCTCGGGGGCGCGGGGAGGACCCGGTCCGCCGGCACACCGTGCACCGGCTCCGGCCACGCCACAGGCCGCAGGGGTACGACCGCACGGTGCGCGGCCCGGGCCGGTGGCCGCAGGGCCGTGTCGAGGACGTCGTACTCGACGAGCTCCCCGGCGGGCACGGGCGGCATCGCGTGCGCCTGCAGATGCGCACCAGGGACCAGCAGCGCGAGCAGCAGCACGAGCACCCGCAGCCAGTCACGGCTGCCCGGGGGGCGTCGTACGGAACTCACACAGCTCGTCTCCCCCTTCGGCACGCCCGTTTCATCACTTCGGCCCGCCGGTTCACCCGACCGGAGGGGGGCGGTGCCGCCCTCTCGGCCGGGCGGCCGTCGGCAGGTCACACCGTGTGGGGGACCTGGTGGGCCCGGCTGCGGATGCTGAGGGCCGTGATGATCTCGACCGCTCCCACGACGACCAGCCAGATGCCGCCGACGAGGGTGAGGACGGCCACCGACTCGAAGGGGGAGTCGATCAGCACGATCCCGGCGACGAAGGTGAGCGCGCCGAGGAGGATGTGCCAGCCGCGGGCCGGCATCGAGCGGTCGGAGGCGGCGGCCAGGGTCTGGGTGATCCCGCGGATCAGCCAGCCGATGCCGATCCACAGGGCGAGCAGCAGGATCGACCGCATCGGGCCGCGCAGACAGAACAGGCCGAGCAGGATCGACAGGGTGCCGCTGATGAAGGCGAGGACGCGCAGCGCGGTGGTCTTGTGCGTGCCGAAGGCCGCGACCAACTGGAAGACACCGCTGACCAGGAGGTAGACGCCGAAGAGGACACCGGCCGCGAGCAGGGAGGCGCCGGGCCAGACCAGGACCAGGACGCCGAGGACCAGGGAGGCGGCCCCGGTGAGCAGGACGACCTGCCAGGCCGCCTGGGCGAGGGTGTGCAGGGGACCCTCGAAGGGCGGCTCGGGTGCGTGCGGCGAGGTGCCCGGCGAGTGGCCCCCGTGGACCTTGCGGTCGTCGGAACGGTCGGCGAAGCGGTCGTCGAACTCGGTCATGGTCCATGCTGGGACCGCCGTTCCCCGCGCTGCCACCCGGGACGGGCCACCCGGCTGACCAGGGACCGCCCGCTCTCTAGGACGTGCCGGACGCCTTCGCCGCCTTGGCCGCGGCCTTCATCTCCTGCTTGTGCGCGCGGACCTTCGTCAGCGACTCGGGACCGGTGATGTCGGCGACGGACCGGAAGGACTCGGGCTCGCCGTAGGAGCCCGCCGCCTCCCGCCAGCCCTGCGGCCGGACGCCGAGCTGCTTGCCCAGCAGCGCCAGGAAGATCTGGGCCTTCTGCTTCCCGAACCCGGGCAGCTCCTGCAGGCGGCGCAGCAGCTCGCGGCCGTCGTCCACGCCCTTCCAGACCAGCTCGGCCTCACCGTCGTAGTGCTCGACGAGGTACTGGCAGAGCTGCTGGATGCGCTTGGCCATCGAGCCCGGGTAGCGGTGCACGGCCGGCTTCTCGGAGAGCAGCGCGACGAACGCCTCCGGGTCCTGGGCGGCGATGTCGTGCGCGTCGAGGTCGCTCGCGCCGAGGCGGTCCGCGATGGTGCGGGGGCCCTTGAACGCCCATTCCATCGGGACCTGCTGGTCCAGGAGCATCCCGACCAGCGCGGCGAGCGGGGAGCGGCCGAGGAGCTCGTCGGCCTCGGGGTCCTGGGCGAGGTGAAGGGTGACGTCCATGTCCCCGATCATGCCCCCGCCGGCAGCGCGCCTCTACCGGGAGCCGGCGGGCAGGTCCCGCCAGTAGCCGAGCGCGTGCACCCGCTGCCTGGGCACGCCCAGTTCCTTGCGGACGTACGACGACAGGGTCCGGGTCGTGGCGGTGTCGCAGGCGATCCAGACGTACGCGTCCGGGTGGTCCTTCAGCAGGCCGGGCAGGTCCGCCTTCGCCTGGGCGACCAGGTGCGCCCCGGAGTCGAGGCGGAGCACCCGGCGGACCTCGTGGCGGGACGGGTCGGTACGGAAGGGGAGGTCCTCGTCGCCGCCCTCGAACCAGACGGTCGCGGGGGAGGAGTCCAGGGCGCCGAGGAGGGAGTTGAGGGCGGGCAGGGAGGCCGGGTCGCCGAAGGCGAAGACATGCGTGGGCTCGGGGTCGGGGCGGTCGAAACCGGTGCCGTGGACGGTGGCCTCGACGGTGTCGCCGGGCTTCGCGGTGCGGGCCCAGTCGCTGGCGACGCCGTCGTGCAGCGCGAACTCCAGGGTGAACGTGCCCTTCCCGGGGTCCGGGTCGACGAGGGTGTAGGCCCGCTGGTGCGGTTTGCCCTGGGCGGCGAACCACAGACGCACCCACATCGTCGGATGGACACCGGTGGCCGCCAGCATGCCGCCGTCGGTGAGATGCACCCTCCGGTACGCGTCGGTGACGTCCTCGGCGCCGGTGACGGTGAACACGAAGTCCTTCGCCCGCAGCAGTCGGAGGACCGCGCCCTCCCAGCCGTGCCCCTGCCCCATGGTCTTTGCACCCTTCGCGTACGATTCCCTCACTCATTTACTTAGGTAAGGCTAACTTAAACGGAAGCGAGTGTGAGGGTGAGTACCGAGATCTACCGCGACGCCTGGGGGATCCCCCACCTCCGCGCGGACAGCGCGCGGGAACTCGCCCGCGTCCAGGGCCGGGTCACCGCCCGCGACCGTGCCTGGCAGATGGAGGTCGAGCGGCACCGCGCGCAGGGCACCTCGGCCGCCTTCCTCGGCGCCGGGGCCCTGTCCTGGGACACCCTCGCGAGACGGGCCCGCCTGGCCGACACGGCGAGACGCTGCTTCGCCGCGCTGGAGAGACAGGACCCGGAGACGGCGGACTGGGTGCGGGCGTACGTCGACGGCGTGAACGAGGAGCTGCCCTCCGCCTCGGCCCCCGAGTTCGCCCGCGCCGGCCTCGCCCCCGGGCGCTGGGAGCCCTGGACACCGCTCGCCGTCTGGCTCGCCACGCACATCCTCTTCGCCGGCTTCCCGGCCAAGCTCTGGCGGGACGAGGCGCTGCGGCACCTGGGCCCGGAGGCGGTCGGGCTCTTCGCCGCCGACGGCCCCGGCACCGCCGGCAGCAACGGCTGGCTCGTCGCCGGCGCCCGCACCACCACCGGCCACGCCGTGCTCGCGGGCGACCCGCACCGCTACATCGAGGACCCCGGCGTCTACCAGCAGATCCGCCTGGCCTGCCCCGAGTTCGACGTCGTCGGTCTCGCGGTCCCCGGGGTCCCCGGCATCGCCCACTTCGGCCACACCGGCACGGTCGCCTGGTCCATCACCAACGCCATGGCCGACTACCAGGACCTCTACCGCGAACGGCTGCGCCGCACGGGGGCCGGCGTGGAGGCCCTCGGCCCGGACGGCACCTGGCGACGCGCCGCCCGCCACACGGAGACCGTCGAGGTGGCCGGCGAGGCCCCGGTCGAGATCGAGGTCATCGAGACGGAACGCGGCCCGGTGGTGGCGGGCGGCCCGGAAGGACTGGAGGGAGGAGGAGTGCTGGAGGAGGCCACCCCGGTGTCACCCGCCTCGGGTCCGCTGGTGCCGTCCACCTCGGTCCCGCTGGTACCGCCCGCCTCGGTGCCGCCGGTGCCGTCCGCCTCGGTCCCGCAGGTGCCGCTCCCCTCGGTACCGCCGGTGCCCTCCGTCGCGGATGCCGCCCGCGCCACCCCCCTCGCCCTCTCCCTCCGCTACCCGCCTCGCGTCACCGGGGACCTCGGCTTCGGCGCCCTGCTCCCCCTTCTGCGCGCCCGCCGTACCGCCGACGTGGACCGTGCCTTCGACCTGTGGGTCGAGCCCGTGAACGTCGTGCAGGCCGCCGACACCGAGGGCGGCCTGCTGCACCGGGTCGCCGGGTGGGTGCCGGTGCGGGCGGAGGCCAACCGGCTGCGGCCCGTCCCCGCCTGGGAGCCCGGTCATGAATGGCGGGGCCGGCACGACACCCCCCGCGCCGGCCTCACCGACGGCATCGCCGTGATGGCCAACCAGCGCGGCCCCGCCACCCCGCTCGGCGTCGAGTTCGCCCCGCCCCACCGGGCGGACCGGATCACCGCCCTGCTGGCGGAGAAGGAGCGGTGGTCGGCCGCCGACATGCCCCCGATCCACATGGACACCCATCTCGCCTCCGCGCAGCCCTTGTTGGACCGCATGGCGGCCCTGGACGGGCTGAGCCCGGCGGCGACGGCCCTGAGGGAAACGATTCTCCGCTGGGACCGCCGCATGACCGCGAGCAGCACGGAGGCCGCCCTGTACGCCGCCGTGCGCAGCGCGGTCGTCCGACGGCTCGCCGCCCACCCCGCGTTCGCGGCCCTGGCCGACCCGCCCGCCTACCCCGACGTCCTCCTCCCGTGGCTCGGCCTCGTCCCCCGGGTCGCCTTCGCGCTCGAACACCTCCTGCGGGCACAGGAGTTGTACGGCGTCGACCGGGACGAGACCGTGCGGGCCGCCCTGGAGGAGGTGGCCGCCGAACCACCGCGGGGCACCTGGGGCGACACCCACCGCCTCGCCCCCTGGCAGGCGCTCCCCGAGGACACCCGGTACGCCCCCGCCCACGCCCCCGCCCTCTCCGGGGACCACGACTGCGTCCTGTGCACCTCCGCGGTGCCCGGACTCACCGACCTCGCCGCGCGCGGCCCGGCCGCCCGGTACGTCTGGGACCTGGCCCGCCGCGAGGACAGCCTCTGGGTGGTCCCGCTGGGCGCCTCCGGACTGCCCGGCTCACCGCATCACCGCGACCAGCTCCCGCTGTGGCTGCGGGGAGACCTCGTACCGGTCGTCACCGACTGGCAGCACCTGACCAAGGAAGACTGAGGAGACCGATGTCCGACACCCCCACCCGTGAAGCGGTCCACACCCAGACGGTGGACGGCTTCGGCACCGTCCGCGTCCTGCGCCTCGACCCGCACGCCGACACCGCGACCGTCCACGCCTGGGTGCGCGAGGAACGCGCCGCGTTCTGGGGCATGAACGGCCTCACCCGGCAGCAGGTCGCCGAGATCTACGCCCACCTGGACACCCTCGACACCCACCACGCCTACCTGCTGGAGAAGGACGGCGAACCGGCCGGGCTCCTCCAGACCTACGAGCCGGAGGCCGACCGCGTCAGCGAGTGCTACCCCGTCGAGCCCGGCGACATCGGCATCCACCTGCTGCTCGCGCCGCCCGACCCGCACGTCGCCCGGCCGGGCTGGACCTCGGCGCTGCTGTCCGCCGTGGCCACCTACGTGCTGCTGGGCCTGGACCGACGGCGGGTCGTGGTCGACCCCGACGTGCGCAACGAGAAGGCCATCGCCCGCTTCCTGAAGCAGGGCTTCGTGGCCGGGGAGGCGGTCGTGCTGCCGGAGATCGACCTCCCCGACGTGCACCTGCCCGAGAAGCACGCCCAACTGGCGTTCCTGACAAGGGAGGTAGCCTTTCCCGGGTGACGCCTGACGACCTCGTCGCCCACTACGGCCTGGAACCCATCCCCCGTGAGGGCGGACTGTTCCGGCAGACCTGGGCCGGAGCGGAGCGTGCCGACGGACGGCCGCACGGCACGGCGATAGTGGCCCTGTTGACCTCGGACGACTACTCCGCCCTGCACCGCCTGCCCAGCGACGAGATCTGGCACCACTACCTCGGCGACCCCCTGGACCTCCTGCTCCTCGCCCAGGACGGCACGGCACGCTCCGCCGTTCTGGGCCCGGACGTACGCGGCGGCCAGCACCCGCAGTTCACCGTGCCCGCGGGCACCTGGATGGGGGCCGAGACCCGCGGCACCTGGACCTTCTTCGGCTGCACCATGGCGCCCGGCTTCACCTACGAGGGCTACGAGCACGGCGACGCGTCCGAACTGACGGCGCGTTACCCGTCCGAGGCCGAGCGGATCGCGCGACTGTGTCGCCCATGAGACTCCTGGAAGGGCAGGTCGCCCTGGTCACGGGCGCGGGCGGCGGCATCGGGCGGGGCATCGCGCTGCGGTTCGCCGAACAGGGCGCGGCGGTCGCCCTCCTCCCCCAGAGGGGGCACCCCCAGCGGTACCGCAGTGGAGGCGGCCCGTGGGACGGCGTCCCGGATCGAGGACTCGGGCGCCCGGGCCGTCGTACTGGAGGCGGACCTGCGGGACGAGGACGCGTGCCGGCGGCTGGTGCGGGAGGCGACCGCGTGGGGCGGGGGACTGACCGCCCTGGTCAACAACGCGGGCGTACAGCCCACACGGCCGTTGCCCGGGATGACGGCCGAGGAGTGGCGGGCCGTCGTGGACACCAACCTCACCGGTGTCTTCGCGTGCACTCAGGCGGCGGCCGAGGTCATGGCGCCCGGCGGGTCCGTGACCCACATCGCGTCCGTCGAGGCACGTCAGCCGGCTCCCGAGCACGCCCACTACGCCGCCTCCAAGGCCGCGATCGTGACGCACGCGCGGTCGGCGGCCCTGGAGTACGGTCCGTGCGGCATCCGTGTGAACACGGTCTCGCCCGGGCTGATCGACCGGGAGGGGCCGGCCGAGAGCTGGCCCGAGGGGGTGGAGCGGTGGCTGCGGAAGGCACCCCTGGGCAGGCTCGGGCGTCCCGAGGACGTGGCCGACGCGTGCGTGTTCCTCGCCTGTCCGCTCGCGTCCTGGATCACCGGGCACGACTTGTTGGCCGACGGCGGTGTGTCCGCCCGGCCCACGTGGTGAGCGCTCGGGGGCTCGCGTCCGTACGTATCCGGGAGACCGCGAACCCAGGTACGGAGCAGTGACGTGAGGTGTGAGCGTGCGCGCAGCAGCACAGGCCGGCGAAGGCGGGGACTTCAAGGGCTGGTGCTGCTGGGCACCGTGCTGGTCCTGCTCCTCTTCGGCGGTGCGGGAGCGGCGTCCGCCCACGCGGCCCTCCGGTCCACCGACCCCGGGGACGGAACCGTCCTCAAATCCGCCCCCCGCGACATCACCCTGACCTTCACCGAGTCCGTCGGCCTGCTCGACGACTCCTTCCGGGTGCTGGACCCGAAGGGCAGACGCCTGGAGGTCGCGGACGCCGGCCACGGACCGGGCGGCTCGGACACGGCCCGGGTCACCCTGCCCGCCCGGCTCGCCCAGGGCACGTACACGGTCGCGTGGCGGGTGGTCTCGGCCGACAGCCACCCGGTGTCCGGCGCCTTCACCTTCTCCGTCGGCAAACCCTCCCCGGCCACCGTGGTCCTGGACACCGGCCCGACCGAGGACCCGGCCACGGAGAGCCTGTTCAACATGGGCCGCTACCTGGCCTACCTCGCCGCGGCCCTGCTCATCGGCACCGCCGTCTTCCTCGCCGTCTGCCGTCCCCCGGAGCCGGCCCGACTGCGCCGGCTGCTGTGGGCGGGCTGGGGCACCCTGCTCGGCTCGACCCTGTTCCTGCTCGTGCTGCGGGCGCCGTACGAGAGCGGTGCGGGCCCCTCGGCCGCGTTCTCGCCGCAGGCCTTCGCCCGCACCCTGGGCACCCGCCCCGGCGAGGCGCTCCTGGTCCGCCTGGCCCTGCTGCTGGTCGCGTACTTCCTCGTCGTACGACTGCTGCGGCTCGGCGAGTCGGGCCTGCCGCGCGGGTGGCAGGCGGCGGGCGGTGTGCTCGCTGTCGGCCTCGCGCTGACCTGGGCCGCCGCCGAGCACGCGTCCGCCGGGATCCAGGTGCCGGTGGCGATGACGTCCGCGGTGCTGCACGTGCTCGCGATGGCGGTCTGGCTGGGCGGTCTCGCGGCCCTGCTCCTGACCCTGCACCGGACCGAGGCGCAGCTCCCGGCCGCCGTCGTCGCCCGCTTCTCCCGGCTGGCCTTCGCCTCCGTGACCGTCCTCGTCGCCACCGGCGTCTACCAGTCCTGGCGCGGCCTCGGCTCCTGGGACGCGGTCACCGGCACCACGTACGGCCATCTGCTCGTCCTCAAACTGCTCGCGGTGGCGCTGCTGCTGGCGGCGGCGCGGCTGTCGCGCCGGTGGACGGGCCGGATGGTGACGGTCGCGGTGGAGGCGGAGACGGAGACGGAGGGAGCAGAGGCGGAGGCGGGGACGGTCGTACGGGAGAAGGTGGCCGAGCGGGTGGGCGCCGGCCCGTCGGCGTCGGCGTCTAGGTCGGCGTCGGCGTCTAGGTCGGCGTCGGCGTCGGTCGAGGCGGAGACGGTCGTGGGGGAGCAGGTGTCGGAGCGCGTGGCCGGCCCGCCGTCGGCCTCCGGACCGGCATCCGCCGCTCCCCGACCGGCCGTACCTGTCGTGTCGGAAGTGTCGGAAGTGTCGGCCGTGTCGGCCCACCGGCACGGTCTGCGCCGGTCCGTCCTCGCCGAAGTGGCCGTCGGGGTCGTGGTCCTGGTGCTGAGCACCGTGCTGAGCGGCACGCTGCCCGGCCGGGCGCAGGCCGAGGCGGCCGAGGCGGGCCCGGCCACGGCAGGACTGCCCGCCGCGTCCCTGACCACCGTCCCCTTCGCGGTCGGCGGTGCCACCGGCAGCGTGCAGGTCACCCTCGACCCGGGCCGCACCGGCGACAACTCGGTGCAGGCCATCGTCTACGCGGCCGACGGCGGCCTCGCCACCGTCCCCGAACTCCGGCTGTCCTTCACCCTCCCGGCCAGGCAGATCGGCCCGATCGACGCGCAACTGAAGAACAAGGGCGGCTACTGGGGCACGGACGACCTCACCCTGCCCCTCGCCGGCGACTGGCGTATGAAGGCGACGATCAGAGTCTCCGACGTCGACCAGATCAGCGTCACCAGGACGGTCAGGATCGTGGGCTGAGCAGCTCGGCCATGGTCTCGGCGGCGTGCACGGCGGCGGCCCCGCAGCAGTTGTTGAACAGGACGTGCAGCTCCTCGGACCGCTCGGCCAGTGCCCGCAACCGCGGTACCCACTCGGCGAGTTCGGCACGCGCGTAGTCGTACCGGAAACGGTCCTCCTTGCTGCCCCGGCCCCAGGAGGAGCTGCGCCCGTGGAAGCGCACGACGGACAGCCGGGGCGAGGTGACGGGAGTGACCGGCGGCAGGGAGGCCGGCAGCCCCTGGCGCATGTCCACGGCGACGGCGGCGAAGTCGTACTTGCCGAGCAGCGCGCAGGTGAGGTCGTACTGGTCCTCCTCCCACCAGGACGGATGCCGGAACTCCACCTGGACGGGCCAGCCGGCGGTCCGTTCCGCGGTCTCCTCCAGGAACCGCTCCGCCCGCGCCCCCGGCCGCAGCCACGGCGGGAACTGGAACAACACCCCGCCCAGCTTCCCGGCCTGACGCAACGGCTCGATCCCGGCCGCGAACCGCGCCCACACCTCGTCCAACGGGACGTCGGCCAGGGCGGCCTGCTTCGCCGGATGCCCGGTCAGCGGTGCGTACGCCTTCACGTCGAACACGAAGGAGGCGGGCGTGCGTTCCGCCCACAGCAGGCTGTTGCGCTCGCTGGGCAGCGCGTAGAACGTGCCGTCCACCTCCACCACCGGGAACCGCTCCGCGTAGTACCGCAGCCGTCCCTCGGCGTCCCGCCGCCCCGGCGGGTACCAGCCGCTGCGGACGAGCGCGGGATCGGTCCAGGAGCAAGTGCCGACGAGAACACGGGTCATGGGGGACCGGGTACCGCCTTAGGGTTCGGGCATGACTTCCCAGGCGTATCTCTCCGGACTCTTCTCACTGGACGGCCGGGTCGCGCTGGTGACCGGCGGGAGTTCGGGCATCGGCAGGGCGATCGCGGGGGCGTTGGCGCGGGCGGGCGCGCGCGTGGTGATCGTGGCCCGCAGGGAGGCCGAACTGACCGAAACCGTCGCTGAGTTGACCTCCGACGGCTGCCGGGCCGCCTGGGTGAGCGGCGACTTGAGCACGAGGGACGGGGTCCGTACGGCGGCGGAGCAGGCCGCCGACGTGTTCGGCGAACCGGACATCCTGGTCAACTCCGCGGGGATCAACCTGCGTCCACCCATGACCGAGCTCACCGACGACGTGTGGGACACCACCCTGGCGGTCAACCTGGAGGCCCCCTACCTCCTCGGCCAGCGCTTCGGTCCCGGCATGGCCGAGCGCGGCTTCGGCCGGATCATCCACATCACCTCCCAGCAGGCCCACCGCGCCTTCGTACAGAGCGGCGCCTACGGCGTCTCCAAGGGCGGCCTGGAGTCCCTGGCCCGCTCCCAGGCCGAGGCGTGGTCCCCGCACGGCGTCACCTGCAACACCCTCGTCCCCGGCTTCGTACTGACCCCCCTCAACGCCCGCCTCGCCGACGACCCGGAGCGGGTCGCGTCCCTCGCCGCCCGCACGATGACCGGCCGCAACGGCCTCCCCGACGACTTCGCGGGCGCCGCCGTCTTCCTGGCGAGCCCGGCCTCGGCCTACGTCACGGGCCAGTCGATCTTCGTGGACGGCGGGTTGTCGGTGCACTGACCGAAAGGATCCCCCGGAGGACCTGCGCGGTCACCCGGCGGAGCAGAGGCCGTCCGTCGGGCAGAACATGGCCCACACGGCGTTGTAGCCGGAGCGCACGGTCAGCGAGGCGGGGTCGGGGCCGCCGTTGACGCCGGAGCCCGGGTCGGGCGTGGCGGTGAAGGTGACGGTCGTACCGACCGGGAAGCTCGCGGAGCACGGCCCGGTCGAGCCCGCCGGCGGCTCCTCGCCGCTGTACGGGTCCCAGGCGGTCGTGTGGCAACTGATCCCGGCGGGGTTGCTGGTGACCGTGCCACCGCCCCAGCCGTCGATCCACGCGTACACCGTGCTCGACTGGGTCGCCCGGAGCACCTGGGCGGGCTGTGCCCCGACCGGGGCTGCGGTCGCGAGTCCGGCCGCGGCGGCGAGCGCGGCGGCGGCCAGGACGACAGGGATTCTCGACGTCTTTCTCATCGGTGGCTCCTCGGTCGCTGCCTTCCGACATGTGCTGACGCCTCCATGCTTGACCTGGTACGGAGCGCGGCCCATCCCAGAAATGTGGGGAATGACGACGTACGCTCGAATCATGGCCGTCCCTGTCGTCGGGTACGCGCGGTCGCACGAGCGGATCGTCCGTCTGTGCGAGGCGGGCGGCGACTCCCGGACCCTGCGCGAACAGCTCCTCAGCGAGCTGCGGACCGCCATCGGCTTCGACGCCTACGGCTTCCTCCTGACCGACCCCGAGACCGCGGTGGGCTGCTCCCCCGTCGCGGACGTGCCGTGGCCGACGGACCTGCCGCGGACGACCCGCCTCCGGTACCTGACCACGGCCAATCGCTGGACGGCCTTCGACGGCGTGGCCCTGCTGAGCCGGCTCCCCGACCCCGCCGGCAGCCACCCGTGGCACGAGGCGCTGTGCGACTACGGCATCCGGGACGTGGCCTCGCTGGTCTTCAGGGACCGCTTCGGCTGCTGGGGCCACCTCGACCTGTACCGCCACGACCGCCCCTTCACCACCGCCGAGGCCGCCTGCCTGGCCCGCCTGACCGCCCCGGTGACCACGGCCCTGCGGCGCGGCCGGGCCGAGACCTTCGTCGTACGGCCTCCCCACGCGCGGCTGCCGAGCCCGCTGGCCCTGCTGCTCGACCCCGACCTGCGGGTGCTTGCCCGGACCTCGGCGACGTCCGTCTGCCTGAGCCGGGTTCCGGCGGAGCACGCGTGCGTGTACGACGTCGCCGCCCAGTTGCTGGCGGTCGAGGCGGGCGTCGACACCCACCCGCCGCGCTTACGGCTCCACCTCGCGGACGGCCTGTGGCTGACCCTGACCGCCGCCCGCATCGACGGCGTGCTGCCCGCGGACCGCCGCCACGGCATCGCCGTCACCCTGGAGGAGACGTCCCCCGCGGAACGGCTCGCCCTCTTCGCCAGGTGCTTCGCCCTGACCCCCCGCGAGGCGGACGTCCTCGACCACCTGGCCAAGGGCGGCGACAGCCACACGGTGGCCCGCCGGATGTCCCTCTCCGAGCACACCGTCCAGGACCACCTCAAGTCGATCTTCACCAAGACGGCGACGAACAACAGGGTGATGCTGCTGGCACGGGCGGTGGGGGCGTGAGCGAGCGAGCCGCTGGGGGTTGCAGTCGCGGTGCCGGGGGATCGCGGTGATCCTGTCAGTGGAGCGAGGCCGCCGGCGCACGGGCGCGGTGCGTCGGTGATCGCGCGGTACAGGAAGGTGGCAGCCATGGCAACGATGCCGAGCGAGACCCGGCGCGGGTACGGAAGGCCGGGCGGCAACGAAGGAATCAGCGGCGCGTCCCTGTTCGCCGGGGCCGTGATGTTGCTCAGCGGACCGCTCAGCATTCTCATGGGGGCGTCCGGCATCGCGAGGGACAACCTGTTCGCCGCGTCCCAGTACGCCTATCGGTTCGATCTGACCGCTTGGGGCTGGATCCACATCGTGGTCGGACTGGCGCTCACCGTGGCCGGCCTGGGAGTGGTCACCAACAAGAGCTGGAGTCGCGGTGCCGGTGCGGCGGCGGCCGGGATCAGCCTGATCACCCAGTTCATGTTCGTTCCGTACTACCCGCTGTGGGCCATCCCCGTGATGGCACTCGACCTCATGATCATTTTCGCCCTGACGAGATTCCAGCTCGGAGCGGACTCCGGTCGGTGAAACGCCGGCGACGAAACGGGGACGCATAACGACGAAGGGCCCCACCGCGAACGGTGGGGCCCTTCGACATCGTGCCCGGTGAGGCACTGGCGGAGGATACGAGATTCGAACTCGTGAGGGGTTGCCCCCAACACGCTTTCCAAGTCTCCGTCCAGAGGTTCACGGAACATCAGGAACGTCCTGAACTGCGCTGAAGCGCCCTGCACGCGATCTTCTGAACGGCCCTGAACGTGGGCGAACGAGACCGGGAGTGAGACCAGAGACGGTCGCGTTCTGCCTGGGCAGGCCCCACTTGACGCATCGCGTTTCGTGCTGCCTGGCAGGTTGACTCCGAGTCTGGAGGCGGGTGTTTGATGAGGAGGGAATCGATCTCCATGGCCGCCGAGGATGGCGATTCGAGTCATCGGCAAGCGGGACGATTGCCTCCCGTCCCATGAGCTTGATCGGCAGAAGGGCATGTCGGACTGGCTGGGGTACCGCGGCATACGTTCGCGGCCATGTTCGGGGCTGTTATCGCGCAGGGGCGGTGTTACCGGGAGACGTTCCAGGAGCCGCGGCCGGGAAGCGGAGTGGTTCGGTGAGGATGATCCGTTCCGGATGTGGGGCCGACGCCTACCGCGCTTCGCGGTGTCGGTGGTCGTCCGGTCGCTGGGCGAGGACTCCGCGGCCGGCATCGCCGCCTCGGTCGTCGCCGGCCTCGCCCCGGTCCACGCCCGCGGCCGCTACCAGGGCGCCTTCAGGGTGGACGGCACTCGCCGCGGGCGCCCTCGCCGCAGTGGGCCCGCTCGCACTCGCCCGCCGGATCAGCGCACGAGCAGAGAGCACACCGCAGCCCGGCCGACGTTCGCCGGAGCGCGCGGCAGTTTCGGTGTGTACAGGGAGCGGTCGGGGGCGGTGCGAGCCCCGCCCCCGACCTGGTGGTCAGATGCTGTAGTACCCGGCGAGGTCGGCGATGACCTGGACCGAACCGGTGTGGTTGGCGAAGGTGACCCGTCCGTCTACCACCGGCACCACGACCATGTTGGAAATAGTCTGCCCTGCGCCGAAGTTGAGGTTCGAGACCCCGGGCTCCGGCAGACCGTGCGGGTGGACCGTCAGATATCCCCCGGCCGAAGGCGCCGTGACCGTCACGTTGAGCACCACTGCCGTGACCCCGGAGGAGGGGACGCCGGCCGTACCGGTGACCGGGAGGCTGACCAGACCGCCCGGGGCGACGGCTCCGGGCCGGGCACCCAGTCCGCTGCGTGTGTCCAGTAGCCGCAGCGGGCCCGCCGGGGTGAAGGTCGAACCGGTGGCGGAGAAGTATCCCGTGACATCGGCGAGGAGGTCGACGGAGCCCGCACTGTTGCGCAGGTCCACCGAACCGTTCACGACCGGGACGACGACCATGTTGGGGATCGTCCGGCCGGCGGGGAAGTTGATGTTGGATACGGCCGGCAGCGACTGGCCGTCGGGGTACACGGTGATGTAGCCCCCGGTGGTGGGCCGGACGGCGGTGACGTTCATGACGACGGCGGTGACCCCGGTGGCGGGGATACTGTGCGTCCCGGCGACCTTGAGCTCGACGATTCCGCCCGCGCCGATCCGCGCCTTGGGGGCACCGGTGCCGTTGCGGGTGTCCAGGAAGCGCGTCGGCGAGACCGGCGTCAAGGCCGAACCTGAACTCCCCTCCGCGTAGTAGCCCGTGACGTCGGCGAGGAGGTCGACGGAGCCCGCACTGTTGCGCAGGTCCACCGATCCGTTCCGTACGGGAACCGTCACCAGGTTGGCGATGGTCTGCGGCGCCGTGTAGTTGACGCTGGAGACGGTCGGCAGCGGCTGACCGGCGGGGTACACGTCGACGTGGCCGTTGCCGGAGGGCCGGACGGCGGTGACGTTCATGACGACCGCGGTGACCCCGGTGGCGGGGATACCGTGCGTCCCGGCGACCTTGAGCTCGACGATTCCGCCCGCGCCGATCCGCGCCTTGGGGGCACCGGTGCCGTTGCGGGTGTCCAGGAAGCGCGTCGGCGAGACCGGGACGAGGCGGTTGTGGGTCGCCGCCGGTGCGGCGGTGACGGTGTAGGCGCCCGGAAGGTAGCCGGGTGACGGGATGCCGGATGTGTACCCGACGTTGTCGATCACCAGGTCGTACGCGCCCGGAGGGAGGTCGTACGTACCGAGCCGCACGGTGAGCGTGGTGCCATCGGCGCTGACGGAGACCGGCTCGGCGGTGCGGGAGTCGTCCCCGGACCGGAGTTCCACCTGGGTGCCGAGGGTCAGGTTCGCGCCGTGCAGCACAACCTGGTTGGACGTCCCGGCAGGTCCGCTCGTCGGGCCCAGCGAGGTGACGTCGGCCGACTTCGGCTGAGTGGTGCAGCCGCTCTTGCAGACACCCTGCATGGAGTACTCGACCGGAGTGTCCGCCTGGTATGGGCTCACCAGCATCAGGTAGTCGCCCGCGGAGGCGCTGGAGGTGGTGAGGCAGGAGTAGCTGAAGACACCGGCGTTGTCACCGTTGCACTGGTAGGAGTAGTCGGCGCTCGCGCCGGCGAAGCGGGTGGTGCTCAGCAGGCTCACCCACGGGGTGCCCGTGCTGCTGCTCTGGGTGCCGTACACCTGGAAGCGCTGCGACGGCTGCATGGGGATCACGGCGCAGTACGCGGTTGCGGACTCGGTGAACATGCCGCTCCGCACGGAAAAGCCCTGCGGGGACACCTTGTTCGCCGTGCACTCCGGGGCCCAGCCCGAGGCGGTGCCGACGCGCCAGGTGTCGACGTGTGCGGAAATGGGGGTCTCGTCGTACCCCGAGGCCAGGATGATGACGATGTACGAGGTCGAGCCGGTGACGCGGCAGGAGACGCCCCACTGTCGGCACACGCTCGTGCCCGAGGCGTCGACCACCTTCAGCACCACGCCCGTGTTCCGGGCGGCGGTCGGGGTCCGCGCGGACATCCAGAGCTTGTCCGTGGCCGCTGCAGTGACACGCAGACACCGGCTGTCCAGTGCGGAGTCGAGGGTGAAGGACGTGGAGGCTCCACCGACGGTGAGCGAGGCCGGAGCGGCGCACTTCGCCGTCGAAGAGATGTCCCGGCGGACCAGCTTGTACGTGTCCGAGGCGCCGGTGCCCGTCAGCAGGGCCGTGTAGCCGACACCGGCCGTGAACCGGCAGGTGGTCGTGGAGCCGCCGACAGTGGTGCACAGCTCGTTGCCGGCGCCGTCGAACACCCGCACCGCGGCGTTGACCCTGTTGGTGTTGTTCGTGTAGTCGAACATCTCGGCGGTGGAGTGCTGGTCGGCGGCGATGCCCAGGCACACGGCCTGGGTCGTGCTGGTGAGCGGAACCGACACGCCCCAGGTGCCGTCGAACGCCGACTGCGGCCAGGCCGTGCAGCCCGCGGTCTTCCCGGTGTCCTGGACGGCGAGCTGGTACTCACCTGCGGCGGAGCCCGAGAGCACCGCGTGGAACGGGGCGGTCCCGGTCAGCTTGCAGATCACCGGGGAGTCGTCGTTGTCGCACTGCGCGATGCCCTTGGCGTCGAACACTCGGTAGCTCGGGTTGACTCCGCCGTCCGGTGTCCGGTCGATCAGGTAGAGGCCGTGGCCGGTGGCCGTCGGGAGGGACAGACACTGCTGCTCGCCCGGTCCGCCGAAGGCACCCTTCACCGCGCCGGAGGCGAAGCCGTCGTCGCGCACGGCGGTGCAGCCCTGCGTCAGGTTCGTCGCGTACAGCCGGACCCCGAAGGCGGCCGGGGCGCTGCTGCGCCCGTCGCGTGCCCAGGTGTAATCACCTGCGGTCAGGGTGCAGGGGGCGAGCAGCGTGGGGGTGCAGCGGGACGTGCCGTCGGTGGCGTAGAGGCTCCCGGAGACGCTGTCGCCGACGGTGTCGAAGAGATAGGGCCCGGAGGCGGGTACGTGCAGGACGCGGCAGCGCGCGGTGGACGTGGCGTCCGGGACCGTGCCGTAGGCCAGCGGCTGGACGGTGGGGCAGCCGGCGGGAGCGGAGAGGCGGGCCGACGTGAGGCTGTAGTCCATGCTCGCCGCGTACGACTGGTTCGTCAGCACACGGAACGGTGCGTTGCCCTTGAGGGTGCAGTCGAAGTCCGTGGCGTTGTTCTCACGGGTCGTGCAGACCTCCGTGCCGGTGGCGTCGTAGACGGTCCCGGTCACCTGCCACGCGGACAGATGGCTCCGCAGAACGTCCCCGGCGGCGGACGGCAGGCCGAAGCAGTGGCCGGCGGACCCGGCGGTAAGCGTGTCGGCGAGGGACTTCGGCGCCCCGAGGGCGGTGTCGTCCTCGGAGACCGCGGTGCAGGAAGTGCCGGACAGCAGAGCTGTGTACGACACCGAGAAGCCACTCGGCGCGACCCCGGCCTGCACGGTGTACGTACCGGCCCGGCTCGTCGGACACCGTGCCGCCCCGTACGCGCCGTCGGGCCGGTCGCAGGTGACCGTCGAACCGTCCGGTGCGGTGAGCGTCGGGTACTGGGGCTGGTCATCGGTGGAGACGACCTGGAGGAACACCAGGTCGTCGGGGTTCGGCAGGGCGAAGGTGAAGCTCGCGCCCCCCTCGGGCCCGGCGGAGCAGGTGTAGACCGTTCCCGACTCAATCGCCCCGGAGCAGGTGTCGGCCGCGTCGCTACGGCCGATCTCGCGCGCGGCGGTGGCGTGCAGCGCCTCGGGAGCCGCCTTCTTCTCCGGTGACTTCGGTGACTCTGGTGACTTCGGTGTCGCGGGCCCGGAGGTCGCGGCCGTGGTCTTCGGGGTCGGCACGGCCACGGCGGAAGCCGTGCCGGTCTGTGCGGTGAACGAGGCCAGGACGGCGACGATCAGCGCGAGAAGCGAAGTGGCCCCCCTGGACGCGTGTCGTCTTCGGCGTTGTTCCCTGATGGACGTGTGAAGCATGCGTTCCCCCCTGGAAAGCGCAGGCCCCGTCCCTGTGGTGCTCACGAGGGCTCTTGGGGCGAGCGAATTCTAACGAGGGGCAAGGACAGACGTTCGATCTTTACTGGGGCGTGGATCAGGCCTTCCCGGCCGATGTATTCGCGCCTCGGTCCAGGTCGTACAGGCAGCACCACCACGCCGCAGACGAACGGGAACGCAGCCACGGCCGAACCCGTGAAGGGCCCCGCGAGCTACTTCCCCTCGATCGAGAAGAAGTACGGCCGACCGATCGCGGAGTGGAAGGACCTCATCCGCGCCTCGCCCCTGACCGAGCACATGGACTGGGCACCTGGCTCACGACGGAACACGGCCTGGGCTACGGCCACGCCAAACGTCGAAGGGCCCCACCGCGAACGGTGGGGCCCTTCGACATCGTGCCCGGTGAGGCACTGGCGGAGGATACGAGATTCGAACTCGTGAGGGGTTGCCCCCAACACGCTTTCCAAGCGTGCGCCCTAGGCCTCTAGGCGAATCCTCCGCGGCAAACAATACAAGACGTTGAGGAGTGCTCGCGAACTCGTTCCCACCCGCTGGCATCGGGTACTGTTTGGGCAGCCCCTCACGCGGCGCTATCTGACTGAACTCCCCCAGGGCCGGAAGGCAGCAAGGGTAGGTCGGCTCTGGCGGGTGCGTGGGGGGCGTCTGCGTTCCCGGGCCGGGAGCCCGCGCGGGGTCGGGTTGTCAGTGGGCGCCTATAACCTCGTATGCGTGTCGTCTCTCGCGTTGTACCGCCGCTACCGCCCGGAGTCCTTCGCCGAGGTCATCGGGCAGGAGCATGTCACCGACCCGCTGCAGCAGGCGCTGCGGAACAACCGGGTCAATCACGCGTACCTGTTCAGCGGTCCGCGCGGATGCGGCAAGACGACCAGCGCGCGCATCCTCGCCAGGTGCCTGAACTGCGAGCAGGGGCCCACCCCCACCCCCTGCGGCGAGTGCCAGTCCTGCCAGGACCTCGCGAGGAACGGCCCGGGTTCCATCGACGTCATCGAGATCGACGCGGCCTCCCACGGTGGTGTGGACGACGCCCGTGAGCTGCGCGAGAAGGCGTTCTTCGGCCCGGCGAGCAGCCGGTACAAGATCTACATCATCGACGAGGCCCACATGGTCACGTCGGCCGGCTTCAACGCCCTGCTGAAGGTCGTCGAGGAGCCCCCGGAGCACCTCAAGTTCATCTTCGCCACCACCGAGCCCGAGAAGGTCATCGGGACGATCCGGTCGCGGACCCACCACTACCCCTTCCGCCTCGTACCGCCCGGCACCCTGCGGGAGTACCTCGGCGAGGTGTGCGGCAAGGAGAACATCCCCGTCGAGGACGGGGTGCTCCCGCTCGTCGTGCGGGCCGGTCAGGGTTCCGTCCGTGACTCCATGTCCGTCATGGACCAGCTCCTCGCCGGCGCGCGCGAGGAGGGTGTGACGTATGCCATGGCCACCTCCCTCCTCGGCTACACCGACGGCTCCCTGCTCGACTCCGTCGTCGAGGCCTTCGCCACCGGTGACGGCGCCGCCGCCTTCGAGGTCGTCGACCGTGTCATCGAGGGGGGCAACGACCCGCGCCGTTTCGTCGCCGACCTGCTGGAGCGGCTGCGGGACCTGGTCATCCTCGCGGCCGTTCCCGACGCCGCCGAGAAGGGGCTCATCGACGCCCCCGCCGACGTCATCGAGCGTATGCAGGCCCAGGCCGGCACCTTCGGCGCGGCCGAGCTCAGCCGCGCCGCCGACCTCGTCAACGAAGGCCTCACGGAGATGCGCGGCGCCAACTCGCCCCGTCTCCAGCTCGAACTGATCTGCGCGCGCGTGCTGCTCCCCGCCGCTTACGGCGACGAGCGCTCGGTCATGGCCCGCCTCGACCGCATCGAGCGGGGCGTGAACTTCTCGGCCGGTGCCGGCGCCCCCGCGATGGGGTACGTCCCGGGCCCGGAGGCGCACGGGGCAGCCGTCCCGGGCCCCTCGCCGGCCGCAGTCCCGCCCTCGGCGGCCGCGGTTCCGCCCTCGGCTCCGGTGTCGCCCGGCGGTGGTCCGGCCGCGGCCCGGGCGGCGGTCCGCGCGCAGGGAGGGGCAGGGGGACCGGCCGGACCGGCCGGTCAAGGGGGATTCCCCGGTGCTGCGGCCGATCCGGCACCCGCCGCCCCGGCCGCACCCGTCGGTCCGCCCCCAGGTGCCTCGGGACCCTCCGCAGGTCCGGCGCCGGCCTCCCCCGTGGTTCAGGCCCCTGGCGCGCCGGTCGGCCAGCCCGCCGCCGGTCATCCCGAACAGCAGCCGGCCAACCCCGCCCCCGGCGCCTGGCCCACCGCAGCCCCCGCCGGCGGTGGCCGGCGTCCCGGTGGCTGGCCCACCGCTGCCCCGGCGGGCGGCGGTCAGCCCCAGGCACCCACGGCACCCCGCCCCGCGGCCGCCCAGGCACCGGTCCAGCCCGCACCCGCGGCCGCCCCGGCCTCCGCACCCGGCCCGGCCGCCTACGCCCCGCCGACCGGTGGTCTCGACCCGCGTCAGCTCTGGCCCAACATCCTGGAAGCGGTCAAGAACCGCCGCCGCTTCACCTGGATCCTGCTCAGCCAGAACGCCCAGGTGGCCGGCTTCGACGGCACCACCCTCCAGCTCGGCTTCGTCAATGCCGGCGCCCGCGACAACTTCGCGAGCAGCGGCAGCGAGGAGGTGCTGCGGCAGGCGCTGTCCGAGCAGTTCAGCGTCCAGTGGAAGATCGAGGCCGTCCTCGACCCCTCGGGCGGCGGCGCGGCACCCCCGGCGTCCGGCGGCTTCAACGCCGGCGGCGGTGGCTACGGCGGCGGCAGTACCGCCGGATACGGCAGCACCGGCGGATACGGCAGCGGTGGCACCGGTGGCTACGGCGCCCCCGCCTCCCAGGCACCGCCGTCCCCGCAGCCGTCGCCCGCTCCGGCCGCACCCTCCACCCCCACGCCGGCACCGGCCCCCGCCCCGCAGCGGTCCGCGCCGGAACCCCCGCCCGTCTCCATCGAGGACGACATCCCCGAGGACGACGACCCCGACCTCAACGAGTCGGCGCTCTCCGGCCGCGAACTGATCGTTCGGGAACTCGGGGCGACCGTGGTCGAGGAGATCACCAACGAATAGGGGCGGTGGAGGGCCCGGCCAGGCCCCTCACCTTGGAGGAATCTACGACTCCGCAGCCCGCATCCCTTGGGAACCTGGCACAAAAAGGCCGTTAGGCTGACCCCCGTGAAGGTCCTCGTCATCGGTAACGGCGCCCGCGAACACGCCCTGTGCCGCTCCCTGTCCCTCGACCCCGACGTCAGCGCACTGCACTGCGCGCCCGGCAACGCCGGCATCGCCGAGGTCGCCGAGCTGCACCCCGTCGACGCCCTCGACGGCGGGGCGGTGGCCACGCTCGCGCAGCGACTCGGCGTCGACCTGGTCGTCGTAGGCCCGGAGGCCCCGCTCGTCGCGGGGGTCGCCGACGCCGTGCGCGAGGCGGGCATCCCGGTCTTCGGCCCGTCCGGGGAGGCCGCGCAGCTCGAGGGCTCGAAGGCCTTCGCCAAGGACGTCATGGCCGCGGCCGGAGTACCCACCGCGCGCTCCTACGTCTGCACGAACCCCGAGGAGGTCGCCGAGGCCCTCGACGCCTTCGGCGCCCCGTACGTCGTCAAGGACGACGGTCTCGCCGCCGGCAAGGGCGTCGTCGTGACCAGCGACCTCGAGGCCGCGAAGGCCCACGCCAACGCCTGCGAGCGGGTCGTCATCGAGGAGTTCCTCGACGGCCCCGAGGTCTCCCTGTTCGCCGTCACCGACGGCGACACCGTCCTCCCGCTCCAGCCCGCCCAGGACTTCAAGCGCGCCCTCGACGGCGACGAGGGCCCGAACACCGGCGGCATGGGCGCGTACTCCCCGCTGCCCTGGGCCGACCCGAAGCTGGTGGACGAGGTCATGCAGACGGTTCTGCAGCCGACCGTCGACGAGATGCGGCGCCGGGGCACCCCCTTCTCCGGCCTGCTGTACGCCGGTCTCGCGATCACGTCCCGCGGTGTACGGGTCATCGAGTTCAACGCCCGTTTCGGCGACCCCGAGACCCAGGTCGTCCTGGCGCGCCTCAAGACCCCGCTGGCCGGTGTCCTGCTCGCCGCCGCGAGCGGCAACCTCGAGGACCTGCCGCCCCTGCGCTGGAGCGAGGACGCCGCGGTCACCGTGGTCGTCGCCTCCCACAACTACCCGGCCACCCCGCGCACCGGCGACCCGATCACCGGCCTCGACGAGGTCGCCGCCGAGGACGCCCCGCACGCGTACGTGCTGCACGCCGGCACCAAGCGGGACGGCGACGCCGTCGTCAGCGCCGGCGGCCGCGTCCTGTCGGTCACGGCGTCCGGCAAGGACCTCACCGAGGCCCGCGAGCGCGCGTACCGGGCCGTGGGCCGTATCCGGCTCGACGGTTCCCAGCACCGGACGGACATCGCGGCGAAGGCGGCGTCCGAAGCCTGACAGGCCCGGAAACCGGGGCGAAACCCCCGCCCCCGAACAACCCGGCAGGCCCCGGATCCGTCTTAGGATCCGGGGCCTGATCTTTGCTGTCCGTCATCCACCTTTCCCCAAAGCCATTCCATCGAGTGACCGCGACCGCATACGGCTGACGGGGGCCCGGGGCCCAACTAGGGTGCCGCGCAAGCGGTCCGGCACTTGGCCCACCGGCATTGCGATGTCAGTGGCGGGTGCCACAGTGGGGGAGTGAGCAACGCCAGGACAGCCCGGCATTCAGGACGGCAGGGAGGGGGTGAGGTCCGGTCATGACCGGTATCGGTGTGGAGGCGGGCGCGCAGGCTGCGCGCTCCCGGGCCCTCGCCGTGCTGCGCATCCGCAGCCGTGCGCTGGCCGTGGCGCTGCTGCCCGCGGCGGTGGCCGTGGTGCTGCTTGCCGGAGGTTCCACCGACCATCTCGTGGGCGGGTTCTGGGACACCGCCCGTCTGGTCATGTGCGTGCTCGGGGCCGTGGTGCTGCTCGCCGCCGGGGCCGTCGCCCTGGTGATCGCCCGCGCCCGTCCCGCCGTCAGCCCGACCGTCGCGATCGCCGAGGAGTCCGCGCCCGACCTGTACCGCATGGTGCGCGACCTCGCCGACCGCCTGGACGTCCCCGCTCCCTCCGCCATAGCGCTCACCCCGGACTGCGACAGTTGGCTGGAGGACCGCACCCACCCCGCCCATGGCCCGCCCCCGCAGGAGGGCCGGGAGGACGAGATCGCGGGTGTGCGCGGCTCCCACCGCGGTGCCCCGGCCGCACCGGTGCTGGTCATCGGCTCGCCCTTCCTGTGGTGGATGCGCGTGGGCGAACTGCGCGCGGTCCTCGCCCCCGTCGTCGCCGGTACGGGCCCCTCGGCCCACCCCGACATAGCGGCGGCCCGCCGTTTCGTCCGCGGTCTGGACGCGGCGGTGGCCGTCGGCTCCGTCCCCGGCCGCTGTCCGCTCACCCGCGTGATGTGCGCGGGCGTCGCCTGGGTGGCCCGCCTGCTCCTGCGGAGCTGCCGTGAGCACGCGACCCAGATGGAGCGCGGGGTCGCCGCCGCGGCCGCCGAGCGCGCCCAGGCGGTGGACTACGGCCTCCGGATCGTGGCCCAGGAACAGGTGGGCCTGGCGTACGCGGGCTGGGACCGGCTGCTGACCCGGGTCGCGCTGCCCGCCTGGCGGATGGGCCGCTGGCCCTCCCGGCTGGACGCGGGAGTGGTGGCCGCCCTCACTGAGCTGTCGCGCCGGGACCGTCTGGCCGAGGGTTTCGCCTCCCGGCTGGGTGAGCGCCCCGCGTGCGACCTGCTCGAAGAGCCCGGCGCGATCGACGAGGCCGCCTCCCTGCTCGCGGCCCGTCTCTTCCACGGCGGCCCCGCGGAGACCGGTCCGGACTGGTCCCCGGTCGACTGGCAGGAGTATCCGGAAGAGGTCGTGGACCGCAAGTGGCGCCTGGACGCGGCCCGCCTCCACCGAGTCCTCGACGCGCAGGGCGTCCGCCGCACCCCGGAAACCACCGCACCGGAATCCGACGCCCCCACCCTCTCCCGCGTCCTGACCCACCTGACCTGCCCCCAGCCGACGATCCCCGCAGCCCAGCCCCTAGGTGTGGAGGGGGCCGACGGCGCCACGGCGGAGACGGTCACCGGGTCTGGCGAGCGGATGGTCACCGGGTCTGCTGAGCGAGCCGATGCCGGACCTGCTGGGCACGGGGTCACCGGGTCTGCTGAGCGAACCGCCGCCGGACCCGCTGGGCGCGAGGTCGCCGGGGCTCCTGAGCAGATGGTCGTCGAGCCGGCTGAGCGCACCGCCGCCGCACCCGCTGGGCACGAGGTCGCCGAGTCTGCTGAGCAGACGGTCGCCGAGTCCGCCCAGCGAACCGACAACGGCCCCGCTGAGCACAGGGTCGCCGGGTCTCCTGAGAAGACCGTCACCGCACCCTCCGAGCAGACCCTCACCACTCCCGCCGAGCACACGATCACCGACCCGACCTCACACCCCCACCCCCACCCCACAGCCGTGGACCGCGCTGCCGCCTCGGCTGCAGAGTCACCGGCCACAGCCACGGCGGCCACGCCTCAGGCCCCCACGCCTACGGTCGCGCACCACAGCCCGGCCACAGAAGACACCGCTCCCGCGCCCCACGGTGACGCCGCCCCCGTCCTCGACGACGACACCGCCCCCGACGATGCCCCCGTCCTCGACGACGACACCGCCCCCCACCCCCCAGACGACAGCCGAGAAGGCGAAGCAGAGACCCTCGCCGCCGCCCTCACCGCCGAGCTCGCCCGCGAGGAAGCCGCCGCCCCCCATCCCGGCACCGCTCCCGACGCCGCCCCCTGGGACGACACCGCGCTGCCACTCTTCCCGCTCCAACCTCCTCGCAGTGCCCGCGAGCTCCTCACCGACCACGTCACCGCGATGGTCTGTTGCGCCGCGATCGACACCGCCGGCGCCACCCCGGGCCTGGACTGGCTCGACGGCCCGTCCCTTCTGATCAACGGCGAACGTGCCGCGGACCTCGCCCCGCGCGTCCTGAGCCTCGTGGAGGACGGCGACCCGGCCCCGCTGCGCGCCTGGCTGGTCAAGTCGGGGATACGCCCCGAGAAGCCGGTCCGGCTCGTCTGACGGAGACGGAATACCCGGTTCCACTTTCGGCCAATTCGCAACGAATAGTGACAGGCTGAGTGCGGAATGTGATGTGCTGGGACCGATCGCGCACATGGCAAGGGCGTTCGCCATAGGACAGGCGCACGACACACCCGCAACCACAAGCGATACGCCCCACACCGCCGCACCACTGAAACCATCGCACCACCGAAACCACCGCACCACCGACAGCACCGCACCGCGCAGGACGAACGACGGGGGCACGAGGGAGGGGAGCGACCATGGGGCCAGGACCAGGACCAGGACCGGCGCACATCCGCCGCTGGGAGTCGGGCGCACTCGCGCACGCCGTGACGGACCCCTTCGGCCAGGGCCCCGTCCCCTGGCTGCGCGGCAGCGAGACGTACTTCGACGACACCGGCCAGGTGGTCCCCTGGTACGTCGAGACGGACCCCGCCCACACCCCGAAGGCAGGCGCCCCCCGCGTCCCCGTCCCCTCCCCGCGCAGCGCCCCCGGCAGCGCCCCCGGCGGCGGCCCCCGCTCCGCCGACGACGTCCGCCGCCAGATCAAGGGCTTCACCTCGACCGGCGCGGTCGCCCCCGGTGAGGCCGTCGACTTCCACATCACCGTCGACCCGCCGCAGGAGTTCGGCGTCGACGTCTACCGCATCGGCCACTACGGCGGCGACGGCGCGGCGAAGATCACCACCAGCCCCCGCCTCTCCGGCATCGTGCAGCCCCCGCCGCTGACCGCGGACCGCACGGTCTCCTGCCACCACTGGTGGCTGTCCTGGCGGCTCCAGATCCCGTCGTACTGGAGCATCGGGGCGTATGTGGCCGTGCTCACCACCGCCGACGGCTACCGTTCGCACATCCCCTTCACGGTGCGTGACAACCACCCCGCGGACTTACTGCTCCTGCTGCCCGACGTGACATGGCAGGCGTACAACCTCTACCCGGAGGACGGCCGCACCGGCGCCAGCCTCTACCACGCCTGGGACGAGCAGGGCCGGCTCCTCGGCGAGGCCGACGCCGCGACCACGGTCTCCTTCGACCGGCCGTACGCTGGCGCGGGCCTGCCGCTGCACGTGGGCCACGCCTACGACTTCATCCGCTTCGCCGAGCGCTACGGCTACGACCTCGCCTACGCCGACGCCCGCGACCTGCACGCGGGCCACCTCGACCCCACCCGCTACCGAGGCCTGGTCTTCCCCGGCCACGACGAGTACTGGTCGACGGCCATGCGCCGTACGGTCGAGCGGGCCAGGGACAGCGGCACCTCCCTGGTCTTCCTGTCCGCCAACACCATGTACTGGCAGGTCGAGTTGGGCCCCTCACCGTCCGGCGTCCCCGACCGCCTGCTCACCTGCCGGAAACGCAGAGGGCCGGGAAAGCCGGCGCTCTGGCGGGAAGTCGATCGCCCGGAGCAGCAGTTGGTCGGCATCCAGTACGCGGGACGGGTACCCGAGCCGCACCCCCTGATCGTCCGCAACGCCGGACACTGGCTGTGGGAGGCGACCGGCGCCCAGGAGGGCGACGAACTCGCCGGTCTGGTGGCGGGTGAGGCCGACCGCTACTTCCCGCGCGCCCCGCTCCCCGACCACGACGACCGCATCCTGCTCGCCCACTCGCCCTACGCCGACAGCGAGGGCGCCCTCCGCCACCAGGAGACGTCCCTCTACCGCGCCCCCTCAGGGGCCCTGGTCTTCGCCGCCGGCACCTTCGCCTGGTCGCCGGCACTGGACCGCCCGGGCCATGTCGACACCCGTGTCCAGCGCGCCACCGCCAACCTTCTGGACCGTATCTGCAAGCGTGACTGAGCCCGGGCGGAGCACCCGTCCGATACCCGCAGCACACCCCAAGTCCAAGGTCAGCCGCCTGTACGGGACAATCGACCCGTTGGACATACCCACGGGGAGGAACCGTGTCCGGATTCGTAGAAAAGCCCGAGCCGCTTCAGGTTCCGGGCCTGGTGCACCTGCACACCGGCAAGGTGCGCGAGCTGTACCAGAACGAGGCGGGCGACCTCGTGATGGTCGCCAGTGACCGCATCTCCGCCTTCGACTGGGTGCTGCCGACCGAGATCCCCGACAAGGGCCGCGTCCTCACCCAGTTGTCGCTGTGGTGGTTCGACCAGATCGCCGACCTGCTGCCGAACCACGTGCTGAGCACGGACGTGCCGGACGGGGCCCCCGCCGACTGGGCCGGCCGCACCCTGGTGTGCAAGTCGCTGCAGATGGTCCCCGTGGAGGCGGTCGCCCGCGGCTATCTCACCGGCTCCGGACTGCTGGAGTACAACGACTCCCGCACGGTCTGCGGCCTCGCCCTGCCCGAGGGCCTGGTCGACGGCAGCGAGCTGCCCGCCCCGATCTTCACCCCGGCGACCAAGGCCGCCGTCGGCGACCACGACGAGAACGTCTCCTACGAGGAGGTGGCCCGCCAGGTCGGCGCGGACACCGCCGCCCGCCTGCGCCAGGCGACCCTCGCGGTGTACGCGCGGGGCCGGGACATCGCCCGGGACCGCGGGATCATCCTCGCGGACACCAAGTTCGAGTTCGGCTTCGACGGGCAGACCCTGGTCATCGCGGACGAGGTCCTCACCCCGGACTCCTCCCGCTTCTGGCCGGCCGACCAGTGGCAGCCGGGCCGCGCGCAGCCGTCGTACGACAAGCAGTTCGTGCGCGACTGGCTGACCTCGGCGGAGTCAGGCTGGGACCGCAGGAGCGAGCAGCCTCCGCCGCCGCTGCCGCAGGAGGTCGTGGACCGCACCCGCGCCAAGTACATCGAGGCGTTCGAGCGGCTGACGGGCACGAGCTGGGCGTAACGCGAAAGGCCCCCGGTGGGAACCGGGGGCCTTTGCCGATACAGAGCGAACGACGAGGTTCGAACTCGCGACCTCAACCTTGGCAAGGTTGCGCTCTACCAACTGAGCTACGTTCGCATGCGCCGTGGCGCGAGAACCACTATACCCAACCTCGCTCCCGGGCGAGCCGCACGGCCGCGTGCCGGTTCTCGGCCCCGAGTTTGGAGACGGCCGACGACAGGTAGTTCCGTACGGTCCCCTGCGACAGCGCGGCCCGTTCGGCGATCTCCGCGACGGGCGCCCCGTCGGCGGCGAGTTCCAGCACCTCGGCCTCCCGCGCGGTCAGCGGCGAGTCCCCGGCGGAGATCGCGTCGGCGGCCAACTCGGGGTCGACGTAACGGTTTCCCGCGTGCACCGTGCGGATGATCTCCGCGAGCCGCTGCGCGCTCACGGTCTTGGGGACGAACCCCCGCACCCCGGCCTCCAGGGCCCGCTTGAGATGCCCCGGCCGGCCGTGGCTGGTGACGATCAGCACCTTGCACGAGGGCAGCTCGGTACGCAGGAATGTGGCGACCTTCACACCGTCCGCGCCGGGCATCCGGAGATCCAGTACGGCGACGTCGGGCCCGTGCGCGCGTGCCATCGCCAGCGCCTCGGGCCCGGTGGCCGCCTCCGCCACGATCGCCAGGTCGTCCTCCAGGGAGAGCAGCGCGGCGAGCGCGCCCCGGATCAGATGTTCGTCGTCGGCGAGCAGTACCCGCACGCTCCCGCTCACGCGACTCCCTCCGCCGCCACCAGCGGCACCTCCGCCACCAGCCGGAACACCCCGTCCGGCACCGGTCCCGCCTCCAGCGTCCCGGCCACCGCCGCGAGCCGCTCCCGCAGCCCGGCGAGTCCGGATCCGCCGGTGCCCGACGTTCTCAGGACGCCGTCGTTCTCCACGGTCAGCACCACCCGGTCCTCCTCCCTCCCCACGGCCACCGTGCACCGCTTGGCGTCCCCGTGCCGGAGCACGTTCGTGGTGGCCTCCCGGACCACCCAGCCGAGCGCCGACTGCACCTCGGCGGGCAGGCCGTCCGGGTCCCCGGTGACCTCGCAGTCGATGCCGGCGGCGGTCAGCACCCCTCGTGCTCCGGTGAGTTCGATCCCGAGATCGGCCTCCCGGTAGCCCCGTACGACATCCCGTACCTCGCGCTGGGTCTCGCTCGCGATCCGCTGCACCTCGGTCATCTGGTCCACGGCCTCGTCGCGTCCCCGGCGTGCGAGCTGCACGGCCAGTTCGCTCTTGAGCGCGATCACGGCGAGGTTGCGCCCCACGACGTCGTGCAGGTCCCGTCCGAAGCGCAGCCGTTCCTCGGCGACGGCGAGCCGGGCGCGGGTCTCGCGGGCCTCGTCGAGCTCGTAGACGGCGTTGAGCAGCCACACCGAGAAGACGGAGGTGAAGGCGAGGAACCCGGCACCGAGCAGGACGGCCACCATCGTCGCCAGGGTCGCCGCGCCGGGCAGCCCCAGCGGGAAGGCGATGACCCCCGCGCCCGCCGCGAACCCCGCGACGAGGGCGAAGACCCGCCTCCGGTCGCGCACCCCGAGCGCGATCACCCCGCCACCGAAGATCAGCACGACCGCGAAGATCCCGCCGGCCGCGGTGTCGACGTCGTCCCCGCCCGGCCCGTGCTCGGTGATCGCGATGGCCGCCACGGCGACCGCGGCGGTGACCGCGGCGAGTGTCCACAGCATGTGGACGGGCTGCTCACGGCTGCCGCGAGTCCAGTCCAGCGCCCGCGACGCGGCCACCGCGCAGGTCACGGCGTGCCCGCCCAGCATCACCAGCAGCAAGGCGGTCAGCCAGCCCGGCATCGCACCGAACAGGGGCAGCCCGACCGCGGTGATCTCGATCAGCGCGAAGAAGTGGAACGACCAGCGGGTGTACGTCTCCACCTTCGCCGGCGTGCTCTTGCGCCGCCACCAGCCTCCTGCCTCGCGCATGCTCTCCCCGTACCTCAGCGCCTCGGCTCCCACCGGAACCACCGCTGTACAGCAAACACGGCCAGCACGGTCCAGGCCAGCGCGGTACCGAGGGCGCCCAGGGCCTCGTAGCCGGAGAGCGTGCCCGCCCAGCCGCCGCGGACCAGGGTGATCACGGGGGACAGGGGCAGCAGCTCGCACACCGACGCGAACGTGTCGGGCAGCAGCTCCAAAGGCACGGTGACGCCCGAGAGGACCATCGAGACCATCACGAACGGCAGCGTGGTGACCTGCGCGCTCTCCACGGTCCGGGTCACGGCCGCGGTGACCGCCGCGAGCGCCGCGCACATCACCAGCCCCAACAGCAGTCCCAAGACGGCGAGATGGGGTGCGCGCGGCGCCGGTACGTCGAGCAGCGCGGCGCTCGCGCCGACCAGCACCAGGGACTGGGTGAGCCCGGTCGCGGAGATCGGCAGCGCGGTCCCGCAGAGGATCTCGGCGTCGCGCAGCTCACCGGTGCGCAGCCGCTTGAGCACCAGCTCCTCGCGCCGTGCGGTGTAGGTCCCGACGAGGGCGCCGTACACGCCGAACAGCAGGGCGAAGCCGACCGCGGCCGGCAGCAGCACCAGGCCGACGCTCAGCCCGGCCTCCTGGACGTCCATGTCGTCCACGACGGGCCGCAGGCTGAACGGCAGCGCGAGCGGCACCAGGACGGCGGCGACGAGCGTGGCCCTGCTGCGTCCGAGCAGGGTGAACTCGGCGCGGGCGAGGGCGCCGAGGCGGCTCGCAGGGGTGGTGACCGTGCTCATGCCGAGACCTCCTCACGGGCGGCGATCCCGAGGAACGCCTCCTCCAGCGAGGCGGACCGCACATCGAGCCGCCGCAGTTCGACCCCGGCCCGCTCGGCCCACACCAGCAGCCCGGTGGCCGCCCGCTGCAACTCCCGCGTCCGCAGCCGTACGACGGTCCCGTCGAGCTGGTGCCCGCACACCCCGAGTTCGGCGAGCGGTGGCAGGTCTCCCAGGAAGTACCCGTCCGGCAGCTCGAAGGAGATCCGCGCCGGCTGGGCGGCCGTCACCTCGGCCGGCGTTCCCGTGACCGCGATCCGCCCCTCGTGGAGGATGGCCAGGCGGCCGGCGAGGTCCTCGGCCTCCTCCAGGTAGTGCGTGGTCAGCAGCACGGTCGTGCCCCGGTCGCGCAGTGCCCGCACCAACTCCCAGGTGTCCCGGCGCCCTTCGGCGTCGAGGCCGGTCGTCGGCTCGTCCAGGAACAGCACCTCGGGGTCGCCGAGCAGCGCGAGCGCCAGGTCCAGGCGCCGCCGCTCGCCCCCGGACAACTGCTTGACGCGTACGCCGGTCCGCCGGGCGAGCCCGACGAGTTCCAGCACCTCCAGCGGCGGCCGGGCCCCGCTGACGCAGCCGGCCCACATCCGCGCGGTCTCGCCGACGGTCAGCTCGGAGGGGAAGCCGCCCTCCTGGAGCATCACCCCGGTGCGCGCACGTACGGCGGCCCGCTCGGTGTACGGGTCGTGTCCGAGGACGCGGATGCGTCCGCCGGTCGGCGGGGCGAGTCCCTCCAGCAGTTCGACGGTGGAGGTCTTTCCGGCGCCGTTGGTGCCGAGCAGGGCGAAGACCTCTCCGCGGGCCACGGAGAAGCTGATTCCGCGTACGGCCTCGAACCCGCCCCCGTACACACGCCGCAGGTCGGTGACCTCAATCACGTGTTCGTGTTCGTCGGTGTCCATGGAGCCAGCGTCCCGGCGGAGCGGGGCCGACAGCAGTGCGCGCTGTCACCACTCCGTATGACAAATGTCAGTCGGCCGACGGAAGTCTGTCGGCGGACATGAAAAAGCCCCCCGGCAGAAACCGGAGGGCTTGATTCAGAGCGGACGACGAGGCTCGAACTCGCGACCTCAACCTTGGCAAGGTTGCGCTCTACCAACTGAGCTACGTCCGCATTGCATCCGACCGGCTCTCACCGATCGGCGCGAGCACCAGCCTACCTGATCCACAAGAGTGGCCAGACCGGCGGTGCAGAGCGGGTGACAGGAATTGCACACTGCGCCTTCCCCCTGGAAGGGGGATGTTCTACTACTGAACTACACCCGCATGTACTCCGTGAGCTGGGCCTTTCGGCCTCGCCCCTCGGCGTGCTCCAGACTCTAGCCGACCGGGTGGGGTGCAACGCAAGTCGGTTGTCCCGAGGGGCGGGTGACCCGCTGTCGAGGGGCTCCTACTGGGCCTCGGCGAACGCCTCGTAGACCTTCTTGGGGATGCGTCCGCGGGCGGGGACGTCCATCTTGTTGGCCTGGGCCCAGGCCCGGACCGCCGCCGGGTCGGGAGCGACCTCGGTCTGCTTGTACGCCTTGCCCGACCTGGACCGCTTGCGGCCGGCCTCCACGTAGGGCTCGAGCGCCTTACGCAGTTTCTTGGCATTGGCTTGATTCAGGTCGATCTCGTACGACTTGCCGTCGAGTCCGAAGGCGATCGTTTCCGCCGCTTCCGAGCCGTCGATGTCGTCAAAGAGAGTGACCACGACCTTCTGCGCCACGAATATCGGTCCCTTCGTACGGCACGTTGCCAATTCATTTGTACAGTGCCCGACAATGCATTGTGAAGCTCGACTAAATCCTTCCGCGTGTCCAAAATCAAGGGGGAGCGGAAGCGACTTCGATTGAGGGTGGTGGTGGGAGACGGGTGGGCGCAATAGGTATCGGGTGTCGATCTGAGATCTTTCCCGGAAATTTTCGCGACCGCCCACGTCCGCGATGCCTCGTGATGGCCGTCACGTAGATTCCTACAACTCAACGCGCGTAGAAATTTTGTGCGGGTAGTCTGAAGGAACCTGCTCAGCACCACACCACCGGGAGTGCCAGTGGCACGCGTCGTAGTCGACGTCATGCTCAAGCCGGAGATCCTCGACCCCCAGGGCCAGGCGGTGCAGCGCGCACTGCCGCGACTGGGTTTCGAAGGCATCTCCGACGTACGTCAGGGAAAGCGATTCGAACTGGAAGTTGACGGCCCGGTCGACGAGGCCGCGCTCGCCCGCATCCACGATCTTGCGGAATCCTTCCTCGCCAACACCGTGATCGAGGACTTCACCGTCAAGGTGGAGGAAGTCGCGGAGGCCGTGAAGTGACCGCTCGTATTGGCGTCGTCACTTTCCCGGGCAGCCTCGACGACCGGGACACCCAGCGCGCGATCCGCCTCGCGGGTGCCGAACCGGTCGCCCTCTGGCACAAGGACAAGAACCTCCACCAGGTCGACGCCGTGGTGCTGTGCGGAGGCTTCTCCTACGGCGACTATCTGCGCGCCGGTGCCATCGCCCGTTTCTCGCCGGTGATGGAGCCCCTCATCGAGCAGGCGAAGGCGGGACTGCCGGTCCTCGGCATCTGCAACGGCTTCCAGATCCTCACCGAGGCACACCTGCTGCCCGGCACGATGCTGCGCAACGACCACCTGCACTTCATCTGCCGCGACCAGAAGCTGCGGGTGGAGAACGCGCAGACCGCCTGGACCACCGACTACTCGGCCGGCCAGGAGATCCACATCCCGCTGAAGAACAACGACGGGCAGTACGTCGCCGACGAGCACACGCTCGACCGGCTGGAGGCCGAGGGCCGGGTCGCCTTCCGGTACCTCGACTTCAACCCCAACGGCTCCCAGCGGGACATCGCCGGCGTCACCAACGAGGCCGGCAACGTCGTGGGCCTGATGCCGCACCCGGAGCACGCCGTGGAGCCGCTCATCGGCACCGGCCGCACCGACGGCCTCCCCTTCTTCACCTCGATCCTCAAGAAGCTGGTCAACGCATGAGCCGGACGCCTCTGGACACGGTCGAGCACGCGGCCGCGACCCCCGACGTCGAGCTGCCCTGGGCCGAACTCGGTCTGAAGAAGGACGAGTTCGAGAGGGTCGTCGAGATCCTCGGGCGCCGGCCCACCGGTGCCGAGCTCGCCATGTACTCCGTCATGTGGTCCGAGCACTGCTCGTACAAGTCGTCGAAGGTGCACCTGCGCCAGTTCGGCGAGAAGGCCCCGCAGTCCGACGCGCTGCTCGTCGGCATCGGCGAGAACGCGGGCGTGGTGGACGTCGGCCAGGGCTACGCCGTGACCTTCAAGGTCGAGTCCCACAACCACCCCTCCTACGTCGAGCCCTACCAGGGCGCGGCCACCGGCGTCGGCGGCATCGTGCGCGACATCATCGCGATGGGCGCCCGCCCGGTCGCGGTCGTCGACCCGCTGCGCTTCGGCGCGGCCGACCACCCGGACACCAAGCGCGTGCTGCCGGGTGTCGTCGCCGGCATCGGCGGCTACGGCAACTGCCTGGGCCTGCCGAACATCGGCGGCGAGGTCGTCTTCGACGCCTGCTACCAGGGCAACCCGCTGGTCAACGCCGGTGCCATCGGTGTGATGCGGCACGAGGACATCCACCTCGCGAAGGCGTCCGGCGCGGGCAACAAGGTCATCCTGTACGGGGCCCGTACCGGCGGCGACGGCATCGGCGGCGCGTCGATCCTGGCCTCCGAGACCTTCGACGACGCCAAGCCGTCGAAGCGTCCGGCGGTGCAGGTCGGTGACCCCTTCCAGGAGAAGCTGCTCATCGAGTGCACCCTGGAGGCGTTCAAGGAGCAACTGGTCGTCGGCATCCAGGACCTCGGCGCCGCCGGTCTGTCCTGCGCCACCTCCGAGCTCGCCTCCAACGGCTCCGGCGGCATGCGCGTGAGCCTGGACGACGTACCGCTGCGCGACTCGACGCTCTCGCCCGAGGAGATCCTCATGAGCGAGTCGCAGGAGCGCATGTGCGCGGTGGTGGAGCCGGAGAAGGTCGACCGGTTCCTGGAGATCTGCGACAAGTGGGACGTCATCGCCACCGTCATCGGTGAGGTCACCGACGGCGACCGGCTGGAGATCTACTGGCACGGCGGCAAGATCGTCGACGTCGACCCGCGCACGGTCGCGCACGACGGCCCGGTCTACGAGCGCCCGTACGCCCGCCCGTCCTGGCAGGACGAGCTCCAGGCGGACGACGCGAACCAACTGCCCCGGCCGGCCTCGGGCGAGGAACTGCGGGACCAGGTCCTGAAGTTGGTCTCCTCCCCGAACCAGGCATCCAAGAAGTGGATCACCTCGCAGTACGACCACTTCGTGCAGGGCAACACCGTGCTGGCCCAGCCGGAGGACTCCGGCATGATCCGCATCGACGAGGAGACCGGCCTCGGTGTCGCCATCGCGACCGACGGCAACGGCCGCTACGCCAAGCTCGACCCGTACGCGGGCGCCCAGTTGGCGCTCTCGGAGGCGTACCGCAATGTCGCCACGACCGGCGCCAAGCCGCTCGCCGTCTCCGACTGCCTGAACTTCGGTTCGCCCGAGGACCCGGCCGTCATGTGGCAGTTCGCGGAGGCCATCCGCGGACTGGCCGACGCCTGCCAGCAGTTGGGCACCCCGGTCACCGGCGGCAACGTCTCCCTCTACAACCAGACCGGCGAGGTGGCCATCCACCCGACCCCGGTCGTGGCCGTGCTCGGCGTCATCGACGACGTGGCCCGCCGCACCCCGGTCGCGTTCCAGGAGGAGGGCCAGCTCCTGTACCTCCTCGGCGACACCCGTGAGGAGTTCGGCGGCTCGGCCTGGTCGCAGGTCGTCCACGACCACCTCGGCGGTCTGCCGCCCAAGGTCGACCTGGAGCGCGAGCGGCTGCTGGCCGAGATCCTGATCTCCGCCAGCCGCGACGGCATGATCGACTCCGCGCACGACCTCTCCGACGGCGGCCTGATCCAGGCGGTCGTGGAGTCGGCCCTGCTCGGCGGGAAGGGCGCCCGCCTGATCGTCCCGGACGGTCTGGACGCTTTCACCCTGCTGTTCTCGGAGTCGGCCGGCCGCGCGGTCGTGGCCGTCCCCCGCTCCGAGGAGGTCCGTTTCAACGACATGTGCGGCGCGCGGGGTCTGCCCGTCACCCGCATCGGTGTCGTCGACGGCGACTCGGTCGAGCTCCAGGGCGAGTTCGAGCTGTCCCTGGAGGAACTGCGGACGGCACACGAGGACACGATCCCGGCCCTCCTGAAGTAGCCAACCCGTACGACTCGCAAGGCCCCGCCCCCGATTGCCCCGGGCGGGGCCTTCGCATACCGCCACCGCCGATCCGCGCGCCCTGCTTGGCCTGCGGTCACCGCTGGTCCGCGCGTCCCGCTTCGTCCGCGGTGACCGCCGGCTTCCGCGTCCTCCTGCGCCTGGCGTCACCGCCGGTCTGTGCGTCCTGCTTCGCCCGTGGTCACCGTCGGCTTCCGGGTCCTCCTCCGGCTGGCGTGACCGCCGGTCTGTGCGTCCTGGTTCGCCGGTGGTGACCGCCGGCTTCCGGGTCCTCGCCGGTCTCCGCGTCCCGCTTCGCCCGCGGTCACCGCTGGACTGCGCGCCTTCCTCACATGGCGGCCCCGCCGGCCTGCCCGTCCCGCTCCGTCTGGGTCACCACCTGCCGCCATCGCCCTCCTTCGCTTGCCGTCACCCTCGGTATCCACCCCCTCCTCCGCCCGCCGCCGCCGTCGCCCTCCACCCCCTCCTCCGTCCGCCGTGCCGACTAGGCTCACCGGCATGCCCCCGGCCAAGAAGCGCGCTCGCGCGTACGACTCCGTCAAGATCCGTGCGGCTCTGACGAACCAGTTCGGGCACGTGCGGGAGGCCGTGGCCGCCCTCACCCCCGAGCAGCTCGCCCTGGAGACCCGGCTGGCGGACTGGACCGTGCGGGAGCTGGCCGCGCACATCACCATGGCCGTGGAGACGGTCAGCCGGAACCTCGCCCGCGACGAACCGCCGGCCCCCGAACTCACCCTCCTCGACTGGCCCTTCGCCACCGCCGCCCGGGCCGGTGACATCTCCGACGGCACCCGGGAGCTGGCCGCCGCCCACCCGGACCTCGACGCGCTGTACGCCCGTACCGAGGAGCGGTTCCTCGACGCGCTGACCGCCCCCGGCTCACGTGTCCTCGCCGCCCGCACCGGGGCCATGACCCTGTCCGACTACCTGGTCACCCGGACCGTCGAGCTCGTCGTGCACACCGACGACCTGAACGCCGCCGTCCCCGGCCTCGACATCCCCCACGACCGCCAGGCGCTCGCCGCCTGCACCCGCCTCCTCGCCGACGCCCTCGCCTTCAAGGCGCCCGGCGGCTCCACCGAGGTGCGGATCCCGCCGTTCGCCGTCGTGCAGTGCGTCGAGGGTCCCAAGCACACCAGGGGCACCCCGCCGAACGTCGTCGAGACCGATCCGCTGACCTGGATCAGGCTTGCCACCGGCCGCCTGACCTGGAAGGACGCGCTCGACGCGGCGAAGGTCAGCGCCAGCGGGGAGCGGGCGGACCTGGGCGGTCTGCTGCCGATCATGGGGTGACGGCGAACATGACAACGGACTGGTAACAGACCCGAACCCATCGGCCGTCTCACACGTCGAAGAGTCATGAAGCGGACGACATACGCCACGTACGCGGCCGCGGCAGCCCTGGTCGGGACCACGGTCCTGGCCGCCTGCGGCACGGAATCGACGGGGACCGGATCCCAGGACGTCTCCCCCTTCTCGGACACCATCGCCGGCACGGTCTGGGTGCCACGGAAGGTCACCGTGGACGGCAAGGACTACGTCCTTCCCCGGAAAAGGGCTCCCAAGGAGGCCCGGATCGTCTTCAAGCCGGACGCCGCCGACAAGGACACCGACGGTGGCGACTCGGGCGGATCCGTCGGCTGCAACAGCATCGGTGCCGACGTGGCCGTCCGGGGCGACACCGTGAAGGTCTCCGGCCTGGTCAGGACGCTGATCGGCTGCCCGGGTGCCGTAGGGGAGTTCGAGGAGAAGTTCGTCGGCGTCTTCGAGAACGACCTCAAGGCCCGCCTGGACGGCACACCGGGCGCCCGGACCCTCACCCTCACCAGCCCGGCCGACGACACCATCACCCTGCGCGAGGAGAAGCCGCCCGCCCTGAAGGGCACCCGATGGTCCCTCGGCGAGAACGCGTACCTCACGCTCACCACGAAGAACACCGTCACCGGCAGCCTCGGCTGCAACACCTTCCACGGCAGGGCCACCGTCAAGGACGGCACCATCGAGTTCGGGCGCCTCGCGACCACGCGCATGATGTGTGCGGGCCGGGTGATGAAGACCGAGCGCGAACTCGCCGGAATCCTCTCCGGAAAGGTCTCCTACCAGCAGGAACACGATTCCCTGAAGATCACCAAGGCCCCCGGCAGGAGCGTTACGGCCCGGGCGGAGTAAGAAAGCCCACTCTCCACGAATTCGGACCAGTGGTCGATCTCGCCTACACTCGGAGCCGTGCCACGTGGTGACGGACGACTCAACCACGACCTGCTCCCCGGCGAGAAGGGCCCCCAGGACGCTTGCGGCGTCTTCGGTGTCTGGGCTCCGGGCGAAGAGGTCGCCAAGCTCACGTACTTCGGGCTCTACGCCCTCCAGCATCGGGGCCAGGAATCCGCGGGAATCGCGGTCAGCAACGGCTCCCAGATCCTCGTCTTCAAGGACATGGGCCTCGTGTCCCAGGTCTTCGACGAGACCTCTCTCGGTTCGCTCCAGGGTCACATCGCGGTCGGTCACGCCCGCTACTCGACCACCGGCGCCTCCGTGTGGGAGAACGCCCAGCCGACGTTCCGTGCCACCGCGCACGGTTCCATCGCGCTCGGCCACAACGGCAACCTGGTCAACACGGCCCAGCTCGCCGAGATGGTCGCCGACCTGCCCAAGCAGGAGGGGCGCAGCCCCCGGGTGGCCGCCACCAACGACACCGACCTGCTCACCGCGCTCCTCGCGGCCCAGGTCGACGAGGACGGCAAGCCGCTGACCATCGAGGAGGCGGCCCACTCCGTCCTCCCGCAGGTGCGCGGCGCGTTCTCGCTCGTCTTCATGGACGAGCACACCCTCTACGCCGCCCGTGACCCGCAGGGCATCCGCCCGCTGGTCCTCGGCCGCCTGGAGCGCGGCTGGGTGGTCGCCTCCGAGTCCGCCGCCCTCGACATCTGCGGCGCCGCGTACGTCCGCGAGATCGAGCCGGGCGAGTTCGTCGCCATCGACGAGAACGGCCTGCGCACCTCCCGATTCGCGGAAGCGAAGCCCAAGGGCTGTGTCTTCGAGTACGTCTACCTGGCGCGCCCCGACACCGACATCGCCGGGCGGAACGTCTACCTCTCCCGCGTGGAGATGGGCCGCAAGCTCGCGAAGGAAGCGCCCGTCGAGGCCGACCTCGTCATAGCGACCCCGGAGTCCGGCACCCCGGCCGCCATCGGCTACGCCGAGGCGTCCGGCATCCCGTTCGGCGCGGGCCTGGTGAAGAACGCCTATGTCGGGCGTACGTTCATCCAGCCCTCGCAGACCATTCGTCAGCTCGGCATCCGTCTGAAGCTGAACCCGCTGAAGGAAGTCATCAAGGGCAAGCGGCTGGTCGTCGTCGACGACTCGATCGTGCGCGGCAACACCCAGCGCGCCCTGGTCCGCATGCTCCGCGAGGCGGGTGCCGCCGAGGTCCACATCCGGATCTCCTCGCCGCCCGTGAAGTGGCCCTGCTTCTTCGGCATCGACTTCGCCACCCGCGCGGAGCTCATCGCCAACGGCATGACGATCGACGAGATCGGCACCAGTCTGGGCGCCGACTCCCTCGCCTACATCTCCATCGACGGCATGATCGAGGCGACCACCATCGCCAAGCCCAACCTCTGCCGCGCCTGCTTCGACGGCGAGTACCCGATGGAGCTCCCGGACCCCGAGCTGCTCGGCAAGCAGCTCCTGGAGACCGAGCTGGCCGCCGGGCCCGCCGCCACGGCCGCCGCCGACGCGATCCGTCGCCCGTAGGCAGCCCGTCCTACCTGCCGTACGACACGAAAGTTCTCGCTAGCCATGTCTGAGACAACTGGTGCCAGCTACGCAGCCGCGGGCGTCGACATCGAGGCGGGCGACCGCGCCGTGGAGCTCATGAAGGAGTGGGTGAAGAAGACCCAGCGCCCCGAGGTCCTCGGCGGCCTCGGCGGTTTCGCCGGCCTCTTCGACGCCTCCGCCCTCAAGCGCTACGAGCGTCCCCTGCTGGCCTCCGCCACCGACGGCGTGGGGACCAAGGTCGACATCGCACGCCAGTTGGGCGTCTACGACACGATCGGCCACGACCTGGTCGCGATGGTCATGGACGACATCGTGGTGTGCGGCGCCGAGCCGCTGTTCATGACCGACTACATCTGCGTCGGCAAGGTCCACCCCGAGCGGGTCGCCGCGATCGTCAAGGGCATCGCTGAGGGCTGTGTGCTCGCCGGCTGCGCCCTGGTGGGCGGCGAGACGGCCGAGCACCCCGGTCTGCTGGGCCCGGACGACTTCGACGTCGCCGGCGCCGGTACGGGCGTCGTGGAGGCCGACCGGCTGCTCGGCGCCGATCGCATCCGTAAGGGTGACGCCGTCATCGCCATGGCGGCCTCGGGACTTCACTCGAACGGGTACTCGCTCGTGCGGCATGTGCTCCTGAACGAGGCGGGCCTCGCCCTGGACGCCCGGATCGACGAGCTGGGCCGCACCCTCGGCGAGGAGCTCCTGGAGCCCACAAAGATCTACTCGCTGGACTGCCTGGCCCTGATCCGCACGGCCGAGGTGCACGCCTTCTCGCACGTCACCGGCGGCGGTCTGGCGGCCAACCTGGCCCGGGTCATCCCCGACGGCCTGCACGCGGTCGTCGACCGGACCACCTGGACCCCGGCCCCGGTCTTCGACCTCGTCGGCAGGACGGGGCAGGTCGAGCGCCTCGAGCTGGAGAAGACGCTGAACATGGGCGTCGGCATGATCGCGATCGTCCCCGAGGAGTCGGCGGACGTGGCCCTGGCCACCCTGGCCGACCGCGGGGTCGATGCCTGGGTCGCGGGCGAGATCACGGAGCGCGGCGACAAGGAGACCGGCGCCGAGCTGGTGGGCGACTACGCCGCGTAGGACGCGAAGGCAGCGCAAAACCCGGTCCGGTGGTGTGGACCACTCCGGACCGGGTCAAGCACAGCTAGAGCGTCAAGCGCCGCGGCGGTGTTGCGATGAGGAACCGGACTCGTCGTCCTCGTCCTCGTCGTCGTTGTAGAGATCCGCGTACTGGGCGTACGGGTCGTCTTCCTCGTCGTCGTCCTCGAACGGCTCGCCATTCGGCGGCTGGCTCGAAGTCGAAGCGCCCAGCTCATTGGCCAGACGCGACAGATCAGTCCCGCCGCTGCTGTACTTCAGCTGGCGGGCGACCTTCGTCTGCTTGGCCTTTGCCCGGCCGCGCCCCATGGCTCGACCCCCTCGGATACGGGGCTCGGTGGCCCCAGAGTCTTGACACGCGTTCATGATCTGGAACGGGCTCTCCGCGGAGAGACCGGTCCGTAGGGCTTCCACGGTACCTGAGCCCACGCCCATACGGTACGTCGCCCGCACCACGGGCCCGGCCCCGGGACCCTCGGGGAGCCCCGTCCCCGCTGGTCAACCGCGATTTTAACCACTTCTTCGCGGCCGACCCGCCGACGAACGTGAGAGTTCTCTCCAAGTGTGCGCCGACGGGTACCGCTCAAACGTCAGTGCGCCCGCTGCACGGCCGCCTCGTGCATCCGCTGCTCGGCGATCCGGTCGGCCGCGGCAGCCGGCGGAATCCCGTCCTCCTTCGCACGTGCGAATATGGCCAGCGTGGTGTCGTAGATCTTCGCGGCCTTCGCCTTGCACCGCTCGAAGTCGAACCCGTGCAGCTCGTCGGCGACCTGGATGACCCCGCCGGCGTTCACCACGTAGTCCGGCGCGTAGAGGATCCCGCGGTCGGCGAGGTCCTTCTCGACGCCCGGGTGCGCGAGCTGGTTGTTGGCGGCGCCGCACACGATCCGCGCGGTCAGCGCGGGCACGGTGTCGTCGTTCAGGGCGCCGCCGAGCGCGCAGGGGGCGTAGATGTCGAGGCCCTCGGCACGGATGAGGGTGGCGGTGTCGGCGACGGCCGTGACGCCCGTCGGGTGCGCGGCGAGGATCCGGCCCACGGCCTCCTCGCGCACGTCCGTGATCAGGACCTCGGCGCCCTCGGCGCGCAGGTGCTCTACCAGGTGGTGCCCGACCTTGCCGACACCCGCGATGCCGACCTTGCGGCCGGTGAGCGAGGGGTCGCCCCACAGGTGCGCGGCGCTGGCCCGCATGCCCTGGTAGACGCCGAAGGCGGTGAGGACGGAGGAGTCGCCGGCGCCGCCGTTCTCCGGGGAGCGGCCGGTCGTCCAGCGGCACTCCCGGGCGACGACGTCCATGTCGGCGACGTACGTGCCGACATCGCAGGCGGTGACGTAGCGGCCGCCGAGCGAGGCGACGAAACGGCCGTACGCGAGGAGGAGTTCCTCGCTCTTGTCGCGCTCGGGGTCGCCGATGATCACGGCCTTGCCGCCGCCGTGGTCGAGCCCGGCCATGGCGTTCTTGTAGGACATCCCGCGCGCGAGGTTCAGCGCGTCGGCGACGGCCTCCTGCTCGCTCGCGTACGGGTAGAAGCGCGTCCCGCCGAGGGCGGGTCCGAGCGCGGTGGAGTGGAGGGCGATGACGGCCTTGAGGCCGCTCTTGCGGTCCTGGCAGAGCACGACCTGCTCATGACCGCCCTGGTCCGAGTGGAACAGGGTGTGCAGCACGTCGGCAGCGGCGCCGGTTACGTCGGTCACTGTGGTGACTCCTGGGTAAATTGCGGCGATGGGGCACAGGTCCCGTACGGGTGGCGGGGCCTGTGAGCACGAGATTAGGGCCTGTGGCGGCCCGGAACCGTGCAGTGCTCAGGATCACCTTCCGCGCGGGTGCCGGCGTGCGACGATTTGCATAGTTTTCCCGCGCGTTTGTGTGCGGGTTTCGCAGGTTTTCCCGGCAGGCGGCGGGGGAGAGAGCAGGCGTGCCCAAGGTGTCCTCGGTGATCGTCCCGTACGCGACCTATCTGCGCGTGTACGAACCGCTGGCCGCCTTCCCCGAGCCCGAGCGCACCCACTGGGCGCGCTACGCCCGCCGCCCGGACCGCCCCTCGTACCAGGACGAGCTGCGCCGCTCCCTGGCCGACCTGCTGCCCACCCCGCCGGTGCCGGTGCCGGTGCACGAGAGCAGCGACGCCTTCGTGCTCGAGGTGGACGGCGTGGTGTGCGTGTGCCCGTGGCGCACCCGGCTGCGCGGCTGGCTGGCCCTGGAGGAGCTCGGCGAGGAGCTGCCGGGCCCGGTCCTGGACGCGGTGCTGCCCGAGGTCGTACGCCGCCAGACCGCCCAGGACTACGAGCGCTGGCTCGCCCGGAACCCGGACGCCCGGCCCTGGATCCGCACGGCGACCTGGCAGGTGCCGCTGAACTGGTTCGTGCTCGTCTCGGACGAGGAGCGGCGGTTCGACAAGGGGTCCGGCGAGATCCCGCCGATGCTGCGCTACCGCACGCCCATGGTGCAGGCCCGGCGGCGAGTGGCGCGCGCTCTGAGGGCGCTCAAGGACGCCGTCGACGAGGGGCCGCTCATCGACGGCCTCATCGATGTCGGGCGCTGGCTCGAGGAGTTCCACCCGCGCTCGCTGGTCGAGCTCGACTACGGCGGCCTGGTGCATGTGCTGCCGCCGGGCGAGCTGGAGGACGACCACTCGGCGGCGGACGTGGCCGAGGGCATCGAGGCGCTCAGGCACGGGGACGGGGTCGCGGCGGGCGAGGCCTACGGGCGGCTCGTGGAGCGCTGGCGGTCCGTCAGGGACCGTCGCTCGGCGAACTGAATGTGCCCCATGTCACGAACAGGCGTTTGACCTGACGCCCGTTTTGGGGTTTCGTCCTCGCTCAAGGTGTTCAACTTCCCCTGATGTCTCACCGACAAGGGACGTAGGTTTCGATCCGGGCGTACGCCTCACGGAGTGTCAAGCGTGACGGACCGCACGTACCCGGGCTCTTGCATCTCTTGCCCCTCCTCATGCCAAAATAGGACAAGGGGCCCGGGGGAGGTTCCGCTTTGGGGGGTCTGGTGACTCCTGATCGCCCCTGTGACTGATCGTCACAGTGGCGTGACTGTCCGCTATGGCATGGTCCATCGGCTTCCGTCGCCGATGAACGCCTGGGGGGCAATTCCATCGGTTTGGCCGACGCGGCTGGACAGATGGTGTAGTTGTAGTGCCGAGGACAAGCCGTTCGTCCTATAACCGACTCGACTCGCGTCCGCCATTTCGGGCAACGCGGGTCAAGGTGCAGAATTTAGAGGAAAGAACCGAGAAGGTTCGGTTCTCCCGAGGAGGCCGCTCATGACCGCTCGCACCCCTGATGCCGAGCCGCTGCTGACCCCGGCTGAGGTCGCCACCATGTTCCGTGTGGACCCGAAGACGGTCACGCGGTGGGCGAAGGCCGGCAAGCTCACGTCCATCCGCACGCTCGGCGGACACCGCCGTTACCGCGAGGCCGAGGTTCGCGCTCTGCTCGCGGGTATCCCGCAGCAGCGCAGCGAGGCCTGAACAACTGAATAACCGGGCAAACCGGCTGGTCCCCCACTGGCCGCGGCGTCCGGACCCTGGCTCCAAGCGACGCGGGTCCTGCCCCAACAGGCCCCATTCTCCACCTCGTCGTCGATCGCGCTGGACTCCGCCGAGTCCAGCGCGATCTTTTTTGTGCGCGGACTGTGGGCGGCCGGCGGCCCTGTGAGCGGGCTTGTCGGAGTCTGGGGAGGGGTGTCGGATCTCCTGTGAGGCAGCCCCTGGACGACGTGGGATCAGGGGTGCAATTGCACATATTAAATTGACCTGTTGTAGGGGAGCGGTAAGTTCCACGGTTTCAAAAACTCATGCGGTGACTCCCGTCACATGCCAGAGTCCTTGTTACCGTCGCGCCGGGTGCGCTAGTAGGCGTCACGCCGGGGAGGGGGTCTCGTCCTCCACGGTCTCCTCCGCGGGTGCGCCGGCCGCCGGGGCGGAGTCCATCGCCAGCCGCAACAGGCGGTGGCAGATCGGGCAGTGGCGGGTCACATGCCGATACGACGACGCGGCCGACAGATGCGCGCGGAGCAACGCCCGCGTCTCGTGCCTGACCGATGCCGTCATACGCCACCTCCGGGCTCCGTTGGGAACGGGGGCCTGGTTTCTGGGTACCGGTGCTTCGAGACGCCGTCAAGACGGCGTGGGGGCCCCGCGGAGCCCCCACGCCCCGCCTGACCACCCGTCACGCCCCACAGGCCACCTGAGCCCACCTGAGCCCACCTGGGGCGCGCCAGGAGGCGACACCGGGCACGGGAACACGAAGAAGGCCCGCGCCCCGTTGCCGGGATGCGGGCCTTCCTCTTACTGCGGTCCTGACGGGATTTGAACCCGCGGCCTCCACCTTGACAGGGTGGCGAGCACTCCAAACTGCTCCACAGGACCAGGTTTCGCGGCGCTTATCGGTGCGTTGCGCTGCGAGAAGGACTGTACAGGAGCAGGGACGTCCTGGTCGAACTCACCCTCCGTGCAGGAGTCGTCACGGTGCCAGCGTGTCGATCGTCTTCACGATCCGCTTGTCGGAGACGGGGTACGCCGTGCCCAGCGCGTGGGCGAAATAGCTGACCCTGAGCTCCTCGATCATCCAGCGGACGTCCAGGACCTGCTGGGGCACGGGGCGGCCCTGCGGGAGCTGCTCCAGGAGCCAGGCGTACTCGTCCTGCATCTCGTGGACCTTCTCCATGCGGGTCGTGTCCCGCTGGACGTTGGTCGGCATCTGCTGGACACGCCGGTCCGCGGCCACCAGGTACCGCATCAGGTCCGGCAGCCGCCGCAGCCCCGTCGCCGTCACGAACCCCGGCTTCACCAGCGCGTCCAACTGCGCCCGTACGTCCGCCAGGTTCGCCAGCAGCGCCGGGCTGCGCACGGTCTTCAGGCGCCGCTCACAGGCCTGCCAGGCGGCCAGCACCTGCTGCACCTGCCCGACCGTACGGACCGTCGTGTCGACGATCTCGGCGCGCACCTTGTCGTACAGCTTCCGGTAGGACTCCTCGTCCCACGCCGGCCCCCCGAAGTCCCCGATCAGCTTGTCCGCGGCCGCCGTCGCGCAGTCGTCGAACAGCGCCTGGATGGAGCCGTGCGGGTTCGCCGACAGGGCCAGCTTCTGGGGGTTGGTCAGCTTCTCGGAGGCGAACTTCGCCGGGCTGACCGGGATGTTGCGCACGATCAGCCGCCGCGTGCCCTTCCACATCGCCTCGGCCTGCTCGGCCTCGGTGTCGAAGAGGCGCACGGAGACGGTGTCGCCGTCGTCGACGAGGGCCGGGTACGCCTTCACCGGCTGGCCCGCGCGGCGGGTCTCGAAGACGCGCGTGAGCGTGCCGATCGTCCAGTCCGTCAGGCCCTTGCGCTCCAGGGACTCGCCGCCCTCGCGGGACGCGGTCGCTGCCGCCGCCTGCGAGAGGGCCTGGCGCGCCTTCGGACGGAGCTTCAGACGCAGGGACTCCAGGTCCTTGTCCTCGGCCAGCTTGCGGCGCCGCTCGTCGACGATCCGGAAGGTGATCCGCAGATGCTCCGGGATCCTCGACCAGTCGAAGTCCTCGGCCTCGAAGGGGACCCCGACCATGCGCTTCAGCTCGCGGGCCATGGTCGTCGTCAACGGCTCCTGCAGGGGGACGGCCGTGTCCAGGAACCGCTTCGCGAAGTTCGGGGCGGGCACGTAGTTGCGGCGGATCGGTTTGGGGAGGGAGCGGATCAGCTCCGTCACCAGCTCCTCGCGCAGGCCCGGGATCTGCCAGTCGAAGCCCTCGTCCTTCACCTGGTTCAGGACCTGGAGCGGGATGTGGACCGTCACACCGTCCGCGTCCGCGCCCGGCTCGAACTGGTAGGTCACCCGGAACTTCAGCGGCCCCTGCCGCCACGAGTCGGGATAGTCGGCCTTGGTGACCGCCTCCGCCGACTCCCGGATGAGCATCTCCCGCTCGAAGTCCAGGAACTCGGGCTCCTCGTGCCGCTTGCGCTTCCACCAGGAGTCGAAGTGGGCGCCGGAGACGACGTGTTCGGGCACCCGCTGGTCGTAGAAGTCGAAGAGCGTGTCGTCGTCGACCACGATGTCCCGGCGCCGGGCGCGGTGTTCGAGCTCCTCGACCTCGCTCAGCAGCTTGCGGTTGTCGGCGAAGAACTTGTGGTGGGTGCGCCAGTCGCCCTCGACGAGCGCGTTGCGGATGAAAAGCTCGCGGCTCGACTCCGGGTCGATACGGCCGTAGTTCACCTTCCGCTGGGCGACGATCGGCACGCCGTACAGCGTGACCTTCTCGTACGCCATCACCGCGGCCTGGTCCTTCTCCCAGTGCGGTTCGGAGTACGTCCGCTTCAGCAGGTGCTCGGCGAGGGGCTCGACCCACTCCGGCTCGATCTTCGCGTTGACCCGGGCCCACAGGCGCGAGGTCTCCACGAGCTCCGCCGACATCACGAACCGCGGCTGCTTCTTGAAGAGCGCCGAGCCCGGGAAGATCGCGAACTTGGCGCTGCGGGCGCCCAGGTACTCGTTCTTGTTGCCGTCCTTCACGTCCTTCATGCCGATGTGCGAGAGCAGACCGGCGAGGAGGGAGACGTGGACGGACTGGTCGGGCGCGTCGTCCTCGTTGAGATGGATGCCCATCTGCTTGGCGACGGTCCGCAACTGCGTGTAGATGTCCTGCCATTCGCGGATGCGCAGGAAGTTCAGGTACTCCTGCTTGCACATCCGGCGGAAGGACGAGGAGCCGCGCTCCTTCTGCTGCTCGCGGACGTACCGCCACAGGTTGAGGTAGGCGAGGAAGTCGCTGGTCTCGTCCTTGAAGCGGGCGTGCTGCTGGTCGGCCTGGGTCTGTTTCTCGGCCGGCCGCTCGCGCGGGTCCTGGATGGAGAGCGCGGCGGCTATGACCATGACCTCGCGGACACAGCCGTTCTTGTCGGCCTCCAGGACCATGCGGGCTAGGCGCGGGTCGACGGGCAGTTGGGCGAGCTTGCGCCCGGTGTCCGTGAGCCGCTTGCGTACGTCCTTCTGCGCCGGGTCCAACGCGCCCAGTTCCTGGAGGAGTTGGACGCCGTCACGGATGTTGCGGTGGTCCGGCGGGTCGATGAAGGGGAACTTCTCGATGTCCCCGAGGCCGGCCGCGGTCATCTGCAGGATGACGGAGGCGAGGTTCGTCCGCAGGATCTCGGCGTCCGTGAACTCCGGGCGGGCGTTGAAGTCCTCTTCGCTGTACAGGCGGATGCAGATACCGTCCGAGGTACGGCCGCAGCGGCCCTTGCGCTGGTTGGCGCTGGCCTGCGAGACCGGCTCGATGGGCAGCCGCTGCACCTTGGTGCGGTGGCTGTAGCGGGAGATGCGGGCGAAGCCGGGGTCGATGACGTACTTGATGCCCGGGACGGTCAGGGAGGTCTCGGCGACGTTGGTCGCCAGAACGATCCTGCGCCCGGTGTGCGGCTGGAACACGCGGTGCTGCTCGGCGTGGGACAGGCGGGCGTAGAGGGGGAGGACCTCCGTGAAGCGATACGCCTTCTTCGTGAGGGCGTCCGCGGTGTCACGGATCTCCCGCTCGCCGGAGAGGAAGACCAGGATGTCGCCCTTGCCCTCGCCCTGGAGCTCCTCGACGGCGTCGCAGATCGCGGTGATCTGGTCGCGGTCGGAGTCGTCCGAGTCCTCCTCCAGCAGCGGCCGGTAGCGGACCTCCACCGGATAGGTGCGGCCGCTGACCTCGACGATCGGGGCGTCCCCGAAGTGCCGTGAGAAGCGCTCGGGGTCGATGGTCGCCGAGGTGATGACGACCTTGAGGTCGGGACGCTTCGGCAGGAGCTGCGCCAGGTAGCCCAGCAGGAAGTCGATGTTGAGGGACCGCTCGTGGGCCTCGTCGATGATGATGGTGTCGTAGGCGCGCAGCTCGCGGTCGGTCTGGATCTCGGCGAGCAGGATGCCGTCCGTCATCAGCTTCACGAAGGTCGCGTCCGGGTTCACCTGGTCGGTGAAGCGCACCTTCCAGCCGACGGCCTCGCCCAGCGGGGTGTCCAGTTCCTCGGCGACCCGCTCGGCGACGGTACGGGCGGCGATCCGGCGGGGCTGGGTGTGCCCGATCATGCCCGTGACGCCCCGGCCGAGCTCCAGGCAGATCTTCGGGATCTGGGTGGTCTTGCCGGAGCCGGTCTCACCGGCGACGATCACGACCTGGTGGTCGCGGATGGCGGCCGCGATCTCGTCCTTCTTCTGGCTGACCGGGAGCTGCTCGGGGTACGAGACGGCGGGCACCCGCGCACGGCGCGCACCCATCCGCTCCTCGCCCCTGGCGATCTCCTTGTCGATCTCGGCGAGGACGGCGGCCCGGGCCTCCGGCTTGCGGATCTTGCGCGCGCCTTCGAGCCTGCGCCCGAGCCGGTGCGCGTCGCGCAGGGACAGCTCGGTCAGGCGGGCGGCGAGTTCCCCGAAGGCGGGGGAGCCGGGGGCGGGGGCAGGGTGCGTAGACATACGCGATCCAGGATCTCATCCCCGGGAAATCAGTGGCGAACGGTTTTGTCCCTGCCGTCGGTCACCCGTCGATCGCTTCACCCGGGGAACGCACCACCCGGCGGCCGCTCCACCCGGGAATCGCTCCACCCGGGAATCGCGAGGCACATACAACAAGGCCCCGATCCGGGGATCGGGGCCTGTGCTGTGGCTGGGGCCGGGGTCGAACCGGCGACCTACCGCTTTTCAGGCGGTCGCTCGTACCAACTGAGCTACCCAGCCGAGAGGCTTCCGGGGAAACCTCAGCGGTCCTGACGGGATTTGAACCCGCGGCCTCCACCTTGACAGGGTGGCGAGCACTCCAAACTGCTCCACAGGACCAAGCTTTGTGCACGAACAGTGTCGCACACGGTGTTACGTGCCCCCAACGGGATTCGAACCCGTGCTACCGCCTTGAAAGGGCGGCGTCCTAGGCCGCTAGACGATGAGGGCTATCGGCCCGCCTGGGCGCTTCTCAGCGCGTCGGGGACGTGAGAAGCATATGGGATGCCGGGAGGTATCGCCAAAACGGTTTAGGGGCTGCCCGTGGGCGAGGCCGTGCCGGAACCCGCGTCCGAGCCCGCGGGCGAGGGCGTCGCTCCCGGCTGGTTGTCCTCGGGAAGGTGACGGCTGACCTCCGCCGTCGTGAGGCCGAGGCCGCCGAGCTTGATCTCGTCCCATGCCTGGAGGTGGCGGGTGTCGCGGTCCATGTAGAGGATCGAGGCCTCGATGGGGTCGGGGTACTTGCCCTCGACGGCCCGCAGTCCGCTGCCGCCCGTGGAGCCCTCGACGCGCAGCCGCGTGCCCTTCTCCATGACCTCCGTCTCCTGGTGGTGGAGGTGGCCGGACAGGACCATCGGGACCTCGCCGTCGACCTCGCGGGCCGCCGAGGGCTCGTGGGCGATCGCGAGGTCGACCGGGGTGCCGGCGGCCCGCTGCGCGCGCAGCGCCGCGGCCAGCCGGGCGCCCGCCGCCTCCTGGGACTCGTCGGCCCCGGGGTTCGTGGAGCGGTCCGGGGTGAACTGGGGGTCGCCCATGCCCGCGAACCGCAGCCCGGCGATCGTCCGTGCCTCGCCGTTGTCGAGGACGTGGACGCCCTTGAGGCCCTCCATGTACCGCTGGGTGGTCAGGGAGTCGTGGTTGCCGCGGACCCAGACGTAGGGCGCCCCGAGGTCGGGGATCGCGTCGAGGAAACCGTTCTCCGCGGCCGTGCCGTGGTCCATGGTGTCGCCGGAGTCGACGATCACGTCGACCTTGTACTGCTTCACCAGCGAGGCGATGATCTTCCAGCTCGCGGGGTTGAGATGGATGTCGGAGACGTGCAGGACCCGGATGGTGGTGGGGTCCGGCTGGTAGGCGGGGAGCGTGGACGTGACGTCGTAGAGCTTCGTCACGTTCGTCACCAGGCGGGCCAACTCCTTCTGGTAGACGTCGAACTCGGTGACGATGCTGCGGGCGTTGCCGACCAGCGAGGGCGCGGAGGAGAGCAGCCCCGAGAACTTCGGCTCCAGGACCGACTCCGGGTTCCAGGTGGCGTACGCCGTGCCGCCGGAGGCCGCCAGGAGCGTGAAGGCGAGTCCGCCGGCCGCGAGGGCGCGGCGGGGGCGGCGGTAGACCGCGAGGCCGAGTGCCGTGGCGCCGGAGACCACGGCGACGCAGGAGCGCAGGGCGAGGTCGAGGGTGCCGTGCTCGACGTCCGTGGCGACCTCGTCCTGGAGGCCGGAGAGGCGCTCGGGGTGGTCGACGAGGGCCTGGGAGCGTTCCGGGTCGAGCTGGTCGACGTTGACGTCGAGGCGGACCGGGGCCTGGTGGCTGTCGAGCTGGAGCGCGCCCAGCGGAGAGATGTTGATCTTCGTGCCGCCGGTCAGGGACGGGCGCAGGGTCATCGTCGTGTTCATCGGGCCGACCGGGACCCGGACGTTCCCGACGATCAGCAGACCGAGCCAGGCACCCAGAAGGACGACGGCCACCAGGCCCAGTGCGCGCACCCAGGGGTGCGGCGGGTGGACGAGCTCGACGGACGGGTGGGAGCGGCGCCTGCCGTACTGGCGGGCGAGGGCTCGCGGGGGCTTGCGTAGGGCGTTCAGGATGCTCCGGGCGTTCAGGACTGCGGCGGGGACGCGGGCCATTGATCCCGTATGCCCAAGTCCGACCGCGGATATGCGGACGTGCTCACGACTCTCCTACGGCGGGGTCGTACCGGAGAATGGGCGTGTGCTGGAGATGACGCGCGAGGAGTTCGAGGAACTGGTCGCCGAGGCGCTGGACCGGATTCCGCCGGAGTTGACGCGGCTGATGGACAACGTCGCGGTGTTCGTCGAGGACGAACCGCCCGCGGACGATCCCGAGCTGCTCGGGCTGTACGAGGGCACGCCGTTGACCGACCGGGGCGAGTGGTACGCCGGGGTGCTGCCGGACCGCATCACGATCTACCGGGGGCCGACGCTGCGGATGTGCGATTCCCGCGAGGACGTCGTGGCGGAGACCGAGGTGACGGTCGTGCACGAGATCGCCCACCACTTCGGGATCGACGACGCGCGGCTGCACGCGCTCGGGTACGGGTGAGTGGGTTTCGAACGGGGCGCGTGTCCTCTTGTGGGCGGCGGGAGTTGGACAGGTTGACTCTTCTGACGCCCGCCCTCGGAGGTGGCTGCTCGTGCGCCCCTTGTACGTACCCGTCCGTCTGGCCGCCACGGTCATGGCCGTCGCCGCCGCAGCGGGCTGCATGAGCGTGGGCGGGGACGAGGGAGGCGGCGGCGCCAAGCCGTCGCACTCCGCCGGTGAGCACGGCGGGGAGGCGCCGGACGGGGGCTCGGCGGGCTCGGGCGGTTCCGTGGGGCTCGGCGGGACCGGCTCGGACGGCAAACACGGCAGGCACGGCAAGGGGAAGCACGGGGAGGGGTCCGCCTCGCCCTCGGCGTCCGCCTCGGCGGGGGCCGGCGCGTCGGCCTCGCCCGGAGCGAAGCCGGGCCGTTCGGTGCAGCCGCTGCCCTCGGCGACGCGGACCGACCCGGCGCCCACCCGGACGCCCGACCCGGAGCCGCCGGCGCCGAGCGAGCCGCCCGCCTCGCCCACGCCGTCGCCGCCGCCCGCCGAGCCGTCCTCGTCCGCGCAGCCGGAGACCGGTACGCAGCTCAGCCAGCGCGAACCGGCGCCCACGGCGGGGGCACCGGTGTGACGGAGGCGGGCCGAAAGTGACCTCGGATACATGCGGGGGACTTGGTTTGCCTTGGAGGGTGGGGGGTGCGTATGGTGGTAGATCGTTTGATCCCATTGCCCGGCGCCATTGCAGAGAGCGCCGTGTGGCGCGTTCTCTCCCTTGCCGTGGCTGACCGCATAGAGGCGGTCGTATTGCGAAATCACGGAGTTGACGGGCGCGTGCCGACGAGACTCCGGAAGGTTTCGCTTACGCATGTCCATTTCCAGTACTGATCACGTCGTCGTGCCCGAGAACGAGGGCACCGAGGACGCTGTCGAGGTCACCTTCGCGGACCTCGGTCTCCCCGAGGGCGTGGTGCGCAAGCTCGCCCAGAACGGCGTGACCACCCCCTTCCCGATCCAGGCCGCGACCATCCCGGACGCCCTGGCCGGCAAGGACATCCTCGGCCGTGGCCGCACCGGCTCCGGCAAGACCCTCTCCTTCGGTCTGCCGACCATGACGCGCCTCGCCGGTGGCCGCACCGAGAAGCACAAGCCGCGCGCCGTCATCCTCACCCCGACCCGTGAGCTCGCGATGCAGGTCGCGGACGCCCTCCAGCCCTACGGCGACGTCCTCGGCCTCAAGATGAAGGTCGTCTGCGGCGGTACGTCGATGGGCAACCAGATCTACGCCCTGGAGCGCGGCGTCGACATCCTCGTCGCCACCCCGGGCCGACTGCGCGACATCATCAACCGCGGCGCCTGCTCCCTGGAGAACGTCGAGGTCGCCGTCCTCGACGAGGCCGACCAGATGTCCGACCTGGGCTTCCTGCCCGAGGTCACCGAGCTGCTCGACCAGATCCCGGCCGGCGGCCAGCGGATGCTGTTCTCGGCCACGATGGAGAACGAGATCTCCACCCTGGTCAAGCGCTACCTGAGCGAGCCGGTCACCCACGAGGTCGACAGCGCCCAGGGCAACGTCACGACCATGTCGCACCACATCCTGATCGTGAAGCCCAAGGACAAGGCGCCGGTCACCGCGGCCATCGCCTCCCGCAAGGGCCGCACCATCATCTTCGTCCGCACCCAGCTCGGCGCGGACCGCATCGCCGAGCAGTTGCGCGAGGCCGGCGTGAAGGCCGACGCGCTGCACGGCGGCATGACCCAGGGCGCGCGCACCCGCACGCTGGCCGACTTCAAGGACGGCTACGTCAACGCGCTCGTCGCCACCGACGTCGCCGCCCGCGGCATCCACGTCGACGGCATCGACCTCGTCCTGAACGTGGACCCGGCCGGCGACCACAAGGACTACCTGCACCGCGCGGGCCGTACCGCCCGAGCGGGCCGCACCGGCACGGTCGTGTCCCTGTCCCTGCCGCACCAGCGCCGCCAGATCTTCCGGCTGATGGAGGACGCGGGCGTCGACGCCGGGCGTCACATCATCAACTCCGGTACGGCCTTCGAGCCCGAGGTGGCCGAGATCACCGGCGCCCGTTCGATGACCGAGGTCCAGTCCGAGTCCGCGGCCAACGCGGCTCAGCAGGCCGAGCGCGAGGTCGCCCACCTCACCAAGCAGCTCGAGCGGGCGCAGCGCCGCGCGACCGAGCTGCGCGAGGAGGCCGACCGCCTGGTCGCCCGTGCCGCCCGCGAGCGCGGTGAGGACCCGGAGACGGCGGTCGCCGAGGCGCAGGCCGCGGTGGCCGAGGCCGCGTCCGTGCCCGAGCAGCCGCTCGCGCAGGACGTCGAGAAGGTGGACGCGCCGTCGTACGAGCGCCGTGACGACCGCGGTGGCCGTAGCTACGAGCGTCGTGACAACGACCGTGGCGGCTTCCGCCGTGACGACCGTCGTGACGACCGTGGTGGCCGTACCTTCGAGCGTCGTGACAACGACCGTGGCGGCTTCCGTCGCGACAACGACCGCCGCGATGACCGTGGTGGCCGTACCTTCGAGCGCCGTGACGACCGTGGCGGTCGTACCTTCGAGCGTCGTGACAACGACCGTGGCGGCTTCCGTCGCGACAACGACCGTCGTGACGACCGTGGTGGCCGTTCCTTCGAGCGTCGTGACGACCGTGGCGGTCGTACCTTCGAGCGTCGCGACAACGAGCGCCGTGACAACGACCGCGGCGGCTTCCGCCGTGACGACCGTCCGGCCGGCCGTTCCTTCGAGCGCCGTGACGAGCGGGGCGGCCACCGTGGCAGCGACCGCCCGTTCAACCGCGACCGTCAGGGCGACCGCCCGGGCTTCCGCTCCGGCGGCCACGACCGCCCGAGCCACGACCGCCCCTACGGCCGTCGTGACGACCACCGTGGCACCGGCACCGGCACCGGCTCCTTCGGCCGCCGTGACGACAAGCCGCGCTGGAAGCGCAACGGCTGACGCCTGCGAGTAGCACACGCCGTGGCCCCCCGTCGTACCTGACGGGGGGCCGCGGCGTTTGTCGTGTACCCCGTCAGAAAACGCTCTCGGGTGAGTCAAGAGCGGTAAGATCAGCGCACTTATGAGACGGGTGTGATGGCCGGGGGGCCAGAGACACCGCGGACCGGTGGGCCGCCCGTCTCCTTCCCCGGGGAGGGTCTTCCTTGGCTCGTCATGCCGCCGTACGTCTACGCCTCGTCGCCGCTTCCGCCGTACTGGCGGCCGGCCTGAGCCCGCTCCTCCCGTCGACCGCCGTCGCGGACACGGCACAGGAGACGGTGGTGCCGGCGACATTCCGGACCGCGTACACCACCGCGTCCGTCTCTTACGCCGAGACCGCCTACGGCGGCGAAGGAGCGGGGGGACAAGGCGTGTTCCACCGTCTGGAGGGTCACTCAGGACTGGTGTGGACGCGCTACGCGGACGGTACGTCCGTGGACGTGCCGACGGCCGGCAGCACCCTGGCGGTCGACACCGGCACCGGCACCGATGTTCTGGCGCGCCGTTACCAGGACGGCCACGTTGAGCTGTTCGACGCCGCCGACGGCACGACCCGGACGTTCCAGATCCCGACGGCATACGCCGGCGTGTACGGCGGTGTGCACGGCAGCACCATCGTCGCCTACGAGGACGTCACCGGTGAGGACGGGATCACCACCCGCGTCAGGCATCTGCTGAGCCCGGGACCGGACGGAACCACACGGGACCTGACGATCTCAGGTCTGCCCCCGGGCATGCAGCTCGGTGGACCGCTGCGTGGAGACGCCTCCGGCATCGTGTTCCGTGCCTCGCTCGACGGCAGCATCCGGTCGGTGATCGTCGATCCGGAGACCGGTGTGGCCCAGGGCTGGACCCCGGCGCTGTCCGGCGGCAGTTCTGCCGTCCTGTCCCACGACTACCTGGTCCACTACGCGGGCGACTCCGCCTCGAAGGCGTACGTGTACTCCCGTGCCGACCTCTCGGCACCGCCGGTGGAGGTGCCCTTGGACGGCGCTGACGGCGTGAGTCCCGCCGACGAGCTCTCCGTGGTGGGCGACTGGCTCGTCCATCGCCCCGCCGGTGGCACAAGGGTGACCGCCGTGCCGATCGCGGGAGGTGACCCGATCACCCTGCTCACCGCATCGAACGCCGGTGTCTCCGCCTCGGCGAACGGCGACGCCGTCGCCGTCGGCCGCACCGGCGCCGACGACTGGGGCCTTCAGCGCATCCACGCCGGCCCGGACGGCCGGCCCGTGGTGAGCATGGTCAAGGCGCTGCCCAAACCGCCGTACAAGATCCAGGGGCTCGCCCTGGAGCAGGGGCGGCTGCTGGTCGCCGACGAGAGCTGGGGTGGGGAGCGGGACACCTACGTCCGGACGGTCGCTGCGACGGGCACGCCTGTGTTCGGCGCGCGCTCCTCGTACGACGGGACCTCGACGGCGCTCTACGACTGCCCGGCGCAGGAGGGCGGCTGCCGGGTCTTCGGCACTGCCGACGACCGGGCGGTGTGGCTGATGAAGGACACCGCGGCATCGGACCGTCTTCAGGTCGACGGGCCCGGCCAGTACGACTACTGGTACCGCGGCGTCCCCGCGGGCGGCCGCATCACGGACGTGTCCGGCCGGTACCTGATCCACACCACAGCGACCACACAGACAGTCCTGAGGATCGGGGACAGCGGCACCGCGGCCGTCACCCGCGCCCCGGGCGCCGCCGCCCTCTCCGGCAACGTGCTCTGGACGGCCGGTACGACGCCCGGCACCGTGACGGCGTACGACCTGACGGCGAAGAAAACCGTCGAGACGCTGGTGACCGACGCAGGCTGCACCCCCACCGAACTGCAGGCGCTCGGCCGCTATCTCTACTGGACCTGCGCCGGCCGCGCCGGCGTCTACGACCGTACGGCGAAGAAGTCCGTGCCGGTTCCGGCGGGCGAGGCGAAGCTCGGCGACGGATTCGTCGTCACGCATGACCGGCAGGCCGGGACTCTGACGCTGACGACGGTGGCCGGGGCGACGCCCGCAAGCCGAGTGATCGGCAAGCTGCCCGACACCGGGACCTCGCAGCGGAACGTGCGTTGGACCGTCGACAAGGCGGGCTCGAACGCGGCCTACGTCGACGGTATGGAGCAGGTGCACCTCGTGCCGTCGGGCGTGCCGCAGCAGCCGCTGAGCCTGCTTGCGCCGGTCAGCAAGTCGTCGTACGTCACGGCGCACGAGATCGACACGACACCGGACACTCTGGCCACCGTGCTGCTGTCGAAGCCGTCGGCCGGCTCGCGGCTCACCGTGCGCAACAAGGCGACCGGCAAAGTCGTGTACACGCGCGACGGCGGTGCCTCACGCGGCGCGCTGACCGTCGGCTGGGCCGGGACCGACTCGAACGGGAAAGTACTGACGGACGGTCCCTACGACTGGACGCTGACCGTCACCCCGGCGGACGGCCTCGGTGCCGCGGTCACGGTGACCGGCACGGTCGGCCTGCTCGACGGCCTCCCGGCGCGCCACCACCACGTCGGCGGCAGTGACGCCATCGGTGACCTGCTCACCCAGAGTTCCTCGGGCACGCTGTCCTTCCACCAGGGCACCGGCAAGGGCACGTTCACGGGGAGCATCCCCAGCACAGGCTGGGCGGCCACGGTGAAGCCGCTGCCGTTCGGCGACCTGAGCGGCGACCGCTGCAACGACATCCTGATGCGGCTGGCCAGCGGTGCCCTGCGCCTGTACAAGCCGGGGTGCAGCGCCGAGTTCAGGACCTCGACGCCGTACACGACGCTGGGCAGCTCGGGCTGGAACCAGTACGACGTGCTGACCTACCCCGGTGACGTGACCAAGGACGGGCGCCCCGACCTGATCGCGCGGAACTCCTCGACCGGGACCGTGTACCTCTACAAGGGCACCAGCGCGGGCAAGCTGTCGGCCCGGGTGAAGCTCTACGACAACTGGAAGACGTACAAGAAGGTCGTCGGGGCCGGGGACCTGAACGGCGACGGCGTCGGGGACCTGCTCGCGCAGGACACGGCGAACAACCTGTACCGCTACTACGGCACCGGCACCGGCACGTTCGGCGCCCGCACGAAGGTCTTCTCCAACTGGGGCGGCTCCTACAACGTGATCGTCGGCGTCGGTGACATCACCGGGGACGGCAGGGCCGACCTGGTCTCGCGGGACAGCGGGGGGACCGTGTGGCGCAACACCGGTGACGGAAAGGGGTCGTTCGGGGCCCGCACGAAGATCGCCACCGGGTGGCAGGGTTACAAGGGCCTTTTCTAGAGGGGCACTTCTCGGCCAAGTTGTGACGTGTGTCACGCCCCCGGGGTGGGAATCGCTGGGGGCATGACAGATGACGACACAGCGAGAGGGCTCTCCGACGAAGAACGGCTTGCCCAGCTCGGCTACACGCAGGTCCTCGCCCGCCGCATGTCGGCGTTCTCCAACTACGCGGTCTCCTTCACGATCATCTCGGTCCTGTCGGGCTGTCTGACCCTCTACCTCTTCGGCATGAACACGGGCGGCCCGGCCGTGATCACCTGGGGCTGGGTCGCCGTAGGGCTCATGACGCTGTTCGTCGGCCTGTCGATGGCCGAGATCTGCTCGGCCTACCCGACCTCCGCGGGCCTGTACTTCTGGGCCCACCGCCTGGCCCCGGCCCGGACCGCGGCCGCCTGGGCGTGGTTCACGGGCTGGTTCAACGTGCTGGGCCAGGTCGCGGTGACGGCGGGCATCGACTTCGGTGCCGCGTCCTTCCTCGGGGCCTATCTGAACCTGCAGTTCGACTTCGAGGTGACGGCCGGCCGGACCGTGCTGCTGTTCGCGGCGATCCTGATCCTGCACGGCCTGCTGAACACCTTCGGCGTGCGGATCGTCGCGCTGCTGAACAGCGTGAGCGTGTGGTGGCACGTGGTGGGCGTGGCGGTGATCGTCGGCGCCCTGACCTTCGCCCCCGACAAGCACCAGTCGGCGTCCTTCGTCTTCGGCGAGTTCGTGAACAACACCGGCTGGGGCAACGGTTTCTACGTCGTCCTGCTCGGCCTCCTGATGGCCCAGTACACCTTCACCGGCTACGACGCCTCGGCCCACATGACCGAGGAGACCCACGACGCGTCCACGGCCGGCCCCAAGGGCATCGTCCAGTCGATCTGGACGTCGTGGATAGCGGGCTTCGTCCTCCTGCTGGGCTTCACGTTCGCGATCCAGTCCTACGACGGCGCCCTCAACTCCCCGACGGGCGCGCCGCCCGCCCAGATCCTCCTCGACGCGCTCGGCGCCACCGCGGGCAAGCTCCTGCTGCTGGTCGTGATCGGCGCCCAGTTGTTCTGCGGAATGGCCTCGGTGACCGCCAACAGCCGCATGATCTACGCCTTCTCGCGCGACGGCGCGCTGCCGTTCTCGCACGTCTGGCACACGGTCAGCCCGCGCACCCGGACCCCGGTCGCGGCGGTGTGGCTGGCGGCGGGCGGAGCGCTGGTGCTGGGCCTGCCGTACCTGATCAACGTGACCGCGTACGCGGCGGTGACGTCCATCGCCGTCATCGGCCTCTACATCGCCTACGTCATCCCCACCCTGCTGCGGCTGCGCAAGGGCGACGCCTTCGACCGGGGGCCGTGGCACCTGGGCCGCTGGTCCCGCGCGATCGGCGTGGTCTCGGTGACGTGGGTCGCGGTGATCACGGTTCTCTTCATGCTCCCGCAGGTCTCCCCGGTCACCTGGGAGACCTTCAACTACGCCCCGGTCGCCGTCCTGGTGGTCCTGGGCTTCGCCTGGACCTGGTGGGCGGCCTCGGCCCGGCACTGGTTCCTCAACCCCGAGCACGAGCGCACGAAGGCCCGCGAGGCGGCCCGCGCGAACGCGCCCGAACCGGTCGATCCCTGATCTTCCCGCCCGTTCCGCCCGCGCGACGCGGCCGTGTCCCCGATACCCGATCGGAGACCCGGCCGCGTCCGGCTATGCTCGGGGAGGCAACATCGCCTGGGCCCTTAGCTCAATTGGCAGAGCAGTGGACTTTTAATCCATTGGTTGTGGGTTCGAGTCCCACAGGGCCTACCGGTGGCCGGTGGCGCCCGGGTCGGCTTCGGCCGGCTCGGGCGCCGCTTCGTTTCCCGGGACCCGCACGTCCCGCCCCGCGTCAGACCAGATGGCGGTTCGGGGCCTTCGCCCGCTCCTCGTACTCGTCCAGGACGACCACGTCCACGCCCTTCGCGGTGAGCAGACCCGTTCCGTCGGCGCCTTGCACGAAGGTGTCCGGCTCCCGCCAGGCCGTCACCACCCGGCGCACCCCCGCGTCCAGGATCAGCCGGGCGCAGGGGGCCGGGCGGGAGGCGCGGTGGGTGCAGGGCTCCAGGCTGGTGTAGACGGTGGCCGTGGCCAGCCGGAGGTCGTCCGGGGCGATCTTCGCCAGCGCCGCCTCCTCCGCGTGGACGACCGGGTCGTCACCCTCCCTGGAGTGGCCGCGCGCCAGCTCCGTGCCGTCGGCGGCCACCACCACCGCGCCCACGCTGAACGCGGTCCGCGACGGCGGGCACCGGGTCGCCAACTCGCAGGCCAGCGCGAGCCAGTGGCGGTCCGCGGCGGCGGGGACCGGGCCGGTGCCGGGGGCGGTGGGCTCGTAGCGCATCAGGACCACGTCCTCGATACGGCGGCTCTCCACCAGGCGCAGCCGGCCGGACTGGTACGCGCCCGGGCCGAACAGGCGGGGGGCCTGCGGGCTGCCGACGAAGAGGGGGGCCAGGACGAGCTGCACCTCGTCCGCGAGGCCCTGCTGGAGGAGCTGGGTGTGGATGCGGCCGCCGCCCTCCACCATCAGCCGCTCCACACCGCGTTCCTCGCGCAGGTGCTCCAGCAGGCGGCGCCAGTCCAGGGCGGGCCCGAGGGAGACCACGTCGGCCGCGAGGCCCAGCTCGCGGGCCCGGGCGGCGCCCTCGTCCGTCGTGAAGACGAGCTTGTCGCCGCCGGTGTGCCAGAAGTTCGCGGCCGGGTCCAGCTCGCCCGAGCCGCTGACCGTGACCTTCAGGGGGTACGGCGGCTTCCCGGCGGCGACCCGGGCCGCGCGGCGCGTCTCGGAGTTCACCAACAGACGGGGGTTGTCGGCGCGGATGGTGCCGGCGCCGACGAGGATCGCGTCCACGGAGGCGCGGACCTCGTCGACGCGGTCGAAGTCGGCGGGGCTGGACAGCAGGAGGCGGTCGGGGCCGGTGTCGTCGAGGTAGCCGTCGAGGGAGACCGCGGCGGAGAGGAGGACGTAGGGGTGGGGCATCGGCGCGGTCCCTCTCGGAGACGGGTGCGGGAGCTTCGGGAACGGCGGGGCTTGGTTCAAGTTTGAAGCAAACCTACACTGGGAGCATGACGACCCGCTGGCTCAGCCCCGACGAGCAGCGAGCCTGGCGTGCCTACATCGCCGCCTCGCTCCTCCTGGAGGACACCATCGACCGGCAGCTCCAGCAGGAGGCCGGCATGCCCCACCTGTACTACTCCATCCTGGCCAACCTCTCCGACACCCCGGAGCGCCGGCTGCGGATGACCGAGCTCGCCGAGGGGCTGAAGATCACCCGGCCCCGGCTGACGTATGCGGTCGCCCGGCTGGAGAAGGACGGGCTGGTGCGGCGCGAGAGCTGCCCGTGGGACAAGCGGGGCAGCGTCGCGGTGCTCACCGACGAGGGTATGGCGGTGCTGGAGCGGACGGCGCCGGGGCACGTGGAGACGGTCCGTGCCGCGCTCTTCGACCGGCTCACCCCGGAGCAGGTGGGGCAGTTGGAGGAGATCTTCACCAGTGTCACCGCGGGGCTCCAGGGGGAGGGTGGGCCCGTGGAGGAGGTCCCGTGGCGCCGCCGGTCCTCGCCGTCCTGCTCCTGAGAACGCGCATGTGACGAGCGCCATAAAGGCGTTGCTTCAAATTTAAAGCATGAGGTAGGGTCTCGATCAGTAGAACTGCTTCAAATCTGAAGCAGGTATGCCTACGGACCGGAGTACCCGCATGCCCGACCTGCCCGCCGCCACCCAGCGCTCCCGCGTCCGCGTCCCGCTGCGCTTCGGGGACGGCTACCGCGTAGACGCCGAGCTCGTCACCTTCCACGGCCTGGCCGATGGGCGGGAGCACCTCGCCGTCGTCCTGGGCGACCCCGCCCCCGGCGCCGTCCCGCTCGTGCGGCTGCACTCCGAGTGCCTCACCGGCGACGTCTTCGGCTCCGCCCGCTGCGACTGCGGCCCGCAACTGCGCGAGGCGGTCGAGCGCATAGCCGAGCGCGGCGGCGTCCTGCTCTACCTCCGTCAGGAGGGACGCGGCATCGGCCTCTACAACAAGCTCGACGCGTACGCCCTCCAGGACCAGGGCCTCGACACCTACGCGGCGAACACCGCGCTGGGTCTGCCCGAGGACGCCCGCGACTACACGGCGGCCGCGCAGATGCTGACCGCCCTGGGCCTCGACGAGATCGACCTGCTCTCCAACAACCCCGACAAGGCGGGTCAGTTGAGGGACCTGGGCATCGACGTCCACGACCGCGTCCCCACCGGCGTGTTCACCACCCCCCACAACGTCCGCTACCTCCGAGCGAAGGTCCTCCAGACCCAACACACCCTGCCCCTGGCCCAGTTGACGGAACTCGAGGTCGGCTGAACGTCAGAAGGCGGGTGCGCCGGCACGGCCGGGCTCACGCGCCGGAGCCGGCCGCGCTGCCCCCGTGGTCCCGTACCCAGTTCCGGTGGGCGTTGGAGCCCTCGCGGCCGGGGGAGAGCTTCAGTACGGTCCCGTCGTCGATCTGCTGCAGGCTCGTCACCACGTAGGGGGAGCCCGTGTGCACCGCCAGGCGGATGCTGCCGTTGCCGAACTCCGTCACCCGCAGGGTCCGGCCGCCGGAGAGCGGGACGTCCCGCTTCCCGATCTCCACCGGCCGCTCGTCGGCTGCCGCCATGACTCCTCCTCGTCTCCGTGAGGGCCGCCACGGTACGCCGCCCCGCGCGGCCGCCGGGCCCCCTGGAACAACCCTGGCGCGAAGCACCTCGCGGATGACGTATGCTGGTCACACAACGACGCGGGGTGGAGCAGCTCGGTAGCTCGCTGGGCTCATAACCCAGAGGTCGCAGGTTCAAATCCTGTCCCCGCTACTGAAGGCTCAGGGCCGGAATCCAGTGAATGGGTTCCGGCCCTGAGTGTTTTCCGCGTCCGCGGTCCTCCGTGCCAGGAGGCGCCGCGACGGCCTTCGTCACGTGGGGTGAGCGGATGAGCGCCCTCCGCATAACAACTGACACACCGTCAACATCCCTGTGTTGTCTGAGGCATGGTCAACTCGCCCGTTTTTCGCCGTTCATGGGCCGTAAGTCCAGCGGGGTTTCGTTAATGATCAAGCGGAACAGCTTGGAATCGGGCCCCCGGGTCTATTAACGTTCGATAACGCAGCGCGGTCGTCCCAGCCGTCACAAGAGACGGCTCCGTGCTCACGCGCCGAATTCCGCAAGGGAACCGGGGAACCACCACCTTGGGGTGAATCGCTCGTAGTCCGCCGTGGCAGCACGGTGGGTATACGCGCGTAGGAGACCTTCCTGCTCCGAACCCGTCAGCTAACCCGGTAGGCGAGAAGGAAGGAAAGGAGTGCGCCCACGTGGCGTCCAACCCGCCTGCCCCCGAGGCGCCGTACGTTCCGAGCGACACCCTCGTGTACGGCGGCTACCGTGCCGACGACGAGGCTCCGCTCGGCGAGTGGAACCCGACCGCGGACTCCCTCGCCCCCGTACGAGGCCGGCATCGCGTAGCCAAGCAGCGTGGCGGCGGATTCGCCCGTAGCTCCACCGTCCTGGGCGTCGGCGTCATAGCCGCGGTCAGCGCGGGCGGGATGGCCAGCGCCAACACCGGCAAGCCGCCGGTCTCCATCTCCATGCCGGACCTGCCCAACGTGGGCTCGCTCATCTCGGACGACTCCGACTCCGCCGCGGACGACACGAGCGCCTTCAGCAGCGTCGGCGCCACCACCGCCGACACCGCCGAGGGCACCTCGGACGCCGGCGAGGCACTGCGCTCGCGCATCCTGGCCCAGGCCGAGCTCCAGCAGGACCAGATCGACACCAAGGCCGCCCAGGCCGTCGCGGCCGCCGCCGAGAAGGAGGCCGACGCGGCCGCCGCCAAGGCGGAGAAGGAAGCCCAGGAGAAGGCCGCCGCCGCGAAGAAGAAGGCGGAGGAGGCGGCCGCGAAGAAGGCCGAGGCCGAGCGCCTCGCCGAGCTCGCCAAGCAGTACACGCTGCCGACCTCGTCGTACACCATCACCTCGACCTTCGGCCAGGCCGGCTCCCTGTGGTCCTCCGGCTACCACACGGGCCTCGACTTCGCCGCTCCCACGGGCACGCTCATCAAGGCGGTCCACAGCGGCACCATCACGGAGGCCGGCTGGGCCGGTTCCTACGGCTACCGCACGATCCTCACCCTCGACGACGGCACCGAGCTGTGGTTCTGCCACCAGTCCTCGATCAACGTCAGCGTCGGCCAGAAGGTCGCCACCGGTGACGTCATCGGCCGCGTGGGCGCCACCGGCAACGTGACCGGCGCGCACCTGCACCTGGAGGTCCACCCGGGCGGCTCCGCCGACGGGATCGACCCGATGGCGTGGCTGCGCGGCAAGGGCCTCACCCCCTGACGCTCCCCCCCCCCGCGAACTCCGACAGCCCTGACGACGTCCCCCCGACGCCAGGGCTGTCGGTGTGTCCGCAGCCTCCCCGCGGCCCGGCGCCCGCCGGCTCGGCTCAGGCACCGCCCTCGTACGACGGTCAGGTCCGGTACGGGTTGTAGGCGGGGTACGGCACCGCCGGGTGCACCCCGTGCACCGGATGCGCCGGGTGCCCGTGCTGCGCCGGCTGGGGCGGGTGGCCGTACACGCCGTACACCGGCCAGGGCGGCGCGGCCACCGGTACCGGGGGCGCGGTCATCCGGGCCGCGTGGTCCAGGGCGGGGCGTGCGATGTCCCGTCGGCGCCACAGTTCGTGCAGCAACTCCCGCTCCCGTACGACGAAGTCCGCGTTCGCCCGCCCGAGCCGCCCCCGGCGCCGCAGGAACGCCAACGACGTCGCGTACGCCTCGTACTGCGAGACCGCCCGGGCCGCGGGCCGCCCGCCGAACTGCCGCCGCGCGTACTCCCGCGCCACGCGCCGCGCCCGCATCGAGCCCAGTGCGTACGGCTCGGTGGGCGTCAGCCAGCCGGCGACGGCGTACGCGGGCAGCTCCTCGCGCACGGTCCGCAGCTCCCGCTGCCGCGTCCAGATGACCAGCCAGGTCAGCAGCGCGAACGCCGGCACCATGAAGGTCGCGTACACCGCGAAGAAGCCGTACTCCCCGAACGTCGACGAGCCGTTCCACATCGCGTGCATGCCCATCGCGAGCAGCAGCCCGGCCGGCGGGACGAGGAACCGCCGTACGTGCTGGCGCTCTGCCGACAGCGCGGAGATGCCGAAGCCGATGCCGGTGAGGACGGTGAACAGGGGGTGCGCGAACGGTGACATCACCACGCGCACGAAGAAGGTCGCGGCGGTGACGGAGGCGATGCCGCTGTCGCCGGTGAGCTGGTCGGTGCCGAAGGCGGTGCCGAGGTACAGGATGTTCTCGGTGAAGGCGAAGCCGGTGGCGGTGACCCCCGCTATCACCACGCCGTCGACGATGCCGGTGAAGTCCCGTCTGCGGAACAGGAAGACGAGCAGTACGGCGGCGGCCTTGGCCGACTCCTCGACGACCGGTGCTATCACGGTCGCGCCGAGGGTGTCCGCGCCGGTCGGGTCGGCGGTCGCCGTCGCTATCCACTTCGTCGCGAAGCTGTTGGCGATGATCGCTATCAGCGCGGCCGCGCAGGCACCCCAGGCGAAGGCGAACAGCAGATTGCGCCAGGGCCCCGGTTCGACCCGGTCGAGCCAGCGGAACGCGGCTATGAGCAGCGGTACGGGCAGGACGGCGAGCCCCAGCCCGACCAGGAAGCCCTCGCTGCCGGTCTGTTGACGGACCAGGGCGAGGATGACGAGCCCGGACAGCGTGAGGAGCGTGATGAGCGCGCCGTAGCGCACCCACGTCCGCTGCCACCAGTGCGCGTGCCGTAGCGCCCCGCCGGCGGCGGGGTCGCCGGGGTACGTCGGATACGGGGGACAGGTGGCCACAGCATCGACCTTAACGAGACAGAGGCGCCGTCCGCAGGCGAGCGGGTGTGCTCAGGCGCCGATCGGGGACTGGTCGGAACGGTCGGGTCGGTCGCCGTGCTGTACGCGGCGGAACAGCAGGTCGTTCACGACATGTCCCTTGTCCAGTCCCTGTCCCTCGAAACGGGTCAGCGGCCGGAAGTCGGGACGCGTCGCGAAACCGCCCCCCGCCTGGGTGTTCTCGAAGTCCGGATGCGCGGTGAGCACCTCGAGCATCTGTTCGGCGTACGGCTCCCAGTCGGTCGCGCAGTGCACCAGCGCGCCGGGCCTGAGGCGGGTCGCGACCAGGTCGAGGAACTCGGGCTGGATCAGCCGCCGCTTGTGGTGCCGCTTCTTGGGCCAGGGGTCGGGGAAGTACACGCGCAGCCCGTCGAGCGCGTCCGGGGTGAGCATCTCGCGCAGCAGGATGATGGCGTCGCCGTTGCCGACCCGGATGTTGGACAGCTTCTGCTGCTCGGCGAGGTTGAGCAGGTTGCCCTGGCCTGGGGTGTGCACGTCGACGGCGAGGATGTTGGTCCCGGGCTCGGCGGCGGCCATCTGCGCGGTGGCCTCGCCCATCCCGAACCCGATCTCCAGCACGACGGGGTTGTCGTTGCCGAACAGCTCGCCGAGGTCGATCGTGCGCTGCCCGTCGATGTCGAGGCCCCATGTGGGCCACAGGCGCTGCAAGGCGTCCGCCTGCCCCGCAGTCACCCGGCTCCGCCGGGGCTGGAAGCTCCGGATCCGCCGCTCGAAGTGCGACCCCGCCGGATCGGCACTGGGCCCGTCGGGAAACCGCGGCTCCCCTTTGGCCCGGGTGCGCCGGACGGACACACCGGGAACATGCGGACCGCTCTCGCCGGAGGCGGCGGGCCGGGACCGGGGGGCTTCGGGGGCGTTGAGGGAGTCAGACACAGTGGGGTCGATTTTACGGTGAGCCGGGGGAGGGGGCGTCATGGACGCACTGGACCCCTTCCGCCCCTCACGCCGAGCGCAGGGTCTCCAGGGCGCGTCTGGCCACCTCCCGGCCGATCGGCAGGGACGCGGTCGCCGCGGGGGAAGGGGCGTTCAGCACGTGGACCGTCCTCGCTCCCTCGCGGATCAGGAAGTCGTCCACCAGCGTGCCGTCCCGCAGGACCGCCTGTGCGCGCACTCCGGCGGCCGCGGGGACCAGATCGTCCGGTGTCACCGCAGGCAGCAGCCTTCGGACCGCTGCGGTGAACGCCCTGCGGGACACCGAGCGCCGCAGCTCCCCCGTGCCGTACCGCCAGTGCCGCCGGGCTATCTGCCAGGACCCCGGCCACGCCAGGGTGGCGCCGAGCTCCCGAGGCCGTACGGTCCCCCAGTCGTACCCCTCCCGGGCCAGCGCCGGCACCGCGTTGGGGCCGATGTGCACGCCTCCGTCGATCCCGCGCGTGAGATGCACCCCGAGGAACGGGAACGCCGGGTCCGGCACCGGGTAGACCAGGCCCCGCACCAGCTCGGGCCGCGCCAGGGAGTAGTACTCGCCCCGGAACGGCACGATCCGCATTCCGGGGTCGTCGCCGGTCAGCCGCGCCACCTCGTCGCAGTGCAGCCCGGCGCAGTTCACCAGCACCCGCGCCCGTACGACGTCCCCGGTGCCCGTCAGGACGGCGACCCCGCGCTCCGGGCGCCGGTCGATCCGCCGCACCTCGGCGCCGTAGCGGATCTCCGCGCCCGACGCCTCGGCCAACTGGCGGGCGACCCCGACGAAGTCGCAGATCCCCGTCGTCCCGACGTGTATGGCGGCGAGCCCCTCCACCTCGGGTTCGTACTCCGCGATCTGGGCGGCGCCCAGTTCCCGCACCGGAATGCCGTTCTCCCGGCCGCGCTGGACCAGGCCGTGCAGCCGCGGCAGCTCGTCGCGCTCGGTCGCGACGATCAGCTTGCCGGTGACGGCGTGGGCGATGCCGTACTCCGCGCAGAACTTGACCATCTCGGCGGCGCCCCGCACCGCGAACCGTGCCTTGAGCGAACCCGGCCGGTAGTAGATCCCGCTGTGGATCACCCCGCTGTTGCGCCCGGTCTGATGCCGGGCGGGCCCGGCCTCCTTCTCCAGCACCACCACCCGGGTGCCGGGCGCGCTGCGCGTGATCGCGTACGCCGTGGACAACCCGACGATGCCTCCACCGACCACGAGCACATCGCAGTCGTAAGCGATCCCGGACAGCACCTGCACCACCTCCCACCCCCGATAGTGCACTGCACCACTGACAGTCACTTCAAACGCGGGAGGCGGTGCCGCCGTCCGGGTCTCATGCCGGAGCCATCAGCAGCGGCCGGGCCCGCTCCCTGAGCTCCACCACCCGCGGCTCGTCGCCGTACGGCTCCAGCCGGTGCAGAAGATCCTTCACGTACTCGGTGGTGCGGGCCGAGGAGATGCGCCCCGCGACCTCCACCGCCCGCACGCCCTGCTCGCACGCCGCGTCGAGATTGCCCGACTCGAGCTCGGCGACCGCCGAGACCACCAGCCGCAGCCCGTGCGAGCGTACGAACTCCTCCGTCGGCTTCGACAGCGCCTGCTCGGTGAAGCGGCGGACCTGGCGTGGTGCCTTCAGGTCGCGGTAGCACTCGGCCGCGTCGGCGGCGAAGCGGTCGTAGGAGTAGAAGCCGAGCCAGGACGGGTCGTTGTCGCCCTCCCGGGAGCGCTCCAGCCAGCCCTCGGCCGCCTTGAGCGCCGCTCCGGCCGCGGCGGCGTCACCGGCACGCGCGTGTGCCCGCGCCTCGACGAGCCGGAAGAAGCTCATGGTGCGGGCCGTCGCCAGTCCTCGGTTCCGCTCCAGCGCGGCCTGCGCGAGGTCGACGCCCTCGTCGCCGAAGCCCCGGTAGGTCGCCTGCAACGACATCGACGCCAGCACATAGCCGCCGAGGGGGACGTCGGCGGCCGCGCGGGCCAGCCGCAGCGCCTGGATGTAGTACCGCTGCGCGGCCTCCTGCTGGCCCGTGTCGAAGGCCATCCAGCCCGCGAGCCGGGTGAGTTCGGCGGAGGCGCCGAACAGCGCCCGGCCCACCTCGTCCGAGTACGCGCCGAGCAGCAGCGGTGCCGCCTCCACCCGTAAGCACTCCGGCACCATGGACGAACGCCAGTCGCCGCCTCCGTACTTGGAGTCCCAGCGCCTGGCGTCCTCGGCGGCCTCCCGCAGTTTCTGAACGTCGCTGTGGCCGACTTTGAGCGGTGCGCCGGAGCCCTCGGAGTGGTTCACCTCGCGCGCGACCGAGCTGTCGGCCGGGGTTATCAGCCATCGCGAGGCGGGCGTTGCGTATGCGCTCACCGCGAAGGAACCGGCGAGCGACTGCCAGATGCCGCCCGCGCCGGACCGACGGCCGGCGAGGTCCAGGCGGTAGAGCTCCGTGGCCGACCGGACGGCCTGTCCGACGTCCCTGGGGAAGGCCAGGCCCACCTCCGGCGCGGGGTCCGCGTCCGCCAGGCCGATCTCGTGGAGCGGCACCGGGCGGCCGAGCTTCTGGCCGATGGCGGCGGCGATGAGGTGCGGCGCCGCACCCTGCGGCACCATCCCCTTCGACACCCAGCGCGCCACCGACGTCTTGTCGTAGCGAAGAGTCAACCCGCGTTGAGCGCCAAGATCGTTGACGCGACGCGCGAGTCCTGCGTTGCTGATTCCCGCGAGGGCGAGAACGGCGCCGAGTTTTTCGTTCGGCCCGCGTTGCTCCCTGGACATGCGCCACCCCTCGACACAGACGGCTGCCGCGCTGGCATAACCACGCGGCATTCGTAAACCCAGCGTAGTTCGCCGCATCCCAAGCGTTAAGGGGCATTGTTCCGGATGGCGGGATTGTGGTCCGTACTGAAGTGCGGGTCCGATACGCGCAGTTGCGTCGTGCTCCTGTTGTGTGGCCGTGCGCCCGTCCGTGCGCTCTTCTCCGGCCATCGGGGGAGCGCTTCCATGGATGATGCGTGGGTCGGCCCGCTGTACTGGATCCAGTGGGCTGGGGGACACCGCCGCCTCCATCCCCGCGGGCGGCGGACCGGCCCGGGGGGCGAAGTGGCGTCTCCCGGGCCGCGCACCTGTCGAGCGGTGCGCGGACTGTGCACGGAGCGTGTGCAAGCCTGTCCCCGGCGCGCCGATTTGGCCGAAAACCGACCCTCTTCCTCGCGGGCGATCAGCCCTCCCACCATGGCAGTTGAGGGCGCGTTAGGCGTTTTTGGGGAGCGTATCGGGGGCGCATTCGCGTCGCACGCTCCTTGTCCCGCAGGCCTGTTCACAGGCGTACGCGGGTGTTGCCGGGGGCGTGTTCCCCGCATCCCAAGCGGCTCCACCGACCCTCCGGCAGGCTTCCTTCATGGCAGCATGGTGACCGGTTCGAGCGGTGCACTGGTTGTCCACAGCCTGTGGAGGCGTCGATGCGGTGGTTGGTGGGATGGAGCAGCACCGCCGCGGGTGTCTCCGGGATCGGGACGGCGGGGGCCACGGGAAGCGACGGCGAGACCGTGCACCCGGTGGGTTCGCACCTCCTGTGGGGCGACCCGGACCCGCTGTGGGCGGTCGGCGACTGGCGGCCCGACGAGGTGCGCGTGGTCACCGTCGACGCGCAGACCCGGATCGCGGTCCTCGGCACCTGCGGGGCCTCCGACGAACAGCTCCGGATCGGACTGCTCGCCGCGCGCGGAGGGGCACTTCGGCATCTGACGGCCTGGTCGGGCGCGTACACGGCGGTCGTCCAGGTGGGCCGCCGGATCACCGTCGGCGGCGATCTGGCGGGCGCCCGGCCGGTGTTCCACACACCCTGGGCCGGCGGCACGGCCTACGCGACCGCGGCCCTGCCCCTCGCCGACCTCATCGAGGCCAACCTCGACTTCGGGCACCTCGCCGCGCTGCTCGCCGCCCCCGACGTACCGGCCGCGCTCCACGACTCCACTCCCTACGAGGGCGTACGGCGCATTCCGCCGGGGCACGCGCTGATCCTGCGCAACGGCGCCCGCGAGATCGCCGGCTACGAACCCGTCGCCTCCCTCGCGGTCGCCGCGCCCTCCGCCGACCCGGACAGCGCGGTCGACGGGGTGCGGGACGCGCTCGTCGAGGCGGTCCGGGCCCGGCTGTCCGCGCCCCGGCACGTGCCCGACATCGACCCCGGTCCGGTGCCCGGCATGGGCCCCGCCGAACGGCGTGCCGCGCGCGGGATGCCGGTGCCGGGGATCGGGGCCGACCTGTCCGGGGGGCCCGCCTCGGGGACGCTCGCCCTGCTGGCCGCCGGGCTGCCCGGCATGCCGGGAACCGTCCTCGGACACGGCACCGGGGCCGGCGAGCGGCTGCTCGCGGTCACCTTCAACGACCTCGCCGTCGGCGGCCGGGAGGCCGAACTGGAGCGGGCGGGCACGCTCGCGGCCAACCCGCGGCTGCACCACGTGGTGGTCACCGGCGGCGAGGAGACCCTCCCGTACGCCGAACTCGACGGGCCCCTGACCGACGAACCCGGGCCGTGCCTGGTGACGGCGGCGCGGCACCGGGCCCGGCTGGCGGCGGGCAGCGCGGACCACTTCACGGGCTACGGGGCCCGGCAGGTCCTCGACGCGCATCCGGCGCGCCTCGCCGACCTCCTGATGGACCGCAAGCGGCGCCACCTGGTCCGGCCCGTGGCCGCCCTGACCAAGGCGGACGGATCCGTGCTCGTCCCCGCGCGCGTGTACGGCGCCGCGCGGAAACTGGCCCGCACGCCGTACCGGGTCGGTCTGGAGATGCTGGCCGACCGGCTCATGCACCAGCGTTTCGACGAGCCCGGGGGCGCGGTGGGGGCGTCCCTCGCCGGGCTCACCTGGGCCAGACCGGGGCCCGCGGCGCGCTGGCTGACGGGGGAGGCGCTGGCTGAAGTATCGGTTCGCCTCCAGGGGGCCACGCATCGCTCCGGGGTGGGTCCCGGGCAGCATCCCGGGGACTTCCGCGCGCGTGCGGCACTCGCGCGGCACGCGTCCGACCTGCGGGTCCTGGAGCAGGCCGTGGAGATCCGCTCCCAGCGGCTGCACGCGCCCTTCCTGGACAACCAGGTGGTGCGGGCCTGCCGCGCCCTGCCCGAGGCGCTGCGCGTCCGGCCGGGGGCCCGCGCGGAGATCCTCCGTACGGTCCTGGAGGGCGCCGGAGTCTCCGACCTCCCACCGGGCTGGGGCGCCCCGTCGCATGCCTCCTCGGCCGCGGCGACCCGTACGGGGCTGCGGGTGGCGGCGGACTCCCTGATGTCCCTGTTCGGCACGCCGTTGCTCGCGCAGGCGGGGCTGGTGGAGGCGCGGGTGGTGCGCAAGGCGCTGCGGGCGGCGGCGGAGGGCGAGGCGCTGCCGCTGGACGGGCTGGCGGACCTGGTCTCGCTGGAGCTGTGGCTGGGGCGGTTGCTGGCGCGGCGGGGGACGTGCTGGACGGGAACACCGGCACGCGCGCGTGCGGTGCCGGCGGGGATTCGGCCGCAGCGGGGGGCGTTGGGGGCGGGGGCCTCCGGCGGTTGAGCGGGTTCGGTGGGGGCGGGCGTCTTTTGCGCAGTTCCCCGCGCCCCTGGATGCCTGCGGCGGCCCGCTGCTGTCCGGTGGGGGTTCGTGTAGCGCGTGCGGTCCGGGGGGTGGGTCGGTGCCGGGGTGGGGGGTATCCGTCCTCGGTCCGGCGCCTCGGTCCCTTTCACTGTTGCTCTGCAACGGACGCCGGCCGCTGCGGGCGGACACCCCCCACCCCGTCCCCTCACCGCCGTACGCGGCCAACGGCCCGTCCTGGCGCGCCGTCCGGCGAACGGTCCGTCGTGGCGCAGGTGACTGCAACTCCCTAGGGGCGCGGGGAACTGCGCGACCGGCCACCACGCACCCGCACCCGTCAGACGGCCGGTCGTGGTGCACGCTCGCTCGTGGCGCAGGGGGCTGCAACCCCCTAGGGGCGCGGGGAACTGCGCGACCAGCCACAACGCACCCGCACTCGCCAGACGGCCGGTCGTGGTGCACGCTCGCTCGTGGCGCAGGGGGCTGCAACCCCCTAGGGGCGCGGGGAACTGCGCGACAAGCCACCACGCACCCGCACTCGCCCGCAACCCTCCGCGGCAACCCATAGGCACCCCTGGGCGTTGTTCAGGCCCGCCCGCGGCGCGTCAGGAGCACCTGAACTTCGACTCCGCCCAGTCCGCGAGCATCAGGTCGTCGAAGGGGCTGTGTGGTTCGACGACGAGCCGTACGGTCCGGTGCCCGGTGAGGTCCACATGGACGGGCACGGCCGGGTCGCCGCCCTTGACCAGCCCCGACCTCCACAGCCGGGCCCCGTCGGCGTACACGGAGAAGTAGACCTTGCCGAGGCCCAGCGTCATGTCGTCGACGCCGACCATCGCGTCGTAGGAGGAGCAGGTGCGGTTGAGGTCGATCGTGACGGAGGAGCGGCCGTGCACGGTCACGCCGTGGGCGTACTTCCGGTCGGCGACCGAGACGCCGTAGCGCTGCCAGACCCAGGTGCTCTGGCCGATCCGCATCTCGGGCCCGCTGCCGTCGCCGGAGACGTCGTAGGCCAGCTCGTTCCACTGGTAGACGGCGGGCGGCGGCGGGGGAGTCGGCGTCGGGGTGGGCGTGGGAGTGGGTTTGCGGGTCGGTGTCGGTTCCGGGGTGGGGGTCGGCGTGGGCGCCGGGGCGGGCTTCGCGGGGGGTGCGGGCGTGGGCGTGCGGGTCGGCGTCGGCGTCGGAGTCGGTGTGGGCGCGGCCGCCGCCACCGGGACCAGCGGGGGCTCCGGCTTCTTCGGGGAGGCGGTGGGCGCGGAGTCGGCCGGTTCGACGACCGGCGCCGAGGCCGGCGGCTTGGCGTCGGGCTTCCTGGCCGGGCTGTCGTCGCCGATCAGCGCGAGCGCCACCGCGGCGGCGGCCACCGCGACGACACCGGCCGCGATACCGGCCTTCACCGGCGCGCCGAGCCCCTCCGAGGCCGCGGCGCCGCCCGCCCCCGTCCCGCCCGAGGAGCCCCCGCTCGCGGCGGCGGCAGCGCCCGCGGCACCGGCCGCGCCCGCTCCGGCGCCGCCCGCGATGAGTCCGGCGGCCTTGGCGTACCCGGCGGCCCCGAACCAGCCGATGACCGCGACCGGTACGACGGCGGGGATGCCGCCGGCGACTTCCTTGATCTGGCCCGCGGCCAGCCGGCACTTGACGCACTCGTCCAGGTGCTTGCGCAGACCGCGTTCGGCACGGGTGCGCAGGCCGCCGCGGGCGTAGGCACCGAGCCGGTCGGCGTAGCGGGCGCACTCCTCGTCGTCGGCGAGGGCCGCGCTGACGTGGGCCTGGAGGTAGGCCTGCTTGAGGCCCTCGCGGGCGCGACTGGCCAGCACGCGCGTGCCGTTGGCGTCGAGCCCGAAGAGGGTGGCGACCTCGCTGGGCGACTCGTCCTCGACCTCGGTGTGCCACAGCACGGCCTGCCAGCGCTCGGGCAGCGACCGGAAGGCCTGCATGGCCATGGACTGCTCGGCCACGTGCATCGCGCGCACGTCGGCGGCGAGGTCGAGCGTGTCGTCGTCGGAGACCTCGGAGGTGCGCGCGGCTTGGGCGGCGAACACCGCGAAGTCGTCGACGAGCTGCTCCCGTTTCGCCGACTTCGTCCAGTTCGCGGCCACGCGGCGGACGGTGGTGAGCAGATAGGCGCGTACGGCGTGCTCGGGGCCGTGGCCGCCGCGCACCGCCTGGAGCATGCGGGCGAAGACCTCCGCGGTGAGGTCGTCCGCGGTGTGGCCGTCGCGGCAGCAGGTGCGGGCGTAGCGGCGCACCGCGTCCGCGTGGCGGCGGTAGAGCGCCTCGTAGGCGGTGTCGTCGCCGGAGCGCATCCGCTCGATCAGGTCGGCGTCGGACGGCGGCATCTGCCGGGGCGGCGGCAGGAGGCCGCCGTCCTCGCGCCGGTCGCGCTGCGCCGGGACGCTGCCCTCGACCGGTTCGCCGCCCTGGGCCGGGATGCCGCCCTGCGGGATGCCCGCGCGGCCGCCCTGGCCCGGCACCTGAGGGGTGCCCCCGGCTTCCCCGTCGCCCTCACCGAGGCCTTCGTTCCGCCCGTCAACGCTCATCGCGGAATGCCCCCGCCGCCGGCCCAACCAGTCCCGAACACCGGGTCAGAGTGCCATATTGGCTTTTGGTCAGTGCCCCGCGGTTCGGGGCATCCACTCATCCGTGGGGACTTCCCGCACGGCAGTACTGAGCATCACCCGGATGGGGAAGACTCAACTGTCATGGCCGGTGCGGGAGTTGCCCCGGCCACCCGAAAAACGCCGGAATGCGCAGGGGTGCGGACGTCAACCGACCGCACCCCGCTGTCACTCCTTCGAGTCACGCCGGCCGGGACCGCAGCCCCTCCAGCAGGATGTCGAGCAACCGCGCCGAGGCCGCCGCCTGCTGCGCCGCGTCCGGCAGCGAGGGCGCCGCGGTCGCGATCACCAGCAGGACGTCCGACACGGACACGTCGGTCCGCAGCTCACCGGCCGCCCGCGCCCGGTCCACGAGCTGGCCCACGACCTCCAGCAGCGCCGCCGCCCCGGCGTCGTCGTCGGCCGCCGACGGAACCTCCTCCGGCACCAGCCGCAGCTCGCCCGCGCCCGGCGTGGTCCGCTGCTGCGGCACCCGCGTGGCGTCGTAGCCGTCGGACACCTCGTCGGCGACCCCGACCCGCAGCACCTGCGGCGGCAGCAGCCGCCCGGCACCGGAGGCGACCGACGTGCGCAGGAAGCGCGACAGCGCCGACCACGGCTCGTCCTCCTGGCCGAGCGCCGCCCGCGCCTGGTCGGTCAGCCGGGAGGTCTCCTCCTCGGCTATCCGCCGGACCAGGACGTCCTTGCTCGGGAACCGCCGGTACACCGTGCCGACACCGACCCGGGCGCGCCGCGCCACGTCCTCCATCGGCGCGCCGTAGCCCAGCTCGCCGAAGACCTCGCGCGCCGCGCGCAGTACGTGTTCCAGGTTGCGCTGTGCGTCCACGCGCAGCGGGGCCGAACGGGATCCGTCCCGTCCGTTGCCCGCCGCGCTCATGGCCGAGCCCATCGCGCCGCCCAATGCACCGCCACCGGGTGCGACGGCTGACGCGGTAGACCAATGAGTGTCCTGAATGTGCATAAATGTTCCCCCGGTAATGACGTCTCCCCCCGGAGACTCTCCCCGCCATCGAAAGCCGGAGCGTACGGAACAAGCCCGTTTCGCGAGTCCGCCCGTCGCGGACCCGGAGCGCATCCCCCTACACCCCGTCGACACACGAACATAGTTGAGTGGGGGTCAATTCAGAAGGGGCAGGTTCCGCACGGAGCGCCCCCCGATCGGAGTACGGGTGACAAACGCCCCGATTGCACCCCCTCCGCCCGCCCGGCGCACACCCGTTGACCTGGCAACCTTCCGCGCCCCCGGACGATTCGGCCAACCCGGCGCGCCGACGACTTCCAGTCACACAAATTGTCGAGGCTGTGGACAAACTCAAGCGACGGGTGCGTCATGGGATGGTGAAGGAACGTGCGCGCATTCTGGTTGTCGGCGGTGGCTACGTCGGGATGTACACGGCTCTGCGTCTGCAGCGCAAGCTGAAACGGGAACTCGACCGGGGCGAGGTCGAGATCACCATCGTCACCCCCGACCCGTACATGACCTATCAGCCGTTCCTGCCCGAGGCGGCCGCCGGATCCATCTCCCCGCGCCACGTCGTCGTACCGCTGCGCCGCGTCCTCGACCGCTGCCGCGTCCTCGTCGGCGAGGCCACCGCGATCGACCACACCCGGCGCACGGCCTTCGTCGCCACCCTCGCCACCGAGGAGGAGCGCACGGGCGGTGAGCAGCTCTCCTACGACGAACTCGTCCTCGCCCCGGGCTCGATCGCGCGCACCCTGCCGATCCCCGGCCTCGCCGACCACGGCATCGGGTTCAAGACGGTCGAGGAGGCCATCGGCCTGCGCAACCACGTCATCGAACAGATGGACATCGCCTCCTCCACCCGCGACCCCGCGATCCGCGACGCGGCCCTCACCTTCGTCTTCGTCGGCGGCGGCTACGCGGGCGTGGAGGCGCTCGGCGAGCTGGAGGACATGGCCCGCTACACCGCGCGCTACTACCACAACGTCAGCCCCGAGGACATGAAGTGGATCCTCGTCGAGGCCTCCGACCGCATCCTCCCCGAGGTCGGCGAGGACATGGGCCGCTACACGGTCAGCGAACTGCGCCGCCGCAACATCGACGTACGGCTCAACACCCGCCTGGAGTCCTGCGTGGACCGCGTCGCCGTCCTCAGTGACGGCAACCGCTTCCCCACGCGTACGGTCGTGTGGACCGCCGGCGTGAAACCCAGCCCGCTCCTCGCCGCCACCGACCTCCCGCTCAACGAGCGAGGTCGGCTGAAATGCACCCCCCAGCTCACCGTGGAGGGCACCACGCACGCGTGGGCGGCCGGAGACGCGGCCGCCGTCCCCGACGTCACCGCCGAGGAGCCCGGCAGGGAGACGGCACCCAACGCCCAGCACGCCGTACGCCAGGCGAAGGTCCTCGGCGACAACCTCGCGCACGCGCTGCGCGGCGAGCCCCTGGAGACGTACTCCCACAAGTACGTCGGCTCGGTCGCCTCGCTGGGCCTCCACAAAGGTGTCGCGTTCGTCTACGGACGCAAGCTGAAGGGCTACCCTGCCTGGTTCATGCACCGCGTCTACCACCTCAGCAGGGTCCCCACCTTCAACCGCAAGGCCCGTGTCCTGGCCGAATGGACCCTGTCGGGGCTCTTCAAGAGGGAGATCGTCTCCCTCGGATCACTCGAACACCCCCGAGCGGAGTTCGAACTCGCGGCCGGTGGAAAGCATCCTCACGACCCGACGAACGACCCGAAGGGGTCGTCCTGACCGGACCGAGGAACTCCACGGACCGCCCCGGCGTCTGACGGATGTCGACCCGGTCGGTCACCCTGCCAGACTGGTGCCCGACTTCGGACGGGCAGCCGCCCGCCCCTCGAACCAAGAGGTTTTCCCACCGTGCTGCACCCCCGGGCTGCCGTCCCCAGCCCCCCGGCCGGGCCCGGAGCCGGCCCGACGACGCCGAAGACGACGACACGAGGCAAGGATTCGTGAACTTCACGCGCTGGAGCGCCCGCCTCCCCGGAACGCAGCGCCGCGCCGCAGCGCGGACCGACGACCTGGTCACCGAGGACCGCCTGAGCGAGGGCGCCGTCCCCGCGGCCCGCGCCGAACAACTGACCGTGCCGGTCCCCGCCGTCGACGAACTCCCCGTCCGTGAAGTCCTCGACCGAGTCCCCGCCCTCGTCGCCCTCGTCCACGGCCCCGACCACCGCCTCGCCTACGTCAACGACGCCTATGTGGTCGCCTTCGGCCTGCGCCCCACGGGCGAACCGGCCCGCGAAGCCCTCCCCGAGCTCCACGAGATCGGCCTCCTGCCCCTCCTCGACCAGGTCCTGCGCAGCGGCAAACCGCGCACGGTCAAGTCCCGCAAGGCCCCCGACGGCCGCTCCTACACCTTCACCTGCACACCGGTGACGGAAGGACACGGGGGCGGCGGCGGTGTCCTCGTGTTCGCGACCGACGTCACCGACCACGCCGAGGCCGCCGAACGCCTCAGAGCCAGCGAGCGCCGCCAGCGCGAGACCGCCGTCACCCTCCAGCGCAGCCTGCTCCCGCAGGAGCTCGAGGAACCCGACGACCTGCGCATCGCCGCCACCTACCACCCCGGCGGCACGGAGGCCGCGGTCGGCGGCGACTGGTACGACGTCATCACCCTCGGCGGTGGCCGCACGGCCCTCGTCATCGGCGACGTCATGGGCCGCGGGGTGCGCGCGGCGGCCGTCATGGGCCAGCTCCGCACGGCGGTCCGGGCCTACGCCCGCCTGGACCTCCCGCCGCACGAGATCCTCCAGCTCCTGGACGGCCTCGCCATGGAGATCGACGCCAACCAGATCGCCACCTGCGTCTACGCCATCCACGACCCGAACGAGGGCAAGCTGGTCTACGCCTCGGCCGGCCACCTGCCGATCCTGGTCCGCGACGAGAGCGGTGTCGTCCTGCGCGCCGACGAGCCCACCGGCCCGCCGCTCGGCACCGGCGGCTGGATGCACGCCTCGGGCTCCATCCCGCTCGGCCCCGGCTCCACGGCCGTCCTCTACACCGACGGCCTGGTCGAACGCCGTAACGAAGACCTCGACGAGGGGATCGCGGCCCTCGAACGCGCCCTGGCCGGCGCCACCGGCACCCCCCAGGTGATCTGCGACCGCCTGATCCGCTCGGCCGGCGTCACCGCCGAGCACGACGACGACGTCGCCGTCATGGTCCTCCAGCACCCGGCCCACACCGGCCCCGACGCCGAACTCTTCCGCAACGCCGCCCTGGAACTGCTCGGCGGTGTCGAGGCGGCCCCACGCGCGCGTGCGTTCGCCTCCGGCGTGCTGACGAGCTGGCGCTTCCCGGTCGAACTGCACGACCTCGGCGTGCTGGCGGTGAGCGAGCTCGTGGCGAACTCCTTGCAGCACGGCACCCCGCCCATGCGCCTTCGGCTTCGCCGCACCGATCGGCGGCTCATCGTCGAGGTGACGGACGGGGACGACCACCTGCCCCGGCGCCGACGGGCGGAACCCGGTGACGAGTCCGGCCGGGGGATCGCCATCGTCGCGACCATCGCGTCGAACTGGGGGTCCCGGAGGACGCCGGGGGGCGGCAAGGCGGTCTGGTGCGAGTTCGTGCTGCCCAAGGGGTAGCGGCCTGAGGGAGCGGGGCGGCTGCGGGTCGGTCGTGACCTGCCGCGCAGCTCCCCGCGCCCCTAGCCGCGTTGCAGTCAGGCGGCCAGGGACTTCGCCGTTGCTCCGCCCTGGGCCACCACCCGGCTCTTCCGCAGCGTCGGCTGGTTCTGCACCGGGGTCAGGTGCCTGCCCAGTCGCAGCGCCAGGTAGGTGATCCCCAGCGAGAACAGCAGGAACGTCACGATGTACGGCGCGTGCAGCGACGCGCCCAGCGGACCGCCCACCGCCGGACCGACCGCCAGGGCGAGCTGCTTGACCAGGGCGAAGGCGGAGTTGTACTGGCCCGCCATGCCCTCCGGCGCCAGATCGGCCACCAGCGGGGCCACGGTCGGCGACAGCATCGCCTCACCGAGCCCGAACAGCGCGTACGTCGACACGAACGCGGCCGTGGCCATCTCCTTGCTGCCGTGACCGAGCCCGGCATAACCGGCGGTGAGCCATGCGACGGCCCAGATGAGCCCGACCAGCGCGATCACCCGGGACCGCCGGCGCCGCTCGACGAACCTCAGCACGGCGAACTGCGCGACCACGATCATCGCGGTGTTGGCGGCCAGGGCCGTGCCCAACGCGGAGGTCGAGATACCGGCGGCCTCGACGCCGTACGCGCTCAGGCCGGACTCGAACTGTCCGTAGCACGCGAAGAACAGCACGAAGCCCAGCACGCACAACTGCACCATGGCCCGGTTGCCGAGCAACTGCTTCCAGCTTCCCTTGGCGGACCGGGTCGGAGCGCCCTCGATGCGGGGAGCCTGCGGCAGCCGCAGGGTCGTCATCACGACCACCAGCAGCAGGAACATCGCCGCCTCGATCGCGAACAGCAGGGTGAACGACGCCGTGCTCGACGTGTCGACGAGATGCCCGCCGATCAGACCGCCGACGCCCAGACCGAGGTTCTGCAGGAAGAACTGCGTCGCGAAGGCACGGGAGCGCGTCTCCGAGGCGGAGCAATCCACGATCATCGTCGCCAGCGCCGGCTGCATCACGGCCTGACCGGCCCCAAGGGCGGCCGCCGACAGCAGCACGGTGGGCGCGTGGGCCGAGAGCCCCAGGCTCAGCGCCCCGACGGCGGCCATGACCAGAGCGGTGAGCAGCACCGGCAGCGGGCCTCGCCGGACGATGGCCCGCCCGGCGAACGGCAGCACCATCAGCGCCGCCACCGCGAAGACGGCCAGGACCAGCCCGGCCGTCATGGCACCAAGGCCCCGCACCTGCGCCACGTAGACATACAGATAGGGGACGGTGAAACCGAGCCCGAACGCGCTGAGTGCGTTGCCCACGTGAATCCGACGCATCGCTGCGCCCCTCGCCCTGGTCACGTTCACCTCTCTCACTAGTTAGGAGTGAAGACTTCAAAGCTAAACTTCGAAGCTAAAGAGTACATACTGAAGGACTTCAAGGCAAAGGAGGTGCGTGCCATACTGCGGCCATGGCCGAGACCCCTGGCGTGCCCGAGCCGACGCTCGAAGAGCAGATCGCCGCGTACCAGCGCGAGTTCCAGGACCTCGACCCGCAGGTGGAGCAGATCGTCTCGGCGCTCTCCCGCCTGAACCGCCGTATGAACGTCGCCTACAGCCGTCAGACCGCCGACCTCGGCATCAGCAACGCCGAGTGGGAGGTCCTCAAGGCACTCGTGCTCTCCGGGGCTCCCTATCGGCTGGGCCCCAGCGATCTCGCCAAACGGCTCGGCCTCACACCGGCCGCGATGACCCACCGGATCGACCGCATGCTCGCCGAGGGACTGGTGACCCGGGAGCGGGACGAGTCCAACCGGGTCCGGGTGATCGTGGAGCTGACCGCCGAGGGCCGCGAGAAGTGGCTGGAGGCGATGCGCCTGGCCACGGTCTTCGAGGAGGACCTGCTCCAGGACCTGTCGCCGGAGGAGCGCAACACCCTCGGGGACGTGCTCACCCGCCTTCTGCGTAGGGTGGAGCACGCGCAGCCGGACGCCGGCGGGCGGCTCAGCGACCTCGACTGAAAAGATCTTGACAGAGGGTGCTTGACACCCCCTTGCTGGATCCGTAGAGTTCTTCGGGTTGCCGCGGGGCCGTAACGGTTCTTCGGTAGCACCTCCGCCGCGACAGCGGCCACTCAAACCATCAGAACGATCTCCCAGCCGGGATGAATTCGGTGTGCCCGAATTCAATTCGATTTGGGTGCGGCTCCTCGATTTGGGACCGCAGTGAGAGTCCGCTAAGGTTTGAGACGTCGGAACGGCCCAACGGCCGGGAAGGCAAGCCCCTCTGACTGGGAATCAGGCCCGAAAGGATCTGATAGAGTCGGAACCGCCGGAAAGGGAAACGCGGAAGCGGGAACCTGGAAAGCACCGAGGAAATCGGAACCGGAAACGGTCTGATAGAGTCGGAAACGCAAGACCGAAGGGAAAAGCCCGGAGGAAAGCCCGAGAGGGTGAGTACAAAGGAAGCGTCCGTTCCTTGAGAACTCAACAGCGTGCCAAAAATCAACGCCAGATATGTTGATACCCCGTTCCCGGCCATCA